>JAVHVE010000021.1:0-38322 GCA_032160705.1 Acidobacteriota bacterium | reverse complement strand
AAGGTTCATGCCTGTGACGGAGAGAAACAGTTGCGGCTTCCGGCTGAGTTTGTGATAGAGGGACATATTGGATGACTCCGTTACGCAAACTTAGCTCTTGAAGCCTTATCACGCAACAGGTCTAATCAATGTACGAGCCTGGCATAGAGCCAACTTTTTTGGAATGAAGGTGAATAAACATGAAGCGCTTGTTTCTTGCTGCTACCATAGTGGCCTCTGCAATCCTTTCCATAGGAGTGACCCTGCCCATTGATGAACGGCCAATAGTAACTAAGGCCGTTGCGCCTTCGACATATCCCCCAATAGCTAGGGCTGCAAGGGCAGAGGGTAAAGTTATTGTTGAAGTAAAGATCAATGATGCTGGCGATGTAACAAAAGCAAAGCGGATAGAGGGGCACAAGCTTTTGGAGGCAGTCACGATGCAAGCCGCGCGTCTCTGGAAGTTCGCGCCTGGTGCTGATAACCGCACGACTCAACTTACTTTTACTTTCGGCATGGCAGAAGACAAAGACAGAATCTCATTCATTCCGCCTTACGAAGTTGAGTATATAGGGGAAACTCCTGTCATTAATATTTATGCTACGCCCTAAGACTTTTTCATCAAATCTGCTTTTTCAACTCCGGGCTGTAATCTGATACTGCATAATTGCCAGCAAGCTCAACGCATCCGTAATCTCACCCCTGAGCGCCATCTCCAATGCCTCCTGAAAGGTCACGCGACGGACTTGAAGCTGTTCAGCTCCTTCCGAGCTATGCTTGCCCTGTGTGAGTCCTGTGGCGAGAAACCAGATGGCAAGCTCGTCTGTGACCGAATTTGAGAGGTGAGCCTCGCCTATCTTTTCCCATCTCTCGGCGTGCAAACCCGTTTCTTCTTCGAGTTCACGCCGCGCCGCAGCGAGTGGCTCTTCGCCTTCGCCGCAGCCTCCTTCAGGAATCTCCCAGGAATATCTATCGAGCGCGTAGCGATACTGGCCGACCAGATAGATGAACTCGTCTTCGATGGCGAGAATACCGATGGCAATGTTTTTGAAATGGACGACACCGTAGATGCCCGGTTCATTATCAGGACGAATGACGGAATCTTCGCGCACGTTAATCCAGACATTATCGTACACCTCCCTGGAGGCAAGCTTTTGCCAGGGGTTTTTCGTTTCGTCAATTGTCACAGTGATCCTCGGTCAGTTGAATGCGAGATGTTTTTCTTGATTGAAGTCCTGAAGTATTGAAGCTCCGCGCGGTTCATCCCTAGCCAGTCTCGGAAGCAGGGACAGTGCCATTCAAAGCAACCTGCTCGATGTGCGTTGATTCCTGCGGCGTCTCTTCATCTGTCTTATCAACTTGCCTGAAAACATCCAACAGCGCGAGCGTAATCGCCAACACCACAGGCCCCAGCACGATGCCGAGGATGCCAAAGACCCGCAACCCGCCAATGACAGAAAAGAAGATGAAAAGCTCGTGCAGCTTTGTCTTTTCGCCGACCAGTTTCGGGCGCAGGAAATTGTCAATCGTCCCGATGACGAGCGCCCCCCAAGCGGTCAGGATAATTGCTTTGATCCAGAACCCGGAGACGGCGAGGAAAATCGCCGCCGGAACCCAGACGATGAAGGCTCCGGCCATCGGGATCATCGAGAGCAGAGTCATCACGACAGCCCAGACGAGCGGAGAAGGCAGACCCAGAACCCAGAACATCAAACCGCCCAGCGCGCCTTGAATCGAGGCGATGACGAGCACGCCATAAAGACTCGCCGAGATTACTTCACGCGTGCGGGCGAGGATTTTTTCGCTCTGCGTTCTTTCCAGAGGCAGCACGTCAGGCAGAACGCTCACGATTTTGTGGCCATCGCGGAAGAGATAGTACATGGTGAAGATCACGAAGAAGATTTCGATGATGACCCCGACCACTCCCCCGACAAAACCGAGCGTGCGTCCCGCTATCACTCCGCCCATTCCCTTCAGCCGCTCCGCCAGAAAATCCTGCGAGCGCAACTGCTCGACATTCACGTATTGCCCCAGCCAGTTGAGGAAGCGCCCCGTCACAGGCGAGTTTGGGTCGAGCAGCGCAGAGACATTCGCTTTCAGATTATCGGCAAAGCCTGACAATTCATGGACGAGAGCGAAGGCAATGAGTGTGACGGGAAGAAGGATTGTCACGACGACAAGAAGGCTCGACAGGGCTGCGCTAACTGCGGGTCGCTTCGTGTGCGCCAGCAGTCGCCTGTGCACGGGATAGAATGCGACGACCAGGACGGTAGCCCACGCCAGCACTTCAACAAACGGTTGCAGCATCCGCCAGCACAGATAAAGCGCGATGCCGGTGGCGATCATCAGGGCAATCCAGCGTGATTGATTCTTGCGGTGTTGCATTGGCGCTCGGTCAGTAACGCAGTAACTTTACCATAAACACTGACGTGCTTGACCCGTTAATTTGGTGGAACTTCTAACGTTGCCTGGTGATACTTAATGCCCGGTTGACGCAGACCGTAATCGGCATGCTAACATCCTTTCGCTTCAAATTGATGTGCTCCCGTAGCTCAGTGGATAGAGCATCTGCCTTCAAACAGGAGCCTGTGCGGAGAATAAGTAATCCGTACAGTGGAGGGTGCTATATCGGTGGAACTCTAAAGAAGCCGCAAGGCTTCCATGACAATACCGAGCGAAGCAAGATGCAAGTGCATGACATTGATTTAGCATGGCTGGCAGGAGTAATAGATGGCGAAGGGTGCTTTTCGATTTTCAATAATAATCGTATTGATGCGGAAAATCCTTCAATATCGGCTAGCTTGACGATAACTAATTCAAATTGCTTATTGTTGAACCGTTGTAGAGAAATTCTTGATGCTCTTGACATCAAGTATTACTACCATGACCCGAAAAACGGTCATCAACGGGGACGCAGAGTAATGCGAATTAAAGTCAAAAATTATTCATCTTTGCAGCATTTAATCGGATTGATGCTTCCTTTCTTTATCGGTAAAGCTGACCAAGCCAAAATCATGTTGGAATTTGTCAGCCTAGCCGGACAAAGAGGGAAACTTAGATACGAAGATAGAAGCGCTTTGATGGATAAGATTAAGCAGCTAAATCAGCGCGGTCATCTTATCGCGTAGAGACTACACGCATCCGGGCTGAAATGCCCAAGATATAGTCCAGACTACAACTCGATTTTTGAGGCCAGGGAAACCTGGAGTAGTAGGCTAAGCAGAGGGCCGCTGGTTCGAGTCCAGCCGGGGGCATTCACTTGAACGATCATGCTTGCAGAAATACGCTGAGTGATGTAATTTTTAACAGACCTGAAGACAGGTATGGCGGCTATAGTTCAGTTGGTTAGAACGCTTGATTGTGGTTCAAGAGGTCGAGGGTTCGAGTCCCTCTAGCCGCCCCATTCCATGGAAACAGTAGAATAAAAGAGAGGCCTACTAGAAATGGTGGGTCTTTTATTTACGGGTTACCCTTCCCAAAACCCGTTTCCACCAAGAAGTTTTTAAATAGCCTTCCTTATAGCAGTCTTCATAAACCTTATTCCAAAAAGTTTCGTGATACACACGATCATCTTTCATGGGTTCCTGATCCCAAACTTTTCTTGCTTCTCTAACTTTACCCATATACAAAAATGTCTTGGCTTCATCGAGTAGTTTATTGGCATCCGCCATTTTACCGTCTTCATCATAAGTTATGCTCATGGCCGGTATATATAACAAAAGGAAGTGAGGCACAAGGCATTGCAGTCGGGGTCTTGTAGTAGAACGCCCTCCAGCTAAGGAGGACTTATGGGTTATTTTTCAAATATCCCTCCCAACGAAGAAGGAAATATTGACTAATTGATAAGGCGAGATGTCTCATTAATCTCATTTGGTCGTCTGCCTCATCTGGAATTGGCCAGAAGATAAATCACGCCGATGACGAGCAGGATGGTCAGGATGAAAAGCGTTATCTTCCAGAAGCTGTAAGGCCGGTCGCCCTGCACCTCGCCCGTCCGCCCGTTGACCACAACCTGAAAGACTTTTTGATTCAGCCTGTAAGCCCCAGCGTAGACGGGCAGCAGCAAATGCTTGAAGGTAATCGCGGAATAGTGCGTCTTGATGTCCGAGATCATCTGCTCGTCGCCGCCGATGTCGCTGCGAACATCACCCTGAATAATGCCAGCCGCAATCGCTTTGGCCTGCTCGAAGCCTTCCGCTAATTCCACCTGATAGCGTTGCGCTTTGAAGCCGGAGAGATAGGCTGGCTCGTAGGATTTGATTTCGGGCAAGTCCCAAGGCTCAAGCGCATGGAGACGCTTTACAGGTAGAGACTTCGTGGCGGGGATGAGAATATCGTCGAACCAGCGCGTGACCGTGCCGGAGACCGGATACCAACGCGTGTGTCGCACCTGTCTTGTTCGGGTCTGGGTGTTTCCTTGTGCGTCCGTCTCCGTGTAGGTTTCCGTCACGTAATAATATTCTCCGCGCTGTCCCGAATAATAGCTCACGGTGTTGGCGTCGTAAGTCCAGAATGGTAGGTAGATGCCGTCTATCGCTTCGGGCGTGGCAAATTTCTTCAGGGCGTTGGGCGCAAACCAGCGCGAGGAAATCCACTGCTTAACGTTCGCGGTAGCCTGTTGCTGCGGGATGCTAAAGGGGAGGACGCCTTCGGGAGCAACCGTCGGGTCAGCAGACTTTGGCTGCACCACGATCTTCGCGCCGCAAAAGTCACACTCGCTCGCCACCTCCGGCGGAACGAAGGTGACGGTCGCGCCGCAACTCGAACACTGAACTTCGAGCGCGCCAGCGGCCAGCACCTCCAACTGGTCTGCGCGCGGTTGTAGATATTGCTCGAAGGAACGCTCCTGCACCTCGTCTGCGCTCTGCGGAATCTGTTCCTTGTGCCCGCAGTAGGGACAGGATAAAGCGCCGTCCTTCGGCTCAAAGACGAGAATCGCGCCGCAGGCCGGGCACGGGTAACGATGTACTTTTTCCTGGTTCGTTTGCTGAGGCGATGTTTGCATGATTATTCAGTCGCTAATTGAGTCAACTCGCTTTAATGTTTTGGACGGCGGCGAGGATAGGACAAAGAATTAAAATTTGCAATCTCCAGTTAAAGGCGTAGGTGACTATAGGCAGTCTCATAAATAACAAAGCCTTCAGAGCGAAACCACTAAACCACACGAAAGCGCACTAAAATTGTTTCGTGTCGTTTCGTATCATTTCGTGGTTCACGCTTTTTAGCATTTATGAGATGTGCTCTAGATTACCGATTTATATCTCTTCGCCAGCCCTTTTGAGTAAAGACGACGGACAAAATTTCTCGACCACGCATTCAGCGCACAGAGGTGTCCGAGCCTTGCAGATTTTGCGGCCATGCGCGATCAGCAGGTGCGAGAAATAAATCCAATCCTTGCGCGGCACCAGCTCCATCAAATCGCGCTCGATTTTCTCAGGCTGCTTTTCTGCGGAGAGCCCAAGACGTTCCGACAGCCGCGCGACGTGTGTGTCAACGACTATGCCGGAGGTGATGCCGAAGGCGTTGCCGAGAACGACGTTCGCAGTTTTCCGGGCAACACCCGGCAGGGCAATGAGTTCATCCAGATTTTCCGGCACACGACCTTGATGCTGTTCGGCAATGAGGCGGCACGCCCCCTGAATAGCTTTCGCCTTGTTGCGAAAAAAACCAGTCGAGCGGATGTCCTGCTCAAGCTCCGCTTGCTCGACGCCGTAATAATCTTCCGCGCGGCGATATTTCCTGAAGAGATCGGCGGTCACGATGTTGACGCGCTCGTCCGTGCATTGGGCGGAAAGAATCGTCGCCACGAGCAGCTCAAGCGGCGTCGAGTGATTAAGTGAGCAACGCGCGTCCGGGTACTCTCGCTTGAGTTGCCCGATAATCTTCAGTGTCCTCTGTTTCTCTTCGTCGGTTGCCAAAGCCTGCCTCACGCCGGATGATGATGAACGAAACTTAAGAATCGCATTATGCTTTCCTGCGCTCTGATTCTCAAAGCGGAAGAGAACAGAAGCCCTATTGACTTCCCATTGAAGTTGGCTTAGAAGCAGGTAACAACTTTTTTGACCGGACATCGAATATGAAAAAATCGCTTGCGTTTATCCTTCTCAGCTTTCTCAGTGTGCTTTCTGTCCCCGCGCAGAATCGCGGACTCAGATTAACGCCGCATAAAATCTCCCTGTCGAAAGGCGTTACTTTCAACCTTAATCTCCCGGAGGAGTTTGAGATTACGGTTGCCGCCGAGGGCTTGAAGCGCGTTCGCTTCATGACGAAAAGTCCTGACAACCGCATCTTCGTCACGGACATGTTCAACCTGACGGACAACAAAAGGGGCGCTGTTTATATTCTCGAAGATTTCGATGAGCGACGTGGACGCTTCGGTAAAGTCACGACCTACATGACGAATCTTCGCAATCCCAACAGCATCTGCTTTCACACGGACGAGCGTGGCAACAGTTGGTTTTATCTTGCGCTGACAGACAGCCTGGTGCGCTATCGTTATCGCAACGGCGACAATGCGCCCACGGGCAGGCCGCAAGTGCTCGCAGAATTTCCCGACTATGGGCTGAGCTACAAGTATGGCGGGTGGCATCTGACGCGCACCGTCGCGTTTGGCCCAAACGGTAAGCTTTATGTTTCGGTGGGCAGCAGTTGCAACGCGTGTGAAGAAAAGGAAGCGATCAGGGCGAGCGTGATTGAGATGAACCCGGACGGCTCGAATCGAAAAGTGTATGCCAGGGGTTTAAGAAACGCCGTCGGGATGAAATGGGTCGGCGCGCAACTGTTCGCCACCAACATGGGCGCAGACCATCTCGGCGATAACAAGCCTTCGGACACGATGTATGTCGTCAAACAAGGCTTGAGCTACGGCTGGCCTTATTGCTACCAGCAACAAGCAAGAATCTACGCCGACCCGCAATTCCAATCTTCCGTCAAGAACACCGGCTGCAAGAACGTACCTGCGGCCTACGCCGCTTTCAGCGCGCATAGCTCACCGCTCGGCCTGGAATATTTCGATTCCGATAGCTCATCAACGAATCTCAGGAGTTCTTTTTTGGTCGCCCTGCATGGCTCGTCGGATCACAAAATGAATCGCGGCCACAGCATTGTGCGGGTCAGGCAGGGCGGGCAGATCGTTGATTTCATCAACGGCTTCCTGCAAAACGGCACGGTTTATGGTCGCCCGGCGGACATTATGAGGATGGGGGCGGACGCGTTTCTCTTCACGGATGACCACGGGGGTGTGGTTTACTATGTTCGCAGGAAAGATCGTTCTCCCCGGTAGAGACGTTAGAGAGAATTTCAGTTGAGTGTCGCGTAAAGAGCAATTCACCACAGAGACACAGAGAGCGCAGAGGGGGCACAGAGATTTGAATTCCTCTGTGCATCCTCCGTGTTCTCCGTGTCTCTGTGGTGAACTACCTGCTGCCCGCATCTTCACCTGCGCCTTCATTCTTTTTCTCTGTCTGACTGCGGCGCACGCGCAATCTTCCAACATTCGACTTGAAGGTATCGTTCAAGACCAAACTGGTGCGCCAATCGCCCTCGCCAAAGTCACGCTAAAAAGCGACTCCCATGTCATCGCGGAAGCGACGACAGACGCGGACGGGCACTTCAGAATCGATGCGGCAACAACGCCGGACGTGACCTTGTCTGTTGATGCTCAAGGCTTCGCTCCATTAGAGAGCAAGCTGAGCGCGATTCAAGCGAACTCGCCCGCATGGGAAATAGTGCTTGTCCCTGCTCCGCTCTCAGAGCAGGTCACTGTGACGGCAACGCGCACACAAACGCGACTCGAAGATACAGCCGCGAGCATCGTCTCGCTTTCCTCGACGGAGCTTTCTGCAACGGCAGCCGCCACGCTCGACGATGCGCTGCGTCAAGTGCCCGGCTTCAGTCTTTTCCGCAGGTCGGGCAGTCGCACGGCCAACCCGACATCGCAAGGCGTCTCTTTGCGCGGAACGGGCGCGAGCGGCGCAAGCCGCGCCGTCGTGCTGGCTGACGGCGTCCCGCTCAATGATCCTTTCGGTGGCTGGGTTTACTGGAGTCGTGTCCCAAGAACCTCCATTAAGAGCGTCGAAGTGCTGCGGGGCGGCGCATCTCACCTCTACGGCAGCGCGGCGCTCGGAGGCGTCGTCAATATCTTCACGCGCGAAGCACGCCAACCCGCGTTGCTCCTTGAAACATCTTATGGGAATCAACAAACGGCTGACGCTTCCCTTTTTGCCGCCGGTCGAAGAGGCCGCTGGTCTGCCAGCATCAGCGCGGAGACGTTTCGCACGGACGGCTACATCATCGTTGACGGACGAGAGCGCGGGCGCGTGGACACGCCTGCCAACTCACGCAGCGCCGTCGCTCGATTGACCATTGAGCGGACGCTTTCAGACTCGGCAAACATCTTCGCCCGCGCCTCTGTCTTTGGCGAGGCACGTTCCAACGGCACGCCGCTCCAGCTCAATCGCACGCACATACGCCAATTCGTAGCGGGCGGCGACTGGCACTCCTCCCAAATGGGCGCGCTCACTCTTCGGGCTTACGGCGGCACACAGGTCTTCGATCAAAACTTCTCCGCTGTCAATTCCGACCGCAGCCTTGAGGCGCTCACAAGAGTTCAGCGCGTTCCCGCGCAATCGGCAGGTCTTTCAATTCAGTGGTCGCGCGCCGTCTTGAAAAGACAAACGCTGATTGCCGGACTCGAAGCGCGCGAGGTGCGCGGCGCGAGCGACGAGATTGCCTTTGTCAATGGGCGCTCCACCGCGCTCGTCGGCGCGGGCGGGCGTGAACGATCACTCGGTTTCTTCTTTGAAGACATCGTTCATGTTGCTCCGAGGTTGTTCATCACAGCGGGAGCGCGCATTGATCGCTGGCGAAACTACGACGCGTTCTCGACGACACGCCCTCTCTCGCCCGCCCCGGCGAGCAGCATTGCTTTCCCGGATCGAACCGAAACAGCATTTAGTCCGCATCTCTCTCTGCTCTACAAACCTGCGGATGATCTTTCGCTCTATGCCAGCGTGACGCGCGCCTTTCGCCAGCCGACGCTCAACGAATTGTACAGGAGTTTCCGCGTCGGTGATGTGCTGACGCTGGCAAACGAAAACCTGCGCGCCGAGCGACTGTCCGGCGGTGAAGCGGGGGCAAATTTTAGTTCTTTCAATCACAAACTGAGCGTTCGCGCTGCCGTTTCCTGGACGGAAATCGCGCGCCCCATAGCCAATGTCACGCTCGCAATCACCCCGACACTCATCACGCGGCAGAGACAGAATCTGGGGCGCACACGCTCGCGCGGCATCGAAGTTGAATGGGACGCTCGCCTGACGAATCGCGTGACGGTATCGGGGGGCTATCTCTTCGCGGATGCGACCGTGTTGAGTTTCCCTGTGAACACTCAGCTTGAGGGTCTGCTGATTCCGCAGGTGGCGCGTCACCAGTTGACGTTTCAGGCGCGCTACGTGAATCCTTCGCGCATCACGCTGGGGCTTCAAGGCCGCGCATCAGGCGCGCAGTTTGATGACGATCAGAACCGTTTTCGTCTTGAAAAATATTTCACGCTCGACGCGTTCATTTCGCGCCGGATCACGCGCAAATGGGAAGTCTTCGCTGCCTTCGAGAATCTTTTCAATCAACGCTACAGCACGGGGCTGACGCCTGTGAGAACGGTCAGCCCGCCGATTCTCATGCGCTTTGGGTTCAGGTTACGGTTAGGCTCACAGTAAGAGATGCTGTTAAACTGCACGGACTTTATTAATAATCTACCGATTTGGGCGAATCAAGCCCGCCGAGGTAATCGTTTATGCCTGAAGAACAAAAAACCGCTAATAATTCACAGACCTACGTGGTTGGCGCTGAAGAGTTCGAGTTTGAGGTGCTTGAGCAGGAGAACGGGCAGGCGACGGTCGTTCGCTTCAAGCTCGAAGACCCGCGCTATCATGCCGGAGATGTGCTGCTCGTCCTTTCCGGCTCGGAGATACATTTTCATGGCATGATCGGTAAAATCGGAGAGGGCTACGCTGTTGCTTCCGATCATAGAGGCTCACTGCTGCCCGCCACAGTTCAGTAGAACCGCCTCGCCAGGGCCGCAACCGTTTCTCCTCACAATCATGGATTGCACACTGGAAGTGTTCCCTGATTTCGCGTTTTAACCTTGACGCCGTTACAGGGAGAGCGGAGAATAAGCCCCTCGCCCGTAATGCCGGTATTCATGGCTTCTTTCAGCTCAGGGAGGTTTTTAGATGAGACGATTTTCCTTACCCCTGATTTTCCTTCTCGTCATCTTTGCGTCTATTCCAACCCTGGCTCAAGACCCGGACTCGGCCAAAGGTTATGTCAAACGCGGCATCTCCCGGTTCAGCAAGGGCGACACCGATGGCGCTATCGCTGATTTCAATAAAGCCATCGAGATGAATCCGCGCATGCCCGAAGCCCATCTCAGCCGTGGCAAAGCGCTGCGCGCCAAAGGCAACCTGGACGAAGCAATCCGGGACTACGAAACAGCCATTGAGCTTGACTCGCGCATCACCTTCAACAACCGCGACATCACGCAGGCTTACACCAATCGCGGTTACATCCGCGCCAACCAGTTCGATCTGGAGGGAGCCATCGCGGACTTTGACAAAGCCATCCAGGTTTCGCCGAGCGACGTTGATTCCTACATTAAGCGAGCCGAAGCACGCCTCATCAAAGGCGATTTGCCGGATGCCATCACGGATTTTGACAGAGGGATAGCTTTGAGCCCGCGCACCAGTTCCGCTTCGATGGCTTACGCCGGGCGCGGATTCGCGCATCTTCTTCAAGGCAATGAAGATGAAGCCCGGAAGGATTTTGAAAACAGCCTCAAGCTCAACAACGAAGGGCGTGTCTTTCTCGAACTTCACCTCAAGATTCTTGAGACTCAAATCAAAGAGATGAAGCGGCGACGCACGGCGGATCAGCAGCCAGTCGCGTAAAGAAGGAAAAAGGTAAAAGGTAAAAGTAAAAAGTGAGGCGGAGACCACATTACATTAAAAGTGGTTTCCGCCTTCCTTTTGCCTTTTTACTTTTACCTTTTGCCTTTTATCGCGTGTATCCTGTCGGGTGCTCTATCTCTACGTCTTCCCTTCCTGAGTTGACTTCGATCTTGTGGAATCCTTTTTTTGGGTGTGTTGAGAGATAGGTCAGCGCGATTTGCCGTGTGAATGTTCCGGCGAGGTCTTTCAGGAAAGGGTTGAAGCTGACTGGCGTGCCCGTCCCCTGAAAAAAGGCTCGGCCACCTGTTTCATCCGCCAGCAATTCAAGCGAGCCTTGCCCGTTGGAGATCAATCGGAAATTGTTAAGCGTCGCAGAAGTGACGCTCGGCGCATAAAAGGAGTAGACGGCGACGCCCTGTCGCTGCGCTTCTTTGATAGCACGTTGCAGGTCTACGCTCTGCCCCGGCGTGGAGCTATCAAGCCCGCGCGAGATGTCCACTCCGTCTGAGACGACCAGCAGCGCGCGCCGTCCTTTCGGCATGGCCTCAAATCGTCTGAGCCCTTCGATAATCTCGACGTATGGATTATAGGGGGCGGCGGTCGCAGAGCCGATGGGAGCGCGTAAGGCTTCCGCCGCGCGATCCAGGTCGGCGGTGAATCTTTGCCGCACTTGGAGCGAGCCGCTTCTGATGTAGCCGACCATGACCCGCGAGCCTCGCGGCAAGCGACGGATGAAATCGCCAAGCGGCCTGATCTCGTTGCCGATAGACGTGACCACGTCGTCCTGAATCAGGATGGCGACGGAAATAGGAGTCTCTGTGCCGTAGGCGCGCACGGAGAGGATTTTTTGCTCTTCGCCGTCCTCGCGCACCGTCAACTCTCCGATTTGCGTCACCTCCCGCTGCGCCGCATCCTTTCCCTTCTGACGAACCGTGATTGGAATAGTCACAGAGCGGACGCCGCCGCGCTGGACTTGAATCCCGACCGCGTGGCCGCTCTCCCTAAGCTCAGAGCTTCGCGTCTGGCCCTCCGTTTTCGGTCCAACCGCCACGCTCATCATCGCAAGCGCTATCATCGCGCTGCTGATCGGTCTGTTCAGGCTAGGCATCACTTCTCCTTACGGCTTCTCGACTGAGTTTTCGATAGCTGCCATGATATTACAGGGCGCGAGATTGCTCCAAGCAGGTAAATCCAACGATTCTTTTGGACTGGCTAACACACACGCGCTCTTGTTATGATTCGCCGATCTTCACGGTGAGTTGACGAATAGATGTGCGGGGGACGAATCACGTTTGCCCGTCGCTTCTCATGTGTCTCTGAAGGGAAACGGAGAAAAGTTTAAGGTGAGCACGAACGAGACGGGAACAAGCGGCAAGATTACCGCGCGAGACAAGCTCGTGGCGCGCGTCTTTCAATGGGCACCCTGGCTGGCTTTCTTTCTCGTCGCGCTGCCCGTGCCGTTCTATTTCCTATTAAAATATTTTTCATCGTCGCAGGAAGCCGCGCTCAATATCCTGCTCGCCCTGACTTCGCTCGCCGTCGGTTCGGTCGTCGGTTTCGCCGTCACTCTTTTTCTCCTGTACTACCGTCGCCACTGGGCGCAGAAAGTGCGCGACCGGGTGGCGGCTGACGGCGTGACGGCAGAAGAATTGCCCTGGTTCATGTCGGAATTGACGCCAGCCGAACGTCAGGCGCTCAAGGAGATTGAAGCGAAAAATCCTTTGCTGGCCGACGCCTACCGCGAAACGCTGGCCTCACGCATCACTGCCGCGCGCGTCGTCGCCAGCACCAAGCGCGAGCTGCTCCTGGTCGAGCGTCGTCTGAACCGCACAGCCTATATTCAGGGCGCGGACACGACCGGTTTACAGGAGGAGCTGCGCGCAGATCGCCAGCGACTTGAGCAGGTCAAGCTCGAAGGCTCGGAGCGGCGCGCTGAAGCCGAAACCCGGCTGCAAATGATCGAGGCCGCCGCCAGTCGCGGCGCGGGCTGGGATGAAACCAACATCGCTCTTCATCGCTTGAGCGCATCGCGCGAGCAGATTCCCCTCGCGCTCGAAGCAGCCCGTCTCGAACAAGAAGCCCGCGCAGAGACGGACAAGGTGCTGAGAGAAGAGCAACAAAAGCAGAAGACAGAAACCAGCGAAAGGCAGAATCCAGAAGTCAGAATCCAGAAGTCAGAATAAATATGCGGAGAGCCGCTGCTACAGATTTTCTTTTCTCCTGTCTCCTGTCTTCTGTGTTCTGACTCCTGCTTTTCATCCCTCCGCCCTCATCCCTGCCTTTCTGTAGACTCCTACTTCCAAACGCTCGGCATAGCCTTCTTTGACCAGTGCGCGGTTGCCGAGTCCGGCGTCCACGCGCGAAAGCCCCGTGACTTTTGCCAGCTCGCCGCGCACGGTCATGCCTGCTCCATCAAGGAAGGCGCGAGCGATTTCGCGCAGGGCATCTGCGCGTTTCACCTTCATTGATAGTTCCTGGCTGAAACGTCCCTCGGCCAGCGTCCAGATATACGTGAACCAGGGTTCATAGACCACTTCACCGGGCATCACCTTCATCGTGCGCTGTAACTCGTCCATCGCGCGTGTGAACCGGGCGCGTTCGGTGACGCCTGAAGCTTCTCGCAAATCGCAGGTCGCCATCTCCCATTCCCGCCGCAGAACTTTCAACACGGCGCGGGCGTCCGCCGACAACGACTCACTTTCCTTTCTGCGCGGCACTCCCCAGATGGCGTTAAAGTGCGGGATGAGGCGAGGCGCGATGAAAGTGGCGCGCGACTTTGTGAGTTTGGCGTAATAGACGCGGCCACGCCGCATCACTTCGTCTTTGATCGTCCACGTCAGACTGCTCTCCGGGTCTTTCTGCACGTTGCGCGGCATGTGCGCGTCGCGCCTGCCGCAGACGGCAATGTAGAGCGACGGCCCGGGACGACGCGCGTCCGTCATCGCCGCGCAGAAGCCCACATCATCAATCAACTTTTCCGCCCCGCTCGCATCTTCGACACGCATCTCCGGCTCGCGCCGCCACATGCGATCACGATAAAGTTCGATCTCTTCGGGTAAAGAATTGACCACGCTGATAGGTCGCCTGTCTCTGACCGATCTCTCTCAGCTTGACTGACAGATACTTTCAATCTGACTGGCTTAATCTCTCTCCGGTTTTTCCGATTCCGCGGGAAAGAGCACAAACACGCAACAAAATAGCGGTTTATCCAGTCTGAAATGTGAAAGGCACGATGCTTGCTCTAATGCTCGGCGCGGGCGATTGTGCGTTCGCACTGATGCAAGCGATTTTGGAAATCATGTCCTCTGCCCGATAGAAACTGAAATGAAAAATAATAAACGCTCCCCTATCGCAACCCTGGTGACTATCTTCTCACTGGTAGTCTCTTTATGTTCCGGCATCATGCTTGGCGACAACGCCAAGGCCGAATCCAACAAGGGTTCGTCGAGCAGCAACGCGAAAGTGCTCTCAGTCGAAGGGAACAAGGTGTCCCCTGAATTACGTGCCCGCGCTAAACATAAGAAGGCCGATCAGGACACTGTTAGAGTTATCGTTCAATTCAATGGCAAGCCTGGCAACACAGTCAACTCTATCCTTAAGCGAAGCGGAGTCAAAATCAAAGGCGTTTTCCACAACTTCGACGCGCAAGCCATTGAACTACCCGCGAGCGTCATTGAAGAGTTAGCCGCCTACCCTGACATATTCTACATCTCTCCTGACTCTGAGGTTAAGACGCTCGGCCACGTCTCTCTGACGACCGGGGCAGACGCCGTTCGACAACAAACCAAGTCCACACTGCTCGGCGGCACGACCAGCTACACGCTCGACGGCAAGGGCATCGGTATCGCCGTCCTTGACTCAGGGGTGGATGCGAATCACAAGTCGTTCCTGAGCAACGGTAACAATTCACGCATTGTCGTGAGCAAAGACTTTACGGGCGAGAATCGGACAGACGATCCTTATGGACACGGTACGCACGTCGCCTCGACGGCTGCCGGTAATGGTCGAATCTCGAATGGCAGCTACATCGGGATCGCTCCTGAAGCCAATATTATCAACCTCCGCGTACTGGACAAGAATGGCTCGGGCAGTGTCTCCGGGTTGCTCGAAGCCCTCGACTGGGTGATGAACAACCGTACCGGGCACAACATCCGAGTTGTCAATATGAGTCTCGGAACGATGGCTGTTGATTCCTACAAGAACGATCCGGTTTGCCAGGCTGTGCGTCGTCTGGTGAATGCTGGCATTGTTGTCGCCGCCGCCGCTGGCAATAATGGCAAAAATGGTTCCAACCAAAAAGTGTACGGCCAGATTCACTCGCCGGGTAACGAGCCTTCAGCGCTCACCGTCGGAGCGTCGAATAGCTACGGGACGGATGCGCGCGGCGACGATTCAATCACGAGCTACAGCTCACGCGGGCCGACGCGCAGTTACTGGACGGACGGGAGCGGGGTCAAGCACTACGACAACTTGATTAAGCCAGACCTGGTCGCGCCCGGCAATAAGCTCATTTATGCCGAAGCCGAAGATAATCTTCTTGTGAAACAGCACCCGGAACTGGACACCAATGTCAGCCCGGTTGATAACCGCAAGATGATGTACCTGAACGGCACGTCAATGGCGACCCCCGTGGTTGCAGGGGCCGCAGCCCTTTTGTTACAGGCCAATCCGAAGCTCACGCCGAACATGGTCAAGATGATCCTGATGTACACGGCGCAGCCGCTCGCGGGTTATAACATGCTGGAGCAGGGGGCAGGCCAGCTCAATATCGAAGGCGCAATCCGCCTGGCTAAGTTGATGCGCACCGATTTCACGGCACTCACGCTTCTCGGCGCGCCGCTACTGACAAGCTCCACGCTGCCAACCCCGCAGACAACTATTGCGGGACAGACGTTCAAGTGGGCGCAAGGCATTATTCTTAATCAAACCTATGCCAAAGGCACGAATCTGATTACGAAGTACCAAAAAATCTATGGGACTGGCGTCCTGCTCGGTGATGGGGTGCTCCTTGGCGATGGTGTGCTACTTGGGGATGGCGTCCTGTTGGGAGATGGCGTCTTGCTCGGCGATAACATCATGACAAGCAATGGCGTCTTGCTCGGCGACGGCACGGTCTTTTGTCGCACTGGTGTCCTTCTTGGTGACGGCGTGCTTCTTGGTGACGGCGTGCTTCTTGGTGACGGCGTTCTCTTAGGCGATGGGGTGCTCCTCGGCGATGGCGTCCTCTTAGGCGACGCTTTCCTGCAAGCACAGTCTGCGACTTCTGATGGTGATCTAACCCCTTCAATGGAATTAGAGGTAGACTCTGGAGTTGACTATCTCGGTTACTGACCTGAATATCAGTCACCCTTTGTCTGGATAATTTTACCTATCAACCACAGAACCTCTAAGGTATACCCCAAATGGCTAGCTCATCTCTCTCAAGAGAAATTACAGGCACTGAGCCCCGATTGACGCCAGCGAACTTAAACCGTTCGATGATTGAGCCGCTCGCCGAGCAGCACAAGGCGGAAGTTTTAGCCTTCCTGTCAGAGCGTCCCCTTCATACGGTTTACCTCGCCGGTTTCATTCTCGACAACGGCATCGTCAGTCCTTTGAATCGCGGCTCGTTCTATGGCTACCGCAATAGCGAGGGTTGTCTTGAAGGCGTCGCCCTCATTGGTCACGCCACTTTGTTTGAAGCCCGCTCGGATGAAGCTCTGGCGGCCTTCGCTGGTATTGCTCAAAAAAGTTCGCGCACGCACATGCTGATGGGTGAAATGGAGAAGGTCGAGCATTTCTGGAATCTTTACGGTGAAGGCGGGCAAGCGCCCAGAGTGATGTGCCGCGAGTTGTTGTTTGAGCAAAAATTCCCCGTCGAAGTGAGAAAGCCCGTGCAAGGTCTGCGCCGGGCGACGCTCCGCGATCTTGGGATGCTGCTGCCGGTACAGGCCGAGATGGCGTTCGAGGAGAGCGGCGTCAACCCGATGGAGAAAGACCCGAACGGTTTTCGTCTTCGCTGCGCGCGTCGTATTGAGCAGGGCAGGGTGTGGGTGCTGATTGAGAATGGCCAATTGATCTTCAAGGCAGACATTATGTCTGATACGCCGGAGGTGGTTTATCTGGAAGGTATCTACGTCGCCCCTGAGGAACGCGGGCACGGCATCGGGCGGCGCTGTCTGTCGCAACTGACCCGGAATCTTCTGGCACGCACGAAGACCGTCTCTTTGCTGGTCAACGAGCAGAACGAAACCGCCTCAGACTTTTATCTGAAAGCTGGCTTCAAGCTGCGCGCCCATTACGATACGATTTTTTTACAGCAAGCATCTGCCTGAGACTTCTCCCGTCAGGCAGAACTAACCGCAAAGGCGCGAAGACCGTTAAGAGAATCAGGCATCTCTTAACGATCTTCGCGCCTTTGCGGTTTTATTACTACCTTTCAATCTGTCAGTCCAGACCGACCACCAGATAAGTCATATCGTCTTTGGCCGGAGCGCCGATGCGGAAGCAGTCCAGGTCTGCAAAGAAGGATTGTCCCATCTGTTCGACATCCACTGTGTTGAGAGAGGCGTGGCTGGCGGCCAGTTCTTTTTCTTCAAAAGTTTCGCCCGCAGTGTTTTCCGCCTCCGTCACTCCGTCGCTGAAGATGGCCAGACGCTCGCCTCTTCTGAATGCAACTTCTCCGGCATGATAGCTGTTATCTGGGAGAGGAAGTCCGATGAGCTTTCCGCTCACCTCGAACGGTCTTTCAGTTTCCCCTTGAGAATTCAACCAGACCGGCGGCACATGCCCCGCGTTGATATAGCGCAAGCGCTCTGCTTCGGGCGAGAGCACGCCCAGGAAGAGTGTGGCAAAAGTGCCGAGCGGCGCGACCATTGCTACTCGTGCGTCCAGTTCCGTAGCGAGAGTGGCCAGATCACTTTCGGCTCTGACCAGCGCGCGCAACTCCGTTTGCAGCGTCGTCATCAAGAGGGCTGCGCCGATTCCTTTCCCGCTCACGTCAGCGACCCAGAACGCGCATTCTCCCGAAGGCAGCACAATCGCATCATAGGCGTCGCCGCCGACATCGTAGCAAGCCTGGCTGATGCCCCAGGCGGAGAACGGCATGGGCAGATTAATTTTTCCGGGCGGCGGAAGCAGTCGCGCCTGAATCTTTCGCCCCAGCTCAAGCTCGGTTGAAAGCAACTTCGCGCGAAAGGCTTCCTGAGCCAGTTGCTCACGCTCGACGGCGATGGCGGCCAGCGCAGCAAACGATTCAAGATAGGCGAGGTCTGCTGCGGAAAATTCTTCTTCCCGCCGATTGATGGCCTGAAGCGACCCCATCAGCGTGCCTTCAGGCTTTCTGAGTGGAACGCAGAGCATGTTTCTGGTGATGAATCCGGTGCGCCTGTCGGTCGAGGGATCAAAACGCGGGTCAGAGCCGACATCGTTAATCAGCACGCTCTCACCTGTTTCCGCGACGTAGCCTGCCACGCCGACGCCTTTTTCCAGCACTATCTCCACATGCTGAGAGCCGCTCATCTGCCGCGCGTGCAGCTTCCCTGTTCGCCGGTCACTGAGGAAAGCGGTCGCTCGTTCGCAATCGAGCTGGGTATTGATGAGCGTGAGGATGGCTTGCAAAATATCGTCCAGTCCCGAAGCGCGGTTGAGAGTCTCGCTCGCCACGACCAGCGCTTCCAGTCTTTGAAGCCGCAGGTCATCAGGCAGGCTGCTCAGAATCGCGGTTGTGCTGACCAATTCTCTTCTCCCTGAGCCAGGCGTTACGAGCGTGAAGAATCCTAGCATCTACGCCGCCCATCAGGGAACGAACAATTGGCAGATTTTCCAGCCCCGTCAGGGGCGCATGACAGTAGCCCAGCACTTCAGTGCTGGGGAACAGAGTGGTAAAAATAATTGAGTCCCGAAGGGACGGCTGAAGAGAGGCTCGCTCGCTGTTCAGTCGTCCCTCCGGGACTCAACGTTTATCTTCGTGTCTATTCCCAGCAATAAATTGCTGGGCTATTTTCAATCGTCCCTCGCGGGACTCCTGATACTTGTTTATCTGGGGCCAGAGGCGCGCAAGGTGACTTCCGTGCCGCTCATCAGCTCAAGGTCATCCTTGCCTTGAATGTAAACTGAGCCTGCGCCCGCGCCTGCGCCGACAATTGCGCCGATGGCCGCACCCTTGCCGCCACCCGCAATCGCGCCGATGATCGCGCCGACAGCTCCGCCAATGCCTGCGCGTTGAGCTGTCGTGGTTGTGCGATTATCGTCACGGACTGAGCCTTCGTTATCAACACGAATGGTATCGCCGTTGGCCGTCCGCACCGACTCCGGGATTCCGGCAAACCTGTAGGTTTGACCGTTGCGCAAAGATATGCTCTCGAAGTTGAGCGTCATCTCGGATCGCCCTGAGATGCGGCCTGAACGATTGATGCCTGTGATGTAACCGTTGATGGTTGCGCCCTCATACTGATTGGGCGAGCGCACCGTCATCGTGAAGCGATCATTTTCGCGCGTGTCCCGCGTCGTCAGATTGTTGTTGAGCACGGCGGTGATTTGCGTACCATCGGGGACGATGAAATCGCCGCTCGTGGAGATTGTTGCTGTTCCAGTGCCGGAATATCCCGGCCCGCTGTTGTAAAGGTCCAACTGAGCAATGTCTGAAGTCTTGTCGTAAATGCTTTCGACAACCACTGGCGTCGTCAGGTTTATGTCCGAGATGCGACGTGTGACGCGCAGCCGCCGACCATTTTCAATCGGGTCGAAAGTCACGCTGAAGTCGCTGTTCCTGTCTCCGGTGGAAGTGACGACCAGTTGATCGCCATTCAACACGGAGCGAACGCGAACCGTGCGCCCGCTTGCGCCGGTCTCAACATTCTCAAGGCCATTAGCCTCAAAGGTGAACTGCTGAGCGCGCGAAGAAGCGATAGTCACACTTCGTCCGCGACGATCTATGGCAAGAGTGGTCGGCGATTCCAGCCGTGCCGTCAGTGCATCCAGCGTCCTCTGCCTGTTTCTGTAAGGAAGAGTGCGGGTCGCGCGGTCGGCGATAGCACGCGCGTCATCGCTGCGCGTCGCGTCCAGACGATACGTGCCCGTCAGACGATTCGAGGCGGTATTGGTCTGAGGATAGTTGTTTGACGGATAGTTATTAGTCGGAGTGGTCGTGCCGTTATCCCAGCGCCATGAAACATCGTAGAGACGCGCCAGTTCATTCAAGTCCACACGCAGGCTCGCCCAGTCTCTTTCGGCGCGCGCGCCCAGACGATTGCGCCGCATGAAACTATCTATCAAGGCCGCCTGATTAAGCACGCTTTGCACGTCTGCGGAAACCGCCTGGCGGCTGTTGAAACGGTCGCGCAATTGATTCGTCGCGCTCTCAAAGTCTGCCACCAGCCGGTTGATGTCGTCCTCGGCATTGGTGTTGTTAATCCTGCTCCGGTCGAGCCTGGCGTCCAGACTGCTGCGGAATACATCCGTGCGATTCTCTATGCGGACGATTAACTGCCGCACCTGCTGATTGGTTGCTCGGTTCGTGCGGATCTGTGCCTGCGTCGTCATCGCTAGACCAGCGAGCGCAAGCACCATTACCACGCTAAAGATTTTTCTAATTCGATTCATTACCCATTCCTCCACTTTCAAGTGTTTACTGCTCAAGTTCACTAAACATCGCACCCGGCACGGGCCTTTTTCGACCTCGCTTCCGGTTGCTATTTCCAAGGGGGAAAGGGGGCGTTTCTACCTAACTTCGGGAAGAGTAGTTGAGGAGAGGCGGGAACTGCTTTCTCCGCGAGAAATGATACTCGTGCTTACTCTTCCGCTATCAAACGGAGCAAAAACTGAGCGCACGAAGAGGGAACGTTGACATGATACCATGCCCTCGTCGGGGAGACTAACGCACCCTGGTCTGATTCAGATGAAGACCAGCGGGTTGCCGCTCAACACCTTGCAAAACCTTTGCGTCGTCATTGAATTTTTTGCATTGTCACGGTGATGAGCGGATCATCTCCGCCTGTCCGGTTGTAAGAAACCCAGTAGCCCGCATCCAGGTAACGCACCATTTTATGCATCGTCCCATCAGCTTTGGCTTCAATGTCTGTTCCAAGCACGATCTTGGGCAGCGGCGCACCGTTGTTATCACCAACGTAGTTGACGGAGACGGCCATCACCTTTTTTCCTTTGTCATAATAAATCTGCGCCGACTCTTTCTCAGAAAAGACAAAGAAGTCCTGAACGTCGCTCTTATCCGCCGGGTCGCCGAGTTTCTTACGCACCTCGCTTGTCTCCATGCCGATGCGTACACCCTTATATTCAACGTATAACGGCTTGTCCACGTTTTTCCCGCCGCCCGTATTCTGACCGTGGGCGACCAACGTGCTCCCCAGACCAGCTAACATCAAGATCGTGAGAGCGAACAAAGGGATCGGGACAATCCGTCGAGAGGTGGGGGACATGATAGATTCCTCCTTCTTGAACTATCATTTCTCTGGAAACTAACAGGCAGCTACATTTTAGCCACAGAGTGGGTGTGGATACAATATACAAATTATCGTCAGGTGACCAATAATTTGGCGCAAACGCTTTCCCGCCCTTCCTTCCGGCCTGTCCAGGCCAGGCAGTTATGCTATGCTTTCGGCCAATGCGGGAGGAACTTGTCTGATGAGTGCGGAAGACGCGAAAGCCACCATCCATTTCGCCGGGGACGACATGTTTGTCGGCATCAGCCCGAGCGGACACGCGCAGGTGCTTGACACAAACCACGAGCGCGCGAGCGCAGCCACGCCCGTCGAGTTGCTGCTAATCGCATTGGGAAGCTGCACGGCGGTGGATGTCGTTTCTATCCTCAAAAAGAAACGGGAGCAAGTGACCTCTTACCGGGTCGAGGTTCGAGGCGAGCGACGCAGTGAGCACCCACGAAGCTTCACGCGGATGGAAGTCCGGCACATCGTACACGGGCGCAACATTTCCGAGAAAGCGCTCTCGCAAGCCATCGAGCTTTCCGAGACGAAGTATTGCAGCGTCGCCGCCACGCTTCGACCAACTGTCGAGATTATTTCAAGCTACGAGATTATCGAAGAGGAAGAGTCAGGCAGTTAATCAACCCCGTGAGCAAGTTGTTAAGCCCCGTCAGGGGCGAATGCTAATAGCCCAGCACTTCAGTGCTGGGAAACAGAGTAGTAAAAATAATTGAGTCCCGGAGGGACGACTGAAGAAAGGTTCACTTCCATTCAGTCGTCCCTACGGGACTCAATCTTTATCTTGGCTTTTATTCCCAGCACTGAAGTGCTGGGCTATTAGCATTCGTCCCTCGCGGGACTCCTAATACTGCAAAATCAAACCTGCCAGTCGTCAACTTCCCGGACGGGCAGCAAGTCTAACAGGCATCTCCCCTCTCCCGTTACTCAGGCAGTTAAGGAAAGTTCTATGCGGCATTCGTCTCGCTCGTTTCTTCGCAGTTCCCTTCTTGCGGCAATCCTGCTTATCACCGGCTCTTCGTTATCGGCAGTTCAGGCACAGGATAATTTAAGCCAGTGGGAGAAGTTTGAATTTGCGAGCAGCAGCGTCACGCTTGAGCAACTCAAGGATTTGAATCTCGACGATTTGAAATTCCTACGCGGGATTGTCTTCGGTCGGCATGGCCGCATCTTCAAAGACGCCTACATCCAGAGCTATTTGAAAGAGCGTTCATGGTACAAGCCCGATCCAGGCTTCCAGAATTCGATGCTCAACGCGACGGAGCGACGGAATCTGGACGTGATTCGCGAGGCGGAAGCCGCACAGCACGAAACCATTCAACCCGGCGATTTGCGCTTCTATCAACAGCGTCTGTTCACTATCAAACAACTCGGCGAGCACACGGGCGCGGAGTGGCGCGTGCTGAGCGCCGAGGTTGAGGCGATTCACGGCAAGCGGTTTGACGATCAGCCCTGGCTGCAACAATATTTCGAGGAGCGTTACTGGTACGCGCCCGATGCTGGGTATGACCCGAAAACATTGACAGCCATCGAGCAGAAGAATCTTCAAACGATCATTGCGGCGCAGAAGAAGCAACGCCACGTTGCCGTCTCACCCGGCGACATGGAGATTTTTCAGAATACCGCGTTGACGGAACAGATGCTGGCGGGGCTGGGGCTGCACGAGCTGCGCCTGATGCGTAACGAATTCTATGCTCGCAAGGGTCGCACCTTCACGGCCATGTGGCTTCAGCAATATTTTGACTTTCAGCCCTGGTACAAGGCCGTTGAGGAAGGCCAGCAGCCTGCCGAGCTTTCAGAGATTGAGAAACAAAACGTCGAAGCAATCGTCCGTGTCGAGAAAAGATTGCGCGACGAGTTGAGCACGAAAGCGATCCCGCGCCCCGCTCTCGAAGGACTGTTCATCGAAGACGCGCGCAAGCTCCGCAATGAAATCTACGCCCGTCATGGCAAAATCTTCAAAGATAAAACTATCCAGAATTACTTCGCCAGTTTCGATTGGTACAAGCCTGACCCGAAATTTAACGAGCAGTCGCTCAGTAAAATCGAGCGCCGGAACTACGCGACCATCCTGGCCTACGAGCGCAAAGCCACCAGCATGATGGATGTCATAGAAGGTTGATAAGGCTAACTAACCGCCCCGCGTGCCGGGGCAAAACAAAACGGGAAACTTAAAACAAGGTCGCGGCATCTCTCCCATGTCGTGACCTTGTTTGCTAAACTCTTGCCGGGCGGCTCACGCAAGGGCTAAGTTGTTTTGAGGGCAGTGAGGGGAAACGAACCACAAAGCCACACGAAATAACACGAAAGAAGCAGCAAGCAGTTTCGTGTTTCTTCGTGTAACTTCGTGGTTCGTTCATCACCTTCTTTTTGTCTGCAATTTGGGATTAGTATTCGATGTGATTGAACAAATTTTCCGGGTGATAAAGGGGCATGGCTTATGGCTGCAATCGTTTCGCTCATTCTCGTCTGCTCATCT
Organism: Acidobacteriota bacterium; assembly: GCA_032160705.1. GTDB lineage: Bacteria > Acidobacteriota > Blastocatellia > Pyrinomonadales > Pyrinomonadaceae > QHXM01. The sequence continues at coordinate 14,485 of JAVHVE010000021.1, read as the reverse complement.
TTGACAGCTTCTACTTTCGCGCCTGCCCAGTTTGGGCAAGTGAATCTCGGAACAACTTCTTTATCAATTTCTCTTCAACCGCAAGACAATGAATTGAGCAATGTGCGCCGCCTTGACCGTGAAGGGCGCGGCGCGGACGGGGCACTAGCGCAGTTGACGCCCGCTGAACACATCCGGCGCGCAGGGGTTTACCTGACCAATCGCGCTTTCGCGGAAGCACGCGCCCATTTTCAAACGCTCATCGAACGCTACCCGAATGATGTGAACGTTCCGGCTGCTCTCTATGGCACGGGTCGCTCGTATTCTCAAGTGCGCCGCCATGAAGAGGCGTTACCTTTCTTCGAGCGGGTGGCCAGAGACTACGCGCAAACAAAAGAGGGTCGCGAAGGTCTCTACTCTCTGGCTTCCTCGCTCCTGCGTCTGGGTCGCGCGTCGGAGGCGGCGGCGCGTTACCGTGAATACACCGAACAATTCCCCGCAGGCGAGCGCGTGGAGTTCGCTTACCTGAATGTGATAGACAGCCTGCGTGAGGCGGGACGCCCGCAGGACGCAATCAGTTGGATTACGCAAACGCGCGCGAAATATACAGGAACGCCGACGGCAACTAACGCTCTCTTTGCTCGCTTGCGTCTGGATGTGGCGGGTGGCGACTGGCAGCACGCAATTCAAACGGCTGACGAGCTACGCACCGCGGCCTACTCTCGCAAGGTGATGACGAGCCCGGACGAAGTGACTTATCTCAGGGCTTACAGCCTGGAGCGCGCCGGGCGCGTGGAGGAAGCAACTAACGCTTACCTCACAATTCCAGACAGAGCGGATTCCTATTACGGCGGGCTGGCGACCGCGAGGCTGCTTGCGCTCAATAGTCCTTCCAGAAGAGAGATGGTGAATGCCCGCGCCGAGCGCGTCAAAGCTCAAATTATTGCGACCGCTAATCTCTATCCGGCTCAATACCGGGAGGCGATTTTGCGTGAGGCCACGCGCCGCAAAGTTGACCCGCGTCTGGTGCTGGCAATCATGCGACAGGAGAGCGGCTTTCGACCGCGCGCCAAATCAATGGCCGCCGCGCGGGGTTTGCTGCAACTGACGATTGACACGGCGTCAAAGTATGCTGCGCATGTTGGCCTGAACAACCTGAGTGACGAAGACCTCTACCGCCCGGAAACGTCAATTCTTCTCGGCAGCGAATATCTCGCAGACCTGTCACGCCAGTTCCCGGATTTGCCCGAAGCGGTCGCGGCGTCCTACAACGGTGGCGAAGACAACGTCGCGCGTTGGGTCAAACGCGCGCGGCAACGCGACCCCGGAGTCTTCACCGCCGAGGTCGGCTTTGATGAAACCAAGAATTACGTCTACAAGGTGATGGCGAACTATCGCGCGTACAAGCAGCTTTACACAGCCGATCTTCGACCGCGCCTTTAATGTGCCGCTCAAGGTTCAGGACTAAAACCTCTTTCCTCAAAACCCGTCGAGCGTTCGCGGCGTCTTAAAGAATCCTCCGGTCTCGGATAGTGGCGCGGGAGGATGCCAAGGCGGACGAGCGCGTCGCGGTACTCGTAACGAATCGTCACTTCCGCAGCCGCACGTGGCGATAAGTCCAGATTCACCCAGCGCACGTCGTTTCTGACGTTGCGTCCAATCCCTGTCGCTGCCGATTCGTCGTCCGGCCTCGGATAAGCTTCCGCGCTCTTCGCTCCCGCACTATCACGTCCAGTGGATGACGATGGCGCGTCCGCTCGCCGCTTGTCCTCGTTTCGTTCAATCCCATCATCTTCATAAGGTCGAGTGCGGCGCGGCGGAGGTGGGACGACGATGACGACCGGCTGCCGCTCGCGGAAGAAGACGGCTGAGATGACTCCGAGATTCGCGGTCTGTCCCAGTTTCGCGCCATAGGAATCTCGCTCCGTGGTGAAATAGAAGCGGCGTGCGCGCGATGAACTCATCTGCCATCCGCTGATGGTAATCGTCTGATACGGGCCAATCACCCACTTGCTGGCTTCCCAGGCCGACGACCGCCGCGCATCAATCGTATTCATGCCGTCAACCGAGAGCGACACCGCGACGCGCTCGCCCAGAGGGTTTCTGATGCGCAGCTCATACTCCGCACCTTCGAGCGCCTCTACGTAGTGGCGACCTCGCGCGGCATACTCTTCAAGCGATCTTCCATCCACCAGCACCTCGACCTCAAACCCTCCGCTCGTCATCACCGGAGGCTCAGGTTGAGGCGGCTGCGGCTCAAGCGCATTTACCGTCGCACTCACGTTCGCCAGCGTCTGCACAGGCGCGAAAATAAAAGCTCCTGCCAGAACCAGGCCGAGGGCTATGGCTGCGAGCGTTATTGTTGCTTTTTTCATTGACCCCTCCACATTTTGCGAAAATCAAAGGTTGGCTATCGCGTGAACGCTTCGCAGGGCTTTTTCTTGCAGGGGATTTACCCGGCCAGCCCGTTATTTTCCGCCTTTATCGTCACAAAACGACTGTTTCTCAAGCCCCTTCTTGTGGTATAGATTATGGCCTGTAGTTCAATCAAATTCGATCTATCTTTAAGCTCGATCAAATTTTCTCGGCGTCCCTCCTCAAATCAAAGAGGCGATGGCTCTGTAGTCGAAAGAAAACCTTTTGGCGGGTGGAGGGTGAAACTAACGTATGGCACAGAACTTAGCGACAAGAGGCGCGGACGAAGCGCGGGCTGGATCGTTTTATGACAAGATCGCCAACCTTTACAACCTGACCTTCAAATTCAATGGCTACGGGCGTTCCCTTCATCAATATCTACGCACTCATCCAATTCCGCTCTCCCGCAACGCCAAGATTCTCGACGCCGGATGCGGCACGGGGCTGCTGACCATCGCGCTCCTCAAAGCTCTCGATCTTCCGGTCAGGATTACAGCCGTCGATCTTTCCGGCTCGTCAATCGTCACGGCGAAAAAGGCCGTCGAAGAGAAAGCCGGGCGCGCCGATAAAGTCTGGTTCACACAGGCCAACGTCCTGGCGCTGCCCTTCGCAGACAATTCTTTTGATTTCGTGGTGACGAGCGGCGTGCTGGAATACGTGTCGCTGCGTGAGGGCTTGGGCGAGTTGGCGCGCGTGCTCAAGCGCGGAGGCTATATCCTTCACCTTCCCGTCAGGCCATCGCCCGTCAGCCGGATGCTCGAAGTCATGTTCCGCTTCAAGGCTCACCACCCGCGCGAAGTCGCCGAAAACACGCGCCGCTATTTCAGAGTCGTCAAGCACTACCGCTTCCCGCCCCTGCAACCGATTGGCTGGTCGAAGACTGCCGTACTCGCTCAGAAAAAATGAGACCACGTCTCGCCTTATTTAACGGGAACAAGTCTCAAAATCCTGTCATCGTCTGTCGCTGGTGAGCCGCGCCCGTCACGATTGGACGTGGAGAAATAGATCGCGCCGTCCGGCCCTTCCGCCACGTCGCGGATGCGCCCGTATTGCCTTTCAAGCAAACGCTCCTGGCTGACCACACGTCTTCCGTCCAGCACGACGCGAATGATCGTCTGCCCGCGTAAATTCCCGAAGAAGAAGTTGCCGCGAAACAGCGGAAACGCTGTGCCCCGGTAGAACATGCCGCTAGCGGGCGCAACCGCAGGCGTGTATTCAAGCAGAGGCGATTCCAGCCCCGCGCGCGCGTCTTTGTGATGAATCACCGGCCAGCCGTAATTCTTTCCCTTCTCGACAATGTTGACTTCATCGCCGCCGCCCGGAGCATCGCCGCCCGATGGGCCGTGTTCGGTCTCGAACAGCAAATTGCTGCCCGGCTGAAAGTCCAGCCCCTGCGGGTTGCGATGGCCGTAAGTCCAGATTTCGGGGCGCGCGTCTTTCTGATTGACGAAAGGATTGTCGGAAGGAACAGTGCCGTCGTCATTCAGGCGCAGAGTTTTCCCGCCGAGTGAATCGAGCCTTTGAGCCGTCGCGGGTTCTGTCGCATCGCCGGTCGTGATGTAGAGCTTGCCGTCCGGGCCGAAGCGCAAACGGCATCCGGCATGAAACTGCGCTGCCGGAATGTTTTCGATAATCAATTTTCTGTCTGTCAAACCATTGCCCGTTTCGCGGAAGCGCACGACGCGAACGCGCTGCCCCTCACCGCTCATGTAGGCGTAGGCGAGATAAAGAAAATGGTTGGACGCAAACTGCGGGTGAAGCGTGAGTCCCATCAATCCGCTCTCGCTCCTCGATTCGACATCATTGATGATGCTGAGCGGCTCAGGCCGCAGACGCCCCTGCTCAATCACGCGCACACGCCCCGGGCGCTCCGTAAAAATGATCCGGCCATCGGGCGCAAAATTGATTGACCAGGGGACTTGAAGATTACTCGCGACCGTCTCAACGCGAAACTGCACTGCGCCATCCTGTGTGCCAGCCGTTTCGCCCGCGCCTTTTCCCGGCGGAGCCTGGCTGCAAGCCAGCGCAAAACTGAAAAGGATAACTGAATAAAAGGTACGTCTCATCTCAATCCCCTAATGGTTCTTTGACTGAACAACCGAAGGCGGCGCATGGGAAATCTCGCCGCCTTCGCTACAACCGGATTAACTTCCCTGCTCTATTAGACGCAGGTCAATGGGAAATGTATTCATGCAGAAGCTTCAATTCGTCGCCCTGCTCGCTGACCTCGACGCGCAGGATGTCGCGCATCGAGAGCATCCCGACCCAGCGTTCGCCCTCGACCACCGGCAGATGGCGGCGACCAATCAACTCCATCCGTTCCAGCGCCTCCTCTGGAGTATCGGTCGTCTCGATGACCGCCTGCACCTGGCTCATCGCTTCGCTGACGGGCAGATTCGCGGGGTCCAGACGCGGGAGGACAATGCGGTTCAGCAAATCGCGCTCTGTTAAGACTCCAATCAGGCGGCCATCGCCATCGAGCACGCAGACGCCGCCGACCTTGCGGCTCACCATGTACTCTGCCGCTTGCAGCACGGTCACATTCTCCCGCACGGAATATGGCTCGCGGTCGCGTATCACATCCCTGATCGTAATCATGACCTGTCCCCCCGAAATGTGTTGAAAGAGCGTGCGACCATTATAAATCAAGCGGACTTTCCTTGTCTTCAATCGAAAAGCAAGCCCTGTGCAGACGGTCTGCGAAAAGTTGACTGGGGGGTAGTCTGATACGTCCGACGTTCCTGGTTATTAAAGTCCAATCTCCGGCAGTAGAGGCGAAACAGACGCTCCTGAGCCTGCCAGTATTCGCCCTTACCCCGCATCCGCTCATTGAACTCGCTGGAGTTTAACTTGCCGTCTCGTGCTTCGCGGATGCGGTTCAGTACGCGCTCGGCTTTCGTCGGCAATTTCTCTCGCAGACGTTGCTCGAAATACTCGGCCACGCTGCCGGGCAATCTCAGCATCGTCATAAAAGCCTGACGCGCGCCCGCCTCTTTCGCACGCTTGAGCAGCGAGGGGATGTCAACCGTCAAGCCTGGAATGACGGGAGCGATTCCGATGCCGACTTCAATTCCCGCTTCCGCCAACTCGCTCATCGCCTTAAAACGCGCATCCGGCGATGGCGCAAACGGCTCGACCGCTCGCGCCGTGTCGTAGTCGGCAAACGGAATGGTGAAGAAAACGGAGATGGACGCCTCGCGCGCCAAGGCCACGAACACGTCAATGTCTCTGCGAATGAGCGCGGACTTGGTGACGATGCTAACGGGATTGCGAAACTCAAGGCAGACTTCCAAACAGCGGCGCGTCAACTTGTAATGAGCTTCGAGCGGAACGTAAGGATCGGACGTGAAGGAGAAGACCAGGGGGTCGCCCCGCCAACTGCGACGCATAAACTCCGCGCGCAAAAGCTCCGGCGCTTTTGTCTTGACGACGATCTTGCGCTCGAAATCCGTGCCCGCGCCGTAGCCCAAGTATTCGTGCGTTGGACGACTGAAGCAGTAGGTGCAGGCGTGCGCGCATCCTCTGTAGCAGTTGACGGAATAGTCGAAGCCGACATCAGGACTATTGTTGTGCGTGATGATTGAGCGTGTTTCCGTCTCTTCAAAGACTTCGACGCGCGCTTCGGGCGGCTCGCCCAGCCATTCGACCGTATGCGTGAGCCAGGGGTTTGGCGGATTCTCTATATAACGCATGTGCTTTGGTCGGGAGCATCATCGTTTTTGATTATTGTACCACCGTCTGACGATTTCGGGAGAGGTTGAAGTTGATGAATGCTACTTCGGCGCACGCTGAGTTCGAGGCAAGCGTGGGCGTGGTGCTTTGGGCAAGACACACGTCTTCTGACTCTTGAAGCGAAACGGCAAGTCTCTATAGATTTTGAAATAATCTTGCAGTAATCGTCTCAATGCCAGAACTGGGATATTGCATACCGGTACGTGTTTATAAAATCATACAGGTCGTTTACTTCTTCGCCGGGCAGTCTGAGATCGTAAGATTCTGTCGGCCCTGCGGTTAATCCTCTTGCAAAGACTGCCAGCTCCAGCCTGTCAGTGATGTCCTCGTCTCCAACCATGTAGGTCTTTTTAATTATCGCTTCCGTCAATGAATTTCCTCTCCTTTGCAGTAGCAATACTAAAATTAGACTGTAATCGCAGTGAGCTGCCCCGTTTACGATGAGACGCGCGGCAGCACTGACTCGATGCTGTGGAGCAAGACAAAAACCTGCTCCGGCGTGCCGTCTTCGCCTTTGACGTTAAGCGCCACGTAATCGTTGGTGATTTCCGTGATCGTGCCTTCGTAGAAGCCGCCGGAGATGGTCTTGACGTCAATTGACTGCCCCCTGTAGCGTCTCAACATATTTTCGACGTGCTGCATTGGCATCTTACCTCGTCTCCTTCATCTGCTCTTCGTCCGCCCACGTGACGAAAAAGAACCTGTATTTATCCGGGTCTTCCAGCGTGATGAAGCGTCCGCCCCAGCCTTCATCCGCAGGCGGCGCAATCACAATACCGCGCCCTTTGAGTTGCTCGTAATAAGCGTCAACGTCCGCGACGCCGAGAAAGAAGTGACAACCACGCCCGCGCCTGAGCATCGTTTCCAGTTGCTGCACGAGGGTTAGCTTCAAGCGTCCGGCACGGAGTGTGGCCATCGGCGGCTCGGATTCGGGAGTGTGTGTTTCCAAATGGAAGCCGAGTCGCTCTTGATAAAACGCGACTGATTCCTCCAGGCTATTGATTTCCAGAAAAAGCAGATCGAGTCCGGTGAAGCTCATGCGCGTTTCGGTTCGTCTATCTGAGAACAAGATAAATTCCGTAGCCGCCGCCCACGACAATTACCCAGAACATCACTTCCAGCGTCACACCGAGCCATCTCTGCGAGACCCACTGCTGCTGCTCTTCAATCCTGCGAATCGCTCCGTGCGCCATAATGATTCCGACGACAACCAGACATAGCGCCAGGATGGCCAGCGGCCAGAGAAACCATATCCACTGAAACCTGACGAGCAGCGCCAGAACCAGCCCTGCCCCGATGAATAGAATTGCGCCGAGGCTCTGTCCGGCTGCGGCATCCACCACGAGCGGCGGTGAAGTATAGATCGAGGCAGGCTCGTCATCACTCGCGGGGTTGCGGCGCTCCGCATCATAAACCCGGCGCGTTTCCATATCTCGCAGCACGCCGTAAGCCTCGTTGAGAGACTTCATCTCTTCTTCGCTGCCCCCGCGATCCGGGTGATGCTGCACGGCCAGACGTTTATAGAGCCGCTCAATATCAGTGAGCGACGCATCTTGCTGCGCGCCCAGAATAGAATAGTAATCTTTGCTCGAATCGAATTGTCCCACTTCGGTCTGAGATTGTAGGTTTGCGATTTTAGATTTGCAAATAAAACAGTAGGCAGTAGGCAGTGAGCAGTTGGCAGTTAAAAGCAAAAGCTCAACGCTGCAATATAACACCTGCTCTTTACTGCCAACTGCCCACTGCCTACTGCCAACTCTCCTGTGCTACTCTTATCTTCGTGGCACAGGCATTTGCTCCGGGCGATGATCTTATTTTCCAGCTCGAAAGCGGCTTCGGTCTGCTGCGCGTGCTGGCTGTGGAGGAGCGCGAGGCGGAGGGCACAATCTGGCATCTGCTCGCCTACGAAGAATTGTTTCCAGATGTCGAGACAGCCGAAGCGGCGCTCGCCAAACCGGGGGCGCTGCACGTCCGCCAAGGCCACATGGCGCTGACCGACAGGGCATTCGAACGAACGCCTGCGGCGCGTCTGGGAAATCGCCCGGTCGCCGATGAAGAGTTGTCAGCTTACAGAGATTGGGTCGAGCGTGGAGGCATAGTCTCGGATCGCTCCGCGCTTCTGATGCTCGGCCTTCGATGATGAAGATGAGAAAACCGCTGATGGACACTTCGCGGCGCTCAATCGTCCTCGCGCTGCTTCTGCTCACGACATGGACGTGCGCTCTGGCCGAGCGGCGCGAGCGCACTGTGGACGCATGGCGTCCGACGCATTACGACGTTTCTCTGAGGCTCAACGATCAACTGACAGAACTCACCCAGGCTGAGACAAAAATCAGTATTCAGGTGATAAAAGGCCCGCTCAAGGTGATTGATCTGGATTTTGGCCAGATGACTGTTGATGCGGTGAAGATCGCGGGCGAGCCTGTGCGTTTTGAGCAAGCCAGCGGTCGGCTCAATGTTCAACTCCCTCGTGCCGTCAACAAAAACGATGCGTTTGTCATCGCCGTCAGTTATCACGGGCGACCCGCCGACGGCCTGGTTCTCATGGCGGACAAAGCAGGAAAGCCTTCGGCGACGGGCGATAACTGGCCAGACCGCGTTCACAACTGGATACCGTGCCTCGATCATCCATCAGCGAAGGCCACTGTCAACTTCACTATCACGGCTCCGGCACGCGACGCAGTCGTCGCCAACGGGCAATTAACCGCGACGCACAACAGCACGGACACGACGCGCACCTGGACGTACACGGAATCGCGTCCCATCTCGCCTTACTGCATGATTATCGCCGTCGGCGAGTACGCGCAGTCGAAGCCCCTTGTGAATACCGTCCCGCCGCTCGCTTACTACGTTCCGCAAACGGATCGAGACTACGCCGTGCGAGGGTTCAACTCTGCTCCTCCGACACTTCAGTTTTTTAGCGAAACGGTCGCGCCCTTCCCTTATGAGAAGCTGGCGCTGATTGTCGGAGCGACGCGCTTTGGCGGAATGGAGAATTCGAGCGCGATTGTTTTCTCCGGCAATCTCTTCACTACGCCTCTCGATGCGCCACCACTTAGTCACAGATTCAACGTCCGGCGCGGGCTGGTCAATGTCACCGCCCACGAGATAGCGCACCAGTGGTTCGGCGATTCCGTCTCAATCAAGACATGGTCAGACCTCTGGCTGAGCGAAGGCTTTGCTACCTACTTCGCGGCGCTTTTCGTCGAGCGCTACGAAGGCAGGGACGTTTTTCGTGATGACATGCGGCGAGCGGCTGAGAGTTATTTTAAATATGAGCAAGGGCGGCGCGCGCCGATTTACGACACTGAAACGGAAGACCTCATGAAGCTGCTCAACGCAAACAACTACCAGAAGGGCGCGTGGGTGCTGCACATGCTGCGCGGTTTGATGGGCGATACCGCATTCTTCAAAGGCATCCGCACCTTTTATCTGGCATACGAGCACAAGACCGCTTCGACTGAAGATTTGCGCGCGGCGCTTGAGAGAGCATCGGGAATGAATTTGAAAGAGTTTTTCGCGCGCTGGGTTTACGCGAGCGGGCATCCGCGTTATGAAGCCTCATGGTCATGGCGAAAACTCAAGGGCGAGCGCGGCATGCTCACGATTCAGCTTCAACAGACTCAGGAAGACGCGCCGTTTCTGACTCCGTTGCCGGTAGAAATCATTACGACACAGAAGACTCAACGCACGACGCTCAGACCAAGTGACCGGATGACACGTCTTTTCGTTCCTCTTTCAAGCAGACCAACGGATGTGCGGATAGACCCTGAGGAAACGATTTTGAAAGAGCTTGTCGTGCGGCAAGAGCCTTAATTACTGCCTTCGGTCTTTTCGAGCAACAAGACAGTTGTCAACAAACTCACGGACTGCGATAATAGTACCGCAGCCGCCCGCGACCTCCGGGCAGATGCGCAAAAGTGGTCTCTTGATTTCGACCCTGCAAACCGCCCCAATTATCCTCAAAGCAGATTAAGAGTGAAACGGCCACCTTCTCCGTCTTTCGGACAGGTGTCGCCTTGAGTTATCAGCCAGGGGTTTGAGGTCTCGGCTGTTCTCAATCAACTGCAAATTATTCGTTTGAGGATTGTGCCTGATGCTACCGAAGATGCGCCGTCTTATTTTGACGCCTTTTCGTCATCTTTGCCGGATGGCGTTGCGAATCATTATCACGGGCTTAATCGTTATGGCCTGTCTCATGGTGGTGTCTCGCTCCCTGGGCTTGCCTGTGCCAGGCCCATCCGAGTTGCTTGATAAATTTAAGAACGTCTCACAACTGGCCGACATTCTATCCTGAGGGAACCAGCCGTGAATGATGAGTTGATAAAATACTACGAATTGCTTGGCGTCGCTCCGGGCGCGTCCATGCCGGAATTGAAAACAGCGCACCGTGATTTGGCCAAAGTCTGGCATCCTGACAGGTTCGCACATGACCCGCGCCTGCAACAAAAAGCGCAGGAAAAGTTGAAGGAGATTAATGAGGCTTTTGACCAGTTGATAGCAGGAAAGCTGGGGCGGCGGACGAACGCTTCTTCCCCGGCGAATCAATCTCCTACGCCTTCTCAGGCGCACGTCCGGCGAGCCCCCTGGAAATTTATTTTGCTCTCGGCCTTAGCTTTCGTTGTTCTCTTCTTCGCCGCATCCCGCGCTCTTATTTCATCAGGCGAGCCGCGCACACAAAACCCGACACAGCCGATTCAACAGGCGCAAGCTGCACCCGGCGAAGAGGGACAGCAGTCCGATAGCGCCGTGAGATTCCCCGCAATGGAATCGCCGCGCAGCAAACGGGCAGACCAGCAATCCACAGGAGAACCGAGGCCGGGCAGCGAGCCGGCCTTCGCAGAGGGAAAGACAGAGGTGCGACCGCTCCCCACCGTGACGGTCGCGATTGATCCGGTGAGCGGAGGGCTGGCGACGCCCGATTGCCCGGTCAAAAGCAGAATGACCTACCCAAGCGGTTCAGAGCCGCGCCAATACTGCAACCTTTCACACAGGAGCACCGCCCCCGAACAGGAAGCCGGACAGGTGCGCCCGAAAGAGTCGCGCCTCAAATCTTTTGCCAAGCGGATAGCCGCTCCTGCCAAATTGTTCGGTGGTAAAGGAAGTCCAGACGCCAACAGCGGTCAGGATATGAAATCATCCGGCGCTACTGACCATTGAAGCAGGTGAGGGCTTTACTCGTATCAAACATAATAGGGGCGCATCCGTTTCAATGGATGCGCCCCTAAAAATTTTATCGGGGCGAGAGGATTTGAACCTCCGACCTCTCGGTCCCGAACCGAGCGCTCTACCAGGCTGAGCCACGCCCCGTCAATTAAACTAAACGCTCGTGGATTCTAAGTGAGCCGCAGACGCAATGTCAAACCTCCGCGTTTTCAGAGGAGACGCTCTGGCTGTTGCTGAGCGGTCTTTTGCACGCGAGAGTTTTTGACATGTCGCCAAATCCACCAGGCGACGAAGAGCACAAAGAGAATGCCAATCACGAAATCGAAGCGATGAAAAAGCGTCTTCAAAGTCTCGTTCTTGTCCCACTGCTCGCCCAGCTTTTGCCCGACATATGCCAGACCGAGACACCACGGAAGCGATCCCGCAAAAGTGTAAATCACAAAACGCTTCAGATTCATCCGCGCCACACCTGCCGGGAAAGCGATAAAAGTGCGGAGGACGGGCAGCAACCGGCTGGCGAAAACAATTGCCTCGCCATACTTCGCAAACCAGCGGTCTGCAATATCAAGATCGTGGGTTGAAATCAAAATAAAGCGGCCATACTTCTCAATCATCGGGCGACCGCCGCGAAGTCCGACCCAGTAAGCGACGAGCGAGCCGAGCACGCACCCGAATGCGCCCGCCACCGCGACCAGCCAGAGACTGAACCGCCCCGTGTAAACCAGGTAGCCGGAGAACGGCATAATGATTTCGGACGGCAGCGGGATACATGCCGACTCGATTGCCATCAACAGAACGATGCCCGAATAACCAAGCGCCGCAATCGTGGCGACGATAAAGCCGGAAAGTATCTCTATTATTCTGGCAATCAAGCGATTACTCCATTGAAAGCCGTGACAGGTGACAGGTAACAGGTGACAAGAAAGAACAGCCTTTATCTTGTCACCTGTCACCTGTCACCTGTCACGCATTTGTTGACCAGCCGTAGTGCCCGATGAGCGGGACGAACGCACATGCGCCGTGATCTTCGTGGGTGTAGCCTTTTTCCGTTCTGATAACGCGGATTAGTCTCTGCGATTCGCGTGTCTCGCCGATGGGAATCACGAGCTTTCCATCAACCTTCAATTGCGCGAGCAGGGGCTCAGGCACATCAGGGCCGCCTGCTGCCACGAGAATGGCATCGTAAGGCGCGTGCGCGCTCCAACCGAGCGTGCCGTCAAAACATTTGATGGTCGCTTTATAAATCCCCAACTGCCGGATGCGCGCCTGCGCCACGCGCGCCAGCTCGCCGATGCGCTCGATTGCGTAAACCTGTGCGGCGAGACGCGCCAGCACAGCGGTTTGATAGCCGGAGCCTGCGCCGATTTCCAACACACGACTGCGGTCATCAAGCTCCAGCAGTTCTGTCATGCGGGCGACGATGAAAGGCTGCGAAATCGTTTGATTGGCGTTGATGGGAAGAGCGTGGTCGCCGTAAGCGCGGCTCTGGAGGGCTTCGGGCACGAAGAGATGGCGCGGCACGGCGCGCATAGCTTCGAGCACGCGCACGTCGCGTATCCCGTAATGCTCGCGCAGGCGCTCAATCATCCGCTCGCGCGGGATACGATAATCGTTGGGAGACGTTGCAGGGTGCAGCGGTGCGGAACTCAATACTTTCTCCGAAAAGCCGTAAACCGTGACAAGTGACAGGTGACAAGAAAGAACAAGCTTTTATCTTGTCACCTGTCACCTGTCACTTATCACGAGTTTTGCAGGACTTCGCTCGTGCTGATGTAATTCCAGGTTTCGATTGCCGTCAATGCCCGGTGATCCGTCATGTCACTCTTGAGCGGAGTGACGGAGATGTAGCCCTGCTCGATGGCCTGATAGTCCGTGCCTTCGGCAGAGTTCCAGGGGAAGTATTCCTCGCCGATCCAGTAATAGGGCTTACCGCGCGGGTCAATGTGCTCGCTGATGACGGGGCGCGCATTCTTCAATCCCTGGCGTGTGACGCGCACACCCTTAAACTCGCCGCGCGGGAAATTGATGTTGAGCAGCGTGCCTTCAGGCAAGCCCTCCTGCAAGACTTTGCGCACGGCAGTGACGGCGAAACGCGCAGCTTCCGTAAAATCGAATTTCTCGCGCGCCACCAGACTGAACGCTATGCCGGGGACGCCTAAGATAGTCGCTTCGAGCGCGCCCGCGACCGTCCCTGAATAGGTCGCATCATCGCCCAGATTCCCACCATGATTGATTCCCGAAACGCAGATGTCCGGGCGCTCCTCTTCGGGAATGATCTTATGCAGCGCCAGCGTCACGCAATCGGTCGGCGTGCCATCTACAGTCCAGTGACGGTCGTCAATCTGGCGGATGCGAAGAGGCCGCGCGAGAGTCAGGCTGTGTGACGCGCCGCTCATTTCCGCCGCAGGTGCGACCGTGTACACGTCGCCCACCTCACGAAGCGCCTCTTCGAGTTTGATGAGGCCGTCCGAGTGTATGCCGTCGTCGTTGGTCAGGAGGATTCGTGTCATCAGAAAAATAAACCGCCCGAACTTGAAGGGGTAGAGTGAATGCCATGCCTGTTTGAACCTGGCATCAACGTCTCCACCACCATACACCTGGACGGTTTACCTGTCGCGCGTGTGGATGCGCTTTGTTCTATCTATCGCGCATGGGACGACCGCGCCCCTTCTTCTTGTTGCGCTTGCGGGCGAGAGCCGATTTGAGCTTCGCTTTCTGTCCCGGCGGCATGAAGAAAGCGTGCTTCTTCGCATCTTTAATAATCTCTTCGGTCATCACCCTGCGCTTGAAGCGGCGCAAAGCGCTCTCGATTGATTCGCCTTGATTCACATTAACTATCGCCATTCATCTCTCCATCAAAAAAGTTTTCAGTTTTGAGTTTTCAGTTCTCAGTTTTAAGGGGTAGCCTTAAAGTATAATTTAACACGCCCTAATCGGTTCAGGTCAAGCGCACATGAACCCCGCAAGGCTCTCTTTGGGAGCACTCGCAGGGTTCATGCTGCAAGGCAGTTTACCGAAGACGCGCCCCCTTACGCAACCGGCGCGGCCTCATTCAGAACTTTTTCTGGTGATGATTCAGAATTTATGATAGCGGCTCGAACAGGCTATTCTTTGAAGTGTGTGCTTTGAAGAAATCACCTGTCCGAGTTGTGCCTCTCGGCACATAGTCAAGAATGGCACAACTCGTAATCGA
>JAVHVE010000020.1:0-5232 GCA_032160705.1 Acidobacteriota bacterium | reverse complement strand
CTGTTTCAGGATGGGCTGCGTATCGTAGAGGCGGCAGATGAGCAAGTAGAGTTCGATAAGTGTAGTTTCCACAAAACTATCTTATCGCTCATTGCTCATCTGCTTCTCCTACTCCTGATTCGCATATATTAAATTATGCGGGTCACAACGATGAAGAATAAACTGGACAAGCGAACGAGGCTTGCTTTCGCTGCGGTTCTTGTCGCGCTGGCGATGTGCGGAGTCGTTTACGCCAGAGCTTCTTTCTTGTTCGGAGCTTCAACCGACCTCGATTACTTCAAAGGCGAGTGGGTCGTCACGATGCGAAGCAATCCGAACCTGTCTTTTCGTTGGACGGTGAAGGAAGACTTGAGCGGCGGCTGGCTGAGCGGAGTCGTCGAGCGGAACGGGCAGAAAGTGTCAACAGATTTTTGGAGACGGAGCGGCAACAGAATCGAGCGTTTCGCCTTCACAACTGATGGCGCGTTTGTCAGGCTCGACGGCGCGGGTTGGGAAGGAAACCAACTCGCGCTCAAAGGCGTCACGAGCGGGCGGGAAGGGGAAACGAAAATCAGAGAAACCATCACGCGAGTTAACGACAGACAGTTTCAGGCTCTGTGGGAAAAAGAAAACACGGACGGCAAATGGATTGTGTTTGCGGACGAAATCTGTGTGAGGAGATGAACGCTAGCTAACAATTCATTCAAGCCCGACGCTCAATAGTTTCTTTCATGATAATCGTGCTGATGCTGCGAGTCATCAAGCTGGCGCAGTCGCAGCGCCAGCTTGATGACTCGCAGCAGAGATAGCCAGATACTTACTTGCCCCAAACGCCGATACGTTTCTGCACGAGTTGCTCGACTACGAGCGGCACGCCCTCGGCCTTCGCCTGACGAATAAACTCGCTGTCAATCTTGAAAATCCGCAGCTTGACGAGTTCTTCGATGGACAGATTCGTCAAGCCCGCGTTCCTCGCTTCGTTGATAAATTGCGGCGTGACTTTGAAAATCCGCATTTTGACGAGGCTTTCAAACGGCTCTTTATCGAAACCCATCTGCGCGACCTGACGAACAAACTCGGCGTCTATCTTGAAAATCCGCGCCTTGACAAGCTCTTCCATTCCCAGATTCGGAAAGCCGCTCGCCTTCATCTCACGTATGAACTGCCCGTCAACTTTGAAGATGGCCGCTTTGAAAAGGTCTTCCGTATCGAGTTTGTCAAAGCCCGCCGAAAGCAAGTCGTCGGCTAAAGCGGTCGTGACGTTCAAGGTCGTCGCCGCGAAGAGTCTGTCTTCAGTGTCGCGCCCGTCACGCGCGTTTGCAGACTTGCTTTCAAAGTCGAAGCCACGGCTCTTCATCGCCGAGACGAAACTCTGGTTTCCCGTAAAACGAAAAGAGCCGGAGCCTTTGCCGTTTTGGAAACTGCCTTCGCAGTCAATCGTTCCGGCTTCGCGCACGAGGCTGAATTTGACCGCTCCGCCGCTCAAGGCCCGCTCCCGGCTCAGCCCTTGCAGTTGGGCGTAGTCGTAATTGGAGCCCATCTGATTCCTGCCGCCTTTTTCGCTGCGACGCTCGAAAGAGAGATAAATCTCGTCCGGCTTTTCCGCCTCGACTGAAGCCTTCCACTCGCCGGTCAGCGCGGTTTGTGCAAACGTCGCTTGAGAGCCGACGACTAAAAAGATGAAATACAAACTCAGAACAGAGCACATGAAAAGTCGAACGGATTTTGACATCGCAGTCTCTCCCTCTAAATCAAATTGCTTGCCTTACAAAAGGGAAACACCGCGCGGCGGAGATTTGTGGCAAAAAGTTTCCGGCCTCATCGCGCTACACGTTGACGATGAGCAGGCGATGAGAAGCGCGCTCTGATTTTGGTCGCGTTAGCTTGAATGAGTTGCGGGAGAGCTTTCAGGGCAACAACTCTTTCGGGAGCGGATTGTCCGGGCGCTCGCTCTCCCAAGTGGCTGACGCAATCCACCAGCGAGTTGCTTCCATTCTGTTCGAGATTTGGGCTCTTTCGTTCATGTCTCCTATCTTCACGCTCGGCTGTTCTCAACCAGTTGGGCCGTCGCTCACTCAGAACGCCTACTGTCAAAATTAACTGTAGACCGCATCTGTCAAGAATCCTAGACTTCGCTTGGTCCATCATTGTGTGACGTATGCAAAGACGATTAGGTGAACGTCGCCTCCCGGTAAGGGGGGCTCCTCCCCGACCATCCTCGCGATCCCGAACGAGTGACGCTCAACATTCAGTCATCACACGAGAGCGCCAGCATAGAAGAGAGGGAGACGTGAGCCAGGAGAATCACATTCCGGGAAAAGCCTCCCATGAATGTCGCGCAAAGGCTAATGCGCGCCGCGGAGCGGTTGGTCCGGCAGCAAGCCTACCGAAAAAGCGCCAGGTAAGTGAGCAAAGGCGAAAGGCAGCGGTCGATAGTATGAAGCTTTAAAGGCAGACGGAAAGAGCACGATCTTGGGGCTTGGGGTCAACTGTGACCACGGTAAGGCCGGAGCGAAAGGTAGACTCAGTTCCAGACCCTTATTGGTTTTATTGACGACAATTTCAAAAACTTCAGGAGGCATAGAATGAGAAACAGAAAATCAATCGCGGCGCTGGTGGCGCTCGCTTTTGTGATGACGCTGATGACCGCAGTTGCGGTTTCGGCGCAAAACGCAACCAACACGCGGCCAGTAACAGTTCCGCAAGGGGAGAAACGAAAGATTCAGGGCGTCGTCAGTATCCGCAACGGCGATTCCTTCAAAGTCCGAGACGTTGACGGCGGCGAGACCACGGTGTTCTTGTCACCAAGCACCAAGGTCTCCTCGCACGGCATGAGCAAGAAGGCATATGCAGTGACCTACATCATGAAGGGTCTGCGTTTGCAATCTCAAGGTAGGGGAGATGCTGAAGGCAATCTGGCGGCTGACTGGGTTAAGTTTGACGAGCAGGACCTGCGCAGCGCTCAGGCTCTTGAGCAGACCGACGCCCTCGCCCTGGACAATCAGAAGCGGATTGAGGCTGCCGAACAAGCGGCCCGAGAGGCTGCTGAGCAGGCGCGGATCATGCAGGGCCAGATTGCCGAGAATACCGCCCTGGCGAACGACGCGAGAGCGAAAGCCGACGCGGCACAGGCTACGGCTGACCAGGCGTTCAAGGATGCCGCATTGGCGAATAACCGCATTAATGGACTGGACGATTACGACACGATGCGGACAGTTCCCGTCCTCTTCAAGGTTAATAGCTCGGTCCTCGATGCCACCGCCAAGCAGTTAATTGATGAGACGGCAGCCTGGGCCAAGGCAGAGAAGGCCAAGGGCAACACGAACGGTTGGTTGGTTGAAGTCGTGGGATTTGCGGATACCACTGGCAGAACGGCGAAGAATACTGCCCTTAGCGAACG
Organism: Acidobacteriota bacterium; assembly: GCA_032160705.1. Classification (GTDB taxonomy): domain Bacteria; phylum Acidobacteriota; class Blastocatellia; order Pyrinomonadales; family Pyrinomonadaceae; genus QHXM01. Next base: position 1,853 of record JAVHVE010000020.1, on the reverse strand, counting down.
ACGGGCGCAGGCCGTAATTCAATATCTGGTAGGTGTCCACGGTCTGGATCTTCGGCGTCTGGTGCAACCCTTTGGCTTTGGTGAGTCCAAGCCGGCTGCGGATAACAAAACTGCTGAAGGACGCGCGAAAAATCGGCGAGTCGAGATCAGAGTTCTGCAAAACAAGGGAATCAACATGAAGGCGGATTAAGCCTGAAGGAACGCAGTCACTCCTGGATGCTCAGGCGCAGCCAGAGCTGAGAACTGCCGGAGTCCGAATCCGGCAGTTTTTGTCTGTGCGGCCGCAGGCGACGAATGGTCGCACGGACTCTCTGGTTCAACCAGCCAGTCGTTATGGAAGACGGCCCCGTATGTTTGAATCTCTCTTCGATATTCCGCTCCGGGTCACCGGACCGGTGATCGTCGGAGCGCTTTGCCTCTTCGCTGTGGTCGGATTGTTGTTGGTGCGACGCCGGGTGTTGCCACGGCTGCGGGTTGAAGCGGGTGACTCTGAATTCACCGGCGCCATGTTGCAGTCCGTGATGGTGTTCTATGGTCTGGCGGTGGCCTTAATTGCCGTGACCGTTTTCCAAACCTATTCCGATACGACGAAAATCGTCGACCAGGAAGCCATCGCACTGAATGCGATTTACCGCGACGTTACCAGTTATCCCGACCCAATTCGCGGGGACTTGCAGAAGGGACTGCGCGAGTATACGCAGCAGATTATCAATGAAGCGTGGCCGTTGCAGCGACAAGGAAAGGTTCCGCAACACGGCATCGAACACATGACCCGCTTTCAAGTGATTCTGACGAAATTTGAACCGGCGACTGAAGGCCAGAAACTTCTGCACGGGGAAACCTTGCGCGCCTATAACGGGCTGATTCAGGCACGCCGGCAGCGACTTGATGCCGTCGGCACCGGATTGCCATCGGTGATGTGGGTGGTGATCATCATCGGCGCATTCATTAGCTTGAGCGCCTCCTTCTTCTTCAAAGTAGAAGATGCGCGCTTGCACATACTGGAAGTCCTGCTGCTGGCGGTGTTCATCGGGCTGGTCATTTTCATGATCGTGGCGCTGAACCGTCCCTTCCGGGGCGACCTGGGAATAAAAGCGGATCCGTACGAGTTGGTTTACGATCAACTGATGAAGCCATGATGCGTAAGTCGAAATCTCATGGTCTCCTCGTGTTCGAATAAAGACCAACGCGCCGACCTGACAAACAGCACATTTATCACCAAAGGAAAAAGCTCATATGTTTCTGGCAACGTATGTCACATGGATTACGCTCGGGCTGATCCTTGCGATGATCGGCCTGATGCAAATCGGGTGGCGAATCGGAAAGAAATTCAAAGACGAGTCGACGAAGCCAGCGAATGTAGGGGCAATTCAAGGGGCAATTTTTGCGCTGCTCGGCCTGTTGATCGCCTTCACTTTTTCAAATGGGATTTCACGATTTGACGACCGGCGCAAGTTGATCGTGGAAGAGGCCAATGATATCGGCACCGCTTTTTTGCGCATCGATCTGTTGCCGCAGGAAGCGCAGCCTGAGATGCGCAATCTCTTCCGTAGTTATCTTGATTCGCGTCTGGCAGCGTACCGACTCATACCCGATCTCCAGGCTGCAAAGACGGAACTTGACCGCGGCAATCAGCTACAGCAGCAAATCTGGTCCCACGCTGTCAATCATTGTAAAGATCAGCCAACGCCTTGCACGATACTGCTCTTACCAGCGCTCAATTCCATGATTGATATCACAACGACCCGAACGATGATGTCTCAATTCCACCCACCAAATATCATTTTCATCCTGTTGATTGTTTTCTCGCTTGTTGCCGCATTTCTTGCCGGATATGAAATGGCGGGGGGAAG
>JAVHVE010000019.1:0-24850 GCA_032160705.1 Acidobacteriota bacterium | reverse complement strand
TTGATGGGTGAACTCAAGGAAGTAGCGCATCATTCCGAGTTGACGTGGCCAGAGTTCAAGCGCGACCCCTTGGGCTACAGCAAACGCTTTGTGGTTGGCTACAGTTCTCTGGTCTGGCGCTTCTTTTCCTCCCGTAATGTGGCCATTGCGACTTCAGCCTCGCTCCTTTTGGTGCTTTCTCTGGTCATCACCTTTATCGTCGTGGGACGCCATAAGTCACAAGCAGCCTTAGCCCAATCTGAGCATGACCTGATCGTCGAACAACTCATTAACCCGGATGAGATTCCGGCAGAGATTGAAGAAGATAAGCCGGATAAAGCCATCGGGACAGGCCAGGGCGGACGTGTCGGCTTTAATAAAGGAAAGGGCGAAGGCTCATTGCCCAAGCCAGCCAAAGCCGGAGGCGGCGGAGGCGGCGGTCAGCAAGATGTTCTACCGGCGCAGCAGGGGAGGATTCCTCCCCCGTCCGAGATTCCGGCTTTGATTCCCACTACTCCTCCGGTGAGACCCCCACTTCTACCGGCAGCGGGCATCAACATTGATCCAGCTCTGTATAAGAACCTGCCCTATGACAGGTTTGGCGATCCTCGTTCACAATCAACCGCCACGAGTGCCGGGCCAGGCACTGGCAATGGTTTGGGCAAAGGGACAGGCGCAGGCATTGGCGAAGGCGATGGGCAAGGGTTCGGGCCAGGTCGTGATCGGAACATGGGTGGAGGCGATGCCAGAGACGGAGGAGGCGGAGCAGGTGGAGGCACAGGCAATAATGCCAATGATTACAACCGGACATTCAAGCCCAGCGAAGTGAACCAGAAGGCACGTATTCTGTCGAGGCCAGAGCCGCAGTACACGGAAGAGGCGAGGAAGAATCAGGTCAGCGGGACAGTGGTCTTGAGAGCCGTCTTCTCATCCAGTGGACAGGTGACCAACATTCGCACCGTCTCAGGACTTCCTCATGGGTTGACCGAAAGGGCGATGGCTGCCGCTCGTCAGATTAGATTCTCTCCGGCGATGAAGGATGGCAGAGCGGTCTCGCAGTACATTCAGATTGAATATAATTTCAATCTGTACTGACCCTCGCAATCGAGTGATGAATTACAAGCGGCGCTTCGTCTTCACAGGTGGAGCGCCGCGTTTGTTTCTCAGGGGAAAAGAATTCTGAGACTTAAAAAAATTCAGAATCCGAAAGCTATCGCTTGATGCTCAAGCAGCATCCATCTGGTTATCAAGCGTAAGCACCGGGCACGCGCTCTTTGTCTGACTCAGAAATAAGTTGGGAACCGTGTCCAGTGCCTGGGTGTCTAACTCGTCAAGCTAAAGTGAACGAACTTTTCGCGCGCCGCTTCCTTTGCGCCGTGAACCCTACAGGTCTGTCTGCCTTTCAGGAGAAGTCTCATGCGTCAAAAATCTTTCCTCAGATTCACGTTACTAATGGCAGTCTCCCTTGCAAGCGTGCTGGCTCTTACTTACTTCAACCGTTCGGATGTTGCGCTTGCTGCGCCGCAGGCAGAAGCGACGCAGGGTGCGCTTCAGGCCACGGATGCCAGCGGAAAACCTGTGGGCTTGTGCCCGCTCAAGCACACGGAAGTCAAAGCCGAGATCAGCGGCTTTCTCTCTCGCGTCCGTGTCACGCAGGAGTTTGAGAATCCTTTCAAAGAAAAGATCGAGGCTGTTTACACCTTCCCGCTTCCGCAGAATGCAGCCGTTGACGATATGACGATGATGGTCGGCGACCGCACGGTGCGCGGGCGCATCCTGCGGCGCGAAGAAGCCGAGACCGTCTACGAAGCCGCGCGTGCGCGAGGACAGGTCGCCAGTCTCTTGAATCAGGAGCGTCCCAACATCTTCACGCAAGCGGTCGCCAATATCATGCCCGGCGAAAAGGTGACTGTGACGATCAGCTATGTCGAGACGCTCAAATATGAAGACGGAGCTTACGCGTTTGTCTTTCCAATGGTCGTCGCCCCGCGCTATATGCCGGGTACCCCAATGAGCGCCGGAGCGGGCAGCGTGTCTCCGGGCACAACACAAGTGCCGGATGCTTCAAAGATCACGCCGCCCCTCACGCCGAAAGGCACACGCGCAGGTCACGATATCTCTGTTGAAGTTCAGCTTGACGCAGGCGTGCCGATTGACAAGCTCTCTTCCAACTCTCACGAGATTGATGTTGCAAGGCCGAACGGGTGGAGCGCCGAGGTGCGTTTGAAGAACAAGGACGAGATACCGAACAAGGATTTCGTGCTCAAGTATACGGTGGCAGGCGGTCGTATCGAAGACGCAGTTCTGACGCACCGCACAGACAAAGGCGGGTTTTTCACGCTCATTCTTCAGCCGCCCGACCGTGTCACCGTCGAAGATGTGACGCCCAAAGAGATAATCTTTGTGCTCGATACTTCCGGCTCGATGGAGGGCTTTCCACTAGAGAAGGCCAAAGAGGCGATGAAACTCGCGCTTGATGGCCTCTACCCGCAGGACACTTTCAATCTCATCACCTTCGCAGGCGACACGCACATCCTCTTCCCGCAGCCCGTTCCCGCGACGAGTGAGAATATGCGAAAGGCACAAAGGTTTCTCGCCTCGCGCTCGGGCAGCGGTGGAACAGAGATGATGAAGGCCATCAAAGCCGCGCTCGATCCTTCCGACGCGCCAGGCCACATCCGCGTCGTCTGCTTCATGACGGACGGCGAGGTCGGCAACGATTTTGAGATTATCTCCGAAGTTCAGAAGCACCCACAGGCGCGCGTCTTCGCGTTCGGCATTGGTAGCTCAACCAATCGTTTCCTGCTCGACAAAATGGCCGAAGAGGGGCGGGGCGAAGTCGAATACGTTTCGCTCAACGATGACGGGTCGCTGGCCGCGCGCAGGTTTCACGAGCGCGTCCGCAGTCCCTTACTGACGGACATCTCCGTTGATTGGGCGGGGCTGCCGGTTGCGGACGTGTACCCGAAGCGCATCCCCGATCTTTTCAGCGCGAAGCCAGTTATCTTGTCCGGGCGTTACACCAATGGTGGGCGCGGTGTCATTCGCTTGAAAGGGAAGATGTCGGGTCGCGATTTTGTGCGTGAGATTCCAGTTGAGCTGCCGGAGGCGGAAGCACGTCACGACGTGCTGGCCACTCTCTGGGCGCGAACGCGAATTGATGACCTGATGCGACAGGACTATGCGGGCATGCAGCAGAACAACGCTCACGCCGACGTGAGAGAGACGATCACGCAGTTGGGACTTGAGTACAGGCTGATGACGCAGTTCACTTCGTTCGTCGCCGTCGAAGAGATGACTGTCACAGACGGGGGCGCGCCGCGCCGCATCGAAGTGCCTGTCGAATTACCGGAAGGGATGAACAGCAGCGGTTTCCAAATTGATGGCACAAGCGGCGCGAACTACTCTGTCATCACTTCGAGTGGAATGGGTTCTACAACAGCCACCAGCTTTGCTGTAGCTAATGTCACTGTTACATCGGATGCACCAACTCTTGATATGACTACCTCGTCTGTGACAACCAAGGTCTATTCTGAGAAAAGAGAATCTGTCGGTGGCGGTGGAGGAAGCGGACGCGCTAAGGCCGCAGTCGTTTCCGGCGGAGTGATTAACGGCAAAGCTATTAGCTTGCCGAAGCCTGCTTATCCGTCAACGGCAAAAGCGGCTCGCGCTTCGGGGCAGGTCAGTGTGCAGGTGACGATTGACGAAAGCGGGAACGTCATTTCCGCCACTCCTGTTTCAGGTCATCCGTCGCTTCAGGCTGCGGCTGCCGCTGCTGCGCGCCAGGCCAGATTTAGCCCGACAATGTTGTCTGGACAGCCTGTCAAGGTGACTGGCGTAGTCGTCTACAACTTTGGCTCAGGAAATACGACTCCGACGGTTTCCGCGCTTGTCCCGGACAATACGGCGGCATTGCTTGAAGAAAAACGCCGCGAGCTGGAGACCAGGCTACACCCGTCACTACTCGCTTTGGTTGACCGCTTAAAGAAACAGGATGCGAAACCGGGCGCGGAGGAAGCCAAATTTGTTCGTGACGGCAAGGCAGAGATTCAGGTCTGGCTGACGGATAAATCAGACGCGAACATCGAGCAGCTCAAGCAACTCGGCTTCGAGGTCGTGCTTGATCCGAAGACCTCCAAGATGGTCATCGGGCGTATCTCAATCGAAAAACTTGCGGCGCTCGCAGAACTGAAATTCGTTCGCTACGTCGCGCCCATGAAAAGTAAGTAAAGAATTTTGTAGGGGCAGGGCTTGTCCCTGCCCCTTACAGTTTTATGCTGCTTGCTGACGCTGGCGTTGCGGGTCGTAGTATAGGCCAGCAATAAAGTGGGCCATTAAATTTCTTGTAAGTAATTGATTCCAGTCAACCCGTTTTCGATCATTGCCGCAATATAGTTTCCTTCAAATCTTGCCTGCTAGCCGACCCCGGATTTTTATCTGAACAAACTTGGCGCAATAAAGTATGCGTCATCTGTTAAACAGTGCGTCTGATTTTACGGGTAGAACAAGCGGAATCTCGGGAGGTAATCAACTCAGTTACTGAGGAGTATTCTATACCTTTTGGACGGAAGCGGCTATTGCTCGCAATGCTTGTTTGACAACTTTTTTGACCGCAATGAGCTGCCAGATATCTCCGTATACGAGGGCTCGAATCAATAACTTTGTTTGGGATGGAATAATGTTTTCTTCCTTAAAGCGATCAGCCGCCCATCGTATGCGGCGGATAGCTAGCTCTGTTCTCGTTTCAGTAGCGTTCAGCAGAACCTTAGCTGTGCGCGGGAAGTTCTTTAAGTTGCCCGATTGCATTGTGATGAGGCCAGCCTCATTGAAAATTGTTTTCATAGTTAGTCTCATTGGAAGACTCTCTTGATTTCTGATTCGCCTGATTGCGTTTTCAATAGCTGGGGCAATCTCTTTGTCTCTCTTCTCGTAGCGATCCTGATGAAGCTTCTGTAAGGCCAACGATCTACTAATTATCTCGCCTGATGATGGGCGGTGGTTGTTCAACCATTCCGTGTCATTTTTAAGTAGCCACCTATAGATATTGGCGAGTTCCTTATTTTTAATTAGCGCTTTCGTCTTACGGGCTGCGGGATTTAATTTCATTCCGTTCAGCCACTTCATTCGGTAAGAGTTTAGCTTCTTCTCGGTTGCCCCTTCATCTGTGCAGTACTTTGATAAGAACGTCGGACTTGGTTGCGTCGCAGTTGGGCCGCGGCCAGGGCGTGGGAACTCTAGACCTAAACGGGCCGCTTGTTTCATTAAGGTATTAGAGTTAGCTAAGCCAAGCACTCGGCAGATCTCACTTTGACCAAGCGACGGAATGTTCCATAAGTTCCGAAGGTTGGTTTCCCAGACGGAGCCGTAGGCTTGGATTTTGTAAATCCTGAGTCTATCTTCCCGCAAATTGTCCGGGCCAATACGAGAATAAATAAAGCCGCATGTACAAGAGAAAATTCCTTTCAGCCTCCTGTTCGGCTCCCTCGTGTAAGTTATCTGGAGATGCCCAGTGGATGCCCCTGGCCTTCAAGTACCTGCGCTTGATTTCGAACTTCTTGATAGTGCGCCTGAACGTGCGCTTGTCCAGCAATACCTTGCTGGGTTTAACGTCGCGCGCCACCCTGATAACTCCGACGGGCATCGCGATGGTGAGCAGAAAGTCAATGGTTGGAGCCATGGAGGAATGTGCCATGGCGAAGGAACTGTTGCCTGATGCGTTGTGGGCGCGGATCGCGCCTCTGCTAAACTAGGGAGATGACGATCAAGAGATTGGACCACGTCAGCGTCGTCGTCGACGACCTTGCAGCCGCTATCGCTTTTTTCACCGCGCTCGGCATGACGAAAGAAGGCGAGACGCCGGTCGAGGGCCCGTGGGTGGACCGCGTCAACGGGCTCGAAAGTGTTCAAGTCGACATCGTTATGATGCGGACCCCAGATGGGCACGGGCGACTTGAGCTGACGAAGTTTCGCAATCCAAAACTGGTCGAGATCGAACCATTGATCGCACCGCCGAACACGCTGGGCCTGCGGAGCGTCATGTTTACTGTCGAAAGCGTCGACGACACTGTCGCTCGCCTGCGCGAGGGCGGCGCCGAACTCGTCGGCGAAGTGGCCCAGTACGAGGACAAGTACAGACTCTGCTACATGCGAGGCCCTGCGGGCATCATCGTCGCGCTGGCCGAGGAACTCAATTAAAGCGTTCACCGCCTTCGGAGACTCAAATGAGAAAGCTCAAAATCATCGAACACATCTCGCTGGACGGCGTGATCCAGCACTCCGCCGATGACAATGATTTCCCCTACAGCGACTGGACCGCGCCCTACCGGACCCCCGCTGGCCGGGACGCAATCCTCGCCGCGCAAGGCGAGAGCTTCGATCTGCTGCTTGGCCGTCGCACCTACGATCTCTGGTCGGGCTTCTGGCCGAAGGCGCCGAGCAGTCCGATGGCGGACGGCCTCAATGCGGCAACAAAATATATCGCTACCCACCGCCCGGAAAGTCTTGAATGGGGCCCGTTCGAGGGCCTTGGACTGGACATCGTCGAGGGCATTCGCCGCATCAAGTCGCAGGACGGCCCGGACCTCATCCTCTGGGGTAGCTCCACGCTGACATCGACGCTGCTCGAACATGGGCTTGCGGATGAAGTCCTGCTGGCCGTCTATCCGGTCCTGTTGGGCACGGGGAAGCGCTTCTTTGCGGAGGGAACCCCGCCACGCTCATTCGAGCTCGTCAGCACGAAAGCTTTGCCGTCCGGCATCATCTTCAATACTTACAAGGTCGCCGGGCCTTTGAAGACCGGATAGTTCGACGACTCGGACACAGGTCAGTGAATACCGGAACGCCGTAATCTAGCCAGGCGCTCCTTCGACTCGACACAATGGCTCGCAACCATCCTGCTTTCTCGCCTACTTGCGCCGCGGTTTTGTTAGGCGCACTTAATCAATTCATTTGTGGCGACCAATTCTTACCTACCCTTAACAGTTTCTGCAGATCGAAGGAGTATGATTTGAACAGATCGGCAAACATTAGGATAGGGGATTCGCTGGAAGCAAACTTCTATTGCCGAGTGGCAAGCCTTGTGATATAAGCCGCCCCTATGAAAATCAGAATACTCCTCATTGCTACACTCATACCCCTAGTCTCCACATTGTTAAAAGGCCAACATCCTATCAGCAGAAGCAGGCAGTCTCCGTATAAGAACTCTATCCTATGGCGACACGTCTACGTTCGTGCGGCCGTAGCGGATACATATCCGGCAGCTATCGTTGACCTTAGCCTTAGTGCCTCCATACAAACTTATCCGCTAAGTAAGCAAGATTATGAACCCTTCAGCTACCGTTTCGTGGCTCAAAAAATTGTTATACCTGACAACTTTAAGTAGTAAGGGCGCAGCTCTACTTTAACTGATACATGTTCTTAACTTCAGACGGAAGGCCTGGTGCTCTTTAACGTGTTTAGAAACCTCCTGTCCACTGACCTTGCAATTGACCTTGGCTCATCAAAGATGGTGGTGTTTGCGAAGGAGCAAGGGATAGTTTATTTGGAGCCTTCCATGGTAGCTGTGGATAAGCTGGTAGCTGAGGATCAGGTTGATCTAATAGTTACAGCATGCGGCACAGAAGCAGAGGAGTTATTAGAAGACCTGGGAGATAACCGCCTTATCGTCCTTAGACCTATAGTCGAGGGCGCTATTAGCGACACCGATCTGGTGAGAGGATTGCTATTATATTCCCTTCGCAAATCCCGTAAAGGTATTCTAAGGCCACGCGTCCTCATTGGTGTACCATCAGATGCTACACAAGTCGAGCTTAGGGCCATTGAACAAGCATCTGACAAACTACCAATTTCCAAATTATATTTAATTGATAAAGGACTCTTGGCCGCTGTGGGAGTAGGGTTGCCTGTCTTCTCACAGCAAATCAGTATGGTTGTGGATATAGGCTATGGAACTACCGAAATAGCCGTTCTCGCGGCGTCGGAGATTATTTACTCTCGCTCGATACGCTATGGTGGACAAACATTGGATAAAGCTATTACACAATACATAAGGCGAAAGTTCAATCTTCTCATTGAAGAGCGCACGGCGGAGACTCTTAAAATCGGAATTGGGGCTGCGTTACCGCACGAGAATAATGAAACTATGGATTGTCGCGGCCGGAATTTGATTGAGGGAATACCGAAGACAATAGCGGTTATTAATTCGGACATCTACGAAGCTATGTCCGATGCGATAAGTATGATTGTTCAGGCCGTGCTCTCCACGCTCGAGAAGTTAGAGCGCGACTACTTGGATGAGATAAAACAACACGGAATTGTACTGACTGGAGGCGGTGCGCTGCTTAGAGATATGGATAGACGAGTTGCAATTGAAACGGGGATGACTGTATCTATGGCCGATGATCCAGTCCTATCTGTGGCAATCGGTGGAGGGAAATTGCTTGGGGATTTCGACTTTGTTAAGAGATTTAGGGCGCATAAGCGATGGTATGAAAACTTAAATTATAGGCCTTGAATTGCCAAACTTCTATATGATTACCGTGCTCGAATATCCTAATACTCACTTCTTGTCTTTGTTAGATGCAAGCGCATGGACTCTGGCCGACGTCACGGCCGTTATTAGCATAATAATAGGGGGGCTGGGTCTACTGTTCGGGTGGTGGCCTCTCTACAAGCAAAAACGCGCTCAACGATTGCTAGAGAAGAGCTTCGGTGCCGACTTTTATAGTAAAGAAATAATCGAAGACGCAGCGAGGTATTACATTCGCCCGAATTGTTCAAGTATCGATCCTACCCAAGAGGCCGAAATCCGCTACGTCATATCCACTGAAGAAGACCTTTTCACTACAGTAGATAGATTCTTAGCTAATGATTCCTCTCACCGGCACCTTTTATTACTAGCCGACTCCGGGATGGGTAAATCTTCGTTTGTACTCAGTTACTATGCGCGCAACCAGCGTTTAAGTAAGAGTAGGCGGCAACGGCTCGCAATAGTCCCCTTGGGTATACCGGACGCCCTCTCGGAAATATCCAAGATTGACGATAAAAAAAACACGATAATCTTCCTAGATGCTTTCGATGAGGACACAAAAGCAATAAAAGATCACCACCAGAGGTTGATCGAACTCATGGAAGCTTGCACGCCGTTCAAGCGCGTGTTGCTAACGTCCCGCACCCAATTCTTTAATAAGGATGAAGAGATCCCAAAACAAACGGGTATCGCAGTCGTAAAGCCGCGAAAGCCGGGAGAGTCAGGCGTATACGAATTCTGGAAACTATACCTGACACCGCTCAACGACGATCAGGTCGAAGAGTTCATTCGTAAGAGGTATCCATTCCGCCGGCACCTCTGGTGGACAAGAGAAATGCGGGAAGAGGCCCAAAGACTGGTCAGGAAGATACCGTTATTAAGCGTCCGCCCTATGCTGCTGGCATATATACCTGACGTAATAGAAAGCGGCGCGGAAGTCACGTTCACTTTTCAACTATACGAGATAATGGTGGAAGAGTGGCTAAAACGCGAGCGCCGTTGGATTGAGAAGGATGTGTTGCGGGAATTCTCAGAGAATTTGGCGGTTGATCTGTACATCAACAGGCAAAGGAGAAAATCAGAGAGAATTCCCAGGGCTGAATTTACCGAGATACTCCAGCGCCAAGGTGTCAGCATAGATCACTGGAAATACACTGCTCGCTCTCTACTTAATCGTGATGCGAACGGGAATCTCAAGTTTGCGCACCGCTCGATCATGGAATATTTATTCGTGAAGAGATTCGTCGAAGGCGACGATAAGTGTAAAGGGATTGAGTGGACGGATTTGATGATTACGTTTTTGGATGAAATTATTCACTACAATTACGACAAGCACAGGTCATTGCCCGAGGGCATCGAACCCTCAGACCTTTTTTCAATACCGAACTTTAATCTCACACCGCTGCATGAACTGAGGGCAGAACCCGCGCAGCTCACAAGCGTCTCTTCGATCACCAATATGATGAGTTCGAGTCCCGGAGAGATTTTCTTCAATCCGCTGCCTTTGCATATCCTCGGCACAGAACGTCACTGCGGCCGGACGATCATAAAGGATTTCACCACCGGCCTAGCGTGGGAACAGAGCGGCTCAAGTCGGGCTCTTACCTTTGAGGAGGCTGAGCAATATATTGTTGAATTAAATTCAAAGATGTACTGGGGGCGCGACGATTGGCGTCTGCCCACTTATGATGAAGTCACTTACGTCTTCAGCCTAGATGATCAAACCGGAATAGTTTATCTAGATCAAATGTTTGATCGTGAACAGTATAGGATCTGGACCTCTGATAAGAGTAACGGCCAGCCGTTAGTGAGCTTCACTTTAGATTCAATAACAGACTTGGGCTCGCTCATGGACGCAGTTTCTTCATATAATCGAATAATACCTAAGAAAAGTCATGTCCGTGCGGTCTGTTCTCTAGTGAGATCAAGTCGCAGTGTATTGCAGGGTGAAAGAGAAGCACCGTCAGTGAATTGATCTTGGTTTGATACTGGTTGTGTGAGTACTAGAAGAAGGTAGGGGCTGCGTGCATTATGATGACCACGTAAGGCGGCCTTGCAAAACAGGACGGGTATTACTATGGATGGGCTCTTATCACAACTGCAATATTTGGGAAGATGCGACCCGTATAATCTACATCTGGGTTCAATTTTTTGAGGCGGCGTGCGACGGCAGCTGCATATCCTGTGATGCGGCGATCTAGCGTGATGGCGTCCACATAAGGAATCGTGTAAAGGTAAGCGAAGTCTTGAGTGTCATTGTCCTGCATCTTGTCGGTAGTGGCACCAAGCAGTTCGTAACGCATGTCATGGTGCATACGTAGACCAGGACATCTTGCAAGATCAACATAAATCCAATCTGCCAATTTCGCCACGTCCGTCCCGTTAGCGTCGATGCCCCAGTGCCTGAACTGTTGTTCTACGGCTTTCCCAAACTCTTTCTTGACAAGTGCGCGAGGTGCAGGAGTCGAACGACGTTTTGCTTCATATTGATTGCGTATCAAATCCCCAAACTCCTTGCTGGGAAATCTAAGGGAGTTAGGATCTGCCTTCCACAGCATACGAATCGCCTCATCGATGCGAAAACCAATTATCCCTGCCGTTAGTGTAGACCGACCTAATGGCGCGATTGTGTCATCCTAACGACCAACATAGGGATCAATTCCCTGATATTCGCGTCCATTGTCAAAAGCGTCTTTCGCAGCGAGTAGTTCTAAATATGGTATTGTCCATTCCTTAATATAGAGTAGGGGCAGTTGCTCGATCCTCTGCAATAGGCTGCGCATTTGGAGAAAGTCATCGGTATCAGGTAAGGAGGCGGCAAATTCAAGAATATTGGTGCTGGAGAGGACAATCTTATGGTTACCCTTCTGCGTATAGGATTCTAGCTCGCTGAAAGTTACACCTTGATTGTGCTCAATAGTCTTTATTAGATCTTTCGCGTCTGGAAGAATTCTCATACAGATTTTGAAACTTGCCTTCGTAAATACATATAATGAGCCAACAGCCATCAGCACGGATGGAAAAGAGACAGCTCTTAGGTTGAACTCAAAGAATTTTTATGCTGAACTTGGAGAGCGCAACGATAGATAACACTCTCCAAGTTCAATGGTTTCACTCGGGATAATAGGCCAAGTGTTAAACACAATGGTGTTGCGGGGTGATGATCAAACGCTACTCTATTGCTGAATTGAATACTTTATTGCGCAGATCATCACTTTATTGCCCGCTAGGCTACTTTATTGCGTTCGCACAACGTAGTCTTCTGCCAGATTGCGACTTTACAGATTTAATGGCATCAATTTAACCAATAACTGGCAGCCGAAGATTGGTATCTCTTCGGAAAATTGAAAGGATCTCTTTGCTCTCTTAAACGAATTATTGGCACTTGGTACTGAACTGTAATTAGATCATCCAGATCGGAAGATTTCAGTCTCAGGAAGAATCATAGCCATTGTGCAAATCAGGGCGGTAAATTAGCTGAGGTACTGTTCACTATAAACCACGAGCCCAGGCTTTCAGGCGCGCCGACCGCACGTCAGTTCATTACGCGTATGACGTAGCTGACAACTTGTATATGGAATGCCTCTTCTAGAAGTAGCGTGACAATTATTTTGCTTTAATCCGCCTCCGCCGAGAAGGTTCCGGGGGCGGCACATATAGGGAGAGGATGCGGTCCGAAAGCTGACCGAGGCAAGTCAAGTTCGGGAATCCCGGCCCTTGCGCGAGTCCCGCCAGCATTGGCACGTGGACGTTAGGAGGTGGCCCTACCAGCCCCTTTACGGATTCAAATGGCAAGCGCAGGTATTCATCGACGTTGCGTTGGATTTCCAGACGTTCGGCATCTGTCTCGGCCTTGGGCCGGAATGGCTCTGTGATCATCGATAGTGAAGAAAACGGGTCGAAGCCGAGGGCCACAATCACGCGATCATACTCATATTCCATATCTCGCGGCGGGTCGCCATACTTGAACCGCACGATGATTTTGTCACCCACGTGTTCCAGCGCCAACACCTCGCCCGAGATAATCTCCAGCTTTTCGGCTTCGTCAAACAGTCTCTGGGCGGCCACCGGAAAAACTCCGCGGTCAGTGCGCTTAATAAACTCTAGGCGCCTGTATTCATCAAGTTTCAGCCATTCCGCCGAATTGCAGAGCAATCTTTTTTCCCTTACGCTTTCGCCACGAATGAACATTGAGCTGCGGGGATTGATTATTTGAATGTCTACTGCTTTCGCCCTCTGTAGCAGGGAAAGTACTATACTTGCTGCCGTGCCACCCCCACCTATGACGGCGACCTTTCCCCGTTGCATCTTTTCGAAGATGTCAACATAAGTCCAATAATTTTTCCCATTAAAAATCAGGCCGTCGGCGTCCGGAGAATCCTTGATCCTTATCGGGTCCCCTGGCCCAGTAAGCACTACCCCGTCGGCCTCAAAGTCTCTTTTAATTTCCCTGCGGCGGGCGTGGACAATCAACTTTGTGCCCGAGGGCTCAACGCTCTCCACTACAGTTTCATTTACGATCTCTTCGGGCTCTCCATTAGCCAACGCCCACTGCACATAGTTCGCCCACTTTTCGAGACGTGGTAGACGCCGACCACGGTCAACCCAGTCCGAATAGGTAGTGGTTTCTATTAGAGATGCTTGCCATGAGTACCTCAGCATCTCCATATCAACTTTACTACCATAGCGTGAGTTATAGGGGAATCCGATATCTTTCTCCGGCGGGGTGCAGAGTTCATTTTGACCGTCAGTGAAACCGAACCCCCCTCTCCAGTTGGCAGCCACCTTATTTGTACGCTCAACAACAATGATCCTGACCTCTCCTAGTCCAAGTTCCCTCAGCACTCTGGCCTTAGCAGCAAGGGCGGCAGCCTTAGGACCAGCGCCGATTACTACAAGAACAGGTGAGGCGGTCGACACGTTAAGTTGCGGCAACGCACTTTCATCTAAGCTCATGAAGCAGCCTCATCGAATAGGATTATGAAAATCATGTGCAACCGTCCTGTACCGAACTTCCGAACGACCTCCTCCTCTATTCGGAATACTCAGTCCGACTAAAGATAGGGACGTAACGAAGAAAGTGGAATGGCCTTCAGTACTTGTGTGGTGAGGAACTGATGATTGAGGTTGCTTTGACAATCAGCCCTTAACCAGCCTCATGGAAAGCTCTTGAGGTTTCGCGAACAAACATTAGCCAGCAATCTACGCTAGCCTAGCTAATACCTACCACTGAAGATGACCAATCATCTTCCCGGTTCGCCACACGGCTAAATCCGCAGCTTAATAACCGGGAAGATGTCACCGACGAGCGTTATACAGCACGTATGTAGAATACTCTTTACCCTACTAGCGCGCCCGGGCTAGCATGATTGGGACCTGATGTCGGTACTAATATCGGGGCTTGCCTACTTGAGACGAAACCATCCAAGTCTTCCCTTAATTCGGCAAGCGCAATATTGTAAGTCTCATCGCTTGCGGCGCGCATCTTCGCCTCATCCACCTGCTCTCGAACGCTCGCCACGAAAGATTGTGCTTTACCAATATCCCGCTCTGACAGTGTACGGTATAGGTAATAAGTCAACTCCTTAATCACTGGCAGTAAACGCAGACGGTAATCTAAGGGAGGCTTGAATCCCTCTTGGGAGAATTCAGCGAGATCACGTTTGTCGGCTAAGAAGTCGATAACGAACTCTTCCAACTCCTCGATGTGGTCGGAGACCTGAGGCCGCTCCGCTTCCTGTCTGGAAAATCGGAGCACATATCCTGTGGTTGCCTCGGTAATTTGCTTTTCACCCTTCATCGAATTTTTGAAACCATCTTGAATTAGGCGCAGCTCCGCTACCGAGCTGAGGGCGACATCCTGCCGCTCCCTCGCTATATCAGGCCAGCGCAGCAATTTACCTTTCTGCACTGCATGCATGTACGCATTGTTGATCCCTTTATCGTCCGCTCCTAACACCTCGTAGTACAGATGGAATGCGTTATAAACAGCGTTCTTAGTACCTTCAATCTTTCGTCTAGCTGCATCCAGATTTTCCTTACGGAAAACCGGGGCCGAAATGTAGATAGCCTGATCGTACCGCTGCTGCCACAACGTGGGGGATATGCGCGGACCGACGTCCCCCTTCAGATCCAACAGGGAAACTCTCACGACCAACCCGCCTTCCGCACACGACTCAAGGAAGGCAGTGGCGTTCGCCCAACTCTGATAGTAATAGTGCTCGACACAACTCTGGCATGACGCAAGCCACCCCTCCATGGCTAGCGCCGCCATTTCCCAAAAAGATTCAGAACCGAGCCGAGGTCGATCTGCCATGGTAACCAGCTCCTACGTGCAATCGCGGGCTGCGGTTTCAACCGTAACGCCAAAGCGTTACGGTGCTTCCGCGGCAGCCCGCTTAGGTAATTAGATGCAATACCGAGCGGCTCAGTCGCCTGAATAGGGCACGAACCGAGCGTCGGGGTCTTAGAAATTTCTTTCCATAAAAGGTCAGACGTGAGGATAACCACCCGGACGCCACGGCCTTATAACTAGGGTTTAACCTAAATGAGCGAGGAAAGGCTCTCAAGGCGGATCCCCTCAGGTACGTAGAATTTAGAGGGTGTGCCGCGAGGAGACAGCTTAGTGGTCGGCCAAGCAGGATGCCAATGGGATCTGCTTCCTGTGCCGCTAACATCGAGATGCGTGCCACTCTTATGCCCCGGAAGCATGCGAGTGACCCCCCTTGATCTTGGATGCTTGGGAAAGCCATGCCCAATATATAGTGGATCCCGCTAACGCCGGGCAAAAGCAGTCAGAACCCACCCCACCGTTCTTTAGCCTTATCGAACGGCACAGTATTCTAACGCCTGGGTAGGGTCATGTCAATTGCTTGTTGCATAAAATCTTAGGGGTTCCTCCCCTATTATCAAATAGTCTCAGACTGGGATTTATGTCCTATCAGTAGTTGGTTTTACCGGCGAATTTCCCTCTCAGCCACAGCAAACTGCTTCATCGCTTCCTCTAAGTCATTTAATATTTCCTTCATCAACGCTTGGGGGGGCACTCTTTGGGAGACTTTCATCGTGTCGTGTTGCAACTGAATGTCGAGGCTCACCTTGTCTCGCGCGACGATCTCAGAATATGTGAACCTTCGAAAGTGATCAGTTTCTTCACGCCGAGACGGAGCTTCGGCACGGTAGCAATTAATAAAATCCGTCAGGTCTTTAGGCTTGATCGGGTTCTGCCTGAGCGAAAAATTCCGGTTTGATCGCAGGTCATAGACCCATATCTCTTTCGTCGGAGGAGCTTTAGCTACCGGCTTCTTGTCGAAGAAAAGCACATTTGCCTTAACGCCGGGCGAATACCTCACCTCTGACCTGCCTTCTTCCGTTTATCGTCTAACTTGTTGCGTCCCCAGCTTGACGTAGAAGGTAATAAAATTGACTCCGTTAAACGAATAAATGGCATTTTGTGCCACTTATTGTGTTAAGTCGCACAGATAGTGTCGTCCGATATATTTGAGTACCGCCGAGACATGCTTGCATTCATAGCCGGGTTCGGCGTTGCCGCGAAAGACGAAATCCGCGCAGGTGCAAGCCAGTTGCTTTGTGCGCGGCTCGCGAAACAGGTGGTAATCCGGTTCAGTGCCTGATTCCGAGCGTGCCATCCAACCGTAAGGCTCTGCTTCATTAACTTCGATACGTTCGGAGCGCGCCGCGCGCTCTTCTGCCGGCGTAAAAGTCGGAGCCGGCGATTTCTTCTTTGTTTTCATCTCAAAAATCCCTTCGTTCGTTTTATGAAATTCCAGTCTTAAAAGACACTTCAAATTATAACTCAAACAGGCAGTTTCTTTGATGCGCGCAAGTCGCAGAGAGTTCGACCGGCGCGTGAGCCGCAGCAAGCAGACAAAGGCCAGTTCCGGCTGTGCGCTGTTTGGCGGTTGCCGGGAGCTTTGATTGTCCCACAGTGGCCGCGCGCGTTTACCGAAATCGTCAATATCTTCCAAACTTTTGGATAATAACCACGCCGATGTTCCATCACGGGCTGCGACTTTGACTGGATAATCGGAGCGAATCGCGCGTGCTGCCACTGTGGAACGTGAGATGCCTGTTGCATAACCGATTGAAAACTCGAAAGCGGGGTTGCCGCGCCGGTGTCCGAAACTTCCCCTTGCCTCTGATTCGTCAGAGCTTCGTGCAAAAGGTCTGGACAACCGCGCGCCAATTCGGTTATTTAGAAGCTACCCTGGCGCGAACAAGATGCTTGAGTGTATGACTTAAAGCAGCGCCTGACTTCCTTAACCGTAGCTCAAAGGTAGCTTGCTTGTAATTTCGGATTGCTTCATTGGGCCAGCCGCCTGGTCAATCTTTGAATCGACCTGCGCTCTTTCCCAGCTAAACTTTGGAGGTTGTCATGAAAAGAGAAAGACTTCTCAAAACCTGCGTTCAGCTACTATTGTGCGGCATTCTACAACTCTTCGTCTGCCACAGTGTGTTCGCCCAAACAGGCACGTCCTCCGTTCGCGGTACGGTCACAGACCCGCAGGGCGGGGCTGTTGCGGGGGCGACCGTGACGTTGATGAACACGGAAAAGAATTTTACGCGCACGCAGACCAGCAACGAAGAGGGCGCTTACGCTTTTTCGGCCATCCCGCCCGGCACCTACCGCATTGAGGCTGAGCGTGAGGGCTTTAAGAAGGCTTCCGTCACTGACGTGCGCGCGCTCGTCGAGACGCCGACTGAAATCAACGTGCAGTTAGAAGTCGGTAACGTCAACGAGGTGGTGACCATCGTCGCCGGAAGCGAAGCGCCGCTCAATACGTCGGATGCAACCATCGGCAATGCCTTTGAAAGACGCCGCATCGAGCAACTTCCACTCAATGCCCGCAACGTCGTCGGCCTGCTCAGTCTGCAACCGGGCGTGACCCGCACCGGCTACGTCAACGGCGGGCGCGCCGACCAGGCCAACGTCCTTCTTGACGGCGTTGACAACAACGAGCAGCAGCGCGGCCTCGACGTGGTGACAAACGAAGCCTTCGCCAGCGTCCTGCGCTCGACCCCTGATTCGTTACAGGAGTTTCGCGTTATTACGTCGAACCCGAACGCAGAGCAGGGGCGCTCCTCCGGCGCACAGGTTTCTCTCATTACCAAGTCCGGGTCAAACGACTTACACGGCTCGCTCTACGAATATCATCGCAACACCGTCACGACCGCCAACGACTTTTTTAACAATGCGGCGGGCAGCTATACGGCCACCGATCTGGCAGTCACTACTGGGCAAGTCAAAGCAGGCGACCCGCGCGGCCCCAGGCCTCAGTTGCTGCGCAACGTCTTCGGCGGCTCAGTCGGCGGGCCAATCAAAAAAGACAAAGCTTTCTTCTTCTTTACCTATGAGGGCTTTCGCGAGGCGTCGGAAACGTCTGTCTTGCGCGAAGTGCCATTGCCCACGCTCGGGCAGGGCATCGTCCGCTACCGAACTGCCAGCGGCACCAGCGACCCCGGTTGCCCGGCGGGCACACCGGCTGGAGTCAATTGTTTGACTCCGACCGAAATTAATGCCGCTTACACGCTAGCCAACGGCGATACTCCAGGCGTTAATCCTTTGACTCTGGCCGTGCTCGCCAATGCCGCGCGGAAGTATCCGGCCAATGATACGTCCGTCGGCGATGGCCTCAACACGGGTGGTTTCCGCTTCAACGCCAAGACACCTGCCAAGTTGAATACCTACATCACGAGATTTGATTTCAACCTGACGGATCGCCAGACACTTTATCTTCGCGGCAACTACCAGTCGGACAATGTGACGCACAACGTCTACGGCGGGCCTGACTGCGGTGTAGATTTCACTTCCGATAATATCCAGTGCTTCCCGGACACCGCTCCGCTGACCGTCTGGAATCACCCTTGGGGCATCGCCGCCGGCCACACCTGGACCGTGTCGAACAATTTCGTCAATCGTTTCACTTACGGCTACACGCGCGCGGCCTTTACCGACAGCGGCGAATCAAGTGAAAACCGCGTCGCGTTCCGTTTCATCTTTGCCCCCTTAGGCTACAGGCGCGGGCTGAGCCGCGTGACGCCTGTGCATAATTTCGTGGATGATGTGTCGTGGATCAAAGGGGATCACACGCTCAGTTTGGGCGGCAATATTCGCTTGATCCGCAACAGCCGCCTCGCGCTTGGTAACTCCTTTGATGATGCCGTCATCAATCCGTCGTATTACAATAGCTCCGGCGCAGTCGTGCGGAGGCCGTTCTCAGATATAGACCCAGGCAGCAGGGACGATCTGCGCGATGCGCTCTCTTCCGTCATCGGTCGCTACTCACAGTACAGCGCTAATCTTGTTTACGATGAAAACGGCAAACTCCAGCCAGTGGGCACGCCGACCAACCGCACATTCGCGACAGAGGAGTATGAGTTTTACTGGCAGGATTCGTGGCGCGTGCGTCAGAACCTGACGCTTAATTATGGCGTGCGCTGGTCGACTTCGACGCCCGTCTACGAGAGAAACGGCGTTCAGGTAGCGCCCACGCCGAGCCTCGGAGAATATTTCCAGCGGCGCGTCGAAAGCTCCAACATGGGCGTGCCCTTCAATGATCCGATAACTTTTAATAAGGCAGGCCAGGCGAACGACCTGCCGGGCTACTACAAACAGGACTGGAATAACTTTGCTCCTACCGTCTCGGTGGCCTGGTCGCCCGATTTCGGCGACAACTGGTTCGGTCATCTCGTCGGTCGCAACGGCAAGTCGGTTGTTCGCGGCGGCTTCCGCATGACCTATGATCGCATCGGCAGCCAGTTGGCCGTGAACTTCGACTTGAATAGCCTGGCCGGTTTCACCTCAGCCAGAAATATTAACGCTAACACTTTCGATGTCACCGACAATCGTGCGTTCGGGATGGGGCCGCTCTTCACGGGGTTCAACCCAAATGTGCGTAATCTGATCTTTCCGACCTCGACCACCCCGATTCCGAACACTCTGACTTTCCCTCTCACGGTTCCGGCTGACGAAGACCAGCGCATTGAAGTGTCGCTCGACAATTCGCTGACGACGCCTTACAACTATAGCGTCAACTTCTCCTACGGTCGTGAGCTTGGGAAGGGCTTTGCGTTTGAAGCCAGCTACGTCGGTCGCTTCGCGCGCAACCTGCTCGCGACGCGCGACATCATGCAGTTGAACAACCTCCGCGACCCGCAGTCGGGGACGACCTACTATCAGGCGATGGGCCAGCTCATTGACGCACGTTACCGAAACGCAGAAATCAGCTCGATCCCGCGCATCCCGTTCTTTGAGAATCTCTTTCCGTTCATGTCTGAATGGACGGTCGGCGATAACTCTCTGACAGCTTCACAGGCGGCCTACGTGTGGATCGCGCCCGGGGCTGTGGGCGGATTCGACATCACCGACTACACGTTCGTGCAGCTTTTCTGGGACGATAGTCCCACATGCACGACGTGTCCGTTTGGCGGCGGGCCAGCCAAGTTCAACAACATGTTCTATCAGCCGCAGTTCGCCGCGCTCTCGGCCTTCTCGACCATCGCCCGGTCGAACTACAACTCGGCGCAGTTCAGCCTGCGCAAACGCTTTAGCAACGACCTCGCTTTCGACTTCAACTACACGTTGTCGCACTCGCTCGACAATGCCTCGGGCTTGCAGTCTTCGACCAGCTACGGCTCAGCGTTCATCGTCAACGCGCTCGAACCCGACCAGAACTACGCTAGTTCGGACTTCGACGCGCGCCACATCATTAACGCCAACTGGCTGGTCGGCTTGCCCTTCGGCAGAGGTAAAACTTTCTTCAGCGGGATGCCGAAGGTCGCCGATACTATTCTCGGTAGCTGGCAACTGAGCGGCATCTTCCGCTGGAATTCAGGGCTGCCGGTGCAGACGCCTTTTGACGGCGGCATCTGGGCGACGAACTGGAACGTGCAGTCGAACGGCGTTCGCGTCCGTCCGCTCGTGGCCTCGCCGACGGATGCGGGCAGCCCGAACCTCTTCAGCGATCCGGTTGCCGCTTATCGCAGTTTCCGCAATGCGCGCGCGGGTGAAGTCGGAGATCGCAACGTGCTGCGCGGGGAAGGCTTCGTGACACTCGACATGGGGCTGTCCAAGGAATTCAAGCTTCCGTGGGAAGGGCACTCGCTGCAATTCCGCTGGGAGGTCTTCAACGTGACCAACACGCAGCGTTTTGACGCCAACACAATCGCCGACCTGGGGCTGGACATTGACCCGTTCCTCGGCGGCTCGCCGAGTTCGGATTTCGGCAAATACACTTCAACACAAACTCCGCTGAACGAAACCAAAGCGGGGCGCGTGATGCAGTTTGCGCTGCGTTATCAATTCTGATGGCGCGATTGCTCTGAATCTCAGCCCCGGAGGGGCGGGATATCAGTAGCCCACGGCGTCAGCCGTGGGAATCGAGCATCGAATAAATGAGCAAGCTCCGGAGGGGCGGCATAAATTTAAGTTGAGAATTAGTCAACTTTGAATCTATGCCGCCCCTCCGGGGCTTAAACGTTATTCTTGCGTTTTAACCCAGAGCTGACGCTCTGGGCTACTGATATTGCGCCCCTCCGGGGCTATAATCGAAAATGCCTCTTATGCCGAACTCACGTTTGACATAAAACGCTCAGGTGATGCGCGTTTTATTCCGACTTGCTCTGTTGCTCTTTTCCTGCGCCAGTTTGTTGAGCTTCTTCCGGTGGCGCTTGCTTCTCGTTGTCTCGCTCTTTGTTCTGCTGTTCGTGTCTTCGGGCGATAGGCGCGATGAGCACCTCTTCGACCTGCTTGTCCAGCCTTCCGATGACAGACATTAGTTCATGACTCCTTTCAAAGCATGCGGCTCGACACTTTCGCCAGCCACACGTTTGCGGCTATATTTACCTGAAAGCTTTTCAGGAAGTTTACTGTCATGCCCAAAAATCTGGCAACCCCAAAAAGAATGAAAGCCGCGCACCCGACAGCGCGGCTCGCGTATCCCCTCTTCATTCTCATCGCACTCTTGAGCGCGCTCGCAATCGGTAGCGCGCAGAAATCGCCGCCGGACGCCCAGCAGCAGCAGCGGCCACGCCGTGTCAACGGCGCTCGTCCTGCGCCGGATGCGACGCCGCAGCGCCCTTCATCTACGCCTTCGCCTCTCGGCGAAGAGGTAGACGAAGGCGATGTCGTGCGCGTTGACACGCAACTGGTTTCAGTCCCGGCGGTCGTGACGGATCGCGGCGGTCGGCCACTGGCGAATCTGCGAGCCGAAAACTTCGTCCTCTACGAAGACGGACGCCCACAGCAGATCAGCAACTTCGCCACCACGGAAGCGCCTTTTGAAGTCGCGCTCCTGTTGGACACTTCCGGCTCGACGCGCGCCGATATAGCTTTGATTCGCCGCGCTGCCCGCAGTTTTCTCGACGCGTTGCGTCCCGGCGACCGCGTCTCCATCATCGCTTTCAATAATTCTGAGAACGGCGCTGAGAGTTTGGCGACCGTTGATGTCCTGACGCGCTTGACCGACGACCGCGATGCGCTGCAACACGCGCTGGAGAATATCGGCGCGAGCAACGGGACACCCTACTACGATGCTCTGACGAGAATCAGTGAAGAGGTTTTTCGTGAGCCGCCGCGCGAAGAGATGCGCGGTCGTCGCGCCGTCGTCGCTCTGACGGACGGCGTAGATTCGGCGAGCGATGCGGATTATGCAGAGGCGCGCTCTCGCTTGCAGCGCATCGGTGTCGCCTGCTATTTCATACAGGTCAACACAGAAGATTTCGTCGAAGATCGCCTGCTCAGAGATTGCCAGGAGTTCGGCACGCTGCGTCTTTCACGCACACAGCTTCAACGCTACCGCCGCATCTTCGTCCCGCGCGCGGACGCGACCAGCTATGAAGACTTCTGCCACATGGGGCAGTTTGAGCGCATGCAGATTAGCCGCAGCCTGTATGATCTGGCGCGGCGCGAGATGAACGACCTGGCGCACTCCTTTGGCGGCAAGGCATTTCCCACAAGAGACCTCAGAGACGCGCGCGCAGCCTTCGCAGAGGTCGCCACAGAGATCGGCACGCAGTACAGTCTCGGCTATTACCCGACGAACAAAACGCGCGATGGTCGCTTTCGCGCGATTCGCGTCGAAGTTCGCGGCGTCGCCGGAAGCGGCGCGCAGGTTCGCGCGCGCGAAGGCTACTATGCGCCGAAGAGTTAAGCGCGATTGCTCAAGTTTGGCAGGCTACTGAGAAGTTAGCTAAACTCCATTGGAATGATTGTCGAAAGGGTTTAAGAAATGAGTAACGAAGAATTTGAGAAGAGAATGGAGTTCATTCTTGAGCAGCAAGCGCAGTTTGCTTCCGACATTCAGCAATTGCGGGAGGTGCAGGCGGAGACCAACCAAATTGTTAATCGCCTGGCCGCAGTAACGCTTGAAGGCTTTAAGGATGTAAATGCGAAGATTGATGCGCTCGTGGATTCGCACATTCGGCTGGCCGAAGATCAAGCGAAAACGGCGACGAATCTGGCGCTCACCGAAGAGAATCTCAGAAACCTAATTGCTGTAGTTAACCGTTATTTCAGCGAGCGTCGGAATGGTGGACAGGAAAAATGATGAATCAGAACAGAGCTTTTGATCGAATGGTTCTAATTGTCCTCGATAGCGCAGGCATCGGCGAGATGCCGGACGCTGCCGACTGGGGAGATGCGGGCTCGGACACGCTCGGACACATTCTGGCTTCGCGCGAAGTGCGGCTGCCGAATCTGCAATCTTACGGGCTGGGCAATATCCGTCCTTTGCAGAATCTTCCGCCAAGCGAAAATCCGCGTGGCTCATATGGTCGTTGCGCGCTGCGCTCAAACGGCAAGGACACAACGACCGGCCACTGGGAGATGGCCGGGATTATTCTTGAGCGCGCCTTTCCGACTTACCCTAAAGGTTTTCCGCCTGCGATTATTGACCGCTTTATCAAAGAGGCACGAGTTCCCGGAATCTTAGGCAACGTCCCGGCTTCGGGCACGGAGATCATCAAGGAACTCGGCGAGGAACACGTCTCCACAGGCAAGCCCATCGTCTATACATCAGCCGACTCGGTCTTTCAAATCGCCGCGCATGAAGAGGTGATTCCTGTTCCCAGACTTTACGAAATCTGCAAAACTGCGCGCCAGATTCTACGTGGTGAAGACGAAGTAGGCCGCGTCATCGCGCGTCCATTCTCAGGTTCAACGGGGGCGTTTCGTCGCACGGAGAATCGCCATGATTACGCCGTGCCTCCGCCGCGCGAGAATCTTCTCGTCGCTCTTAACGAAGAGGGACTGGATGTGGTTTGCATCGGCAAAGTCGCTTCGATCTATGATGCGATGGGCGTCACGCTCGACCTGACCGCCAAGAACAACGACCAATCAATCAATCAGACCATCAACGCGCTCCAACAGGACACGCGCGGCCTCATCTTCTCGAACCTCGTGGACTTCGACATGCTCTACGGCCACCGCCGCGACACGGAAGGCTACGCCCGCGCGCTTGAGCATTTCGATGCGCGCCTGCCGGAGATTGAGGCGGCCATGAATGAACGCGATGTGTTCATCATCGCCGCCGATCATGGCAACGACCCGACCTTTCCCGGCACAGATCACACGCGCGAGTATTCGCCGCTGATAGTTTACGGAAAGAGCGCACGCGCAGGCGTTGATCTTGGCATCCGCTCCTCACTCTCGGACATCGGGCAGACGATTGCCGAAAACTTCGGTTTGAAGTTGACTGCGGGCGAGAGCTTTTTAAGAGCCGTGACAGGTGACAGGTGACAAGAACAGTTTACAGTTTTCAGTTTTAAGCAAAGACTCGCTTGCTTTTACTGAAAACCGAAAACTGAAAACTGTAAACTCGTCTTCTCCTGTCACCTGTCACGATCCCTCACTGTATTCCCGGGTCTCTGAGAACCGCGATGTAAGGCAGGTTGCGGTAGCGTTCGGCAAAGTCCAGGCCGTAGCCGACGACGAAGGCGTCTGGAATCTGAAAGCCCAGATAGTTGATTTCCACTTCGCGCTCGCGCCGCTCAAATTTATCCAGCAAGGCGACGAGCTTGACGCTGGTTGCGCCGCGCGATTTTAAGTTGGCGAGCATGTAGGAGAGCGTCAGACCTGTGTCCACGATGTCTTCGACGACGAGAATGTCACGCCCCTCGATTGGCACATCCAGGTCTTTGACGATTCTGACTTCGCCTGACGTGCGCGTGGATGAGCCGTAGCTGGAAATCGCCATGAACTCTATGCCGACCCGGAGATCAATGGCGCGCAGCAGATCGCTGATGAAAATGCACGCCCCTTTGAGCACGCCGATGAGCAGCGGGTTTTTGCCTTCGTAGTCGCGGGCAATCTCCACGCCAAGCTCT
>JAVHVE010000018.1:0-151476 GCA_032160705.1 Acidobacteriota bacterium | reverse complement strand
GCCTGACGCCTTCGTGCGGCGATGTCTTGAGTGCGATTCCTCTCTCGATCTTCTCCCTTCTGCTCACAGAGCGCGTGAGCGACAGTAGACTACTACTGCGAGGGCGATCTTTCATATAGCGTTAGATTGCGCCCTTTTGGTTATTCTAAAATTTATAACGCACGACAAAAGGGCATTTTAAATTTGGTAATTTGCCTCATAATGCTATTAATCAACTACCTCGACCGGATCACCTGCCGATAAAACCCCTTCAACTAAAACGGCGCAATAAACGCCCGCCAAGGCTTCGTGTGCTTGAGCAACTTTGCGGAAGACTTCCGGGTTGTGTTCACCGGTATCCGGGTCGAGTGAAATCATCTTACAACGCGGGTCACGCTCTAAGACCGCAACGACTGCCTTCGACCCGAGGCGCAGTTTGCGACCGACCAATTCATCCTCAGAAAAGCCTTGTTCCGATGTGAGGTTGAGATAGATGTTAGACCGGAAGCGCCTTTTATCAACCGGTCTGCCCAGTTCCTCTTCGATCTGCCTGACGGTTTGCAGACTAATCAGCGACACCGGGCGACAATCGGTTAGCGCGCGGTCTGAACGCACGAGCGTGAGATGATTTTCACCGCGCAGTCCATAGCCTAGCATCTCTATCAATGCCGGATTGTCGATAGCGACAACCGTGCCTGAAGGCGTCACGACATCTAACATCATGTCCTCCGGTTCAGCATTCGCCGGCGTGACCCCTGGCGCGATACTCATCGCTTCGATCAAATTCGGCGGTTTCACTGCCCTCTCTGGATAACGGAACTTTGGACGATAGAGCAGCATTTGTTGCTGTACATTAGCGTTCAGATAAGGAAAACCTTTTCGCGCGCCTGAATTCTTGAAGGCATAGCAGCGGTCGCCGTAAAAGCCGGAGAATCCCATGAACGATTCGGTCAGCATCTCGCCGCCCATACTTTTCACCGGGTAGCGCCATAAACTTTCGACGGTTCCAACGATCTTCACATCAGTCTCCCCTTACCCCACCCGCACTTTACATTGAAGCGATCTAACGCCCGAATCAACCGGCGAGCAAGAGCCATCCAACTATCAAAGAAAAAGATGATGAAATGAAGCTTTCAACGAGTCCGGTTGAATGAATTGTCAGGTCTGTTGCCGTCGCCTTCAAGGTTAGCCGCTCATCTTGCGAAGCATGTGGTCTATGACTTTATTATGCTCGTCCTGGGGACTGAACAGGATGACCTCGGCATCTTCGCCGACTTTGACCGTGTGTCCGGGTGGCCAGTAGAACAGGTCACCGCTATTGATTACTTCATGTGTGCCGTCAGCGTAGGTGGTGGTGAGTTCGCCCTGCAACAGGTAGCCCCAGTGCGGAGCCTGGCACAGGTCACCCTCCAGCCCCTTGAGCAGCGGCGCGATATCCACCCCAGCGCCGAGGGAAAAGTACTCGCCGCTGATCTTGCCGTAACCAGAGGCATCGCCAAAATCCGTCTTTTGTCGAGCTACTGCACCCGGCGCATTGATTCTAGTCGGGATGTCGTTCCTGGCTATTCGCATTTCGTGTTCCTCCGTTGTGGTTGCGCTGGTGAATAATAGACCCAACACATAGTAGACGTGCTAATAGCCGCCAGTAAAGACTCCCATCAAGTGAGTTAACTATATTCGTGTCAGGAAAAGGTAACAGTAAAAAGGAAGGCTGAAACCATAATAAAATAGGAGTGGTTCTGCGGCCTTCCTTTTTACTGTTACCTTCCTTTTACTTCTGCCTCCTTATGACGTTGGCGGTGGTGGTGGTGGTTGTGTGGCGCGGCGCGGAGCGCGTTCGACGCGCGAGGCGCTCAGCCACGCGGCCAGCTTGCCCGGATTCTCGTCAAAAATATTTCGCGCGATTGGGTCAAGCTCTCGCACGGTCTTCATGCCACGCTCTATCAGGTTATCAATCGTGGCGGTGGCGTTGACGTGCTTGTCCGTGCCCTGCGTTCTCCGCGTCAGTGATTCCTCAAACTCCGTGATGTCGTTGTCGAGGTCGTCAAGAAAGTTTGCGGGGAGGCCGCGTTTTATGAACTCCGCCTTGATGGGGAGCGCGTCCGTTGCGAACATGCGTGCGGTGGTCAGCAGGTCTTGATCTTTGAGGTCGCGCGAGAAGCGAAACTTTTGTTCAAGACCGGGCACACTGTTAGAGATAGAGCGTGCCGTGCGGCTGATGGCATTGAGGGCGCGCTCAAGCTCATCACGCGCCACTGCTTTGCTCCTGGTGCTCTGGCGTGTCAAGGTCTCATCAAAGGTCACTTCCGGCGGGCGGGTAACTTAGAGGGCAGATCAATTTCATCGTCAACAAGGTCTTCCATGCTCACATTCGCCGCTCTCGCATACGCCAGCAGGACTATCAACGACGGCTCACCTTTGCCTGATTCAAACTCGGAAATCCTGTAATAGTCCATCCTCGTTTCAGCCCCTAGACGCCTGAGCATTTCGCTCTGAGATAAACCTAAACCTGTCCGAATCTGCAAGAGCTTTTCGGCAAGACGTTCCGGCTTCTCTCGCGCTCCCCTCCCCATTAGAAGTTGCCTCCTAACAGGGACAGCACAAGACACTTGCTTCTATTGGAAGATTCCAATACAATGCGCCCGCTCAAGTTGTCCGCCGTGAGAATCCTTTTCTTCTCAACGGCGACGCTCATCACTCACTTTGAGGTTGAGGCTTGAGACATTCGCATTAGCCGTTGCCAATAGTTAAAAGATCGCGTGGCCAGAATACCATGACCTCACGAAACCGATAGACAGAAATTGGAAGGGGGCGCGGCGAGGGTGGACGCGCTCTCAGCGCGCACGTCCGTTCTGGGGTGGGGCGGGCTGTGCGCCAAAGGCCGCCATACCTCCCACGTATGGCGGCCTTAGCTTTATTCCTATCCCCGAAGGGGATAAACACAATAGCCGGGGGCATCGCCCCCGGAATCACAGGCGAAAAAGATTCCCGACCCTGAAGGGGTCGCACCTCAAGGTTGAATGTGCGACCCCTTCAGGGTCGAAATCTTTTCGCCATCTGTTCCGGGGGCGGCGCAAGCTACGCTTGCTTGCCCCCGGCTATTGTCTGTGACCCTTTCAGGGTCAAAGCTGGCTGATGACCGAACTGAATTGTCAAAGATCATAATCGCCGGGCTATTGTCACTTATCCCTCCGAGACAAGAGCCAGCAACCTTTCAAATATCCCGTAAGAGAAAGCACATTTCTTCAAGAAGAAAATGTACTGAATTCGCACGGATGCCAACTTTCACACCGGGAATGGAGACTTTCACTCCCGGAATGACAACTTTTGTAATCGGAATGCCTACTTTCACGCCCCGGATGGAGACTTTCACTGCGGGGAAGCCTGTTTTCACACTTGGAATGGAGACTTTGACAGTGAGGATGGAAGTTTATGCGGTGGGAATGACAACTTTTGCATGTGGGACAGAGACTTTTGCACCGGGGATGAGAGCTTTGACGACGTGGATATTATCTACGCATTTGAGGGGCTTTGCCTAAAAATGCCCCTCTGCCCAAAATTCAACATTGATTTCAACCCGTCTTGTAATATAGTGAGCAGCCATGAGCGAAAACGAAAAGTCTGAGCCGCCGCCACCGCCACCACCGCCACCGTCAAATATTGATCCGGGGACGCCGTTCAGTGGTGAACCACCGCCCACATGGCTAGACATACCCCCTCCACCAGAAAGAGAGATGCCGTCAGAGTAGTCAGCCGCCCTCTGATTTCTGCAAGCGAGCGGTTGGCCTCAAAGTGCTGTCCGGCGAAATAAACCATATTCTTTTTGAACTCCCATTCTGAGAAATGAAGCCAGCTTTGATAAAGCTGGCTTGGATGGAGCAGGATGATGCGTCCCCTCAAACGCGCCACAGTTCCGGCAATCATTGCAAAAGCAAATGCACAGGCGGCGGCAATAAACCAGGTCGAGTTAAAGCTCAAAGCTTTAGCGTTAGCTAAGACCGGAATGGGTAGACTGACAGTCGCTCCTAAAGCAAGAAGGGTTTGGAGGCGACTGTCTACGGCATCAATGCGCTTTTGTGCGACCTCATAGGATGCCACCGCGAACGAGTAGGCAAGGTCAACAGACGGGTACGTTTTCTTAATAGTCTTCACTTCATTTTGGCTCATATCGCCTCCTTATACCGCTTGATAAAACTTCGGTTTCAATTTCAACTCAAACATGCTCTGAATAAGACATCAGATGTTATGACACAACACCTTGCACAGCAATTCGTTTATCTGCGCCTGATATATCCCCGAGCTTGAACCTCCTTTTTGAAAGTCATACCTCAAAGCGCAAGCCAGCGATGATATTCAGCAAGATTAGCTGAGACGCCCGCCCCACTGCACCTGTATCATCTCCTTTGTAAATCAATGGAGGATTCTATTCATGGCGATTAAAAAAGGGTCGGAGATAGCTCCGGCAAAAGGCAAGCTGGGCGTGCTGCTCGTCGGTCTTGGCGCTGTCAGCACGACTTTCATCGCGGGCGTGGAAGCGATCAAAAAGGGACTCGCCGATCCGGTCGGAAGTCTCACCCAGATGGGCGCGATTCGCCTGGGCAAGCGCACCGAGAACCGCGTGCCGCTGGTTAAGGATTTCATTCCGCTTGCCAGCCTCAATGATCTGGTCTTTGGCGCGTGGGACATTTTTACAGATTCCGCGTATGAAGCGGCCATGCACGCTGGTGTACTCGAAAAGGAATTGCTGTCTCAGATTAAAACTCCCTTGCAGAAGATCAAGCCGATGCGCGCCGTCTTCGACCAGTATTACGTTAAGCGCCTGAACGGAACTAACGTCAAAGAGGGCGCGAACAAGATGAAGATGGCCGAGCAGTTGATGGAAGACATCGCGGAGTTTAAGCGCAGGAACAAATGCGCGCGGCTGGTGATGGTCTGGGCTGCTTCAACGGAAATCTTTCTCAAGCCGCACGCCGTTCATAAAACCATCAAATCTTTCGAGCAGGCGATGCGCGACAATCATAAAGCTATCGCGCCTTCGATGGTCTATGCCTATGCTGCGCTCAAATCTGGCGTGCCCTTCGCCAACGGCGCGCC
The DNA here is from genome assembly GCA_032160705.1 of Acidobacteriota bacterium. Taxonomy (GTDB): domain Bacteria; phylum Acidobacteriota; class Blastocatellia; order Pyrinomonadales; family Pyrinomonadaceae; genus QHXM01. The sequence continues at coordinate 146,403 of JAVHVE010000018.1, read as the reverse complement.
GAACCTCTCAGTGGATATTCCGGCACTCCTGGAGCTTGCCAATCAAAACGATGTGCCGATTTGCGGTAAGGATTTTAAGACCGGGCAGACCTTGATGAAGACGATCATCGCGCCGGGCTTGAAGTCGCGCATGTTGGGCTTGCATGGCTGGTACTCGACCAACATTCTGGGCAACCGCGACGGAGAAGTTCTGGACGACCCTGAGTCGTTTAAGACGAAAGAAGAATCCAAGCTCTCTGTCCTCGAATACATCCTTCAGCCTGAAGTCTACCCGAAGCTTTACAAGGACTTTTCTCATGTCGTCCGCATCAACTACTATCCGCCGCGCGGCGACAACAAAGAAGGCTGGGACAACATAGACATCTTCGGCTGGCTCGGCTACCCGATGCAGATCAAGATAGATTTCCTCTGCCGCGATTCCATCCTGGCCGCGCCCATCGTGCTTGACCTCGCGCTCTTTCTAGACCTGGCACAGCGCACCGGGATGAAAGGCGTGCAGGAATGGCTCTCCTTCTATTTCAAGTCTCCGCAGACCGCGCCTGGGCTTTACCCGGAGCACGATGTTTTCATTCAACTGATGAAGCTCAAGAACACGCTGCGCCACCTGCGCGGCGAGGATTTAATCACCCATCTTGGTTTGGAGTATTACGACTGAGGAATCGGCTTTTATTAAATCTGGGCAGGCGATGGGGCGCGTACTTTCTGTATGCGCCCTATCACTTTTTAATGCTGCCCGTCCGCGACATTGATTGCGACCATTTGAGGATAGAGGCCGACGTTTCGGTGCATTTCCTCTCCTGTTCCTTTATGACAAATCTTGTAGCAGGACACTAATTGTCAATCTCTCGCTGCCATGAATTGTCACTGAGAGCGAGCCCGAACAGAGCTTATTTATTTCCTCTCCCTTTGATTTTTAGAATATTTTGTGGTGACAATCGGCTCGGAGTCGTATATATAGCGTTTGGTTTAAATTTGTCCGGTGCGTGTGGAATGGGCCAGGAGCAAACAGGCGGCCACACAGATGCATCAAAGGTGATAGCGGTTCGTTCTTTGCATGAGCGTTAATGGGCGCGGCCATGAAAGGCCGGAACCGAACCATTCGCGGTCGGTTTTCCGCAAGACTTTTCATCAGGTGCGCTGCCAATCGCAAGTTACCGCTCATGGATTAGGAGGACGGCCATGTTAGCAACAATGGAAATGGAAAAAGAGAACGACACAATGGAAACGGTCTTCCTCGACCCGGATCAAAAGAGTCCGCGCGCGCAGGAATTTGAAGAGAAACTCTCGGCACGCATCGTCGGCCAAGAGCGCGCTGTGCGCCGGATGAGCGGTCTTTACCAGATTTTTCTGGCGGGCATGAACCCGCCGAACCGTCCCGTCGGCACGATGCTTTTCCTCGGGCCGACCGGCTCGGGTAAAACCCGTGTGATTGAAGCTGCGGCGGAAGTGCTCTTCGGCGATCCCAATGCGGTCGTCAAGATTGACTGCGCGGAATTTCAGCACTCGCATGAAATCGCCAAGCTGATCGGCAGCCCTCCGGGTTACCTCGGCCACCGCGAAACTTCACCGATGCTGACGCAGGAGAATCTCGACCGGATGCACACGGAAGAGACTAAATTGTCGCTCATCCTTTTTGATGAAATTGAAAAGGCATCCGACAGCTTGTGGCAGCTTCTGCTCGGCATTTTGGATAAGGCGACGCTGACGCTCGGCGATAATCGGCGCGTGGATTTTTCGCGCACGATGGTCATCATGACCTCGAACCTCGGCGCGCGTGAAATGAGTGAGTTGATTTCCGGCGGCATCGGTTTCGCTCCCGGCAAGGGCGCGAAAGACCCTTCGGACACGGAAGTTGACCAGAAGATTTACAGGACGGCGGTGGAAGCTGCCCGGCGCAAATTCTCGCCGGAGTTTATGAACCGAATTGATAAGGTCGTCGTCTTCCGTTCATTAAAAGAGCATCACCTGCGGCAGATTCTCGATCTTGAGTTGCAGGCCGTGCAGGATCGCGTCATGCTCAGTGCGGGAACGAAGTTTGTCTTCCAGTGCTCGGATGCGGCCAAAGATATGCTGCTCAAAGAGGGCATAGATTTCAAGTACGGCGCACGCCACTTGAAGCGCGCTATCGAGCGATTCCTGGTTTACCCGCTGTCGAATTTGGTGGCGACAAATCAGGTAGGCCTGGGCGATTTGGTCAATGTAGATTTGAATGATGCCGGGAACAAGCTCGTTTTCTCGAAGCGTTCAGGCGGCGCGCTCATTCACGACCTGCCTGAAGCCGAGGATGAACCGGAAGACATTGCCACTAAATCGGGCGGCGTCGGGATGCCGATTCCGCAAACCAGCAAGGCTGCGCGCAAGGGTCAGGGACGCGGCGAGAAATCGGAAAGCTAAACTTCAAGGCAAGACAGCATTGCCACAATCAAGCTGATAGTGAAAGCACCGGGCTTAAGTTAAAAAGCCCGGTGCTTTTTTCTGATGGCACAAACGCTTCGTCTCGCGTTCCCAGATCAACTGAAGGTTTGCGCTATCTGGTTGTTGACTGTGCGTCTCAGCCTGGAGCGATTTTAAGAATGGCTTCAGAGGCGATACGCGAAAGATAGGGATCGCGGGCAGTCAGCAGAGCGCGTAAGGCTGGAATGGCTGTCGGGTCGCCGATCAAACCGAGCGAGTTCGCCGCTTCGCGCCTGACATCGTCAGGAGCGCGCTCATCCGTGACGACGGCAATCAATGCGGGCACTGCCGCACGGCTGCGAATCTGCCCGAGCGAGCGAGCGGCAGCACGTCGCACAAACTCATTTTCGTCCCTTTTGCTGCGCCGCACACGGTTGAGGATGCCGGAGGCGGGAACTCGCCGTCCAAGTAACTGCGCCAGCATTATCACCGCCGCTTCGTCGCCGATCTGTCCGAGGGCGACCGCCACTGCTCCACGCACGCCATCTTTTTTCTCTTTCTCCAGAAGCGCGATGAGCGCAGGGCTAGCTATCCGACTGCGCGCTTCGCCGAGCGCGTAAGCGGTCTCCTGCCGGACGAACTCATCTCGATCCTGGAGCAATGGAATCAACAGCGCGGCAGCTTCGTCCGGCGCAAGCGACAGGACGGCGCGCGCAGCCGTTGCACGAACGATTGCCGCAGCGTCGCGCAGGCCAATGGCGGCGACCCGTGAGCTTTCCGCGCGTTTCATCCAGCCCAAACGCATCACGGCATCGCGCCGCTCTTCAGTCTCAGAAGAGTTGAGCCGCTGCCGCTGCTTTTCGATTTCGAGTTGCAGGGGAGTTAGTTGTGAAGAAGCGGAAGACTTGTCCTGCTGCGCCGAAGCGATGAGAGGCAAGCAGGCGAAAAGTACGATGACAGCCAGCGCGCACTGCAAACCTGTGACTGACCGTGCAAGAGCAGTGGCCGCTGGCTGTAGTCGTAATGTTCTCATCAAGCTCAAACGCGGGCAGGCAAGACGGACGCGCGGCGTTCGGCGCGTCGGCGCACGGCTTCCCATTCAAAAGCTTGACGCGCCCGCTTATTCTCGCGCGCGTCCGCCAACAACGAGATCAACTCGTCCTCCCACACTCCCGGCAAAGCGCTCGCGCGGCGCATAGTCTCCATGATCGAGATATAGTCTAAAACTTCCACAACTTCGGAATCATTTAAGGAATCGAGTTTGAGGGCGAGACGTTGGCGTTCGGTTAATCGCTTGGCCATCTCTTTGCTCCTTACCTGCAAAGGCGACGGCCCGGGCGCGGTCAACTCTTTCCAGAGAGACTGTGGCAGCGACGTTCAGGAGGCCGTCGGCGGATTACGTATCGTCGCGAGGGACACGTGTTTTTATTTATCACCAGCGTAGGTTGCGTCTCCAATACCTGTGAACTTTGTATGGCGGCCAATCCTTCAAGATGGCGTTCGACAAAAAGCGTTTCGTTTGCAGGGGGAATTCGCCCGCAATATACACGAGACGATAGTAACGCGCAAGAATAATTCGGGAAAGTGGTCGGTGGTCAGCGGTCAGTGGTCAGTTAAAAACAAACGGCTAGCTTTTGTCTTTAACTGGCCACCGACCACCGACCACTGACCACTGCTATTCCAGCGTGATGATGCGTGAGGCAATTCTGTCTTCGTAGAGTTCGAGCAGGCCGACGGAGCGTGGAAGGTTGAAGCGTTTCGGGCCTGCGCTGCCGGGATTGAAGAGTAACGTGCCGCGCCACAGACCTGAATAGGCTTGATGACTATGCCCGAAGATGACTGCATCGGGCATCCGCTGGTCGATGAGTCGTTGCTGCGCGGCGCTCATCTTCTCGGCGGTGGCAAACTGGTGGCGAATGTAGAAGGTGTGCCCCTGGATGACGGCGAGACGCTCATTTGGGAAACACATGGTATTGGGGTCGTTGTTGCCGCGAACGGCGATCACAGGCGCAAGCTTTTCCATCTGCCAGATCAACTCTTCATCGCCGATGTCCCCGGCGTGGATGATGTGCTGGACGCCCTCGAACAACTCGAAGACCTGCTCGTCAAGTTTGCCGTGTGTATCGGAGATGACGCCGATGAGCGCGAGGTGAGCGCTCATTACGAATCAATTTTGGAGGCGAAAGTGTGCATCGTGTCCACGAGAAGGACGGCAATCGGCGGGTAGAAAATAAGGTCTGGCCGAACATTCTGATCGAAGATGAAGGTTAAATCGTTCATCACGTAATGAAGCTGGTCGGCGGCGAGCAGACCTGCGGCGATGCTGACGACGTAGCCGACTACCAGAAAGACGTAGGCCGAAAAACGTGTGAAAGGTTTTTCAGGCTTTTCCTCCTCCGTCATGATTGAAACGTGAATTTTCTCGGGCTTGTAGGTGTAGCGCTTGAAATATTCGCGCAACCTTGAAGCGAGATGCCAGAGGCCGACGATGAAAAGCGCAATCACCACGGCACGGCCAACGACGCCGATCTGCCAGAACTTCGGCTTCAGCATGGCGACGATGAAGGTCGAGAAAAAGAGCGTGACTGTGGTGAAGACGGCCTGTGAGCGTTCAGTATTGGCGCGACGATCTGCCTCCAGCAAGATGTCAACCACCCTGTCGTAACGCGCCTGCACCGTAACCATACGCATCCGGCGGGCATGAATGTTGTCGGAACTGAGGACGAAGCCGCTGCTCTTCCGCTGCCTTTCTTTTTCCCGCTTGGCATCATACGCTGCGCGCTCCTGCGGGTCGCTGAGCGTCCGGTAAGCCAGGGCGAGCAGAGCAAATCTACGCGCTGCTTGCTCCGATCCACCGTTGACATCAGGATGCGCACGGCGCGCCCAGCGGCGATAGGCAGACTTGATCTCTGCGGCAGCAGCCGTCTCTTCAACACCTAAAATTTTATAGTAATCAACCACCGCGCTTTTCTTTAAAACTCCTTCAAAAGACAGCGATGGGACGCCCGGTAATCTCTGCTTGAGCGGGCAGGGAGGGTCGCCCTTGACGCGCATACTATAGCACGGCGCAGGCGAATTCGTCTCGCCTGAAGTTAAAATTGCCTTCAGGCGAGACGAACCGAACTCCTAACAATGCTCTGTAATCGGAGGATTAAGCCAAACGGTGTGAGGCCCGTTATAGAGAAACCAGGGAGTGATGCTGATCTCGGGCGGCCCCCGAGAGGGGCGAGGACAATTTTTGTGGTGATCACCTGCCCTGGCTTCGGTTACAAGTCAGCAATGACCGTGCCACCAATAAAACTTGCAAGAAATGTAGCAAAAATAGAACTTCTTACAAAATTGATCGGGTTTTGTGTCCACATTCGTAGACACTGCATGTCTACGAATGTGGACACCACTTGAATCTCAGAGGAGACAGGGAGGGATAGATTGCACTTGATAAGGAGCGGACAGGCGAATCTTTCCGATTCACTCGCCATCCCTTTTCCAGACAACTTTAACTGGCATTCGCAGCCGGCGTTTCGGTTTTTTGCTCGCCCGATTGAGCGCTAGCGGCACGCTCAACAATCTGGAGGAGCGTGCGGACAGCGATTCCGGTCGGCCCTTTAGCGCGATACGGCTTGGCGTCATCACCCCAGGCTGTCCCGGCTATGTCCAGATGCGCCCACGAAACTCCGTCAGCGAACTCTTTGAGAAAAGCAGCGGCGGTGATTGTTCCGGCTTTGCGCCCACCGACGTTCTTGATGTCTGCGATGTCGGATTTGATTTGCTTCGTGTATTCCTTGTCGAGCGGCAGTTGCCAGAACTTCTCGCCGACCTCACGACCCGCGACGATGACTTCGTCAATAAACTCCTGATCCGTGCCGAGGATTGCCGTGTTGACATCGCCAAGCGCGATGGAGACTGCGCCCGTCAGCGTCGCCATGTCCAGAATTCGCTTCGCGCCGAGTTTCTTTGCATAACAGATGGCGTCTGAGAGTACCAGGCGACCTTCTGCATCCGTGTTGATGATTTCGATGGTCTTGCCTGACATGGCCTTGACGACATCGCCCGGCTTGGTGGCTTTGCCCGACGGTAAATTCTCGGAAGCGGGAACGACGCCGAGTACAGGAATCGAAGGCTTCAACTGAGCGATAGCGCGCATCGCTCCGAGCACCGTTGCGCCGCCCGTCATGTCATACTTCATCAGTTCCATGTTCTCACCGGGCTTGAGCGAGATACCGCCGGAATCGAAAGTGATTCCTTTGCCGACGAACGCCAGCAGATTCTCTTCCCCTTGGGCTGATGCTTCGCGCGGCGTGTATTTTAGAATAATCAACTTCGCGTCTTCTTCCGAGCCGCGCGAGACACTGAGCAAAGCGCCCATTCCCTCCTGCTCCATCCGCGCTTCGTCGAGCACGTCAACGTTCAGGCCAAACTCTTCGGCAATGTTGCGTGCCCGTTCAGCCATATCCGAAGGCGTCATGTACGCGCCCGGCTCGTTTGCCAAATCGCGTGTGAAGTTGACCGATTCGCCGATGATGCGTCCCTTCTCAGCTCCACGTTTCAAGGCTTCTTCGTTCGCCCCTTCAGCAATGATGACGAGCCGCTCAATCGTGCGTTCTTCCTTATCAACCGTGCGATACTTGTCCGGCTCGAACAATCCGATGATTGCGCCTTCTGCCGCCGCCGCGACCCATTTCTCAGCATCTCCGTCCGCGCGTGTGATGAGGCCGATGGTCTTGACGTTTTTGCCGCGAAGGAAGCGCGCGACCGTACCGGCCAACTGCGAAACCTGCGCGGGCTGATAATTCTCGCGCTCGCCGACGCCGACGAGCAAAAGACGCCGCGCTTTGAGCCCACCGCCGGAGGCCAGGTGGATATAGACCGTTTCAGCTTCTTTACCTTTTAACTCTTCGGATTCAATCGCCGATTTAATAACTCCGCCCGCGGCTTCATCCAATTCTTTCAAGATGCCTTCATCAGCTTTTTCATCTTTGAAGACGGCGACGGCCAGAGCCTGTACATCCTGCTCCCGGTAGCGCCCCGCGCTTGTTTGCACATCCATAAAATCTTTCCTCTCTAATTTTTGAGATTCATCTTACTGGCTGCGGCCACGCTCTTTCAATTGGGCGCGGGTCTCGCGCTCAACCGTCCGTCGCAATTCCGTCTCTCGCTTGTCGTACAGCTTCTTACCGCGAGCGACGCCGATTTCAAATTTAGCGCGCCCGTTCTTCATGTAGACGCGCGTCACGACCAGCGTCATGCCCTGCACCGTTGACGCCTGCTCCAGACGATCAATCTCGCGGCGATGCAGCAGCAGCTTTCGCGTTCTCATGGGGTCATGGTTCGCCCGGTTGCCATGAGAATAAGGTGAAATGTGGGCATTGAACAACCACGCTTCACCATCGCGTATCGCGACATACGAATCTTTCAACTGCACACGACCGCCCAGCACGCTTTTGACCTCTGTCCCCGTCAACGCGATCCCCGCCTCGTACTTGTCCGAGATGTGATATTCGTGAAAGGCCGCGCGGTTCGTCACCAACGCTTTTTCTTCATGAGCAACAGCCATATTCAATGTCGGATTCTAATAGTCGAAATTCTCAATTTAACCACGAATCTATGTCTTCATCGTTCAAACTCGTCGCGTAATGGTCTGACCATCAATTCGCCCGCCGCGTCCTCAGCCTTTTTACCTTCATAGAGCACAGCATGGACTTCGCTGGTGATCGGCATCTCTACTTTAAGTTTTTGGGCGTGCCGGTGAACGGCAAGCGTCGTCTTCACACCCTCTGCAACCTCGTGCATCCCGCTCATAATGTCCGGCAAGGCTCTCCCTTTTCCAAGTTCCTGCCCGACGTAACGATTGCGCGAGAGCCCGCCCGTGCAGGTCAGCACCAGATCACCCATCCCCGCCAAACCCATCAGCGTCTCCATACGTGCTCCCTGAGCCAGAGCGAAGCGCGCGATCTCCGCCAGACCGCGTGTGATTAACGCCGCAATGCTGTTTGTTCCTAAGCCCAGTCCGGCAACCATTCCAGCCGCCACCGCCATCACGTTCTTCACAGAGCCGCCGATTTCTGTGCCCACCACATCCGTATTCGTGTAGATGCGTAGATTCTGAAAACTCAATTCCTCTTGCACCAGGCGCGCATCTTCCACATCACGGCTCGCCGCCACCACAGCCGTGGGATGCCCGGTGGCAACTTCCTGCGCGAAAGATGGCCCTGAGAGACAAACAAAACGCGGCTCGAAATGTTTCCGCAAGACATCTCGCACAATTTCAGAGATGCGCTTGCCGGTCTCAATCTCGATTCCCTTGGTCGCGCTGATGAAGATCATCTCCGGCTGCAAACGATGCATCATCCGTATCAGCAACTCGCGCGTGACGTGCGACGGAGCAGCGAGCAGCACCAACTCCGCATCACGAAGTGCCTCGTTCAGATCGCCCGTTGCTTCAACACCCTCCGGTATTTTATGCGCCGCGAGGTAAACGTCATTAACGCGGCGTTGATTGATCCCATTAACCACCGCGACGTTGCGCGACCAGAGCCGCACCTGATGCCCCGCGCGCCCGGCGATGATGCCCAGCGCCGTCCCCCAACTCCCCGCGCCGATGATTGCAAGACGACTCATAAAGCAGGAGTCAGAAGACAGAAGTCAGGAGACAGGAGACAGGAGAAAAGAAAATCAGTAACAGTGGTTCTCAGCCTTATCATTCTGACTTCTGACTCCTGTCTTCTGTATTCTGTCTTTGTTCACCGAAACTTGCTCTCCGTTCCTCTCACTAACCTCCCGATGTTGGCATGATGCATCAGGATGATGAGCGCGCCAGTGACGAGAGCCGTCGTCATCAGGGGCGCGAGGTCTGCGACCGGCTGAAAGTAAACGCTCAGCAGCCAGACGAACAGTGGGAGCGTTGCGACCGCAAGGATCGAGCCGAGCGAGACGTAGCGTGTGAGCGCGACGACGAGAATGAAAATCACCGCCGCGCACGCCACCGCCAGCGGAGATAAACTCAGAAAGACGCCGACGCCCGTTGCCACACCTTTGCCTCCGCGAAACCCCAGCCACACAGGGAAGCAGTGTCCCAAGACAGCGATGATTGCCGCGAAGGCCACCCACCAGTTGATACCGAAATCATCTGTCAAGAGCCAGCGAGCCAGCACCACAGCCAGCGCGCCCTTTAACGCGTCGAGCAGGAGCGTTAACACACCTGCCAGCTTTCCTGCGCGGCGCGAAACATTTGTCGCACCCGTTCCACCCGACCCCGAAGCGCGCACATCTGCGTCTTCTTTCGCGCGCACGATCAAATAACCGAAGGGTATCGAACCCAGCAGATAGGCGGCGATGAGAACCAACGCAGGTCGCATTCGGGGCGCTCCGCACCCTCTTGGGAGAAATCTTTGCTTCAGGGCGAACCCGAACTATAGCAAGCAATGGAAGTGAGGGACAAGGAGGAAGAAGGAACAGGGACGGGAAGCTCAAACCCTATGACGATCCGTTCCCACCTCTGCTGCTGATATAACGTTCGACAACTGCGATGAGGGCATTCAACCGCTCATCCGTTTCTGCCGTCCGTTCATTGATAGCCGCTATCCGCTCATTTATTGCTGCTATCCGTTCATCTGTAGCCGCCATCTGCTCACTCGTGCGAATCTGCGCTTCAGCCAGAGTAACCAATCTCTCGTCATGACTTCCTGCAAGCTGCACGAGAAGCTGAAAAGACTCTTCGAGCCGCTTAGTGCGAGCTACATCCTTCTCCCTCGCTTCATCTATCCTTTGAAAGTTGGCGGCAAACTGCGCCTGTTGTTCCACGATGAACTGCATGGTCTTTTCAAGTTCTTCGTTTGTCATGATGGTCATCCCTCATTCATAAATTGTCAGATGCCAATTCAGGGAATCTACACAGACTGAGCATTATATTAATCGTCGCCGCAAAAGGTCGAGCGCGGCTTGCGAGGCACGCCAGCGAATCAGGTGACGGTCGCCGGGAAGCATCAGCTTGCGATGCTCCGTGTGCGCGTCGTCCGAGAGCGCGATGTAGACGAGGCCGACGGGTTTTTCTTCACTCCCGCCGCCGGGGCCTGCGATGCCGGTCACGGAAAGTCCGAAATCCGTGTCGGCGCGGTGGCGCACGCCTTCAGCCATCGCTTCCGCAACCTCTGCACTAACCGCTCCATGTTTCAGAATCAATTCGGAATCAACGCCGAGTGAGCGGGTCTTCGCGTCGTTTGAGTAGGTGACGACGCCTTCCATGAAATAGACGGATGAGCCGGGAACTTCCGTCAGACGCTGGCTGATGAGTCCGCCCGTGCAGCTCTCGGCGACGGCGAGCGTGAAGCCCGCGACAGCTAGTCGCAAGCCGACGACCTCCTCCATCTTCTCACCACGAAAAGCAAAGATAGCGTGCCCCAGTCTTTCTTCAATCTGCCCGGCGAGACCGTCGAGCAACAATTCCGCATCCTGTTCGGTCTTCGCCTGCGCCGTCAGGTGAATCTCGATTTCGCTCCGGTTGAAGAGAATCGTCGTCTGCGGATTTTTGTACTGCGTGTAAACCGGAGCAATCTTTTCATCAACAGCCGATTCGCCCATTCCGGCGACGCGGAGAATGCGACGCACGACGCGCACATCGCCAGCTTTCGCGGCAAGTTTGGGCTGGATGAATGTCTCAAACATCGGGCGCATCTCGCGCGGTGGGCCGGGCAGCAGGACGACGCTGTGGCCTGTGTGCTCAAGGTACATGCCGGGGGCGCTCCCATTGGGGTTATCCAAAATTTCCGCGCCTTCAATCACCATCGCCTGCCGCGAATTGATCTCAGGCATCTGGCGTCCGAGGTGTAGAAATTTATCGCGGAGAGCTTCCAGCACTTTCTCATTCAGCAGGAGACGACGATTCATCGCGCGGGCGGCAATTTTTCTCGTGATGTCATCTTCTGTCGGCCCCAGGCCTCCGGTCATAATCACGACGCGCGAGCGCTTCATCGCATCCCTGATGGTCTCTTCGAGCCGCGCATCGTCGTCGCCGACAATGGTTTTGAGTTTGACTTCGATGCCGATGCCGTTGAGTTTCTCCGTCAGCCAGAGGCTGTTGGTGTCGGTGCGCTCAGAGGTCAGGAGTTCAGAGCCGATGGCGATGATTTCAGCAGTAAGCATAAGGCGTAAAAAGGTGTCTATGATGCCTTCATTTTTTCTTTGCGAGCCTGATAAGAGTGCTCATCAAGGTACGTCGTAAACCGTGAAATTATCCCATCTGTTGGTCAGAGCCATTCCCTTCGCATTGTTATACAGGCCAGCACCCGTTGCACCGGGCAGGACGTTGCTGCCGGTAGAATAAACGAGCGTGGTGCCAGCATAGAGACTGATACTGCCATCAACTTTTGTTACTACTCGCAGGGTCAACCAGCTACCGGGCATTGTTACTTTAGCAGCTAAATCCGTCCGCTGACCATTCAGGTAGTAGCCGACGGAGAGCATTTTTGGTTTAGCAGGATCATCGCTGTCGCTCGTATAAGCGAAAAAGTAGTTGTCTGCATCAACGACGCGGAAACTGACGCCGGTGTTGACTCCGCTCGCTCCCCAGCTACCCGGATGACGGTCTACTCGTATATCCAAATTCCCGCCGGGAGCACCCGTATTAATCCACGCCAGAGAGGTATCATCCTTCAACAAGACCGCGCGGCCATTGAGAATACCGAAGGGCTGCGGGCTGGATGCTGCCTGCCCCGTTTGCCATACTTGAGCACCCGCCGTTCCGCCTTCGGTTGAGCCCAGCCCGCCGCGTCCACCCAGTATATAGGTTGAATTCTTTCGGGAGAATGAGTCGAAGGAGCGAGCCCCAGCGGGCGCAGACAGTGGCGTAGCAACCGGCGCTGTAATCTGTCCCGGATTACCGGGGTTCGAGAAATTAGGCGCTGTCGGATCAATGACGAATTTCGGAGTTGGACAGCCGGGGCAGTTCTCTGGGACGCCGTTAGCCGTGCCCCTGGGCGTTCCCGGATTAGTTCTTCCAAAATAGCCTGGAGAGAGGTCTGCAACCTTTGCCGCGGGGCGAAAATAGTAGCTCAGAAGATTGCCGTCTACGTCGAAGAGAGTCTGCGGCGCAAAGGAAGCTTCCGGGGAACTTTCGCGCGGATTACGTCCCTCGTAGGCGCGAACCTGCGCGATTCTTCCAATCAGATTCTGATGATCCGAGCCGCCTATCAATAACCAACTGGCTCCCCAGGACGGGCCGGGCGAGATACGCGGCCCCTTGAATGCCTGCTTGCCGACAGGAACGCCATTGAAATACGTGACGATGTATTTTCCATCCCAGCCAACCGCCACATGAGACCATTCACCGGCGAGTGGCCCTTCGTCGCCGATGAAAGACGTGCTACCCGTGCCGTCAAAGATATTGCCGGATAAAGTATAACGACCCTCGTCATTGGTAAAGCCGAAACCGAACAGCAGTGCATGAGCGCCGCCATACCCATCAGATATAAGATATCTGCCAGGGGTGTTGTCGCCCGGCATCGCCCAGAATTCCCAGTAGAAATGGCCTAAGTCAACATTCCAGGGCCAGTACAATCCATAGTCCACGCTTTCCTGCGAGCCGTCGAACTCAAGCACATAGGAGGGGGTTGTGGAGGGCGTCAGAGTGGCAGTGAAGTTAGCACTCTGCTCGTTCTGAGAAACGCTGAGAGTCTCGCTTGACGGACTGAAGAGATAGTAATTCTGCTCGATGGAGGGAGTCATCTGATAGTTCCCAGCCGCTGTGACAGTAAAAGAGTAAGCGCCGCCGCTATTAGTAACGACCTGACCCGTCTGCGGGCCACTTAACGTGACCGTGATGCCAGGGAGACCTTTGCCAACGCCATCCTTCACCTGTCCGTTGATGACATAAGTGCGTAATCCGGTGAAGTCGGCTCTGCGGTCGAAAGTAAGAAAGTTGATTGCTTGACTCGGCGTCTCGAAAATGTAGTTGGGTTTTGACGGGACAAGTTGATAGGTCTCCTTGGCCGGTAAGTTATTAAAGGAATAGTTCCCGTCGCTGTCGGTCGTGGCTGACCTGTTGAACGGCCCGCTTAATTGAACTGTCACACCGGCCAGCGGATTATGAAGCTGGTCGGTGAAAGTTCCACTGATGGTGTAACTGCGCAGTTTGCCCTCGAAGGTCAGCATTAAATCAGCCGAGAGTTCGGGGGCTTCTTGCGTCGGGAAAGCATGTGTACTTATATCCCAAGCCTTTAGAGTGTAATTGTATCCGCCAGGCACCTTCGTAAAAGAGAAACTGCCGTCGCCACTCGTATAGCTCCAGCCCAAGTCCCCTCCGCTAATAAGCCCGAGCTGCACGCCGACACCAGGAATCGCGCTGCCCTGATCGTCAATCACCTTACCGTTAATCGTGAAAGTCTTTCGCGTCGCCGAGAAATTCAGAGCGTCCTGATTACCGCCAGTCAGGAAATTGATATTTCGACTTAACGTGTGAAGGGTCAAGTATGGTGCAGGCGAGGGCGTGATGCTGTAATTGCCGTGAGCTTTAGCCGATAATGTATAAATACCCGCATCGTTGGTGCGCGTCATGCTTGTCAGCGTGCCATCGCTCAAAGTTACAGGCAGGCCAATGAAGCTATTGCCATCATCATCTATGATGCGACCGCTGAGCGTATAGAACTTCAATGCGCCGGAGACGTTCAGCGTCTCATCTTTGCTCAAACCATTAATTGTCTGGCCGAGAGGACCGAAATCGTAATCAGTCTTCGATGCTGTGACCGTATAGCTGCGCCCCGCCCTGAGATTGGTAAAGGTGTAGCTGCCGCTTTGGTCAGTAGTCACGCTTGCCTGCTGCCCACCGCTCAACGTCAACGTGACGCCGCTCATATTGCTGCCATTTTCATCTTTGACCTGCGCCTTAATATTGAAGAAAAGGGGCGTCGCTACAAAGTCCGCCGTTCTGTTCCCGCTTAGATTATTAAAGGTCTGACTGAGAGGCGTGAAAGTGTCATAGGGAGCTGAAGGGGTGATAGTGTAATCACCAAACTCCGTTACCATAAATGAATAGAGACCGTTATTATCAGTGATTGCGGAGCCGGTCTGCTTTCCGCTCAGTTTTACAGCGACGCTGCCGAGTCCGGCACCTTCGGCGGTGATCCTGCCTTGCACGATAATTGATGTGGGCGTCGGTACTGCTCCTTGATCGTCGGGCGGCCCGCCTCCTATGTGGCCTATACCTATACGCACACGATTGCTGGAAACCCCATACGCTGAAATGCGTACCAGCACATCTCCTAAATCACCCATCTGGTCATCGAGCCGAATGATAATTGCGTAGAGCCAGTCGTAGCCGGGCATCAATTGAACATGCTCTACCTTCATCGGATAGATGTGGTGCGCGGCGTCTTCCGCATCGGCGGTCAGGACGGAGGCGTTATCGCCGGGCCGCCAATTCAGGTTCATGGCAAACAACGTGACGCGCGTACGTGCGTCTCCACCAATCCAGAGTGCAGAGGTGGGCTGGAAAGGCTCGCGTGTCCAGGCCGGAGATTCGACGGCAATGGCGCGCGTTGAAGTCACCTCGCTGATTAAGATAATCGAATTGCTTTGAGCCGAGTTTGCTGTCGGGCTAACTATGATTGCTTCTGCACAGAGACAGAGAGCGAATAGAAGAGGAGTAAGGAGACGAAGTGAAAAGGGAGGTTTCATTGACAACTTATCTTGAAGATTATCGAAATCGGGCAAAGTTTCAATCTCTTAATTCATATAAGCCCGCTGATAGAGGAAGATTTCTGAAGAAAGCGTCGAGTCCAGAGGCTGTTGTAAACGCGGCGAATCGTACTACGTTTAGTTTATGCCTGGCAATATATCTAAAGTGATTACGGCTCTTTAAGACCAAAGATTTTAACCTCGCGCACCCACATGATGAAAGGACGGTTCGGCGGCCCCTGCTGGGCGGGCTGTAAAATTCTGGCGCGCGTGGTGATTGTCGGCGCAAACTCAAAAGCCATCCTGTCAAAATCCTTGTCCGGCTCCATCCGCGAGACTGTCTGCCAGCGCCCGCGCTCATCCCTCATCTGCAACTCTACACGGCGCGAAGGCATGAAGCGGTTGCGGTCGAAGCCCCAGTAAAGATAAACGGCAGCCAGACGAACAGGCTTGTCAAAATTCAGCTCAATCCAATGCGGCGCGGGCGTCTCGGCTGAAGCCCAGTTGCCTTCGTTGTATTTCATCTCGGCGATGCGCCGCACGTCCCATTCATTATCGGTTAAAGGTGTGGCGGTATAGCCATCATAGCTTGAATCAACCTCCACGCGCGCAGGCTTTATTTCCAGCAGCGCGGCATCAAATGTCTCTGCGGGTGTCGCGGAAGATTGCGCTGCCGATTTGTCTTCTGGTGTGACATTGCGGCGCAACGCAAAAAAGATAATCGTCCCGGCGAGCGCGAGCATGAAGGCGATAATTCCCACCCACAGGCCGCGAGACCGTTTCCTCTGCCACTCTTCGGCCTCGTAATGTGTGAGCCTGACGGTTGCGGGCGAGCCGCCGAGTTCATGCCCGCATTGACGACAATGCGTGTCGCTTTCCCCTGTGCCAGCGCCGCACGAAGGACAAGCCTGTGCTTTGATCGGCTGCGTCAACTGACTTTCGCGTTCGCTGTCAGAGATTGTCGGGGAAACTATCTCCTGTGTCCCAACCTTGATTCGAGTCGGCTGAGCAATGCGAGCGCCTTGCACAATTTCGTCCGTCTCCCGCCCGCGCACATGGCGAACTGCGCGTAAAAATTCCAGGCACGAAGCAAAGCGGTTCTCTGGCTTCTTCTCAACGGCGCGCAGGATGACGGCTTCCAACTGCGGTGTCACTTGGGCATTTAGTCTGGAGGGCAGTGGTGGCGATTGCTGGATGTGCGCGCGGACGATTTCGAGTTGCGAGAGCTTGCCCCCATGATCGTGAAAGGGAGGCTCGCCCGTCAGCATCTCATAGAGGATGATGCCTAAAGAATAGATGTCGGAACGCGGATCAACGGGCGTGCCCTCCGCCTGCTCAGGCGAGACATATTCCGGCGAGCCATAGTTGCCACCCGTGTTGGTCTTCTCTGAGCCGACGAGTTTGACAATCCCGAAGTCCGTAATCTTGACGCGGTCGTCCGGCGTGATGAGCAGATTGGCAGGCTTGAGGTCGCGGTGAATCAGCCCCTTGTGCGATGAGCCGTCCTGATCCTGATAGACAAAATCCTGCGCGTAAGCGATGGCCGCCAGCATCTGCTCAAAAAGGTCTAGGGCACGTTCAACGGGCAGCGCCCCCCTCTCGTGTTCAATGAGTTGGGCCAGCGAGCGCCCTTCGACAAACTCCATCACGATGTAGTAGGTCTGCTCGGCGACGATGTAGTCGTAGATTTTGACGATGCCGGGGTGATCCAGTTGCGACTGGATGAAGGCTTCTTTCTCGAAGCGGGGACGAAGGCGGCGGAGATCGCGGTGGCTGCTTGCGCTGATGGACTTGATAGCGACTTCGCGTGGCAGTTTCAGGTGATGGCCGCGATAGACAATGCCCATCCCGCCGCGCCCGATGCGTTCCTCAATCCGGTAATTCCCGATGATTGTTTCCGTCGCCAAAGCCTTAACGAAAGGAAAAAGGTAAAAGGTAAAAGGCAAAAGGAAGGCCGAGACCACATTTAATTAAAAGTGGTCTCATCCTCACTTTTACCTTTTTCCTTTTTCCTTTTTCCTTTTCAAGCTGTTTTCTTCTCTTCTTCGTAGAGGTCGCGCAAGACCTCCGCGATGGGAGGCGGTGGAGCGTGCGCGCCCTGGCGGCGGGAGGGCTCTGTCTTCATCTTCGGGTCGTTGCCGGGAGACGCCTGAGAGGAGGCAGCATCAATCGCCGACGCCGGGTTGAGCGTGTTGATGACGTTGAGTCGCTCGCGGCTTTCGGCCAGCATGAAGGCCGCGCGATTGTGGCGTGTGCGCTCAAGGCTGCGGATGGCTGCCATTGTTTGCGGCGCAATGGCAGGCTCACGCTCCAGCTTTCGCAAAATCTGAACGTAGCGGCGAAGCTCTGTGGAAGGCGTGAGACGATGGCGTTCATCCGACAGATCGTTCTCGACGATGTAGGAGAGATGCTCGGCGGCGGCTTCCATATCACCCGCCTTGTAATAGAGTGCGCCTAAAGCGAAGTAGACGAGCGGGGGCGGGTCTGTCATCGAGTGCAGGAGATGCTCGCCCCGTTCGATGACTTCGGCAATCTCAAAGCCGAACCAGTGCCGTTCTTCGTCACGCACCACATCGTTGGCAGCGATGTAGAACTCGAAGATGCGCCCGGTCTCCTGATGCTCGGTGTGCTGCACAGCCCGCCAGATAAAAAAGGTGACGGTGGCGAAGAAGATAATTACCGAGAACGGAATTCCCATAACGCCGAGCATCGCAATGATGATAAGGATGGCGAGCAGCTTCTGCGCCGCATCTTTGCCGTTGGTCATAACAACAGGAGTCAGAAGTCAGGAGACAGAAGACGGAAGGGAAAAGGCGGAGAACCGCGTTTACAGATTTCTTTTCTTCTGTCTCCTGTCTCCTGTCTTCTGTCTTCTTCTTTCATATTCTTTTCCGAATCGCTGCTCCCGCTTCCGCTGTGGAGAGCGTGCCGCCGAGATCGCGCGTCGTCTCCTTTTGAGCAATCGCTCCGGCGACTGCTTTTTCAACCGCCTCACTCGCAGCTTCGAACCCGAGGTATTCTAGCATCATCGCCGCAGTGAGAATAGAGCCAACCGGATTGGCAACATTTTTTCCGGCCAATGGCGGAGCGCTGCCATGCACGGGCTCAAAGAGAGACACCCGACCGGGGTGAATATTGCCGGACGCCGCCAGGCCCAATCCTCCCTGAAGAGCCGCGCCGAGATCGGTCAGAATGTCGCCGAACAGATTGTTCGTGACGATCACTTCGTACTGCGAAGGGTCTAGCACCATAAACATCGTCATCGCGTCAACGTACTGGTGGTTGGCTTCGATTCCCTCGTATTGCGCTGCCACTTCTTTGAAGACTCTCTGCCAGAGGTCGCCGCCGAATCGCTGCACGTTCGATTTGTCGGCCATCGTTACGCGACGCCGCCCGTGCCGCCTTGCATACTCGAATGCAGCCCGGATGATTCTTTCGACCCCGCGCCGCGTGTTTAGCTCCTCCTGCGTGGCAATCTCGTCAGGCGTTCCCTTCTTCAGAAACCCACCCGCGCCACAGTAAGCGCCTTCGGTGTTCTCACGAAAAACAACGAAATCAATATCTGCTTGCGCACGGTCGCGCAAAGGCGTCAAACGCGCATCGAGCAGGCGCACGGGGCGCAGGTTGATGTACAGGTCTAGGCCGCGCCGCATCCCCAGCAAGATGTCTTCGGCGTGCTTATTGGAAGGAACGCGCGGGTCGCCAAACGCTCCGGCGAGAATGGCGTCGAACTTTTCAGAGAGCATAGCGAGAGCGCCTTCCGGCAAGCTAATGCCTTCTTTTAAAAATTTATCCGCGCCCCAATCGAAATGCGTCAACTCCAGCGCAACACCGTGTGTCTCGCGCAGACGCTCAAGCACACTCACGGCCTCCCGAATAACCTCCGGGCCAATTCCGTCGCCCGCAATCACGGCGACTCTTTTCGCGTTCCCCTCTGTCATCATTTCGCAATCGTACTTCTCCTGGCCGAGAAATCACAAATGAAAAGCAGAATTCAGGAGACAGAAGACAGGAATCAGGAGTCAGAATAAAAGAGAATCGAAGAAAGGTATGATGACGATGATTGACAACTCAATTCGGCAATCCCGATCCATCCCCAAAGGGGATGAACATAATGGCCGGGGGCAAGCGATAGCGCCGCCCCCGGAACGATGGAGAAAAGAATCCGACCCTGAAGGGGTCGCACATTCAATGTTGAAGTGCGACCCCTTCAGGGTCGGGAATCGTTTCGCGCATAATTCCGGGGGCGATGCCCCCGGCTATTACATGTGACCCCTTCGGGGTCAAAGAAAGCAGGCCATTCACTGAACTAAGTTATCAAAGACTATAACGCCTTTCATTCTGACTTCTGACTTCTGCTTTTTCTTCTGCCTCCTGTCTCCTGCTTTTCATCGTTGCCCCAGTGTTGTCGGTGAAAGGAACTTGAGCAGGGGATGTGTAGTTCGCTTGACGGTCAGATGTTTGCCGCTGATGAATTCGATGATTGCCTGCCGGGTTGCCGGTGGAGTGAAGACATCTTCGTGGCCAGCATTATCAACGATGAAGAGTTCGCTATTGGGAAAGCCTTTGCGAAGCTCATGAGAATTACTAATCGGCGTGCGCCCGTCGAGGCTGCCGCTGATAAAGAGCGTCGGGACTTTCGATTTCACAGGCGTGCGAGCATCATCTCCAATATCGGGACTGCCCCAGACTTCACAAATCCCCGGCCAGGGGAAGTTGATCGCGTCACTGAGTAGCGATTTCGCTGCCTCACTTTTGATCCTCCGGTCGCGCTCTTTCGTCGCGCCGGAAGCGCAATCCATCGGAAAGATCATCGCCCAGGGCGCAGGCGCAGTGATGCGGTTCTGTAAGCTCTGCGTCTTTTTGGCGAGCAGCGTGTAGTCTCCTTTCGAAATGGAGTAGTAAAGAGCCGGGAAGCCTGCGATGTCGCCGGTGTCCCCGACATCTATACCGATCATTACCTGTAGGGCGAATTTCCCGACCGCGACTTTTGTTTTCTGCTTCGTCTGGCGGTTCGTGACCTCGACAGTGGCGGGCTGCCTGTCTAACTGTTCATGCACACTCTTCATTAAGGCGAGGAAATCGGGGATGAGCTTACTCCACTCCGCATCTGCCTTGACGAGCCGGTTGATGTCCTCAAAGTGCTTCTGAATTTTGCTCGGTAGTTTCCGGGTGTCGTTCGGGCCTTCGACGCCCGCGAGAATAGCGCGATTGATATTCTGCTGGTGGCGGCGAATGACCGAGAAGCCAAGCTGCGAGCCGTAGCTGAAGCCCCATAAATTAATCTTCTCGACGCCGAGAGCTTTGCGTAAATCATCAACATCGTCGGCGCTCTCCTTTATGTTATAAGCCGAAAGATCAATACCTTTGGCGCGCCATGATTCGGCGCAGGGGCGAAAATATTCTACCGCGTAGCGCAGCATGTTTTCGCGGCTGATGAGCGAGTCCAACTCAAAACCTTTAATCGAGCAAGCGAGATATGGCCTCGACCGCCCCGTGCTTCGCTGTTCAAAGGCGACGATGTCTCCGAACGCAAGCAGGGGCTCAAAGATGTGGAAAAAGATTTGGGCTTCGGCAATGCCTGAGCCGCCCGGCCCGCCCGCGAGCAAAACGAGCGGCGGCCCCGGATTCTTCGCCGTGCTTTTGAGCCGCATGAAGGCCAGATCAATTGTCTTGCCGTCGGCGCGGCTTCTATTCTCAGGAACTTTAATTCTTCCCAGTTCAGCCGGGAGTTTTCTTCCGTCATTCGTTTCGAAGGTGAATGGCTCATATTTCACTTCTGAGCCTGTCTGTATCGCCAGCGCACCGGGCGCGTAAAGAAATGCCGCCAGCACTACTGCGAGAAGCATCGGGGTGAAATTTTTATCCGTCGTGAGAGACTTGAACATAATAGCTTGATTCCTTCCGTAAAGGTTTGAAGCCCGCATGTGGGTTCAACAGGAAGATACGAGATATTCTTTGAAAATACGTCCCGTTTGATAAGTCTGGACGTTTGAACTTATCAGTCCGGCGCTTTTCATGGGTCAAAGCACGGATTGAAGGAAGGAATTAAGAGGACAGGCAGTTTGGCGTTCAGTTTTGTGAGGAACTTTCAATGCCCGTTGCTGTAGGTTTTTCTCCACTCGGAGGGGGTCATGTTGACGTACTTTTTGAAGACCGAGTTGAAGGCGGATTTCGAGTTGAAGCCGACTTCCCCGGCGATGGCGATAATGGAGAAATGTTTCTCGCTCGGGTCAATGAGCCGTTTTTTGGCTTCTTCGACGCGGTAGGAATTGATGAAATCGAAAAAGTTCTGATTGAGGCGCTCGTTGATTATCTGCGAGAGATGGTGCGGATGGATCGAAAGCCGCTGTGCCAGCTTTTGCAGCGTCAGCTCGCTATCAAGATAGAGCTTCTCTTTCTCCATCGTTTCCACCAGCCTGCGAACATACCTGTCAGCCCTATCCTTTGTGAGAGTTGATTTCTCATACTTCTTGATCGCCGTCATATCCGCAGGCGCGCTCGCGGCGGGTTCAACCCCGCCTTCTATATTGTCCGGCAATTCTGGTCGGCGCAGCCTCTGATAAACCGCGACGTAGATAAAGGCGGAAAAAAAGAGCGGCACGATGAGATTGGTCTGGACGCTGTAATCGAAGGCGTAGCGAAACACCCCGGCCAGCCAAATGACTGTGAAGATTCCCACCCATGTGCGTGCCCAGAACAAATCGGACGGATCAATGTTCGCCGCCCTCGCATCTTTCTTTCGCACGCGGAGCTTTGGAATCGTAGCGATGATGATGACGAGGTAAGCCAATGCCTGCGCCATGAGCAGAATCGTCCGCACATGCCACTCCGTCGGGTAGCTGCGGTAAGCCGCGAGCAGGTAGTTGAGTTTATATTCGCTGCTCTGGAAGTAGAAAGGCGTCAGGTAGACCAGACAAATCAACGAAGAGACAAAGTGCCAGAGGTCGCGTCGGCCTAAGCCGTTGTGATTCTCCATTAGTGCTCGCACATAGAAGAAAACGAGTGGCCCGATGAGGAACTGGAAAGGAACATGGAGCTGTGCCAGATGCGGCACGCGGAGCATGTAGCGCGTGTGCGAAAGAACGCCCCACGTCAGCAGGACGGAGACGGATAACAGAAGCGCAGCAAGGACACGATTAGCATGGAGATTACCCCGCTTTGTGCCGAGCAGCGCGCCCGCAAACAAAACCGCCTGTGCTGCCCCTAAAATGGTCAGGATTGCTTGAAGATTAAGCGATGACTCCATGCCAAACCTCAAAGCTGTTTAACTGAGCCCTGTGCAGCTCAACACTCTGCAAATTGAACCTCCACCTACACGCGCGGCTGTTAGAACTAGAGTTTTGACCTGCAACCCAACTCGGCGACCCTCTTTTAGAGCGGGACGCAGAGAACAGGCACGCGCGAGCCGCGCAGAACTTTTTCGGCGGTTGAGCCGAAGAGGACTTCTTCGGGCGGGATGGAGCGCCCGCGCATTCCCATCACAATCATCGGCAAATCAAGATCACGAGTGATTTTCAGAATCTCCACGAAAGGGATGCCGATGACGATCATCCGCGCGATTTTGACTTCGCCCGTCTCCAGCCCTTCGAGCATGGTTGAGAAATCGGCCTCAGCACGCTCGCGCATGCGCGCCGTAATCTCTTCGGAAGTCCCCAGCCCGGCGGCCACAGCGTCGTCAATGAAATGTTCGTTGATGACGTGAAGCAAAGTAATCTCGCCGTCCGGCGCGGCCACGCCTGCGGCAGCGCGCACAGCGTTGACGGAACACTCCGAGAAATCTACCGGAACGAGAATATCAGGCGCTTTGAGCATGACCGGGATTCTCTCCTTCGGGCTTTCGGTAATTTTTATGCCGGGGGACGCGTGCCGAGTAAATGTTGTTCGATGCGCGGGAGGCTGGCCAGCACAACGTCGCTGACGATCTTCAGACTTTGAGGGGAGATTTTATCAAGCGTATCTTCTGCTCGATGCCAGTAGTCATAGCTGCCGAGCTGGATGATGTCGAGCGATTCAATGCCTTCCTGCAAGAACGGCACATGGTCGTCGCCGTCGCAGTGCTCGATCTCGTCAATGAAATATTCACCGTAGCCGAGTTCGCCCGCCGTATCCCAAACAGCATCAATCAGCCACCTCGTGCTCAGCGTTTCGTTGCGTCCAAGCTCAAGATTTTTGTAGCCCATCATGTCCAGCAGAATCATTGCGCGCACGCGTTTGATCTCATTCTTCTCTTTCAGTTGCTTGACGTAGCGCTGGCTGCCGTAAGTATTGTCCGGCCCATCCGGCGTCTGACAGTCGTCCCAGTTCTTGCAGAAGGCTTCTTCTCCGTCGAAGAAGACGAAGCGGTAGGTTAAGCGCGGCTTCTGTCCGCTGGTCGCCAACACACGTGCTATTTCGAGCAGCGCGCCTGTGGAAGATGCGCCGTCGTTCGCGCCGACGAAGCGAAACTCCTTGAAGAGTTTTGTATCGTAGTGGCTTCCGAGAACAATCACGTCGCTCGATTCGCCCGGAAGCTCCGCCGTCACGTTGGCCATTCCCCGCGCGCCGATTGGAGTCTTCGCTTGCCATTCGTCCACCGTCACGTTCAGGCCGCCGTGGGATTTCAACTCAGCTAAGATGTATTCGCGCGTTCTGGCAAGCTCAGCCGACCCGGCAGGGCGCGGACCGAACTCAACCTGCTTGCGCACGTGCTCGAAAGCGCGCGCTCCATCGACTGCCAGTTTGGGCGCACCGGGCGTCCCCAATGGCGAAGCGGCGGGCGTGGCTACAGTATTTCCGGCATTGCCGTTTCGCCTGGAATCTTTACCGGGACAGGCCAGGAAAAGGAGCGGGAGCGTCAGGATGAGAAGAAGACCAAAGACCGTGCGCGCATTCGCTGCGCGCGCTGTGATTGATTTATTGCTCGATGGTGGTTTCATTAGTTATCGGCAGAAATTCGATTAATACCACGGTCAGCGAAAAGGGCGGCTGACCGGAAAGCAATTGGACGCCTATCTAGTTCATCCCTTCGCCGCTGCTTCTGGATTTTTTACTTCGGATTGCGGGCGATGCTCTTCCGGTCGGCGGTCGGCGCGCTTGCTCTCGCTGAGAGCGCGCCCCCGGCCAGCCATCAAGTCCATCACCTTTTCGCCAATCATAAACGGAACTTCGACGAGAGCGCTGAGGGTTTGAAATAATGTGACTGCTTCCAGTTCGACGAGCGTTGAGAGCTTTCGTTTCAGTGGCAGCTCACCAAACTCTTTACGCAAATCTTTCGCCGTCTCTTCCGAAGTCTCTGCGCGCTCGGTGACGGGCACGGGACGCAAAACCAACTCGCCGCCTCGCTCGACCTTAACCTGACAGGCCAGACGCTCGCCCGCCGCCAGACGCTCCGGGCTCAAGCGTTCGCGCTCAGGCGCAGTCAGGGATGAGAGCAGCGTTGCGCCCTGCTCGACCATGACGGCGCAGGTGTCACATTCGCCGCGCCCTTCGCATTCGGCGGGCAGCCGCACCCCCAGACGCTTCGCAGCGTCCCACAGGTACGTGCCTTCAGCAATCAAACCACTTCGCCCATCAGGCTCGAACTTGATGTCTACACTCATTTCCAGATTCCATGCTGCGCCCAGGCAGCGACAGGCAATTATACGCGGGGAAGACTGCAAGGAAATTACACAATGTGAAGGCAAAAGTAAAAAGGTAAAAGTAAAAAGTCAGGCCGAAACCACATTAATTAAATAATGGCTTCCGCCTCACTTTTGCCTTTTACCTTTTTACTTTTGCCTTGAGCTTATTCTCCGACCGTTGCGACTCTGACGCCTGGCTGCGCTTCCGCCTCATGTTTTTTACGTTCACGCGCTTCGCGGCGGCAGTTTGCGCAAACGCCTAGAATTCGCAGCAGGTGTTGCTTGATTTCAAAGCGGTGCTTGGCAGCCATTGCATCCTGAATAGCTTCGAGTTCGGCGGAATAGAATTCGATGACCGCACCGCACTCCATGCAGATCATGTGGTCATGATGCTGGTGCTTGTAATTGTGCTCGTAATGCGTTCGCCCGTCGCCGAAGCGCACCTCGCGCGCCAGTCCCGCTTCGGACAAAAGCTTGAGCGTGCGGTAGACGGTGGTCTGGCCGATACTGGCGTCTTCTTTCTGCACGAGCCGGTAGAGGTCTTCGCTCGACAGGTGCTTTTCAGTTCGCAGAAAGACATCCAGAATCAAGTCGCGCTGTGCCGTGCGCTTCAGCCCGGCATTCTGGATGTGCTTGAGAAATACTTCTTGCTCTTCAGTCATAGGTCTTCGGCATTCAATTTAAAAATCTCTGTCGCTGACGCTTCGGTGCAGAAGTATTTTAGCACCCTGCAGGGCATAGTGTGAAGAAGTTGGAAAGAACACGGCGTGCATGCTATCTTTGCGCTCCAGTGCCGGGGTGGCGGAATGGCAGACGCTGCGGACTTAAATGTTTGAGCACGCCGGAAGGAAACGCCAGCGTGAATGGAGTCAAAGTCGGTGAAACCTTAACAGGATTTGTTCTTGAAATCGCTGATGGCAACGCCGAGCTAAGGCTGGCCGAAAGAAAGCCAAGGCCAGCAAAGTGTAGAGACGAGACGGCTCCCTCCTAAACATCCTGCACGGGGTGCATGGAGAAGGCATCGCCCAGACCACAAACTGGAATTTACGGACGGCGAAAGCCGTAGTGGTAAGAAAATCCGTTGACCGTAAGGTCGTGCGGGTTCAAGTCCCGCCCTCGGCACCAAATCTTCTGACGGAACTGGCGAGAGATGAACGCGGGACACGTGTTTCATCTCTCGCTTTTTTCAACCCCGCCACTTCACCCCATATCGTGCACAATGGTTGCACGCTCGCGCACATGGTTTACACGAGATACCTTGACCAATCAATCCGTTTCCTGATTTTGCCTCTAACTTAGAAAATACTTCGCCTTACATCCGCGCCTCAACGAACAGCCGAAGTGGCACGCTCATTGCTCAAGGTGTCAACGTCTCGCTGCGCTGCTCGCTTAAGAGTGAGAGCCGGGCAAAGGCGGTGAGTTTGATACCGGAGGGTTTTGCAATCATGACTAAAGTTAAATCCAATCTGGCGCTTCGCACCCTCAGTTTTCTAGTTCTTGTAGCTCTCGTGGCTGGCAGCGGTCTTTCGGCCTTTGGTCAGCGGCGCAATACACGACGCAATCCGCGACTTGGCAGGTACACGCGCCCTGTCCCGGCGCAGCCGACTTATTACACGGTTGCTGCCAACACTTTGATTCGTGTGCGGATGAATGAAGAGATCAACTCCGGCAATGCACGCATTGGCGACCGTTTCACCACAACTGTCGTTGACCCGGTTTATGCACGCGGCGTTGAAGTGATTCCGGCGGGAAGTATTGTGACAGGTCGTGTGACGAGCGTGACTCGCGCCTCGCGCAAGAGCAAAGCAGGCACAATGGGCGTCGGCTTCGTCTCCGTGCAGTTACCAAGCGGCATGACCAGAGCCATCAACGGTTCACTGACAGATGTTGGGAGTGAAGCTGTCAACAGCGACAACGAGGGCGAGGTGCACGGCAGATCTTCGACTAAGCGCAACGTGGTCTTCATTGGCGGCGGCGCAGCCACAGGCGCTCTTATCGGCGCAATCGCGGGCGGCGGCAAAGGCGCAGGCATCGGTGCAGGTGTGGGTGCAGGTCTTGGGGTCGCGGGCGCGTTCTTTTCAAAAGGTCAAGAGGCTGTAGTCAAACGCGGCACGGAGTTCGGCGTCGTGCTCAACCAGAGCGTCGCGCTGCCCCTTGCGAATGTTCGATAGCTTCTTGAAGGGATCGGCAACTCTAGTGGTTGTCGGTGCGGAGGGAGCCTGCTCGCGAAGGGGAGAGCGCGGGCAGGCTTCCAACAGAAAGTTTGAGGAATCGGTCGCCCCTGTCATTACGTAAGTGAGCGACCGTCAAAGAGAGACCCGTTGCGAAGGGGAGAGCGCAGCGGGTTTCTCTTTGTATTTTGACTTGACCCGGAGTATGGCAATTTTGACCTTCGGGCGCGCGAGTTCCGGCTTTATGTGTGGGCATTCTGGCCTGGAACATAAGGATTCCTCCCGAAATGCACTAGCTCCAGCCTTTGAACTCGTATGTTCCGGCCTTGAACTTATACGTTCTGACTTCAATTTTGCACGTTCCGTTGTGGAACGCGAACGTTTCAGCCTTAGTTGCACGTAAATAAACCCGGAACGCACGTGTTCCAGACTTAAAATCTATGCAGAAAGTTTAGCTCATGTTACCGTCGCTCATAGCTGGGCACTGGGTTTCGTACATGGACAGACACACTATCGTCAAAATCACTCTGCGTTCGACGGACTTTGAGCGGACACAGCGTTTCTATACTGAACTCTTTGGTTGGAAGTTCCGCGAGCATTCTCCCACTTACCTCTCCTTTGAACCGCCTTCCGGCATTGATGGCGGCTTTCAGAGGGTTGACGCTTTCAGCCCCGGCGATTCTTTCCTGCTTTACATTCTGGTTGATGAGTTTGAATCTTATCTTCGTCGCATCCCGGAACTCGAAGGGAGTACCAAAGCAGAGGTAGAGGTTGTTCAAGGGTCTGGTGAATACGTTCGCTTCTATGATCCTGACGGGAATCGCCTGGCTCTATGGAGAACAGTTATCGGGGAAGAATAAGGGAGGAGTTTATTTCAGTGTCACTTCACTCTGCTTCTCTGCTCTCAGACGGTCAAACTCTGGATGGCGATAGACGATGCGCCCGGCGACGACTGTGGCGACTGCCCCGCCGCGCATCGTGAGGCCGTCAAACGGCGTGTTGCGGCTTTTCGATTTCGAGCGCGATACGTCGAAAGTCCAGCGTAGCTCCGGGTCAAGAATCGTCACGTCGCCCCAGGCGTTTTTCCGTAGCGTGCCGCGATCCGTCAGATTAAAGATTCTTGCAGGGTTGGTTGAGCACAACTCCACCAGCCGTTCAAGACTGATCGTTCCTTCATGCACCAGACGGTCGAACGCGAGTCCGACAGCCGTCTCCAGCCCTGTGATGCCAAACGGCGCTTGATCGTATTCGAGCGCCTTCTCGTCCGCGTGATGCGGCGCATGGTCTGTGGCGATTGCATCAATCGTTTTGTCCCGCAATCCCTCCAAGATGGCTTCGACGTGATCGCGGCTGCGCAAGGGCGGGCTCATCTTGGTATTCGTGTCATAACCTTCCACCGTCTCGTCGGAGAGAGTCCAGTGGTGCGGCGCGACTTCGCATGTGACGGAAAGCCCCGCATCTTTGGCGCGACGGACGGCTTCAATCGCACCGCGCGTCGAGACATGCGCCAGATGCACACGCGCTCCGGTCAATTCAGCGAGCGTGCAATCGCGCGTTGCGTCCATCTCTTCTGCCGCTGCGGGAATTCCCTTCAAACCCAGCAACAGCGACCAGTGCCCTTCGTGCATCGCGCCGCCTGCCGCCAGCGTTCTATCTTCGCAATGGTCAACCACCGTCAGATCGAATCCGCGCGCGTACTCCATCGCGCGCCGCATCATGCCAGCCGAAGGCACAGGCCGCCCGTCATCTGAAACGGCGACAACGCCCGCCAGTTTCATCTCTCCCATCTCGGCCAACTCCGCGCCCTTTGACCCTTTCGTGATCGAGCCGATGGGAAAGACATTGGCGAGAGCCGCGCGCCTTCCCTGTTCGATGATAAAGCGTGTGACCGCCGGACTGTCATTCGCGGGGTCAGTGTTGGGCATCGCGCAGATGCTCGTCCACCCGCCTGCGACCGCCGCCGCCGCGCCCGTCGCAATCGTCTCCTTGTACTCCTGTCCGGGCTCGCGCAGGTGAACGTGCATGTCTATGAAGCCGGGCGCGACCACAAGACCAGTTGCATCCAGAACCTCTGCGCCTTCCGGCACACTCTCGCCATGGCCAAGGAGACCTGCGACACGGCCATCTTCAATCAGCAGATTTTTGCCGGTATTAATTCCCTGTGACGGGTCAACCACATAGCCGTTCGCAATCAACAATCTCATCGGTCAGTTTGTCCTCGACTCTTTCGATTTTCCTCTGCGTAGTTTCATTGACCTTCAGCCGTCGTGTGCGCGCCGCCCGTCAGCAGGTACAGCACAGCCATTCGCACCGCGAGGCCGTTTGAGACTTGATCCAGGATGAGCGAGCGCGTCCCGTCTGCCACATCCGAAGCTATTTCGATGCCGCGATTCATCGGTCCCGGGTGCATCACGATGGCGTCGGATGCAGCGCCTTCAAGACGTTTGAGGTTGAGACCGTAATGCACAGCATACTCGCGCATCGAAGGAAAGAAGGCGGCATCCTGCCGCTCGCGCTGAATCCGCAAAATCATCACCACGTCAGCTCCTTCAATCGCATCTTCGATGTGTTGCTCGACCACGACACCTTCTTCAACCAGTGTGCCGAATTCATTTGGGACAAGTGTGCCCGGCCCTGCGACGCTGACAGTCGCGCCCAGCTTCGTCAGGAGATGGATGTTCGACCGCGCTACGCGCGAGTGCAGGATGTCGCCGATAATCGCCACCTTCAAGCCGTGGATGCGCCCTTTACGCTCGCGGATGGTCAAAGCGTCAAGCAGCGCCTGCGTCGGATGCTCGTGCGCGCCGTCGCCCGCGTTGATGATGCCAGCACGGCAAATGCGCGCCAGTTGATGCGGCGCACCCGCCGAAGAATGTCTGACCACGATGCAATCGGGCGACATCGCTTCCAGATTTCGCGCGGTATCAAGGAGCGTCTCCCCCTTGGTCACGCTCGACGTTGAAGCGCTGATGTTAATGGCGTCCGCCGAGAGGCGTTTAGCGGCAATCTCAAAAGAGGTGCGCGTTCGGGTCGAAGGCTCGAAAAAAAGATTGATGACGGTTCGCCCGCGCAGGGTCGGCACTTTCTTGATCTCGCGCCGCGAGATGTCGCGAAAGGATTCCGCCGTATCCAGGATGTGCGTAATCTCCGAGGCGGAGAGTTCGCGGATGCCCAGCAAATCTTTGCGTTTGAAATTTGTGCTCATCAGGGTCGGTTACAAATTCTACTTGAACATAAAAAAAGCGGCCATCGCTGGCCGCCTTCAAGAACTCTCTGTTGCCGGTCGCTCGACAATCGCGACGCCCTCTTCCTCATCGAAATCCGTGAGCATCACTTTGATGATCTCACTCTTTTTCGTCGGCACGACCTTGCCGATAAAGTCTGCCTGAATCGGCAGCTCGCGGTGCTCTTTGCCACGATCAATCAAGACGGCGAGCTGCACGCGACGCGGGCGGCCAAAGTCTATCAATTGATCCAGCGCCGCGCGAATCGTCCGCCCCGTATAGAGCACATCGTCAATCAACACGATATTGCGGTTATCAATATCGTCATGAAGCTCCGTGCGATTGACCACCGGATTCGCTCCGACCGTCGAGAGGTCATCGCGGTAAAGCGTGATGTCCAGAATGCCAACGAGCGGGCGCGCGCCTTCAAGGTCTGCGATTTTATCTGCCATGCGCTCGGCCAGCGGCACACCCCGGCGGCGGATGCCGACCAGATAGAGATCGTCTGCGCCGTGATTCTCTTCGACAATCTCGGAGGCCAGCCGCGATAGCGCACGATTGATGCGCGCCCCGTCCATGATGCGTGCTTTCTCGACTAAATCCATTTGGCGGATACTAACAAGAACAGTGACGAGTGACAAGGGCGAAGAACCGTCACAAGTGACAGGTGACAAGTGACAGGCCAAAAGATTATTCTTGTCACCTGTCACTTGTCACCCGTCACGATAAAGATGCTCTATCGCTCCATTCTGCGTCCCCTACTCTTCCACCTGCCGCCTGAGCGGGCGCACGAGATGGCGTTGGACGCACTCGCCTTCACGCTTGGAACGAAATGGGCACGAAGCATCGTTGCGCGGCGATTCAGCCGCGCGCCGTTCGGAGAGGTGCGCCGCTTCGGACTCAACTTTCCAAATCCCATCGGCCTGGCGGCGGGATTTGATAAGAACGGGGTGGCGGCTCGGTATCTCGCCGCGCTCGGGTTTGGCTTTATAGAAGTCGGCACGGTGACGCACCAGCCGCAGCCGGGCAATCCGCACCCGCGCTTATTTCGTCTTCCGCTTGACAGCGCCTTAATCAATCGTCAGGGTTTCAACAATCGTGGTGCTGCGGCACTCGCTGAGCAGCTTGCCGCGAATCGCCCCGACTGTGTGCTCGGCATCAATATCGGCAAGAGCCGCGCAGTTGCGCTGGAAGATGCGACCCGTGATTATCTGGCGAGTTTCGAGCTGGTACACGCGCTGGCGGATTACATTGTTGTCAATGTCAGTTCACCCAACACGCCCAACCTGCGAGAGCTTCAACGACCTGAGGCGCTTGCTGCGCTACTCTCTGCGCTGCAAAAACGGAATCAAGAGTTGGCTGGCGAGCATCCACCTCGTCAACCTGTTCCCTTGCTCGTCAAGATTGCGCCCGATCTCGATCATCGGGATTTAGAAGCAATCGTCGAGATAGCGTTGCGTGCTAATCTGGCTGGCATCATCGCCACGAACACGACGACGAGCCGCGAAGGGTTACGGACATCCCCGGAGAGAGTTGCTGCCTGCGGTGAAGGCGGATTGAGTGGCGCGCCGCTTGGCTCGCGCTCGACCGCGATCATCGCCGCTCTTTATCGTCTGACGCGCGGGCGCATGACGATTATCGGCGTCGGCGGTGTCTTCACAGCGCGTGACGCCTGGGAGAAAGTCAGCGCCGGAGCGAGTTTGATTCAACTTTACACGGGCTTAATTTATCAAGGCATCGGAGTCGCGCGCGACATCAACGAAGGTTTAGCAGAGATTTTGAGCAAGCAAGGTCTCAGCACACTGGATGAAGCAGTCGGCTGCCGGGCAGAAGAATTGGCCGCTGCCTGATTTTTTTAGAACGCCGGAAGGGGTAAACCTTTAATGGAGCAGGCTGCGAAAAACAACCTGATCGTCGCTCTCGATGTTGAGACGGCGCGCGAGGCGCTCAACCTTTTCTTCGCCCTCAAGGATGTGGCAGGCATGTTCAAAGTAGGCTCGCAACTTTTCACCGCCGCCGGGCCGGGCATCGTGCGTGAGATAGTACGAGCAGGTGGTCGCGTTTTTCTGGATTTGAAATTTCATGATATCCCGCACACGGTTGCCAGCGCGGGGGTGGAAGCCGCGCATCTTGGCGTTAGTATCTTCGACGTACATGCCTGCGGCGGAAGTGAGATGATGCGGCGCACGGCAGACGCCGTGGCAGAGGCGGCAGAACGTGAAGGAATCAAACGTCCTCTCATCATCGGTATCACCGTGCTGACGAGTTTTGATGATTCGACGCTCGCGGAAGCGGGTTTTTCTTCAAGCACACAGGAGCAAGTCAAGCGCATGACGCAGCTCGCAGACGCCGCCGGTCTGGACGGTGTCGTCGCCTCGCCACACGAAGTTAAATTAATCAGGGAAACTGTTACGCGGCGAAATTTCGTCGTCGTCGCACCCGGCGTGCGCCCCACAGGTGCGGCCAGCGACGATCAACGGCGTGTGATGACGCCCGCCGAAGCCGTGCGCGCCGGAGCAGATTATCTGGTCGTCGGACGCCCAATTCTTAAAGCGTCTGACCCGGCTCATGCAGCCCAACAAATTATTGAGGAAATGCAGCAAGCTGATGCCTGAGTATCATAAACAAGGAAGCGGCCCCGCGTTTCTGTACGTTTCAGGAATTGAGGGAACGGGAAAGAATTTTTATAAGCAGGCCATTGACCTTCAGCGCGACCATACGGTGATTAATTTCCCTTTGCGCCCGGAAGGTCGCTATGGAATGCGTGAGCTGGTTGACGACCTCATCCGGGTAATCCGCGATGCCGGATTCGAGCGGGTGACTGTCCTGGGCGAATCTTTCGGCGGGCTACTGGTGCTGGCGGCGGCGCTCCGGTATCCCAATTATTTCGAGCGGATGATTCTCGTCAACTCCTTTGCCTCCTTCCCTCACCGCGCTAAAATCAATCTTGGAGTCGCACTCTACTCCGTTTTACCGTATTCTTTACTGAAGGCTTATCGCACGAAGACCGCTCCACGCACGCTCTTTAGCGACGACGTGGAAGAGGAGGACAGGCGCGCGTTTCGTGAGCACACGCGGCACGTGCGACCTGAAGGCTATCTGGCGCGCTTGCGAATCATCAGGGGAACGGATTTGCGCGCGCACTTGCCGGAGATTAATGTTCCTGCGCTCGTAGTTGCGGGGACAGCGGATCATTTGCTTGATGCTGTGGCGGCGGCGCGTGTGATGGCCGCCGCGTTGCCGCGCTCAAGGCTCAAGCTGCTGGAGGGTACAGGCCACATGGCGCTTCTTTCAAAACGCGTTCGCGTGCGCGACTGGCTCGCGGAATTTGACGAGTTTTGATTTACTTGCCCGGTGAAAGAGGAACTACACAGACTAAGACGGCGTGTAAGATCAAGCGCACGCTCTGCTCGGTCTCTTTGAAAGCTTGCCCCGATTTCACTTATCTCTTTTGAAGGGGATTCACATTTGAATCGTTATCTGAAAACAATCGCCGGATTTCTGGTCATGCTTGCGCTTGCCGCAACGTCGCCGCTCTCTGCACAGCGCAAAGATGAGACGGTTGACGTTCCGTTCTCGAAAGCTCCGTACCAGGTGGGAGAACTGCTGACCTACAATGTCACCTTCTCAAACTTCGTTGATGCGGCGCATATCCAGATGCTCGTGGCCGAGCGCGGGACATTCTTTACGCGCGACGGCCTGCAACTGCGCGCGCACGTCGAAACGACAGGCGTCGTCAACGCTGCCCTCTATTCCATCAACAACGATTACACGACCTACATAGACCCTGAGTCGGGGCTTCCCTTTCGCACGCAGCAAGTGATTCGCGAGGGTGGGCGAACGTCTGACACTTCGAGCGAATATAACCAGCCCGCCGGAACAACCGCGATTCCGCCCAAGCTCCGCACCGGAGCATTCCCCGGCACTTACGATTTTCTCTCCGTGCTCTACCGTTTGCGCGCTCTGCCGCTCGTGCACGGCGGGAAATATTACTTCAATGTGCGGAGCGATCTTGACGAGTACAGCGCGGAGCTGAGCGTCACGGGTCGCGAGGTGATGAAAACCAACGTCGGGTCTTTCAATACCATCGTCACGCAGGTGCGCGTGCCCAATAATTCCGAAGTTAACGATTACCGTATCCGAATCTATTTCAGCGATGACGAGCGACACGTGCCTGTGCTGATAACAGCGCGGCATCGCTCCGGCGAGATTCGTGCAGAGCTTGCCGGGTCGGAATTCATCACGCCAGCAGCAACGGCTCCGCCCGTCGTTGCTCCCCCGGTGATAACTCCCGGCGCGAGCGTGCCAACGTCGGGCGCTCCGCTTCCTTCCGAATTGCCCTTCAAAGCCGGAGAGCAGCTTAACTTCAACGTTTTTCTAGGCAATTCAACGCAGGCGGCTGGCACGGCTTCTTTTCAGGTTCGCCCACGCGCCAAATACTTTAACCGCGACGGCCTCTTGCTGACCGTCAAAGCCCAGACCTCTGCGGTAATCTCGCGCATCTTTTTCGCCAACGATCAAATCAACTCCTACGTTGATCCAGCCACGCTGCTTCCATTTCGCACGGAGTTGAACCTGTTGGAAGGACGCAACCGCACCAACGAGGTTTTCACGGTTGATCAGGATCGTGGCAGCGCCGTCACAGGCGCAGGCGTCGCCATAGAGATTCCGGTCGGCACGCATGATTTCATCTCTGTCTTCTACGCTCTGCGCTCGTTCAATCTCGCTCCACCGAAGCGCAATGCCGTGACCATTCTGGTCAATCAACGCCCGCGCACGCTCTTCATCACTTCGCTCAAGCGTGAAAACATCCAGCTCGGCGGGCAGCAAATTCCTGCCGTCCAGCTTTCGCTCACCACCGACGACCCGCAACCAGATAAATATGCCCTGCGCCTGTGGGTCAGCGAGGATCGTCGTCGCTTGCCTCTGCGCGTCGCGGCCATGACTCAAATCGGCCAGGTACGCGCCGACCTGGCAATCATTCCGGTCACCCAGCAATAAAACAAGCTCTTCAGGAAATCCCTCCCACGCCCCATGCGCCCTGCCCCGTGAATCTGAAATTGAAATTTATTTTCAATTAGCCTATACTTCCTGCTGGCGAAAGCGAACTCTTAATCGCCAGTTGAGATTTCTAAGTTGAGAACTGCCGGATGAAGAGTCTGGCCTATCGGGAGCAGATGCAACAAACCCCCTTGATGCGCATATTGAATTCACATCCAGAGGCGACGGATGGGTTGTCGCTGGCGAGATTGCCCATCGGCGCGCAAGCACGCGTGATTGCCATTAACGGCTCAGGCACAATTGCCCGTCGTTTGATGGAGATGGGTGTCGTGCCCGGAGCGCCCGTTCGCGTCATCAAGGCCGCGCCGCTCGGCGATCCGATAGAAATTCGAGTGCGCGGCTATCACCTGGCTCTCAGACGCACCGAAGCACAAACGATTTTAGTAACCATCACAAGTGATGAGTAATGAGTAATGAGTGATGAGTTAAGAACTCTTTCTTTTACTCATCACTTATTATTCAGTACTCATCACTCATGACTTTCATGAGTGCTACCCTTGAATCCCCTCCCCTCATCGCCCCGTCTGACAATGGCGCGGCGAGCGAGATGCGTCCGCTCATCATTGCGCTGGCGGGCAATCCGAACGCGGGCAAGACCACACTCTTTAATGCGCTGACGGGTCTGCGGCAGAAGGTGGCCAATTATCCGGGCGTAACTGTGGAGCGCAAAGAAGGCGCTTGGACGCTCGCGCCCGATCTGCCGCAGGCGCTGCTGATAGATTTACCCGGCCTGTATAGCCTCGA
Organism: Acidobacteriota bacterium; assembly: GCA_032160705.1. Classification (GTDB taxonomy): domain Bacteria; phylum Acidobacteriota; class Blastocatellia; order Pyrinomonadales; family Pyrinomonadaceae; genus QHXM01. The sequence goes on along the minus strand of JAVHVE010000018.1, from coordinate 110,541 downwards.
TGCCGCTTCGATGGACGAACGAATCGCGCGCGATGTGATTAAGGGGCGAATTCCCGATCTTGCTGCGCCGGACGTGATCGTGGCGGTCGTTGACGCCACCAATCTCGAACGCAATCTTTATCTGGTGACACAGCTTCTCGAATACGGGCGTCCGCTCGTCATCGCACTGACGATGGTTGATCTGGCCGAGAAGCGAAAGCTGTTGATTGATGAGCAGAAGCTCTCTGAAGCACTCGGCGTGATGGTCGTCCCCGTAGTGGTCATGCAGCACATTGGCTTCGATGCGCTGGCCGAGGCGGTGCTCAAGTCATCGCAGAAAACCGGTGCGGGCGCGGGCTGGCGTCTTTCCGAGATAGCCGAGCAAGAGTTGGCGTTGATTATCGGAAATAACGGCAACTCCGTTGACCGGCATACGGCCTTGCGCGACATTTACGCGGAGGAATTGCCGGAGAGCGAGCCGCGCAAAGCGGCAGCAAGGCGCGCGCGTGAACGCCTCTCAAAATCCAATCCGAACTGGTGGCAGGAGCCTGTGCTTGCCCGCTACAACTGGATCGAGCAGGTCGCAGCCCTTTCCGTTCGAGGCAGCGCGAGTCAGGGTCTGACGGCGACCGAACGCATTGATCGCATCCTCACGCACAAATTTTTAGGCCCTTTGATTTTGATCGTCGTCATGCTTCTGGTTTTCCAGACCATCTTTTCGTGGGCATCGCTCCCGATGGATTTGATTGATAAAGGTTTCGGTCGCCTGGGCGAAGCGGTGGGCAGTCTTCTTCAGCCGGGGTTGCTGAGAGACTTGCTGGTTGACGGGATCATCGCGGGCGTAGGCGGAGTCCTTGTCTTTCTGCCGCAGATTCTGTTGCTCTTCTTTTTCATAGCTATTCTGGAAGACACTGGCTACATGGCGCGGGCGGCGTTTCTGATGGATCGCCTGATGCGCGGCGTCGGGCTTCACGGCAAAGCGTTCATGCCGCTCCTGAGCAGTTTCGCCTGTGCGATTCCGGGCATCATGGCCACGCGCACCATTGAGAATCCGAAAGATCGGCTGGCGACGATTATGATCGCTCCGTTCATGAGTTGTTCGGCGCGACTGCCGGTCTACACGCTGATGATTGGGGCGTTCTTTTCGGGGAAGATGGTTTTCGGTTTTATCTCAACGGGCGCGCTCCTGATTATGGCGATGTACCTGCTCGGCATCTTCGTCGCCATCGGCGTCGCGTGGGTTTTGAAGCGAACTATTTTGAAAGCTCCGACGCCGCCGCTCGTGCTTGAGATGCCACCCTATCGCGTGCCGAATCTGCTGACGATCTTGCAGATGATGATTTCGCGCGCAATGCTTTTTATGAAACGCGCCGGGACGGTCATCCTCGCCATTTCGATCATCCTCTGGGCGCTGGCGACGTTCCCGCGCATGGAAAAGCCGAACGCGAATTCGAGCGGGACGGCGCAGGTTTCTTCCGATTCGACTGGCGAGGTTGACCAGCACGGCGAGCAGTTGCGCCAGAGCTTTGCCGGTCGCGCTGGCCGTTTTATAGAGCCTGCCATCAAGCCTCTCGGGTTCGACTGGAAGATGGGCGTTGCGCTGATCTCTTCCTTTGCCGCCAGAGAAACTCTGGTCTCGACCTTGAGCATCATTTACAACGTGGGTGACGGCGAAGATGCCGAATCCGATTCGCTTGTGGGCGCGGTGCGCGAGGCAAAAAGGGATGATGGAAGCCCAGCATGGACGCCGCTCGTCGCGCTCTCGATGATGGTCTTCTTCGTGCTGGCGATGCAGTGCATGTCAACGGTCGCCATTGTCCGGCGTGAGACAAACTCCTGGCGGTGGCCGCTCTTCATGGTCGCTTACATGACTGTGCTCGCGTACATCGCATCATTCATCACGTATCAGGGCGGGCGTCTGCTGGGCTTTAGTTGAAGAGGCTTGAGATGATTGACTGGCAAGCAATCGCGGTGGCGCTCATTATCCTGGCGGCTCTTGCTTACACGGGGCGTCGGGCATGGTCGCGCCTGCGCTCATTTCGGTCAGCGAGAAACGCTGCCGTCTCGTGTGAGACGGGCTGCGGCACTTGCGGCAGCGATCAAAAATCGAAACCCACGACGCCAAGAACAGTCTTCGTCGAAATCAGCCGCTCCAGAACCTCTTCACACACCAAGTAGGATAACGACAATCCCTTAATTGGGGATATGTGCCCTTTAATCAAGGAAGCGTGCCCCATAATTGGGGAAGGCTTCCCAGATTTCGGGATACGTTCCCCTAAATTCGGGAAGCCTTCCCCAATTAAGGGAGGCTCTTCCCCAATTAAGGGATGCGACTTCCCGATTTAGGGAGGCGACCCTCTTATTTCGGGCTGCAATTCTCTTATTGGGATTGCGATGCCCAAGTCGGGGAACGAAGTTCGATACATGGGATTGGCAGTTTTCCCAACACTTGCGTCGAACTGATGTTAGGGAGCATTTCTGATTGTTCTATGTGGAAGTCTCGTATTCAACGCTGTGAATCTCGACAGGTTCGTCAATGTGCTTGACCTCGACCATCCAGGGATTGCTCAGTGGAAATTGGTCGCCGAGTTCTTTGACAGTCTCGTGTGTGACGAGAATCTGGCCGGGATTAGCGATGCCTTCGATGCGGGAAGCGACGTTGACCGTATCGCCGATGGCCGTGTACTCCGAACGCTGCTCAGCGCCGATGCAGCCGACGGTCGCTTCGCCCGTGTTGATGCCGATGCCGAGCGTGACTTTCGGCAAACCCTTGGCCGCCAGTTGTAGATTGACCTGCTTGATTCTGCGCTGCATTCCGATGGCCGCAGAGACTGCGTTAGCCGCATCCGTATCGCCTCCGACAGGCGCGCCGAAGAGCGCCATCAGCCCGTCGCCAAGATATTTATTGAGCGTTCCTTCGTGCTGGAAAATCTCCGCTGCCATCTCCGTGAAAAGAATATTGAGCAAATCAACGATGGTTTCGGGCGGCGCGCGATGCGCGAGTCGCGCAAAGCCGCGCACGTCGCAGAAGAGCACTGTGATGCGGCGATTTATTCCGCCGAGATTGAATTTTTCGGGACATTCAACCAGCTCCCGAATAATATGCTCCGGCATAAAACGCGCGAAGGCGGCGCGCGCGAGCGTCTCGCGCTTGACGCGCTCGTGAGCGCGCGCGGATTCAACTGCGGTTGCCGCCTGCGCCGCCACCGCCGCGAGCAACTGGGTATCCAAATCCGTGAACGCTTCGGGCGCGCCGCGACGATCCACGTAGAGCGCTCCGTAAACGCCCTCGCGTCCGGCGAGCGGAGCGCAGGCCAGGGAACGTATCCCCTGCATGATAGTCATGCGGCTGACTTGCAGGTCTGCATCGCCAAGCACGTCTTGTGAAGAAAGCATGACGTTCTTTTCAATTACGGTGCGAACAGCAGTCCGGCTAATCAGGGGTTGCTGTGCGAGAGGCGAGCTTTCATCGCGGAAGCGGATGCTGACGGGTTGCAGGTCGTCGCCTTGCTCGACCAACAGCGCCGCGCAGCAGTCTGCGCTAATCATTCGCATCACAATGTCTGTGGCGTATTCGAGGATGGCCTTCGAATCGAAGACCGTGGCCAAGGCGGCGCTCATATCGCAGAGGTGCGCCAGCATCTCGGCCTTGCGCCGCAACTCTTGAAGCTCTCTTTCTTTTGAAAGGCGTCCGGTAAACGTCGCGCTGATGAGAGAGGTAAAACCGCTCGTCGCCGGAATGATTGTGGTGCTCACCGAAAGCGGCTCGTCCGTGTAGCCCAGAACATTTTCGTCTTCCCATGCGACCGTTAAGATGGCCGGGGTGATTTTGATTTCGTCGCCGTCCCTGATGGCGCGCTCGCCCGCCTCGTTGCTCACATTCTGCCCGTTGATGAGCAGCAGGTTGCCGCTGCTCACATTTCTGATGACGGCCTGGTCGCGCATGATGGAGCGCAGGACGGCGTGATGGCGCGAGACGCGCAGGTCGTCAATGCGGATGTCATTGTCATACGCGCGACCGATGGTCAGGCTTCCGCCCGCAGGCAAAGTCCATTGCCGTTTTAATCCTTCCGTTTCCTGAATCGTAAACACTTCCCCGCCTCTTCTCCGGTGTCAATAGAGTGCTGGCATAGCGGCAGCTCCGGTTGAGGTAAGTATTTTAGCGCAGTCTCACTCTCGGGCATATCACCTTGAGTCGCTCACAGGTTAATTTGGTAGTGGGTCAAAGTGAAGAAGCAGTTGAGAGTTCAAGCTTTAGCTTGCAGGTGCGGCCAGGCGCAACCTAAAGGTTGAGCTCTCAGCTACCCCACTACCATTAATTTATTTTGCTTGTCTGCGCTGACTCGCCTGTGATATAGAGCGCAACAATTGATGGATGGAGGTTCTGATGGCGCTATACACACGTCTTTGGGCCGCTGGTAAGTATGATTCGCCCCCGGTAACATTTCAGCAAACCAGCCCCTTAACTATCCAAGCGGCTCTTGAGCTGATTAACACAACCTCCATGCCCACGCGCACGGAGATAAAACTAGCCTATACGCTCTGGGAGAATCAGGTACAGGGTAAAAGCATTACCAGCAGGGCAGTCCTCAACCATCAGGTCTCTGCTTAATCCTCTTCTGACGACTTCGCATACTGTAGCTCTTCCCGATATTAAAAAACTAAAGGGCAGCCCACAGTGGGCTGCCCTTTAGTTTCGGAAGGCGTTTTAGCGCCCGCGATTACTTCCCTGTGTTGACGTACTGCTGGCAGTCGCCTTGATTCTTAAAGGTGCTGCCGCCAGCCCTGGCTAACGATTGCCATCCGCCGTTCTTGCAGCCGTCCTTGGTGGCGGCGATTGTGTATGCCGTGAATTGAGCGGCAGGAATTAAGCCCGCCCAGCACGCGCTCGTGGGCGAATCGAGCCGAAACGTGTTTGTACCGGCGAGTCCTGAGTCGCAGTAGTTACTCGCGAAAACGTTGTTCCAATAGAGGGTGTCAAGGTACGGTTTAGAACCGGCGGTCACGATCGGCGCGAGCGCGATGTTCAGCGAATCGTAGGGACAACCAGCCGCAGTGGAAAAGCATGCCGCCGATGTTCCAATCGGATTTGGCCCATAACTTGTGGTGTTGTAGGTGATGCCGTAAACAACCGAGTTCGGTAGGAGAATGTTCAACGAAGTCAGGTCGAAGGTGATGTTGTTTGCCAGACCGTTGAAGCAAGTGGCGGTCGAGGACTGGAACCACTTTCCACCGGTGCAGTTGTTATTGTCAGATGAAGGGCGATACGGAATCGCAAAGGTCTGCGTCACCGTAGCAATAAGCGAACCCGGAGTCGGACTTCCGGCGTTATAAATATTCAGCGTGATCGGAATTGAGAAAGTAGCGCCGGGAGCCGTGACACAGTTGGCTGAGAACCAAGCGCCTGCCTGACATCCCCAGCTACTCATCGTCACCGTCACATTCTTGGCAATTCGAGCGGTACCGGCAAAAGTAATGGCGTCGCCGAGTTCTTTGAATGCATAAGCCTCAGCGCCTACGCTGGGCAGGTTCCCGGGCTGGGGGTTGACTGTGCTGTCGTAGATCACTTGGCTCAATGCCGGGGCTGCTGAAAGCACGAAAAGCAACAGGGTAAAAACAAGAGTTCGGATTTGTTTCTGGTTCATTCGAAATTTCTCCTTTGGGAAAAGGCGTCGTTATTCACGGCGCTGCGGCTTGAGGTGAAAGGCGTAAATAACTTTGTGCGCCTCCCGGGATTTTAATTTCTCCGACAGCAAAGACATCTCTGCACTGGGGAACGATACTGTCTGATGACAGACACTTATCCGCAGTCAGATCAAGATGCAAAAAGTATTCTTTGCGGTACTAACTTTTAATTTTGGAGAAGAAAGATGGAGGCAAGAGGCTCTAGGCTAATTTAGCTTGCGAACAAGTTTACTCCAACACCAAATGGACAGGCTACCCACCAGTCCCCGCGCCTCGCATATGCGGGATTGATCTAGCATTTTTACGAAAGCTCGCGCACTCTATTGCATATGTAGCTGACTGTCAAGCAATCAACTGATAATTAAACTCAAACAGTTTGCGAATTATTACGCCATGAGACATAACGGCAATCAATGATGAGGCGGATATTGCCGGGCCAGTTCACGCTTGAGCAGTTTTCCCGTCGGCCCTTTCGGAATGTCCGCGACGAAGCGAACGGACTTCGGGCATTTATAGTCGGCCAGATGCTCGCGGCAGAAAGCGATGATCTCTTCTTCGGTGACTTGCGCGCCTTCTTTGAGCACGATGAAGGCCGCCACTTCTTCGCCATAGAGCGGGTCGGGCACGCCGATGGTCGCGGCGGCACTGACAGCCGGGTGCTTGTAGAGCACTTCGTCAATCTCGCGTGGGTAGATATTTTCGCCGCCACGAATAATCATGTCTGACTTGCGGTCAACGATGTAGAAGAATCCGTCCGCGTCCCTGTATCCAATGTCGCTCGTGTGAAACCAGCCGTTGCGAAAAGCCTGCTCGGTGGCCTCCGCGTTTTTGTAGTAGCCCTTTAAAATATTTTCACCGCGCAGAACGATCTCACCCAGCACGCCGTCTGCGACTTCCCTGTCCTCTTCGTCAACAACTTTCATCTCGTTGCCGATAGCCATCCCGCATGAGCCTGGACGACGGCGCTCATCCGGCGGGTTAAAGGTCGAGCGACAGGTTGACTCTGAAAGGCCATAGCCTTCGATGACGAGACAATTGAAAGTCTCTTCAAACTTTCGCAGCAGCTCGGCTGGCACGGGCGCGCTGCCGCACATCGCGAAGCGCAGTTGATCTGTCTTGAGATTGGCGGGCACGCCGTCAGGGTAAGTGCTCAGGAGCAACGAGAGCATGGTGGCGACGGAGCCAAACGAAGTCACTTCGTAATCCGAAATAATTTGCCAGAAGCGCGAGACTGAGAATTTCGGGCTGATGACTGTCGAAGCTCCGGCATAGAGCGGTGTCATCGTCGTGACTGAGACGGCGTTCATGTGAAAGAGCGGCATCACCGTCAGCAAGCGGTCGCGTTCGGTAAAGCCGAGCCAGCCTGCAATCTGTCTGGCGTTGGCGATCACATTACCGTGCGTCAGCAAACAGCCTTTCGGCTTACCTGTCGTTCCCGAAGTGTAGATGATGATGGCTTCGTCCGTCTTGCCGAGTGATACGTCGGGCAACTCACCTTCCGCGAATTCGGCGGTTGCCTTATCCACATCGTCAAAAACTATGACGTGTCGCAAGTCAGGCAATTCATGGCGAATGCTTTCAATTCTCGGTAGAAATTCCGAGCCGACAAGCAAAGCTCCGGCTTCGGAGTTAGCAATGACGTAAAGCATCTCTTCCGCTTTGAGCAGGGAGTTGACGGGGCCTGCGAGCGCGCCGAGCTTGAAGCAGGCGAAGTAAGCGATAATGTATTCGGCGCTATTCGGCATCAGCAGGCTGACAGCGTCGCCCTTCTTGATGCCGTGTGCAAAGAGCATGCGCGCCGCGCGGTTGACCGCCGCGTCAAACTCCGCATAGGTGTAGCGCCTGCCATCGGTCTCGGAGAAAAGGAAATGCTTGCCGGGCAGAGCCTCGGCACGCTCCTCAATCAGTTGTCGGATGTTTTCCGGGTCCTGATCTTGTCTCAGGACTTGTTCAGTTTTGCCAGTCATCTACCAACGTATGATATATTATCCGCTGTCAGAGTCACCACATCTGGAGTGAAGTTGCTTCCCAGAGGGGCGAGCACACACCTCCCTTCAACGTAATCGTAAAGCCACCGGATGGCTTTTCAAAAGTACCATTCAGAACCTGCGGAGAAACGGCGCGCCTATGGGCATCTATCGAAATTTCATCAATGGTCAGTGGGTTGAATCCGAATCATCCCGCACGGTCGAAAACATCAATCCAGCCAACACTGATGACGTGCTCGGCACAATCAGGCAAGCCACTCGTGACGAGGCACGAGGCGCGGTCGAGGCAGCCCTTGAAGCTTTCCGCGAATGGCGCGCGACCCCTGCTCCGACGCGCGGGCGCATTGTCGGTCGCGCTGCGCGACTGATGGAAGAGCACAAGGAAGAGCTGGCGCAGCTTCTGACGCGCGAAGAGGGCAAGACCATCAGCGAATCGCGCGGCGAGCTGCAACGCTCAATCAACGTCGCGGAATTCTGTTCGGGCGAAGCGCGCAGAATGAACGGCGAGACGATTCAATCGGAGTTGCCGTCGAACTTCGCCTACACGATCAAGCAACCGCTCGGCGTCGTCGCCTGCGTGACGCCCTGGAATTTTCCTGTCGCCATTCCCGTCTGGAAGATTGCGCCCGCGCTCGTCGCAGGCAATACGGTCGTCTTCAAGCCTGCGACGCTGACGCCCGCCACAGCCGTTCGCATCGTCGAGATTTTTGAAGAGGCGGGAATTCCCAGGGGAGTGCTCAACCTGATCCTCGGCTCAGGCTCGGACGCAGGTGATGAGATTATCAACCACCCTGCGGTCAAGGCTGTCTCATTCACAGGCTCGAACGAAGTCGGCATCCGCCTCTACGAACAGGTGTCCAGGCGGGGCGCTAAGGTGCAGTGCGAGATGGGCGGCAAGAATCCTGTCATCGTGATGGAGGACGCCGATCTTGAGCTGGCTGTCGAATCAACGGCGCAGGGCGCGTTCGGCTCAAGCGGGCAACGCTGCACGGCGACGAGCCGCGCCGTAGTCGTCAACGACATCGCTGATGACTTTGTCGCGGCATTGGTCAAACGCGCAGAATCAATGCGGATTGGCGCGGGTAGTGACCCGGCGACGGAGATGGGGCCGAGCGTTGACGAGAGCCAGTACAAAACCGTGCTGCGGTACATAGACATCGGGCGCGAGGACGGTGCGGAATTAAAGTGTGGAGGACAGCGCGCCGAAGGCGATGGTCTGGATAAAGGCTATTTCGTCCGTCCAAGCGTCTTTGATAATGTTACGCCTGACATGCGTATCGCGCGCGAAGAAGTTTTCGGCCCTGTGCTCTCCGTGCTGCGCGTTAAGGATTTCGACGAAGCGATTAGTGTGGCGAACGATTCTGAGTACGGGTTGTCTTCCTCTATCTTCACCAACGATGCCGCACGCATCTTCCGCTTCGTTGACGAGATCGAGACGGGCATGACGCACATCAACTCGCCGACCACGGGCGGCGAAGCGCACATCCCCTTCGGCGGCATCAAGGGCACAGGCATTGGCGACCGCGAGCAGGGCTCGACCGCGCTCGATTTTTATACGGATTTGAAAGTTGTCTACGTTGACTACACGGGGCGCAAGCGTGAGGGGAATTTGTACTAGCCGATGATTGTCTAGCGATGAATTTCGACGAACAATAAAGGGCAAGATGCGAAACGAAAAACTAATCGAAAAAATTAAAGGCTTGCCACCTGAGCGGGTCGCCGAAGTCGAAGACTTCGTTGACTTCATTTCCCAGCGCGACGAACGTCTTCTCGTGCAAACCGCTGCCAAACTATCAGAAGACGCTTTCAAACAAGTCTGGGACAACGAAGAAGATTCCGTCTATGACCAGCTATAATTTCGGCGATGTTGTGCTGGTTCCATTTCCGTTTACTGACCAGACTGGAAAAAAGAAGCGTCCGGCAGTAGTGGTCAGCTCGGCAATTTACAATGCTGCTCGTTTCGATTTGATCTTAATGGCGATTACGAGTCAGGTTAGAACTGCGCCAGTGGTTGGTGAAGTTACAGTGACCGATTGGCAGAAAGCAGGTTTGCTTAAAGCTTCAGTCATCAAGCCAGTAGTCACAACCATTGAAAAACGGCTGGTGCTGCGCTTGCTTGGGCAACTAGAACAGACCGACCGCGTGGCTCTTCAACAAGTATTGGGAACGATTCTTGGATGAGAAGCGAAATCATCACACCTAATTGAAAGGAAAATATGAGCACCGCTGAACCACAAACTGAGCAATCCGAAATTATCCGCAAGCACAAAGAATTTCTCTTCCCTGCCGTCGCCACCTATTACCAAGAACCGCTCGCCCTCGTGCGAGGCGAAGGAATGTACGTCTGGGACGATCAGGGCAATCGTTATCTGGATTGCTTCGGCGGCGTCCTGACGGTGAGCGTCGGGCACGCCAATCCGAAAGTTAATGAGGCAATCATCGAGCAGGTCAAGACGCTCTCTCATACTTCGACGCTCTATGCCAACAAGCCGCAGGCAGACCTTGCGGAAAAACTCGCGCAGATTACGCCCGGACGGCTCAAAAAATCTTTCTTCACCAATAGCGGCACAGAGGCAGACGATACTGCGATTCACGCCGCCAAGATCGCGACAGGCCGCCACGAGATTGTCGTCCTGCGCCATAGCTATTCCGGGCGCTCCGCCACTGCGCTCTCGGCAATCGGCCATTCGACCTGGCGGCCACTTCCAGCGCAGATCGCGGGCATCGTTCACGCACGCGCGCCGTATTGCTATCGCTGCCCGTTCAAGCTCACCTACCCGGAGTGCGGGCTGGCCTGCGCCAACGACATCGAAGAATTGATTATGACGACGACGACGGGCGAGATCGCCGCCTTCATGGCCGAACCCATCCTCGGCGTCGGCGGCTTCATCGTTCCTCCGCCGGGCTACTTCGAGCGCGCGGTTCAGATTACACGCAAGCACGGCGGCCTCTTCATCGCCGACGAAGTGCAGACCGGCTGGGGACGCACGGGCGACAAGTGGTTTGGCATTGAGCACTGGAACGTCGAACCCGACATCATCACTTCCGCCAAGGGCATGGGCAACGGAGTCCCCATCGGCATGACGACGGCCACGCCTGAAGTCGCAGACGCTTATCCGGGACTGACGTTTTCAACTTTCGGCGGCAACCCTGTCTCGATGGCTGCCGCGCTCGCGGTTATTAAAGTCATCGAAGATGAAGATTTGAAACGCAACGCGGCAGAGGTCGGCGCTTACTTCCGCGAGCGCTTGGAAGGACTCAAGGAGAAATACACTGTCATCGGCGACGTGCGCGGCATGGGGCTGATGCAGGCGCTTGAGCTTGTCAAAGACCGTGAGACCAAAGAGCCTGACCCGCAATCCGTCGCTAAAGTTTTCGAGGAGACCCGGCGGCGCGGCGTTCTCATCGGCAAGGGTGGACTCTATGCCAACGTGATTCGCACAGGCGTGATGCTCAACTCGACGAAGAATACTATTGATGAATTGATTGAAGCTCTCGACGCTGGATTAGCAACACTGTAAGCCGGAAGCCCCGGAGGGGCGAAATGTTTATAGCCACCACATGAAACAAATCCGGCAAGCTCCGTCAGGAGCGAAATGTGGAATGCATGGCAAACACCTATACTCAGATTTACATTCAGGTTGTTTTTGCTGTCAGTGGTCGCTCATCGTTGATTCGCAGCGAACATAAGAGGAGATTTATAAGTATATCACCGGGGTTATACGCAACGACGGGCATAAACTGATTGCGATAAACGGTATGTCCGATCATCTTCATATCTTGCTCGGCCTCAAGCCGGACATGGCTCTATCGGATTTAGTTCGAGACATCAAAGCTAGCTCATCGAAATTTATCAATCAGAAACGATTGACGAGCGGCAAATTCGGTTGGCAGGAGGGCTACGGAGCTTTTTCTTACGGACATTCTCAGTTAGATACTATCGCTAGATATATTCAAAATCAGGAGCAGCATCATCGCCGCAGGTCTTTCAAAGATGAATACCTGACATTGTTAAAGAAGTTTCGGCTAGATTTCGAGAACAAATATGTGTTTAGTTTTCTTGATGAATAGCTGTTATCGGAGAAATATTTCGCTCCTAGCGGAGCTAGGATACTTTCGCTACCTGGAGCTATAAACATCCCGCTCCTACCGGAGCGGAAAGATAATGTAGTCCTGATAATGAGATTTCGCACGCTTGAGGTTAAATAAGAAGATGAGAACTTTAATTCGTAACGGTCGCATCATCACCGCCGTTGATGACTATAAAGCCGATGTGCTGATTGATGGCGAGACAGTCTCTGTCATCGGCGCGAAACTCGACATGGAAGCCGACCGTGTGATTGATGCTGCCGGGAAACTCGTCATCCCCGGCGGCATTGACCCGCATACGCACATGGAGTTGCCCTTTGGCGGCACTGAAGCCTCGGATGATTTCCGCACGGGCACAATCGCCGCCGCGCATGGCGGGACGACTTCGATCATAGATTTCGCCGTTCAGTACAAGGGGCAGTCGCTCATCGAAGGCATTGATAACTGGCACAAAAAAGCTGAAGGCAAGACCGCGATTGATTACGGATTTCATCTCATCACGACCGAACTGGAAGACAATCAGATTGAAGAGATGTACACGGTGATGGATGAAGGCGTGACGAGCTTTAAGATGTTCATGGCCTATCCGGGCGTCTTTCTCGTTGACGATGCCACCATCTTTCGCGCGATGTCGGCTGCGGGCGCGCGCGGCGGCCTGATCTGCATGCACGCCGAAAACGGCATCGTTATCAACGAGATTATCAAACGCGCTCTTGCCCAAGGTCGCACTGCTCCGAAGTATCACGCGCTGACGCGCCCGACGCGCGCCGAAGCCGAAGGCGTGCATCGCGCAATAGCGATTGCGGAGATGGCCGAAGCGCCCGTTTATATCGTTCACCTGTCCTGCGCCGATGCGCTTCATCAGGTGCGCGAGGCGCGTGATCGCGGCCTGCCCGCGTTTGCCGAGACCTGCCCGCAATACCTGTTTCTTTCCTACGACAATTATGAAGAGCCCGGTTTTGAAGGCGCAAAGTATGTGATGACGCCGCCGCTTCGTGAAAAGTGGAATCAGGCGGAGTTGTGGAAGGGCTTGAAGACGGATGACCTGCAAGTCATCTCCACAGACCATTGCCCGTTCTGCATGAAAGAGCAGAAGGAGTTGGGGAAAGATGATTTCTCGAAAATTCCGAACGGCGCGCCCGGCGTCGAGCATCGCGTGCCTCTCATTTACAACGGCGGCGTCGTGGAGAATCGCATCAGCCTCAACCGCTTTGTCGAACTCACGTCAACCGCTGCCGCCAAGATGTTCGGTCTCTTCCCGAAGAAAGGCACAATCGCCGTCGGCTCGGATGCCGACATCGTCATCTTCGACCCCGACAGGGAACAGACCATCTCAGCCTCTACGCATCACATGCGCGTTGACTACTCTGCCTATGAAGGCAAGAAGATTCGTGGCGTCGTCGAGATGGTACTCTCTCGCGGGCGCGTGGTAATCGAAGATGGCGAGTACAAGGGCAAAGCCGGTGATGGCCAATTCTTGAAACGCGGGACGTGTGTGACAATGTAAGGCAATTCTAAAAGACAAGAGACGCGCGCGCGCACCGGGAAGGTTTTCATAAGGATAAGTTGTATCAATGCGTAAGAAGTGTTTGCAGTGCGGCCTGATAAATTTCTCAGCAGATTTAGAATGCCGTCGCTGTGGCACTTTCCTGACCAGTCGAGGCAATGTCCCGGATGAGACGGCTGAAGAAGGAAGCAAAGGTGGCAAAAGAAGCCTCGCGAAAAAGCTCCTGTGGATTGCCGGGGCGACCCTGTCCGTGCTGTTTATCTGTTACGTTTCTCTGCTCGCCAGTTCCGACAGACTGGCGCTTGAACAAAAGCAGGTCGTTTACAGGGCGATCAGCGTATTGGAGCAAAATGGATTCACGCGAGATGTATTCGCGCTCCGTCATTTTGCCAGCTTTCGCAGCACGGACAACTGGTGGAATAGATACCTCGGACATCGTGAGGCTTATGCGGCGACCAATTTTCCGTTTGAGATAGTCACCCTGTACCCGGAGTTTTTCAACGTGGCGGTTGATGATCAGGAGCGAGCCGTGATCCTGCTGCACGAATCCTATCATCTCTTCGGCTATGGCGAAGCAGCCACGCTCGAAGGCGTCTGGCGAAACAAAAGTAGGCTCGGATGGACGGCAGAAAAGTACGCGCAGACCAAAGTCTGGAAGAATACTATTGAGTTGACCAGAGGCACTATGCCTCAGCTTTTCCAGTGCGGCGCGGATGGTCAGGCGGATTGCACTCCATGACGGTCGCACGCCACCAATAAGCTTGCGAGGTGCGCAGAGTGGGAAATAGCGAGAACAGCGAAGTTATCCAGCACGCGGACGGGCGCGTGGAGTTGCGCGACTACCGGACGATCAGCTCAAGCCCGCTCTATAACGAAGACCTCGCGCCCGTGCCAATTGAGAAGCGTAACTGGACGACCTACAACTACGCGGCGCTCTGGATCAGCATGGCGCATTGCATCCCGACCTACATGCTCGCTTCGGGTCTTATCAGCGCCGGGATGAATTGGTGGCAGGCGCTTGTGACCATCCTGCTCGGCAACGTCATCGTGCTCGTCCCGATTCTGCTCAATTCCCATCCCGGCACGAAGTACGGCATTCCCTTTCCGGTCTTCGCACGCGCGAGCTACGGAACTTACGGGTCGAACCTTCCGGCCTTGATGCGCGCGCTCGTGGCCTGCGGCTGGTTTGGCATCAATGCCTGGATCGGCGGTGAAGCCCTGCACACGTTTTTCAGCGCATTGATTCCGGGATGGAATGAGCTGCTCGGCGGCGCAATCGGCGGCTACACAGTGACCCGCTGGCTCTCCTTTCTGCTCTTCTGGGGATTGAATATCTACATTATTTATCGCGGGATGGATTTGCTGCGGAAGGTGGAAAATTGGGCTGCGCCGTTTGTGCTTGTTATGACGGCGCTCCTGCTTGGTTGGGCGCTATGGCAGGCCGGTGGAGTCGGGACGCTTCTGACCGCACCGGGAAAGTTCAGCAGCCTGTCAGACTTCCTGCCCGTCTTCATTCCGTCTCTGACCGCGATGGTCGGATTCTGGGCGACACTCTCGCTCAACATGCCGGACTTCACACGCTTCGGACGCAGCCAGCGCGAACAGGTCATCGGTCAGGCGGTCGCGCTCCCCACCACCATGACAGTTTTCGCCGCGATGAGCGTCATGATTACTTCGGCGGCGATAGTCATCTACCCGCGCATGGCCGCAGGGGATTTGTGGGACCCGATGAAGCTCGTCGGACAGTTCAGCCAGATTTGGGTGATCGCCATCTCGATGTTCACGGTCGTCGTGGCCACACTCGCCGTCAACATCGCGGCCAACGTCGTCTCGCCCGCCAACGACTTCGCCAACGCTTTTCCCAAATACATCTCTTTCAGAGCTGGCGGCCTGATTACAGGAATTATCGGAATCTTGATGCAGCCCTGGCGACTTCTGACCGACCCGGAGAAGTATATCAACGGCTGGCTGGTCGGATATTCCGGCGGGATGAGCGCGATTGCAGGCGTCTTGATTATTGACTACTGGGTGATCCGCAGGAAGCGACTCGTGCTGCCCGATCTTTACCGCAAGCAAGGAGCTTATACTTACGTGGGCGGCTGGAACTGGCGCGCGGTCGCGGCCACTTTGATTGGCTGCCTTGTCGCCTGGATAGGATTGTTTGTACCATCCCTGAAGGTGCTTTATGACGCTGCATGGTTCGTCGGCTTTGCGGCCTCAGCCATCTCCTATCTGGCCCTGATGAAGTCAACGCCGCCGCAAATCGCGTCCATCTCGGAGGCGCAGGCTTAATTTAATTGAAGCGTGCACGTAAATCCGCCGCGTTAGCGGCGAAGTGAATTTAGCCCGGCCTTTCAAGGCCGGGAAAGATGCAGCGCAATTATCAGGCGTCGCGTCAGCGATGCTTGAGAACTTCAACCGTCGCTGACGCGACGCGGACGAGCGGCGGCCTGTCGTTCCCGGCGTTGAAACGCCGGGCTAAATTCAGATCGCCGCTATGCGGCGATTATGCTCGCTCTTAATTTAATTTTCACGGGCGAAGTTTTCTTCGCTCTCATCTCAACTCCACGAAGGATGAACTTATGTCACGAATAGTTAAATGCGGTCTGATACAGGCCACGCACGCTGGCCCGACAGACGCGCCGATTGAAGAGATCAAGCGCGCCAACATTGATAAGCACGTGCAAATGATTGGGGATGCCGCGCGTCAGGGTGTGCAGATTCTCTGCATGCAGGAAGTCTTCACCACACCTTACTTCTGCGCCGAGCAGCAAACGCGCTGGTACGATGCGGTCGAAAAAATCCCGGACGGCACGACCACGAAAATAATGCAGGAAGTTGCGAAGCAGCATAGTATGGTCATCGTCGTGCCGATTTACGAGGAAGACATCGCGGGCATTTACTACAACACGGCGGCGGTGATTGACGCCGACGGGAAATACCTGGGCAAATATCGCAAGAATCACATTCCACACGTCGCGCCCGGTTTCTGGGAAAAATTCTATTTCAAGCCGGGTAATCTCGGCTATCCTGCGTTCGACACGGCTTACGCGCGCATCGGCGTCTACATCTGCTACGACCGCCATTTCCCTGAAGGCGCGCGCGCGCTTGGCCTCAACGGTGCGGAGATCGTCTTCAATCCGTCGGCGACCGTCGCCGGACTTTCCGAATATCTCTGGAAGCTTGAGCAGCCCGCGCACGCCGTCGCCAACGGCTACTTCATCGGCGCGATCAACCGCGTCGGCCATGAGCAGCCGTGGGATATCGGCGAGTTTTACGGACAAAGCTACTTCTGCGACCCGCGCGGCCAGATCGTCGCCGAAGCGCCGCGCGATGAGGACGCGCTCGTCGTCGCCGACCTCGACCTAGATATGATTCGGGAGGTACGCAACACCTGGCAATTCTTCCGTGACCGCAGGCCGGACACGTATGATGGACTCGTCGCGGATTAAATTTCAGGCGAGTAGGTCGTGACAATGAAGCAGGTCGGTTAGCGCTGCAACTCCTCGCACAATTCGGCTGGTGAGGCTATCACCCTCAAACGAAAGGAAAAGTGCAATGACAAGCAGCAGACAATTAATCAGCCTCGGATGCCTTTTAACTTTATGTTTGATGTTAATGTCATGTAAAGGTGACCGGTTCGTTGGCAACTGGAAGCCCGTTGAGACCTCTGGCACAGACAATGACCATATGCGGATAGATACATTCAACCTCAATAAGGACGGGACTTTCTCAATCAAGTACAAAGATGCATCTCGAAAAGAAGTGTCGGGAACATACACCAAAGCCGGCGACAAAATCGAACTGAGCGGCCCCACTTCACGAAAAAAGGTCGAGGGCAGTATCGGCAGCGACGGACGCTTAGGGATAAGCGAGGGTGGTGGGCCGGTGCTTTATTTCGTCAAAAGTTAGAGAACACTAGAGTCGCTCTCGACTCTAGAATTTAATCTGCCAGTGAAGGCAGAAGAAGGACAACTCAAGCCATGAGTCTTTCAATTACCGTCAACGGCATCAAGTTTCCCAATCCCTTTCTGCTCGGCTCAGGCCCGCCGGGAACAAACGCGCGCGTCATAGCTAAATCCTTCGACGCCGGTTGGGGCGGCGTGGTGGCGAAAACCGTCAGCCTCGAAAGCGCGAAGGTCATCAACGTCGTCCCGCGCTATGGTCGCCTGCGCTCGCGCGATAAGGGCGAGATCATCGGCTTCGAGAACATCGAGCTGATCTCCGACCGCCCGATTGACGTGTGGATTCAGGAATTCCGCGAGATAAAGAAGGAGTATCCTGAGCACATTCTGATCGCTTCGATCATGGAAGAATATGATAAGGCTCGCTGGCAGGAGTTGACGCGCATGGTGCAGGACACAGGCGTTGACGCCTTCGAGTTGAACTTCTCCTGCCCGCACGGGATGCCCGAACGCCGGATGGGATCAGAGATGGGCGAGCACCCGGATTTGACGCAGGAAGTGACCGCCTGGGTGACAGAGGTTGCGACTATCCCGGTCTGGGCTAAGATGACGCCCAACATCACCAATATCAGAGAGCCTTCGATGGCCGCAGTGCGCGGAGGAGCAGTGGGCGTCTCCGCCATCAACACGATTCTCTCCGTGATCGGTGTTGATCTTGAAACCTTGCGACCGATGCCAACCGTCGAGGGCTACACAGTGCCCGGCGGCTATTCCTGTCAGGCCGTGCGCCCGATTGCGCTCAGGATGGTGAGCCAGCTCGCGCAGTCGCTTCCCGAAGGTGTTTCAATCAGCGGCATCGGCGGCATTGAAAATTCTCACGACGCTCTGGAATTCATGCTGCTCGGAGCAAGCACCGTCCAACTCTGCACGGGTGTGATGCTGCACGGCATCAAGATCATTGACGAATTGAAAGAGGGCGTAGCAAAGTTTATGACCGACAAGAAATTTGAGAGCGTTTCTGACATCGTCGGCAAGAGCATCCCCTACTTCTCAACTCACATGAATCTCGTCGAACGAATGAAGCAGGCCAAGCGCCACAAGGGAGGCGAATCCAGCCGCGATAACGATTGGGCGGAAAAGAGCATTACAGAGAAGACGGCGGAGCTGACATCCAACTGAGCGGATGCGAAAGCCAGGCTTAACAGCGGCGGAGCGCACGCATACGAGTTAACCGATGAGCAACCCTTCACGGCTCGCCGTCTCCACCTTCGCCAGCGCGGTCGTGACGGTGATAGCTTATATGCTTCCCTCCACGCCGCTGCTCTACTTTTTCGCTCCAGGCTTCTGGCTCGGCGATGCTCTGCCGGATTCAATCGTCAATACTCTTGGCGGCTATCTCTTTCCCGTCTTCGCATCGGCTGTCATTTGGACGCTACTGATTTTTGGCGTCTGGCGGTTGGTGACTGAAAGCGGTCGCACAAATTCCTGACAAAGCTTTTGAGTTAGTGCCTATGTAATCCTTTGAATGCAGATGCCGGGCATGGGTGTTCGAGCAGACCTTGAGAAAATGATAGGGGCGGGCGTTTTTGACACGCCCGCCCCTATTGTTATCTAGCAGTGATGTCGAGCATCACATGCTATTTGCCTGTATTGAACCACTGAATGCAGTCGCCTTGATTCTTGAACGTTCGTGGAACGTCGAACCTCATCCAGCCATTGTTCTTGCACTGATCCTTGTTCGTCACCGGGCCGGTAGCCGAGTCGCATACGTCCCCTATCCCGTCGAGGTCGAAGTCTTCCTGACCAGGATTGGCCGTAAACTGGCAGTTGTCGTTCACGTCGAGGATACCGTCATTGTCGTCATCCGCATCGCAAACATCGCCTTGAGCATCACCGTCGTTGTTCGCCTGACCGGAATTGGCGGTGAACGGGCAGTTGTCGCTCGCGTCGACGACACCGTCATTATCATCGTCCGCATCGCAAACGTCGCCCAGGGCATCGCCATCGTTGTTCGCCTGATTTGAATTGGCGGTAAACTGACAGTTGTCGTTTACGTCCAGGACGCCGTCGTTGTCGTCGTCCGTGTCGCAGGCGTCGCCGATGGCATCACCGTCATTATCCGCCTGATTACCGTTTGATACTAACGGACAGTTGTCAACGTCATCAGCCCGACCATCCACATCAGCATCCGGGAACCAGCCAATGTCTCTGAGCAGTTCCAGCGTCAAATCTTCAGGCGCTTTGACGTTGTGCGTCAGGTCGGGGTTGATGGCAGGTTCCATCAGGAGGTTGCGGCTGGCAATCGTATCGTAGTGCGAGCCGGATGAGCCACCAGCCACCGGGAAGGGCATGTAGAGACGCACCATGCCGGGGATATCAGTACCGGCGCGGATGCCCATGTTCTTTCCCAGATTGGCAGAGACGCTGCCGCCCGGTTGTGCCAGAATTGCGAGGCCGTCAGCACGTATGATGTTCACAGACGGAATCGTGATGGTTGGGCCTATGACCGGATCGGTAGCCATATTCGTAGGTGCCACAGCGGCGTTGGCTGCGTTGTTGTAAATGATGGCACCGAGTGCACCGGCATCCTGGGCGTTCTTCACTTTCACAGTGAATCCGCAAGTCCCGCGCTCGATTAAAGCGAATTTGCCGGAGACGGCTGCCGCATTTGTAAACGGAGTGCAACCATCTGTCGTCGTCGGCCCGGTAGGGTTTGCCGCGTCTACCGCCGCCACAATACTATTAGTGGCAAACACGGTATTTAACGGCGGGCCAAACTGCGCCAACCCTGACTGGTAAGCTCCGGCGAGCGAAGCCGGTATGTTGATCCTAAACTCAGTGCTACCGAAACTGAGCACGGTCGGCACTCCCGCCGACACGTTAGTACCGTCCCAGACAACACGACCGTAGCGGACGGCTGAGGCCGCGCGCTGAGCCTGCGTCATTTGATGCCAGTACTGGCCAGTTGTCGTGTCCAACGTGTGCCGCTCAAAGATGTCCGGCTGTACCGGGTAAAAGCGGTCTCCGTCGAAGAAGTTACCCAGCTCAGCACCATTCGCTTCATTGACGAAGTTCTGGAAGCCGACGCCGTGTCCCAACTCGTGCAGGAGCACCGCGACCAGGTCATTCAGCGCGCCGTGGTTGTTGTCTACTCCGAGGTAGAAATTGAAGTTGGAGCTAAATTGCGCGCTAATGTCAGGCGCGGTTTCGTCCTGATCCACTCCCGCCCGCTTGTCGGCCAGAGCCGAGCTATACCAAGTTCCGGGGAATTCCGCGCCGGGGAAGGCGGGGTTGACGCCCGGAAAATCCGAGAACACGTCCCATGCGCCCGCGCTTCCGAGCACGTTCGGGGCGAGGGGGTTGAACGCTGCGACGACGTAAATATCAACGTTGCTGTCGAGCGTAGCGCCCCAGATGTCGGCGGCGTACTGGAAGGCGTAGAGGCGCTGCGCGCCCTTCGTCGTACCGGGGTTGCCTCCGACCGGCGCTGCCGGTGTCGGGTCGTTGAACCCTTCGCCCGGGCCGTCGTTGTTAAGGACGATTACGTTGACTCCTGCGAAGGCGCTGGCCGAGCAGGCGAGAACCATGACGAGGCTGAAAAGAAAGGCTGTTAGCCTTGAGGTGTTTTTTTGTTTTTTCATCTGTGGTTCTCCTTCTACTGACCTTGCGGCGAATTTGAATCTTCCAGGCCGAGGAACGCGACGCCTTCTTCCATGGTTGTCACGCACCTGATCTCAGTCGAGCCGTCTTCCCTGGCACGACCCAACACGACACCGCCGAAGCGACCTTCCAGGCTGATCTGCTTGGTGCCGTTAGAGAGCTGTTTGCCAGTCAGACCCTCGGTCGTGCGATTCGTCAGCGAGCTGAGCTGCGTGACTAACTGCTGCGTTTCTTCAGTTGTCGGCTTGCGGAGCTTGCCACTTTCCTGATCGAAGATGATCTCCTTCGTCGCCACATAGTTTTTCCCATCGGTCTTGGCTGGAGCAGCCTTGGGAGTTTTCGCGCGCTTGTGCTTGTTTTGAGAGGACTGTGAAAAGACGATTGTTCCTAATCCAATGACAAGGACAGCCGTCGCCAGCAGGGCAACGATGCGGGTCTTGGTCAAACGACTCTTTTTGAGCCGCTTAACTTTGTCGGGGGTTCGTACGTTCTTTCTCATTCATATCTCCTTCGGGGAACTAATCTGCAACTTAACGGGTTCGCAAGTTACGAGGGTTAACAAAAAAAAGACTCTCTCCGCTTGAGAAAGCTTAAAAACTCATCAACCGGAAAAAGTCTCCATGATTAGAACAGATATTGCCATTCGTAATCCGATTAAACTTCGGAAACGTCTGCTGCAAGGGCAGCAGCTATAAACGTGATAGACGTATAGCTGCGCTGTTTGCTGATGCTGTCAGCGTGATAAAAGGCCAGACCGATTTTTCTTCTAGAACTCTAGGGACTGCGGTCGGAGGAGAGAGAACAAAAAGCTGTGCTCCGAGTTGAAAGACAACTACTAAAGACTTGCATCACGCCCGAAAGCCGAAATTTCACAAGGCAGGAGGCTTTTGAGGAATTTGCTCAGCAGACCGACCGCTGACCGAAATTCTCCTCAGGCGTTGGCGATGTAAGCCAAGGCTAGGATGACCGCACGAATTGTTATGCTGTAGGTTTGTTTACCTGAGTCCGAATGTTAATTCCGGTGAAAGGCTAAACCTTGGAAGCGGGCGAAGCTTATTCTAAATCGACTGAACTGTCAAATCATCCCGCACGGGAAAGGATTTTGTCTCTCATCTTTTTCGTCTGCCAAGCGCGGACATCAAGGCGGGGACTTCACCGGAAAGCTCTCTTGCCAGATAGCCGAGGCGTCCCATGCGCTGTGCAAGTCGTTCGCCTGCGCGCGCGTGCAGGTAAACTCCCCAGACAGCCGCTTGCAACGGCATTGCGCCGCGCGCAGCGAGTCCGGCGATAATACCTGAGAGAACATCGCCCGAACCTGAGGTGGCGAGGCCGACGTTGCCTGCACGGTTACAGTAGGTCTGAGAATCGCCGGGCGCGGCAATGAAAGTTTCCGCCCCTTTGAGCGCAACCACAGCGCGTAAATCCGCTGCCGCTTGCCGCGCCGTGGCCTGTGGCTCGCCTGTGATGGAGTCTTTATCAATGCCGAGCAGCTTGGCCATCTCACCGGCATGCGGCGTGAGCACTGCCTGACAATTGAGCTTGCGCAAAAATTGCGGTGAACCTTCAAAACATGAGAGCGCCGCTGCATCAAGTATCAACTTCACTCGCCCAATGCGCGGCAGCACCGCTTTCATCAATCGCGCGACTGCTCTCTCGTCAATCATCCCTGGCCCAATCAGCACGGCCTGTACTTCTTTCGCGCGTGCAATGATCTCTGCGGCGGCAGAGGCAGCAATTGCTCCCGCTTTCATTTCAGGCAAGGCGAAGACGCGAGCTTCGGGCACCGCGGCTGCCACCACCTGTAGGATGCTGCTGACTGTCGCAATTTGCAGCTTGCCTGCGCCAGCGCGCAATGCGGCTGTCGCCGCCAGGATGATTGCGCCCGGCATCTCCGCCGCGCCACCGACGATCAGCACACGCCCGCGCTCTTCCTTGTCGCCCCCTTCGTCAGGCTGCGGCAGAGGCCAGCGACGCAACAGCGCAGGAGTAATCAACAGGGGCTGGGGGTTAGGAACTGGGGGTTGGGATTTAGCAGTGTTTCTCTTTCCCCGACCCCTAATCCCCTTCCCCTGCTCCCCATCTTTATTTTGGCGCAACCGGGACATCAGGTTTCGTGGTGATGGGCGCACCCGCTTCCTCAAGCGGCGCGCAGAAGTTGTAGAGGTCGAGCATGAGTTTGCCACGCCGCCCCGGTCTGGGGGTGAATTCGTAAGAGGTGACCGAACAATTAGCAATTTCCTGCGCGTGGTCGAGAGCGAGGATTTGCTCTTCGCTCATTCGCTCCAGGAGGTAACGAAAACAGTTGACGACGACTTGATGACTGACGATCAGGACGCGCTCGCGGCGATAGTCGCGCGTAATCGTGTCAATGACGCTGCGCAGGCGCAGGATAACGTCGCACCAACTCTCGCCGCCCGGCGGGCGGAAGTAAAACTTGCCAAGCACGCTCCGAGCTTCCGCCTGCTCCGGGTACTTTTGTTGGATGCCAACACGCGTCAGCCGATCCAGAACGCCGAACTCCTTTTCGCGTAAACGCTCGTCCGTGATGAAAGGAATCTCTTCGTATTTCACGCCCGCCGCTTCGATGGCAATGCGTGAAGTTTCACGGGCGCGGAGATAAGGCGATGAGAGAACCACATTGGGGCGCTCTTCGGGTTGCATCTTTGCGAACCAGCGTCCAAGCGCGGCAGCTTGTCTTTCACCGAGCGCTGAGAGCGGCACGTCAACATCACGCTGCGCAATATCTATCAAGGGAAGCCCGGCGGCCTCCGCCGCGTCACGCGCGACATTGCCTGCGCTTTCACCATGCCGCACGATCCACAACGTGTCCGGCCATTTCTGCTCATCTGACATTGCCAACTCCTGAGATCGGGTAAAAAATCTTCCTGCGTACCTTATATATCGAAGCTCGCCACGACGGGCGTGTGATCGGATGGACGCTCCCACGTGCGCGGCTCTTTATCAATCCAGGATTCCCGGCAACGCCCGGCGAGCGATTCCGAGACCCAGATGTGGTCTATCCGCAGCCCCGCATTACGCCGAAACGACCCTTGCCGGTAATCCCACCATGAATAATGCCCCTCTTCCTCCGTGTGCAGGCGGAAGGCATCTATAAATCCCCACTCCCGGATTTTTTCGAGCGCGGCGCGCTCGCGCTTACTGAACAGAACATGCCCTTCCCACGCTGCCGGGTCGTGCACGTCGCGCTCTTCCGGCGCAACGTTGAAATCACCGCAGAGCAGCACAGGCTCGCTTCGTTTGTAGTCTTCGTCGAAGAAGCGGCGCAGGCGCTGCATCCATTCGAGCTTGAAGCGATATTTGTCCGAGCCGACGAATTGTCCGTTCGGAACGTAAACGTTGACGACGCGCACGCCCCCGACCGTTGCTGCGAGCAGGCGCGCATGCGCTCCCTCCTCGGCGTCAGGAAAGCCGCGCCGCGCGTCCTCGCAAGGTGTCCGCGAGAGAATCGCCACGCCGTTGTAAGTTCTCTGCCCGAAGACTTCCGCATGGTAGCCGAGTTCAGCAAATGCTTCTGTCGGAAACTTCTCGTCCAGGCATTTCAACTCCTGCAAGCAGAGCACGTCCGGGCGCGCCGCCTCCAGCCATCGCGTCACCAGCGGCAGCCGCGCGGTTATCGAATTAACATTCCACGTAGCAAGTTTCATAAGAGAGTCTGGAGTCTGGAGTCTCAGAGTCTGAAGTCAACTGGTCAAAAACAATTCTTTGTCTTTTGACTTCAGACTCCAGACTGTTTTAGAGCAATGAGTCCCGCGAGCAGCGCGCCGCGCCGCGCGATGTCGTCCACAATGATGTGCTCGTGCGTTGCATGTGCGCCATCACCGTCTATCCCCAGTCCGTCGAGGACGCCTACATTGAGAGCCGCCGCGAAATTTCCGTCAGATGCTCCGCCGACCGAGACTTCCGTTAAATCGAAGTCGAGTTTGGCGGCTACGCCCCGCGCCAGCTCGAAAAGTGCCGCGACTTTACTGTTGCGTTCGAGCGGTGGACGGTTAATGCCGCCTTTGACGGTGAGTTTCACTCGTTCGTCAAAGGGCTGCATGCCCGCCATCATTGCTTCAAGCTGCCTGGCTTCTTCTGCTGTGCTAAAGCGCAGGTCAACCTCGGCGCGAGCGTGTGCGGCGACGACGTTTGAGCGCGTGCCCCCTTGAATGACGCCGACGTTGACCGTCAATCCTCGCAAGGGGTCGTTCATGGCGTGCAGGCGCTCCACCTGTTTCGCCAGCTCAAGGATAGCGCTCGCACCTTTCTCCGGCTCTAATCCTGCGTGCGCGGCAATTCCGTGCGCCTCCAACGTAAATATTCCCGTCCCCTTGCGCGCCGTCTTCACGCGGCCTCCGGCGACAGGCGGCTCAAGCACAAGCACGCTCTCTGCTTTTCGCGCTTCCTCTTCAACCAGAGCGCGCCCGGTGTGGCTTCCGGTTTCTTCATCGCAGGTCAGCAGGAGAACAACCGGGCGGCTTGAGGCCAGACCGAGCGACGCGCAGGCGTTAATCACTTC
Source organism: Acidobacteriota bacterium (assembly GCA_032160705.1). Lineage (GTDB taxonomy): Bacteria > Acidobacteriota > Blastocatellia > Pyrinomonadales > Pyrinomonadaceae > QHXM01. The sequence goes on along the minus strand of JAVHVE010000018.1, from coordinate 85,209 downwards.
CAGAGCCAGCGCGCAATTCGCCTTCATATCAAAGATGCCCGGCGCGTAAATGCGTCCGTCCTGCTCACGCCAGGGACGCTCATCGAGCGAGCCACGCGGGTGAACCGTGTCCGTATGACCGATGAGCAGAATTGCGCCCACCTCTTCCAGCCCGCCACCAAATGCACGGATACGCAGATGCTCGCCGTAACCCGGACTCTCAATGCGCTCGATTTTTTTTACGGCCTCAACTTTTCGTGCTGCTTCCGCCAGCAACCCCACCACAGCGCGGCTGCCCTCAAGATCGCCCGAAGGAGATTCCGTCTCAACGAGAGAACGCGTTAGCCGCAGCACCTCGCTCCGGCGCGATTCGAGAAATTCGAGCACAGCCGTTGCTTTCGTTTTTGAGAATTCACTCGTCACGTTATACGTCCTACTGACTAACGAATTCTTTTCTGACTGTCAGCCTGTCTATGCGTTCGCGTTTGATCTCAAATCCTATCCCTGGCGCATCCGGCGCGATGATCGTGCCGTTTGACGTAACGGTGACTGGCGGCTCAATGATGTCCTCTTCCCAATACCTTGAACTGGCCGACACGTCACCCGGCAAAGTAAAGCCTTCAAGCGTCGCCATCGCGATGTTGTGAGCGCGCCCGATGCCCGATTCCAGCATCCCGCCGCACCAGACCGGAATATTTCTTTCACGACAGACGCGCTCCACCCTTTGCGCTTCCGCGTGGCCGCCAACACGTCCGAGCTTGACGTTGATGATGCGACAGGCTTCTAAATCAATTGCATGACGCGCATCTGCGGGCGTGCGGATTGACTCGTCCAGACAGATAGCTGTCCGCACCTTTTTCTGCAATTCGGCGTGGTCGAGCATGTCATCATAGGCGAGCGGCTGCTCGATCATCATCAAATCAAATTCGTCCATTGAGCGAAACAGCGCGGCATCCGCCAGACTGTAAGCTGAATTGGCATCGCCCATCAAACGTATCTCAGGAAAGGAAGCGCGCACTCTTTCCAAAACATTAACATCCCAGCCGGGCTTGATTTTAATCTTGATGCGCTGGTATCCGGCGTCGAGTTCTCGCGCAATCTTTTCCAGCAGCGCCTCAACAGTGTCTTGAATGCCGATGGAAACACCGCAGGCAATCTCTCTTTGCACGCCCCCGAGATGTTTCCACAGAGGCATGCCTGCACGCTTCGACTCCAAATCCCAGCACGCCGTTTCCAGAGCCGCCTTCGCCATGCGATTGCCGCGCACGGCTTTCATTAATGAGAAGACATCAGAGGCGCGCTCGGCTTCACGCCCCAAGACCATCGGCGCGAGATATGTCTTGAGCGTACTCCAGGCACTTTCAGTCCACTCCTCGCAGTAAAAAGGCCCTTCGCCTGCGGTGCATTCGCCCCAGCCTTCCGCGCCGTCTGCTTCGCGGACACGCACGAGCACAATGCGGCGCTCCGTTGTGCGCCCAAAGCTCGTCTCAAAAAAATGGATGAGCGGCAGACGAATCTCGCGCAGTTCGACCCGGTTGATAAGCAAATCACCGACTCCCTAAGATGGCTAAAGATTACCTATTATGCCTTGCATCACCCATCTTTGCCAGCACCCTAAACCCAGCCCGTGAAACGGGCAGCATATCAATAGCCCATGACGTGAGTCATGGGAACAAGTACCGAAGAAGCGAGTAAGCCCCGGAGGGGCGACATAAATTTCTCCTGGATTCTATGTCGCCCCTCCGGGGCTTAATCAATTTTTCCGTATGCTATTCTCCCACAGCTCCCGCTGTGGGCTACTGTTATACCGCCCGTTTCACGGGCTGACGTGGAATTAAAGACTTATCCTCCCGCAGACGAAGCAGGGTCAAGCGCGCCTTCTGTTGAAGCGACCTCCTGATTGTTGAGCGCGGCGCGCATCGTGTGCCAAGGGAGAGTGGCGCATTTTACGCGCTCCGGGAATTTACGGACACCCGCAAACACTCCCAAATGACCCAATTTGTCTTGAGCGGCCTCATTTAACTCACCTGTCAACATTTCATGAAACCCATTGAAAAGAGTATCGGCATCCTTCAGGGTCTTACCTTTGAGACTTCTAGTCATCATACTAGCTGATGACTTCGATATGGCGCAATTTTTTACTTTGTCTTCTCCGATGCAGATGAAACTTATATCCTTTATAACATCATCTTCAACTTGCAAATATATGATTTGATGATCGCCGCACAGAGGATTGACTCCCTCGGCCTTCCGATTAGCTGCATCCATTTCTCGGTAATTACGCGGCTTCTTAGAATGTTCGATTACTTGTTCGTTATATAACTCATAAATTGGTGATGCCATTTTATCCAAATACCTCAATTACCTTCTCGATAGCGCTGACGAGCGCATCCACTTCATGCTTAGTATTATAAAAAGCAAATGAAGCGCGCGCTGTTGCAGAGACTTTGAAACGCTTCATCACGGGCTGGGCGCAGTGGTGTCCGGCGCGCACGGCGATTCCTTCCTGGTCGAGAATCGTGCCGATGTCGTGCGGGTGTACCTCGTCGACGACGAAGGAAAGCACGCTCGCCTTTTCTCGCGCCGTGCCGATGATGCGCACCCCCTCGATGGCGCTGATCTTTTCAGTCGCATACGTTAAAAGCTCATGCTCGTAAGCAACCGCCTGCTCGCGCCCGATGCTGTTCAGATAGTCAATCGCTGCGCCGAGGCCGATCTGCGAAGCGATGGCCGGTGTCCCCGCTTCAAACTTATCCGGCAATCCCGCATAAGTCGTCTTTTCAAAACTGACCGTGCGAATCATACTGCCGCCGCCCTGAAACGGATTCATCTTCTCCAGCAGCTCTGCCTTGCCGTAAACGACGCCGCTGCCCGTTGGCGCAAACATCTTGTGCCCTGACAGCGCATAGAAATCGCAATCCAAATCCTGTACGTCAACGGTCAAATGTGGAGCGCCCTGCGCGCCGTCGAGCAGCACGGGCACGCCGTACTTGTGTGCGCGCGCGATCATCTCTTTGACCGGGTTGATTGTGCCGAGCGCGTTTGAGATATGCGCGATGGCGACGATTTTAGTGCGCTCGTTAAGGAGCGCGTCATATTCGTCCAGGAGAAGCTCGCCCTGATCGTTCATCGGGATGACACGAAGCCGCGCATTCTTCTCTTCGCAGAGCATCTGCCAGGGGACGATGTTTGAGTGATGCTCCATCGCGGAGATGATGACTTCATCGCCTTCACCTATGAACTTGCGCCCGTAGCCGTGCATTACCAGATTGATGCCTTCGGTCGCGCCGCGCACGAAGATGCACTCCCGCGCCTCACGCGCATTGATGAAGCGTTTGACTTTTTCGCGCGCGCCTTCGTAGGCGGTCGTCGCGCGCTGGCTCAGGTAATGCACGCCTCTGTGAATGTTCGAGTGTTCCTGTTCGAGATAGATGCTGCCGCGATCAATCACGATCTGCGGAACCTGCGACGACGCAGCGTTGTCCAGATAGACGAGCGGCTTGCCGTTGACCATCTGCCGGAGCACGGGGAAATCTTCCCTGATGCGCTCCACATCCCACCGGGCGTCTGTCAGAATGTCTGGTGTTTCCAGCAAGCTCGTCTTTGTGACGCTCATAAACTCTGCGCCTCCAGATTGGAATGAAGCCGGTTCAAAACCGCTTCGTCCAACTGTGTCTTGATTGATTCGACTTTGATTTTAGCGATGACTTCTTCCGCGAACCCGTAAGTCAGGAGATTTCGCGCCAGGTCTGCATCAAGGCCGCGACTCGCCAAGTAAAACAACTCTTCTTCTTCAAGCTGCCCGACGGTTGCGCCGTGCGCACACTTAACGTCGTCCGCAAAAATCTCCAACTGCGGCTTGGTGTCCACGCGTGCCTCGTTCGAAAGGAGCAGATTCCTGTTCGTTTGCTTCGCGTCAGTCTGCTGCGCATTCGGTCGCACGAAAACTTTTCCATTGAAGACTGCGCGCGACTTGCCGTCAAGAATGCCTTTGTAAAGCTGGTGGCTCGTGCAATGCGGCTGGCGGTGATCTATCAGGGAGTGAGTATCAGCGTGCTGACCCGTGCCGACGAGGTAGAGCCCGTCAACCCAACATTCCGCGCCTTCCTCATCGAGCGTGACATTGATATTGTGGCGCGAAAGCTCTGCGCCGAGCGTAATAGTCGTCGTATCGAAGCTGCTATTGCGAGCGAGGCTCACTTGTGTCGTTGCCACATGAAACGCCGCCGCGCTTTCGCGCTGCACCTTGTTGTGTGTCAGCCGCGCCCCATCCATTAAATTGATCTCCACGACCGCATTCGTGAAATAAACGTCTTCGCTAATACCCGCGTAGCTTTCGATAACCGTCGCCGCGCTGCCGCTTTCCGCAACGATCAACACGCGCGGGAAAGAGACGGTCGGACGCAACCTCCCATCGGACAGGAAAAGCAGATGCACGGGCGCGTCCAATTGCACGCCTTTCGGGATGAGAATAAATGCTCCGCTCGCAATGAAAGCGGTGTTCAAAGCCGTGAAAGCGTTTTCGTTGAAGTCTGCGCTACGTGCGAGTTGCTCGCGAACGACACCACTATACTTTTCTTCTTGCAACGCATCCGCGATGTCTATGGCAACAACTTCACCGGGCAAAGATTTAATGGATGAAAGCTCCGGGCGATAAAAACCGTTGACGAAAACCAACTGGCTTGAGCTGGCCTCTTGATAAGTGAATGATTGCAGCCGGGCGGCATCAAGCGTGGTCATCTCTTCCCGGCTCTCGAAAGCTGCCTCGAACTTCGCTTTCGCAATCGGCGCGACATTCGTGTACTTCCACTCTTCCCCGTCAACAGTCGGAAAGCCCAGCTTCTCAAAGCTGGCGAAAGCAGTCTCGCGCAAACGCTCGACCCACGATGGGCTGTCTGCGCCACTGCTCTCTTGCAGCGCACGGAATGATGCGGAGTACGCGCTCTGTTCTTTCAGAATTTGAGACACCATTTCTTCAATTCACCTGCGGCACACTGGCCGAAACTTTCCCCGCCGCCTGTGCTTTAATCCAATCGTAACCCTTCTCTTCCAATTCCAGCGCAAGCTCCTTGCCGCCTTCACGAACAATGTGGCCTCCGGCGAGCACATGAACGAAATCAGGGACGATGTAGTTGAGCAGCCGCTGGTAGTGCGTTACGAGAATGATTGCGTTCTCCGAATTTTGCAGCTTGTTGATGCCCCCGGCGACAATGCGCAGGGCGTCAATGTCCAGCCCCGAATCGGTTTCATCCAGCACGGCCAGCTTCGGCTCCAAAACGGCCATCTGCAAAATCTCGTTGCGCTTTTTCTCGCCGCCCGAAAAGCCCTCGTTGACGGCGCGCGTCATGAAGCTGGCATCCATCTCCACAATCGCGGCGCGCTCTTTCAATAAATCCTTGAACTCAAGCGGGTCGAGTTCTTCTTCACCGAGATGCTTGCGCTTCTCGTTGTAAGCCAGCCTGAGGAACTGCGCGTTTGAGACACCCGGAATTTCAATCGGATACTGAAACGCCAGAAAGATGCCTTCGCGCGCACGCTCGTCCGGCGCTAATTCCAGCAAATTCTTTCCCTCGAACAACACTTCACCTTTCGTCACCTGATAGGCCGGATGCCCCGCCAGCACTTTCGCGAGCGTGGATTTTCCAGACCCGTTCGGCCCCATGATGGCGTGAACTTCACCCTTCCTGATCGTCAAATTGATTCCCTTCAGAATCTCGTTGCCGTCAATGGCCGCATGTAAATCTTTGATCTCTAACACAATAAATTTACTCCGTAAATTTGGGGACAGGGGTCGGGGGTCAGGGATTGGTAAAAGCAATCTAACCCCTAACCCCCGACACCCATCCCCTGTTTTTAACCGACACTGCCTTCCAACTTCAATCCGAGCAGGCGCGTTGCTTCAACCGCAAACTCCATCGGCAGTTGGAGGAACACGTCTTTGCAGAATCCGTTGATGATTAACGAGACAGCGTCTTCCTGCGAGATGCCGCGCTGCTGTAAGTAGAACAACTGCTCCTCGCTGATCTTGGATGTTGACGCTTCGTGTTCCACGCGCGACGTGTTGTTCATCACCTCGATATAGGGGAAGGTGTTCGCACCGCAACGTGAACCGATTAACATCGAATCGCACTGCGTGTAGTTACGCGCGCCTTCCGCCTTCGGCATGACTTTGACCAGCCCGCGATAGCTATTGTTCGAGTGCCCGGCAGAGATACCTTTCGAGATGATGGTCGAGCGCGTGTTCTTGCCCAGATGAATCATCTTCGTTCCCGTATCGGCCTGCTGCGCGTGATTCGTCAGGGCGACCGAGTAGAATTCGCCGACGGAATTGTCTCCCTGAAGGATGCACGACGGGTACTTCCAGGTAATCGCCGAACCTGTCTCTACCTGCGTCCAAGAAATCTTGGAATTGCGTCCGGCGCATTTCCCGCGCTTCGTCACAAAATTATAAATGCCGCCGACGCCTTCCTCATCGCCCGCGTACCAGTTCTGCACGGTCGAATATTTGATTTCGGCGTCATCAAGGGCAATCAATTCCACAACAGCCGCGTGCAACTGGTTCTTGTCAAACTTTGGCGCGGTGCAGCCTTCCAGATAGGAGACGTGTGCGCCCTCTTCGGCGACGATCAGGGTGCGCTCGAACTGTCCTGACTCGGAATTGTTGATGCGGAAGTAGGTGGACAACTCCATCGGGCAGCGCACGCCCTTCGGGATGAAGCAGAACGAGCCATCCGTGAAGACCGCGCTGTTGAGAGCGGCAAAATAATTATCGCTTGTGGGGACGACTGAGCCGAGATATTGACGGATTAAATCGGGGTGTTCCTGCACGGCTTCTGAGAAGGAGCAGAAAATGACTCCGGCCTTTCTCAGCTTCTCTTTGTAAGTCGTCGCGACCGACACCGAATCAAAGACCGCGTCAACGGCGACGTTCGCCAGTTGCTTCTGCTCCTGCAAAGGAATGCCCAGCTTCTCGAAAGTGCGTAGCAACTCTGGATCAACTTCGTCCAGACTCGCCTTTTTAGCTTTCTGCTTCGGCGCGCTGTAGTAAATTATGTCCTGGTAGTTGACTTCCGGGTACGTGATGTTCGGCCAGTGTCGCGGCTCTTCCATCGTCAGCCAGTGACGATAGGCTTTCAGACGAAACTCCAGCATCCAATCGGGCTCGTTCTTCTTCGCAGAAATCAGCCTGACGGTCTCTTCGTTCAGCCCCCTGGGAATGACATCTGATTCGATGTCAGTGACGAATCCGTATTTGTATTCCTTGTTGGCAAGTATCTCGATACTGCTCATCTTGTTTTCCTGCTTCGCTCTCGCGAAGTTATTTTCAAAATCGAATAATTGCTGTTTCTGTGCTTAACTCAAGGCGCTTTCAGTGTGTCGGACTCAAGCGAGCCTGCAATCTTTGAATCTGGTGCAGCGTCGCGTCCACGTTGGCCTCTGTGCCGACTAATTGCGCGAGCGTGACTTCCGATAGCGCGTTTTGCACAATCTCATGCAGTCCGAGAATCACAGGCCGGATGCCGCAATCGCTCGTGTGAACGCAGGTGTCGAGCACGCCCGTGTAACTCTTGCAGTGCTCCGTCACTTCGTCTGCATCCAGTACCTTGATGACTTCACTCAGGCGAATCGCGGAAGCGGGACGCGCCAGTTGATAGCCGCCTTTAGTGCCTCTGGTAGAGAGCACCAACCCCGCCTTGTTCAGAATCCAGAGCAGTTTCCCGGCATTCGCTGCGGAAATCCCTTCGCGCTTGGCGATCTGGGAAAGCGTCAGCGATTCCCCCTCCCGCAAGTGGGCGAGTTGTACCAGGCAACGCAATCCGTACTCTTCCTGAGCCGAGACCTTCATCTTCGCTCAAACTCCTTTGGCATCCTCTACTGATTCAGGATTCGAGGGTATTGTAGCATACCTTACTTTTAAGTCAAGATTGAATAAGTGCTTGGGGAATAGGCTGATAAGCCTCCTGATTGAGGTTTTTAAGCCCATCACTTTGAGAGGATTCAGGGGCCTTTTATTGGCCTACAATGTGAAATTGAAATTAATGAATCCCATGACGCGAACGGGTTGCCCGTCCACGACTGTCGGGCGGAACTTCCAACGCCGCGCCGCGTCCGTTGCTGCCTGTTTCAGCAATTGCGGGCCGTTGGTGCGCTGCACCGTAGTCACCGAGCCGCTTTCATCCACCTCCAAATAGACGGTGACGACGCCGGTCACGCGGGCCATCTTTGCGGTTTGCGGATATGAGGGATTTACTCGCTGCGTCGCTTTATCAATCAGCGAGCCAATCTCTACAGGCCGCTCACCTGGCGCGGAGTTTCCCGCGGCAGCATCCGCAGGCCGTTTGCTTTGCGCTGCTGAAGAGATGTTGCGGTTTTCAGGAGCGGTGGCGGCGGTCGCCTTTCGCGTGCCCGTATCTGTGGAATGGTTCGGCGCTGATGGAGAAGACGAAGCCGCCGGGGCATTGCTGACGCTAGGCTGTGAAGCCACGGAGATTGGGTTGATAGCTAAATTGCCGGTGGAGGCAATACGAATTTCGGAAGCGGCAAGTTTCTCCCGTGCATCTGCGACTTCTCGTTGCCACTGAAGGCGTTCCTGTTTACTGCGCGCAAGAGGCCCGCGCACATTCGCGACTTCTTCCAACAGGCCGAGCGCGTCAAAGCTCTTGCCGTTCTGGCTGCTCATCTCCCTGGCCTGCTCCGCGACGCGATCAAGCAGCATCCGCACATGGTCGAGATCACTCACAGCCTCCGGGGGCAGTTCCTTGTCCGCTGTGTTGATGCCGAATGAGCGATACCGTCCGAGATGCTCGCGGGCGCTGTTGACGGCCTGCCCGGCCAGCGCGAAATATGTTCGCGTGGAATTTTCACTCTGGACGGAGCGCAGCTTGTACGTGTCTTCCAGAAGAGACTGCGCTCGCATGTAGTCGCCTTCTTCCAGATAGACGCTCATCAGCATGATGCGCGCGACATCACGCACCGCATCATCAGTGGTGGCGGTGCGAATCGCGTCCAACTCGGCTGCCGCAGCTCCGAGTCTGTGCGCGGCAATCAGAGCGCGTGCACGCTTGAGACGCTTCTGCCCGGCGTCCGTCTCAGGCGTAGCCTGGGCGAACAGGGTGAGCGTCGTCAGGACGAGGCATAAAACTATTCCGGTAATCAGATTGATGGCATGGCGAACTCTTTTTTCCTTCACTTCTTGAAACTCCGTAAAAAAATGAAGCGAGCTTATAAGGCTCGCTTCCGGGTACAACCAAATCCTAATTTGATGACCCGTATTATGGCCTCTTCGAGGGGCTTTGGACAAGTCCCCCGGTTGAATTTTCACCCGCTTGTGTGCTTGATGGCGCGAGGCTTTTAATAATCTGCTCGCGAAAGATGCGTGCGCGTGCCTTTATATCCTGTTCGTCCAAAGTTAGCAACCTCCGGTCGCGCATGACGACGCGGCCTTCAATGATGACGGAGCGCACATCATCAGCCTTCGTCGCATACACCAGGTGCGAATAGACGTTATAGAGCGGCGTCTGGTTGAGATCGTCCAGGTCAACGATGACGAGGTCGGCGCGCTTCCCCTTCTCGATTGAGCCGATGTCGCGCTCCATGTGAAGGGCGCGTGCGCCGCGAATCGTCGCCATCTCGAAAGCCTGCCGAGCAGTGACAACCTTCGGGTCCATCGTGAACACCTTATGCAGCTTGGCTGTCGTATCAATTTCTTCCCACATGTTGAGGTCGTTATTCGAGGCTGCCCCGTCCGTGCCAAGCCCAAGATCAAGATCAAGCTGAAGCATCTGTGGGACGGGCGCAACGCCGGAAGCGAGCTTCATATTTGACTGCGGGTTGTGAACAACTCCGACACCAAGGCGTTTCAAGACCGTAATCTCTTCAGGGCTTGGATGGACAACGTGTGCGGCGATAACGCGGTTATTTAAAAACCCTATCCGTGCGAGGTAGTCAACCGGAGATGCACCCTTGCTTTTCAAAAGGTCGTCAACTTCTTTGCGCGTCTCTGAGACGTGAATCACGATGGGTGCGCCCATTCGGTCGGATAAAGCGCGCACGGCTTTGAGATGTTCTTCCGAGACCGTATAAGGCGCGTGCGGCGCGATTGCCGGGACAATCAGCGCATGTCCCTTCCATTTCCTGACGAACTTTTCAGTGTAGGCCATCGCTTCGGCCCAGGTTTTATTATCCGCAACCGGAAAATCTATTACCGTCTCGCCGAGCACGCCGCGCACACCCGCTTTCTGAGTCTCGTCCGCGATGGCGTCCTCGAAGTAGTACATATCGCAGTAGGTCGTCGTGCCGCCGCGAATCATCTCTGCGAGGCCGAGCCGTGTGCCGACGCGCACGAACTCTTCGGTAACGTTTTTGGCCTCAGCCGGGAAGATGTATTTCGTCAGCCATTCCTGCAAATCCATGTCATCTGCCAGCCCGCGAAAGAGCGTCATCGGAATGTGCGTGTGGCCGTTGATGAGACCGGGGATGACAACTTTGCCGCGCGCATCTATCGTCTCGCGCGCAGTATATTTTGAATCAATCTCAGCGCCTGCGCCGACCGCCAGGATGCGCCCACCTTTGACGACAATTGAGCCGTTTTCAATGATGCGCCGCCCGCCATCCATCGTGACGATAGTTCCGCCACGAATGATGAGATCAACGCTATTGCCACGGCCTCGCCCTCTTTGCTGTGCGGAAGCGGTCAATGGTGTAGTGAAAGAGGCCATAAGGAAGAAGGTGATAATGAATCGTGTAAGTTTCATCATGTTCGACATTCATTTTTCAGCGCCGGTTTCTTTCAGGAATCTGGCGTCGAAGGCGCGCGGCAACAGTTCGCGCATCTCAAGGATTTCAATATCGCCGCGCAGGTTGGCGAGCACAACGGTCGTATTGCGACACCATTCCCAGATAATTTGTCGGCACGTTCCGCAGGGCGGAGTCAGTGGGTCTGTGTCGGCGACGACGGCGATGCGCTTAAACTTTCTCTCGCCTTCCGACAGGGCTTTCCAGATTGCGACGCGCTCGGCGCAAACCGTCAAACCGAAACTCGCGCTTTCGATATTGCAGCCGGTGTAAATTTTGCCATCCTCTGTTTCGACGGCTGCTCCGACGCAGAAGTTAGAGAAAGGCGACAAAGAACAATCTCTCCCGATTCTTGCCGCGTCAATGAGTTTTTGAATTTCCGGTTCGATCAAACCTGCCCTCCGCTCGTTGTCAGTGCGCTCGATAAGCGTTCACGAATTTTTCCGCTGATTAAATCTATGCTGACGAGGTTGTGCCCGCCTTCCGGGATAATCACGTCGGCGTATCGCTTCGACGGCTCGACAAACTGCATGTGCATCGGGCGCACGGTATTAAGATATTGCTCAATGACGGAATCAATGGTGCGGCCTCGCTCGGCGATGTCGCGCCTCAGACGACGGATGAAGCGAATGTCGTCGGGAGTGTCAACGAAGACCTTGATGTCCATCTGCTCAAGCAGGCGCGGATCAACGAAAATCAGAATTCCCTCGATGATGACAATCGGTTTCGGCTCGATCAAAACAGTATCATTGAGGCGCGTATGTGTTCGGAAATCGTAGATCGGAAGCTCGACCGACCCGCCCGCTTTCAATTTTCTGATATGGTGGACGAGCAGATCGTTGTCCAGCGCGTCCGGGTGATCGAAGTTGACCGCCTGCCGGTAATCGAGCGGGAGGTCTTTGAGATTGCGGTAATAAGAATCCTGCTGGATGAACGCGACTTCGCTCGCGTTGACGGATTCCAGAATGCTATTGGCGACCGTCGTCTTGCCAGAGCCTGTGCCGCCGCAAATGCCAATTATCATAAAAGCAGAATCCAGAATCCAGAATTCAGGAGTCAGAAGAAAAGAAAATCAGAAGGACGGTTGCAGCCTTTTATTCTGGATTCTGACTCCTGAATTCTGGATTCTTGTTTAAGTTAGTCTGGGAATTACTCGCCGCAGCAATTCCTTAAATGTGTCGCGGACGCGCTCGCCGGTTTCGATTACTTCCTGGTGGTTGATCGGTTCGCCGATAACGCCCGCCGCCATGTTTGTGATGCAGGAGATGCCCAGGATTTTCAAGCCCATTTGCTGCGCGGCTATCGCTTCGGGGACGGTGCTCATCCCGACGGCGTCTGCGCCGAGGATTCTGAGCATTCGTATCTCGGCTGGCGTCTCGTAGCTTGGGCCGGAAAGCGCTGCGTAAATTCCGCGCCGCAACTCCAAACCCATTGCGTTCGCTTCTTCAACGGCTAGTTCCTGATAATCGCGCGAGTAAACTTCCGTCATATCCGGGAAACGCTGCCCGAAGCGTTCGTCGTGCCGCCCACGCAGAGGGCTCATGCCCATCAAGTTCAGATGATCTGAGATAACCATCAACGCGCCCTGATCGAAGGCCACGTTGATGCCGCCCGCCGCGTTGGTCAACACCAAGGATTTCGCTCCAAGCAAACTGAACGTGCGAATCGGAAAGATGACCTCCTCGAACGCATAGCCTTCGTAGTAATGGAAGCGCCCCTGCATCGCCGCCACAGGCACGCCTTCGATTTTACCCAGCACGAGGCGACCCATGTGCCCCTCGACAGTCGGGCGCGCGAAGCCGGGTATTTCCTCGTAGGGAATCATTACCGCGTCTTCTATGTCGTCGGCGAAAGCGCCCAGGCCGCTGCCGAGCACGAGCGCCACGCGCACTTCTTCACTGGAGCGCGCGCGAATTGTCCGAGCCGCGTGCTCCACGCGCTCATAAACGGTCAGCGAGGTTGAATCTTCCGGCATACTTTAAGAAAGACAACTCTTGACTGATGAGTTGACTGGCTCTCCTATCTCTCCTTCTGGTACGGAATCCCCAGAGCGCGCGGCGCACGCGAGAGACCGATGAAGCCAGCCAGCACGACTATCGTCAGGACATAAGGAATAATCTGAATGAATTGCACAGGGATGTTGGCGACTCCCTGCATCTGAATCGCCACCGCTTCAGCCAAACCGAAGAGCAGGCACGCGAGCATTGTCTGCACGGGTCGCCACTTGCCGAAGATCAAAGCGGCCAGCGCGATAAAACCTCTTCCGGCTGTCATGTTGCGCGTAAAGAGCGACGATTGGCCGATGGAGAGATACGCCCCGCCGATGGCTGCCAGCGCGCCTGAAAGAAGCACGCCCGTGTACCTGAGTCGCGCCACGCTGACGCCAGCCGTGTCCGCAGCTTCCGGGTTTTCACCGACAGCGCGCAGGCGCAATCCGAACGGCGTGCGATTGAGCACGTACCACGTGACAGGAACGAGCGCGAAGGCAATGATGATGGGAGCAGTGGGAAGCAAATTATTAATCGGAATCTGCGGCGTTGCGCCCGTCGAATCAAAGAGCGCGCCGCTCATCAACGCCGGGACGCCGAGGAAGAGAATATTGATTGCCGTGCCTGTGACAACCTGGTCAGCCTTGTATCTGATACACGCTACTGCGTGGATGCTTGCCACGATGACGCCCGCACCTATCGCCGCCAGCAACCCGATCCACTCAGGAGCAGGATAACCGTGCACGGTCGCAAGGTGTGTCACCGTGGCGGCAGTGAATGCGCCCGCCAGCATCAATCCTTCAAGCGCGATATTGATGATGCCTGAACGCTCCGAGAACAGACCGCCCAGCGCAGCCAAAAGCAGCGGCGTCGTCAAGCGAATTGTCGAAGCGATTAACGCGAAGGTGAATATGTTCTTCATAAGAAGTGGGCAGTTGGCAGTGGGCAGTTGGCAGTTAAAGACAAAAGCACGAACGCTGCTCGTCGCTGGTTCTGACTGCGAACTGCCCACTGCCCACTGCTAACTGCTTTCATAATTTTGATCGCTTTAGTAACCCCCACCTGGAGAATGAGCCGCGAAAAAATGCTTCGGCGGCTACGAACAGGATGACTATCGCCTGAAGTACCTGAACCAAATCTTTCGAGACCTTGCCGGTAAAAATGTCCACGAACAATTGCCCGCGCGTCAGCGCGCCGAAGAAAATGGCTGCGAGCAGAACACCGGCAGGATGATTCCGTCCGAGCAGCGCCACTGCGATTCCGGTCAGTCCATAACCCGGCGAGAAGCCCTCGTAGAAACGATAGCGATAGCCCATCACTTCGTTGATTCCGACCATCCCGGCGAGCGCGCCCGACACCGCCATCGCCAGCACGATCTGCTTTTTCACGGAAATCCCGCCGTACTCCGCCGCCGAAGGATTCGCACCCGTCGCGCGTATCTCGTAGCCCCATTTCGTTCGCCACAGGAAAATATAAACGGCCACGCACGCGAGCAGCGCGAGGATGAAAGCGACGTTGAGCGGGATGCGTTCAGGAAAGCCCGGAATGAACGTGCCCAAACGCGGGATGTGCGCGTTGACGCCTTTGAGGGCTTCCATTCCTTCGGGCACGTTTTGCCGCCCAATGAAACCCGTCTGCATGATGGGATCGCCCGGCGCTTTGAAGTGATACTGGGTGAAGTAGCTGACCAGGGCAATCGCAATGAAGTTCAGCATGATGGTGTTGATAACTTCGTGCGAGCCGAACTTTGCTTTCAGGACTCCGGGGATTGCTCCCCACACAGCGCCGCTCAAAATTGCTGCCAGACACATGAGCGGGATCAGAGCCCATCCTGAAAGATTTGCGAACGTGATTCCGACCCAGGCGGTCACGAAAGCAGCTATGTAGAGTTGACCTTCAGCGCCAATGTTGAGCAGCCCGCAACGAAAGGCGACCGCCACGGCGAGCCCCGTAAAAATCAAAGGCGTCGCATAAAAGAGCGTGTAGCCGATGCCGTCCGGCCAGGAGAGCGCGCTCCCGATCAAGAGCTTATATGTCTCAATCGGATTGTCGCCGATCAGAAGAACGATGATTCCGCCGACGATGAAAGCCGCGACGACAGCGATTAGCGGAAAGAGTAGTTCGCGGAGAAGTTTCATAACCTCAGGAGTCAGAAGTCAGAATACAGGAGTCAGAATAAAAGAAAATCAGAAGAAAAGCGGTTCTCCGCCCTTTCCATTCTGACTTCTGACTTCTGTATTCTGTCTCCTGCTTTTAATGTCCCCCTGTCATCAGCAATCCAATTTCTTCGGGACTCGTGCGCTTAGGATCGACTTCGCCGACGATTCGGCCATTGTGAATCACCAGGAGGCGGTCGGCGAGCGCCGTCACCTCTTCCAACTCTGCGGAAATGAGCAGCACGGCGCAGCCCGCGTCACGAAGCGCGACGAGCTTGGCGTGTATGAACTCGATTGCGCCGATGTCCACGCCGCGCGTCGGCTGCGAGACAAGCAGGAGCTTAGGTTTAAGATCGAACTCGCGCCCGATGATGAGCTTCTGCTGGTTGCCGCCTGACAGAGCGCGCGCAGGCAAATCCGGGTTCGGCGGGCGCACGTCAAAATCTTTGATGACGGCTTCGGCGTGCTTGCGAATCGCCTCGTTGTCCAGCCACACTCCGCCCAGATGCGCGACCGCCGGGCGGCGATAGTGAACGCCGAGGATAGAATTTTCCGAAAGATCGAAATCGAGCAGCAACCCGCGCCGGTGACGGTCTTCGGGGATATGCGCGATGCCCATTTCTTTACGCTTGCGCGCAGAGGCGTGGGTGATATTGCGTCCCTCGAATTCGGTGACGCCGGACACGGCGGGCGGCACTATCAACCCGGCCAGCGCTTCGATCAACTCCGTCTGGCCGTTGCCCTCGACACCCGCGATGCCGACAATCTCGCCCGCGCGCACGTCGAACGAGACATCGTTAAGACGCGGTGTTCCATCCTTCAGGGCAACGGTCAAACCGCGCACGCTCAAGACCGTCTCACCGGCGACAGCTTCCGGCTTTTCAATTCTCAACAAGACATCGCGCCCGACCATCATGCGCGCCAGTTCCGCCGCATTGGTGTCCGCAGTTTTCACCTCGCCAACCACGCGGCCATCACGCATGACGGTCACGTCGTCTGAGATGGCCAGAACCTCCGCGAGTTTGTGCGTGATGATGACGACGGTTTTGCCCTGTTCACGCATTCGCCTCAAGATACCGAAGAACTCCTCGACTTCCTGCGGCGTCAGCACTGCCGTCGGCTCATCCAGAATCAAGAGCCGCGCCTGGCGATAGAGCGCCTTCAGCAACTCGACGCGCTGCTGTTGCCCAACTGACAGACTCTCGATAGTAGCGTTCGGGTTAATCGCCAATCCGAACTCTTCGGAGAGCGCCCGAATCTGCGTCCCGGCACCGCGCAGATCGAGCGAAGTAACCGCGCCCGGCTCTGCGCCGAGCACTATGTTTTCGGCGACCGTCATCGGCTCAACCAACATGAAATGCTGGTGAACCATGCCGATGCCAAGCGCGATGGCATCGTGCGGCGTCTTAATCGGACGCACCTCACCATCAACCACAATCTCGCCGCTATCAGCCGTGTAAAAGCCGTAAGCGATCCGCATCGCGGTTGACTTGCCAGCGCCGTTCTCGCCCACGATGGCGTGAATCGTTCCAGCCCTGACCTTGATGTTTATCTGGTCATTCGCCAGCACTGCGCCGAATCGTTTGGTGATGTTGCGTAGCTCAAGCATGTTCAGTTTTCAGTTTTCAGTTTTTAGTTTTCAGTTCTCGGCTTTTGCTGGAAACTGAAAACTAAAAACTGAAAACTATTTTGCCATTGCGTCGGTCACTTGAATTTTCCCGTTGATGATGTCTTGTTTGGCCGCTTCGACTTTTTGAAGCACTTCGGGCGGGATCAGCTTTTCGTTGTACTGGTCAACGGCGTAGCCCACTCCTTCATTCTCAAGTCCGTAGACATGCACACCAGCCTGGAATCGCCCGCTGACGCGCTCATTGACGATTTGATAGACGGCGTTATCAATCCGCTTGACCATGCTGGTCAGAACGTAGCCGGGCTTCACCCAGTTTTGATTCGAGTCAACGCCGATGACGAACCTTTTTTGCTGCTCGGCGGCGTCGAATGCGCCGAGACCGGAATTGCCTGCGGCTGTGAAAATCACGTCCGCGCCTTTGCCGATCTGCGCGATAGCCAGTTCCTTTCCCTGCCCCGGATTGTTCCACGCGGCAGGCGTCACCCCGACATAATTGGCGAGCACATTAATCTTTGGATTGGCGGCACGCGCGCCTTCCTCGTACCCTGTCTCGAATTTGTGGATGAGGGGGATGTCCATGCCGCCGATGAAACCTATCGTGCCGGTCTGCGATTTCATCGCCGCGATCATCCCGACAAGGTAAGAGCCTTGATGCTCTTTGAAGACGAGAGACGCCACGTTCGGCAGATCAATCACGCCGTCTATGATGACAAAGTTGACATTGGGATAGTCTTTAGCGACTCGCTCGACGACGGGCATCTGCTCAAAACCGACGCCGATCACCAGATCATAATTGCGCTCGGCGAAGGCGCGAATGGCTGGCTCAACGGAAGTCGGGTCGCCCGGCTCTACGTCGCGCAGCACAATCGGGAAATCTTTCGCCGCACGCTTCACGCCCTCCCAGGCGGAGGCATTGAACGAGCGGTCGTCCTTGCCGCCGATGTCGAAAACAATTCCGACGTGAACTTTGTCTTTATCCGCCTCGCTCCTCGCTCCCATGTTGCAGGCAGAGCTTCCGAGAAGCGCGAGCGCAAACACGCAGAAGGCTGCCAGAGATGTCCAGAGACGAAATGACTTCATGCCGTAATAACTTCCTTAATCAATGTGGGGGCGGATGTGGAATTTGCACCGATAGTGTAGGCGGCCTGGATGCGCTCAGAAGCCATTCTTCCTTGTGCAGGGTCGCGGCAGTAGAGCAATCCAAGAGTCTCGCCTGCTTTCACTTCATCGCCGATCTTGCGCTCGGCGGCGTAGCCTACGCCCGGGTCAATCGCATCTTCCATGCGCGCTCGGCCTCCGCCGATTGAGGCGATGGCGTTGCCGACCTCAGCCGCATCAATCCCGGTGACAAATCCAGTGCGCGTGGATTCTACCTTAACCTCGTGCGGTGTCAAAGGGAGAAGTCGCACGGGGTCGTCGCAGACGTGCGCGTCGCCGCCCTGAGCCTCGATGTTCCGGCGAAAACATTCAAGCGCCGCGCCGGATTCAAGCGCTCTTTGAATTTTCTTCCGCGCTTCTTCAAGCCCTGGCTCGACGCCGGAGAGAGCAACCATCCGGGCGGCCAACTCCAACGAAAGCTCCATCACGGGGCGCGCGCCCTCGCTCGGCTCGTTTCGCAAAATCTCAATGCACTCGCGCACTTCGATAGCATGCCCGACGCCGCGTCCGAGCGGTTGATTCATATCCGTGATGAGGGCTTCCGTGCGAACGCCGCAGGAATTGCCGGTCGAGACCAGAGCGCGTGCCAGTTCCCTTGCATCATCCTCATCCGACATGAAAGCCCCTGTCCCGGTTTTGACATCCAGCACGAGCGCATCAAGACCTGCGGCCAGTTTCTTCGACATGATGGAAGCAACGATGAGCGGAATTGCTTCCACAGTCGCGGTCGCGTCACGTAACGCGTAGAGCTTTTTGTCTGCGGGCGCAATCTCGCCGGTCTGCCCCATCATGGCAAAGCCGATTTGTCCCAGAATCACTCGAAATTCCGCGAGCGAGAGATGAACGCGATAGCCGGGAATTGATTCGAGTTTATCGAGCGTTCCGCCCGTGTGTCCCAAGCCCCGCCCGGAGATCATCGGAACTGCCGCACCGCAGACGGCGACGAGCGGAGCCAGGATGAGCGAAGTTTTATCGCCGACGCCGCCCGTCGAATGCTTATCAACTTTCGGTTGAGCGATGTCTGAGAAATCCAGTATCTCGCCTGAATGAAGCATCGCATCCGTCAGCATCGCCGTTTCGGAAGCTGTCATGCCATTGAGACAGATAGCCATCAACAACGCGGACGCTTGATAGTCCGCCAGAGTGCCCCGCGTCACACCGTCAACGAAGAACGCGATTTCCTCGCGCGAGAGGCTGCCGCCATCCCGTTTTTTGCGTATCACGTCCTGCGGTCTCAAAAAGCCTTCCTCCCAACTTAAGCGCACGTCAACAAGATCACAGCCTGCACCGTCACGGCCTCGCCGCGCCCAACCGCGTCCAATCCCTCGCCCGTCTTGGCCTTCACGCTCACGCACGCAGGCTCGACATCCAGAGTCTGTGCCAACTTCTCCCGCATCTCCAGGACGTATGGGCGCAGGCGCGGGCGTTCCAGCATCACCGTCGCATCCAGATTGACAACGCGCCAGCCGCGCTCGCCCGCCAGCCACATCACGCGCGCCAGCAAGTCAAGGCTGTCAGCATCCTTCCACTGCGGATCACGATCCGGGAAATGGACTCCCAAGTCGCCCTCGCACAACGCGCCCAGGATGGCGTCTGCCACCGCATGAGCAAGCGCGTCCGCATCGGAATGCCCATCAGCGCCATATTCAGCCTCAATCAACACACCACCCAGAATCAGCGGTCGCCCTGCCGCCAAACGATGCGTGTCATGTCCGATGCCGATGCGATACATAAAAAGCAGAATACAGAAGACAGGAGTCAGAAGTCAGGAGAAAAGAAAATCAGAAGAAAGAAGGTTTCAGCCTTATCATTCTGACTCCTGTCTTCTGTATTCTGTCTCCTGCTCTAAAATGCTTTCAGCTAATGCGATGTCTTCACGTCGTGTGATCTTGATGTTGCGTGCGTCGCCTTCGATGACTGTGACGGTTGCGCCGAGCAATTCGACGAGAGAGCTATCGTCGGTCGCGTTGGCGATCAATTCCGGCGATTGTTCATAGGCGCGGCGCAGCAGTTCATAGCGAAAGCACTGCGGCGTGAGAGCGCGTTGCAGCCGCGTGCGCTCAAGCGTCCGCACTACTTGATGGTTTTCTACTTCCTTGATGGTATCTACAGCCGGGGCGGTGAGAATGGCCGCGCCGCTCGCCTGCGCCGCCTGCACCGTGCATTCAATTTCCAATGGCGTGACGAAGGGACGCACGCCGTCATGCACGGCGATAATCTCAGCGGTGGCGGCGCGGACAGCCTGAAGCCCACGCCAGACCGATTGCCCCCTGGTCGCCCCCCCTGCAACCACGCGCGCGAGCTTTCGCAATTCGTAGTTGCCTGCCAGCGCGAGAAACCCCGCGACATCCGGCGCAGGCAAGACCGCGACGACTTCCTGAATGGCTGCACACTGCTCGAATTTTCTGAGCGTGTGAATGATGACGGGGACGCCCGCGAGTTCGAGAAACTGCTTGGCGCGCTTCCCGCCCAACCGCGTGCCCTGCCCGGCGGCAGCGATGATGGCGATATTCATAAAAGCAGAATCCAGAATCCAGAATTCAGGAGTCAGAATAAAATAAAAGCGGGTTTCAGCCTTATCATTCTGGATTCTGGATGCTGACTCCTGAATTCTGCTTTTCCCTCATCCTTCTTCACCGATGCGCGTTGGCGCGGGACGAATATCTCGCACGGGGCGGCGTGTCCCGTTGCTGCGTTGCTGCTCTGTCGTGCCGTTCTCGCCCGATTCTTCCCAGAGGCGACCGAAGATCATTTTTCCGGCGGTGGTTTGCAGCACGCTGGTGACGGCAATTTCGGCATTTCTGCCAATCAATTTGCGCGCGTTGTCAACGACGACCATTGTGCCGTCGTCAAGGTAAGCAACGCCCTGGTTATACTCTTTGCCTTCCTTCAGGATGAAGACCTTCATGGCTTCGCCGGGCAGGACGACGGGTTTGAGAGCGTTGGCCAGTTCGTTGATGTTGAGCACATTGACGCCGCGCAGTTGGGCGACCTTGTTGAGATTGAAATCGTTGGTGACGATGACGGCGTCCAATTGCTTGCCAAGCTCGATGAGCTTCAAATCAACTTCACGCACCGCCGGGAAATCCGTCTCAACAATCTGAATGTCGAGCGCGCTATTGTTCTGCAAGCGATTGAGCATGTCGAGCCCGCGCCGCCCACGCTGCCGCTTGGAAGAATCCGGCGAATCCGCCACCTGTTGCAATTCACGCAGGATAAACTGCGGGATGACGATTGTGCCGCCAAGAAAGCCCGTCTCGGCCACGTCGGAGATGCGCCCGTCAATGATGACGGAGGTGTCCAGAATCTTGTAATCGCGCCGCATGGTCTTGTCGCTGAAGATTCCGCCAAGCGCGGTCAGATCAAGATAATCGCCTTTGGCCGCCCCGACCATCAACCCGACATACGCCATAAAGAAGGTGAGCGCCAGCGTCAGAAATGTCTTCATCTCCGGCGCGACGGCCAGAGATTCCTGGCGGCTGATGAGCGAGCCGATCAGGTAAGCCCCGATGATGCCCATAATCGAGCCGACGGCTGCGCCAATCAAAGTCTTCAGTGATGCGCGCCGGATGCGTACTTCAAAAAAGATGATTGCCAGTGCGATCAAAGCCGCAGCGAGGGCGGAAGTGATCTTGGAAGCTAAGACGCCGGAGACAAGACCTGTTGACGCGAGCCACTCGCCGGACACAGGGTGCAGCACGTAGCCGGATGAAACCAGGATGGCGGTGAAAACTAATCGAATGAGAATAACGTTCGTCCGCATAATGTTGGCATCTTAGCACGAAAAGGGGAATAGAAAAGCAGAATACAGAAGTCAGGAGTCAGAAGTCAGAAGAATCAGGCGGAGAACCGCTGTTACAGATTTTCTTTTCTCCTGTCTCCTGTCTTCTGTCTCCTGTCTCCTGCTTTTTAGAATATCTCGTCGAGCGCCTCTTCGACCGAGCGGACGCCGACGACGCGCAGGCCGAGGAGGCGTTCGAGTCCGGTGGTGTTGGAGGCGGGCATGATGAGCCGCTTGAAGCCGAGCGTTTGCGCCTCGCGCGCTCGTGCCTGCGCCTGCATCGCGCCGCGCACTTCGCCCGTCAGGCCGACTTCGCCGAAGACAGCCGTGTGCGCGTCAATCGGCACGTTTTTGAAGCTCGACGCGATTGCTAAGACGACGCCGAGGTCAGCCGCAGGCTCATCAATTTCAAGCCCGCCAGCGATATTGACGAACACGTCGTCGCCCATCAGGTGAAACCCGACGCGCTTTTCCAGCATGGCGATCATGAGCGCGACGCGGTTCTGGTCAACGCCCTGCGTCATTCGCCTTCCGGTGCCATACTTCGAGCCTGAAACCAGCGCCTGAATCTCTACGAGCACGGGGCGCGTCCCCTCCATGCAGGCCGTCACCACAGACCCGGCCACGCCAAGCGGTCTTTCCTGCAAAAACATCTCCGAAGGATTGGCTACTGCGATGAGCCCCGCGCCCGTCATTTCAAACACGCCGACTTCATTCGCCGCGCCGAAACGATTCTTGGTGGCGCGCACGATGCGATGATTATGGTGACGCTCGCCTTCGAAATAGAGCACCGTGTCAACGATGTGCTCCAGAGCCTTCGGCCCGGCGATAGAGCCTTCCTTTGTGACGTGGCCGATGAGGAAGACAGGAATCCCGCGATTCTTGGCCAGCATGAGAAACTGCCCTGCGACTTCTCGGACTTGCGAGACTGAGCCGGGCGCGCTTTCGATGCTCGACGAAAAGACTGTCTGGATTGAATCAACGATCACGACATCCGGCGTCATTCGCTCGATTTCAGTGAAGATGCTTTCGAGGTTTGTCTCCGGCAGAAGATAAAGATTCAACGCTTCCAGCCCCAACCGCTCGCCGCGCATCTTGATCTGACGCTCAGACTCTTCGCCCGACACGTAGAGCACGGTCATTCCCTGCCCGCTCAACTTGTCAGCAGCCTGCGCCAGCAAAGTGGACTTGCCAATCCCAGGGTCGCCGCCGATCAGCACGAGGCTTCCGGGCACAACGCCGCCGCCGAGCACGCGGTCAAATTCTGCGATACCGGAAGAGACGCGCGCATCGTCCTGCGATTCAATCTCGCTGTAGGCGACCGGCTTGACCTCGCGCATCGTGAAACCGCCGCGCGCCGCCGCGCCTTCTTTCTTCACTGCTGCGCGAGCGCGTTCCTCGACAAACGAATTCCACTCGCCGCAGTCAGGACATTTCCCCAACCACTTGCGCGACTGATTCCCGCATTTCTGACAAACGTAAACCGTCGTTGCTGCTTTCGCCACCTGCTTTTCTCCACTCCTCACCCTGACAGCTTCCTTCCAGCACACTGGCCAGGAAGCTTCTATAGGGCTCTAAATTTTTCGGGAGTCAGTTTATATTTTACCAGTTCTGCCTCTCATTGGCAGCCACAGCACAACCTGAGGTTTGTAGCTATTCATAACAACGCCCGAATATTCTCGACGGGGCGACCGAGTGCAGCGCGTGAACCGCGCTCGACGATTGGCCTTTGAATCAAATCGGGATGTTTCAGCATCAACGCGATGATTTCATCATCGGAGAATTCGTCCTTGCCTAAACCCAGCTCGCGGTAGATTGCTTCGCTCGTCCGCAAGATGTCGCGCGGCGCGAGCTTCATTTTCCGCAGTAAGTCACGCAGCTTCTTCTCATCGAGCGGCGCGGTGTAGTAGTTGACTTTCTCAAACGGAACGCCGCTCTCACGGAGCAGCCTATCTACTTCGCGGCACTTCGTTCAAGTCGGCTTCTCGTAAACAATAATCTTGTCTGCCATCGGTTTTTGGAAAATCCTTTCTACGGAAAGATGCCGCGCATACGGGTCGCTTCCGCCACACGATCAACGGCGAGAATGTACGCGCCCGTCCGCATGTCCGTGTCAAATTGTTGGGCCTTTTCGTAAACTTCGCGGAACGCCAGGCGCATGGTTTGCTCCAGCCTGTTGTTAATCTCGCTTTCCGACCAGAAATAGGAATACAGGTCTTGCACCCATTCGTAGTAGCTGACGGTGACGCCGCCCGCGTTGGCTAAAATGTCGGGCACGAGAAAGACGCCTTCGTCAGCGAGCACGCGGTCTGCGCCGGGGGTGGTCGGCCCATTGGCAAGCTCGGCGATAATCTTTGCCTTGACGCGCCCGACGTTGCGAAGCGTGATGGCGTTCTCCAGAGCGGAGGGCAACAGAATGTCGCAATCTATTCCGAGAATATCTTCAGAGCTGACCTCTTTCGTATTGGGCAATCCCAGAACTGAGGTCGTCTGCGACTTGTGCCTGAGCGCCGCGTCAACATCAATCCCGCTCTCCGCATACACGCCGCTGCGCGAATCGCAGATGGCGACGACGATTGCTCCGTCTGCCGCGACGAGCCGCGCGATATTTGCGCCCGCGTTGCCAAAGCCGTGAACGGCCACACGCGCGCCCTTTAACTCCATTCCCTTGACGCTACAGGCTTCGCGCAGCGCATAGAGGCAGCCGCGCGCGGTAGCTTCCGCGCGCCCCTGCGAGCCGCCGAGCGAGATTGGCTTGCCCGTCACGACGCCCAGTTCGGTTCGCCCGCGCACCATTGAGATCGTGTCCATGATCCAGGCCATCGTCTGTTCGTCTGTGTAAACGTCCGGCGCAGGGATGTCGCTGTCAGGCCCGATGATCGGGGCTATCTCGAAAGCGTAACGCCTGGTCAGACGTTCAATCTCGCCGATAGAGAGAATCTTCGTGTCGCATATGACCCCGCCCTTGCCGCCACCGTAAGGAATGCCGACGGTCGCGCACTTCCACGTCATCCACGAAGCCAGAGCTTTGACTTCATCGAGCGTCACCTGCGGGTGATAGCGTATGCCGCCCTTCGCCGGGCCGCGCGCGATGTTGTGCTGAACGCGATAGCCCTCGAAGACCTGCACTTCGCCGTTGTCCATCTTCACCGGAATTGAGACGACCAACTGCCGCTTCGCATTCTTCAAGACGCGTCGCATGGAGTCTCCCAGTTCCAGGTAATCCGCCGCGCGGTCAAACTGCTGCTTGGCGATCATGAACGGGTTGAGTTCTTCCTCTCGAATTGCCGCTGCCTGCTGTTCAGCCATCTTGAGCGAGCCTCCACAAAAGCAGAATTCAGAATTCAGGAGTCAGGAGTCAGAATGAAAGGGCGGATAACCGCTTTTGTTTTTATTCTGAATTCTGAATTCTGGATTCTGACTCCTGTTCTACGATGTCCCCGTCGGTGAAAAGGTATGTGCGCATGTGCTTGTCGAAGACCGGACTGATGCGGCGCAGGTATTCGAGCCCCATCATCGCATGTTCGATCTCTTCATCGCGATTGTGTTCAAGGATGCGACGCAATTGCTCATCGCTGGTCGCCTGCGCACGCTGGTTGTACCAATCAACAGCCTCCAACTCTTCCTGCACGGATTTGACGGCGCGTGAGAAATTGAGCGACAACTCGCTCATCTCAGCATAGTTCTCATGCCACTCGGCGCTGGTTGCCATATTTATTCTCCCCTGCAAAGCTAGGCCGGACATCGCAATCCTAGCAGAAATAGTGGGCAGTTGGCAGTTGGCAGTTGGCAGTAAAGAACAGGCGATGAGCAGGATTTAGTTTTTGCTTTTAACTGCCAACTGCCAACTGCCCACTGCCCACTGTTTTTCGGGAACAAACGGCCTCCCGTCGGAGTCTAACGTGATGGAATTTGCTTCCCCAGACCCGCATGGCACCGGCATGGGAGGAATAGAAAGATGTTTGGAAATCTTGTTGAATCGAGTTCTCACAAAGGTGACTATGCGCGCAGGAGTTGGTTCTTTCTCGCGACGCTCACAGTTTACGCCCTTGTCTTTCTGGCAATCGGCGTGGGCAGCATCTACGCCTACAACACGCACATCGAAACCCAGAACCTGGAATTGGTCTCGCTGATTGCGCCCGTCGAGACGACTCAATTGCCGACTCCGCCCAGAAATGCGCCTGCGCGGCCAGCGCCCAATAACAACAATCAAAGGCCGGGTGCGATGAGGACGGAGATTATCGCGCCCACCACAGACCCGACTAAAGTGCCGAAAGGAGTGTCAACAACTCCTCAATCCGTGCCGGAAGTTACGCCGGGGCTGCCCGTTGTAATTGGTAATCGAAACGTAGATTTCGGGACTGGCGGCACGGTCGGACAAGGCACTGGCAATGTTTTCGGCGGCAGCAACAATTCAGACGTTACGAATACCAGAGGGGTCGGCGAGCTTGTGAAAGAAACTCCTCCACCGATGATAAAAAAAGAGGTGAGCCGCCCGCCTGTCACGAGAAGCATGGGCGTGGTCAACGGCATGGCGAATTATTTACCCAAGCCTGTTTATTCGGCCATTGCCAGAGCTGCACGAGCATCGGGCACCGTAACCGTGCAGGTCTTGATAGATGAAAACGGCAAAGTGGTTTCAGCCCGCGCTCTGAATGGTCATCCGCTTCTGCTGAAAGAGTCTGTTCAGGCTGCCTATCAAGCGCATTTCACCCCGACGCTGCTTTCAAATCAGCCGGTCAAAGTCTCCGGCGTCATCACCTACAACTTCGTGATGTAAGTGAAAACAGAAGACAGAATCCAGGAGTCAGCATCCAGAAGCCAGAAGAAAAGAAAGACTAAAAGCGGTTCTCAGCCTTTCATTCTGACTTCTGACTCCTGGATTCTGTCTCCTGCTTTTCACGGTACTGTCTTGGGACTCTTAAGCTAATGCCGCAGGTGATTTCATAGGAGAGCGTGCCCGCAGTCTGCGCTACGTCTTCCGCTGAAACAGAGAGCTTGCCGTCCGTCCCGATCAACGTCACACGATCATCGAGCGCCACGCCGGGCACGTCTGTCACATCAAGCAACGTCAAATCCATCGAGATGCGGCCAACCACCGGAGCGTAGCAGTCACGGACAATCGCGCGCCCGCGATTCGACAAAGCTCTCACGTAACCATCGTTGTATCCAACGGGCAGAGTCGCCACAATCGTCTCTCTCGAAGTCTTGAACGTGCAGCCGTAGCCGAGCGTTTCTCCCACAGCCACACGCTTCAAAAGCGTAATCCGTGAGCGCACTGTCATCACGGGCAAAAGAGGAGGCGGCTGGGTCGCAGGCGGCAGAATGTCGCGCCACAAACCGTAGAGCACGCCTCCCGGTCTGACCATGTTGCCCCATGAAAAGGGGTGCGCGAACGTCCCGGCGGAATTCGCCATGTGCTCAAAGGTGGGCTTATGCCCGCGCTCGCGTAAAGTCGCGACCGCTTGCCGGAAACGGGCGACCTGTTCGTTGGTGAAGCAATCAAGGTCTGGATTATCGGCGGCTGCGAAATGCGTCATCACGCCGTCCACGCGAATATTCTGGAAAGCTCGGAGCGCGTCGGTAAATTCCCCAACTTCACAAAAGCGCACACCCAGACGCCCCATGCCTGTATCAATTTTTAGATGCACGTCTGCAATCGTCTGCATTTCACGCGCCGCGCGATCCAAGGCCTCGATCATGTCTAGACGATAGACGACGGGCACAATTGATTCGTTGAGGCAAAGCCGCTCCTGCCCTTTCCAGAAACCGCCGAAAGACAGGATAGGCTGCCTGATACCCGCATGTCTTAACTCGATTCCCTCTTCCGGCATCGCTACAGCAAACCAATCTGCGCCCTCTGCGCTGAGCCTCTGCGCGCAAGCATTAGCGCCGTGCCCGTAGGCATTGGCTTTAACAACCGCCATTACTTTGACGCCGCTGCCGACCCGCTCACGCACCCAACGAAAATTCGACGCGAGCGCGTCAAGATCAATCTCCGCCCAGGTGGGTCGCTGGCCGTGCGCGTCAACCTCGGCTGGCTTCTCTCTATCTGCCATTGTCTTTGGACTCAATACCAATCTTGATGCTCCTGCGGCTACTGCTCACAATTTGCAAGCCTATCAGCATTCGACTGCTGCAAGTACAGGATAGATTGTTTGGAGTTGCTGGCGCAAAGATGGAAGGGGCGGAAGGCTAAACGTCCGCTCTGGTCTGACTCTTTAAGCGCTCGTCCGCATTATTCGCGCCACATGTTTTCAAAGCGCGTGAATTCTTTGAGGAACGCCAGCTTGGCCACACCCGTCGGGCCGTTGCGCTGCTTGGCGATGATGATCTCCGCGATGCCCGCATTCTCTTCCGTGCGGTTGTACTGCTCCTCGCGATAGATGAAAGCGACAACGTCGGCGTCCTGCTCGATAGCTCCAGAGTTATGAGACACAATTCCATCCGCTAGCCAAGATTCTGGACCAGGAACTGTTAAGTCATAGACCTCTTCCTCACCCGCAGGTTCAATCGCAACGACGCGATCCCAGAAGATATCATCCGAAGATCGGGTCGCAAGTTTGTCATCGCCAAGAATCAAGCTGTACTTGGCGACCAGCGCGCGTGAGGGAGCGAAGCTGAATTGTGACAAGCCGCCGTAGGTCGTGCCGCGCAGAGTGGCCATTTGGCGTGTAGAGATGCCCTGCGCGCGCATCAGGCAGCTATTTTCCTCCGAGCTTGTTGTGTAGCGCATCGGCTGTTGTTTGAGATAGCTGCCATCGCCAATCAACTGACCGAGCAGCGTCACTCTGGCATCAGGCCACGACAGCGTCTCCTGAGGCTCCGGCAATTGCCGCGCGACAGCGAGCCGATCACCTGGCTGCAACTCATCAACACGCATCCAGCCTTCCCAACCGCGCAGGCGATGCTTTGCGGTCGCGCGAATTCGCCGCCCGCTCGCCAGTTGCACGTCAAAGACCGGGCGAATCCCTACTCTCCAGACCTTATCGCTCTGAGCCGGTATAATCCGACCTTCTGCCGATAACGATAAAACTTCGGGCTCTGTCCCGACCAAGTGCGCGATAGGCACGCGCGCACCACTGGCGAGGAGCACGAGCGTATCTCCCGTTACACATTCACGTAAATCCGCAAGCTGCGGGCGATGGTCTGTCCGGTTCTCCGGTGCGCGTGAGAGCTGTGAGAGCGCGATGACGGGGACATTCAACTCTTTCGCGAGACCTTTCAGTTCGCGCGAGATTTGCGAGACCTCTTGTTGCCGAGACTCTACGCGGCGCGCTGAGCCGGACATCAGTTGCAGGTAATCAACGATGATGAGGTCGAGTTTCTTCTGCTCTGCCGCTAGTCGTCTGGCCTTCGCACGCATTTCGAGCACTGTAATGCCCGGCGTATCATCAATGAAAATCTTGGTCTCGGCCAGCGCACCGAGCGCGCCCGCGAGCCGCGCCCATTCATCGCGCGAAAGAAAGCCGCTGCGAAAACGGTGCGCGTCCACCCGCCCTTCCGAAGAGAGCATACGCATCACCAGAGATTCCTTCGACATCTCCAGCGAAAAGATTCCGACCACTGCCTGAGCCTGAATGGCTGCATTCTGCGCCAGCGTTAAGCAGAGGGCGGTTTTTCCCATTGATGGTCGAGCTGCAACCACAATCAAATCGGAAGCCTGCAACCCGGACAACATTGAATCAAGATCGTTGAAGCCGGTGGTGAGCCCTGTCAACATTGCAGAGCGTCCGGCCATCTCCTGCACGTGCTCAAGCATCGCGTCGGCGATTGGTTTGACGTGCGCGAAGCCCTGCCGCGTCCGCTCGTCCGCGAGCGCGAAGATGGCTTGCTCGGCATGATCCAGAATAATCTCGGCTTCGTCTTCCTCCTCCAACGCCTCGCTCGTCACCTTGTTGCAAACCTTGACGAGCTGGCGCAGCATGGATTTATCGCGCACAATTTTGGCGTAGTGCGCGATGTTGGCAAAATGCGGCAGGCCGTGATGGAGGTTGGAGATGAAACTCACGCCGCCGACGGATTCAATAGCGGCATCGCGCCTGAGTTCTTCGGCGATGAGAATTGGATTGATTTCCGAGCCGTGCTCGAACAGCGCGATCATCGCCAGAAAGATGCGGCGATGGCTGGGCACGTAAAAATCTTCGGGCTTTAACAGCTCAATGGCCTGATTGATGAGGGCGTTGTCGAGGATGATCGCGCCGAGGATGGCACGCTCGGCTTCAGTGCTGTTAGGCAATGGCCGTTCCAGCATTTGATCGCGTGCCGAGTCAGCGACGAAGTTTGCCATGTGAACACTTAACAGATGAAAGCTAAAATTTGAAGATAAAAGCTGCGGATAAAAACAATAAGGCCGCAAGCGCGTTGGTTGCCTTTTGAGCGCCGCTTCAAGGAGCAGCCCGCGCGCTTGCGGCGCACTATACTACACGATGAGGAGCGCGACAATGCCTTCTCGACGGCTCGCGCTCCCGTGCCGATTTTAGCCGTTTTCAGCCGGAGCTTCAGTCTCTTCCGCAGTCGCTTCGGTCGTCGCTTCGTCGCTCGCGGCGGCCTCTGGCGGTGTTGTGGCAGCGGCTTCCGCTTCGGTTTTTGCGCCGCCTTCGCCCAGGACTTCGACCGGAATCTCGACCGTCACTTCACGGTGCAGGCGCACGGGAACGGTGAACTCGCCCGTCTCTTTGATCGCCTCGCGCAGGGTGATGCGACGGCGGTCAATTTCATAACCGCGCTGCTTCAGAGCCTCTGCGATGTCCATCGAAGTCACGGAGCCGTAGAGAATGCCGTGCTCGCCGACCTTGCGCGTAAAACTCAAACGCAAAGATTTCATCAGCCCGGCCTGCTCATCCGCTGCGGACTTCTCCTTGGCCTCTTTCTTGAGAAGCGCGGCGCGCTCCTGCTCAATCTGCTTGACGTTGCTGGCAGTGGCCTGGACAGCGAGCTTGCGCGGCAGCAAATAATTGCGCGCGTAGCCCGCTTTAACTCTGACAATCTCACCGCGCGCTCCCAAATCATCTATGTCTTCGCGCAGGAGGACGTTTGTATGTGCCATTTTCGGTTTTCCTCCCTCTGGTTTAGTCTGTGGCGTAGGGCAAGAGCGCAATGTTGCGCGCGCGCTTGATTGCTTCTGCCAGCATGCGCTGGTGCGTGGCGCACGCTCCTGAAATGCGGCGCGGCAGAATCTTGCCGCGTTCAGGAATGTAGCCCTGCAAGAGCTTCACGTCTTTGAAATCAATCAGGTCAACTTTTTCGATGCAGAAGCGACAGATTTTGCGACGGTGCATCCGGCGACCTCCGCCGCGTCCACCCGCGCCACCGCGTCCACCGCGCCCGCCTCCATCATTATCATCATCGCGGTCATAGCCGCGCCCACGATCCTCATAATCACTGGACATAATCTTTTCCTCTCAATAAAAGCAGAATACAGAAGACAGGAGTCAGAAGTCAGAATGAAGAGGCGGCGAACCGCATCAACAGATTTTCTTTTATTCTGACTTCTGTATTCTGTCTCCTGACTCCTACCCTTGTTATCCTTCGTAGCTTTCTTTGGTCGCCACAGCCGTCTCAGGCGTGCCTCTACGCCCGGACGCATTGCCGGATGATGGACGTTTGCTCGCTTTGCGCGCGCGCTTGGCTTTGAACTTCTCTGCGCGGCGGCGATCTTCGTCAACACGCACGGTGATGTAGCGGATCACCTGATCGTTGACACGCATGCGGCGCTCAAGCTCGGCGATCTCGCGCCCGCTTCCATCAACTTCAAACAGGACGTAGTAGCCTTCGGTCTGGCGGCCAATCGGGTAGGCAAGGTGACGACGGCCCATGTTCTCCTGCTTGGTGACAGTGCCGCCCTGATCGGTAATAACTTGCAGTAGGTTTTCGTTGAGACGTGTGATGTCCTCGTCGGTCGTCTTAGTGTCCACGATGAACATCACTTCATAGGTTCTTTGTTCAGCCAAAATTCATCCTCCTCTTGGATGTCGAGCCTCATCGTGTGTGGATGAAGCAAGAAGGAAAAGAGTTTTCAGTTTTCAGGTTTCAGCTTTTGGTTTTAACTGAAAACTGAAAACTGGCTACTGATTACTGTTGTAAGTTGCCATTGCTTTGTCAATGCCGTCTCGGAGGACGGCGCGAAGCGCCTCTGCGCTCCGTTCTAAAATTTTCTCAAGCTCCGCGCGCTCCGTGCGTGAAAACTCGTCGAGGACGAAACTCTTACTATCATTCAGCGGGTGTTCCGGTTGAATGCCAATCCGCAGGCGGATGAACTCGTCCGTATGGATCGCCGCGATGATTGATTTCAAACCATTATGCCCGCCAGCGGAGCCTCGCCTGCGCAAGCGGATTGTCCCGAAGGGCAACGCCAGATCGTCGCTGATGACGATCAACTCCCGCGCGGCGCTTTTTGCATCCTCCTGCTTGGCAAGCAAACAAGCAATCGCTTCACCGCTCAGGTTCATGTACGTCTGCGGCTTGACGAGTTCGACCCGTCGGCCTTCCAACTCTGCGCGTCCGACCAGCGCGCGGCAATCCTTGCGCTTCACCTGCACGCCCGCATCAAGGGCGAGCAAATCAATGAGCATGAAGCCGAGATTATGGCGCGTCCGCTCATACTGCGCGCCCGGATTGCCAAGCCCAACGATTAACATAAGGAAAAAGGCAAAAGTAAAAAGGTAAAAGTAAGGATGAAGAGCTTTTCTGTTCTTCTTCCCTTTGCCTTTTACCTTTGTCCTTTTTACTTCCCTTCGCCTTCCTCTTCGTCTTCCTTCTTGCCCTTGCCGATTACTTCGGGCTCGGCTGTTTCTTCTTCGACAGCCGGGGCTTCGACCGGCTCTTCGCGCACGATGCCGACGGTCGCAACCGCCGTTTCCGGGTCGTCGAGAATCTCTATGTTCTCGTCAGCCGGAATATCCGAGATATGCAGCACCTCGTGGGCTTTCAAATCCGTCACATCGAGATTGATCGCGTCGGGTATGTTGCGCGGGTCGCAGCGAATTTCGATCTCGCGCAGGAGTTGTTCGAGGACTCCTTCCTCTTCGCGAACTCCATAGGGCTCGCCGACGAGATGTAACGGGACAGTGACTTCAATCTTCTGACCCTTGACCAGCCTCTTCAAATCGGCGTGAACCAACCGGCTCCGCACGGGATCAATCTGCCGGTCGTGAAACATCACTTCGCTTGCGCCGATGCCTTCAACGTCAATCGTGAAGATTGAGTTGTGCCCCGCGTCGGAACGAAGAATCGCCGCCAGGTCGCGAAGCGAAGCAATAGCCGAAACAGCTTCGCCCTCGCCGCCGTAGATCGTGACGGGAACCATGCCCTCATGCCGCGTACGTCGCGCATCGTTTTTGCCGCGCCCGTCTCTCCTTGTCGCGCGCACTGTAATTTCTTTTCTCTCTGCCATTTTTTTGTACTCGCTCTCTCGAAAATAAGTGTTTGCCCTTCAGACGAAGAGCGAGGAGACGCTCGTTTCCTCATGGATCGACTTGATCGCTTTCGCCAGGAGCGGTGCGATACTCAGTACCCTGATATTCTCCAACTCACATCCACCATCGTGCAGCGGAATGGTGTTCGTCACAACAATCTGCTCGATTTCCGAAGCCGCCAGTTTCTCGCAAGCGCCACCCGACAGCACAGCATGCGTGAAGCAGGCGTGGATGCGCGCCGCACCGTTCTCCTTCAGCGCACGCGCCACCTTCGTCAAAGAGCCGCCCGTGTCGCACATATCGTCAACAATCAAACAACTGCGCCCGCGCACATCGCCGACGACGTTCATCACCTCTGCGACGTTCGCTTTCTCGCGCCTTTTGTCGCAGAGCGCAAGCTCGGCATTCAAGCGTTTGGCGTAAGCGCGTGCGCGCTCTGCGCCGCCCGTATCGGGCGCGACCACTGTCAGGTTCGGCAACGGATTATCCTGATAATGGCCGATCATGACGGGGGCGGCGTAAAGGTGATCCACCGGAATGTCAAAGAAACCTTGAATCTGCGCCGCGTGCAAATCTATCGTCAGGACACGCTGTGCCCCTGCGGTCGCAATCAGATTCGCCACCATCTTGGCGGCAATCGGGACACGCGGGCGATCTTTTTTGTCCGAGCGCGCATAACCGTAGTACGGAATCACCGCCGTCACGCGCTCTGCCGATGAGCGCCGAAAAGCGTCCAGCATCACCAGCAATTCCATCAGGTGCGAATCCGTCGGCGGGCACGTCGGCTGGATGATGAAGACATCGCCGCCGCGCACATTCTCGTCAATCTGAAAGTTAAACTCACCATCAGAGAAACGCTCCGTGATAGCGCGCCCCGGATCGCAGCTCAGATAGTGGCAAATCTCTTCGGCCAGCACGCGATTCGCCGTACCCGAGAAAACTTTAATTCCGCCAGTCGTACCCATAGAAATCAGTGGTCAGTGGCCGGTGGTCAGTTAAAAGCAAAACGCTTTTGTTCTTAACTGACCACTGGCCACTGACATCTGCCGTTTTGGCTGGGGCGGAAGGATTCGAACCTACGAATGCCGGATCCAAAGACCGGTGCCTTACCACTTGGCGACGCCCCAAGATCAATTCTTCAATCGTCACTGCGCGCTCAAAAGAGGAGCGGCACACGCGCCGAGTGCTGCCAGATAAGCTGTCCGAGAGAGCGTCGCGCAGGGAAAGATGCGCCACTCGCCTTTTTCCAGTGCTTCAATCGCACGCTCTCTTGCTTCCCCATTGTCAAAGACTCCAAAGACGCTTGAGCCGCTTCCCGCGAGCAGGGCACAACGCGCACCCGCATCTAACAGGGCATTTCTCACGCGCCCGATTTCCGGTTTCATTTGGAGGACGACCGGCTCAAAGTCGTTGTGCAGGGCATTAGGATGAGAATCCGTAAATTGCTCGTCTGCACGAGAAATAGAGAGAATAATGTCGCTCTCCACCTTTGTCAAGGCGGGGGAGTTGAGCCGTTTGTACGCTTCAATGGTCGAGACTTTCGCCTCCGGCTGAACAATCAACAGGTATTCTGCGACCACATCATTGATGGGTGAAACGTCAGTCCCCAGCCCTGTTCCAAGAGCAGTTCCACCCGTCAAAAAGAACGGCACGTCTGCGCCCAGACTCGCGCCGATGTTCTCTAGTTCCTGCCGGCTCGTCTCAATCTCCCAGAGGGACGCAAGGCCAAGCAGGGCAACGGCTGCGTTGGACGACCCGCCGCCGAGACCGCCCTCAACCGGGATAACTTTTTCGAGATTTATGGAAGCTCCCCTTTGAATCCTGCGCCTGTTTCGCAAAGCATCAGCCGCCCGCCAAATCAGGTTGCTTTCATCAAGAGGGATGTCGTGTGAGTTAGAGGTGAGATGGAGTCTCGTATCATCACGCGCCGCGAATCGCAGTTCGTCGTGGAGCGTGACGGTCTGAAAGATAGTGTGAAGCTCATGAAATCCGTCTGCGCGACGGCCTATGACGCGAAGTCGCCAGTTAATCTTGGCAAACGATGGGAGCGTGAAAGCGGCCTCAAACACTTCGGGCGGCTGACCTCTTCGATGTGAAGCGCCAGCCGCCCATTGATTGATCCCGAAAACCTGTAGGACGCTTAGCGCGTGATGAAAACCTGTGTCAAGTAAACGCGGCCATCCGCCGTGCGTGCGATGCCGATGGCCGAATGCGTAAAATTCCCACGCAGGATGTTGGCGCGGTGTTTCGGCGAATGCATCCACTGGTTGATGGCCATCCCAGCCGGATCATTCTCACCCTGATTATACGCGATATTTTCGCCCAGAGATTTCCAATTGATGCCGCTCACGCGATCCAACAAATCCGTGCCGTCCGGCCCTTGATGGTCGAAGAAATTGAGACGCCCCATATTCTCAGAGTGACGCCGCGCCACCTGGCACAATTGTCCATCCCAGACGAGCGGCGGCAAACCATTCCGAGCCCGCTCCGAGTTGATTGAATTGAAAGCCTGGCGCTCAATGCTGGTGGCGGCAACCGGCGCGATTGATGCGGCCATCGCCGCCGGACGAGCGACCATGCGGTGCTGCGTCTGCTGCGGCTCTGCTCCGCCGCGCGAGGCTGTAATCAGACGCGCAACGGGTCTACCTGAAGACGATTGGCCGAAAGTCTCAAGCGACGTGACAGCTAATAATATGAAGGAAAGCGAACAGAGGAAAGCCAAGCTGGCAGACCTGCTCGCAGCAATCCGGGGGAACAAATTGTAACGGCTCATTTAGGGGAACTTTCTTTGGAATCGCCCGCGAGCGACCCCGCGCCAAGCCGTGAGGAAGCGTCCTTAACCTGACCGCGCTTGGGGCTGGCGGTCCTTAAATGTCATCCCGATAATAGCAAACAAAGTTTAACTCAATCAACTATTATTTTATTTCTATATAAATTAAGCGGCAGATGGTCAATGGAGTTGGCCATCATTTCAAGGTAATCGGCATTGATACAGGGTTTATCCGCTTCAGTGAACAGGCTGGAAGGAAACGCCCAGCCGGGGAATTCTTACCATTTGGGATACGCTATTTCTGCGTTTTGCCAATCAATTTGGCTTTGATTCTGGCGGTATCCCCTGCCTCAACTGCAAGGGCAAGCGCTTTTTGCCAGGCGGTTCGCGCCATCTCCACTTTACCGCGCTGCTGGTAAAGGTCGCCCAGATGTTCCTGTATAGCGACAGACGTAGCATTGCGTCGTGCCGCCTCCGTCAGATGTCGTTCGGCCTCGTCGAGCCTGCCCAGTTTGAAGTAAGCCCATCCGAGACTGTCCAGAAATGAAGAGTTGTTGGGATTGGCACGCACGGCGCGCTGAATCATTTCCAGAGCTTCTGTGAGCCGCTCATTTCGCTCGACCAAAAAGTAGCCGAGGTTATTCAACGCGGTCGCATTATTCGGGTCACGCGCCAGGATGCGGCGCAGAGATTCTTCAGAGCCTTTGAGGTCGCCCGCGCGCTCCTGCGCTGAGGAGAGCGTCACCAATGCAATTTCGATCATGTCTGGCCTTTCAGCCGGAGCAAGCTCAAGGGCTTTACGCGCCGCCAAGACCGCCTGTGGCGCGCGCGCAGACTGGAGGTACAGACTGGAAATCACCAGATACTCGTCGAAATCTTCGACTGACCCTTTGAGCAGCGTTTGCAGCAGCGCCACGCCTTCATCTACACGACCGAGGTCAGCGAGCATCTGGGCTTCCAATCGCAGGAATCCTGTTTGCTCAGGGTAACGCTGGCGTGCCATTCGCACCGCCTGAAGAGCTTCGCTTTTCTTGCCTTGCTCGCGCAGGAACAAAATGTGCTGCGTGTCGGGCGTGGGATCGTCTTTGCCGAGCAGACGGCGCATCCGCTCGATGGTTGCGAGAGCATCGCTGGTACGCCCGGCTTTCTTATAAACTTCGATCATCCTCTGGAGGATTCTCGCGGCGACCAGTTTCTCCTCATCAGTCGTGAGCGGAGCATCAACGATGCCGCGCTCCTTTAGTTGTTCCTCGTAGACGGCAATCGCATCCGTGTAGCGCAGAGCATCCAGGTAAAGCTGCGCCAGAGTCGTGCGAAACATCTGTTGCTCACGACCACCTTTTGGCTGGCGAATGATGGCGGCGCGCAAGACGGCAGCCGCTTCGTCCACACGACCCGCTCGTGCGTGAATCCGCGCCAGTAGTTCGACGATGGTTGTGTTCGTCGGATCGGCAGCAAGGATGCGCTGCAACTCCGCAACTGCGACTTTGTCGTCAACGTCGCCTGTTTCGAGGGCTTGGGCAAGAAGCTCTCCGTATTCCCTGCTCTCCGGGTTGAGCGCAATAGCCCGGCGAATAGAAGCAAGAGCTTCGGTCGTCCGACCGGCGGCGAGCAACGCTTCGCCCAGACGCGCGGCGGCGGCATCAGGCGAAAGTTCGCGGTTTGTGACGTACTGGAAAAAGCGCGTGTCCGAAGATGCAGGCGCGGCAGCCCATTTCGTCCACGCATCCAATGCTTCGTGGGTGCGCCCATTCAATTGATGAAACTCTCCCAGCAGCGCCCACGCTTCGGCATTGTTGTGGTCAAGCCGAGCGACCTCTTTCAACTCTTTGATTGCCAGCTCGACAAACGAACGATTCAGGTTGCCATCGCGCAAACCGCTTTTGATAGTGTAGACACGGGAGAGGACGCGATGCGCCCCGTAGTTGTCAGGATTAACTCGCGTGGCATTCGTGCCTTCCAGAGCAGCCGCGTCGAAGTCTTGCGGTGGATAATAGAAAGCAATTTCGGCCAACGCCGTGTGCGCTTCGGCCAGCTTCGGGTCAAGCGTGGCAGCCTGCTGAAACGCTTCTCTTGCCAGACGCAAAGTCGCGCTGTTGCCGTCGCTTCGCATCTCGGAAAGATAGCGTTGCCCTTCAAGCAACTTGGCATAAGCCTGTGCGCGTCGCTCGCGATTCGTTCCTCCCTGCTGCGCCGCTGATGAAGCGCTCGTTTTCTGCGGAGTAGTCGAAGACGGAGAGGGAGTCGGAGTAGCAGTTTGCCCGGAGGCGGTCTGCTCAGTCGAGTGAAATGCAATGAAAGCAAAGGCGAGGAGCAAGAGCCCGGCAATGCGAGAAACGCGAAACGTCACGCCACAATTCCTTTCGCGGGCGAGGTATCGTCCGCGTCATTCGACTGTTCGATAGCTTTAACGAGGCGCTGCCAGGCCGCTCGCTGCGGGTAAGCGTAGAGCAGCACGATGACGGCGACGCCTCCGGCGCGCAGCATGTCGTACTTGTTGCCGGTCATAATCATCACCATGAAGCCCATCAGCGCGATTGCGCCGCCGATGAAAGCGATCTGGATGGTCGTTCCCTGCAATGCCCTGAGCAGCCCAGACATGCCACGCAAAGCGGCTATGTCCTGAAGGCGCGCTGCCTGAAATCTAGTCCGGCGCAAGACAAACGATCCGAGTCCGAAGATGAGAATGGCAATCCACAAAGCCATCGCCAGCGAAGGATCGCCGGGACGATGCAGAGATTCGGAGGAGACGAAAGCTATTGCGACGAGCGCAATGGTAAGCCCAAGCAACGCGCCGACGACCATCGCCGCCGTGCGATGACGACGCGCCAACTCTGCCTGGATGCTTTCGGATGTTCGCGTCATGTTAGTTAGATGAACTTCTGAAAATCGCTCGCACGAAATTCTAACACCCGCCTTTTACCACTAGCAAACGAACCGTTCTGCTCTACGCTTCTTGCGACTGCGCCCCGTGTCTACTTCAAGGAAGCACGGGGCGCGCGTCATGAACGTCTTAACTATCAGGCCGCCAGATGAGAATCAATTGAACAGCCCTCCCGTAGAGAGACTATTACGGTTTCGTTCCGGTCGGCGTCACGGGAACGGTTGACGCAGGCGTTGTAGGCTGCGTCGTTGGCTGCGTTGTCGGAGCAGTCGCTGGTTTGGCCGGAGCTTTGCCGGGTGTCCCGGTTGTCCCTTGCGGGAATGTGCGCGGTGGCTGGCGGCGTTGCTCGACGGGCACAGGCGTCACCGTCCGAAGCTGTCCCCCATTAGCGATGGCTTCATCTATTAAGTCATTACCGGCTTTGCTATCTTTGCTAATCAAGATGCCGTTGGTGTCCACGGTAACATGTGCCGATCCGGCCACCTCGTTGAAGAGCTTCGACATCATTCCCGGACGCTCCGGCTTGGGCATGTTCACCTTAATCGGGTCAGGTTCGGGGACGGGCACCCCGATCTTAGTCAACTCTTCGCGGGCTTTCTCCGAGAAATCGCCGCTCGGATAATCACGCGCGACCATCGTGAAATACTTGGCAGCCTCATCGGGCTCCTCTTCCTGCACATAGAGCCAGCCGAGACGAAAGAGCACTTCGTCCATGTAGGAGAACTTCGGATACTTCTCAACAATTTCTCGCAGCCGCGACTGTGCGCCTTTTAAGCCGCCGACGCCGCGCACATATTTGTCCTGATAGAAGCGAGCAATCTGTAGACTGTGCATGCCGAGATTTTCCTGGACTTCGTAAAGACGCTGTTCGACCGCTTGACGGATAGACGTGCTTGGGAATTGCTGCAAGACCGCTTTCAAACGCTGCTCGGCCTTGCGCGCGCGCGTCACGTCGCGATTGGCCAGTCCCATCTGCCGCATCTCTGCTTCGGCCTCTTTGAGCATCACGCGATCAGAGAGCGGATCGGTCGGAAAGAACGTCCGCCAGTCCTGATAAGCCTGCGCCGCCTGAATCAAGGCGGAAGTCGTGCCTTCCAGATAGAAGGAATCCGCGATGGCCAGCTTCGATAAAGGCAGGAACGGAGAATCGGGGTAGGTGTTGATGATCGTATTGAAGAGCAGACGACCCGTGTCGAAGTTTCCTTTACGCACCTCTTTGGCCGCTACTTCAAAAAGCTCGCGGTCACGTCCCGGCGCGACCCCTTCGGTCAAATCAGCATACTTGTCATCGCCGCCGCCGCCGCCAAACAGTCCGAGAAATTTTCCTTTCTTTTTCTTCTTTGTGGGAGCGGCATTGCTGCTGGAGCTTCGGACGTTGGCGGTCGCCTGCAAGCCGGACTGAACGCGCGTGTTCAGGTCTGTGACGGAGGTTTCGAGCTTTGTTAGATCGCTGCTATCAACGCGCTCGGCACGGTCATACTTGGAGCGCAGGTCACTAACTTCCGAGAGCATGGAGCTAACTTCCTGTTCCAACCCGCGCAGCCGCACGCGCGGATCGTCGGCGTTAGCTTTTTCATCACTGCTATCTTTTGAATTCATCGAAGCGAGAGCGCTATTGAGCGAGCGGCGCATTGCCTCCAGGCGCGAACTCATAATATCCAGGCGCTGCGTTGGTGTTCCCTCCCCCGGCCCCTGAGCCTGCGCCCGCAGCACGCCACAACCAAAAACCAGAATCGCGCCCATGATGAGCGATATAAAATTGCGAGAACGCATGTTATGAAACCTCCAAGAGCAGGGATGAGGGATGAGGGATGAGGGATGAAAGATATGGACTACTCAATTTGAATAGTCTAAATTTCATCCCTCATCCCTCATCCCTCATCCCTCCTTTCATGCCCATTGCAAGGTCGCTTCGCGGAGTTCGCGGACGGCCTGCGCGGGGTCTGACTCATTAAAAATTGCCGAACCGGCAACGATAATCTCTGCGCCGGCGGCTGCTATTGCTGCGATGTTGTGGCGGTCAATCCCGCCGTCAATTTCGATGCGCGTCTTCAAACCGCGCTCATCAATCATTCGCCGCAGGCGGCGCACCTTGTCGAGCGATGTCTGGATAAATTTTTGTCCGCCGAAGCCCGGATTGACCGACATTAAGAGAACGTAGTCGGCAAATGGCAAGGCCTCTTCGAGCGCGACGAGCGGCGTTGCCGGATTGATGGCTACACCGGCCAGCGCCCCCTTTTTCCTGATCCCCGTTAAAGTGCGATGAAGGTGCGCGTCAGCCTCGACGTGAACCGAAACCATCGCAGCGCCCGCCTCGACGAACTGCTCGGCGTAAATGCCCGGCTCCGTAATCATCAGATGCGTGTCAAGGGGCAGTTGCGTTGCCTGTTTAAGGGCACGAACGACGGGCAATCCGACCGTGATATTGGGCACGAAATGGCCGTCCATGACATCAACATGAATCACAGAAGCGCCGCCGCGCTCGACCGCAGCGACCTCTTCACCCAACCTGGTGAAATCTGCTGACAGAATTGAAGGAGCTATTTCAACCATCTTAAAGAGTCTGGAGTCTGGAGTCTGAAGTCCGCAAGCCAAAGAATGTTTTTCTTTTGACTACAGACTTCAGACTCCAGACTTTTCACGGTGTTCCCCTATTTGCGCCGGGGTTAAAAGGCGGCGTTGCGATGGGCGGACGCCTGATCGTATTTGAGTTGTTTGTAGTGCGATTTGCGTTCGGGGTCGCGTTCGCGTTCCGGTTGCCGTTGTTCGTATTGCGAGTCGTGTTTGCGTTCCGGTTATTTGCGTTGCGGTTCGCGCTAGTATTGCCGTTGGCGTTGTTGCTGTTATTCGCGTTCTTATTGTTTGCGTTCTTGTTAGTGTTCTTGTTCTTCGGTGGTTTGTTCTGATTCTGATTCTGGTTCGTCGCGGTCGAGGATTGATTGGCGTTATCAGCAGGCTTCTCTGTTTCCTGCGAAGGCTCTGCCGCGATTGACCTCACGCTCTCGCCCTCTTTCGGTACGCGGCTGACTTCGACGGCGACTGGAATCCCTGCTTTGACGATCTGGCCTGCTTCGGGCAGTTGACTCAAAATCGTGTCGGGCTTCTCTGCGCTGGCCCTTGTGCCCCTGACGCGAATCTTCAACCCGGCATCGTCGAGCATCGTTTCAGCCGTAAAGCGATCTTTGCCCAAAACGTCAGGCACTTTCACTTCCGCAGTGCGGAGGCTCAGATAAATCGTGCCCAGCAGGCCAAAGGAAAAGGCGACAAGGACGGCCAGGACGACCCCGACTTTTCCGAGCGCCGTGAGCGCAAGCCTTCCAAAACCCACAGTCCGAACCACCTCTCCTTGAGTCAAGCGCCCTCTGGTCAACCCGGTTGCAAACCGACCGCGAAGTCTAACACCCGCATCAATGGTGCGGCAAGCTATCACAAGCTCAACTCTGACGTTCAAACGCTGCGATGAAAAAGCCGTCTGCGCCTTGTTTGTGCGGCCAGATGCGCGCCGCAGTGCCGTCCACTTTAATACTTGCGGGCACGTCCAAAGGCAATTGCTTGAATCGAGCGTATTGTTTGAGAAAGCTGGCGACTACGTCTTCGTTCTCTTCCCGTTCGACGGAGCAGGTGGAATAGACGAGGCGGCCACCGTGTCGCACCATTCGGGCGGCATGAGCGAGAAGACGAATCTGGCGCGCCGACAACTCTAAAATATCCTGCGCTGTGATGCGCCAGCGGATTTCCGGGTTGCGCCTGAGCGTGCCCGTTCCCGTGCAGGGCGCATCAACCAGCACACGATCAAAAGAATTTTCAACAAAGGGCAGACCAGCTTCGGCGTCATGCACCACTGCTCGCAAAGTTTTAATCTCCTGACGCGCGCCTGCTTCCACAACAGTTCGCAAACGATGCTCATGCACGTCGCCCGCGACGATCAAAGAAATTTCAGGAGTCCTTGTGGCAATGTGCGTTGTCTTACTGCCCGGTGCGGCGCAAACATCCAGAATGCGCTCGCCCGCTTGCGCGTCCAAGACGTGCGCGACCAACTGCGAAGCCTCGTCCTGAAGATAAATCTTTCCTTCGCCTGCAAGCGCGCGCAAACCTTTTCCCGCGCCCTCGATTCGCCAGCCCTCAGGAACAATCCGTGATGGAACAAGAAGACCGCCCGCCGCGCGCAGCTCTTCTAAAATCTCCTGCTCGTTTCCTCGCCGTGTAACTACACGGAAAGCGACCGGAGGCGCTTCGTTGTTGGCGCGTGCAAAGGCTCTAGCCTCTTCATGGCCGAAAGCATCAATCCATCGCTCAAGCAACCAGATGGGATGCGAGGTCTCTATCGCCACCCGTTCGATTGCATCTGTGACATTCGCCGCCGGGTCGTAATCCGGTTCGCGCGTAGCGCGCCGCAAGACCGCATTAATAAAGGAAGCAGCCGAGCGCAGGCGGGAAAGATAAGCGAGGTTGACTGATTCGTTGACGATGGCCGAAGCCGGAATGCGCGAAAGCATTCGCAACTGGTACAGGCCGAGCCTGAGCGCACGCCGCACAGGAGCGTCGAGACTTTCTGCGCGGCGTCCCGCATAATGCTCAATCAAAGCGTCCAGCCAGAGTTGCCAGCGCAGCGTGCCGAGCACCAGCTCATAACAGAGCGCACGATCTTCAGCGCGCATTTCATCCTCACTTGCCGCCAGCAGGACAGCAGCATACGCGCCTTCTTCTTCAACACGACGAAGGATACTGAACGCTGCTCGACGCGCAGGCGAAACCGTGCGCGTCCCCTTTCCGCCTTCGGCTTTCATCCTTCATCCTTGACTGTCATGTCCCAATTCGCTCGCCTGCCTGCACCCGCGCGCCGTTCAGAAAATCGCGCACGCTCATCCGCCGCTTCCCTTCGGGCTGAACTTCTTGAAGACTGAGTTGTGTTTCATCGCCGCACGAAACAACAAGCGCGTCGCCGTGCGCTTTCATGATCTCGCCTTCATCACCTCGCAACTGCTCATCCTCCAGGATGCTCGCGCGCCAGATGACCAGCCGCTGCGAGTTGTATGTCGTGAAGGCGTTCGGCCAGGGTTGAAAGCCGCGCACGCGCCGTTCAATATGTGCGGCATCAAGCGCCCAATCAATGAGGCCGTCTTCTCTATGGAGCATCGGCGCAAACGTCGCTTTCTCTTCTGATTGTTCACGCGGCTCGATTTTGCCCAGACGCGCCAGCGTCTCGCTCAACAGTTCAGCGCCCATCAGCGAAAGACGCGCCATCAATTCCGGCGCAGTCTCCGTCTCTTCAATCAAGGTCTCGCGTTGCAGGAGAATCGCGCCCGTATCCAGCCCCTCGTCCATCTGCATTGTCGTCACGCCCGTCTCATTCTCACCCCGCACAATCGCCCAGTTCACGGGCGCAGCCCCTCTGTACTGCGGCAGCAGAGAGAAATGCACGTTGATGCAACCCTCGCGCGTCGCACCTAAATATGGTGGCGGCAGTATGCGCCCGTAAGCGACGACCACCGCCGCATCCGCCTCGTATGAGGCGAATAGCTTGAGCGTTTCTTCGTTCCTGATTTTCGCTGGCTGGTAAACCGTGAGGCCGTGCGCGAGTGCGCATTCTTTGATGGCTGATTGAGTGAGCTTATTGCCGCGCCCCGATGGACGGTCGGGCTGCGTCCAGACGGCGACGACCTCGTGCCCGTCTTCGAGGCAGCGCCGCAACGTCGGCACAGCCGCTTCGGGCGTGCCCATGAAAATCAAACGCATAATGAATCAGGAGACAGAAGTCAGAAGTCAGAAGTCAGAATGAAGAGGCGGAGAACCGCTTTCTTCTGACTTTCTTTTATTCTGTCTCCTGTCTTCTGTGTTCTGACTCCTGCCTTTAGAACGCACACCTGTAGTTGGAGAATTCGTAAATCTTGTTCCACTTGCCGCCCTGTTTCTTGTAGATGAAGTAGCTATCGCC
Source organism: Acidobacteriota bacterium (assembly GCA_032160705.1). Taxonomy (GTDB): domain Bacteria; phylum Acidobacteriota; class Blastocatellia; order Pyrinomonadales; family Pyrinomonadaceae; genus QHXM01. The sequence continues at coordinate 40,717 of JAVHVE010000018.1, read as the reverse complement.
CTCAAAGCCATCCCTTTCTGTGATGACTTCGGAAGCGCCGTCATTATCGAGGTCGAGCGCATCAACGAGTCTCTCCAGATAGACGCCGTTCTCGATGGCGGTTATCTCCGCGCCGGACATGAGGTCATTATCCGTGAATCGCTCATACTGCAAGACAGTCGTTCGATAGCTCGTCCCTTGCGGCTCGGCGAAAAGGAAGAGCGCGTAGCGCGCCGCGCCCCCTTTTTGTTTCTTGACGACGAAGCTGCCGATTAGTTCCGACTTCCCATCGCCATCCAGATCAAGCGCGGTGAGATTGACCGTCATCAGACCTGGGAGCAACGCAGACGGCACGCCTTTCTGTTTGTATGCGGCTTGAACGAGAGGCATCAGGGCGGCTCGCTCGGCTGCGGTCGGCGACCTGCGCGTCCCTTTAGTTCCGCCGAGCGAATCGGAATTGGTCGCCAGCGCCATCACATTTTGATTGAGTTTGGCCGAGGAGCGCAACGTCACGTCAGCGCTGGAGCGCGAGCACTCTTTATCTTTATTCGCCTCCTTGACGGTCAGAGACCCTGCTTCCGCGCCTCCGAAAAGCACTCGATACTTATGGCCTTTGGAGTAATAAGCGCCTGCGAAGCTGGTCATCTCCGCCTCATCTGAGTCGCCCGCGATGGGCTGCTTGAATTGCCCATTCTCGATGATGACGAAGGGAATCATGTACGCGTTTTGAGGTAGTTGGGAGTAAACGGTGAAGAGCACCGTCGCTTTCGGATTCTCCTGAAGAGGTCGCATTGCGCTTGTGTTTCCGGCAAATAGAGAACCGAGCGCGAGCGACGTTGTTAAGAGTGTGATGATGATTGTGCGTTGAAAACGCATAGTGGTTCTCCTAGCAATGGAATATTTGTAGGGGCAAAAGACAAGTCCGCTGCCCCTACAATTTTACTATTCTAAATAGCCGCGCGCTTTTCCGCCGTCTGGCTTTCGCGGGCTGCGATTTTGGCCGAAGAAACTTTGGCCTGCATAAAAAGCGCGAGGTAATCGTGCCCGCCAGCCTTTGAATCCGTGCCAGACATGTTGAAGCCTCCGAATGGATGAACGCCGACGAGCGCGCCCGTGCATTTGCGATTCAAGTACAGGTTGCCAACGTGAAACTCGCGCCGCGCGCGTTCGAGTTTCTCCGCGTCGTTCGTGTAGACGGCTCCGGTCAAACCATATTGCGTATCGTTGGCAATACGGAGTGCGTCGTCAAAATCCTTTGCGCGGATGACGGCCAGCACAGGGCCGAAGATTTCCTCCTGCTCGATGGTCGCACCCGGTTTGACATCGGCAATCACGGTCGGTTCGATGAAGAAACCCTGCTCGCCGTCAGAGCCGCCGCCGGAGAGCACGCGCCCGCCTTCGGCTTTGCCTTTCTCGATGTACTCGTTAATCGTCTTGAAAGCTTTCTGGTTGATGACGGCAGACATCGTCGTGGCCGCGTCCGTGGGGTCGCCGACTTTTATCTTTTCGGTGCGCTCGACAATTTTCTCCAGCATGGAATCGTAAACGTCCGCGTGAATGATGGCACGCGAGCAGGCAGAGCATTTTTGTCCCTGAAAACCGAATGCGGATTGCACAACGCCTGTCGCCGCGTCGTCCAGATCAACGCCCTCGTCAACGATGATCGCGTCCTTGCCGCCCATCTCCGCCACCACGCGCTTGATCCAGATTTGCCCCTCCTGAACTTTCGCCGCGCGCTCGTTAATCCTCAAGCCGATCTCTTTCGAGCCGGTGAAAGCGATAAAGCGCGTCAAAGGGTGATCCACAATCACGTCTCCAACCTCCGCGCCCGAACCCGTCATGAAGTTGACGACGCCCGGAGGCAGCCCTGCCTCTTCCAGAATCTCGAAGAACTTGTAGGCGATTGCGGGAGCATCCGAAGAAGGTTTGAGGACGACTGCGTTGCCCGTGACGGCGGCAGCCACTGTCATCCCGGCCATAATCGCGAGCGGGAAATTCCAGGGCGGAATGACGCAGCCGACGCCGAGCGGGATGTATTCGAGACGGTTGTCCTCGCCTTCAATCTTCGTCAAAGGCTGCTCGCCCGCGTAGCGCAGCATCTCGCGCGCGTAGAACTCACAAAAATCAATCGCTTCCGCCGTGTCGCCGTCAGCTTCCGCCCAACTCTTTCCGACTTCGTGAATCATCCACGCGGACATCTCGTGCTTGCGCTCACGCAAGGTGGCGGCGGCGCGGAATAAAATTTCAGCGCGTTCTGTGGCGGGCGTGAAGCGCCACGTCTTAAAAGTCTCATTCGCCGTTTCAACTGCGCGGCGCGCCAAATCCTGTGTGGCTTTCTGAAAGCGTCCGACTATCTCTGTCTTCTTCGCCGGATTGAGGCTCTCGAATTTTCCTTCTGTCTTGATTCGCTCGCCACCAATCACCAATGGATACTCGCGCCCCAGCTCCCCTTTGACCTTTTCAATCGCCGCGCGCATCGCTCGCGCGTTCTCTTCACGGCTAAAATCTGTAAACGGCTCGTTACGAAATTCGGTCTGCATACTTGCTCCTTGGAATGAATAAAAGTTTATGGCTTATTGCTATTGCCGACACTGGTGGCGCTGCCCCTATCTCCGTTTTTGTTGAAGCCGGGCGGGACTGTGTAGGTGTTGCCGTTGACCGGGCTTGAGTTTGACTCGCTCGTGCCGCCGATTCCCTGATTCTCAGGGCCGATGCCTGCCGATCCGCCACTATTCCCACTCGCTCCGCCAGTGCTCGCGCCTGTGCTAATGTTCGCATTCGCGTTCGTGACCGATGTATTCTTCTCTCCACAGGCTATGAAAAAGAGAGAGACAAGCAACAAAGACAGAATCAAAAGAGTTCTTCGCATCAGGTTTTCCTCCCGCGCTTCCGATGATTGTCTAAAACTTTTGGGATGACAGGAATGTTACCACAAGTCAGACACAAAAACGCGGTCGCCCGATGATGCTAAGGGGACGACCGCGTTCCGACACGTTCAAATTTGCCGAAGGTTTACCACTGACCGGCCTTCTGCAACTTTTTGATCTTGCGCTTGACCATCTCGCGCTTGAGCGGCGTGGTCTTGTCTATGAAGACGATGCCGTCGCAATGATCCGTCTCGTGCAGCATGCAGCGGGCTGTCAGTTCCATACCATCAACTTCAAACAAATTACCTTCAACATCATGCGCGCGGACGATGGCGCGAAACTCACGCTCGACCGGGAAGAAGATGCCGGGAAACGACAAACAGCCTTCCTCGCCGTTCTGCTCGCCTTCGACGCGCAAAACTTCCGGGTTAATCATGGCGATGCGCTGCGCGGGGTCTTTGCCACCCGAACAATCCATCACGAAGAGACGCTTCGAGACGCCGACCTGCGGCGCGGCTAATCCAACGCCCGGCGCGGCATACATCGTCTCGAACATATCCGAGACCAACCTTTTGAGATTGTCGTCAAATTCCGTAACAGCGTCGCCCGGCTTCAAAAGCACGGGGTCGGGGTAATGCTTGATTTCCAGTAATGCCATCTTGCTTTTCCTTCTCGATGCCAGGCCATAAGCGCGTCTTTTGTGCGCCCGTGAAGCCCAACTTGATGCCTTGATTTTACGACAAATGCCGCAGCCACGCCAGCCGAAGACAGCTTTGGAAGCAATGTATGGCTGGCGCGTTGCCATAGCCCCGGCAGGGGCTGCGATTTAGCGGGATTCAGGCTAAATGGTCTCCGGCTCAAGGTTCGCAGCCGAGAAGCTGTGGACGGCATCGGGTGAGACAAAATCGCTTGAGTTTGCGCGCCCTGCTTCAGCGAGCGCGAAGACGTGCCTGCGGTCATCGCCAAAGCCGAAATGCCAGCGGGGTTCGAGACGACGAATCTTCAAGCCAGCCCGTTCGCACAGCGCGCGTAAATCTTCCCGGCTGCTCAAGGTGTGAATGTGGCCGGGCGTGTGGCTCTCAAGCGGCATGGTCAAAATAAGTTGCCCGCCCGGTTTGAGTACCCGCGCGATCTCACTGACCACAATCGCAGGCTCAGGCATGTGTTCGATGATCTCTGAAGCAATGATGAGATTCAGGGATTGGTCGGCGTAGGGCAAACGTGTCACGTTGCCTGCGCGAAAATCCGCACGCTCGGCAACACGCTTGTGCGTGGCGAGGCGGCGCGCGTAATTGACGGCCTCATGGCTAATGTCCAGGCCTCGTCCCGTCCAGAGCGGTTTCATCATCAAAATCTCGCTCAGGATCACGCCTGACCCGCATCCCAAATCAGCAACGCTTGCACGCTGGGCGGGGATTGCCCGGACAATCTCTTTAACGAAATTTAGCCGCGCGGTCGCCGAAGGCTGCAAAGCGTAGGTGAAATGTGTGACTACCGGATAGAAAGATTGGTCGTAAATCCGCTCGCACGCTTCGTCAAACGGCAGGTGATCGTCTACGCCTCTTCGCAGCCTGATGTAGCGACGAAGCAGGCGCGCAATCTCTTCCGGCTCTGATTGTGTGACTGCAAGAACGTCCGCGATGATCTGGTCAGCTCGCGCCCACATCGAGTAGGCGTCAACGCCGAATAATTTAGCAAGCGGCGGCCCCGTGCTGATGTAGAGCGCGAGGCAAAGTCTCTCCCACAGCGGAGCGAATTGAGAATTGGCTTCAATCAACTTCATGCAGTGCTGATATTTTCTAAACCTACTCTTGCTAAAGAGCCGGGCTTCAAACGCCATAACGAACGGCCTCCTTTTTTATCACGACAGCCTATTCAGCAAGAGGTGTTCCGCTCAGCCTGGACAAGATGACTGTGACGCGCCGCAGGTGAATTCAACGAACAAACGCGCCTCTTCAAAGCTGTTCCGTAGATGAGCAGCTCATTGCTCGCTATAAAATTATTTCGCTTGAGGTAAAACTGCTGCTGCACGCATGGCAGCACTGATGGAGTAAAAACGGGACACTAAGAGCAGAATACAGAAGTCAGGAGTCAGGAGTCAGAAGAAAAGAAAATCAGAAGAAGTGCGTTCGGCCTTTCATTCTAGATTCTGAATTCTGACTCCTGACTCCTGCTTTGCCGTGCGTTCCGGTATGATGATGTCGAGAGCGGGAATCTATTTGAGTGGAGCGAATCAAGGGGTGTATGGGAAAGAACAACTCGTCGGGTAAGAGCGTGAAGCAACAGGCGGAAGAAGTTATTGATGATGTCGCGGCCAGCCCGTGGACGGAGCGGATCGCGCGCTTCGGATACGCGACGAAGGGAGTCGTTTACATCGTCGTCGGAGCGCTGGCGACAATGGCTGCGTTTGGCCTCGGTGGAGAGACCACAGACGTACGCGGCGCGCTTCAGGAAATCGAGAGGAAATCTTTCGGCAAAGTCGCGCTCATCACCGTTGCCTTCGGTCTGATCGGCTATGTTCTCTGGCGCTTGCTTCAGGCGCTCGCCGACACAGACCGCAAGGGGACGAAGCTGAAAGGAATCACGGTTCGCATCGGCTATTTTTTCAGCGGCGCGGTCTATGCGGGATTGGCTTACACCGCCGCCAAGATATTGTTTGACGTGGATGAGCCAGACAGCAGCAGCGAGACGCAGGAACTCTGGATTGCCCGCGTGATGAAAGTTCCGTTCGGGCGCACGCTGATTATTCTCGCCGGAGGATTTGTCATCGGCTTCGGGCTTTACCAAATCTATAAAGGCATCAAGGCCAAGTTTCGCAAGCGGCTTAAATTAGGCGAGATGAACGAAGCGAAAGACAACTGGGCGATGTGGAGCGGGCGCATCGGCTATGCGGCGCGAGGGGTGGTCTTCTGCATCATCGGATTCTTCGTCATCCAGGCCGCGCTGCACTTCAACCCGGACGAGGCCAAAGGATTGGACGAAGCGCTCGCCACACTCGCCCAGAATTATTACGGCGCGTGGGCGCTCGGCGTAGTTGCCGTCGGACTCATCGCCTACGGCTTCTACATGCTCGTCGAAGCGCGCTATCGCCAAATCTAGCCATTGCGAATGGGAAAACATTGGAGAGATTCTAGCCGGTGATAGTCAGGTGAAAGTAGGAGAAGAATTAACCACTAAATCACACGAAGAGACACGAAATAGTAAGGACAATTCTTTCGTGTCTCTTCGTGTGATTTAGTGGTTCATGTTCTTCTTCAATCCGCAATCAAATCACTTGCGTCTCGATAAAGCCCCACAGGATGCTGATTTTGATTGCAAGGCTCATAGGGAATCTACTCACTTTCCAGAATCAATATCCTCGCAACTGCTCCCTGTAGCCGTCGAAATTGCGTCGCATCTCGCCTAAAGAATCGCCGCCGAATTTCTCGCGCATCGCACTGGCTAGAACAAGCGCGACCATCGCTTCGCCGATGACGCCCGCAGCCGGAACAGCCGTAATATCGGAACGCTCAAACGAAGCCGACTCCTCCTTTTTCGTATCTATGTCAACGGAGCGCAGCGCACGGCGCAGGGTCGAGATGGGCTTGAGGTGGCCGCGCACGCGCAATTCTTCGCCGTTGGTGATGCCGCCTTCGAGTCCACCGGCGCGGTTGGTTTGGCGTATGAACTGGCGGCTCGTTTCGTCGTAAGCGATCTCGTCGTGGACTTCCGAGCCGGGAAGATTGCTCGCCTCCGCGCCTGCGCCGATGGCGACAGCCTTGACCGCTGGAATTGACATGACAGCCTGCGCCAATCGCCCGTCAAGCTTCAAGTCCCAGGCCGTGTGCGAACCCAGCCCCGGCAACAATCCACGCGCGACCACCTCGAAGATACCGCCGAGCGTATCGCCTTCGTGCCGCTTTTCATCAATCAGCGCGACCATACGCGACTGGGCTTCATGGTCAGCGCAGCGCAGCGGTGCGTCGTCCGGTATCGCCGCGATTTCATCCCACGCGAGTTCCAAAGCTTTGTCGGGGATGCCGCCGAGTTGAATCACGTGGCTCACAAGCTCAACATCGAAAGCCGCCAGAAGTTGTTTCGCCAGTGCTCCGCAGGCGACGCGCGCCGCAGTCTCACGCGCCGATGCGCGCTCCAGAATGTTCCGTAAATCTCGCGCGCCGAACTTTTGCCCACCCGCGAGGTCTGCATGACCGGGGCGCGGACGCTTCACGCGGCGCGACTTTTCGGGCGGCATATCGAAAGGCTCAACCGACATTACCTCAGTCCAGTTTGCCCAATCCTTATTTTCAATCATCAGGGCGAGCGGTGAGCCTAAAGTCAGACCATGACGCACGCCGCTCATAATCTCTACGCGGTCGCACTCGATCTTCATCCGACCGCCGCGCCCGTAGCCCCACTGCCGCCTTTCCAGCTCGCGGTTGATCTGCTCGACATCAACAGGCAACCCGGCGGGCAAACCTTCGAGGACGGCGACAAGCGCGCTTCCGTGCGATTCTCCTGCGGTAGTAAAACGAAACATAAAAGTAGGAGACAGAATACAGAAGTCAGGAGTCAGAATAAAAGAAAATCCGCTGAAGTGGCTCTCCGCCTTATCCCTTCTGACTCCTGTTTTCTGTATTCTGTCTCCTGCCTCTCATAGATATTCCTCTGCGAAGATATTGCCACGACCGAGAATGCAGGCCGGGTCGAAGGCGCGTTTCAATGCGGCCATCTCGCGCAGATGCTCTTCACTGTAGAGCACGCGCAGGTAATCGCGTTTGAGCTTGCCGATGCCGTGCTCGGCGGAGATTGTGCCGCCAACCTCGACGGCGCGACGGATGAACTGCAAGTAAATCTCGCGCGCCCGCGCGGCCTCTTCATCGTCGCGCGGCATGATGTTGACGTGGACGTGATTGTCGCCGATGTGCCCGAAGATGACGTAGCTGAGATGGCTTGCGTGAAGCTTATCTTTGTAAAAGCTGAGCATCCCGGCAAATTCCTCATCGGGCACGGCCATGTCGGTTGAGACCTTCCGCTGGTGATGGCGAGCGAGCCATTCGTTGACCAGGACAGGAAGTTGATGCCTGAACTCGCTTAATTCCTTCCTGTCATGCTCATTGGTCGCAAACCATGAATCATCGGCGAGCGCACTGTGGTGTTCGAGCAATTCGAGCCACGCAGCCTGTAAGCTCTCTTCCGTTTGCGTGTTCGTCTCCTGCTCGAAGAAGATTGCGCCTGCTGCTTTCTGAGGAATGCGCGGATAGCAACCTCTCAGCAATCCGAGTGATTCTACGTCGAAGAATTCAAGAGCGCGCGCATCCATTCCGCCGCCGCGTTTCTCTTCGCGCGTTCGGAGAGAAGCCACGCGTGCTTCATGGACGAAAGCGAGCAAGCTTTCTTCCGTCTTAAAGAAAACGATGCCGCTCAAAACCCCTTCGGGCTGCGGCAGGAGTGTTGCCTCAATTTCGGTGACGACGCCGAGCGTGCCCTCGCTCCCGATGAAGAGATCAATGGCATCCATTCCCGCCCCGACGTAGTAACCGGACGCCTGTTTGCGCGTCTGCGGCATCCTGTATGAAGGCAAGCGCGCTTCGATGAATTTTCCGCCAGATAGTGGAAGATGAAGCATCCCGTCGGCGTCGGCCTTAACATCTCCGCGCCGTAGATCAATCACCTCGCCAAGGCTTAGCGCAATCTTGAGACGACGAACGAAGTTTCGCGTCGCGCCGTACTTGAAAGTCCGCGCTCCAGAGGCGTTGGTCGCAACCGTCCCGCCAAGATAGCAGCTCCATTCGGTCGGGTCAGGCGGGTAGATTAATCCATGCTGGCTGACAGCCCGCTGAAAATCCGCGAGCACGACTCCGGCCTCCGCAATCGCCCAGCCTCCGCCATCATCTTCGCGCACAATCTCTTTAATGCGATTCAGACGCTCAGTTGCCAGGACGATGCCGCCGAACGGCACGCGCCCGCCGACTATTCCTGTGCCTGCTCCCGCAATCGTGACGGGCACTCGCTCGCGCGTTGCTGCGGCCAATGCGCCAGCGACTTCCTCAGTAGTTTCCGGGAAGACGACACTCGCGGCATATCCGCCCTGCATGTTGCTTGAGTCGGCGAAGAAAGATTCAATCTCGTCCGTCTTCTGTTTTGTCAGCATAACGGCGAATGCGGCTTTCCTTTACAGGCTTTGGGCGACCACGCGAAATCCTATACCGTTGAAGCGGTACTCAGGCCCTAGCCAATTGCGGAGGGCGGAGCGGCAGTAGCTGGCCGTGCTGTACCATGAACCCCCGCGATACACCTGGTATTCCGGGTCTCCGCCACTCGTCCATGCCGAGCCATCAATCGGCGCTCCGTTGTAATTATCATGCCAGTTGTCTAAACACCATTCCTCGACGTTGCCATACATGTCAGACAACCCGAACGCATTCGCTACGCCTAACGACCCAACCGCCACCGTCCTTTTTCGATTTGTTCCTTTGGCCACGCCCGCGTCAGGGTAATCACCATTGTAATTCACAATCTCCGGTGTGATCGCCTCGCCAAAGGTAAACGGCCTCGTCTCTCCCGCACGCGCGGCGTACTCCCATTCAGCTTCGCTCGGCAAGCGATACACTCGCGCAGTTTTCTTCGACAAACGCTTGCAGAATTCCAGAGCCTCGTGCCAACTGACTTGCTCGACCGGCAGATCGTCCCCTTTGAAATACGACAGGTCTGGATTCAACTCCCTTTCAATCTTCGGCCAACTAGCGACAATACGCCACTCTGCCTGCGTCACTTCAAACTTGCCCATGTAAAACTTTTGCACCGTGACCGGATGCGGCGGGTCTTCCGTGAACAATCGCCCCTGTTCACCAGCGGGCGATCCCATCACGAATGTCCCTTCCGGGATCAACACCATTTCAAGTTGGAATCCGTCGCCCAAATCTTCCGTAAAGGATTGCGCCTGAAGTGAGCGCCGGTTGGTCACCTTCCCATTCGTATCAAGCGTCACCGTGTCGAATTGAAAAGACTTCAACGGCGGAAGCGAACTCTCACGTGCTGGCTGTGAAGTCGCATCGCTACGTCTTCCGCCGCAGGCATAACTGATGGCGAGAAGTGAGAGCAGGATGGAGACGGCACACGGGAGGACTGCGCTTGAGTTGACTATCCAAGAAGCCACATGAAACCGCACGAACATCTCTGACTTCTTCGTGTTGTTTTGTGTGGTTTCGTGGATAGTTTATCCGCACCCGCTTCCATTAAGGCTGAGATCGAACTCTAAGGAATCTTAGATCATCGCCAGCTCGCGCTCTCGCAAATACTTGATGCGGTCGCGCAGTTCTGCCGCGCGCTCAAACTCGAAGCGGCGCGCGGCTTCGCGCATCTCTGCTTCCATGCGCGCCATCGTCGCTTTGATGTTCTCGCGGGTGTAGTCTGCATACTCGTCCAGATCGAGCGGCACTTTGAAATAATCTGCTTCATAGGCAGTGACGAGCGTTGCTTCGATAGGCTTGATGATAGTTTTTGGTGTGATGCCATGCTCAAGGTTGTAGGCTTCCTGAATCGTGCGGCGACGCTCGGTCTCACCTATCGCGCGCTTCATCGAATCCGTAATCTTGTCTGCATAGAGAATCGCCTTACCGCTGGCGTGGCGCGCCGCACGCCCCATCGTCTGAATCAATGAACGCTCAGAGCGCAGGAAACCTTCTTTGTCCGCATCGAGAATTGCGACGAGCGAGACTTCCGGCAAATCCAGCCCCTCGCGTAAGAGATTGATGCCGACTAAAACGTCAAACTCTCCGCGCCGCAGATCGCGCAGGATTTTAATTCGCTCCAGAGTCTCGATGTCCGAATGCAGGTAGCGGACACGCACGCCGACTTCCGCGAAGTATTCCGTCAAATCTTCCGCCATCTTCTTCGTCAGGGTTGTGACCAGCACGCGCTCGTTGCGTTCGGTGCGAACCCGACACTCCTCCAGCAGATTATCAATCTGTCCCTGGACGGGTCGCACTTCGACTTCAGGGTCCATCAGTCCTGTCGGACGGATGATCTGCTCGACGATTTCACCGCCAGCCTTCGTCAATTCATAGGGACCGGGCGTAGCCGAAACGTAAATCGTCTGCCCGATGCGAGCCTCAAACTCCTCGAAGTTAAGCGGGCGATTGTCCATCGCCGAAGGGAGACGGAAACCATACTCAACCAGTGTGCGCTTGCGCGACTGGTCGCCTTTGAACATGCCGCCGACCTGCGGGACGGTCTGGTGCGATTCGTCTATCACCATGATGGTGTCGCGCGGGAGATAATCGAGCAGCGTGGGCGGAGGCTGACCCGGCGCTTTACCCGTCAGATGTCTTGAATAGTTTTCGATGCCGCGACAAAAGCCCATCTCCTTAATCATCTCAAGGTCGTACATGGTGCGCTGGTGCAGGCGTTGGGCTTCGACGAGCTTGCCTTCCTGGATCAATTTCGGCTCCCACCATTCCAATTCTTCTTTGATCGTCTTGATGGCGCGCTTGATGGTCGGCTTCGACATCACGTAGTGCGATTTCGGATAGATGGGCAGACGCGCAGTATGCTTGTGCAAAACTTCGCCGAGCAGCGGATCAATCGTCGAGATGGAATCAATTTCGTCGCCCCACAGCTCAACACGGTAGGCTTGATCCTGATAACTCGGATAAATCTCCACGACATCGCCGCGCACGCGGAAAGAGCCACGGTCAAATTCCACGTCAGAGCGTTCGTACTGCAACTCGACCAGCTTTTGCAGCAGCGCATCGCGCGTCATCTTCATCCCCGGCTCGACGAAAAGCAGCATTCCGTAGTAGGCGTCCGGGTCGCCGAGGCCGTAGATGCAGGAGACAGAGGCGACCACGATTACGTCGCGCCGCTCAAACAGAGCGCGCGTCGCAGACATCCGCAAACGATCAATCTCATCATTAATCGCCGCGTCTTTTTCGATGTACGTGTCTGTGGCAGGGACGTAGGCTTCCGGCTGGTAGTAGTCGTAGTAAGAGACGAAATACTCGACCGAGTTTTCCGGGAAGAAGGTTTTGAATTCCTGGTAGAGCTGCGCCGCGAGAGTCTTGTTGTGGGCGAGGACGAGGGTGGGGCGCTGCGTGCGCTGGATGACGGAGGCGACGGTGAAAGTTTTCCCAGAGCCCGTGATGCCGAGCAGCACCTGGTTTTTCACGGCTTCGTCGAGACCGCGCACAAGCGCCTCAATCGCCTGCTGCTGGTCTCCCTGCGGCTGATATTCTGATTTAAGATTGAATCCCATAATGACAAGTGACGAGTGAAAAAGTTAGAGATTAGATTCTAACTTTTCATTCGTCACTTGTCACTTACCGCTGCTTTTAGGTAATGGGTTAGCAATTTGTTGGCGACTGATGCCCGAATTCTGCCGCCGCACGCGGTTGCCTGTCAATTCCCCTTAGCACGGTCTTTACCAACGGTGTAACTATCTCGGGCAAGCACTGCCAAGTTCGGCAGGCGGACTTTTACTTTGATCTGTCGCCTCTGGCGTGCCTCCAATTTCATCTTCGGGTAGTAACCTAAGCTGTACTGTCGGCGGAGTTCGTCGGCTACTAAACCGAATGTTTGTCCTAGATCAGATATGTTTTCCACCTGGTAATGTCGTCCGCCGGTCTTCTGCGCTAAATCTCTCATGTAGTTGTTCACCTCTTCAACTCGCTTTAAATTATTTTCTCTGCTTAGGAGAGTGTCAAACTGCACAGTGTAGATCAAAGCGTCCTGCTCTTCCGCATCGCGTATATTGCGCTTCGCATCAGCAAAAATCCCAGCACCATACCCATCGGAAAATAAAACTATGGCCTTCCGACCACGAACTTTCTTCATCCGCTTTAAGGCATCATCAACCGCGTCATAAATCATGGTGTCATAAGTCATTGCGACCCATCCCCACCATTAGCTTTTACGCTGCGGTGGGCGACTGGCTGCTGATTTGATATATCGCCTCCATCACGGCTGAGCGCACTTCAGTTGGAAGTGAGCCACGCACGGCCAGACGGCGGAAGGCCGGGAGAATTTCCTGCTGGCCGCTCAGGGCAAGCAGCTTAACGACCGCCAGGCGCACTTCGTTGTTCGGATGCTCTTCGATGGCGCGCATCAGGGGTTGAACTTCTCCGGCTTTCGACATCAGGAAAAGGAGCGAGAAGGCGTCGTAGGTCTTCTCGCGGCTTTCACCCATCAGTTGGCCGATGGCTTCGCTGGCAAGCCCCGAAGAAGCCAGCGCCGAGCCGATCTTGCGGCGGCGTTCGGGCGGAGCTTCGCGGAGCGCGCGTGTGAAGGTGGCGGCGCGATCCGTGTTGAGATTGAAGAGCGAGCGCGCGGCGGCATTGCGCACTTCGACCGCCGGATCGTCAAAGGCCGCGCTGATTTCGCGGAAAGAATCGTCGCCGCCGACGCGCATAAGGTCTGCGACGGCTGCTGCACGCTCCGCTGGCTCTTCGCTGCTGAGGCGTTTCAGGATCGCTCCCGGAACACTCGAAAATTCATCAAACTCCGCGAGACCCTTTTCCGTCACCGCGTAATCAATTTCTTTGCTGGTGGGTCGGGCAGCAGGTTCTTCAACTAGCGAGAAAGCGGACGGTTCAATCCCTTTCGATTCCTGCGCGCGCGCTTCCACGGTTTCCGAAACAGGCTCGAAGGTCAGTGATTCCTGCGCCGCTGTCTCTTCCGCCGGGGACACAGTAAACGGCTCGTCATGGCGAAGAATCTCCGACTCGCTGACATCAACATCAACCCACCCGGCAGCCGTTCCGTCATTGCGTTCGATAAAAGGCTCAACCGGCTGGACGAACGTTGACGCTTCCGTCGTCACAGTCTCATCGGCGATTTCATACTCGACAGGCGAGATGGCTTCCGCATTGAGCATTGCGGCGGCTTCTTCGGCAGCAATCCGGCGAGCTTCTTCCTCTTCAGCTCGCGCCCGCGCTTCAGCTTCAGCGGCCAGCCGCTGTTCTTCCTCGGCTCTGCGCTGCGCTTCGGCTTCAGCGAGGCGGCGTGCTTCTTCCTCTTCTCGTTGCCTTGCTTCCTCTTCCGCACGACGCTGTGAGGCTTCGGCGCGCTGCCGAGCCTCCTCTGCAAGACGCAGGCGTTCCTCTTCAGCATGACGCGCTTCTTCCTCTGCTTTGAGCCGCGCCTCTTCTTCAACCCTTTCCCGCTCTTCTTCAGCGCGGACTCTGGCGGCCTCTTCTTCCTGTGCCTTGAGTTGTGCGGCCTCTTCCGCCTGGCGGCGCTCTTCTGCGGCGCGTGCCCGCTCCTCTTCTATCGCTCGCTGGCGCGCGGCCTCTTCCTCTGCTTCTCTTCTGGCGGCTGCTTCTTCGGCCTCAGTATCAATCTCTGCGGCGACAAGCGACGGCGCAGCGGAGGCAACAAGCTCAGGCAGAATCTCTGTTGAAGAAACGTCCGCCAGAGCGGCTGTTGGCTGTTCAGCTTCCGCCACAGGCGATTCAGCTTCGAGCGTTGGCGTTTCAGCTTCTGCGACTGAAGATGCGTCCTCTTCAATGACGGCGGGCGGCGTTTCGACCGTCACGGTTTCCAGCTCAGGCGCGGGTGCTGGGGCGGAGGTGAGCGTCGTGGTCTCTTCTTCCTCGACCGCCGCGCTGGCTTCGATTGCCCGCTTAATCAGACTTCTGGAAACTTTTCGGTCGCGCTCTGTCTTGAGAAGCGATTTGAGCGGCTGAATGGCCGCCGGGTCACGCAACTCGGCCAGCGATTCCACTGCCGCGCGACGCACTTCCGGCGCGTCGTCTTCGAGCGCAACGACGAGATGCAATGTGGTTGATTTATCCTGAACGTAGCCGAGCGAGCGTGCTGCCGCCGCACGTTCGGCTGGCGCGTCGGCTGTCCGCAGCTTGCGTGTCGCTTCATCCAGATAACCGTGCTTGACGAAAACCTCGCGGGCACGTTCGCGCCGTTCGACGTTGCGCGCAGCAAGTGCCGCAAGCAGTTCTGTGGCGATGAGCTGGCGCGAGCCTGCGTCGGTTGCACCGATAACCGCTTCATCGTAGCTTTCTCCCGCGAGCACATTTTTGACTTCAGTCTCTATGCGCTCGGCATCAACCGCCGGGGCAACCTCGACCTCCGTCGTTTCCTCTTGTTCAATAACGGGAGCGGCCTTCGCTTCGTCTTCAACAGCTTCAGCCGTATCTACTGCCGTGGCAGTTGCCAGAGGCCTGGCTTTCAGTGAATCTGGCGACTTATACAGGATGTCTGCGACGGGGATTGAGGATTCAGCTTCCGCCTTTTCCGCAGACGCTTTCTTTGCCGCCAGTCTCTCTTTCCGGCTGAGCCTGCGCGCCGGGACTGCGACTGCGGCTGCGGTGGTGCTGCCGCGCTGGGCACGAGAGCGAGCGGCGACGATCATGACCAGACTGAGAAGCACCAGCGCGGCAATCAAGATCACCAGCCAGTTCTGCCTGAGGATTGCGCCCAAAGTCGTGCTGGACGCTGCCGGAGCAGAGGTCGTCGCAGGCTGCGTTGTGGGCGGCTGTTGCGCCTGGGCTATCTGTTCGGCTGGCGGCGACCCGACCGGGCTGGCCTCCGGGCTGATACCCGGCGAGGCGGAAGCATCAGGGGTTGGCGCGTAGACAACTGCCGGATTTCCCCCGGCTCCCGGTTGGTTCGACCTTGGAATGACTGCGCCTGGATTGGTCTGCGGATCAGCCTGCTGGCCGGTAGTTCCAGTGGTGGACGGATTCTGTCCGGTGGTTGCCGTTGTCTGCGGCGTCGGTCGCGGAGTCGTTTGCGGAGTCGGCTGAGCGGTCGGAGGCTGCGTCTTCGGAGTGGCCGTCGTAACAGCGGCTGTCTTTCCTCCCGGAGTCGTTAGCTCGACATCCAGCCGGTTGAATCTTTGACTGACACGCGCGTTCGTTCCCGGTTGCAGCTTGAAGGAAAGGATTGCGTCGTTGCCGCGTTTCTGCACCTGCACGTCTTCAAAGCCTCGCCCGCGCATGCCGCTTTGCGCGCGTGGAGCATTCGCTTCGGGAATGACGACGTAATAACGGTCGCCGCTGCGATAGGCAGAATAATCGTTGAGCGGCGCGTCGGACGTAATCGTGATGCGCGAGCCTTCGGCGGTGTCACCGCTTCGGAGCGGTGTAATGCTCTTCTTTGGCGGCTTAGCCTGCGCCGCCTGGGTGTTGGAGTTGGCTCCAGCGCCCTGTTGCTGCGGCGTGCGAGTTGTTGGTTTCTTCCTTCTCTGCGCGCTACTGTCAACACTCGCGAAGAAAACGAGCAGAAGAAGCACAAGAGCGGAAACAGGCGCGAGCCATCTGTGATTTCGAGGGAATGAGCGGGGCATCGTGTACATCGCAAAGTTTCCAATCAAAAAGCGGGTTTTAACGTGCCGCATTATGCTACGCCGAAAGCGTCTTAGTCCAGAAGTAAAAGCAGTAGGCAGTGGGCAGTTGGCAGTTGGCAGTAAAAACAAGCGTTCGATTGCGCTGAGCTTTTGTCTTTAACTGCTAACTGCCCACTGCCTACTGCCCACTATTCTTAGACCGACAGTGTCTGGTCTATTTTATAAACAACTTCCATGAGCGCGGCGCGGACTTTCTCCGGCAATCCTTCGCGCACCGCCAGGTGACGAAGCTGTGTCGCAATTTCGGGCTGACCTGAAGTGCCAAGCAGGCGGATCAACGCGAGGCGCACGCTCGTCTCCGGGTGATCGTTGATGGCCTCAAGCAGCGGCGCTATCTCGTTAGCCTTGGCCAGGAGCGAAAGCAGCGAGAACGCTTCGTAAGCCAGCCGACGGTCTTCGCTAATCATCCGGTCAATGGCCTGTCCGACCATCCCTGCTTTGATGCAGGCGCTCGCCACCCTCTTGAGTGTTTCCGCGTCCGCTGTTTCAATCAGGCGAACGTAGCCTTCCGAGCGGTCAAAGCTCATCCGCGAGAGCGAGCGCGCCGCAGCCGCACGCACCTCGCGCGCTTCGTCTGCGAAGGCCGTCAGCACAGGAGCGAAGACCGATTCATGCTCGATTTCGCCGAGACTCGTCACGGCTGCCGAGCGCACAGCCGGTTCAGCATCCTCAGCCGCCAGCACAGTCAAAGCCTCGACGGAACGCTGCACCGGAAATTGCGCGAGACGACGCGCGGCTGCCGCACGCGCTTCCACATCAGCATCCTGAAGACGAGCTAACGCTTCCGACATCTCTTCGTTTTCAAACCATTCCGGCAATGCCTCGACCGCCGCCGCCGAATCGAGATGCGTCACCTCGCCCAGGAAAGAATCACCATCGCCTGCGTCGAGCAGCGGGCGATCCGGCCTGGATGTATCGAAGATGTCGAAACATTCGACCGAGCAGGCGCTCAAGGCACGGCTCAGAAGAGCGGCGGGCATCTCTGGATGACGCCGCGCCATGTCGAGCAGCGCGCCGATGGCCGAAGGCATCTTCAGTGTGCCGAGGCTTGTGACAGCTTCGGTTCGCACAATCAACTCCGTATCATAAAGAGCTTCGAGGAGGAACGTGAGAGATGACTGCGAGCCGATCTCGCCGAGGGCGCGAGCCGACGATGCGCGGTCGTAAGCATTATGCGCCAGGAGCAGGGACGCGCACTGGCGTGCGACGAAGCCGTATTCTTCCAGCGCGACGCGCGCCCGGCGGCGTCCGTCTTCGCCCGCCTCCGGGGAGTTCATCGCTTTGAGCAAAGAAGTTTCCAGAGCGCGACGATCATCGGGTGAGCGCGACGAGAGCACGTCCAGTCGATGCGCCTGTCCCAGAACGAGTTTCCCGACTTCCTGATCCACGCGATATGCGCCGAAGAGCGCAGGCTGCACCGGCGCTATGGCGGCGCGTTTCTCCATCGCTTCTTCAGGATGGAGTTCCGCTTCCTGTTTGGTAACCGTATTCGCTTTGACAAGCGACTGATCGCTCTGTCGCCGGGCTTTCTTTCGACGCTCCTTCTTCGACAACTCCTGTGTTGCAACGGGCGCTTCCATTGAAACAAGCTCAACTGCTGCTTCTTCCTGCTTGCTTTCCTCTTTCTCAACTTCGACGAAGCCTTGCGCGGTCTGACGACGGCGCACGACAACAATCGCAACCACGCCGAGCAAGAGGATAATCAGCACGCCCGTCGCAGAAAAAATATAAGAGAAGATTCCGCCGCCTGCTGATTGATCGCTCGCCACACTGATTTCAGATGGAGCAGCAGTGGTAGAACCGGCGGGCTTGATGCCCTCGTCAGTCACCGGAACAAGCTGCGCAGGGCTTGCGGCAGGCGATGCGCCCGGTTGCGGCGTGGCGACTGGCGCTGCTGCGTTCGGCAGGAGAGCGTTTGCTGCTCCCGGCGCATTTGCAGCCTGGGACGCCGCTGGTGCAAAACCCTTCCCCTCGGAAGGAAACGAATTGGCGGGAGCGGTTTCCGCAGGCATACGGCGCTCGCGCGGCTGGCGCGCCGCTCGCTCGTCATCAGCGAATTGTTCGGCGCGTTCCTCGGCGCGAGACGCTTTTGCCGGAGGCTCAAGCTGCGCTTCGCCCTGAGCCGTATCTACGTTGCCTTTGACGATCAGATTGAGGCTGTTGGAGCGTGGGTCAACCGTGACGCCTGAGCCGGGCTTTACTGCCACGACGACCTCAAGGGATTTTCCTAGATTGCGCACGGTCACCCCGCGCGGCAACCCCTTGAGCATCCCCGGACTCGCGCCGGGCAAGCTCATGTGAAAGCCCTCTTCATCCTGCCACGTCTGCGTGCGGTTGAGCGGTGCGTCGGCAGAAACCGTCACGACCGTCCCGTCGCCCGTTTTGCGCGAGCTGACCCCGGTCACGTTGTACGGCGCTTCTTTGCGCTTCTGGGCGAAAGGAGAAACTGTCGGCATCAGCGCGATACCCAGGAGCAGCAGCATCACGCTGAATGAGCGCACCATCTTCCAGTGACGCGGAGACAGATTGCTGTTCCCGGCGCGGAGTTGGAATTTGCTCTGTGCGACGTTCTTCGCGGCAGCGTTGTTGGCAGACGAATCGTTCTTCATGGCTTTAGCTTTCAGGAACAGGCTGGATGAACAGCTCTGTGTTAGGAAGCGGGACAATGCGCCGGGGAATGTTTGGCGCGTGAGCCCGGGTTGGGATGAAAATTTAAGGTGTCAAACTCGGCGCGATGCGATTCGCGCTTGCAGTTCTTGAGCGGCGGGAAACCCTTCTTGCTCTCACTTCTTCTCAGGCTACTCGTCGTAAAACTTGTAGCCGATGCCCCACACGGTCAGCACCATCTGGGGATTTTCAGGATTGTCTTCGATTTTGGCACGCAGGCGATTGATGTGTGAATCAATCGTCCGGTCGTAGCCTTCGTAGGAATAGTCCCAGATTTTTTCCAGCAAATATTTTCTGGGAAAGACGCGGCCTGGGTTAGAAGCGAACAGGCGCAGGAGGTCAAACTCCTTCGGGGTGAGTTCCACCTGTCGTTCGCCGACCATCACTTCGCGCTTTGAAGGATCAATCCGCAGCTTGCCCCGCGTAATCGGCGCTTCCTCGTTCGCGCCGTCCTTACTGCTCGCGCCCGTGCGGACGCGCCGCAGCACGGATTTGATCCGCGCCTCAAGCTCGCGCAAAGAGAAGGGCTTGGTGATGTAATCATCCGCGCCCATTTCCAGGCCGAGCACTTTGTCAACCACATCGTCTTTTGCCGTCAGCATCAGGATCGGAATGTACGGAGCTTTTTCCCGCAACTCGCGGCAAACGGCCAGACCATCCATCTTCGGCAGCATCAGGTCGAGCACGATAGCGT
Organism: Acidobacteriota bacterium; assembly: GCA_032160705.1. Classification (GTDB taxonomy): domain Bacteria; phylum Acidobacteriota; class Blastocatellia; order Pyrinomonadales; family Pyrinomonadaceae; genus QHXM01. Next base: position 21,168 of record JAVHVE010000018.1, on the reverse strand, counting down.
CCGGGTGATCCTGCAACGCGGCTTGAGCACCGGAGAGCCCGTCCTCAGCCGTTTTCACATTATAACCGGCACGCGAAAAATACTCGCTAATGGCTGTCGAGATATTTTCGTCATCTTCAACGACCAGCAGAGTCGGCTTGCGCTCGCCCGTGGCGGGTGAAGCATTCTCTTCCGTCATACCTAATTTAACTTTATCAGCAGTTGTCGGCATTCGGTGATTTTCGTCAAAGAATGGCGATAGGGAGCGTTAGAGCAGAGGCGCAGGTGGCATTGCGCGCCTCGGACACAGCTAATATAGCAGGGGAACGCCCGTAAACTCAAGAGAAAAAACAGTTGGCAGTAGGCAGTGGGCAGTGGGCAGTTAAGAGCAAAAGCCCAACGCTGCTAGTCGCACCTGTTCTTTGCTGCCAACTGCCCACTGCCTACTGCCAACTGTTTCCCGCCTATTGGCCCCCGCTTTTCGTCGTGCTCTGGCGCAGGCGCTGTTGAAATTGCCTGATAAAGCCCTGCATTTGCGGGTTATTCGCCTTTTTGATGGCCTGCTCAATGACATCAACGCCGCGCGGGTCGCCTAGTTTCACCAGAGCCTCGCCCGCCGCGTTGCTCATTGGAAAGTTGAGCGTCGAAGCGCCATAGGAGAGCGCGTCAGAAATAATCTGAAAAGTGCGCGGGTCATCTTTCCCGACCGAAGCGAGCAGGGTGATGGCCGCCGCTCGAATCGTCGGCAGATTGCCAGCCGCCACGTAGCGATTCCCCAGTTCAAGCGCCCGCTTGTCTCCCAGATTGGCTAAACCGAGGAGCGCAGAGGCGCGTATCTGGTCGCGCCAGGACGGCACGTCGAGCATTTTGACCAGCGCGTCATAGGCCGCAGCGTTTTTTGTATCGCCGAGCGCGAGCGCGGCTGAACGAATCGTCGTATAGCTCTGATCATTCAAGAGCGGCAGGTAGACGTTCGCCAACGCTGCATCTTTGCTCTTTGCCAGCGCATTGACGGCATTTGAGCGCACGTGAGCATCCTTATCTTTCGTCGCGGCAAGCAGCGCCGTGCGGATTTCCGTGTCGTTCAATCCGCCGACCGCCGCCGCCACATCCACGCGCACGCCCCAGAATTTGTCGTTATTGAGTGCCGCACCGAGCGCTGCCGCAATCCTTTGTCTATCCGCAGCGGCGATTTCCTTCTCGTTGATGCGAGTCTTCAACTGGCCGAGCGCCCAGAGGCGTCCCGTCACGTCCTCGTCGCGCGTTAATTGATAGATCAGCTCATCCGTCGGCTTCTCGAATTTGAGTTCTTTAATCAACGTGCTGCCGTAATCGAAGTTGACGAGCGTGGGCTGCGAATCAACCGCGAAGGTAAAGGTCTGCTCCTCTTTCGGTTCAACCAGCACGCGCTCGACGTGTGTGGTGGCGTTCGTGCCAATCTCGATTTCAAGCGGAGTGCGGAAGAACTCGACTTGCGGGTAATCGGAATTCGGGTCGGGTTTTTGTTCCTGCCTGACCTTGAGCGTTAATGTCTTAGCAGCCGGGTTGTAACTTTGCGTCACGTTGAAAACGGGATGCCCCATCTTGTAAAGCCACTGCTCAAAGAACCAGTCCATCGGCTGCCCGGTCGTCTCTTCAATGGCAATGCGGAATTGCTCTGTCTGCACGGGCTGGTGCGCGTACTTTGTCAGGTAATGGTTAATCGAACGCCACCAGTTCTCCTCGCCCAGAGTTTTCCGCAGCATGTGCAGGACAGCGCCGCCGCGCGGATACGCGTAGTTATCGAAGATCGCATCCTTGTCGGCGTAATTGCCGGTGACGATGGGACGACGAATCCCCCGCGTCCAACTTCCGAAGTAGGCGTCCTGATTATTCTTCACGTCGCGGTAGAGAAAATCATCTCGCCCCAGGCGATGCTCGTCCCACATCGCCTGAAAGTAGGTAGCGAAACTCTCGTTGAGCCAGATGTCAGACCACGCGCGGCAGGTGACGTAATCGCCAAACCACTGGTGCGCGAGTTCGTGCGACTGCAATCCGTCCTGATCGCGGTCAAGCGTGGTGCGCGCGTCATGAATCATGCTGTCGGTCTGCGTGGTCGCAGAGATGTTTTCCATCCCGCCGCCGAAGTCGCGCGTCACGGTCTGCGCATACTTTGCATAAGGATATTTGAGGCCGGTCTTCTCGGAAAAGAATTTGACCATGTCAGGCAGCCGCGCGGCGGTGACTTTGCCCTCGGCGACTTCGTTCGGATAGACATACGTGATGACAGGAATTCCGGCATAACTGCCTTCGACGGGGGCATATTCACCGACGACAATTGAAGTGAGATAACTGGCGTGCGGCTGCTCCATCTTCCAGTGGAAGGTGCGCGTCCCGTCCTTGTTGTTCTTAGTTTCGATGAGCCTCCCATTAGAAACCACCATCATGGGCTTCTCGACGGTGGCGACCATCTCGGTGGTGGCAAAATCGTTCGGGTGATCGTAGCAGGGAAACCAGTAGTGATTGTACTCGGTCTCGCCCTGCGACCAGATTTGCTTCGGCCTGGTCGGGTCTTCCACTCGCGGCTTGATGAATGTCAGACCGCGACCGAATTGTCCACCGGCCAGTCCGGGTACTTTGGAGACGCCGTTCGTGTTGTAAGAGATGACAACCGTCACCACATCCGAGGGCTGATAGGCGCGATCCATTGTGATGCGCAGCTTCTCTTTGGCCGCGTCCGCTTCATACTTGAGCGGCGTGCCGGAGGCAAGCTTGACGGACGAGAAGGTCATGTTGGCGGCGTCAAACTCAACGCTCTGAAGATTCGTGGTCAGGGGCGCGAAAGTAATCGTGGCCGTACCGAGCGCCTGCTCGCGCTCCCAATCGAAATGCAAATCGAGCTTGATGTGTTGCGTGTCATAATTACGGTTCGGGATGTATTGTCTAGGCGGGAAGACGGGACGTGCTGGCTGAGTCTGTGTTCCCGTTTGCGCGACTGCAATGAATTGGGGCGCGCACAAGATGAGGGCAAACAGCAGGCAAAAAAGTTTGGCAATGAGATGTTTTGATCGTAGGGTTTGCATTGAGTTCTCCAAAAGTTGTAAAGATGTTGCCAGATCGAATCTAAGAGCGCGCCGGGGCATCCTGCGTGCGCTTTGTAGCGAGACTTAATTTCTCTAAACGAGGAGACCTGCGCTCGTGTTCGTAGAAAAGTATTGTTGCATAGAGTTCCCCTGACTCAAAAGGAGAAAGCCCGAATGACACCTGAAGAGAGACAGCAGTTGATTTCACAGTACGAGGCCGGATACGACGAAGTGGCCAGAAGTCTTGAAGGATTCCCCGCCGATCAGTTGACAGCCCATCCTTTGCCCGGCAAATGGAGCGCGCGCGAAATCGTCCAGCACCTCGCCGATAGCGAAATGAATTCCGCCATCCGCCTCAGACGCCTGCTCGCCGAAGACCGGCCTGTGATTCACGCCTACGATCAGGATGATTACGCACGGCGGCTCAAATACAACGAACGCGAGATGACTCCCGCGCTCGAATCCTTACGCAGTTCACGTGCAACGACGGCGCAACTGCTCGCCCAGATGTCCGATGAAGACTGGAAGCGCGAAGGCTGGCATCCCGAAAGCGGACTCTACAGCACGGAGCGCTGGTTGGAGATTTACGCCGCCCACGCGCACAATCACGCCGCGCAGATTCAACGTTTGAAAGAAGCTCTCAGCTCTCAGTAGCCAGTTTTCAGTTTTCAGTGAAAACTCTTGGTTCCCCGCTGAAAACTGAAAACTCAAAACTGAAAACTAATTCCTTGACAAAAGCTGCGGGGCGCGAGCATTATCTCGACTCGCTTTTCTGGCTGGCGCTCTTCAAATATCCTTAATCGGTTCGAGTCTACTGTTATGACTGCAACTCAGCCCGTCCTGGAAACATCCCTCTCCGAGCTTCACTTAATGCGGCGCGGGAAAGTGCGCGACGTGTACGAGGTTAACGACGAGCATCTCCTGATCGTCGCAACGGATCGCATCTCGGCTTTTGATTGTATCTTGCCGACGCCGATTGCTCGCAAAGGCGAAGTGCTGACCTCTCTCTCTCGTTTCTGGTTTGAAAGGCTCGGCCACATCGTCCCGAATCACCTGGTGGCAACGGAGATGGCAGCGATGCCCGAAGTCATCAGACAGTACGACACAGATTTGCGCGGGCGCTCGATGCTTGTTCGCCGCACGGAGGTCTTTCCAATCGAGTGCGTCGTGCGTGGCTACATCACAGGGTCAGGTTGGAAGGACTATCTCCGCACAGGTGAAGTCTGCGGCCACAAGTTGCCAGCCGGATTGAGCGAATCCGAGCAATTACCGGAACCGATCTTCACCCCTGCGACCAAAGCTGAAGAAGGGCACGACGAAAATATCAGCGAAGCACGCATGAGCGAAATACTCGGCGAAGAGACGACGGCAATCCTTCGAGACATTTCATTGCGCATTTATACAGAGGCAAGCGAGTACGCGCGAACCCGTGGGATCATCATCGCCGATACAAAGTTTGAGTTTGGTAAAGATAAAGATGGCCGCATCATCCTGATTGATGAGGTGTTGACGCCCGACTCTTCCCGCTTCTGGCCTGCGGCTCAATATGAGCCCGGCAAATCGCAGCCCTCTTTCGACAAACAGTTCGTGCGCGACTATCTGGAAACTCTCAACTGGAACAAGCAGCCGCCCGCGCCGCCGCTGCCACCTGAAATCGCGCAGGCCACCACCGAACGCTACCTGGAGGCTTATCGCCTGCTCGCAGGAAGCGAACTATAGTAATTTTTGATTTTTGATTTTTGATTTGCAATTGGATAAGGACAGATTCTATGAATCTGACTTTAAAGTTTATGAAAGCGGTTCTTCAGCCTCTTCCAATCAAAAATCGCAAATCAAAAATTAGCCAATGACTTTCTTTGACTTTCTAGTGCTCGCGCTGATTGCGTCTTCGGTCGTTTCGGGAGCGATGCGCGGGATCGTGCGAGCGTTGTTGACGGGAGCGGCGCTGATCGTCGGTCTTTTAATCGCCGCGCAGGGTTACGAAGCTGTGGGAGCTACCTTGCGCGGGCTCAAGGTGGTCGAATCAAGCGAGGCGGCAAATGCGGGCGGCTTCCTTTTGATTATGATTATCGCGCTGGTCGGCGGATTTTTTGCCGGTCGGTTAGTCAAGGGTGGCTTGCAGCATGTCCGCCTTGAATGGTTTGACCGCGTTCTAGGGGGTGCGTTCGGGCTGCTGCGCGGGTGGGCAGTCTGCTCTATCCTCTATCTCGCGCTGACAGCTTTTCCGGTTAGTCTCAGTTCAGTCGAGGAGGCGCGCACCGCTCCCATCCTGGCGCAGGGAGCAAAATTGTTAGGCGTCTTTACTTCACAAGAGGTCCGCACACGTTTTTATAAAGGCTATTCAGATTTGATGAATACCAAGTAACTGCCCGCTTTTTGTCGAAATCCGCCGCTGGAGAATCCCATGCAGATGCGCGCCCGCCTCGAAGCCCTGATAGACGAAATGCTCGACGGCCAGATTATGCTCGACGAGGCCTTGTCTGAATTTGAGAAACTCTACATTCAAAAAGCTCTGTCGCGGCACAAGGAACATCTTTCGCGCACCGCCAATATTCTGGGCATTCACCGCAATACCCTCTCCAAGCGCGTCTCCACCTACCGCAAACAGGAGCCCCCCAGCCGCCCCGCCAAGCGCAGCGGGCGAAAGTCTTAGTTACAACGCTTAACCCAATAGCACGACCAGATTGGCTACGGTATTTTCACGACCGACCCGGTGAAAACTGCCGAAAATAGTGCGCAGACCGCTTCAAACACTGTGAAGGTCGGTTCTAAAGAGTGAAAGTTTGCTTCTAAAGCTGTGCAGATTGCCATATAAAGCGAAAAGATGGCCTCTCAACGCGCACAGATTACTTCTAAACAGGTAAAGATGACTTCTAAACGCCGACAGATAGCCGCTAATCCTTGAAAGTTCGCTTCTAAAGGCTCACAGATCACTTCTCAAAGCAAAAAGCTCAATTCTAAAGGTGAAAAGATCGCCCCTTAATGCGTAAAGATAGGCGAAAACGCTGTCTATCCGCTTCCAGTGAATGAAAAAGAGACAATAAGGTTCCGGTATTTTGGGAATTGTGCGATGGAGCTTTGCCCGCGCTCATATTTATGCCGCTGTATCTACTGCTGATTGCCCCCGCAGATATTGACAAAAATCCCCATTCAGCTATATAGTTAGCACTCATCGCTACAGAGTGCTAATATCTGCCGGTGAGCAGCTCTATTATTCCTTAAAACCCGTAATTTTCCGGTAAATCTGAAAGGAGCAGTGAAAGCAGTATGGCAACTAACATTAAACCCCTGCATGATCGTGTGATTGTGCGCCGTATCGAAGAGGGCGAGCAGGTACGCGGCGGGATCATCATCCCGGACACCGCCAAAGAAAAGCCGCAGGAGGGCGAGGTCGTCGCCGTTGGCGAGGGCAAGTACAGGGAAGACGGCACGCGCCAGACACTCGATGTCAAAAAAGGTGATCGCGTGCTTTTCGGCAAATACAGCGGTTCCGAGATCAAGCTTGACGGTGAAGAGCTGTTGATTATGCGCGAGGATGAGATTCTTGGCATCATTGAACGCGCAGGAGCGGCAGCCGGATCGGGCAGCAGCAAAAAAGGCGGCAAGTAGTCTCTTCAAGAGAACTCAGCCGCTTTTTTCATTGAACCGCAATTCACCACATTCTAGTTAGGAGAAGAAGAGAAAATGGCAAAGCAAGTAATTCATGGCGAGGAGTCGCGCGCGGCTATCCTGCGCGGCGTCAATCAGCTCGCCGATGCTGTCAAGATCACGCTCGGCCCCAAAGGACGCAACGTCGTCATTGACAAGAAATTCGGAAGCCCCACCATCACCAAAGACGGTGTGACGGTGGCCAAAGAGATTGAATTGAAAGATGCGCTCGAAAACATGGGCGCGCAGATGGTGCGCGAAGTCGCCAGCAAGACTTCTGATGTCGCAGGCGACGGCACGACCACCGCGACTGTGTTGGCGCAGGCGATCTTCCGCGAAGGCGTGAAGACGGTCGCTGCGGGAGCAAACCCGATGGCCTTAAAGCGCGGCATTGATAAAGCCGTCGAGCGTGCCATCGAAGAGATCAAGCGTTTATCAAAGCCCGTCAAAGGCGACATGATCGCGCAGGTCGGAACTGTTTCGGCCAACGGCGACACGACCATCGGCAACATTATCGCCGAAGCAATGAACAAGGTCGGCAAAGACGGCGTTATCACGGTCGAAGAGTCGAAGACGATGGAGACTTCTCTGGAAGTCGTCGAGGGAATGCAGTTTGATCGCGGCTATCTCTCGCCCTACTTCGTCACAGACCCGGAGCGCATGGAAGCGGTGCTCGACAATCCGCTGATTCTGATTCACGAGAAGAAGATCAGCTCGATGAAAGACCTGCTCCCACTCTTAGAGCAAGTTGCCAAGATGGGCAAGCCGATGCTCATCATCGCCGAAGACGTTGAAGGCGAAGCGCTCGCAACGCTCGTCGTCAACAAGCTGCGCGGCACGCTCAATATTGCAGCCGTCAAAGCTCCCGGCTTCGGTGATCGCCGCAAAGCCATGCTCGAAGACATAGCTATCCTGACCGGCGGCCAGGTTATCTCTGAAGACCTCGGCATCAAGCTGGAGAACGTCAAGCTCGAAGATTTGGGTCGCGCCAAGAAGGTGACGATTGACAAGGACAACACGACCCTCGTCGAAGGCAACGGCAAAGCTTCGGACATCGAAGGTCGCGTCAAGACCCTGCGCGCGCAGATCGAAGAGACATCTTCGGACTACGACCGTGAGAAGATGCAGGAGCGTCTGGCGAAGCTGGTTGGCGGCGTCGCTGTTATCAAAGTCGGCGCGGCGACCGAGACCGAGATGAAAGAGAAGAAGGCTCGTGTCGAAGACGCGATGCACGCCACACGCGCTGCCGTTGAAGAAGGCATCGTTCCCGGCGGCGGCGTCACGCTCGTTCGCGCGGCCAAGGTGCTGGATAAGTTCCGCATCAACAAGGAAGGCGAAGGCGACGCGGACGAGCAGATTGGCGTCACCATCGTCAAGCGCGCTCTGGAAGAGCCGCTGCGCCAGATTGTGCAGAATGCCGGTAAAGAAGGCGCAGTCATTGTGGAGCACGTTCGTGACCAGAAGAACGAGAATTTCGGCTACAACGCTCAAACGGAAGAGTTGGAAGACCTCGTCAAGGCTGGTGTCATTGACCCGGCCAAAGTGACGCGCTACGCGCTTCAGAACGCCGCGTCAATCGCAGGCCTGATGCTCACGACGGAAGCGATGGTTTCGGAGCTTCCCGAAGACGACAGGGCTCCGGCGATGCCTGGCGGGATGGGCGGCATGGGCGGCGGCATGGGCATGTAATTTCGGCTCGCACGTCTAGTAAGACGAAAGAGGCTTCGTTCACTTTTTGGAACGAAGCCTCTTTTCATTGCTGATGAATGAAGAAAAATTATGATTCAAGCGAGCCTCACTTGAAGCGAACCTCGATCACCTCGCCGCGCTTTTCGCCATGTTGTCGTGCAAGCTCAGGATAAGTGGCCATCTCCGCTTCCGCTTCGCCGAGATGAAGCAGTTGCTCTATCTCAGTGATGCTGTTCTCTTCCCCTTCGATCTCCACGAAAAGACCGAACGGCAATTCGTCAACAACGATTTTCGTCCCCTTTAATAACCACGTCGCGCGTCGTTTTTCGTAAATCATCGTAGGCTTGTAGCCGAGCGCGTCGAGAATGTCAGCGAGCGCCTGCGCGTCTTCGACGCCTGTTTCATCTTCACGATGATGCTTGATTGCCGAGGCCGAGGTGAAACGTTCCTTGTAGGTCAAAATTGTCTGGCTTCCGATCCGGCGCAAACGCAACACCTGCCTGCTCGAATCCAGGTTGCCGCCCGCGTATAGCGTGTTCTCCTCAAACTCTTCGCCCTGATGCGTCGCGCCGCTCTCCTGCAACCGGGTAATTAAACGCTCGCGCAGCTCGCGCGTCAGGCGATATTTCTTTTCGATTTCGATACCCATAACTCAGTTAGTCAGGGAGTTTTCGAGTCATAAATGACTTTGCCCTGACGGAAAGTGAACCTGACGTTTGAGAAAGCTTTGACATTGTTCGCCGGGTCATCGCCCAGTAAAACCAGGTCTGCATCCATCCCTTTGGCAATTCTGCCCGTTCGCTCGGAGACGCCGAATCGTTTCGCCGGAGCGGTGGTCAAAGCTGCGAGAATTTGCCGAAAGTCCATGCCTGCTTTGGCCATCAGGAGGTATTCGTCTGTCGGGTCGTAATCGCTCATGTACCCAACATCAGTGCCGAACAAAATTTTGCCGCCCGCTTGCGAGTATGCGCGTAGCTGCCCAACGGCAGTGTTGATGAATCTTTCGGTCACGGCTGAGGACGCGCCTTTTCGTTCCAGCTCCCACGTCCAGAGCTTCAACGTAGGCGCGAGCGCCACGCCAGCCGAACGAAGTTTTTTCACCAGCTCATCGCTCCAGGGTTCCAAGCCGTCCGGGGTCGTGTGCGCCAGGATGTCTATGCCGCTTTCCAAGACGACGTTGACGCCCGCATTGTTGGTCGGATGCGCGACGACGAGTTTACCGAGCGTGTGTGCGGCTGCGACGGCGGCTTTTGCTAAAGGGAGCGGCATCACGACGGGCGGCCTGTCCAGTGAAACCGGAGATGCCGCGAAGAGCTTGATCGCGTCTGCGCCCGACGCGATGCGCTCGCGTACCTGCTTCGTGGTCTCTTCCGGCGTGGAGAGTTCCGGGAGCTTAATCGGGGCGACGTAAAAGGGTGTGCCGTTTGGCGGAACGAACGGCATGCCTGTCGTGCGGATTGATAGCCCAGTCACTTCGCCGCTTTCTATTCGGCGTCTGATGGCCAGAGTGTTCTGTAGAAAAGAGCCTGTGTCGAGCACAGAAGTGAAGCCGTAGCGGGTCAGCATCTCTTTGATTTGCTGCGCGAGTTGCGAAGCAGGGAGACTATCCGCGTTCTCCCACTTCGGCTCTGTGAAGTGAACATGATTGTTCCAGAAACCGGCCACTAAAGTGAGACCACTGCAATCAAGCGTCTTCGTGTTTTTCGGAATTCTGACTTTTCTCTGATTGCCAACGGCGACGATCTTTCCATTTCTGACCAGCACAGTTCCAGCAATGATGGGCTTGTCTGTCGGGGACGGATAGATTTTTGCTCCGACAAGAGCGATGTTACGGCTTTCGTCCTGAGCCTGCCCCCGGACAGATGAAGCGAGCAAGCCGCTCGTCCAGCCAAGCAGGACGCACACGACGATAATTATTTTTCTCATCTTCATCTCTCGTCTTAACAGGCAGCCCGATTCACTGCGTTCACTGCTTCACTGCTGTCTCACCCATCGCAGCACTTCGGGAATCGTCGCCCGCTTGCCGTACATCAACATGCCGATGCGGTAGATGCGCGCGGCCAGCCACATCAGGAAAACGACCGTGGCATAGCCGATGGCGAGCGAGAGCGCGATCTGCCAGAGCGGCGGCGTCTGCGTGACGATTCGCACGATCATGGTGATCGGTGAAAAGAACGGAATCATCGAGACCCAGAACGCGAGCGGCGAGCCGGGGCTGCGAATCACAGGGAAGGCCAGATAAAATCCCATAATCAAGAGGAACAGCACCGGCATCGAAACCTGTCCACCCTCCTGCGTGGTCGTCACCATCGAGCCGACGAGCGCGTAGAAGGTCGCATAGATGAAATAACCCAGCAGGAAGAAGAGAAAGAAGTAGACGAAGAAGGACGCCGGGATGTGCGGCAGCGAAAGACTCATGCCGGTTGCCGAGAGCGCGTCAACGCCCCACAACGCAAACGCGCCGAAAGCCAGCGCCCAGATTCCCAGTTGCGTCAAGGCCACCAGCGAGACGCCGATTAATTTGCCAATCAACAATGGAAACGCGCGCACGGATGAGAAAAGCAACTCGGCGATGCGAGTCTCTTTCTCTTCGACGACCGCCGCGAGAATCACCTGGCCGTACATGATGATTGTAATGTAAATCAGGAAGCCGACAATGAAGACGAAGGCGAAACCCTGGCCGGAGTCCTGTTCTCTGCCGGTTTCAGTGACTTTGTTGGTCACCATCTTGACAGGTCGGTTGATCTCGTCCATCAACTGTGGGTTAATCTTATTGTCGGCCATGCGCTGATCGCGGACGGCGCTGCTGAGACGCTCGCGAATCTGGCCGCTCGTGACGACATCGCCCGTGTTGCGCCCGTTATATTCAACCTCGCCGCCCTCTAAAACATTCTTCGGGATAATCACGTATCCGTCGAGCTGGTCTTTGAGCACCTGGCTGTTCAAATCTTGCCTGATGTCTTCAAGCGAACGCCCCGCAAGCTGCACCGGCCTGACATCGAAAATCGCCTTGACCAACTCTCCCGCCTGCCGCATTCGATCCTGCGTGTTGGCGTTGGGAGTGTTCGCCACAGCTTTTTCAGCCGGTGCGCGCTCCTCATCTTCACGGCGCTCGCTCAGGAGAGACTCGCGCACGCGCTCGTACAACTTCTCGCTCTCATCAACCACGGCCAGGCGTGTCGGGCCACCGGCTTTGAGGCTGAAAATCAACGCGGGGACGACTGTGAACAGAACGATCATCAATGGCCCCAGGACTGTCGCCACGATGAACATCTTGGTGCGAACCCGCGTCATGTACTCGCGTTTGACGATTGCCAGAAACTTTGTCATTCGACCTCACCAACCTTCTCGATGAAGATGTCATTCAAGCTCGGCTCGACCAACTCAAACTTCGCAACGCTCGCGCCAGAAGCGATGAGTCGTCGCAACAATTCCTGCGCATCAGCGCCTTCTGCCAGCAACGCTTCCACCTCGTCGCTGTGCTGCTCAACCTTTGCCACCAATGTTCGATCATCCAGCACGCTTTGCCCGTCGCCCTCAAGGCGCAGCGCGACTGCATTGCGCCCAAAGCTGCGCTTGATTTCCCGCAGCGTCCCGTCGAGAACTTTATTGGAACGGTTAATCATGCAGATGTCATCGCAAATCCGCTCGGCCAGTTCCATCTGGTGAGTCGAGAAGATGATCGTCTTGCCTGCGGCTTTCAACTCCAGCACGATCTCTTTTAAGAGTTCCTGGTTGACGGGGTCGAGGCCGGAGAAAGGCTCGTCGAGAATCATCAAATCCGGGTCGTGGAGAACGGCGGCGATAAATTGAATTTTCTGCTGCATCCCCTTAGATAATTCCATCGCCTTTTTATTCTTCCACTCCGTCAGCTTGACTCGCGCGAGCCAGCGATCAATCGCCTCGTCGGCCTTTTTGCCTTTCACGTTTTTCAATTCACCGAAAAAGCGCAACTGGTCTATGACCTTCATCTTCTTGTAGAGGCCGCGCTCTTCCGGCAGGTAGCCGATGCGGTCTTGCAACTCAGGGCTCATCTGCTGGCCGAACAGCTCGATAGTGCCCTCATCGGGAGCGGTGATGTTGACGATCATGCGGATGGTCGTAGTCTTGCCCGCGCCGTTTGGGCCGATGAGGCCGAAAATCCTGCCGGGACGCACCCGCAGGCTCAAGTTGTTGACGGCTGTGAATTCGTCGAAGCGTTTAGTGACGCCCGAGAGTGTCAGGGTGGCGGTGTTTTCGCTCATAGAATTCTCGTTTTGGTCAGGTTTTCACTTTTGAAAGCGCAACGCACATCTGAAGCATTCATCCCGGCTTTATACGGATAATCCGGCGCGAAAGTTTATCCGGCAGATTCCCGCCTGAGAAGGTGGAAGCTAAAAAAGTTATAAAGGGAAGATGAAACGTTTCATCTTCCCTTCTGGCTTCTACCCTTTCACCTAGAAGCAGTCTCATAAATAAAAACGCAGCAAAGCGAAACCACGAAATGACACGAAAGAGCACTAACAATTGTTTCGTGCCGTTTCGTGTCATTTCGTGGTTCATGTTGTTTAGCATTTATGAGTTGCGTTCTAATTGCTATCTCCTAACCCGTGTTTCTGGCCGCACAGCTTGCATTCGGTTGGCGGCACTGTGTTGTCCACGCGGTGCTTTACAGGTTTGAGCGTTTTAAAATAGGCGAACACGGCTTTCAAATCATCGTCATTCATGTTGCGGTAAGCCCACCAGGGCATCTGCGGTTTGAGCGTGCGGCCTTTGACGTGGCCAGTGCGGATGGCTTCGACAAAGAGCGCTTCGTCGTAATAGGAGATGCCCGAAGGATCGGGCGTGATGTTCGTCGCGGCGACATCGCCAAAGACGTTGCCCCCGGCGAACTCAAGCCCGGCAATTGGCTGCCCCCTCTTACTCGGCGTGTGGCAATCCGTGCAGCCTCCGAGTGTCACGACGTATTCGCCGCGCTTGATAGGAGTCGAGACATCCGGCGCAGGCACTGGCGCTGCTAACGGTTCAGGGTAGACGTTGATTAATCTAGAGAGCGGAAAAGGAATCTGCGATTTCGGCAACTCGCTGCGGGCGGGTTCAACCGTTCTCACATAAGCTATTACCGAGGCTAAATCTTCGTCCGACATATGACGGAACTGCCCGTAAGGCATAATCGGGAAAAGAGCGCCCCCGTCGTTGCCGATTCCTTCACGAACGGCTCGCGCCAGGGCATCGTCGCTCCAGTTGCCGATACCCGTTTCCTTATCAGGCGTAATGTTCGGAGCGACAACCCGCAGCTCCCCGTCTTCAACAAACACCGTGCCCGCGCCTTTCTTTGAAGTCAAGACAGGCACAGGCGTCGCCTTCTCATCATACTTCGAATGACAATGAAAGCAGTTGACGATGCCTTCAACCAGATACTGCCCGCGCTGCAATCGTTCGGGCGTTGCCTCGAATTTTCTGTCGGTTAAGGCGCGGGATTTCGCGCCGAAGATAGGTCGCCACCCGATGGTGAAAGTAATGACGCCTGCCAGGAGAACAATCAGGCCGAGTAATCCGTAGCCAGCGATCTTCAACAGGCGCTTCAACCAGCGTCTTGCCACAGCTTCACCTCCAGAGTAAGTTTTTGATACTGCTGTAAAGTAAAACCGCGAGGGGCCGTGATGATACTACTTTTTCAAGTGCATGGAATCAGAGTTCTATCTGTCTTGCTGAAATGACCTGCTCGAAGGAACGCAGCTCGTCGAGCGTCTCGTTTTTCAAGGGCGCGTCGGTTTCGATAACCGCCATCGCTTCGCCCCCGCGCTCGCGACGCCCCAGGTGAAAGCGGCTGATATTAACCTTGTGCTCACCTAAGATTGTTCCGATATGGCCGATGACGCCTGGCACGTCGTGATTGCGCGTGACGAGCATGTGCCCGTGCGGGATCGCTTCGATGCGAAAGCCGTTGATCTCCGTGATGCGCCCGTCGCCGGTTCGCCCGCCGCCTCCAAACAACGTGCCTGCCACTGTCTGCTCACCGCCTGTCGTCACAACGCGGGTTCGGATGGCCGGGGCAAAATCGCTTCCGGCGCGTTTGTAGGAAGCAGTGACGGCGATGCCGCGCTCTTCAGCGATCAGAAAAGCGTTGACGACATTGACGCGCGCGCTCACGTCGCGCAGCAAGCCTGCGAGAAAGGCTCGCGTCACAGGCGCGGCATCCAATTCAGCCACCTCACCCGCATATTCAAGACGCACTTCGCGCACGGCCTCGTCCACCAATTGCGCCTGGAATCTGCCGAGACTTTCAGCGAGCGTGATATAGGGCTGAAGCGCGTTCAACTCCTGCGCTCCGAGTGCGGGAACATTGACAGCCCCGCGTAATGTCCCGGTCAGAAGATAATCTCGCATCTGCTCGGCCACAGTCAGGGCGACGCCCTCCTGCGCTTCTGTAGTTGACGCACCGAGATGAGGCGTCGCAATCACTTCGTCGAGCGCAATCAGCGGATGATCCGCAGGCGGCGGCTCTTGCTCAAAAACATCCAGCGCCGCACCCGCGACGATTCCCTCTTTGATTGCCGCCAGCAACGCGCGTTCGTCAACGAGTCCGCCGCGAGCGCAGTTGATGATGCGCACGCCGCGTTTCATCTTCGAGAAGGCGGAAGAGCCAACGATCCCGCGTGTCTCGGCGGTCAGAGGAGTGTGAACTGTGAGAAAGTCTGCGCGGGCGAAGACTTCATCGAGCGATGTGATTTCAAGTTCGAGGTCGCGCGCCTGATCCGGCGCAACGAACGGATCGTAAGCTACGATGCTCATGCCGAAGGCGCGAGCGCGACTGGCCACAACTCGCCCGATTCTACCTAAGCCGACGATGCCGAGAGTTTTGCCTTGAAGCTCGACACCGATGAAACGTTTGCGCTCCCAGCGCCCGGAGCGCAAGCTTCCATTGGCCTGCGGCACACGACGCGCGAGCGAGACCAACAGAGCAATCGTGTGCTCAGCGGTCGTGATCGTGTTGCCGTCGGGCGCGTTCATCACGACGATGCCGCGCTCTGTCGCCGCCGGGACATCAATGTTGTCAACGCCCACACCGGCGCGGCCAATCACACGCAGACGCGTCGCCGCATTCATCAATTCAGGCGTGACTTTCGTCTCGCTTCGCACCACGAGGCCGTCCACATCCCGCAAGGCTGCGCTCAATTCATCAAACGCCAGCCCGGTTCGCTTCTCAACAACGAAGCCCGCCGCTCGTAACGGCTCAAGCCCGCTCTCACTGACATCATCAGCAACCAATATCTTGAAATTTTGTTGGGACATAATTAAAAGCAGGAGACAGGAGACAGAAGTCAGGAGACAGAAGAAAAGAGATCAGTAACAGCGGTTCTCCGCAGATTTATTCTGACTTCTGGATTCTGGATTCTGGATTCTGAATTCTGCTTTTCGCTGACTCCTGAATTCTGCCTTTCGTCACATCGGCCCGGCGTCCTCCAGCCCATCGCCGCCTCTTCCTTCATCGAATGCGCCATCGGGAGACGGAACAGGAGAGCCCTCACTTTCTTCCGCTCCACCTTCGTCTGTGTCAGGCACTTTTTCAGTTTCTTCCACGTCGCTTAAAGTTTCGCTGCTCGTGGCGTCTGACTTAGGGTCTTTGCTTTCCACGCCCTCATCCGTCTCGGCGCTTGCGGTTGATTTCGGGTCTTTGGATTCCATTTTGAAAGTTCTCCTTTTTTACAGCAACGAATAGATTGAGACCAGCAGCGATAACAGAATCGCGGCATAGATACCGGCGAGCACGTCGTCTGCCATAATCCCCAAGCCCGATTCGAGCGATTCGAGGTGACGAATCGGGTACGGCTTCCAGATGTCGAACAGGCGAAACAAGACGAACCCAGCGATGATAACCCACCACCCTACGTTGAAAGGCACGAACAGGAACGCGATTAACTGCCCGGCGACTTCATCTACAACCACTATGCCGGGGTCTTTACGTCCAAGTAATTTTTCAGTCCGCGAGGCAGCCCACACACCGACGATTGTCAGCATCGTCACCAGCAGGAGCATGAACGTCATGCGAAATGATTCGAGGAGACCCACACTCCAACCGCGCGCCGCCGCAAACGCAAAAACCTGTGCACTCGCCGATTGCACGAGCAGGTAGATGCCGACGCCGACAGCCGAGCCGAACGTGCCCGGCGCGCCCGGAATGTAGCCCACTCCCCACGTTGCAAACGCAAGAGCAAGATAATTCGAGAACGTCCGCTTGGGCGGCGTGCGACCAATGAGCCCACCCGTTGTCACGATAGGCGGATTGAGTTCATCGCTCGATTCTTTAACAGTCAGCATAAAAGAAAGTGATGAGTAATGAGTGATGAGTAATGAGTAAGAGCTTTTAACTCATCACTCATTACTTATCACTCATCACTTTCTAAATGATGTGCCCAACGAGATCGTATTCGTGCGCTTCGGTGATTAAGACGTTGACGAATTGGCCGGGCACGGGATCGAAGTCTTCCGGCGCGTCGTTGATGAGCACGCAGCCGTCTATGTCTGCGGCCTGCGTCTCAAGGCGTCCCTGCCAGAGCAAATCCGTTTCTTTCGCCGCGCCTTCAAAAAGCACGCGCTCGATTGAGCCGATGCGCGCGCGGTTGCGCTTGCGAGAAATTCGCGCCTGTTCTTTCATCAAACGAGTGCGACGACGCTTCGCCGTTCGAGCGTCCACCTTGTCCGGCAAATCAAAGGCGGGCGTTCCCTCTTCATCCGAATACGTGAAGACGCCGACGCGATCAAACTCCACGTGGCGGATGAACATCAGCAACTCCTCGAAATCCTCTTCCGTCTCGCCGGGAAATCCCGTGATGAACGTTGTCCGAATGACGATGCCGGGCACACGCTTGCGGATGCGCTCAATCAATCTTTCAAGGCTGGCGCGCGTGCCGCCGCGCTTCATCAATTTCAGGACGTTGCGTGAAGCGTGCTGCAAAGGCATGTCCAGGTACTTGACGGCCTTTGGCTCCTCGGCCAGCACGTCAAGAAAGGCATCCGAGATATGCGTCGGGTATGTGTACATGACGCGCACCCATTCAACTCCGTTCAGGTGCGACAGTTCCCTCAAGAGATGCGCGAGCGCGTCAGCCTTTCCCAAATCTTCGCCGTAGCGTGATGAGTCCTGCGCGACGAGGACAAGCTCCTTGACGCCTTCGTCCGCAAGCTGCTGCGCTTCGACGATCAGCGAACCGAAACGGCGGCTGCGAAAATGGCCGCGCATCTGCGGGATGAAACAGAACGCGCACGGGCGGTCGCATCCTTCGGCTATCTTGATGAAAGCAGTGTAGCCGGGTGTAGCGAGCACGCGCGGCGTGGACTCATCGTAAAGATACGTCGCGCTTTGATTGCCGAGCGGGATGACGGGAAGCTGCCGCGTGTTCACTTTCTCGTCACACACCGCAATGATGTCGTTAATCTGACTTGTCCCGATGAAGGCATCAACCTCCGGCATCTCAGCGCGCAACTCATCCCGGTAACGCTCGACCAGACATCCGGCGACGACAAGACGCTGCGCCTTCCCTTCCGTCTTCAAACGCGCGGCTTCGAGAATAGCTTCGACAGACTCTTGTTTTGCCGATTCGATGAAGCCGCAGGTATTCACCACCAGCGTGTCTGCCTCGCTCGCATCCGTCGTAATCTCATAGCCCGACTGACGAAGCTGCCCCATCATCACTTCGCTATCCACCAGATTCTTTGGACAACCCAGACTAATAAATCCTATTTTTTTCATCAGTTTTGAGTTTTCAGTTTTCAGTTTCCAGTAAAAGCAGCTTGTCTTTGCTTAAAACTGGAAACTGAAAACTCAAAACTGTTCCCCTTCCATCCCGCTCAACCATTCCTCGATTTGCTTGCTCTCCGCAACGGATAATTTCTCGTCGCCGAAGCGCACGCGATTATAAGCTTTGGTGATCTTGAGTGCTTCCGGCATGCGGAGCGCCGCCGCAAACTCCAGTGGAGTTTCCCCCGCAGCGCGGGCGAGGCCACGCGCTGCCAGCGTTTTTGTCATTCGCTCGTAGAATTCTACGGCGGAGTTGCGCTCATTTTCCACTTGACGGCGACGGAAGATACGCCAGAAGCCCAACCGTCTGATTCTTTTGACCAACAACACTAAGCCAATGGCGGTGAGAATTGAAAAAAGAATCAGCAGGATAAGCCGTGTGTAAGAGACAGTGCCATCCTCATTCTCGATTCGCAGCCAACTAAACCAACCCGCAAAGGTTTCTTTGAGGCTCTTGAATTTGTCTGCAACCCAACTCCGAAAATCGTAGAAGCGATTGCCGAACGATTTTGCCAGCGAGCGCTGTTCCTGACTGTCATAGCCGACGACGTATTGTATCCAGAGCATCTCCAGAGCCTCTGCATACTTACTGAACCAGCCCTTGATGCCGGTGCGCGTGCTTGTGGGTCGTCCCACCATGGGCGTCGGATCAAATGTCACCCAGGCATCGGTTTCCGGGAAATAGACTTCGACCCACGAATGGGCTTCGCGCTGCGTCACAGTGTAAACGCCCGCTGCCCCGTTATACTCGCCTCTTTGAAATCCATTGACGACTCGCGCCGGTATCCCTTGCGTGCGCAGCATCACGGCCATCGCCGTCGAGAAGTATTCGCAATGCCCCTCGCGCACGTTGAAGAGAAAATCCGCGAGCGGGTCTGTCCCCGTGGCTTTCAAATCGAGCGTGTAGCCGAAATCCCGTTGCAGGCGCTCTTCGATAGCTCGCGCTGCGTCATACTGATTAGTAGCGCCCGCCGTCGTAATCCATTCCTGCGCCAGTCGCGGAATGCGCGGGTCAATCTTCCCCGGCAATTGCAGGTAACGAGCGATGGCCGCCGGGTAAAATCGCGCGTTACCTAAAGTGGTTCGGCGCAGACTCTCTTCGTCGGGCTCCTCTATATCCGAATAAACCTTGTACGAGATGCGCTCCTGATAATGAGGCCGCGTCGAGAGCGCGTCTTCAGTGTCGCGGCGCAGGTAAGGAATTGCACCCTGCAAAGCGACCACGCGCGGAGCGGCGAACAAGATTGGCGTGTCTATCGGCTCGACATAAAAAGTCTGCGTCGTCAGCCGTTGTAAATCCTCAGTCGTGCCCAGTTGAAAGAAGCCACGCTCGTTGTTTGGTCGCTTTAAATCAAGTCGGTCATCGGTTCTCTGCCAGCCGCGCCCGTTAAAAAAATCCAGAGCAACGCCGCGCCAGCGCAATTTCTTGCTGCTCTCAGGCTGCACATCCTCTACCCGAACGCGCATCACCAGCCGGTCGCTTTGCTGTAAACGCCCGACATCGCCCAGCGTGACGCTATCTGAGAAGCCGACGAAGCCCGTGCCCCCTTCGCCTGCTCGCGCCAGCGCATTCGCGCCCGTGCGCGGCACAATCAGAAAGAGAGGCAAAGCCAGCGCGAAGATCAACAGCATCAGGAAGAGGGAAACCAGTGGCAATCGTCTGGCCTCGCCGTCCCGAACATGCGCCGTGCGTTTCCTCAAGCGCCTGAACAGCGTCGAATCAGAGGCGACCAAGAGGCGTGTCTCGGCTATCTTCACACTGCGGCGGGCTTTTCTGATCTCAAAAGCTAAAACTGTCGATAACGCAAAAAGCGCATAGAGGGCGAGGGTCAGGAGAAAGAGTGGGCTGAGACTGAGTCCGGCGGCGAGCAGAACCTCGAAAAAGGAGATGAGATAAAGAAACACCCAATCGCGGTCGGCTTTGACCTGGAGTAATTTGACGGCGGATAAAAACAGGATCAGATGGCCGAGCGCGCTGACCCCTACCTTTTCGCTTGCCGCGCCGCCCGACAGAAATTGCCAGTCCAGATAAAAGAGCGGGAGCGAGAGCAGCACGACAAAGAGGCCGACGCGCTCCGGCAATTGCCACTTCGTTCCTTCGAGCTTCCAGGCAAGGCCCAGCACAACCGCAAACGCGAGGAAGAGCATCCCGCTCAAGCCGTCCGAAACGGCGAGAGCCAGCGCGCCGCACCCGACCATCGCGTAAGAGGAAACTCGGAAGAAAGTATTGAACGTCATCTACAACGGTCTGGAGCCCAGCGTCTGGAATCTAACAGTCAAATTCCCCTCTGAGGACTTTAGACTCCAGGCTCAGGACTTTTGTTCGCTCTATACAGAAAAGCCCGCGAGAGCTTAACACTCTCGCGGGCTTTCCTAGAAATTATCCCGGCGGCTTCCTACTCTCCCACACCGCTTCCAGTGCAGTACCATCGGCTCCAAGAGGCTTAACTTCCGTGTTCGGGATGGGAACGGGTGTGACCCTCTCGACAAAACCACCGGAAAACTTTGAAAGATCGCGTGCCCTGTAAGAGAGGGCTTTGAAAATCGAATAGTGACTTCTTCGAACCATGATTTACAGTGCAACCACTGCAAATTTGTCATGTTGCTTGCCAGTAAATTTTATGGTCAAGCCTAGGGGCTAATTAGTACTGGTTAACTGAGCGCCTTTCAACGCTTGCATACCCAGCCTATCAACGTGGTGGTCTACCACGAGCCTCACTGGCAGAACTAATCTCTGGTCTGGCTTCACGCTTAGATGCATTCAGCGTTTATCCATGCTCCACTTAGCTACCGAGCGCTACGGCTGGCGCCATAACTCGTACACTAGAGGTGGATCCATCCCGGTCCTCTCGTACTAAGGACAGATTCCATCAATTCTGCTACGCCCACACCAGATAGGGACCGAACTGTCTCGCGACGTTCTAAACCCAGCTCACGTACCGCTTTAATTGGCGAACAGCCAAACCCTTGGGACCTTCTTCAGCCCCAGGATGCGATGAGCCGACATCG
>JAVHVE010000017.1:0-100927 GCA_032160705.1 Acidobacteriota bacterium | reverse complement strand
GCCCGCACCGGGCTGAAGTCCCGTCCCGTTGGAATCAATCATCGTCCGCTCAAGGATAGTGCCCGCGTTCACTGAGGTTTTCACCCCGACGCCCGAATTGCCCACGATGAAGGAGTCGCGGACGTTGGCACCTGTGCCCGTGCCCAGAATCAAGCCGTCCGTCATGCCATTGAGCCGCACCCTATCGAGATTGACCACCACATTGCCGCTGGTAGCAGAGGCGTCAATGCCCGAGGCACAGTTGGCGATTTCCGTGTCTTTGACATAGAGCTGCCCGCCAACAGCCATGTTGGCTTTAATGCCTCGGCTCGTCGCGGCGCTTTGGAAGCCAAAAATCTGAACATTTTCGACATACAATTTCAGACCGGCAATGTAGTTAATGCCGTGAATGCCCGTGGCCGCCCCGTTGATGGAAATATTGCGCAGGCGCACGGTCTTTCTCACGTCGGCGGCGTCCGTGACATTGACGTTGACGCCTGTGGTGCCAGCCGCCAGGATGGAGCCGCCGATGCCGCCGCCATCAACCGTAATAGATTTGGTAATCGTCAAGGCTCCGAACCCGCCCGGATCAAGGACACTGATCTCACCATCTTTGGCAGTCTTTGAGATGGCACCCGCAAAGGTCTTGCATGGGGCGGTACGGCTGCACGGGTTGGCGTCGTCGCCCACGCCTGAGACCCAGGTGCGCGTCGCTTGCGCTTGCGCCATAGAAGTAACCATTAAAGTGAAAACTACAACCGCCATAGCGTTTAGGGTGTAACGGAACTTATTCATTGATATTCTCCTTCAATCGATAGTAGGGGGTTAGGGTTTCAAAGTCGCGACACCGCTAAAGGCACGCAACTCATAGTTCGGGCAACTTGGCTAGCATTTGGGGTTAAGTTCACCACAGTGGGAAAAACCTAATCGTCCGAGACGAAGCTCCTGTGAAAAAGGCAGGATGGCAAGACCCTCTTGATGACCGCACGCACCAGGACAGAGGTAACATCCAGATGGGCTCATGAGTTAAGACATCGGCCATCCGACGCATATACCCTGAGCTGAAGAACTATGCTTTATGCTAAATCTGCAAGTTATTCTTTCTGCCGGCAAGATAGCAATGGCTTAATTGCCTCGCGGGATAACGAAACCAAGCTATTTCCACAAACTGATTTTTAACTCAGCGCGGTTAAAGCAAGCGGAAGAAATGTAAGACTAACTCAAGCTGACAGTCTCTCGTTAGCCAGGGTTGACCAATCTAGGCGGCTGGCACAATATGCTTCTTTGCCTGCGTTGTCAAGTCTTATTTGCCATTCCCAAAACGCCTGGCCCATTCGGGTACATTTCTTGACACTCGCTGTCGCTGAAACCTATACTTCGTTGCTTATTAGCGGCTGCCTTCGCAAGCGCTCAGATGATGGAAATTTGAAAGCGTCTTTAGATCTCTGCCCACATCCGCAGTAGATTCTTCTGTTAAAGATCATTCATGTCTAAAATATTTATTACCGGCGGCGCGGGCTTTATCGGCTCGTCGTTTATCAAACTGGCGCTCGATGCGCTGCCCGGTTGTGAGATCATAAATTTCGATGCCCTAACGTACGCCGGGAATCCAGATAATCTGGAAGGACTTGACCCGCGACGACACCGCCTGATTCGTGGCGACATCGCCGACCACGACGCAGTGCTCGCCGCGCTCGAAGAAGGCACTGATGCCGTCATCAACTTTGCAGCCGAATCACATGTGGATCGCAGCATCGAACGTGCTGATGAATTTCTGCGCACCAACATTATGGGCACGCAAGTTTTGCTCGACGCGGCACGCGAGCGTAAGGTGCACCGCTTTGTTCAGATTTCGACTGATGAGGTAATGGGTAGCCTTCCAGAAGACGAAAGCGCCTTCTTCACGGAAGACTCGCCTTTCGCGCCTAATAGTCCTTATGCTGCCTCTAAAGCCGCAGCCGAGCATCTGGTGCGAGCCGCGCATCACACCTTTAACCTTGACACGATTATTACACGTTGCGGAAACAACTACGGCCCGCGCCAGTTTCCAGAAAAGTTGATTCCGCTGTTCATTTCAAACGCTCTTGATGATGAACCGCTCCCCGTTTATGGTGATGGGAAATACGTGCGCGACTGGATTTACGTGGATGACCATTGTCGAGCAATTATGCTTGCGCTGGAGAAAGGGCGCGCTGGTGAAACCTATAACATAGGGGCGCGCAATGAGCGACAGAACATTGAAGTTATCAAAAGTCTCTTGCAAGCTCTCGGCAAACCGACCTCGTTGATTCGCTACGTCAAAGATCGTCCGGGGCACGACCGCCGCTATGCCATTGACCCCTCGAAAGTGGAAAGTGAGCTTAACTGGCAACCAGAGGAAACGTGGGAAAGTGGGTTGGCGAAGACTATCCGCTGGTACGCCGAAAATAGCGCCTGGATTGAGCGTGCCCGTAGTGGAACTTATCGTGATTTCTATGCGCGCCAGTACGGAGCGGAGGTTGGGGCACAGTGAGAGTGCTCATTACAGGCGCGGGGGGAGTCGTCGGACGCGCCGTCGTTGAGCACTGCACTGCCCTTGGCGATGAAGTCTTCCCGCACGCTCATGATGATCTGGACATCACGAATCATCAAGCCGTCAGTTTGACCTTCGAGCGGGAGCGACCTGAAGCGGTTATCAATTGCGCCGCCTGGACAGACGTTGACGGCTGCGAGAATGATCGCGGGCGAGCTTTTGCCGTCAACGCATATAGCGTGGAGAGTCTCGCCACTATCAGTCGCCGCCTCGCCGCAGTATTTGTCACCGTCTCCACGGATTATGTCTTCGATGGAAACAAAGGAGGGTTCTACACACAGCGCGATGATCCGAACCCGATCAGCGTTTATGGCGCGGCTAAACTCGAAGGCGAACGACGCGCGCAAGCGGCTTTGGCACGCACCATAGTGGTTCGAACCGGCTGGGTCTACGGTTACGGCGGACGAAATTTTTTGAGTATGGTGCTCGAACGCGCTCGGCGGGGCGAGCATCTCAAGGCCATCGCGGATGCTTACGGGACGCCGACCTATGCTGACGATCTGGCGTCGCGTCTCAGGGAATTGGCTCAACTTGATCTTCCAGGCCTGTATCACGTTGTCAATAGCGGGCCGGGAGTGAGCTATAAGGAGTTTGCGAATGCCGCCCTCAAAACCGTCAACCGCGGAGGGGTGGAGATTGAAAGTATGAGCATGGATACTTTGCTGAGACCTGCTCCGCGCCCTCGCAACTCGCGCCTGCGCTGCCTCTTATCCGAAGCCATCGGGCTGCCCGCTCTGCCGGATTGGGAGGACTCTCTGAGAGTTTTTGCGGCCCGAACCTCCAAATAAGAGATGTCAGCCCGAGCCTTTATATACTCAGCATGACTTGTCTTCCCGCCTGTCTCTGGTATGATGCTTCACTGCTTAAGCCTCGATGTGGCTGAGTTTCTGTTAGCAACTTATAATAATTATGATGTCACAAGATAATCGCCTGCTACCTTTAACCCCGGGCACCCTTGACCACCCATTGGGCGAGTTGTCGCAGTCCAAGAAATATTATGGGAGTACCTCGGATGAGCCCACGCATTTACGCGACTACCTGGCCGTAATCCTTAAACGCAAGTGGCTCATCCTGAGCTTAATCGTGGTGACCACATCGGTGGTCACAATACAGATGTATCGTCTGCCTCCCATCTATGAGGCCGAGACGACGATTCAGATTGAGCCAAGGAAGCAGAGTATCGTCCAGACCAAGGAGCTGATACTCAACACAGGCAACGACCCGACCTACTGGAATACACAACTCAAGCTCCTTGAGAATCCGCAATTGGCGCGTCAGGTCATCATGGCGCTTGATCTCCAGAACAACCCGGCGTTTTTTGAGGGGCAGGCGAAGGTTGGATTTCTCGCTGGCCTCCGCCGTCTGTTTTTCGGGGAGAAGCCCGCGCCTGCTCATGTCGACACCAGAGTGCCCATCGTGGATGGCCCTGGCTTCAACGCCGATCAGTTAACGCCGGAACAACTAGAGCAACTTGAACCTTACGAGGATACCTTGCGGGGAAGTCTGACAGTTGAGCCGATAGAAAAGACAAGTCTTGTCGTTATTCGTTTTCGCCACGGCAATCCGGAAATCGCCATGAAGGTGGCCGATACACTGGCGCTCGTCTTTATCCGCAACGATTTGATGCGCACGACCACCGGGGCACGATCAGCTTCGGAAAAGCTGGCCAATGAGATTGCAGACCTCCAACTGAAGATTGGGCAGGATCAAGAGCGATTACTCAATTACAAGCGAAGCCATAATATTCCCATCAGCGTCGCCCCAGGCGCGGATATTACAGCCAGGCGCGTGGATGTCTACAGCAATCAGTTGCTCGCGGCTGAAGAGGAGAAAAAGAAAGCTCAGGCCGCTTACAATGCTGCTCGAACCAGCCCGGACCCCTGGTCGATCCCCGAAGTACAGGACGATAAATCAGTTCAGCGGCTGCGCGAGAAGATCGGAGACCTGGAGGAGAAGCGCTCGGCGCTGCTGGAAACCTACACGGCGGAGTGGCCTGCGGTTAAAGCAACAGACGCACAGATCAAGCAGGTTAAGGCCGAGCTTGATAATAAGCCGCGCGAGATTATCACGTCGCTCAAGCTGCGTCTGGATGCGGCGCAGGCCAAAGAGGATAAGTTAAAGCAGGATTATGGGCGCGAGCGCGGCGCAGCCCAGCAGCAGGGCGAAGACGCGATTGATATTGGTAGTCTCACTCAGGAGATTGAAACCAACAGGCAGTATTATGCCACCCTCTCTCAGCGCCAGAGAGAACTGGAAATCACCTCCAGCGACACCGCTAATAATGTCACTGTCGCGACGCCGGCTCGGTTCCCTAAAGCTCCTATCGGGCCAGCGCGCTCGCGCAACATCGTCGTCGCTTTTCTGCTGAGTCTCGGCATCGGCATCGGCTTGGCCTTCTTGCTCGATTATCTGGACGATACGCTGAAATCGACTGAAGATGTTGATCGCTACATACATCTGCCGACGCTGGCCTTGATTCCGGCTCTGCGCAGCGAGCGAGCGCTCTTAAAAGGCAAAAATCCGGCCCCGAGCGACGGAAAGGAAAACACAGCGCTTGCCCTAATCGAGGACGTGCGCTCGCCCGTCGCCGAGGCTTATCGACACTTGCGCACCTCTTTGCTCCTGTCATCAGCAGGACAACCGCCGAAGACCATTCTGGTCACTTCAAGCCAGCCTTCGGAAGGGAAGACGACTACCGCGGTAAATATAGCCGTCATGCTGGCACAGACGGGCGCTGAAGTCTTGATTATTGATTGTGACCTGCGGCGGCCCCGAGTTCACACCCATTTCGGCCTGTCCAATGCGCAGGGGGTGACAAATTTTCTATCGGGCGATACGGATACGGATGCCTTGTTGCAGACGTTTGAGAAGCAGCCTAACTTAAAAATCATAACCTCAGGGCCAATACCGCCCAACCCAGCCGAGTTGCTTGGTTCGGATGAAATGCGCAAGCTCCTTCTTCAGATGGGCGAACGCTTCACGCACATCATAGTTGACTCGCCTCCCTCAGTATCCTTTACCGATGCCTCCATCCTTTCAACGATGGTTGACGGCGTGATGCTGGTGGTTCATGGCGGCAAGAGTTCGCGCACCGTAGTCCGGCGCGCCAAGCAGCATCTCCAGGATATAGGCGCGCACATCTACGGCATCGTTCTCAACAACGTGAAGTTGGAAGGCAGTAATAGCTACTATTACTACGGCTATTATTCGAGCTATTACGGAAATGACGACGACGATACGCTGACAGCCGAAGGCACTGACGCTAGCAGCGCGAGGGGATGAGGGGCCGTTCTGCTGCATCTCAGCCGATGGTATTCTCGGTGGCGTCGTGATCTCAGAGAGCGCGCGCGCGATTATCGGCGCAGGGGCAAATAGTCACAAGAGATACCCCTGAGAGAGCAATTATTGCCAGCGATTCGGCGCGCCTCAGCCGAGAGGCTGGCCACTGAATCGCACGCGATTCAACTTCCGTTCGAGACTGATCTGGCTGCGCGCTCATCCTTTCCGGGTATATCCTTGATCGCTTCTTCCATGCCTGTTCTCTTCACTGATTCACGTGCCCAGGATTATCAATCGAAAAGCTTCGCATCTTCTGACAAAGTCGTAATGGTTACATGATGAAGAAGCCGGATTACGTCTCAGAATGAAAGTGCCATTGCTGGATTTACAGGCGCAGTACGCCTCGCTTCGCGACGAGTTACACCTGGCCGCTCTGCGCGTGATGGATTCACAGCAATTCATCCTCGGCCCGGACGTGGAGAAGCTCGAAACGGAATTATCCGCTTACACGGGAGCGCGCCACGCCATCGGTTGCGCCTCCGGCTCGGATGCTCTGCTGCTGGCGTTGATGGCGGTCGGGGTCAAAGCTCATGATGAAGTTATCACCACGCCTTACAGCTTCTTTGCCACGGCGGCAGCGATTACGCGCCTGGGCGCACGCCCGGTCTTCATCGACATTAACCCGCGCACCTACAACATAGACATCTCCAAAATCGAAGCGTTAATCAACGAGCGGACGCGTGCCATCATGCCTGTGCATCTCTACGGCCAGTGCGCCGAGATGAGCGCTATTATGGAGATGAGCGAGCGATATGGTATCCCCGTGATTGAAGATGCGGCGCAGGCAATCGGCGCGCAAGACAGCCGACGCCAGGCCGGAACGATGGGTGCAGTCGGCTGTTTCAGCTTTTATCCAACAAAGAATTTGGGCGGAGCGGGCGATGGCGGCCTGGTGACGACAAATAATGACCAGTTAGCAGAGCGATTGCGCCTCTTGCGAGTTCACGGAAGCGCGGCCAGGTATTATCACAGCTTAATCGGGATCAATAGCCGCCTGGATTCTCTGCAAGCCGCCGTCTTGCGCGTCAAGCTCCCGCACCTGGATAGTTGGTCTGACGCGCGGGCGGCGCACGCCGAACGCTACAACCAGTTATTTGCGGATGCAGGCTTAACCGAAGAGATCGCTCTGCCTGCTGTTCGCAGCGGCGTGCGTCATATCTTCAACCAGTACGTTATCCGCGCCGGCTCGCGCCGCGATGCTCTCCGAGAGCACTTACAGCAGAATGAGATTGGCACGGAGATTTACTATCCCATGCCGCTTCACCTGCAAGAATGTTTCGGCTATCTTGATTACAAGGCGGGCGACTTCCCCGAAGCCGAACGCGCAGCGCGCGAGACCCTTGCGCTGCCCATTTACCCCGAGTTGACTATTGCACAGCAGAGTTACGTCGTTGAGATGATCGGCGAGTTTATGCGGTAGCTGAGTCCCCGCCCTGCCAGTCTTTTAGATAATTTCACACAGCGCCCCAGCTAGCTTTGTGGGTTATCGAGCCTGCGTTTTTGTGCAGGGCGAGTTCCTGATGGGCAAGCTTCAGGTCGTGCTCGACCATCAAGCGGACAAGCTCCTTAAAATTCACTTTCGGTTCCCAGCCAAGGCGTTCGCGCGCTTTTGTCGCGTCACCGAGCAAGAGGTCTACCTCCGCCGGACGATAGTAACGCGGGTCTTTCTCGACATACTCTTTCCAATCCAGATCGAGCATCCCGAAGGCTTCGTCCAGAAACTCCCTGACCGAGTGCGTCACGCCAGTCGCAATGACGTAATCATCCGGCTCCTCCGCCTGGAGCATCAACCACATCGCCTCGACGTAATCGCCCGCATAGCCCCAGTCGCGGCGCGCGTCCAGATTGCCAAGAAACAGCTTGTCCTGGAGTCCGAGCTTGATTCTCGTCGCCGCGCGCGTGATCTTGCGCGACACAAAAGTCTCTCCGCGCCTGTGAGATTCATGGTTAAAAAGTATGCCGTTCGAGGCGAATAGATTGTAAGACTCGCGATAGTTGACCGTGATGTAGTAGGCGTAAGCTTTGGCGCAGCCGTAGGGCGAGCGCGGATAGAAGGGAGTCTGCTCGGTCTGCGGCGTTTCCATCACCTTACCGAAAAGCTCAGATGAGGAGGCCTGATAAAATCGGGGGCGAATGCCCGCTTCACGAATCGCTTCAAGGATGCGGACGGTTCCGACTCCCGTCACCTCCGCCGTATATTCAGGCACGTCGAAGCTGACGCGCACGTGAGACTGTGCGCCAAGGTTATAAATCTCGTCGGGCTCGATTTGGCGCAGGATGGTATTAAGCGAACTCGAATCGTTGAGGTCACCGTAGACGAGTCGCAGGCGCGTGCCCGGCTCGTGCGGGTCTTGATAAAGATGGTCTATGCGATCCGTGTTGAATGAAGACGAGCGACGAATGATGCCGTAAACTTCGTAGCCTTTATCGAGCAATAGCTCAGTCAAAAAAGAGCCGTCCTGTCCGGTGATTCCTGTAATTAATGCGCGCTTGTTCATATTGAAAAACTACCTGTTAGGGAAGATGATTCTGTAAGATAGATGGCGTTCAAAACGCTGGAAGTTCGATACGATAACCAATACAGAGCGTTTCAGCAAGCTGACGCGAAGGGCAGCCTGTTCGCAGAGCCTACTTGTTTTTGATATTATATCCATCGAATAAAAACGTTTGCTGCCTGATCGCCAGCGAATCTAAATCAAACCGGATTAATTAATGGACACAGCGCAGAATAATTTTCCTTACAAGAAAATCGTGGTCACGGGCGGCGCAGGTTTTCTTGGACGATTCGTCGTGCAGAGATTGAGGGACTATGCAAACACGGAAATCTTCGTGCCGCGTAAACGTGACTATGATCTGGTGGAGGGCGCGGACATCATCCGACTGCTCGCAGACACGAAACCGGAGATGGTCATACACATGGCCGCAGTCGTCGGCGGCATCGGGCACAATCAGAAGAATCCGGGACGCTTTTTTTACGACAACCTGATGATGGGAACGCAACTGATCGAACAGTCGCGCCTGCACGGAGTTGAAAAATTTGTTGCCCTTGGGACGGTTTGCGCGTATCCGAAATTCACTCCCGTTCCTTTTCGTGAAGATGATTTGTGGAACGGCTATCCTGAGGAGACGAACGCTCCTTACGGCCTGGCGAAGAAGATGATGCTCGTGCAATCTCAGAGCTATCGAGAGCAATACGGCTTCAACTCGATCTTTCTGCTTCCGGCGAATCTGTACGGAAGTGGCGATAATTTCGATCTTGAAACCTCGCACGTCATCCCGGCCTTGATCCGCAAGTGCGTCGAAGCGCGGCGCGCAGGGCGTTCTTACATCGAAGTCTGGGGGTCGGGCGATGCCTCGCGCGAGTTTCTCTACGTCGAAGATTGTGCGGAAGGTATCCTTCGAGCGGCGAAAGATTATAATGAGCGCGCGCCCGTCAATCTCGGCACGGGTCGTGAAATCAAGATTCGTGAATTGGTTCAGATGATCGCGCGCCTGACCAAGTTTGAGGGAGAGATCAGGTGGCAACCGAGTAAGCCCGACGGGCAGCCGCGCCGCTGTTTGGACGTTTCGCGCGCCTTTGAAAAATTCGGTTTCCGCGCGCAGGTTTCTTTGGAAGAAGGATTGCGACGTACCATTGACTGGTACGAGGCCGGGATCAACGCTTAAGCCGGAACTTTCAGATTTAAGGACTTCCCTTTATGTCCGCAAAGCAGATCGCAACAGATACGCTCACGGGGACGGTTAAAGGTCCCGGCGAGCTTCCTCACGAATATCTCTTCATCACGTCTGACAATCTGCGCACGCGCATCGGCGAATTCGTTTATTACGTGGCGCACGACGCCGAACAGGAGCGACACATCATCGGCAACATCACGTCGCGCCGCCTCGTACGTAATCTGCCCGACGTGTTTCTCTCCGACCCGGAGATTTCGCCTTCGGTTGTTTCGTCTCTCATTGGTCTCAACTCTGATTGCGGCGAGCTGTACGAAATAACCGTCGAGGCGGTCGGCTATTTCAGCCGCA
This sequence comes from Acidobacteriota bacterium, assembly GCA_032160705.1. GTDB lineage: Bacteria > Acidobacteriota > Blastocatellia > Pyrinomonadales > Pyrinomonadaceae > QHXM01. The sequence continues at coordinate 91,014 of JAVHVE010000017.1, read as the reverse complement.
CGCTCGGTGATTTCATCAATCCGCGTATCCCGCCCAATCCGGGCGACCCCGTTTTTCTCGCTTCGTCAGAAACTCTCTCAAACGTTCTCTCGCCCCGCCGGATGGAAGAGACCGGCTCGGCGCACATCGGAAGCCTGCTGACGAGAAGCGAAGGCGAAGTGCCCGTCGTACTTTCAATCAAGGATGTCGTCTCAACACACCTTGCAATCCTGGCTTCAACCGGCGCGGGCAAAAGCTACACGGCGGGCGTGCTCGTCGAAGAGTTGATGCGCCCCTACAATCGCGCCTCCGTCCTCATCGTTGACCCGCACGGCGAATACGACACGCTGCGCTCGATTGAAGGCGACGCGCGTTTCCATAGCGCTGACGGCAGCTACAAGCCTGAAGTTAAAATCTTCACGCATGACCGCATCCGTGTGCGCGTTTCCACGCTGACGGAAGCCGACATCAAATATCTCTTGCCCGAAGGCACATCGGACAAGATGCTGCACTATCTCTCGCAGGCTTACAGGAAATTGACTGCGGGCGAGCGTGGAGAGCGGGGCTTGTGGGGCTACCAGGATTTGCGCGATGCCGTGACGGCAGAGAAGTACGGCGAAGATGATGGGCGAGGGAGTGGCGGCAACGTCGGCTCGATTGATGCGCTGCTGTGGCGACTCGACAACCGTTTTGATCGTCCAGACTCAATCTTCTCTGACCACGAACACATTCCGCTCAACGAGTTGTTTCAACCGGGGCGTTGTACCGTGCTGCAACTTTCAGACATTGAGCAGAACGAACAGCAGGTTGTCGTTGCCACGCTTCTCAGGCGCGTCAATAAAGCGCGCATGGCGACCGTGCGCGAAGAGGCGCAGGCCGGAACAGAGAGTCATCTTCCCTATCCGGTCTTCACTTTGATTGAAGAGGCGCATCGCTTTGCGCCCGCAGGCCAGACGGTCGTCTCGACGAACATCCTCAAACAGATTCTTTCCGAAGGCCGCAAATTCGGCGTCGGCATCGGCCTGATTACGCAGCGCCCCGGAAAACTAGACCAGGACGTGCTCTCGCAATGCATGACGCAGGTCATCATGCGCATCGTCAACCCGATTGACCAGGACACGGTGGCAAAATCGGTCGAAGGCGCGGGTCGCCAGCTCTTGGACGAGCTTCCCGCTTTGACCAAAGGCCAGGCCGTGATCTCCGGTGTCGGCGTCAATACGCCCGTCATGTGCCGCGTGCGCGAACGCATTACACGTCACGGCGGCGAGACCTTCGACGCGCCCGCCGAGTGGGCTGAATGGCACTCGACGCGCGAGCGTAGCCATCGCGCGCAGGATAATGCCGTGCTGGTCAAGGGAGAAAAAAAGGGTGAGAAAATACGCGGCATCAGAATTTGATAAAATTATGATCGAACCAAATCCATAGCCTGGCTAAAGTTGAAAGGTAAAACCATTCGATGAAACAAACATTCGGTTCTCTCCTGCTGCTCTTGATTCTGGTGAGCGCAATCTCGCTTTATGCGGTTGAAAGCACGCGCACCTCGTCCATCTCGCCGAAGTCCTCCGTCTTTGCAATTACTCCATCCAATTCTTTGTTGCAGGAAACCGGCGGCGAAGTCACAAAGGCCAACTGGCAGCAGCACCCGAAGATCAAGGCCATCAGGGCCATCGTTCAGTCCGTCAAGACCGGCATGAGCAGGAAGAGTTTAACTACGAAGAAACGTACCTTTGAATATTGTGAGCCCGGCGAGGACACTTTGCGGATGATCGCGACAGACGCAAGTGGGCGCGCACGCTTTTATCAAAACGAAGGCGGCTCGGAGGATTCTTCGCTCAAGCTGGAGCATTACTACGACGAACGGGGACGCCTCCGCTTCGTCTTCATCACGGGCGGCGCGGTCAACGGCTCCCAGCTTGAACACAGAATTTACTTTGACGAGACGGGAAAAAGAATCTGGGAAGAGCGAACCTTTAAAAAAGGGCCGGGCTATACCTTTCCTGAAGTGTGGCCCGATGAAGAATTGCAGCTCACCGATGCCGGCGGAAAGTTTTCATCCACGTCGCCCTGCCCGGAGGTTAAGCAGAAGGCCGGAAGGCGAAGACGCTCCGGCAGGTCGTGAGGCAATGATGGGATAGTAAAAGATGTCAGCGAGGCTTCTAAGTCTTCGGAATCAGGCGTCCGTCAACGTCAGACGCTCTTTTTCATAGACGGGTCCGGCGAGGGATTCAAGGTTGAGCAGGCTTGCGCTCAGGAGCGATTCGGCGAGCCAGCGTAAATGAGGGGGCATGTCGGCGAGCGCGCATTCCTCCGCTGGCGCTGGCGCGTGTTCGGTCAGCAGTTGAAGTTCCGCGCCGCAGAAATCGCATTCGTCCAGATGCGCTGCCACCCAAACCATCCGCTCCGCCGCCAGACCGCACGTCCGGTACGACAGCAGAATCTCTGAGGAAGGGCACGTAGCTCTTTTACAGAATGTGATTGCGCTCAGAATCATGGTGTTAACCCCTTCAATGTCGGCTACCTTTCCACGTTGGATCGCTTGTCAGTTTTCGACTCACCAGACTCGAAGCGCCCATGCTGTAAGGCGGTGGAAGGGGCAAGGTAAATGCTACAGACAACTGTTCGACCCTGTCAGGCACTTCGCTTGGTCAACGTAAATAAAACGCTAATCCCCTCCAGCTTCCAAAGTTAAGAGGCCGTAAACCGCTTTTTTATGTGCAATATCAATATTTTGGCCTCTTTGTAAAAAGATGTTGCTCATTTCGTGGTTTGCTGATAACATCTTTTCTGTCGTCAAGGGGTGCACGCTCCCCTTGACCCTTTCCTGGATGACGCGCACCAGTTCCCCTTGCGGTCATCGTGGCGTGGACTCCAGCAAAGTCCATAAAATAGAAGCCAGCGGGTTCTGAGCGATACCTTCCCCTGGGTGAGAGTTTGGCTCGTTCGTCACCGTCAAAGCATCGTGCGGCTCCTCTTGAGATAATCGTCACGACCCGTCCGTTCCTTTCAACTTCAGGCTCCGACGTATCGTTCGTCAAACAGCTTGTTCACACAGGTTGCCCCTCGACCAAGTGCGGTGAAACACTCGCCCGTCCGTCCACGCGAGAAGAATATACAGCGACGAGAGTTTCCGAATAGCTAGGCGGTAGTTTCCGAGAGGCTAACCGAACTGCTGAGAAAATGATTCGCTGATCTCAATCCAACCTTGCGCGACTGCCATAACTATAATACCGTGAAATCTACCAGTGATAATCAGCCGAAAGGTTCAACCATGAGCGCCATCAAGGAACAGCCGCGCGCCCCACGTGCGGCCTTTGAGCGCCAATCCAAGAGCGGGCCGTGGGTCGAAAGCCTGCGCTGCTCGGATGTCAGCCGCCTCTGGGCGGAGCTGCACAGGCTTGTCTGCCATCACCCGCTGGTGCGCGCGTCCCGTAGCGCAGGTCTTCTCGTCGAAGAAGGCTCGCACAACGCTTTCACGGATTTGACGCAGGAACTCTTCGTCCAGCTTCTCAGCAAGGGTCGCTTCCAGCACTATCTGGATACGGAGATGACGGATGCCGAAATCGAATGCGAGATCGGGCAGATTGAGCTAACCAACCTTTTGACGGCTGAGCTTCGCAAGCGCCACCCGGAATCCTATCGCCTGGCTCGCCGCATCTCCACGCTTATTCAATCAAGCGCCAACTTCCGCCGTTTTGATACTTCCGGCATAGATAACGAGCCGCATCGTCGCCTCGCTGACCGCGTCTATGGCCTGAGTGAGTGGCCGCTGAACAAACCGCGCCGCGACAGTCACGATCTTGACCAGCGCATCCAGATGATTCCTGTGCGCCAGCGCGATACGCGGATGGTCGGTTGCACGGGCGATTCGCAGATAGTGATTGGAAATTCAGACCTCGAAGATTTGATTATCTCCGTGCTCGAGGCAGCCGACGCGCCCATAGATGTACGCGCATTGCGCGGACTCGTCATGTCACGCCTGCCCGTGATGGACATTTATCTTGTCCCGCTCGGCGGAGACGACGCGGACGAGGGCGGCAATCAGTTTGAGCCGGTGGACGGGTGTGATAACCCGGAGCAGGGCTTGCTGCGCCGTGAATCTGAGAACGAGGCGGCCAATTTCGTTGATGGTTTTTTGAAGAGCTTGCACGAGACTGTGCGCGGTAAAGTCAAACAGTACAATCGGATGCTGGGCGTGCTCTGGCACTGCTACTTGAGCCCGGATCATGCGACGCAGTTGGAAGTCGCCGCCACGCTCGGCGTTTCGGACTCTCTGGTCTCGGATTATCGCCGCCGCATTGAGCAGGAATTGCGCTCTCTCTCCTTCTCGGAGATTGAAGAAGCGCGCCGGTTTGAGATGGCACTACGCGAGCGCGTCCGCACTCTGGTGCTGATTGGCGACGAAGAAGGCGTTCCGGTCTGAGCGGTTCGCGCCAGATAAACTACAAATTCCCCGGAGCGGCGTGTAGCGTGGGCTGAGGTTTTTGATCGATGACCTTTGCCCGCGTAAATTTTTGGTGAAGATGCGTTAAGATGTCCCTTCACTGGTGGCGGCTTTCTGTGAAGAAGCCTCGCGTTCGAAAGGGCGCGGCCTCCTTTGGGGGACTCTCGCCGCAGAAGGCCTGCTCGGTTCGGCGTGCCGCAGATGTCATACAAATCCACACCCTTCGATTACGAGCCCATCACGAGACGCGGGCACAAGGCTCTGGAGGAGCGGGAACTTGAAGAAGGGTTCGCCGCAGCCGGACGCGAACGCTCTCATCACGTCTCGTCCGTAGATGAGACTGACGAGTGGCCGGTGCGCGACCGCGAGGTTGATGACAGGACGCGTGATGATCTTCCGTGGCAGGGAGAGGATGCGGGAGGCGTGCTCAAGGCAAGCGCCCGCTCTACCGGAAAATCTACGGAAAAAAAAGAGGGCTGGACTTCCAGGCGTGGTCACGCGCTCAGCTTCGCCGGGCTCTTCCTGTTCACTCTGGTTCTCTACTTTCGCCCTTACGAATTGTTCGAGTCTCTTTCCGGTTTAAACTCGCTCGCCTTCTGGATTGCCGTCGCCACGCTCGTCGCCTTCGTCCCGACACAGCTTGGCCTTGAAGGCACACTCACCGTGCGGCCCCGCGAGGTCAATCTCATTCTCTGGCTTGCTTTAATCGGGCTGGTTGGCGTGCCGCTCGCCATTAGTCCGGCGGAAGCCTGGGACAACTTCATACAATTTCTGAAAGTTGTCGTGATGTTCGTCGTGATGGTGAACGTCATCAAAACCGAGCAGCGCTTAAAGGCTCTCATCTTTCTAGGGCTGGCGGCGGGCTGCCTGGTGAGCGTCGCCGCGCTCAACGATTATCGTTTAGGCCAATTAAAGCTGGCGGGCTCGCGTGTCTTAGGAATCATCGGCGGCATGTTCGAGAATCCAAACGACATGGCGCTGTTTCTGGTGATGATGGTTCCCCTGAGTGTCGCCATGCTGGTGACCGCGCGCGGAATGACCAGGAAAATAATTTACGGCGCGTGCGCCCTGGTGATGATCGCAGCCAATCTGGTGACATTCTCGCGCGGCGGCTTCATCGGGCTGGTCTGCGTGCTGCTGGTCTTAGCGTGGAAATTTGGACGGCGACATCGTCTGGGCGTCATGCTCTGCTCAATCCTGTGCGGCGCGTTTATGCTAATCTTGCTGCCGGGCGCTTTGGTGGAACGCCTGGCCTCCACCTACGGCACAGGCGGCAGCGACGAGAGCGCGCTTGCTTCCGCAGTCTCGCGCCAGGCGCTTCTTTTAAGATCAATCTGGATGAGCTTGCGCCACCCCTTGCTCGGCATCGGGATGGGCAATTTTCACACCGTTTCCATCCATGAACAGGTGAGCCACAACGCTTACACGCAGGTCTCTGCCGAGCTAGGCATCCCGGCTCTCATTCTCTATGTCATGCTGATGTGGACGGCGCTCAGGCGGCTCAGGCAAATCGAGCGCGAGACTTTAGGCGCGCGGCACAAGGCGCACTTTTACTATCTGGCCATCGGGCTCCAGGCGAGCCTGATCGGCTACATTGTCAGCAGCTTTTTCGCGTCAGTCGCTTTTCTCTATTACCTTTATTATCCGGTCGGCTACGCCGTCTGCTTACATTTCATGTACAAATCCTCGCAGGCGAAAGAAGCGGCTGTAGCATTGGGCACGAAAGGCAGAACAGTTAAAGAGACTGGAAAGGATATTCCTTCTCACGCGCTCCCCTAAAAGATAGGCAACAACTCTGGAGAAATTTAGAAACAGGCTATGTGCGGAATCGCAGGTTTCATAGATGGAGCGCAAGGTGCGGGCGCGAGCGAGGAGCGTCTCGCTCTGCTGGAGCGCATGTGCCGCGTCATCGAGCATCGCGGCCCTGACGATCAGGGCGCAATGGTGCGCGGGCGCGCCGCTCTCGGCATGAGACGGCTCTCGATCATTGACCTCAAGGGAGGCCACCAGCCAATCTCGAATGAAGATGGCTCAATCTGGGTGGTCTTCAACGGCGAAATCTACAACTACCGCGACCTGCAACGCGAGTTGGAAGCGCGCGGCCACAAATTTCAGACCAACTCCGACACGGAAACAATCGTTCACGCTTACGAAGAATACGGCGCGCGTTTCGTTGAGCGCCTGCGCGGCATGTTTGCCTTCGCGCTTTGGGACGAGCGCCAGCATCTTCTCTTCATCGCGCGTGACCGCGCAGGAAAAAAACCGCTCTACTACACCCAGACTGCCGAGGGGACATTTGTTTTCGGCTCGGAACTGAAATCCCTGCTCCAGCACCCGCAAGTCAAACGCGAAATCAACCGTGAGGCATTGGATGCCTACTTCACCTTTGGCTACGTGCCCGACCCGCTCAGCATCTTTCAAGGCATCCAGAAACTCCCGCCCGGCCATTACCTGACACTCTCCGATGGCAAACTCTCCGTCGAGCAGTATTGGGATTTTTCTTACGAGCCACCGCAGGCCGCCTTGCGTGAAGAGGACTATCTGGAAGAGTTGCGCGCCGAGCTTGACGAGGCCGTGCGCGTGCGGCTCGTGTCGGACGTTCCGCTGGGTGCGTTTCTTTCCGGCGGCGTTGATTCGAGCACAATTGTTGGCTTGATGGCGCGCAACATGAATCAGCCCGTCAAGACTTTCTCAATCGGATTTCACGAAGACAGCTTCAACGAGTTGAAGTATGCGCGTGTGGCGGCCAAGCATTTTGGGACAGATCACCACGAGTTCATCGTCACGCCGGAAATTTGCGACGTGGTTGACGAACTGGCATGGCATTTCGACGAGCCATTCGCAGATTCATCCGCCATCCCGACCTACATGGTTTCAAAGCTGGCTCGGCAGTACGTGACGGTCGTTCTTTCGGGCGATGGAGGCGATGAGTTGTTCGCTGGCTACACGCGCTACGCGACGGATCAAAGGCGGAGCGGCTTTGCACGCCTGCCACGCGTCCTGCGCGAACAGTTGATGCAACCTCTCAGCCGTCGTCTTCCACACGGCACGCGGGGACGCAACTATCTTCATAACGTCGCGCTCGACCCGCTCGACCGCTACCTCGATAGCGTCTCCGTCTTTACAAAGCTCAACAAGCTCTCGCTCTATACGCAAAACTTTCAAGAAGAACTGCGACGCCAGCCCCCAACGCTCACGAGCTTCCAATCTTACGCCTCGCGCGTCAAAACCAGTGAGCCGCTCGATGCGCTGCTCTACATTGACAGCAAGACATACTTGCCGGGCGACATCCTGACCAAAGTTGACCGGATGAGCATGGCCGCCTCGCTCGAAGCGCGCGCGCCCTTGCTGGATCACAAGCTGATCGAGTTTGTCACGCGCATCCCGGCCTCTATGAAAATGCGTGGACTGGAAACCAAGCACATTCTGAAGCGCGCCGTGCGGGATTTAGTGCCGCCGGAAATTCTGAACCGTCCCAAGCAGGGCTTCGGTGTGCCACTTCAACAGTGGATCAATAGCCAACTGCGCGGGCGCATCCGTGAGACTTTGACCAGCCAGCGCGCACGCACGCGTGGCTACGTCGAGCCGCGTTACGTGGACTTGCTCTTAGACGAGCACGAGCGCAATCGCCGCGATCATTCCACGCAGCTCTGGGCGCTCTTCATGCTCGAACTCTGGCACAGGCTCTTTCAGGATGAAGAACACACACGTCCCGCGCGTGAGAAGGAGGCCGCGATTATTTGCGCCTGAGGGCGTTGACGCTTTAACCGGCGAGAGAGGCCGAGACACTTTAGGCAGACTAGCGTCTGCTCTGAACTTTGACGGAGAAACGATTGAAGACCGTACTTCAATTCATCAACAGCTTTCACACTGGCGGCTCCGAGCGCCAGGCGGTGCAGCTTGCGCGCCTGTTGAGCGAGAGCGGTCGTTACCGTTTGCGCGTCGCGTGTCTGGACGGTAGCGGCGTGCTGCGCGAAGAGGTCGAGCGTCTGGGCTTAGATGAAATCCCCGAATATCCTCTGACGAGTTTTTACGACCACAACATGCTGGCACAGCTTCGTCGCTGCGCGGCGTATTTGCGCGAGCAGAAAATTGATGTCGTGCAGACGCATGATTTTTACACCAACGTTTTCGGCATCCTGGCCGCTCGGCTGGCGCGTGTGCCCGTGCGTATCAGCTCGCGCCGCGAGACCGGAGGGATGCGTTCCGGCGCGCAGAAAAAGGTCGAGCGCGGAATATATCGCCTCTCTCACGCGGTCGTCGCCAACTCGGAGGCAGTTCGCCGTCAGCTTGTGGCGGAAGGTGTGAACGATTCCAAAATTGTGACCGTCTACAACGGGCTGGACTTGGGGCGCGTTCAGCCGAGCTTGAGCCGCGACGAGGCGCTTCAACACTTTAATCTTCCGCGCGAAGGCGCGCGCCGTTTTGTGACGATTGTCGCCAATTTGCGACACGACGTGAAAGATCATCCGACATTCCTGCGCGCAGCGCGGCGCGTTCACGAGGAAGTTCCCGAAGCCGCTTTCGTGCTGGCCGGAGAAGGCGAGTTGACGGAGAAGATGCGCGCTCTGGCCGCCGAGCTTGGTCTTGAACGAGATGTCTTCTTTACAGGCCGTTGCGACCGTGTAGCAGACCTCTTGGCTATCTCGGACGTGTGCGTCTTAAGCTCGCGCGCTGAAGGATTCTCGAATTCGATTCTGGAGTACATGGCGGCTGGCCGTCCGGTCGTTGCCACGCGTGTCGGCGGCGCGAGCGAAGCGGTAGTGGAAGGCGAGACAGGTTATCTGGTCGCGGCGGGTGACGACGAGCAAATGGCCGCGCGAATCGTTGCGCTGCTGCGCGACGAGAACCGTGCGCGCCGGATGGGTCAGCGCGGGCGCGCGATTGTCGAACAAAGATTTTCATGCGAGGCGCAGCTTACGCGCACAGTTTCCCTCTACGATCAATTGCTGATGAAGGAACGCACCTCGCACGCACAAAAACTTGAGGGCGTGCGCCGCGAAAGCACTTAAGGAGAAAGAACGCTTCATCACAGAGAATGTTTTGAGACGAACCGAGTGATGCAAATAGGCAGCGAGAGACAGACACCAAACAAGATGGAAGTTCCCGCCGCAAAGGGCGAGACGCCGCCGCTGCGTGTGCTCATTATCGCGCCTTCGTTAGACATTCTTGGTGGACAAGCGGTGCAGGCTGCGCGGCTCATGGAACGTTTGCGTGACGAGCCTTCGCTGGAGGTTTCGTTTCTGCCGATCAATCCGCCGTTTCCGGGGTTTCTGAAGAGGGTGCAATCAATCAAGTACGTGCGCTCCATCAGAACGACTTTTCTTTACTGGCTGACGCTCATGGCGCGCGCCCGCAAATATGATGTGATTCATATTTACTCGGCGTCTTACCTGTCCTTCGTGGTTTCGCCGACGCCCGCGCTTCTGGTCGCCAAGCTCTACGGCAAAAAAGCGGTGCTCAATTATCACAGCGGTCAGGCCGCAGACCATCTCAAGCGGTGGCGGCGGACGGCGATTCCGACGCTTCGTCTGGCCGACACAATTGTCGTGCAGTCGAATTATCTGGTGGAGGTCTTCGCACGCTTCGGCCTCCGCACGCGCGCTATCTTCAATCATATCGAGACGGAAAATTTCCATTTCCGCGAGCGCCGCCCGCTGCGCCCCGTTTTTCTCTCAAACCGTAATCTTGAGCCTCATTATAATGTCGGCTGTGTCTTGCGCGCCTTCGCGCTGGTGCAGCAACGTTTCCCGGATGCGCGCCTTAAGGTGGTCGGCGATGGCAGCCAGCGCCTTGAGCTGGAAAGACTGGCGCGCGAACTGGGCCTTCGGCAGACGGAATTCACCGGCCTCGTCGCGCCAGACTGTATGCCCGCACTATATACGGAAGCGGACATCTACCTGAATGGGTCGGAGATTGACAACATGCCCCTTTCGATTCTGGAATCTTTCGCGGCGGGGCTGCCCGTGGTGACGACAGATGCGGGCGGCATACCCTTTATTGTCCAGGACGGCGAGACAGGCATGATTGTTCATAAAGGCGACTATGAAGCGATGGCAGAGCGCGCCATTCGCTTATTGGAAGACAATAATCTGGCGATGAAGATTGCCAAACAAGCGCGCGAAGAAGTCAGCAGGTATTCCTGGGAAGCTGTACGCGGCGAGTGGCTCGCGGTTTATCAAGAATTAGCACAGGAACGAGCACCGAGGAAGAGCGAGCCTGCTGTCTACAATGGAGTGCCGACGAAGGAATAAAAGATGATTTTAGCTTCTAATAATATTAGAAGCAGGTTTTAGCAGGAGATAAGGGGAGCATGGAACGTAAGAAAGTATTACTGGTAGAGCTAAACGAACTGACCTGGAATCTGATTGATCCTTTGATCGAGCAGGGCAAGCTCCCGACTTTCGCGCGCATGAAGCGCGAGGGCGTGTGGGCTTCTCCTTTGAGCGTGGACTTGCCGCCGCAGATGGATCCCTGGATTACCTGGACGACCGTTTATACGGGTCGCCCGCAGGCAGACCACAACGTCTTCTTTTTACAGCAGCCGCCCGAAACCATCCGCGCACCTCGCATCTGGGAGATTTGCCACGAGCAGGGCTTGAGCGTCGGCGTCTACGGCAGTCTCTGTTCGTGGCCGCCGCAGCCCGTCAAAGGCTTTTATGTGCCGGATACTTTCGCGCCCGACCCGGCGACCACGCCTGCGGGCTTAAGCCCCATCCAGCAACTGAATCTCACCTACACACGCTCTATCCGGTTGCCTGCCGATCAGGACGGGGTGATGTTCAAAGCACGGCTCGGCGCGCAATTGTTGAAGCTGGGAATGAGCGCGGGCACGATCTCCCGCATCGTGCGCCAACTCGCGAGCGAGCGTCGCAATGCGAAGCTGCGTTGGCGGCGCGTGGCATTGCAGCCCGCCGTGAATTTCGATTTCTTCAGTCGCCTCTATCGCCGCCACCGCCCGGAGTTTGCCACTTTTCATACCAACCACGTCGCGCACTATATGCACACCTACTGGAAAGCTATGCAGCCGGAAATTTTTCCGCAGCCGACTTCCGTCGAAGAAGTGCGTGATTACGGGAAAGTGATTGAGTACGGCTATCAAACGGCGGATGAGTTGTTAAAGAACATGCTCTCGTTGCTGGATGATGACACGGTGCTCGTCGTCGCTTCCAGCATGGGACAGAAACCTTTCATCAGCCCGCTCAAGAAGGGAAAGCGCATCGGCCAGCCGCGCTCGCTCGAACGCCTGATGGAGATTCTTGATGTAACGGAGCGCGTCAAGACCTTGATGACCATGTCCGGGCAATTCAACGTTTACCCGGATTCTGCGGAGTCAAAAGAAGTCGTTCTTAATCATCTCCAAGCGGCATACATTGATGCGCCGGATCGCCCGATGTTTTACATAGACACTCTCGATGACAGCTTCACTGTGAATCTGCGTCACTACGACGAGACAACGGACGAGTCGCGCTGCTACTTTCCGCACAAGGGTAAGGATGTCTCATTCCGCTTCGAGGATTTGGTCTACAACACAGGCTTGGTGAAGTCCGGCTGCCACGACGAGAAGGGTATCATGATGATGTACGGGGCGGGCATTAAGCAGGGCGGACAAATTGCTGAATGTAATAATCTGGATATTGCGCCGACGCTGCTGACCCTGCTCGGATTGCCCGTTCAAACCGAGATGAAAGGGCGCGTCTTGCGCGAGGCTTTTGCAGGATGAGTGAGGTTCTCAAAAAATTGGGAAAGCTCAGGGGACGCAGCCTCGGCGAGTTGCGCCAGCGCGGCGCGCAGTTTCTTGCCGCCTGCGAGGAACGTTACGGCGTGTCGTCGCGGGCGCGTCTGCCGGATGATGCAGAATTTTTCAGGATGCTTGAAGCTTCGCCCGCTGAACATCGAGCCATCTCTGCCGAAACCCTGCTCGATGATTTTCGCACCCGCACTTCACCCGAATTCTTCGCCGCCTTTGCCGACCCGGAGAAGTCTCGCGCGGAGTTAAACCGCCGCTTTGGAGCGAGCAGCCGGGATGCCTTGCTTGAGCGAGCGCGTCGCATCGTCGAGGGGGATTTTGATTTACTGGGCTTGCGCGATCTCTCTTTCGGCAATCCCCCGGACTGGCATCTCGAACCCGTCGCAAACAGGCGCGCGCCGCTCGTGCATTGGAGTCGCATCAACTACCTGGACGCAGAGGTGGCGGGCGATAAAAAGATCACCTGGGAATTGAATCGTCATCAATACTTCGCCACGCTGGGGCGTGCCTACTGGCATACCAATGATGAACGCTATGCCGAAACCTTCGCCGCTCATCTGGAATCCTGGATGAACGAGAACCCGCCGAAGCTTGGCATCAACTGGGCGAGCAGTTTGGAAGTCTCTTTTCGCGCCATCTCCTGGCTCTGGGCTTTACACTTCTTCAAAGGTTCGGCGCATCTCACGCCTTCGCTTTACTTGCGCGCACTGAAATTTCTCTATCTTCATGCAACGCATCTTGAGACATATCTGTCAACCTATTTCAGTCCGAACACGCACCTGACGGGCGAGGCGCTGGGGCTTTATTACCTCGGCACGATGTTGCCTGAGTTTCGACGCGCCGCGCGCTGGCGCGAACGTGGGCGAAGCATTCTGCTTCAGGCGCTCAATTTCCAGGTCAGAACGGACGGCGTCTATTTTGAACAGGCCAGCTATTATCATCGCTACACGGCAGACTTTTACACGCACTTTTACATCTTGAGCCAGATCAACGGGCAGCCCATCGAGGCCAAACTCACGGAAAAGCTCTCAGCCCTTCTGGATCACCTGATGTACATCACGCGACCCGACGGCCTCTCGCCACTGTTTGGCGACGATGATGGTGGCCGCCTCGTCATGCTGGATGAACGCGCTCTCAACGACTTTCGCTCGACGTTGGCGACCGGCGCGGCGCTCCTTTCGCGCGGTGATTACAAGTACGTCGCCGAAGATGCGAGTGAAGAGACGTTCTGGCTGCTCGGCTCTGACGGTTTGAAGATTTTTGACGAATTGCACGCAGCGCCGCCCATAGATGAATCCCGCGCTTTCACCGAGAGCGGCTACTTCATCATGCGCGACGGGTGGACGAAAACGTCCAACTACCTGCTCGTTGATTGCGGCCCGCACGGTGCGCTCAACGGCGCTCACGCTCACGCGGACTCGCTCTCTTTCGAGTTGGCCGCGCGTGGACGCTCCCTGCTCGTTGATGCGGGAACATACACCTATACAGGTTCAGCAGAGATGCGCGATTCCTTCCGCTCGTCGGCGGCGCATAACACGCTGACGATTGATAATGAATCGTCGTCCGTGCACGCAGGCCCGTTCCACTGGCGACACGTCGCTCAGTCAACTTTGCGCGACTGGCTCAGCCACGCACGCTTTGACTATTTCGAGGGCACACACGACGGCTACGCGCGTCTCAAGAGTCCCGCCATCCACACGCGAAGCCTTCTGTTTCTGAAAGGCGGCTACTGGGTTATGCGCGACCGCGTGAGTTCTGAAGGCGCGCACGCTTGCGACCTGCACTTTCACTTCGACACGAATGCCAATCCTTCTTGCATGGATGAGGAAGGCGAGGCAGCGGCAGCAGCGGCGCGCGTCGGCTGGGATATGCAAAGCGGTCTTGAGCTTTTAGCTTTCGGTGGCGAGTGGGTCGCGGGAGAGGGATGGGTTTCGTCTGCTTACGGCCAACGCTCGCTTGCGCCAAGCTTTACTTTCTCGGCGAAGACGGAAGGCGAGCAAGAGTTTATCACTTTTATGATTCCTCGTGCACAGTCTCTGTCTCCGAAAACACTGGTGCAGGAGCGAAGCGCGAGAGGCGGGCGCGCGTTTGAAGTGCGCCCGCCTGAGACGTGCGACATCGTGATGATCGGTGACGGCAACCTGACGGAGAGCGAACGCTGCGTCTCGGATTTCAATTGGAGCTGGGCGCGCTTTTCAAGCGACGGAGCGCAGTTGGAAGAGTTGTTGCTCATCGGAGGTCGCCAGTTTCACCTCGATGGTCAGGCCATCTTCGATTCAAAGCGTCGTGCCAATTACGTCGTGGCGCGAAGAGTGGGAGACGAGCTACTGATAGAGACGGACGGGGATGAAAGTTCGCGTGTGCCTTTGGAAGATGAAGAAGCGAGGAGCCGCGTTTACTCGGTTTGAGAGTTTTAAGTTATGTGTGGAATTAACGGAATAGCTTTGTCGAGCCGCTCGGAGCGCCGCATTGACGCTCCCATACTGGAGCGTATGCGCGACATCATTACGCATCGCGGGCCGGACGGTGATGGATTGTTTATCGACGGGGCGGTGGGCTTAGGCCATCGCCGCCTGAGCATCGTTGACGTGGCGGCAGGCCAGCAGCCGATGACCAATGAAGACGGCACGCTGCACATCACCTTCAACGGAGAGATTTATAACCACGCCGACTTCCGCTCCGAACTGGAAGCGCGCGGCCATCGCTACAGCACGCGATCCGATACAGAGACGATTCTGCATCTTTATGAAGAGCACGGCGCGCGTTGCGTTGAGAACTTGCGCGGGATGTTCGCTTTTGCTATCTGGGATCAAAGGAAGCGCGAGCTTTTCATCGCGCGCGACCGGCTGGGCATTAAGCCGCTCTACTACGTGCATACTCAGGATGGCTCGCTTTATTTCGCTTCCGAGATCAAAGCGCTTTTGGAGGCACGCGCTGTCCGACCGGAGTTGAATTTTCAGGCGCTCCCCGATTACCTGGCGAATCACGCCCCGTCCGGCGAGGAGACGCTCTTTTCAGGCGTCCGCCGCCTGCTTCCTGGCCACACGCTCACCTGGCGCGATGGGCAGATTAATATCGAAAAGTATTGGGACATTAGTTTTGCCGACGAGACTGCGGAGAGCAATCGCCGAAGCGACGAGGATTACGTAGCCGAGTGGACAGAGCTTTTCCGTGATGCCGTGCGCTCGCACCTGATGGCGGACGTGCCGCTCGGCATGTTTCTTTCGGGCGGGATAGATTCGTCGGCCATCGCTGCCGTGATGAGCCAGATGGTGACTGAGCCGGTCAAGACTTTCTCCGTGGCTTTCGCGGAGCGCGAAGCCAACGAGCTTGAGTACGCGCGGCTGGTGGCGAGAAAGTTCAAGACGGATCATCACGAGGTCGTCGTCAGCCCCGAAGATTTCTTCGCGGCGCTGCCCGCGATGGTCTGGCACGAAGACGAGCCGCTCGCGCATCCTTCGAGCGTGGCGCTCTTTTTCGTCTCACGGCTCGCCGCCCGCCACGTCAAAGTTGTCCTGACGGGCGAGGGAAGCGACGAATTGCTGGGCGGCTACGAGCGTTACTACAAGACCATTCTGAATCTCTCTCTCGGCGGGCGCTATCAGCGATTCACCAACGAGGCTGTGCGACGAATGGTGCGCGCGCGCATTGAAGCTTTCCCCTCGCATTCCAAAGCGCGGCAGAAGTTGTCGCGCACCTTTCTCTATCGCGCACCGGATATTGAAAATCTCTATTTCGACAACTTCGCCGTCTTCACCCGCGCGATGCAGCAAGACCTGCTCGCGGCGCAGACGAAGGAGCGGGCACATTCGCTTGACCCTTATACGATCATCCGCGCTTGTTTCGAGAGCGCGGACGCGACCTCGCTTCTTGACCGGATGCTCTACGCGGATTTGAAGACATATCTGCACGAGTTGTTGATGAAGCAGGATCAGATGAGCATGGCCGCATCGCTCGAAAGCCGCGTGCCGTTTCTGGATCACAGGCTGGTAGAGTTTTCCGCGCGCCTGCCAACGAGGATGAAAATTCGTCGCGGGCGCACGACCAAGTACGTCCTGCGCCAGAGCATGAAGAATGTGCTGCCCGAAGAAATTCTCAAGCGGCCAAAGATGGGATTTCCCGTGCCCGTCGGCGCGTGGTTTCGCGGGTCGTTCCGCGCCGTCATTGACGAATACGTGCTTAGTTCGCGCGCGAGTGAGCGCGGCATCTTTGACAGCGGGTTCATCCATCGCCTGGTCGAAGGGCATCAGGCGGGCGAAAAACATGACGAGCGATTGTGGGCGCTCGTCAATTTTGAAATCTGGATGAGGCGCTTCATAGATGGCGAGGACGCGCCCTTACAGAAGGAGTCTCAGACCGAACTCGCGGCCATCTCGTGAATCGCAAGCCAAGTCAGCTCGGTATAAGGAAGGCGAAAAACTTTTGTCCACGAAATCACACGAAACTAACACGAAGCACGGCAATCTTCTTTAGTGTCGTTTCGTGTTGTTTCGTGGATCGTCCGACGATTAACTAGAAATGGTCTCAACAATGTTCAGAGTTCAAACTTTAGTTTGATGTTTTTCGATCAAACACACTGAAGTGTGAACTCTCAACGCTTGATGGATATTTATCAGATGGCTTCTAACTTGATTCATGCGCATACTCTGGCTCAAAACCGAATTGCTTCATCCTGTGGATAAGGGCGGCAGGATTCGCACCTATTACATGCTGCGCGAATTGAAGCGCGAGCATGAGGTGACGTACCTGACGCTGGATGATGGACAGGCTGCACCGGACGCACGCGAGCGCGCCACAGAGTATTGCCACGAGTTGATAACCATCCCGCACCGGACGCGCGCAAAGTTCACTCCGGGCTTCTACTTCGATCTGGCGCACAACCTCGTCTCCCGGCTTCCCTACTTTATGCAGAAGTACAAATCAGCAGCGATGCGTCGTGAAATTGCGCGAGTGACGGCGACGGGAAAGTTTGACGTGATGGTCTGCGATTTTCTGATGTCGAGCATCAACGTGCCGTCGCGCGTCTCCTGTCCGGCTGTCTTGTTCCAGCACAACGTCGAGGCGATGATCTGGAAACGCCATTACGAAGTGCAGCGGAATCCGCTCAAAAAAGCTTATCTTTATGGCCAGTGGCGCAAAGCCGTAGCTTATGAACGCGCCGCCTGCCAGCGCTTCGATTACGTGGTGACGGTTTCGGCTGACGACCGTGAGATGACGCGCACGGATTACCATGTTGACAGTGTCGCCGACGTGACGACGGGTGTGGACACGGAATATTTCCGCCCGCGCGGTCACGAAGTGCGTGACCCGCACAATCTGGTCTTCACAGGCTCTATGGACTGGCTGCCGAACGAAGACGCGATTCGCTACTTCACGGAACAGATTATGCCCCTCATCAAAAAGGCTCTGCCGGAGGCGACGCTGACGGTGGTCGGGCGCAATCCTTACAAGAGCCTGCTGGAGTTGAGCCGCCGTGACCCTGCGATTATCGTGACTGGGCGCGTCGAGGATGTCAGACCCTACATGGAACGGGCTGCGGCCTACGTCGTGCCGCTCAGAATCGGCGGCGGGACGCGCCTCAAGATTTATGAAGCGATGGCGATGGAAAAGCCTATCGTCTCGACCACAATCGGCGCAGAAGGCTTGCCGGTGCAAAACGGAGAGCATCTATTGCTGGCCGACACGCCTGAAAGCTTTGCTGCCGAATGCGTGCGTGTGCTGAAAAGTGAAACTGCGGCACGCGACCTCGGCGCTCGCGCCGCGAAAATCGTGAGAGAGCAGTTTGGCTGGGACAAGGTGGCCGCGAGCTTTGCAGAAGTTTGCCAGCGCGCCGTGCGTTCGCATCAGCCGGAGCAAACAAAAGCGCAGGTCGAAGAAGAGTTGCGAACCGTTGTCTGAACTGAAGCACGAGAGATGGAGACACAATGATAAGACGAACCACGAAGTCACACGAAACGACACGAAACTGCTTGAATTCTTTTCGTGTCGTTTAGTGTGACTTCGTGGTTCGTATGTTTCGATTCAGATGGTTGCCGGAAACGGAAGAAGAAGCGTGAGAGAGCAGATTGAGTTACAAGACGAGAAGCAGAAGGCGCGTGCCCGGCATGCCGCCGCACACCTTTCGGCGAAGGGGATTGAGGCGACCATATTGTCCGAGAGCGCTGACGAGTTGACGGTCTCGGTCGTCATCCCCTGCTACAACGAAGAGCGCTTTATCGGCAAGGTGCTGGAAAATCTCGCCGACCAGTATGCGGCAGCGCTCTACGAGATCATCGTCGTGGATGGCATGTCTACGGATAAAACGCGCGCTTTTGTTTCGGAGTTCATGCTGCGCCGTCCTGAGATTGCAGTTCGCCTGGTTGATAATCCGGCAAAGAATATTCCGACCGCGCTCAATCTGGGCATCGAGAGTGCGCGCCACGAGATCATCATTCGCATGGATGCTCATTCCGTTCCATCCGAAAATTACGTGCGGCGTTGTGTCGAAAGTCTGAGCGTGGACAACGTCTCGGTCGTCGGGATGCCCTGGCATATTTGCGCGAGTGCCGAGACAACGCAGGCGCGCGCCATCGCTCTCGCGGTCGCGCATCCTTTCGGCATCGGCGACGCGAAATACCGGCTCTCGAATTCCGAGTCGCAGTTTGTTGACACCGTGCCTTTCGGAGCTTTCCGCAAAAGCCTGTGGCGTGAAATCGGCGGTTTCAACGAGGCGCTCCTTGCCAATGAGGATTACGATTTCCACTATCGCGTGCGCCAGCGCGGCGGGCGCATCCTGCTGGACACAGGCGGCCACAGCGACTACTTCGCCAGAGGCTCGTTCAAAGAACTGGCGGCACAGTATTTTCGCTACGGGCGGTGGAAGGCTCAGATGGTCAAGCTGAATCCGCGCTCGCTGCGTCTGCGGCAATTGGTCGCCCCCGTGTTTGTCCTCTCGATTGTTTCGCTCGTGCTGACGGGTCTGTGGTGGCGATTGGCATGGCTTGCTCTCCTGTTGGTCTTGACGCCATACATTGCGCTCGCCGTCTTCTTTGCCTTCAAGCTTTCACTTCGAGAGCGCGACTGGCGTCTGCTTCCGGCGGTTGCCGTGGCCTTCCTGATTATTCACATTGCCTGGGGCAGCAGCTTTCTCACCGGGCTGATTCATTCGCCGCAGAGATAAACTTCCATACCCACGGGTGACAGAGAGCGAGCAAAAAAAGCATTGAACTGGAAATGGAAAGCGAGAGTGCAAAACGTTGTGGCAATGCTGCCTCTCTCGGATCAAATCTATTACGCGATGCAGCGCACCGTCGGCAGCTTTCGTCCCGGACGCTCCAATCATCTCGAATGGTTCGACGCCGCGCTGACGATTGCGAAATGGATCAAGGGCGCGGGGCAGGAAGTAACGGGAGGACGTTTTCTGGAAGTCGGCACAGGGCATAACGTGAGTGTGCCGTTGGGACTCTGGCTCTGCGGCGCAAGCGAGGTCGTGACCGTTGATCTCAACAAGTATCTTTCGGAAGCGCTGGTCGCTGAAACAATCGAGTTTGTTCGGGACAATCGAGACAAGGTCGTTGTAGCTTTTGGCGTGGAAGCAGCAACACCGCTCTTTCAGGAACGACTGCAACAGTTGACATGCCTTCAGGGCGGCGCGAAAGAGCTACTGCGATTGGCTAATATCAAATACATCTCACCGGCGGATGCGGCGCATTTGGATTTTCCAGACCACAGCTTCGACTTCCACATTTCACATGCGGTCTTCGAGCACATCCCGCCGGATGTAATCGCCGCCATTCTGGCGGAAGCGCGCCGCCTCTTGAAGCCGCACGGGTTGCTAGTGCATGTCATAGACCCTTCGGATCACTTCGCGCATGACGACCATTCAATCACGGCCATCAACTTCTTACAATTCAGCGAGCGGGAGTGGAAGCGCCTGGCCGGTAACAAATTTATGTATCACAACCGGCTGCGCGCCTTCGAATATCTGAAACTGTTTGAGCAGGCCGGAGTCAGCATCCTGCGACAAAGCCAGGCTGTAGATCAACCGTCGCTCGACAGCCTGAGCAATGGCTTTCAATTGAATCGTCAATTCAAAGAAATCGTTCCCGAAGAACTGGCCGTCACGGGCTTGATCTTGATGGGGACGTTCTCAAGATGAGGCTGACACACTCTTGCACACGCTGCCTCCTCCCTCGGCACATCTTGTCAGAAGATTAATCGAAATGATGAAAACTGATTTGAAAACAATGGCTGTTGCAAACCGGACGCCGCTCGATGAAGAGCGTGAGCTGGAACTGTCCGTCGTGATGCCTTGCTTGAACGAGGCCGAAACGCTGGCCACCTGCATCGAGAAGGCGCAGCGGTCAATGCGCGAACACAACATCACGGGCGAGGTTGTGATTGCCGATAACGGCAGCACAGACGGGTCGCAGGAGATCGCCAGGCGTTTGGGCGCGCGCGTGGTCAACGTGGAAGCCAAAGGATACGGCAACGCCTTGATGGGCGGGATTGCTGCCACGCGCGGCAAGTACATCATCATGGGCGACGCCGACGACAGCTATGATTTCACCAATCTCTATCCCTTCGTCGAGAAATTGCGCGAAGGCTACGACCTCGTCATGGGCAATCGCTTCAAGGGAGGGATTAAGCTGGGCGCGATGCCGCCGCTGCATAGATACTTGGGCAACCCTGTGCTGACGGGAATCGCGCGCCTGCTCTTTTGGAATCCGCCGTGCGGCGATTTTCATTGCGGCCTGCGCGGCTTCAGTAAAGATGCCGTCGTGAAAATGGACTTGCGAACCACCGGGATGGAGTTTGCGAGTGAAATGGTGGTCAAAGCGACCCTCAAGCAATTAAGGATGACGGAAGTGCCGACCACTTTATCGCCGGACGGGCGCAGTCGTCCGCCGCATCTGCGGAGCTGGCGAGACGGCTGGCGACATTTGCGCTTCCTTTTGCTCTACAGTCCTCGCTGGCTTTTCTTATATCCGGGCTCGTTGTTGATGATGGTGGGATTGGTCGCGGGGGCATGGCTTTCAATCAGCCCGCGAGTCGTTGGCGGTGTCACGCTGGATGTGCATACGCTGCTCTACGCGGCGCTGGCTGTGATCGTTGGTTTTCAGTCAGTCATCTTCGCCGTGTTCACGAAAGTCTTTGCGGTCAGCGAGGGGTTGCTGCCGGAAGACCCGCGACTCGGTAAGGTGTTTCGCTACGCGACGCTGGAGGCCGGGTTGATTGTCGGCGGCGTGTTGCTGGCGTTGGGGCTGGCCGGGTCGGTTTACGCGTTCTGGTTCTGGGAAGCACGTTCTTTCGGGGCGCTCGATCCTTCCAGAACTTTGCGGATGGTCATCCCGGCAGTCACTTCGATTGTGCTTGGATTTCAGATTGTTCTTTCAAGCTTCTTTTTAAGCGTGCTGGGATTGAGGCGGCGATAAGAGATGAACGTGTGTTGGAGATAAGCTATCAAGGAAGACGAATGAACTATCCACGAAGCCACACGAAACGACACGAAAGAGAGCGAGAGAGATAAATTCTTTTCGTGTCGTTTCGTGTGATTTAGTGGATAGTTGAGCTTGAGTTATGAAGGTCGGGGCAGTAGATAAAAATATCATCTTTGCCGGAAGAGGCGGAGTCTGGCTGCGACGATATGGTCTAGTGGTTGGAGCTTACCTGTTGGCGACGTGGCTCACCGATCCTTATTTCATGGGCGACACCTGGGCTTATGTTGAATCGGTGCTGGCGCACCAGCAGGGTTTCGATTATCTCCACACGACCAATTCCTTCTGGGAGTTCGGCCATCTCTTCTGGCGGCCTCTCGGATGGCTAGCCTACATCACGCTCAGACCTGTGACGTATCTGTGGGCTGGGGCAGACGAATATGCTAACGCCACACTATCGCTCATCATTCTCAGTTGGGTCGCGGGGCTCATCAGCGTTTTACTGGTGCATAAGCTCCTAAACATCTTCATCCGGCAGGAGTGGATTGTTAATCTAGTCACCCTCGCGCTTCTCTTCTCAAACGCTTTTCTCAACTACGCTCAAACCGGATGCTCCTATGTGCCGGGTCTGGCGCTCGTCCTTTTCAGCTTCTACGTGCTGTTGAGAGACGGGGAAAAACATGAGCGACGTTTGAGAACATCTTTACTGGCGGGGGCTAGCTTGGCGGGCGCGGTGGGTTTGTGGTTTCCCTACGCACTGGCGATTCCTGCGGCTCTGGCCGCGCCTCTTCTTTTACAAGGATGGAATAAAGAGCGACTACGATTAGCCTTGCACACGGGCATCGTCGCAGCCGTCGTCCTGATTCTGTCCTATGGGATTGTCGTCTTGAGTCTCGGCATTTACACGGTGGCGGGATTCAAAGCGTGGATGGTGGAGTCGTCTCATGGCGAGCGCGCGACGAAGGGTGTGCTGCGGCTCATCTTTTCTCTGGCGCGCTCCGTCATCAACATGGGCAACGACGGATTGCTGTTCAAGCGTTATCTGGTTCACGATCCGCTCAATCCCGTCTCGCTCGTTGACCTTTTCCGGCTGAGCCTGTGGAAGGTGGCTTGTTTCTACCTGTTCTTAGCGGCCACCCTCGTTAATTTATTTCTCACACGGCGAGGCAAAAATGTTCTCGGTTTATTGTGCCTCAACAGCCTTCCGGTTTTGGTCTTCGCGCTCTTCATCTTTGAGGCCGGGTCGCTCGAACGCTACATGCCGATGCTGCCCGCGCTCCTGCTGGCGATTGCCTTTTCTCTCTCCGGTGAGCGCACCCTTCGCCCGCTCAAACTCGTCGCGGTAGCTTTCATTGCCATCTTCGCGCTCGTCAATCTGAATGCGATGCGCGTTGATGCTTTAGGTCGTCAGCAAGAGCAGGTGACGGCCAGAATCAGGGACTTGCAGCCCCGGCTCAAGCCCCACAGTCTGGTTGTGACAACTCACCTTCAGGACGAGCTGGTGAGTTTCAACTACGATTTTCCATTTAATGAAATCAACCGGCGCGGCAATCTGCGCGTCACATCGCTGATGGAAATAAGTGTTGACACGGTCTTGACGTGGCGTCAGGATTTTGCGCAGAGGGCTTTGAGCGCCTGGGAGGCGGGAGGCGACATCTGGCTCTCGAAACGAATTTTCGCAGAGCGTCCACGCCCCGAATGGAACTGGGTCGAGGGAGATGACGGGCGAGTCTCATGGGCTGACTTCGCGCCT
Organism: Acidobacteriota bacterium; assembly: GCA_032160705.1. Lineage (GTDB taxonomy): Bacteria > Acidobacteriota > Blastocatellia > Pyrinomonadales > Pyrinomonadaceae > QHXM01. The sequence goes on along the minus strand of JAVHVE010000017.1, from coordinate 67,675 downwards.
TTCTTTGCGACGCTGGAGATGGGCGAGGCGGTCGGCGGCGAAGACGGATTCGTGCTGCTCTTGCCATCTCCCTCGAATAAACAAATCTTGGAGACTACGATTCAAACTAACAGGGAAGAAAAATGAAACTAAGTGTGTTCGGATTGGGTTATGTCGGCTGCGTCTCGGCGGCGTGCTTTGCCAAAGAGGGGCACGAGGTCACAGGCGTTGATGTCAGCCAGACGAAGGTCGAGATTATCAACAGCGGGCGAAGTCCCATCGTCGAGGCGGGAATTAACGAGTTAATCAGCGAGGTAGTGGGCGCTGGCCGCTTGAGCGCGACGACAGATTCCTCGGCGGCTATCCGCGACTCTGAAATCTCGCTGGTCTGCGTCGGGACGCCGAGCCAGCCGAACGGCTCGCTCGATCTCACCTACGTCAAGCGCGTTTGCGAAGAGATCGGCGCGGCGCTCAGCTCAAAGAGCGAGCGACACACCATCGTCATTCGCAGTACGATGCTGCCGGGCACGATTGACGGTATCGTTATCCCCGCCCTGGAAGCTGCTTCGGGGAAGAAGGCCGGAGAGAATTTCGGTGTCTGCATCAACCCGGAATTTCTGCGTGAGGGCACGTCGCTCAAAGACTTCTACGCGCCGCCGTTCACGCTCATCGGCGCTGATGAAGTTGCAGTGGCGGAGAATGTCAGCCGTCTCTATAGCGGGATAGACGCGCCGCTCTTTGCCACCTCCATCCGTGCCGCGGAGATGGTCAAATACACCTGCAACTGCTTTCACGCGCTGAAGGTGAGTTTCGCCAACGAGATCGGCAACATCTGCAAAGGTCTCGGCATTGACAGCCACCAGGTGATGGAAATTTTCTGCCAGGACACGAAGCTCAACTTGTCGCCCTATTATCTCAAGCCCGGCTTTGCTTTCGGCGGCTCGTGTTTGCCGAAGGATTTAAGGGCGATTACGTACAAGGCGAAAGAGCTGGACGTGGAAGTGCCTGTGCTCTCGGCAATCCTGCCGAGCAACCGGCAACAGATTGAGCGCGCCGTCGAGATGATCTTGAGCACAGGGCGCAAGCGCATCGGGGTGCTCGGCTTTAGCTTCAAGGCGGGAACTGACGATCTGCGCGAGTCTCCGATGGTCACGTTAATCGAGACCCTGATCGGCAAGGGAATGCAGCTTGCCATTTACGACCGCGACGTTTCCCTGGCACGATTGTTTGGCGCAAACCGCGAGTATATCGAGCGCGAGATTCCGCACATCTCGCAGTTGATGCGCGCGAGCGTCCAAGAAGTTTTGGAGAGTGCGGACGTGATTGTCATCGGCAACAAGGCTTCGGAGTTTCGCGAGATTGAAGGGAAGTTAAAAGAAGGCCAGACGGTGATTGATCTGGTGCGGCTCTTTGAAGGCCGCACGACAGACAATTCGTATCAGGGCATTTGCTGGTGATGGAGTTTCTCGGATAACAAAACAACTCGTGGCATTCAATCTTCTACAATCCATCAAGCGGAAAGGGCTGCGGCGCTGGGCGCCGCGCGCCGCGTTGGCTTTGCTGGCGTGGTGGCTGCTGGCGTGGGGTGCGGCGCGATTGCTGATCGTGCGCGCTGATCTGGCGCGAGCCGACGCGCTGGTCATGTTAAGCGGCGGCTCTTTTTACGCGGAGCGCGTGCGTCATACCGCAGACCTTTTCGCGCAGGGACGCGCTCCGCGAATCATCTTAACCGACGACGGAATCCAAGGCCCCTGGTCTTTTGAGAAGGAACGCAATCCGAGCTACGCCGAGATAGAAGCGGAAGAATTGCAGCGCGCAGGTGTGAAGGCGGAGAACATCGAGATTGTCCCGCAACAAGTTTCGAGCACGTATGATGAAGCGGTGCGCGTGCGCGATTACGCGCAGGCTCAAGGGTTGCAATCTGTACTGGTGGTGACATCGCCTTATCATTCACGGCGCGCATTGTGGGTCTGGCGACGAGTCTTCCGCGAGAGCGGCATCCGTGTCGGCCTTGATCCCGCCCCGACAGGCCAGCAGTCACCGTCGCCCGCTACCTGGTGGTGGCACTGGCGCGGCTGGCTCTCGGTCGCGTTTGAGTATCCGAAGCTCGTTTACTACTGGCTGAATTATTCTTGAGCGAGAGAGATTTCTATTTCGTGAAGAGACGGTTTAATCACAAGCGACTGAGCCAGATTCCAGCGATGGTTTTTTTCATCGCAGGCATCGCAGGCATCGTTGCGATTGGGCTGATCTATGCCTTCGCGCAAAGGCCACGCAAAGTCGGTCAGGAGCAAAGCCAGAACTCCGGCGCGAGGAGGTCAAGCACAGTCAGAGTCAAAGCCGGGGGCGACTTGCAGAAGGCCATCAACGCGGCGCAAGCTGGCGACACGATTATCCTGGAAGCCGGAGCGACCTATCCCGGCCCCATCACGCTGCCCTACAAAGGAGCAGGCAGCGGCACTGATGCAGACTACATCACCATCCAGACCTCGGCTCTCTCCAGCTTAACTGAAGGAGCGCGCGTGACTCCCGCCAATGCCGCTTCGATGCCGCGCCTGACAACGCGCAATTATCCGGGGCGCGATTATGGCCCGCCCGTGATTAGCACTGAAGCCCGCGCACACCACTACAGGCTCATTGGTCTGGAGATTACTTCTGAGCCGACAGCTTCAATCCCCGATCTGGTGACTCTCGGTGACGGCTCAGAGGCGCAGAACTCACTTTCTCAAGTGCCGCATCACCTCATCGTTGATCGCTGCCTGATTCACGTTGCCGACAAACAACCAGCCAAGCGTGGCATCGCCCTTAATAGCTCGGAGACGACTATCAGTAATTCTTACATCGCGGGCTTCAAGTTAGTCGGCGAAGATTCGCAAGCCATCTGCATGTGGAACGGGCCGGGGCGCTACCAGATTGTGAATAACTATCTGGAAGCTGCCGCCGAGAATATTTTGATTCTGGGCTCAGCTAACTGGATTCCAAACCTGATTCCTTCGGATGTCGTCATCAAGCAGAATCACCTGAGCAAGCCGCTGCGGTGGTATCCAAAAGACGCCAGCTACGCAGGCGTACCATGGAGTGTGAAGAATCTGCTGGAATTGAAGACGGGCAAGCGCGTCGAGATCGACGGCAACCTGATGGAATATAGTTGGCAAAGCGGGCAGGATGGAATGGCGATTATTATTGCTCCGATTGGCTACAGCACGGGGCCGCGCAGTGTGCCGCAGTTGGAAGACATCCGTTTTACGAACAACATTGTCCGCCATGCTGCCGGGGGAATGCTGCTGGACGGACGGTTGGCTGCCGGAGATGGATCGTACTTAAGGACGGCCATCATCAACAACAACCTCTTCGAGGATATAGACGGGCGCTGGGGCGAGACCTATGGCAGACTCTTTGTGATTAACGATGCGACCGAGAGGGTCACCATCGAGCACAACACCGCATTGAACACAGGCCATGCGGTGGTCTCGCAGACCATCGCGAATATGAATTTCGTGTGCCGCAACAACATCTTCCACAAAGATGTCTCCAGCGGCTTGAGTCCCGGCGAGGCGACGATCAAGAGCTTCTTCCCCAACTGCGTCTGGACGCGAAACGTGCAGATCGGCGCTGACTGGAGCGTGTACAATTCTTCGCGGGGTAACTATTTTCCGCCGACTCCGAAGGCCGTCGGTTTTCTCGATTTCGCGGGCGGCAATTATCGTCTCGCTCTGACGAGCAAATATAAGAACGCGGCGACTGATGGCAAAGACATCGGCTGCGATTTCGACGCGCTCTACGCGGCTCAAGGCAAGTCCGCCTGATTAAATTCCGAAGAGCCCCGCAACGCTCACTTTTAAGATTCGAGGAACAAGCAAAAAGAGCATGTACGCTAAAGACAGCCCAGGCACTTTTACCAAACTCGCATGGTCGCTGCCGTGGCTGCTGCGTTATCCGTTCTGGCGCGCCTCCGAACTGGTGCGGCGGATGACGGACGGGAGCGCTCCGCAACGCCTGATTTTCGTCATCGCCAATCATTTCGAGCCGGGGTGGAGCGCTGACGGCACTATTCTTGATTTATCAACACAGCAACGGCGGCTCGAAGACTGGTGCGCGCAGGCGCGCGCCATCGGTGAAGCGGTTCGAGACCATGACGGAACTTCGTTTCGCCACACCAATTTTTATCCCGCCGAACAATATCATCGCCCGCTTCTGGAGCGAATGGCTGAGCTTCAGGCCGAAGGGTTGGGTGAGGTTGAGATTCATCTGCATCACGGCGTTGACCAGCCCGACACGGCTGAGAACACAAAGCGGACGCTCATCGAATTTCGTGACGCGCTCGCAGAAGAACACAAATGTCTCTCCCGAATGGAGGCAGACGAATCACCAAGGTACGCCTTCGTTCACGGCAACTGGGCGCTGGCCAATTCGGCGCGCGGAAGATGCTGCGGCGTTGATTCCGAGATGCAGATTCTCGCCGAGACAGGCTGCTACGCCGATTTGACCTTGCCCTCTGCGCCTGACATCTCGCAGGTCGCGCGCATCAACGCCATTTACCAGTGCGGCCATCCTCTGACCGAGCAAAAACCGCATCGCTCAGGACCAAGCGCGAGGGTTGGCGACAAGGCGAAGCTGCCCCTCATCTTCACAGGGCCCTTGGCCTTCGATTGGGAGCGGCGTTTTCATGGGTTGCCTGTCCCGCGCATTGACAACGGCGCGCTGACTGCTATTTACCCGCCGACATCGTCACGGCTAAATCGCTGGCGCGGGACGCACATTGGCATCACAGGTCGCCCCGACTGGGTTTTCGTCAAGCTCTACTGTCACGGATTTTTCGATGAAGACCAGCCCGCGATGATCGGCGACGTGATGCAGCGATTTCTTTTGGAAGCTTTGGAATTGTCGGAGCGCACAGGCCAGTTCAAGCTGCATTTTGCCAGCGCGCGCGAGATGTTCAATATCGCGATGGCAGCGATTGACGGGCGCGAGGGCGACCCCGGACTCTATCGTGATTATCGTTTGCGACAAATTATGCAGGCCGCAAAGCCTGAACAGGCTGAGAAGGGAACGGATGCGGTCGTTCACCAGTTGAGTTAGAAGACTTTGAGCTTTTTCTGAGATGAAAGCTCAGGCTGAAAATTTTTGAGACGAGGAAAGTTACAGATGAAAGACGAATTGAAGAACATGGCGACGAAATCGAAAACGGCGCTCGTTGCCTACAAGATTTATCACAACTGGCAGTTCAAGCGGCGCTTCGCTTCGGGCAACACCGAATCGCTGCACGGCTCAACGCACAGCCACATCCCGCTCGCCGACAGTCTTGCTTACATCAACACACAGTTCGAGGATTACCTGCAATACGGCGAGTTGACGCCGGACAACCTTCGCGGAAAGCGCCTCTTCGAGCTTGGCTTTGGCGACAACATCGGTGTGGCCTTGAGGTTTCTCGCCACGGGCGCGGCACAGGTGGTTTGTCTCGACAAGTTTTATTCAAAGCGCGACAAGGAGCAGGAGCGCAAAATTTATCAGGCACTGCGAGAAACATTGAGCGATGAGGAAAAGAGGCGCTTTGACGAGGCCGTCGACTTGACTGACAGCATCAAGACCGACCCGGACAAAATCAAATGCATCTACGGCGTTGACGTGGAGAACTCGGAAGAGTTGAAGACGGCAGAGCCGTTTGATTACGTCATCTCGCGCGGCGCGATTCAAGATATCTTCGATCCCGGCCCGGCCTTCGCCGCCATGCACCGGATATTGAAGCCCGGCGGCCTGATGCTGCACAAAATAGACCTCAGCGATCAGGGAATGTTCCGCGACTACGGCATGAACCCCTTAACATTCTTGACCATCTCGGATTCCGTTTACCGCCTGATGGCCGAAGGCTCCGGCAAACCAAACCGCAAGAAGATGAGCTATTACCGGGGGCTGCTGGAAAACTTGAGCTACGAGGTCAAAATCCTGATTACGGATATTATCGGCAGAGGAGGCCGCGGCGATTTGTCTCCGCACAAAGAGAGCATCGCGCTCAATGTTGATTACGATGACGCGACGCTTTCTCTCGTCAAGGACATTCGTCCGAAGCTGAGCGGCGATTTCAGAAACATGACGGACGATGAGCTTCTCGTTGACGGCATCTTCGTCATCGCCAGAAAGACCGCTTAAGCTTGGTCGCCGCCACCGATAGCGCGTAGATGATGAAAGTTCTTCTCTGTCATTTTGCCGAGTTGGGATCCGTGGGCGGAGTGGAAACCGTCGTCCGTCAATTGTCGGCAGGCTTGAGAGCGCGAGGTCACCAAGCCGGTGTGGTGGAGACGACCAATGGCGTGACCGGCAAGCGACTCCTTTCTGATATTCCTGTGTGGTCGGTCAAATCCTCGACGTATCCTGTCTATCAACGTCCGCGTTCCTGGGCTTCTTTTGCTCGCAGCACGGGTCAGTTCCTACAGGTGCTTCGGGATTTCAAGCCAAACATCGTCAACGTTCATTTTCCTTGTTCGCAGGCGCTGCCAGTCATCGGCGCTCGACTGCTGCCGCACGATTGGCGGATGGTGGTGACGCTGCACGGGAGCGAGATTAGAAACTATCCACACACCGAGCCGCATTTCAAAGATTGGCAGCGTCGCCTGTTGCAAAGGGCTGAGGTGGTGACAGCAGTCAGCCAGTCGCTCCTCGACGACGCGATAGCTCTTTACCCGTTCATCCAAAATAAATCGCAGATTATTCATAATGGATTAGAAGAAGCGTGGCTTGAGGCTGTTGATAAAGCTGGCGACGATGAGGAAACGTCCGCGCCCTATCTCCTGTATGTCGGACGCCTGCATCAGGTGAAAGGGGTGGACATCCTCTTGAAAGCGTGGGCGAAGATACATTCCCTGATGCCTGAAACTATTCTTCGTCTCGTCGGCGATGGCCCTGAAATGGAAACTCTCAAATCTCTGGCAGAGGAATTGGGCATCACACGCTTCGTTGAGTTCACAGGCGCTGTGTCGCGTGAACGCCTCGCGCCGTTGTATCGCAAGGCGCGACTGGTCATCATGCCTTCGCGCTCAGAGGGTTTTCCTTTGACCTTGCTGGAAGCGGGAGCTTGTGGGGCGCTCTCTTTGGCAACGCGTGTGGGCGGGATTCCTGAGGTGATTGAAAACGGGCGCACAGGATTTCTGGTAGAGCCTGAGTCGGTCGATGCTCTGGCCGCCGCCATTGAAGATGTCATGCAATTGAGCGAGGAAGAGCGAGCGCGCATCAGGAAAGCGGCGCGGGCGAGAGTTGAAGAACGTTTTAGTCAAGAGAAGATAGTCTCCGAGTATCTGGAATTATTCACCTCCATGCTAAGCGGGTCTGGTGCAACTTCCCGTCGAGCATCTTGAAGTTTAACGTCAGTTCGACGTAGCAGGATAGCCGTTAAAGATGAGAAAGATAAACCACGAAGTCACACGAAACGACACGAACAGAGGCCGCCTTTCGTGTCGTTTCGTGTGACTTCGTGGTTCAATTCTTTTGTGCCCTTTATCTGAAACTCGAAAAGATGCCGGATAGTCCGATCCCAAATCCTTTAGACTTGCCCTCCGACCCGGAGCGACATTTTCGCACCGACCATCTGACGGCCACGCTGAAGAGTCGTTCGGCGCGCGGCAGCGCCGTGACGGTCGCAGCACAGGGCATCAAGTTCATCGTGAGCATGTCCTCGACCATCGTGCTTGCTCGGCTGCTCACGCCGCAGGATTACGGATTGATCGGCATGGTCATCGTCATCATCGGGTTTATCTCGATGTTCAAAGACCTGGGACTCTCGCTGGCCACAGTGCAGAGAGCCGAGATCACGCACCATCAGGTCAGCACTCTCTTCTGGATCAATGTTTCGATCAGTGTGGCGCTGATGCTGCTGACAATGGCGACAGCACCCCTTGTCGCCTTGTTCTATGGTGAGCCGCGCCTGACATGGATTACCATTGGCCTGGCCGCGACGTTCATCTTTGGCGGCCTGACCGTTCAACATCAGGCGCTACTGCAAAGGCAAATGCGCTTTGCTGCGCTCGCAGGGATTGACCTCATCTCGCTGCTGGCCGGAATCCTCACCGCGATCATCGCTGCATGGTGCGGGGCGGGCTACTGGGCGCTGGTGCTGAGCCAGTTTGCCACCGCCTTCACAAACGCCGCAGGCGTCTGGATGATGTGCGACTGGCGACCGGGCGCACCGAAGCGTAATTCGGGAGTTCGTCCGATGCTTGCTCTGGGCGGAAATCTCACGGGCTTCAGCATGGTCAACTACTTTGCACGCAACCTTGATAACCTGCTCATCGGACGCTTCTGGGGGCCACAGCAGTTGGGTCTCTACGCGAAAGCTTATCAACTACTGCTCCTGCCCATTGAGCAGATCAACAGCCCTGTGACGGCTGTGGTCGTGCCTGCCTTGAGCCGCTTGGCGGATTCGCCGGAGCGTTACAGGCAAGCCTACTTGCGGATTCTGGAGAAACTCACCATGCTCACGATGCCGGGCGTGGCTTTCATGATCGCCACCTCCGGCTGGTTGGTGCAACTGGTGCTCGGAGAGAAATGGATGGGCGTCAGTCCCATCTTCACGCTGCTCGGCATCGCGGGTTTGCTGCAACCTGTAGGCAATACCGTTGGCTGGCTGTTCACGACGCAGGGCAGGACGAAGCGCATGTTCAAGGTCGGCAACATCCTGGGATTGATTGCTATCGTCTCCATCATCATCGGCTTGCCCTGGGGGGCGGTCGGTGTCGCAGCCTCTTATGCCGCAGTTGATATTTGTATTCGCGCGCCCTTCCTGTTCTGGTTCGTCGGGCGCGAAGGCCCGGTTAGAACCGTTGATTTCTATCGCACCATCGCGCCTTCTGCCTGTGCATCGCTCGGCGTCCTGGCCGTGTTGCTGGCGGTTCGTCACTGGTGGCTGGTGGATGTCAAACCGCTCGCGGGGCTCAGTATTAGTTTCGGTCTGGCAGTCGGAGTGACATTTTTAATTCTGATTATCTTACCGGCGGGAAGACGTGCGCTTCAGGATATGAAAAGCTTGCTTCCTCTGCTCATCAAAAGAGAGAAGCCAGCGCATCAATGAAAGGAAAGAATTGCCACAGGCTGTAATCAATTCTTCATGGCACTTTTAGCTCATGGCCTCCAAACATAGCGCGCAAGCAAATCTTCAAGCATCCAAAATTCTCGCCGTCTCATTCACCTATTCTCCAAGCTCATTGCCGAGAGCCGTCCAGGTGGCTCGTCTCTTGAAGCATCTTCCAAATCCCGCCGTGTTGGTCTGCGCGGATTACGACGAAAAGGATTCGCGTCAGGACAAAACAATGGTGGAGGCGGCGGAAGCCTTTCTCGAAAAAGCTGTGCGCGTTCCATTTTCGATTCCAGCATGGAAGAACCGCGTTAACGGAATTGCTTACAGGTTTAATCTGCCGGTGTGGAATAAGACTCCCGACCAGCAGCGTTCCTGGAAGAGCGCGGTCTTGAAAGCTATTGAAGCCTACGTGCGCGATGAGCATTACAGCCCCGACGTGCTGGTAACTTTTGGTGCTCCGATGAGCGATCATCTGATTGGTTTAGAGTTGAAGAGGCGATACGGGTGGCCCTGGATTGCGCACTTTAGCGACCCGTGGGCGGATAATCCATTTCACAACTACGACCCGCTGACCAGAGCGATGAATCTTTCACTGGAGCGGAAGGTAGTGAATGCTGCCGACAGGTTAATCTTCACATCTCAGGAAACGCTCGATCTGGTGATGCGGAAATACGCGGGAGAGTTAAGACCGAAAGCCCGCGTGCTGCCACACGCTTTCGATGCTGGACTGTACGAGACATCCCACGCTCAGCAAAACTCCAGATTGACGATCAGACATCTGGGCGACCTGTATGGCCGTCGCACGCCAAAGCCGCTCTTCAGCGCCTTGAGCCGGATACTTTCTTCTAATCCTTCAACTCTCCATGATGTCAGCTTTGAGTTAATCGGCCCGACGTATGACCTGGCGTTGGATAAATTGGGATTGGGAGATTTGCCGGAGGGACTTGTTGTCGTTAAGCCGCCCGTCAAATATCTTGAGAGCCTTGCGCTGATGGCGTCCGCTGATGGGCTTCTCATCATAGACGCCCCGGCAGAGAAAAGCGTGTTTTTGCCTTCCAAGCTGGTTGATTATCTTGGCGCGGGGCGGCCAATCCTCGGGCTGACTCCGCCCGGAGCAGCCGCGACCCTTATCAACCAGCTCGGTGGTTGGGTTGCTGACCCATCTGATTTGAGTGCGACGGCGGAGGTGATTGGTGCTTTTCTCTCCGCTCTCAGGCGCAGCAGGGCAGACGCCGCCGACACCTGGGGAACTGCCAGCATCCGCCAAAAATACGAAGCCGCACAGGTCGCCCATGAATTCGGACGCATCTTGCAGGAATTACTCGCCGCATCCTAATAGTTATGGAAACCCCAGTCGGTTAGACATCTCCTTATAAACATAAGGGGATACCCTTTTTATTAAGGATTGGTGCGACGCTTGATACGCCTGTTGATAGTAAAGACTCGCGCTGTTGTGAATTTAATAAGATAGTCGGCAGTTGCTCTTGCGAAAATATTGACATTTCTGCGGGACGGCTTTATGGTGCGCGATACATAAACGAGCGACCAATTCGAACTTGCCGGTTTGATCTTCGGGAACCTTGAGCACGGAGAGTCGCCGATCCTTCTTAGGTATTCTGCTTTCAAGAGTTTTACGCCATTTACGGTTAAGGAATCATCTGATGCCCCAGCTCACTCGAATAATGCGCTCGGACTTTGTCTTCAGTTGCTTGCGCCGCTTTGCCTGTCTTGCCGCCTGTGTGCTGCTGCTAACTGCGACCGCTTACGCCGTCAATCCTATCCAGACGGAAAATGCGAAAGCGGGCACGACCTCTTGGAAGCTGACGAATCCTGCGACGAGCCGTGAAATCGAAGGCTATGCTTCGCTCACCAGCGTCAATCGCGGCGGACAGATCAGTCTCTTCGTCAACACCGCAGCGCCAAGCTACACGATAGAGATTTTCCGCATGGGTTGGTACGGCGGGGCGGGAGCGCGGCAGGTCTTGAGCGCGGTCACGCGCACAGGCACGCAACAGCCTATCCCGACGCCAGATTCATCACAGGCTGGTTTGATTGAGTGTCGCTGGACTAATCCATACCTGCTCACCATTCCGAATACAGCAGACCCGACCGATTGGGCCAGCGGCGTCTATCTGGCGAAGCTGACCGCTTCGACGGGCAAGCAAAGCTATATTCTTTTCGTCGTGCGCGATGATGCGCGTGTGTCGGATTATCTTTTTCAATCAAGCGTGACGACCTTTCAGGCTTATAACAACTGGGGCGGAAAATCTCTCTATAACTGGAACAGCACGAACGGCCCGGCGCAAAAGGTTTCCTTCAATCGTCCTTACGCTATCGGCAATAATCAAACCGCCGCCGCCTACGTCGGGGCTGGCGAGTTCATCGCCAATGTCCAACCGGCCTACGAAACGTCCAGCGCCGGATGGGAGTACAACATGGTGCGGTGGCTTGAACGTGAGGGCTACGACGTTACCTACTGCACCAGCGTTGACACGCATGCTAATGCCAATTTGCTGCTCTCACACAAAGCATTCCTCTCGGTTGGCCATGATGAATACTGGTCATGGCAGATGCGCACGAACGTCGAAGCGGCGCGCGACCGGGGCGTCAACCTCGGCTTCTTCTCTTCCAATACCTGCTACTGGCAAATACGCTTCGAGACAAGTCAACCGACGGGAGCGCCCAATCGCACCGTCGTGGCTTATAAAGACCTTGCTAATTTAGACCCACTTGATAATGACGGCGACCCAACAAATAATTACCTGATTACAACTAAATGGCGGGACGCTCCTGTTAATCGGTCGGAAGACTCGATGATCGGCGTGATGTATGAAACCGACCCGGTTGATGTGGACCTGGTGATTACAAATGCCGCTCACTGGGTTTGCGCCGGAACGGGACTTCAGAATGGAGATCATCTGCAAGGTCTCGTCGGCTACGAAGTAGACCACATCTCGACCAACTCGCCCGTGGGAATTCAAGGCATCGCACATTCACCCTATATTTATAGTGGCGCTACCCGCTACGCCGACATGACGGTTTATACGGCTGCCAGCGGGGCAACCGTTTTCGCCACCGGCTCGATGCAGTGGAGCTGGGGCTTGGATGATTTCAACTCATCTGATCTGCGCCCCTCGCGCTTAAACACTGCCGCGCAGCAGATGACGCGCAACGTCCTGGCACGTTTCGTTGGCGCGCAACCGCCGCCGCCTACCCCGACACCGACGCCCACACCAACGACAGGATTGAGCGACGATTTCAACGACAACACACGAGACACAGCCAAGTGGAACTTAGGCACGCTCAATGAGCCAAGCGCCTCGTTTGATTCGCAAGTCTCGGTGCTCGAACAGAACCAACGTCTGGAGATCACACCGCTCGCAGCCCTCACCGGCCAGCACTTCAATGGCTATGTGTCGGCAGCGACGTGGAACCTAACTAACTCGCGCGCCAGTGTTGAAGTGGTACAGACGGCGGTCAACAGCGCCAACACGGTCTTTGCCATCGGCACGGACAGCAACAATTGGTATCGCTTCGTCATCGAAGACGGCCAAATCTACTTTCAGGAAAAGATCAACGGGGCGAAGACCTCGACCAACATCACTTATGATGCGGTGCAGCATCGCTTCTGGCGCTTCAGGCATGACCAGGCAGCAGATCAATTGGTATTTGAAACCAGTGCTGACGGAACTGTCTGGACTACGCGGCGAAGTGTCGCGCGACAGTTAACGCTAACCGCCGTGCGCGTGGAATTGGGCGCTGGAACGTGGGGCTACGTCAGTGCGCCGGGCAAAGCTATCTTCGACAACTTCATGCTCGTCTCAAATAGTCCGCCACCGCCGCCACCTCCGGGAAATACGCCGCCGGTTGCTAAGCCCGGTGGGCCGTATAATGCGACGACCGCACAGGCCATACAATTCAATGGCAGCGGCTCGTCCGATGCCGACGGTACGATTACAGCGTACCAGTGGAACTTCGGCGATAGCACAACGGGCACAGGCGTCACGCCAACGCACGCCTACTCGTCACCCGGCACATATACTGTGACCCTGACTGTCACGGACAATAAGGGTGCGACCAATAGTGCCAGTACAACCGCAACGATCACTGCACCCGTAACATTGCCCGCCGCTCCCACGAATCTTACTGCCGACAGTTTCAACAAAGGCCAGGCCACGCTTCGTTGGACGGACAGGTCGAATAATGAACAATCCTTCCGTATCGAACGCTCGACCTCTTCTTCGAGCGGCTTTGTGGAAATAGCCACAGTTGGTGCTAACGTCACAAGCTATACAAATACCGGTCTCACTCATGATCGGCGTTATTATTATCGCGTCCGCGCGCGTAACACTGCGGGAAACTCCGCATACTCGAACATCGACAGCGCTGTCATAAAATAGCTCAGCGAGCGATAAAGCATCAGGGCTGCGTCTTAAGCTAAGACGCAGCCCTGATGCTTTACCAATTATTAAGCAAATCCCGGAAAACACAGCGCAAAAGCATCTTGACAAACATCGGCCAATGTTGTTTAATCTAAGGGCTGGCCGCCATGTTCTATGGCTGACCTGGTCAGCAATGATCTTTTGTAAATTGACTGATTGCACCGATAATGGCAAACCTGCTGCGAGGTAGGGACGCAAAGCCGTGAGTCTCTGTGCGCGCTGGTGATATTAGACCCTTGCGTAAGAGATAGTCTGGTTGCCGAAGGCGATCCGAAGGACATCTAAAGCTTCATATCACGCTCTGCGCGTTGGAAAGGCGAATTCTCACCCGTGCTTGAGCGCCACACCTCTCTTCTGAGCATCTTGTGAAGCCATAGTCCGAACCGCCATCCTGCCTCGGCCTTCAGCCATCGGTGGTTCAAGTCTTCCGCATCCCTTTCAAATCCGTTCCACAAAGTAAGCTCTAAGCCTCCTCTGGTTTCATGCATCAGTTTGACATGGGCGACCCAGTAAGTCGGTTCATGCTTCATTCTGAGTTGGTGCGGTTGTCTCACTACCGTTATCAACCTGTGCTTTCAAGCTAAGCACACCATCACCGATTAAAGGCACTCCCGCTGTGAGGCGGGTTCGCAAAGCCAGGAGTCTCAAACACCTTGAGATCGTCCGGTTACCGAAGTGAGGACATACATGACAACCTTCCTCGTTCCTAAGGGACGTACTCGTTTTTCATTCCTTTCAAAACTCCGCTTAATTCTAATCTCAATCGCCGCTCTTCTCACCCTCATCGGAGTTGACGAATGGACGGCGCATGCCGCAACCATCAATGTCCCCGCGGGCGCAGACTTACAGGCCGCCATTAACGCGGCGCAACCGGGCGACATCTTGATCCTGGAAGCCGGAGCGACCTATGTGGGACCCTTCACGCTCCCGGACAAAGGCGCTGGGACAGGCACGGATGCAGATTACATTACCATCCAATCTTCAGCCCTCGCGAGCTTACCCGTGGGAGCGCGCATCACGCCTTCACAATCTGCCTTGATGCCGCGCCTCCTGGTGCGTAACTATGCCGGTCTCAGCTACGGCCCGCCCACCATCTCCACCCAGGCGCGCGCACACCACTACAAACTCATCGGTCTGGAGATTACCTCCGACCCGGCGGCCTCCATCCCTGATCTCCTGCAACTGGGCGACGGCAGCGAGGCACAAAACTCGCTCTCGCAAGTGCCGCATCACCTGATCGTCGACCGCTGCTATATTCACGCCGGTGATGACCAACCGGCCAAGCGTGGCATCGCACTCAATAGCGCCGAGACCATTATCAGCAACTCTTACATCGCGGGCTTTAAACTCGTCGGCGAAGACTCGCAGGCCATCTGCATGTGGAACGGCCCAGGGCCCTACCAGATCATCAATAACTATCTGGAAGCTGCCGCCGAGAACATCCTCATTCTGGGCTCAGCCAACTGGATACCAGGGTTGATTCCGTCTGACGTGACCATCAGGCGCAACCATTTCTCGAAGCTTTTGCGCTGGAATCAGAAGGATGCCAGCTATGGCGGGACACCGTGGACGGTGAAGAATCTGCTGGAATTGAAGACGGGCAAGCGCGTCGAGATCGACGGCAACCTGATGGAATATAGTTGGCAAAGCGGGCAGGATGGAATGGCAATTATTATTGCTCCGATTGGCTACAGCACGGGGCCGCGCAGTGTGCCGCAGTTGGAAGACATCCGTTTTACGAACAATATTGTCCGGCATGCTGCCGGGGGAATGTTGCTGGACGGGAGATTGGCCGCTGGCGACGGGTCGTACCTGCGGCGCGCTCTGGTCAGCAATAATCTGTTCGAGGATATAGACGGGCGTTGGGGCGAGAGCTATGGGCAATTGTTTGTCATTAACGACGCGACCGACTCGGTGACGATTGAGCATAACACGGCAATGAATACGGGTCAGGCGGTAATTTCACAGACCATTGCCAACATTAACTTCGTGTGTCGCAATAACATCTTTCGCAAAGATGTCAGCAGTGGCCTCGCTCCGGGTGATGCTACCCTGAATGTTTATTTTCCGGCAGCCACATGGGCCAGGAACGCTCAGATAGCCGGAGACTCATCGTCATATACATCCCACTCCGGTAATTACTTTCCGAGTAATGAAAATGCTGTGGGTTTTGTCAATCCCACAAGCGGCAATTATCGTCTGACGCCGTCCTCTCAGTACAAAGGTCAAGCGACCGATGGCAAAGATGCCGGATGCGACTTCGACGCGCTCGAAGCAGCAATGCGTCCTCCGTCTTCGACACCGACACCCAGTCCGACTCCCACACCAACTCCTACACCGACACCAATAGCCACTCCAACACCAACCCCTTCACCGAGTCCTTCGCCTGAAGTTGAAAGACCTTTCAAGGGTGCGCCCGCAGTCATGCCCGGCAGGATTGAAGTCGAAGATTTTGATAACGGTGGCGAAGGCGTCGCCTATCACGATCTTGATGTGAATAATAACGGCGGGCAGTATCGCACGGACGGGGCTGATGTTAGAGCGGTCGGCTCTGCCAGCAATGCTTACGTAGTCTTTAATACGGGCGCAGGTGAATGGCTGAAGTATATGTTCAACCTTGCGGCGACCGGCAACTACGATCTCGGTGTGACGGTTGCGTCGCGCCTGGAGGGCGGCACATTTCATCTCGAAATAGATGGAGTTAACGTGACCGGCCAGCTCAAAGTTCCGACGACAGGCGGTTGGCAGACATATCAGCAGGTACGTAAAATCGGCGTCAGATTAAATCAAGGCGCGCACGTGCTGCGTCTGGTGCTCGATACTAACGGCGTCGAGGGCGTCGTCGCCGATTTCGATGTGATTAACATCACGCCGTCCGCAGCCTCTCCAGCACTCGTCTCAAGCTCTTTGGCGGCAGTTACGAATTTGTCCTCCAAAGAGAATACT
Source organism: Acidobacteriota bacterium (assembly GCA_032160705.1). Taxonomy (GTDB): domain Bacteria; phylum Acidobacteriota; class Blastocatellia; order Pyrinomonadales; family Pyrinomonadaceae; genus QHXM01. The sequence continues at coordinate 51,244 of JAVHVE010000017.1, read as the reverse complement.
CAAGCCGAACAAATTGCGCCCATCTTAACGAACATCGAGCAGGCTTACGTCACATTCAGTTCAGAGTCGAGTCTCTTTTCGTCGCCGGACAGGATAGACAACGCGCTTCGCGCGGCGCTCTATTTTACGCGCGCCGCTTACGCGATCAACGCCGTAGACGGCCCTTCCGTCAAGGTGCAGACCCGCTTGCAAATCGCTGCATCGTATCTCAGCCAGGTTAATGACTTGATGCTTGCGGGCAGCAGCAGCAACATCTCGCTCGCCACCGCTACCGCGCATGCTTCTGCCAGCGCGCCTGCTTCACCTGTCATCGGACTGGCCGACACTCGTTCGAGTGCTAGTTTTTCACCGGCACTCGCTCCGGCGAGTTTGGGCACAATCCTCGGCGACCCGAATCAAAGTCCCCTGGCCATGAAGACGACTGCTGCCACACAGACGGTTGATGGCAAGCTGCCTTATGAATTGGAAGGAGTGAGCGTGACGGTCGGAGGGCGTGCCGCACAGGTGCTTTCGGTCTCGCCGTCGCGCATCAATTTCTTTGTTCCGCCGGACATCCCTGCCGGAGACGTTGAAGTGCTGGTTACTTTGAAAGAAGGTTATGTCTCGCGCGGTGCGGTGACCATCGCTCCTCTGTCGCCCGGACTCTTCACGATCAGCGGCAACGGAATCGGAGACGCCGTCGCCCTCAATTCAAACAATCTCACCGCAGGGCCATTCAACGTCAACACGCTGACCACCGCCAGCCAGGATAAGCGAACAAGGCTCATCCTCTTCGCTTCGGGGCTTGGCGCTGGCCTTGTTAATGCGGACACCTCCAACGACCTCACGGCATTGGGAATTCAAATTCCGAATTTCGCTGAGTCAGTCGCCGTCGAAGCCCGCACACGCGACGGGCGGTTCTTTAATCTGGCGGTCGAATACGCCGGAAGACAGGCAGCATATCCCGGAGTGGAGCAGGTTAATGTGGTCGTGCCAGCTGCGCTGGAAGGTGCAGGGGCGGTAGAGTTGACCCTCGTGGTGGGCAGCTTGCGCAGCAATGCCGCAACGATCAACATCAAATAAATTAAGTGGCGGAAAGTGCGCGGTCAGCAGTAAACAGGTTTCTTTGTCATCCCTTTGTTTACTGCTGACCGCTCACTTCTTAAAGATTTTGATTGTGAGGTAGGCGGTATTTAAGATAAGCTAAATAAGGCGTAGGTCTAGCCTACCCTGTCCGACTTTATCTCGCAGGCTGATTTTCTGCTTCAGGAGTTTGCCCTCTCAGAAGCGGAGACACCACTCGCAAAGAATGCCAATGAGTGCCCTAACCAGACAAAACCTCTGGAAACCCCTGGCCATCACTGCCGCGCTCGCGTTCGTCTACTTCAGCGTGCTCCGCAAGCTCGGCTATGATTGGTGGACGGACGAGAACTATTCGCACGGGCTGCTCATCCCGCTCATCATCGGCTATATCCTGTGGACTGAGCGCGAGCGACTAGGGCGTGTCACGCAACGTCCGTCACTGCTCTGGGGCGGATTGATTGTCGTCTTCGCGATGCTCAGTCTGTGGGTCGGAACTGCTGGCGCGGAGCTTTATGTTCAGCGCATGTCGCTGGTGCTGATGCTGGCAGGCATCGCGATTTATTTCTGGGGATGGCGCTTGCTGCGGCTCTTGATGGTTCCGCTCGGTCTGCTCATCCTGGCGATTCCCATTCCGACCATCATCTTCAACAAGATCGCTTTCCCCCTGCAACTCTTCGCGTCGCGCTGTGCTGTCTGGGCCATGCGACTCTTTGATATTCCTGTTCTCAGACAGGGAAACGTCATCGAGTTGATGCCCAAGGGGGCGCGCGAGACGAAGAAGCTGGAAGTCGTTGAGGCTTGCAGTGGCATTCGTTCCCTGATGACGCTCGTGACGCTGGCGGTGGTCTTCGCTTATTTCACACGTCCGAGAAGTAATGATGGAGACGGCGGCGGCGGCGGAAGTTTCTTATCCAGAGTCAAGAGCTACGGTTTCTGGCGCTCCATCATTCTGGTGGCTTCGGCTGTCCCGATAGCCATTCTGACCAATGCCCTGCGCGTCAGCGGGACGGGCGTCCTTGCTCATTACTACGGCACGGAAGTGGCTGACGGGTTCTTCCATTCCTTCTCCGGCTGGGTCGTTTACATCGTCGCCTTCATGCTTTTGTTTGCTGTCGGGTGGCTGCTCGACCGCATCGGCAGGCGTGGCAAAAATGATAGCGGCGGCGGGAAGAGTAAAGCCACTGCACCGGAAGCGAAAGTTGCGAAGCCTGAGCCGGTGGCGGCAGCGCCCGCAGTGAGCGCACCCGTCAACGTGATTCCGGCGAAAGGAGTGGAGTAAGCAAGTGAGTTTGAAATTGAAAGACTCTACGCGCTTTGGCTTGTTGCTCGCCATGCTGCTTTTAGGCGGAATCGTCATCAACGTCTGGGAGTGGGTCGGTGAAGCAAAAGTTGCGCGAAGGGCTTTGAGTGAGATGCCATCGCAAGTCGGCTCGTGGCATCAGGTCGGAGCAGACCAGCGTTTCGACCAGCAGACCGAGAGTGTCTTGCGCGCCGACGATTATCTTTCGCGCTTTTACGCGCTGCCGGATGGCCGCACGGCTTCGTTTTACGTCGGCTACTATGTCACACAGCGCACCGGCACGACTTATCACAGCCCGCTCAACTGCCTGCCCGGTTCGGGCTGGGAGATGAACGACGGGGCGTCCATTACGATTACGCCCGCCAACGGAGAGCCGGCCTTTGAAGCCAACCGCTATATCGTCCAGAATGGCGATAACAAGCAGTTGCTCATTTACTGGTATCAGGGGCGCGGGCGCAAAGTGGCGAGCGAATATTGGGGGAAGATTTACACCGTGATTGACAGCGTGCGCCGCCGCCGCTCAGATGGCTCGATGGTGCGCGTCATGATGCCCGTCGGACGCTCCGAAGAAGCGACCCTGCAAGCCGCCGCAGACCTCGCCGCGCAAATTAGCCCTGTGCTGCCGGAGTTCGTTCCCGATTGAAACGCCTTCGATGAAGACTAAACGGTATCTTCATGAGGTTTAAGCGAGACACCTCTCGCCTTTCAGAATAAAAAAGACTGTTATGTAGAATTCATACATATTTTGGGAAGCGAGCGGCGATTGGTCGTTTTCTAATGGTGTTTCCGCTCTAGTTAAGTTACAGAGAGCGTTGAGTAAAGAGCCTGATCTTTTGACATAGAATCGCAACCAATTCGCTCGCTTCGGTAACGGGACGCGGACGGCTTTGCCCGCCGCCCGCCCTGTTTCACCGAAGCGAGCTTTCAAAAGGCGCGTTTTGCCCGGCTCTTCTGAAAACCATTTGCCCGGTTTTTGGAAGAAACGAGCGAAACGCCCTAAGGGAGTGTCAGGGAAAGATGAATCGAAAAGAGTGCACCCGCCAACGCTACGTCGTAGCCTTTCTTGTAGTACCAATCCTGATGATTACGCTCGGGCTTTCCGGCTGTAAGAATGCCGAAGCGACTAAAGCCGAGCACGTCCAGCGCGGTGAAGCTTTTCTGAAAGATAAGAAGTATCAGGAAGCTTCCATCGAATTTCGCAACGCCATCCAATTGGACGACCGCTTCGCCTCAGCCCACTGGGGACTCGCCCAGTCCTACGAGGGTTTGCAGCGCTATGCCGAGATGATTGAAGAGTTGAAGCGGGCGGTTGAGCTGGATGCCAACAATCTGGATGCGCGCGTCAAGCTGGGCACTTATTACGTCGGCGCAAACGCCATCAGAAAAGGTCCCGAACTGGTGGCCGAGGCCGACCGGCTCGCCAGAGAAGTTCTACAAAAGGACGCGAATCACATCGGCGGCCACATCCTCTTGGCAGACGTTCTCTTCGCGCAGGATAAGCGCGAAGAAGCGTTGGCCGAACTCAAGCGCGCCATCGAGATTGATCCGAAGCGCATCGAATCCACCCTGGCTCTCGCCAAGTATTACATCCGCACGAATGACAGGGCGAAGGCCGAAGAGATCTTCCGCCAGGCCATTTCCATCAACGGAAATTCTGCGCTGGCCCACAGCGAATATGGAAAGTTTCTCGTCCAGACGGGAAGAGGCGAGCAGGCTGAAAGCGAGTTTCGCCGCGCCGTCGAGGTCGAGCCGACCAACCGCGATGCGCGCTTTGTCCTCGCCAGCTTCTATCTCGTCCACAAGCAACTCGACAAAGCCGAAGAGTCTTACAAGGCGCTCGCCGAGTTCGATAAGGATAAACCTGAAGGACGTGCCATCCTCGCAGACTTCTACTCGTCCATCGGACGCTATGACGAAGCTGTGGCTATCTACCAGGAGATCGTTGCCAGGGCTGCCGATTACACGCGGGGGCGCTATCGCCTGAGCGAGATCATGCTCCAGCGCGGCGACGTGCGCGGAGCAAGCGAGCAGGTCGAAGCCGTGTTAAAGGGAAATCAGCGCGATATGCAGGCGCTCCTGTTGCGCTCGCGCATTCGCTTGCAGACTGGGGATGCAAAGGCAGCCATCGAAGACCTCAAAGAGGTTTTGAAACAAGAACCCAACTCACGCGCCGGTCTCTACTTCATGGCCGAAGCGAATTTGCGCGCCGGAAAAGTTGAGCAGGCTCGCATCTTCGCCGGAGACTTAGCCCGCTATTACCCGGATTACCTTGCGGCCAAGCTGATGCAGGTGCAGATTAGCCTGGCGTCGAAAGACCCTGCGGCTGCCGTGACTATGTCAAACGAGTTGATCGAGCGGCTGGGCAAAGAAGCGCCAAGCTCGGAAACCTCGCCGCAGATGTTGACGGAACTGCGCGCCAAAAGTCTCATGGCACGCGGCATCGCTGAGTTGCAGTTGGGCAAAACCAAACAGGCGCGTGAAGACCTGACAGCCGCGCGTGACCTTGCGCCGAACTCTCCTTCTTCTTACAACAATCTCGCGCTGGCTGCGCTGGCCGAGAATAAGTTGGATGAAGCGACCGGGCTCTATGAGCGCGCTCTGGCCATTGACAGTGCGGACTTCGATGCGCTAAATGGTCTCATTAACAACGTCTATTCCAAGCAAAGCAGGTTAGACCTCGCGCATGGGCGCGTGGATCAGGCGCTATCGGGACGCCCGGAGAGTCCCGCGCTGCATTACCTGAAGGCGCACGTTTACGGATTTGAACAAAATGCTCAGGGCGCGGAAAGTGAGCTTCGTCGCGCGCTCGAACTCGATCCTAATTATCTGGCGGCCTACTTTGATCTGGCGGCTCTCTTTGTCAACACGAAACAGCAGGATCGCGCTATCGCCGAGTATCGCAAGATCATCGAGCGCAGGCCGGACGATGCCACCACGTACACTTTGATCGGGATGCTCGAAGACAGCCGCCAGAACACGGACGCGGCGATTGAGAATTACCGTAAAGCTGTCGAGCTAGACCCGAACTCGGCCATCGCCGCCAACAACCTGGCGTGGGCTTACGCCGTTCACGGCAAGGGTAATCTGGACGAGGCTGTCGCGCTGGCGCAGGGCGTGGTGCAGAGATTCCCGGACGTGCCTGGATTCGCAGACACTCTCGGGTGGGTCTATTATAAGAAGGGCTTGCACGGGCCTGCGGTTGAGCAATTGCAGAAAGTGGTGGCCAAAGCCGGTGACAGCGCCGGTTATCGTTTCCATCTCGGAATGGCGCTCGCGGGCAAAGGCGATAAGGCAGCCGCGCGGCGCGAACTCGAAGAGGCTCTGCGCCTCGGCGAGAAGCAACCGAATTTCGCCGACGCCGAAGAAGCACGCAAGACTCTGGCGACGCTTTGATCTTCGCCAGCTAAGAGGGGAAGTCCCTTTCACGCTTCGCGCCATAGCTCGCCGTTGCCCGGCGAGCTATGGCGCAAGAGAGAAGCCTCGAAGGGCTTTTCTCAGACAAACCAAGGAGTGCCGTACATGAGTGTCCAGTTTCGCCAGAGAACTCCGGGCGAATACGCCCGCATCATCTGGAAGCGCAAGTGGCTGATCGTCCTTCCCATGATCGCGATTGCGACCGCCGTCACCTGGGTCGTCCTTCGCCTCCCCGATGTCTACGAATCATCCACGCTGATCGTCGTCAAGCCGTCCTCGATTCCAGAGGCGGTCGTTCCCACACAATCTGAAGACGCGCTGACGCGCCAACTGACCAGCATCAGCCAGGTCGTCACGAGCCGTAGCTCCTTACAACCACTCGTCGAAAGATACAGGCTCTACGAGGCCGAGCGCATGCGCGGCGAGCCGCTGGAGTCGGTCGTTGACCGGATGCGCAAGGACATCAAGGTCGAATTGAACACCACGCGCAACGACATCACCAACGGCTTCAATCTCTCTTACAGAGGTCGCGACCCGCAGACCACGCAGGCCGTGACCGCCGAGCTGGCCAGCAAGTACGTCAACGCGCAGACGGAAAGCAGCAGCCGGATGGGGAAGTCAACGAAGGAGTTTTTTGAGCAGAGGATGACGCAGCTCAAAGAGGAACTGGACGCGATTGCCCAGAAGCGTCTCGATTTCATGAAAGAGAATCTCTCGAACCTGCCGATGGGCAGCGAGTCGCTCGGCATCCAGTTGACCGGACTCTACGAGCGTCAGAAGGCGCTCATCGCCGAAATAGGGCGCAGCCGCGACCAGCAAAATTTGTTGAATCAGCGGCTCGGCGATATTCAAAAACAGCGCGAGCAGGAGATTGACAACATTATCGAGGAGGGAAACGACCCTAAGAAATCACCCGAGTACCTTCAGCTTTCTCAACGCGCCGCATCGCTCGATACGGAATTGCAGAACATGCTGGCCACGCTCAAGCCAGCGAACCCGGACGTGATTAAGAAAAAGGAAGAGATCGCTGCCGTTAAAACTCAGATGGAGCAAGCCGTTGCCGAAGGTAAGGACAGAGCGGAGGCGAAGAGGAAACGCTATGAATCCTATGTTGACCCGCGTCTGACGGGTGTGAAGTACGACCTTGAGTATGCCAAGGGCGAGATCGCGCGCCAGCAAAAGATGCTCGACGACACCAACGCCCAGATCGCTTCAATTCAAGGACGCATCAACAACGTTCCCGGCGTGCAGGTCGGATTAGAAACCCTCGACCGCGAATATAAAACGAAGCAGGAGAGTTATAACAAGCTGCTTGAGCAGCAGCAAAAGAACGTCCTCATCTCAGACATTACGTCGAGCCAGCAGGGCGAATCAATTGCGGTGGTTGACCCGGCGAACCTGCCCACGCAGCCCGTCGCGCCCAAGCGCCCGATGCTGATTGTCATGGGACTCTTGCTCGGCCTCTTCGCCGGTCTCGGTCTCGCGGCCATCTTTGAAGTGCCGCGCCTCTTGACGATTCAAACGACGAACGATGCGGAGCACTACACGGGGCTGCCTGTGCTCGTCGCCGTGCCGGAACTCCTGACGCCGCAGGAAGCGCAAAGGATTCCACGTCGCCGCTTGCTCCTCCTCGCTGCCGGAGTCATCGCGACGATCATCAGCATCCCGGCGCTCGCTTACATGCTGAAGATGACGCACATTTTTGACAGACTGGTATCGTAAAGCAGAAGACAGGAGACAGAATACAGAAGTCAGAATGATAAGGCGGAGAGCCACATTCACAGACTTTCTTTTCTCCTGTCTCCTGACTCCTGTGTTCTGACTTCTGCTTTTGGGAGCTTGAGAGTGTACAGAGAATTCTACGGCTTGAAAGAGTTGCCCTTCGCGCTGACGCCCGATCCGCGCTTCATCTACTTCACTCCGTCGCATACTGAGGTGATGGCGAACCTGCACTACGGCATTGAGAGCGGCAAGGGACTTGTCGTTGTCGCGGGCGAAGTTGGCACGGGGAAAACGACCATCCTGCGCTGGATGATGCAGCGGCTTGATCGCACCGTCCTGGTCGCCTACGTCTTTAACCCGCGCTTGACCGTGCCGGAGTTTTACCAGCACATCACCACACTCTTTGACGTTAAGGAATGGGAGACAAAGTCAGAACTGCTCATCTCGCTGGGGCGCACGTTGGAATCGCGCCACTCGCGTGGCCTTCGCACCGTGCTCATCATTGACGAAGCGCAGGGACTCTCGCCTTACGTGCTCGAAGAGATACGGCTGCTCTCAAACTTTGAATCCGATACGGCCAAGCAGTTGCAAATCGTGCTGACGGGGCAGCCGGAATTGCGCGATGTGCTCAACAATCCAGACCTCAGGCAATTGAAGCAGCGCGTTGCGCTGCGCTGCGAAATCAAGCCCCTGCCGAATGTCGAAGAGACTGAGCGCTACATCACTTCGCGCCTGCTCGTGGCCGGAGCGGAGCGCACGGACATCTTCTCGCCCGGCGCGATTGATTACATCTTCCGCTGCTCTGAGGGCATCCCGCGCCAGATTAATAATCTTTGCGATAACGCCTTGCTGACGGGCTTTGCGGCGGGCGAAGCGACAATCGGGCGCACGATTATCGAAGAGGTCGCGGACACATTCGACATGCTGCCGAGGGGAGAGCGCGGTCGTCATGGCGAGGAACGCGAAGCCCCGGCGCGAATTTTTACAGCCGCCGGTCGTGCGGAACTGTGGGCTGCCGGATCGGAAGCAGGCGCTCATTCACAAGGGGACACGGGGTCGGGCGTTACGATGCGCGAGGAAGCGCGTCCTGCGACGACGCCGGAAGTTGACGAGGTCGGTGCGGCGTTTCGTCGCTCAGGCCTGACGGGAGAAAGATAATGGGCAGAGTTTACGACGCACTGAAACGTGCGGGCGACGCCAAATCAGGCGGCGCAAATAAAAAGAAATCAGAAAATCAAAAGCGCCGCAACGGGACAAGTGCCGGACAGGATGTGCCGGCAGTCTCGCCTCCTCCGAATGGCGACCGCGAGCATCCCTGGGATAGCTCGCCGCTGTTCGCTGCGAGGCCAGTGACGGCGTATGATTCAGCGTCCACTGCGCACACCGAGGAACGCGCCGGGTCGGCACTCTCCGGCGCGACCGTCTCGCGTGCTGCTGGGGCAACTTTGGACGCTGCCGGGGCGACGCACGCTGCGGAATTTGTCTCAGTAGACATCTCCGCAGCGCGCGTCGAACCTCACCTGATTGCAGTCACGCAACCGCGCTCAGCCTACTGCGAGCAGTTCCGTTCGCTTCGCACACGCATCCTTCAGGCGTCTGAGCGTAAAAAGATGCAGGCTTTCGTCGTCACGAGCGCGGGAGTGGCCGAGGGGAAGACCCTGACGGCTCTGAATTTGTCGTGGCTGCTGGCGCAGACCGACGGCGTGCGCGCCATCATCATTGACAGCGATTTGCGTCAGCCCTGCGCGGCAGAGTATCTGGGCATTGACGGCACGGTCGGACTCTCCGAAGTGTTGGCGGGTGAAGCTACCTTACAGGAAGCGATTGTCAGATTAGAGCCTGCCGGACTTTATCTCCTGCCGGGAGGCGCGGCGCGCGACGACGTGGCGGAGATTCTCTCAGGCCCGCGCTTCGGCCACCTCCTCGCGGAGCTTCGCCGGATGTTCGATTACATAGTCATTGATGCGCCGCCTCTGGGCATCTTCACGGATGCCAACATCCTGATTAACCGGGCAGACGGGGCGCTCCTGGTCGTGCGCTCCGGCAAGACTCGCTACGCGGCGCTGGATCGCATCATCGAGCAACTGCCGCGCGAGCGGATGCTCGGCGTCGTCTTGAATCGCACGGACGAGCAATTGGATGAAAGCAGTTACTACTATCAGCGACGTTACTACCGGCGCGAGGACAAAACGGCCACGCTGCCGAAAGCTCAAGCCGCGATGAAAGAAGAAGGGGAGGTCGTCGCCGCCACTTGAAGACGCGCCGTCTCAATGCACGCACCATTCTGCTCCTGCTGGCCGAAGCTGGTTTGCTTTTCGGCGGGCTGATTGTGGCCGTGTACCTGCGTCTGGGCGTGACCGATGCCGAGTATGAATTGATTGAGCGTCACGGTTTTTACAAGGCTGGGGTGGCTGCCCTGTTCTGCCTGAGCGCGTTCTATCTCTACGACCTTTACGACTTTGTCATCATGCACGACCGGCGCGAGTTGGTCTTGCGACTGATTCAGGCGCTGGGGCTGGCTTGGATTGCGCTGGCGATTAGTTTTTACATCTTCCCGCACGTGATGATCGGGCGCGGGGTCTCGCTGATTGCATTGCCGCTGGCTCTTTGTGTGATGGTCGGGTGGCGGGTCGCGATTCACTGGTTTCTGGGACACCCGGAGATTGGCGAGCGCATTCTGATTGTCGGCTCAGGCCCGCTGGCTGTGGAGTTAGCGCGCGAAGCGTTGGAAAGACCGGACGCGGGCTTTCGCATCGTCGGCTTTGCGGATAACGACCCGGAGCTTTTAGGCAAGAGCTTAATCAACCCGCGCGTCGTGGGCCTTAGTTCCGAGATGGATAAAATCGTCAAGCGCGAGAACATTGATCGCATCGTGGTGGCGATGGGCGAGCGACGCGGGCAGTTTCCCACCGACCAGCTTTTGCAGCTCAGCCTGTCCGGCAACGTCTCCATTGAAGAAGGCGCATCCTTTTATGAGAGACTAACGGGGCGCGTGCATCTGGACATGATGCGTCCCTCGTGGCTCATTTTTTCGGGGCGCGGGCGGCAGGCGCGTTTCAATGCGGTGACGCGCGTGGCGCTGCATCGCATAGTCGCTTTTCTGGGCGCGATTCTGTCGCTGCCCATCGCCATCATCACAGCCATCCTCATCAAAATAGATTCGCGCGGGCCTGTGCTTTACAAACAGGAGCGAGTGGGGCGAGGCGGACGCAGCTTTATGGTGATGAAATTTCGCTCGATGCGCGTGGATGCTGAAAAGGACGGCCCCGTCTGGGCGCGTTCGACGGATGATCGTGTGACGCGCGTGGGACGCATCATTCGTAAGATTCGCCTGGACGAGATACCGCAGTTCTGGAACATCCTCAAAGGTGAGATGAATTTTGTCGGCCCGCGTCCCGAGCGCCCGCATTTCGTCTCGCAGCTTGCAGAGGAAATTCCCTACTACGAGCAGCGACACCTGATCGCGCCGGGACTGACCGGCTGGGCGCAGATCAAGTACCCTTACGGGTCTTCGATTGAAGACGCGCGGCAGAAGCTGCAATACGATCTATACTACATCAAGAATCAGAGCCTGACGCTCGACGGCGTAATTCTCTTCGAGACCGTCAAGACGATTCTCTTTGGTCGCGGCGCGCGATAAGAGCAGGAGTCAGAAGACAGGAGTCAGGAGACAGAAGAAATGAAAATCTGTGAATGCGGTTCTCGGCCTTATATTCTGACTCCTGACTCCTGAATTCTGTGTTCTGCTTTTCGTAAGTTTTTTTTGGAGGTTTGAAGGAAATGAAGATTAAGCATTCGCTCAAAGCAATGGCGCTCATCGTCGCGCTCCTGGCCACACCCGCTCTTCCTCTCTTTGCGCAAGATGCGCCGCAGCAGGAGAAGCAGGAAAAAGCCGCGCCCGCGAAAACATCTACTCCGGCAGGCGAGCGGCTGGAGCCGGACGACACGAACGCGCTTCCTGCGAACGTTCCAGTAGAAGTGCAGGCCGGGCGACGCGCGCAGCTCTCGGAAGAAGAGGCAGCCGTTGTGCCTTATTACAACAATTTTCTGACGACCTATCGTCTCGGCCCGGAAGACATCATCTCCGTCTCGATCTTCAACCAGGATCGCTACTCCAAGTCCGGCATCACAGTTCCGCCGACTGGGAAAATCAGCTACCCCTTGATTCCCGAAGGCATCGTGGTGGTGGGAAAGACTACCGAGGAGGTTCAGGAGGAGATCAAGCAGCGGCTCGACGAATACATCATTGACCCGCAAGTGACCGTCTCGCTCGACAAAGCTGTCTCGGCAACTTACTCCGTGGTCGGCGACGTGGCGCAGCCCGGCGTCAGAACAATGACGCGCCGCTATAGCATCACGGAAGCTCTGGCGATGGCTGGCGGCGTGCTCAACACGGGCGACAAATCAAAAGTCGTCATCCTGCGCCAGCAGGCCGACGGCAACGTGCGTCCAATTTTCGTCAACGTCAAAAATATCGAAAAAGGACGAGCCAAAGAGATGGCCTTTCTGGTGCCCGGCGATCAGGTCGTCGTGCCCGGCAACCGCTTGAAGACGATCAAGGCGGTGATGGACATGCTGCCCATCATCAGCTTCGCGCGCATCTTCACCGGAGGATGGTAATCCGATGAGCAAAAATTCTGCGTATCCGGCGTCAGCGCTGGCGCGATTCATCACAGACCGCTTGCAGCAACTGAGCCTCAAGCAGGTGGATTTCTGTCGGCAGACGGGTTTCGATCAGGGCTTGCTCTCCAAACTGCAATCCTCAGTCATCACGACCGTGAATCTTGAGAGCGCGCTCAAATTGAGTGACGGCTTGAAAGTTCCGCCCGGCCAGATTCTTTCCATGCTCGGCAAAGACGATGCTCATCATCTGCTGAAAAAACTTTACGGCAACAACGTTTGCGCCAAGTGCGCCGAAGAACAGATCGCGCCCGAACCCGTTCAGTCCATCACCACGGCGGCGCAGCAGGCTTTCATCATGGGACGCGACATGACGCCCGTGCTCGTCATGCTGCGCCATCTCTCAGCCACACGACGCGCCGCCACCGCAACGGAAGCGACGGAGCGCGCCGCACATTCATGAAAACAGTTGGCAGTGGGCAGTGGGCAGTTGGCGGCAGGCGACGCAATGCGCGCCGACGTGATTTTCTGCCAACTGCCAACAACCTGCTGCCCGCTGTTTTCTGCCTTTTGCTTTTTCTGCCAACTGCCCACTGCCAACTGCCAACTGCTGGCGCGTGGACGCGGCAGCGTTCGGCGTCGCTGGCGTGGCTGCATGCGGTCTATTTTCTGGATGAGAATAAAGGATGGGCTGTCGGGGGGCGAGGCACACTGCTCTCGACCGATGATGGAGGGGAAGTCTGGCGTGCACGCCCGCGCCCGACGGAAGATGCTTTGCGCGACGTTTACTTTTCGGATGAACAGAACGGCTGGCTGGTCTGCGAGCGCAGCATCTACGATCTCAAGACGAAGGATGAGCCGCGTACTTATCTCCTGCGCACAATGGACGGCGGCGCGACGTGGAGTCAGGTTAACGTCATCGGCAAAGATGTGGATGCGCGGCTGGTGCGCGCTCTGTTCACACACAATGGTCGCGGCTGGGCTTTCGGCGAAGAGGGCGTGCTCTATACGACGCGCGACGGAGGCGCAAACTGGGAGCGACAGCGTGTGCCGACGCGCAATCTTCTGCTCGGCGGCTCGTTTCTGAACAATGAGCAGGGCTGGCTGGTCGGCGCAGGCGCGACCCTCCTGCAAACATCCGATGGCGGCGCGACGTGGCGCAGAGGTGAACTCGTCGGATTTGAGCTTAACGCAGGCAAAGACGAGGGCGCGGGGCGCGTGCGCTTCACCGCCGTCTCGTTCGTTGACAAAAGGCGTGGCTGGGCAGTCGGCACGGAAGGGCGCGTCTTTACAACCCTTGACGGCGGGCGAACGTGGGGAGCGCAAACCTCGAATGTCCGGGCAGACCTTTATGATGTGAAGTTCATTGACGAGTTGGAAGGCTGGGCTGCGGGCGCAAGTGGGACTCTAATTCACACTATGGACGGAGGCAGGCGCTGGGTAAGCGAGCCAACCGGCACAACGCACGCGCTCGAACGTCTCTGCTTTGTCGGACGCGATAAAGGCTGGGTCGTCGGTTTCGGTGGCACGATCATCAGCTATACGCCCAACGCCGCACAACCCAAACCGCCGGAACTGCGAAGGCAAAAGTAAAAACATGAGTTCGAGATAAGCGATTAAAGAATGCGAACAAATGAACGAACCACTAAATCACACGAAACGACACGAAAGAAAGCGAAAGAAAAAATCCTGTTCGTGTCGTTTCGTGTAACTTCGTGGTTCATCGCCCCTTTCATCTTACTTTTCGCCTCATCTGTCGGAGGAAACATGCAAGTTGAGCTATCAATACGGAATCGCTTAAAGGAGCGCGCACGGAACGCGCGCCGCTTTGCCTTGCGCTCGTCCTTGAGCATGTGTGTCATGCTCGTCTGCTGCCTGTCTTCCGTGCAGGCGCAAAATGATGTGCCGGGTAAGCCACCATCGAGCGAACAAAGCGCAACGACGCCCGCCGTCAAGACGCGCCCGCGACTTGTCGAAGAGACACCCGAAACAAAGAGCGACGATGCGGCGAGCGCGAGCAATTCTGCGGAAGCAGCGCCCGCCGCCGCCACAGAGAAGGGCAAGGATCGCTTGAGCGCGTTGCGCGACCAGATTGAGGCCGCGAAGACGGACAACGAGCGAATGCGCCTTGAGCGGATGCTCATTGATTACCTGGTCGCGCTCGGTAAAACGGGCGAAGCAGTGAAGGAACTGCGCGTCATGTCGCGCGCAGATCGTCTCGACCCGGTGGGCTTCTACAACATCGGCAACGCCCTGGCGCGTCTGGGCGACACGGACACGGCGATTGACGCTTATCGCAAAGCCATCAAGCAGCGTCACGGTAACTACCCGCGCGCTTTTAACAATCTAGGCGTCATGTACTTGAGACAGGGTCGCTGGGACGACGCGCAGGAAACGCTCACCTCGGCGCTCAAGCTGGAGAATTTTCGTTACGGCGAGGCAAGCTACAATCTGGGACGAGTCTACGCTGAGCGGGGCGAGATCGAGCTGGCGATACGCGAATGGAGTCGCACCATTGCGGTCGAGCCCGACCACGCGGAGGCAACAATCGCGCTGGCTCGCGCCCACGCTCGAAACGGCAGCCCCGAACGCGGCCTCGCCGTGATTGATACCTTCGTCGAGCGTCGCGGGCCGAGCGCCGAAATGATGGATGCGCGACGTGAGATTCTTTCCCGCAGCGAGCAGAGCGAAAAGGCCAAGCCCACAACTAAGCCAACTGCGAATAACGTGATCTCCCATCCCTGAAAGGGCAGAACAAAATAGCCAGGGGTCAGCGCTCGAAGAGCGTGCCACCCCTGGAATGACGATGATAAAGAATCCGACCCTGAAGGGGTCGCACATTCAATGTTGAAGTGCGACCCCTTCAGGGTCGGATTCTTTTTACGTATCTCTCACCGGGGGCGGCGCTCTCGCTTGCCCCCGGCTATTACATGTGACCCTTTCAGGGTCATGCACTCAGTCTTCCCTTTTTACTTTTACCTTTTGCCTTGCTAAGATTCCTTCCGTTACCCCGCATAAAAAAAATAGAAAATTCCAGTGAGGAGGATTCTGCCATGAGTCTCTTGCGCCGACGGGTGTCCTTGGTCTTGTTGTCCCTCTCGTTAATCGCCTTGTCTATGGTGACGGCTGGCCGGACGAGCCGTGCTGCTTTCACAGAACCCGAGCTAGAGCCGCCCGGCCTGTTTGTTGACTCTCCGCAAAATGCCGTCTCTTCCGGCTTTGATTTCTCCAATCTGGATCGAACGGTGAGCGCCTGCCAGGATTTCAATCGCTTCGCCAACGGTGGGTGGATTACCAAAAATCAGATTCCTGCCGCTTATTCAAGGTGGGGCAGATTCGAGGTGCTTGGCGAACAGAACCTGGAAATCCTGCGCCAGATTCTGGACAGCCTGGCCAAAAAGAAAAAACTCGCCAGCGGCAATGAGCAGAAGGTCGCGGACTTTTACGCCTCCTGCATGGAAGAGACCAAGATCGAGAGCGAAGGCATCAAACCGCTTGAGCCGGAGTTGCAGCGCATCGCTTCCGTCAATGACCTGCTCAGCCTGCAAGACGAACTCGCGCGCTTTCACACTTCCAGAGTCCCGGCAGTCTTCGGCTTCGGCGCGGCACAGGATTTCAAGGACTCAAAGACGGTGATCGCGCAAGCAGTGCAGGGCGGCCTCGGCCTTCCAGACCGCGACTACTACACCAAAGACGACGAGAAATCGAAGCAGACGCGCGAGGAATACACACGCCACATCGCACGCACCTTTGAACTGATGGGCGAGACGCCTGACGCGGCAGCCGCCGCCAGCCGGACGGTGATGAGCATCGAAACGAAACTGGCCGAGAACTCCGTCACGCGCGTGCAGCGGCGCAACCCTGAGGCCAACTATCATCCGATGATTAAGGCGGAGTTGATCGAGATGATGCCGCACTTTGATTGGGGACGTTATTTTCGTAACGTCGGTCTGCCGGAAGTCGGCAAGGTAAACGTCGGGCAGCCCGGCTTCTTCAAAGCTGCCGACAAACTCCTGACCGAAATCCCTGTGGAAGACTGGAAGACATACCTGCGCTGGCATCTCGTCAACTCCGCCTCACCTACGCTTTCATCCAGGTTCGTCGAACAGAACTTCAACTTTTACGGCAAATATCTTCAGGGGACGCAGGAGAATTTGCCGCGCTGGAAGCGTTGCATTGCTTCGACCGACCGCGCCCTGGGCGAAGCCTTGGGCCAGCTCTACGTCGAGAAGACTTTCACGCCGAAAGCCCGCTTGCGTGCTCAGGAGATGGTGAAGAATCTGGTCGAAGCTCTGCGCGCAGACCTGACAGCGCTTGATTGGATGAGCAACGAGACGCGCAAGCGCGCGATTGCCAAGCTCGACGCTTTCGTTCGCAAAATCGGATTCCCGGATAAGTGGCGCAGCTACGAATCGCTTTCCGTTGCACGCGGGCCTTATTACAACAACGCGGTCTCTGCGGGCGAGTTCGAGTTCAAACGAAACCTCGGCAAGATAGGCCGTCCCGTAGATCGCACCGAATGGGGCATGTCGCCGCCGACCGTCAACGCCTATTACAATCCTTCGATTAACGAGATAGTCTTTCCCGCAGGCATTCTTCAACCGCCCTTCTACGACGCCAAAGCGGACGATGCCTTCAACTACGGCGGCATCGGCGCAGTCATCGGCCACGAGATGACGCATGGCTTCGACGATCAGGGCGCGAAGTTCGACGCCGACGGTAATCTCGTCATGTGGTGGACGCCCGACGACTTCAAGAAATTCAGCGACCGCACCAACTGTGTGGTCAAGCAGTTCAGCGGCTACGAGGTCGAGCCGGGGCTGTTCCAGAAAGGCGAGTTGGTGGTGGGCGAATCGGTCGCAGACCTCGGCGGGTTGACGGTGGCGTTCATGGCCTACCAGAAATCCCTGGAGGGCAAGCCGCGTCCCGCAAACATCAACGGCTTCACACCCGAACAGCGTTTCTTTCTCGGCTGGGCACAGGTCTGGGCGCAGAACATCCGCCCCGAAGCCGCGCGCCTGAGAGTGGCCACCGACTCACACCCGCTCGGAAAATTCCGCGTCAACGGCCCGCTCTCAAACATGCCCACCTTCGCGCAAGCCTTCGGGTGCAAGCCGGGCGATCAAATGGTCAGAGCGGAACGTTGCCAGATTTGGTGAGATGAATGAAGGGGCAGAGGACTTGCCCTCTGCCCCTTCATAAGCAAGGCCGCCGATTAAAGCCCCGAAGGGGCAAGAATGCAATAGCCTGGGGCAACGCCCCAGGAACCTGGCGTGGCAATTCAAAGCCCAGCCCCAACGGGGCGAAATATCCTTGCGAGTATTAACATGCCTCAATCTCTCTCCTCCATCCTCATTCACCTGGTCTTTAGCACGAAAAATCGTGAACCTTTTATCTCACCAACCATTGAAGCTGAGCTGCATCCTTATCTGGCAACAATCTTTCGTGAATATAATTCGCCTGCCATCTCTATCAACGGAACGACGAATCATGTGCATATCCTATTTGCCCTCTCACGCACAGTAACAATCGCAGACCTCGTTGAGGAAACTAAGAAACGCTCATCGAAGTGGATTAAAACGAAAGGACACGAGTATAGAAACTTTCAATGGCAAACAGGCTACGGGGCATTCTCCATTGGAGAATCGAATGTTGCAGCTTTAAAAAAGTACATCGTTGAGCAGAAGGAACATCATCGCCATAAATCGTTTGAAGAAGGGTATCGAAACTTTCTTGAAAAATACGGTGTAGCTTATGATGAGAAGTATGTGTGGGATTGAGTTCTTTTATTCCGCCCTGTCAGGGCTTCAAATTATAATCAACGAATAACCTGGGGCGTTGCCCCAGGCTTTAACATTCTCGCCCCTTCGGGGCTTTTTCAAGCAGCTTCTTAACTCTCTTCGCTGTTTTCTTCCATCGCTTCCTCCACTTTCCTTTCGGGGCGCATGTGCGGGAAGAGAATCACGTCGCGAATTGAACGCTTATTGGTGAGCAGCATGACGAGACGGTCAATGCCGATACCGATGCCAGCAGCAGGCGGCATCCCGTAAGAGAGCGCGCGGATGTAATCCTCATCCAGCACCATCGCCTCTTCATCGCCGCGCTCTCTGGCCTGCGCCTGTTCGAGAAAACGTTCGTACTGTTCCTTCGGGTCATTCAACTCCGAAAAGCCGTTCGCACATTCTAAGCTACCGATGAAAAGCTCGAAGCGTTCGGCGATTGCAGGATTTGAGGGCGAAGCTTTTGAAAGCGGCGAGATGGCTTTAGGGAAATCATAAATAAACGTTGGTTCTTTAAGAAATCCTTGAGCTACCGCATCAAAGATATATGCAACATCTTCTGCGAGGCGTACCTCTTCATCCGCACCAAATTCCTGACCGGAAGTCTGCAAATGAAGTCGAGCCTTTTGCCAAGTTTCAGCAAATATCAAAGTAAGCTTTCTGAATCCTTCAACAAACTCTTGCTCTGAGACGCTTTCGTTAGGAGCACCCATCAGGCTCAACCGGATACTGAAGAACTCATCTCTTGGTAAGTAATCAATGAATTTAGCAAGGAGCTTTATATTCTCAGGTTTACTTAGCCATTCCTCACTAATTTCAACTTGGCCAATGCCGCCGAACATCCATGTCCACTTCTCAGTTATCGCTTGCTTCATTGTTAGCCTATTAAACGGGAAACGGAAATCTATAGGAAAACGACCGTCATAGATGACTGAGCTACCGGTTACTTCCTCAACCACTGTTCGCAGCATGTCTTCACAAAAATCCATCATCCCGTTCACATCCATGTACGCGCAGTAAAACTCCAGCATTGTGAATTCGGGGTTGTGAGTTCTGTCTATACCTTCGTTGCGGAAGTTGCGATTAAGCTCGTAAACCTTTTCAAAGCCACCGACGACCAAGCGTTTCAAATAGAGTTCAGGAGCAATGCGGGCGTAGAGCTTGATGCCGAGAGCATTGTGATAAGTCTCGAAAGGCTTCGCGGCTGCGCCGGTCGCCTTTGCTGTCAGCATCGGTGTCTCGACTTCGATGTAGTCATGGTCGTCGAGGAAGCGGCGCATCTCGCGGATGATACGAGAGCGACGCTCGAAGACTTCACGCGAGCTAAGCTCGCGTGAAGCAGAATCGCCGCTGTCTTCGCCCGTTTCGACTTTCAAGCTTCCGGCAATCAAATCCGCGTAGCGTTGACGCTGGCGAATCTCCGGGTCGGAGATGCCGTGCATCTTGTCAGGCATCGGCAGCATGGCTTTGGCGAGAAATTGCAGCGTCTCGACGTGGACGGAAAGCTCGCCCGTTTTCGTGATGAAGAGATAGCCGGAGACGCCTATGAAATCGCCGTGGTCGAGCAGGTTAAATAATTCCCAGCCTTCTTCGATGGGTGCGCCGTCGTCGTTGTGAATGCCTTTCACGTCGGCCTTGCGGACGTAAATCTGCAAACGCGAGACGCCGTCGGAAAGATGCACGAATGCGGCCTTGCCCATCACGCGCGGCGGGCTGCTGATGCGCCCGCTGATGCGTACCTTCACGTTGTTCAACTCCGCGTTCGCTCGCTCAAGCGATTCCGGCGCGGGGCGTTCACCTTCTTTAAGCTGCGGGACGTGTTTTTGGAAATCTTCGTTCTCGACAATCGCCGTGATCGTATCTTCGCCGCCGGTTGAGCGGCTGCGCTCAAACTTGTTCGGATAGACGTTGCCGACGAGGCGGCGCAACTCTTCAAGATGCTCGCGGCGCGCCTCGGTCTGGTCGTTCTCTTCGATAAAAGGGATGCTCATAAATGTATCGTAAATGGTAAATCGTGAATCGTAAATGGATAAAAGCAGTTTGTCTATTCACTATTTACTATTCACCATTTACCATTGGTCGAATGAAGCTGCCGAGCCTGAAGCGTTTCGTCATGGATTATCTCCTCTGCGCGTTTGAGGTGGCTCTGATGCTGCTTGCGTGGGGAGACGTGCGCGGATTCATGGCGCACGCCGCGCGTGCGGGAACGATCATCGTGCTGCTCCTCGTACCGTTCATCACCTCCTGGAGCAAGAGCGAGCGCGTCAACAGAGGCGTGCGCTCTGTGCCTGGCCAATGGCAGACGCTCGCCCTGTTGGAGTTGGGATTCCTTATTTGCTACTGGGTTGTTCCATATTGTGATCGTCGTAATGTGCTGGTGTTGCCGGAGGCTGACGCTTTGCGTTACGCCGGACTGACGCTCTTCATCACAGGTGTTGCGCTTCGCGCGTGGGCGTTCGTCTATCTGGGACGCTTCTTCAGCATCTTTCTGACGATTCAAAAAGGCCATCGTCTCGTCACCGATAACATCTACAGATACGTCCGCCATCCGAGCTACACGGGGCTGCTGGTGCGTTCGCTGGGTTGGACGCTGGTCTTTCGCAGCCTGTTCGGATTGGCCGCATGGCTGGGGCTGCTCGCCTTTCTCGTCAAGCGGATCAGGCATGAAGAGAGTGTGCTGGCGAGCGAGTTCCACAAGGAGTGGGAAGAGTATGGGCGGCGCACGCCCTGGCGGATAGTGCCGGGCATTTACTGATGCAAGGGGCATCGTGATAGCATTCCATTCTTCAAATGAGCGGAAAAATAGTTTCGATTGACGAGCTACGAAGGGAGCGCGAGCGGCTGCGTGCCGAGGGCAAGCGGCTGGTCTTTACCAATGGCTGCTTCGACATTCTGCACGTCGGCCACGTCAGATATTTACAGCGCGCGCGCTCGCTTGGCGATGCCTTGCTGGTCGCCATCAACAGCGACCGCTCGGTGCGGGAATTGAAAGGCGCGGGGCGTCCCATCATGCAGGAGCAAGAGCGCGCCGAGATGCTCGCCGCCCTCAGCGCGGTGGATTACGTCACCGTTTTCGACGATCTCAGCCCGCGCGCTTTAATCACGGAAGTCCTGCCCGACATCCTTGTTAAAGGCGGCGACTACCAACTGGACGAGATTCACGGGCGCGAAGAGGTGGAAGCCGCAGGCGGGCGCGTGATGTCACTACCTTTCATCGAAGGAGCTTCGACAAGTTCGATTATCGAAAGAATCAGAAGAGCCGTAACAGGTGACAGGTGACAGGTGACAGGTGACAAGTTAAACCCTTGTTCTTACCTGTCACCTGTCACTTGTCACCTGTCACGCAAAAGATATGAGTAGCACGGTTCAATCACAGAGTGTTTTGCAGAGCGTGTTGCGGCGCGCGATGGAGAGCGAGGAGTATGCGCGGCTCCTGGCAGAGTTGCGCGGCGGGGCGCGTGTGATTTCCGTGAGCGGGTTGACGGCGGAGCCTGCGCGGGCGCTCGTGCTGGCCGCGTTGCAGCGCGAAACGGGGAAGTGCTTTGCCGTCGTCACGCAGGCCAATCGTGATTTGGAAGCTTGGGAGCGCGATGTGCGTTTCTGGTATTGCGCGCTGCGCGGGGTCGCGGCGTGTGACGAGACTGTCTTGACGCTGCCGTCGTCGGAATCAGACCCGTATGCGGGCGCGTCGCCGCACGCTGAGACGCTGGAGCAACGCGCCTTGACGCTGTGGCGGCTGGCGCAAAGAGAACAGGATTTCGTTTTGTTGACGGCGCGTGCGCTCGCGCGCCGGACATTGCCGCCGGAAGATGTGGCGCAGGCCGGTGTCCGTTTAAGACGCGACGAGGATTATGCACCGGAAGATTTGGTTGAAAAACTGCTCGCTTCGGGCTACGTGCGCGAAGACCCTGTAGGCGCGGTGGGCGAGTTTTCGATGCGCGGCGGAATTCTGGATGTCTGGTCGCCAGGACGTGCGTCTCCGGTGCGTGTGGAGTTTTTCGGGGACACGGTTGATTCCATTCGTGAGTTTGATCCCGAAACGCAGCTTTCGACCGCGCAGGTTGCGTTGACGGAGATTGCGCCGATGCGCGAGTTGTCCGCGACGGCTGAAGATTTTCGCCTGTGGGCTAGAAGAGCGCGCGAGCGTTGGGCTGATGAGCGGTATGCGCGCGCGCTTCGTGATCGAACCGTTTACGCGGACGAAGGCGAGACGTTTAGTGGGTGGGAATGGTTGATTGGGATTGTGCGCGAGCGGCGGGCGAGCGTCTTTGATTATCTACGCGAGGCCGTGCTGGTGATAGATGAGCCGAGCGGGATTGAGACGTTTCTTGGAAATGTTTACGAGACGCTGCAAGTGCGCTATGCGGAAACGGAAAGCGCGGACGAGCTTGGGCTTCGGCCTGATGAGTTGTACCTGACTGCTGAAGAGTTGCGCGAGCAGTTGGATAAGAATCGGCGTCTTGAATTGCGCACACTTGGCCGGGCAGCGGCGCTCACAGATGAAAGGCTTGCTCTCGATGCGGAGCAGCCCGAAATACAAATCGGACGCACGCGCGGAAGCGGCGCTCCGTTATTTCTTTTTCCAGCGGTTGAGGTCGCAGAAGAAGTGGAATGGCGCGCGCAAAGTGTCAGGCGTTATCACGGACGACTGCCGGAACTGGCCAGCGATGTGAAGCAGGCGAGCGTGTCGCGGGGTGCTGGCGTGTTGTTCGTAATGCACAGTCTGGGCGTGGCCGAGCGCGTGGCGGAGATTTTGTCAGACTACAACGTCGAGGCGCGCGTGGCCTTGAGCGATGAAAGAATGGTAAGCCTTGCAGAGCAAGTGGGCGGCGTGTTTGTGACTGTGGGGCGGCTTTCGGGTGGGTTCGAGTTGCCGGGTGCGGCGCTGATCGTTCACGTCGAGAACGATCTGTTTGACGAAGCGAGCGACACGGCGCTTCGCGTGGAAAGTAAAAGGCCAAAGGAAAAAGGTAAAAGTCGGAAGTCGAAGACGGCTGCGTTTCTGTCGGACTTTCGCGATTTGAAGGTTGACGACTTTGTCGTTCATGTGGATCACGGCATCGCGCGTTTCGGCGGATTGCAGACGCTTGATCTTGGGGAACAACGGCGCGGCGAATTCATGCTGCTGTATTACGCTGACGACGCGAAGCTGTATGTGCCGGTCGAGCGGCTCGATCTCGTGCAAAGATATTCAAGCGCCGAAGGGGCTCAGCCAACGCTTGATCGTCTGGGCGGCTTAGGCTGGCAGAAGACGAAGGCAAAGGCCAAGCGCGCGATGCGCGACATGGCCGACGAATTGTTGCGGCTCTACGCCGAAAGAAAACTCGTCGGAGGCTTCGCGTTTGCGGGCGACTCGCCCTGGCAGAGCGAGTTTGAAGAAGGCTTCGAGTATGTGCTCACCCCCGATCAGGAGACGGCGATTGAAGACGTGAAGCACGATATGGAAGAGGCCGTGCCGATGGATCGTTTATTGTGCGGCGATGTCGGCTACGGCAAGACGGAAGTTGCGATGCGCGCTGCGTTCAAGGCTGTGATGGAGAGCAAGCAGATTGCCGTGCTGACTCCGACCACGGTGCTCGCCTACCAGCACTTCGAGACCTTCCGCACGCGCTTCGCAGCCTTTCCGGTGAAGATCGAGTTGCTCTCTCGTTTTCGTTCACCCAAAGAGCAGAAAGATGTCGTGAAGCGCGTCGAGGCCGGAGAGATTGACATTGTTATCGGCACACACAGAATTCTCTCGAAGGATGTTCGCTTCCGCGATCTGGGCTTGGTCGTCGTTGACGAAGAACAAAGGTTCGGCGTGGCGCACAAGGAGCGGCTCAAGCAGTTGAAGAAGAAGGTGGACGTGCTGACGCTCTCCGCGACGCCGATTCCGCGCACGCTCAACATGTCTCTGATGGGCTTGCGCGATATGTCTTTGATTGAGACTCCGCCGCGCGACCGGCTGGCGATTCAAACGCAGGTCGTGCAGTTTTCCGAGAGTGTCGTCAAGAGCGCGGTCGAGTTGGAATTGGCGCGCGGCGGGCAGGTCTTCTTCATCCACAATCGCGTTGAATCAATTGACACCATTGCGGCGCTCGTCCAGCGTCTCGTGCCGCAGGCGCGGCTGGCGATTGCACATGGACAGATGAACGAGCAGGAGATGGAGCGCGTGATGCTCGATTTCGTGGATTATAAATATGATGTGCTGGTTTCGACGACCATCATCGAGAACGGGATAGACATCCCGCGCGCCAATACCATCATCATAAACCGCGCTGACGCTTACGGTCTTTCGCAGCTTTATCAATTGCGCGGGCGCGTGGGGCGCTCCAACCGCCGCGCTTACGCCTATTTATTGATTCCTTCCGAACAGGGATTGTCGCCGATTGCGCGCCGCCGCTTGGCCGCCATCCGCGAATTCTCAGACCTCGGCGCGGGCTTTCGCATCGCGGCGCTCGATCTGGAGCTGCGCGGGGCTGGAAACTTGCTGGGCGGCCAGCAGTCAGGGCACATGGATGCGCTCGGCTTTGATCTTTACACGCAGATGCTGGAGCGCACCGTTCAGGAACTCAGGGGCGAGGCGGTCGAGGATGAAACGAGCGTCTCAATCAATCTCGGTGTAGACGTGGCTATCCCCGAAGATTACATCTCGGATATGGGGCAGAGGCTGCGCACCTACAAGCGCGTCTCTTCGGCGCGCGATGAGGCGACGCTGCGCGCCATCCTCGTCGAGACGCAGGATCGCTACGGGCGCTTGCCCGAATCGGTCGAAAGATTGTTTGACTACGCGCGGCTTCGCAGGTTGGCCGAAGAGGTGGGCGTCATCTCCATTGACCGGACGCCGACAGGCGTTGCCATCAAGCTGGGCGAGCGTGCGCGCGTTGCGCCGGAGAAATTGATGGCGCTCATCGGCGCGCGCGCGGGCGCGACATTTACGCCGAGCGGAGTTTTACGCATTGATCTAAATGAACAAGAGGCGGACAGCGCACTCGAAACCGCTCGTGGCGTGTTGCTGGAAATCAGGGAGGGGGATTAAAATGCTGGAGTCAGAATTCAGGAGTCAGAATCCAGAAGAAAGGCGGTTGTTGCCTTTCCCGTCCATCCTGAGTCTTTAGCTTCCCGACACGAATTTTATCAATTGGTCGGCGTTTCATCGGATATGCGCCCGGCCGCGCAATATTAAGGAGTAAAAACTGTGAAATCAAAGTTATTGATATTTGCTTGGACAGTGACGGCCTCCGCTGCTTTGCTGCTGGTCTCGACGACGGCGGCAGTGGCGCAGGAGGGCGAGCCGGTTGTCGTCGATTCCGTGATCGCGCAGGTCAACGGCGACGTGGTGATGCTCTCGACGCTCAAGCGCGAGATCAAAGAGGCCGTCGAAGCCTTTAAGCAACAGGGTGTGCCGGAGCAGAAGGCGATGGAAGAGGTCACTCGCCGCCAGCCTGAATTGATCGCCAGTCTCGTCAACGAGTTGCTGCTCGTGCAGAAGGGCAAGGAACTGAATCTCACCGAAGATGTCGAAACGGAAGTTAATCGCGAGATGCTCAAGGTGATGACCTCGCAGGGCTTCAAGACCATCGCGGAAATGGAAGAGGCCATGCGGCGTGAAGGAATTGATCCGGCCTCGATTCGCCAGACCTTGCGGACGCAGTACATGAAGAACGCAGTGCTGGGTCGCGAAGTTGACGCGAAGATTTATTTCGGCCTGAGCACTGACGAGTTGCAGAAATATTATGACTCGCACCGCGACAAATTCCGCAAACCGGAAGTCGTCACAATCTCGGAAATCTTCCTGAGCCTCGCCGGTAAGTCTGAAGCGGAAGTCCGCGCTCGCGCCACACAGCTTCTGGCGCAGTTGCGCGGTGGGGCGGACTTCGGCACGGTGGCCTCCGCCAACTCCGAGCGGATGGATCAGAGCGGCAATCGCATCGCCGTCCAGAACAAAGGCGAGGTTGGCACGTTCGCCGTGCCTGACCTGAAGCCGGAGTTTGCCGCCGCGATCAAGAACGTGCCGGTGGGCGGCGTCTCCGACCTGATTCGCTTAGACGAGGGCTTCCAGATTCTGCGCGTGGACAAGCGCGTATCTGCCAGCGACCCCAAGGCTTTTGAAGAAAACCAGGTGCGCGAAGCGATCACGGTCGAGCGCCGCGACAAAGAGCGCAACGATTACATGAAAAACCTGCGCAAAGACGCTTACATCAAGCTGAGCAAAGATTATGAAGCCACCGTCGGCCCGCTCCTCATCACCGATCCACAGCCAACGAAAACTCCGAACACCACGAAGTAGTGACAGGGAAGAATCGTGACGGGTGACAGGTGACAAGAGAAAAACTAAGTTCTTCTTGTCACCTGTCACCTGTTACGGTTTACGGCCTTTATGCGTCTTGATCTATTTTTGAAAGCGAGCCGTCTAGCCTTGCGTCGCACGGTGGCGCAAGCGCTGTGCGATGCGGGCGCTGTTTCGGTCAACCGTGTTCCTGCCAAATCATCGCGCGGTGTCAATGTTGGAGACGAGATTGCTTTGCGTCGCCGCAATCAACTGCTCACCGTCCGCGTGCTTGCCTTGCCCGCCACGCGTCAAACCTCCCGCAGCGATGCCTCCAGTCTGTACGAGATTTTGAGTGACGTAGCCGTGTCTGAAGACCTGTTGGGGTAGGAATCAGGTGGGGCCGGAGCGCGTCCGTTTTTAAGGCGTCGCCGCCAGCTTGTAACGTTCCGTTTTGTCTCAGAAGCAAACTGTGTTCAGCGTTTTCTGAGGAGAATGGCGGTTGGCGTCGCTGGCATATTAGTTGCTCCTGTTGTCTGTCGGACAATCACTCTCCCGCAAATGTTTTATCAGGGGGCACTCGAAAAACATGGGAATTCTCAGCAGCTTTTTCGCCGATGATCTGGCAATCGACCTCGGAACGGTGAACACACTCATTTATGCGCCGGGACGAGGTATTGTTTTAAGCGAGCCATCGGCGGTGGCGATACACAAATATACGAACGAGGTCTTGGCGACGGGAGCGGAAGCCCACAAGATGCTCGGACGCGAGCCGCGCGATACGGAAGTCCATCGCCCGATTCGTGGCGGCACGATTGAGAATTTTGAAGTGGCTGAAAAGATGCTCGCCGCTTTCATCAATCGCGTCCACAATGGTCAGCAAAAGAGAAGCCATCTCGTCATCGGCGTTCCCGGCTCATCCACCTCGCTTGAGCAGCGTTCCGTTCGAGATGCGGCGCGCGATGCCAAAGCGACGCGCGTTGATCTGGTGGATGAAGGTCTGGCGGCGGCTCTCGGCGCTGGCCTCGACTTTGAAGACGAACGCGCGCACTTGATCGTGGACATCGGCGGCGGCACGACCAACGTGGCGATTATCGCATCGGGTGCGGTCGTCTCTTCAATCAGCCTGCCAGCGGCGGGCAACGCAATGGATGAAGCCATCCATAATTATGTGCGCGGCAAGCATTCCATGCTGATCGGCGAACGCACAGCCGAAGAAGTCAAGATGGAACTGGGCACAGCGCACTCGCTCCCCACGGAGCAGGAAACTGAAGAGCGGCGAGCGGAGCTTGTCGGCAAAGATTTGGTTGACGGCTCGGCGAAGGCCGTCGAGATTAGTAATCATGAGGTGTGCGAGGCGATTGAGCCTGTCCTGGCGGAGATCGTGACGGGCGTGCGCCGTGTGATTGAAGACTCGCAGCCGGGCGTGACGGCGGATATTTATCACACGGGGATAATTTTGACGGGCGGCGGCTCGCTGCTGGACGGCATGAGTGAGCGTTTACAGGAAGAGCTGCGCCTGCACGTCGTCATGGCCGATGAGCCGCTGGCGACGGTTGCGCTCGGGGCAGGACGCTTGCTCGCAGAACCCGAAAGGTTGCAACGCGCGAGCATTCCACAAGACGTTCCGGCCTGGCAGATGTCAGAAGAACTGATAGTCAACTGGTAGAGAAGAAGGCAAAAGTAAAAAGGTAAAAGTAAAAAGTTAGGCGGAAACCACTTCTAAATTAAAAGTGGCTTCCGCCTTCCTTTTGCCTTTGACCTTTTTACTTTTTACTTATTTGCGTTTCTTCCGACGGGCTCTCCGTCACAAGCTCGCCCGTGACCTCAACTGTGTCAAATCTTGTTAACGCCTCGCCAGATTGAAGAGGCGCGCTCGCGCCTTGCGTTCCCGCAATGGCTTGCTGCACTTGCATCCGTTCCAGCGGTGGAAGATTGTGATAAATCCTCAGCAGCGCGTGCGCATCTTCCTCCGGCTCAGGTGAGGGCGTGAGCAGGATCAGACCCAGCACGTACAGCGCGAGCGTGAAGAAAGAGATGTATCCGGTGGCGGGTGCAAAGACCTGTGTATCAAGCGTGCCAAGCGTGCCAAGCTCTACAAAGAAGCCCGTCAGCTTCTTCGCCCATCCGCCTTCGGGCGAAAACAGGCTCGCCAGAAACATGTGTTTCAGGAAAAAGGCAGTCCCGAACAAAACGGCCAGACTGCGCAGGAGGCGGCGCGCATCGAAAGAAGAGAACTGGTTGTTCCAGAGCGTCCAGAGAAAGAAGAAAGAGAAGAGCCAGAAGAGCAGCCCGCGCTCCGGCAGCACTGTGTTGAATGCCTGCGCCGAGCCGAAGTAGAGCGTGAGCAATGTCAGGACATGCGAGACGTTCGTCAAAGCCGGTTGGTCGCTCTTAATCCACTGCCGTATCTCAACGGCATGGCCGCGCACGAACAAAACCATCAAAAAAACGGAAAGAATGAGCGTGATGAGCGGCGGCGGAACAAAGATGAAGGCTTTGGTCTCAACGTCAATCCGCAAGCCACCCAGCAGCGCCACCGTCAGAAAGATCATCGGCAGCAGAATGTATCTGAGCAGCGCACGATTTCTTGAGCGGTCTCTGTTGGTCATTTGCGTTTACGGAAAATCTTGAACGGATTAAGATCGCCGATGCTGCGCTCCAAACCCTGTTCTAGTTCCGCCTTGACTTCGGCAGCCGTGTGCATCTGCAAATCAGGGTCGTCCACCGTCAATGTTTTATCCGGCGCGAGTTCGATGGCGCGATTGATGGCTTCAAGCCCCTGCTGAAAGAGAGCATTGTCGTGATAGAGGCGTCCCCAGCCTTCACGATAGAAAGCATAGGCGATGTAGAACTGCGTGCGCGCATCGCGCCTTCCGGGGTCGGCGCGTCCCCATTCGTCGCGCGCCGCGCGAAACTGCTCGCGGTGAAAAAGGTCTAGCGCGGCATCGAACATGGGCTGGTCAATCTCGTAAACTCCGGTCGCAGCCTGCGCGCCCGCCGTGACTTCTTTGAGATTGCGCGGCTCAGTGGCATAAATCCAGATGATGAATGTGGCGAAGAGAACCGTCCACGCGATGCCGACCGATTGGATGAGCCTGTGTTGCATTGCTATAATCTCTTGGCCTTCGAGAGAAGCTAGAGGAACTTTCCGTTCCGTGTCAATGGACGCGCCTTCCTGGGCGACAGTTGCTTTAAATGTCGAAGGAAGCGTTCAGTAGTTGTTTTAGAAATCAACCCTTTCCCGGTGACTATTCATGGACGAGTACCTGTTGGAACAGATTAACCACTACCGCGCGAACGCGCAATCGTTTGGCGATGCCGCATTGGAAGCCGTGATGCGAGGCGATATCGGATTGGCGCGCACTGCGTCACGCCAGGCGGCGCAGTACGCGCGCATTGCTCAGCAACTCGAAACGGGTGAGAAACAAATCGCCCCGCCGGAGCCTGAAACAGCGAGCGGGCTGGCGGATTCGCCGGACGGCTCAATTTCGGTTTGAGGTAAATTACATTTGACCGAACACATCTTTCGAGATTTTTCAGGAGGCGAACCATGATGACATCAGCAATTCTTTCGTTCCTTGTTCTCTTTGCAGCGACGACCGCCGCCGCACCGCCGGAGAGCAGCATAAAAGAGGTCGCGCTGGATAAGGAGTTTGAGGTTAGATTCGGCCAGCTAGTCTCGATTAAAAAAGAGGGCTTGAAGATTAGCTTCAAAGACGTTGCAGAAGACTCGCGCTGCCCAACGGGCGTCGAGTGTATCTGGGCTGGCAACGCCAAAATCGTGGTGTTCATAAAGAACAACAGGAGGCGCGCGTACACTATAAAATTGAATACGGGCGTCGAACCTAAACAGGATAATTTTATAATGAAGTATGATATTAAGTTGGTGAGCCTCAGCCCGTATCCGAAGAAGGGTGCCATCATCATGAAGAGCGACTACGTGGCGACGCTGGTTGTCTCCAGAAGACGAGAATGACCCACGCCGATAAATTGATGAAGAGAATTGTGCGTTCAAATTTAAGTGTTAAGTGCGCGGCTCTGATGCTTGTGCTTTCATCCGTCTGTGTCGGCTCGTTTCGCAGTACATCCAGATTGAGTACAACTTTAATTGATATTAACTCGGGAGCAGGGGATTTCGTTCGTGAAGCCATTCAAGATTCGTGACGTTGAGATCAACCCGCCGCTCGTGCTCTCTCCGATGGCGGGCGTGACGGATATTTCTTTTCGTCGCTTGCTCAAGCGGCGCGGCGGCATCGGTCTCACCGTCTCCGAATTCATCTCGGTCGAGGGGCTGACGCGCCACAACCCGAAATCGAAACGACAGATGCGTTTCTTCGAGGAAGAGCGCCCGTTCGCCGTGCAGATTTTTGGCGGCCAAGCTGAAAGAATGCGAATGGCTGCGGAGATGGCCGAAGAGGTCGGCGCAGATATTCTGGACATCAACTGCGGCTGCCCCGCGCCGAAGGTCGTCAAGCACGGCGGAGGCTCTGGTCTGCTGCGCGACTACGCGCGCCTCGAAACTATTCTGAAAGAGATTAAACGGGCGATCAAGATTCCGTTGACGATCAAGATTCGCGCGGGCTATTTCGATCACACGATCAACGCGGTCGAGACAGCCAAACTCGCCGAAGCCTGCGGCGTGGAGCATATAGCGCTGCACGGTCGCACGAAAGAGCAGGGCTACAGGGGGCGAGCCAACTGGGATTTGGTCAGGCAGATCAAAGAAACCGTCAGAGTGCCTGTGTCGGGGAGTGGCGATGTCGTTACGGTTGAGGACGCACTGGCGCGTTGGCAGGAAACCAATTGCGACGGCATTCTGATCGGGCGCGGCGCGATGGCGAACCCCTGGATATTTCGGCAGGTGGAAGACGCGATTGCAGGACGTGCTCCTTTTCAGCCGACGCTCGAAGACAAGCGCGCGGTGCTGTTCGAATATTTCGAGATGCTGCGCGATGACATGCCGGAGATGGCGGCCATCGGCAAGATGAAGCAGCTCGCAGGGCAGTTCACGCGCGGCCTACAGGGCGGCGCGCTCTTTCGCACCACCATCTATCATTCGCACTCCGTCACGGAGATACTCGACCGCATCACCGAATATTTTGAAGCGATGGAGACAGGTCGCCCGTATCTCGGCGAAGGCAACGCTAATATCATGGAAGAAGAAGCATCCGCGCTCGATTCGTGTGAAGCTGCAACAACAAGCTCTTAATTTGTAGAAACAAGCCCTGCGCCTACTCTATTCTTCAATCTCAGAATATCTCTGCCAAGCCAGAGCGTGGGCGGCAAGCGGTATCATCCGAGCCATGATTGGAATGTCATGCTCCTGGACAATTTCAGAGATCTCAATTCGCGCGATGTCGTCAAGTGAGATGCCCTGCAACCAGACGCCGTAGCCTTGATTGATCGGCGTGGAAGCATTCGCTTTGAGTTCGTGAGCCCCGAAAATAGTTTGACTCTCCAGCCCTTTCAAAACCCGCCCGCCGCGATCATAAGCCCTGACCTCGAAAGAGATTTGCTCACGCCTGTGATTCGACTTGTTGACGACGCTGCCCTTGAGGACGGTGCTGCCCGTCATCCTCAAGAGCGTTAGATTTTTCAGGACGAAAGCGCCGCCGCTGGTGGCAACCGTCAACTCTTCGTGAGGTTGGCTGTTGAGCGAGGCGACCGCCCGGCTGCGTGACATTGATTGATTGCCACTGCGCTGCCCCTGCGCATACCGGAATCCGACCGCCGCCCATGAGAGCAGGGCAAGGATGAATATGATTTTGACGAGCTTTCGCATGATTGATTTCTTAACGGTTAAGATCGTTTGCCTTTCGGAGTGTTCGCCGCAGGCTGTTTCTTCGCACCGCTGCCTGTATCAAACTCAACCGGAGCGGGATAGCCTTTGCCTTTGAGCGCGGCGATCTCGACGACGATTTCTTTCTTGCCACGGACGGCGCGCGTCACTTTGCCTTCCGGGTTCTCAGCCTTCTTGTTTTCATTCCTGTTCGACGTTTTGGCGGTTTGCGCCGTATTAGTCGAAGTGTTGGAATTATTGCTCACCTGACTGGCGTCGTTTTTGCCGCTCGCATCGCGCGACATCTCTTTCAGCGCATTCATGACAGCGGTGCGTTCCTGCTCGCTCAGTTGTTCGAGCGTCACGTTATAAGCGGCGAGGACGCTGCGCAGGTTCTCTTCCGTGTTGGTATCGCGGTCGTAAACGTCGCGATAGATATGAAGCTTGCCCTCTTCGACGACGATTGTTTCGTAGCGAAGCTCGACCGTCACCGCGTGGTTGAGCTTCACGTCCTTTGTCTCTTTCGGAGTCTTGGCATAAGCCACTATCTGCTCGTCCGTTAATTCCGTCCCGCCCATTTGAGCGAGCATGCGAGCAAAACTCTGAACCTGCGGCGTGGTCAACCCGACGCACCCGTGCGAAGCGAACCCGCCGAGTTTCGCCTGAGACTTTCCTCCATGAATCAAGGATGGCAGGCCGATGGGAATCTTGATCGGGCCTAGAGGATTCAGTTTGCTTCCGGCCTCGATCTTCTCGCCGGGCTTGACCTTGTTGGCGGATTCGACCCAGGGCTCGTCGGGCGGAGTCCATGTCGGATTGAAAATAATCGTGGCGGCTTTGCGCGTGCCCGTGGGCAGAGGGAATTCAGGATAGCCGATGCCGACTTTATAAGATTTCACCAACTGGCCGTTCTCGAAAACATCCATCCTGTAGGCGGGCGCGTTGACGACAATGCGCGAGTCCGTCGGAACGGCGTTCATCTTCCCCGTTGAGCCGTGAGCAGCCTGCTGGTCGGAAGCGTTGCCTTCACCCTCCTCTGTACCGCTCCAACGCTGGCGCAAAAATTGAGAGAGTTGCTGTGCCTTCTCTTCGCCGATAGCCGCTTTAATCTGTTCGGCGGCATGGGAGCGGGCGGCGGCGGTCGTTCCGCTGTAATCGTCCGCGTCCGTTTCGCGCAGCTTAGCGGTTTCCTCGCGCGCCAGTGTGCGGAGTTTTCCAATCTGCTCGTCCGTCAATTGCAGCTTTGACTTTAATGCGGGCGCGAAACTTTCATCCGCAAAGAACGCATCGAGAACGGGCAAGGTCACAGGCAGCGCGCTCTCGTCCGTGGCGTTCACCCTGGCGGTTGCGGGCGCAGGCTGCGGCGCAGGCGAAGCAGTATTTGCAGGATTATTATTGGCGACGTTTGATGGCTGATTGTTGACGCACGCGCCGAGCGTAACTGTCAGGGCAACGATCAGGATGGATGCTCGCAGAAAAATCTTCATGCCGGGTTTCTTACTCCTCTTTGATTCGGTCTCTGGAATTTGCGCCCGTCATGGGCAATGCTTCATATCTACGGTTGCAACAGCCGTTCCCATGTTTTCAACGGGTTTCGAGTGTATTTGAGGATCGAGAGTGGATTACTCAGAGACGATGTCGCACCATAAGCGGACGGTCGGAGTTAAATATACTGTAGGGGCAGGGACAAGTTCTCTGCCCCTACAAGTTAATTTCATTGCTTGCCGCGAAGCAGCGGATAAGGATTGATGTTTGTTCCGTCCCAGTAGCGTTTGGGGTCGGAGACGATGGCGATGGAAAAGTGCAGGTGGTAATTGCCTGCTCCGGCATTTCCCGTATCGCCGACATAAGCTATCACTTGGCCTCGCCGCACGACTTGACCCTCGGCCAGGCCGTCGGCGTAGCGATCCAGATGAGCGTAGTAGTAGATGGTGTGGTTGTCCGGGTCGAGTTGATAGATGGTCGTGCCGCCGGGCACGCTCTGGAAGAGTTTGACGATGCGGCCATCGGCGGCGGCGAGCACCGGTGTCCCGCGCGGAGCCGGAATGTCTATCGCGTCGTGTGCGCGGCCTTCCGAGCGTGCAGCCTGAAACGTGTCGCGCAAGTTTTCGGGTCTGACTCCGGCGACTGGAATCTGGAGGGGCGACGCGCCCGAAGGGGCAACCGGAGGAGAAACGGAAGGTTGAAGCGTCGGCGCAGGCTGCGGCGAACTCTCCGGTTGGGTGATTGCCGATTCAACGTTTGGTTGTGGAGAGGGAAGTGCGATTGTCGGGTCAGCGACAGGTGGAACAGCCGCCGGGCTTTCGCTTGCCGGTGAGGTGACAGCTATCTGATTACTTTTAGGTTTGTGACTTAACCACCAGACGAGCGCGACCAGGGCAATAATAACTGCTGCGAAACCGAGCAGAATTTGTAAGCGCAGACGAGAGGCAACGAATGAGCGCACGGGCGGAGCAACGGGGCGCGCATTCAGCGCGGCCTCCAGGTCAAAGCGCGAGCCTGCGTTCGCAACTTCGTCATCTCCCGGAATGCGCGGTCGCTTTATGTTCATCTGACTTCAGCCATCAAGAAATGCGAGCCAATGGACGATCCACGAACTCACACGAAGCGACACGAAAAAAATCATGTCTTTCGCTTTCTTTCGTGTAGTTTCGTGTGAGTTCGTGGATGGTCATGTCTTTCTCTCTTTTCTCAAGCTCACGTTACATTGCTTATAGACCGGATACGCCGGGCGTTTAGGCGTCATCGGCACTCTCTTTTTCAGTGCTTCTAATGCGAGTTGCACGGCTTTCTCCAGTTGCGTGTCGCGGCCTGCCTGCCAGTCGGCTGGCGTAATCTCAACTTCATAGTCAGGCGCAACGCCTCGATTCTCCATCAACCATGTACCTTTCAGCGGGTCGTACCATCCCCAGTCAGGGATTCT
The DNA here is from genome assembly GCA_032160705.1 of Acidobacteriota bacterium. Lineage (GTDB taxonomy): Bacteria > Acidobacteriota > Blastocatellia > Pyrinomonadales > Pyrinomonadaceae > QHXM01. The sequence goes on along the minus strand of JAVHVE010000017.1, from coordinate 16,393 downwards.
GAACGAGCCGCCGTCAATCAGTTGATGCGTGGATGCGCCCACACCAGCGCCGCCTGTTCGTATCCCGACCACAGGGCCAAGCTTCGTCTGCTGCCACATCCAGGGCAGGCTGTCTCCGCCGGAGCCGGCCATTTCGTTTGTCAGCAGAACCTTCTGCCCATTGATGATGCCTGCGGGGATGAGTATGTCTGCGCCGTCGCGCAGGGCTGCGCGCTGCAAAGGAACTCTCTTCAGGGTATCAATGATATAGTCGGCAGCACGCCCGCCTTCGTTGAAACGCCCGTCAACGATGATGCCCTGCTTGTCCACTGAGCCGTCAGGCGAAAACACGGGACTGCGTTCGCGCGCCGCGTGCGTCGTCAGGCGGCGTGCCTCTCCCCCCTGCCGCTCGACAATCCAGATGTCGTCCGCATAAGCGAAAGCTACATGCGTCCGGCTGACCGTCGGCGTCTGGAGCATCAGCGGGCCTCGGGCTTGAGCTTCAACCGCAACGCATGCCGCCATCAGCAGAACGAGAGAGCAAATAGTTAGCACTGAATTTCGCATAGCGTCACAAACGTCTCCTGTCTTCCGTGATGAGGGGAGATGTCGTGCGAGTGTTCGCTCTCAGCGCCCGAAGCCCAGAGGTTGCAGCGGGCGCGCGGTTGTGCCCTCGAAGAACCAGCTTGCGCCGACTTTCAGACGATGATGCCATGTCGGCAGGCGCGCGGTGTACAAGGCAAAGCGCGCCTGGCGGGCGAGCGCGCCGCCGAAAGCTTTACCGCCCGCCAGCACCGCGGCGTTCTCCGTGCCCAGACTGACAGCTTCGCCAAGCTCTACGAAATGTCTGGCGTGCAGACGGCGTCCGTCCAGCAGCGCCTTGATGTTGCTGGCCAGCAGCGTCGCCTGCTGGTTGGCAAGCTGCGCCGTGCCTGCCAGAGTCGGCGTGGCGTCTTCAAAGAACGCGATGTCGCCGAGCGCAAAAACGTCTTTGTGCCCGCGCACCTGAAGCGTCGGCTCGACCAGGATTAAACCACGCCGGTCTTTCTCCACCTCCAGCTTTTCAATCAACGGATTGACGCGCACGCCCGCCGTCCAGACCACGCCCGCCGCTTCCACATCCGTCTTCTCTCCGTTGTGTTCGATTGTAAAGCCGTCTTTCATCACGCGAAGCACGCGCGTCTCTGTATGAATCTCGACTCGCGATTGCTTGAGAGCATCTTCGACAATAGCGCGAATCTCCTCGCCCATGCCGGGAACGACCGTCGAGCCCATCTCGATGACCATGATGCGCGGCTCGCCATGCAAGGCTCGTCGCTTGAAGGCATCATGTAAAAGGTCTGCCATCTTGGTTGAGAGTTCCACGCCGCTTGCGCCAGCGCCGACGATTGCAAACGTCAACCGGCGGCGTGCGTCCTGCGGCGGCAAATCTGGCGGCACACCATCGAGCGCCTCGACCATGCGCCGACGCAGCGCGTCCGCGTGCGCAATCTTGCGGAAAGGCATCGCGTATTCTTCAGCGCCTTCGATGTTCCAGTAGTTGGTGATGCCACCGGGGGCCATCACCAGCACGTCGTAAGCAAGCATGCGCTCGCGTCCCTTCAGCATCGCTTGACGCGCATTCAAATCAATCCCTGTCACCTCGCCGCGAATCGTATGCACGCGGTCGTCAATCAGTTCCTTATACTGAGGCGCGATGTGCCAGGCTTCGACTTCGCCCGACAAATATTCGTAGAGCATCGGGGTAAAAAGAAAATGGTCTTCCGGGCTGACGAGCGTCACCTCGCATGTGCCCGCCAGATCGAGCGCCGTGAAGAGTCCGCCGAAGCCGCCGCCAACAATCAATACCCGCGCCTGGTCTTTTGCCATCTGCTGCCTCTTGTTTTGTGGGTTCGTGTTCGCTGGATAGTAGCAGACAAGCGAGGGCTCGCGCACTGCCGGACGCGAAGACCTGCACGCCTGATTGACATGGTGAAGTTTTGGCGCGAAGCTGATTCACTCCCACTTTTCATGATAGAAGCAAAGCAACTTTGCCGCAGGAGAAAATGAGAACATTGTGATGAAGAGATATAGCTCGCGGAGTCTCGGCGTTCGGATAGGAGCTGTGGTCGCCGTGGTTGCACTGCTCGGTTTGGCGTGGGGGCTTGCATACTATCTGCGCTCCAAGCGAGTCGCGCCAACTAGCTCGAAATTCCAGAGCAGTATCCCCAGTAACCAACTGATGCAGAACCCCGGCGGAGAGGCGGCGACGTTCAGCGCCCAAGGGTCAGTCAATCTCACGGGCGAGTATTTCAAGCCTCAGGGCACGAACGGCCAGAGTTGCGCGACCTGCCACATCCCGGAGGAAGCCTGGAGCATTACCCCCGGCACGCTGCAACACCTGTTCGACGAAACGGATGGCACTCATCCGGTCTTCAACCTGCGCGACGCCAATAATCCGAACATGGACGTTTCCACACCGGAAGCTCGCCGCGCCGCCTACAGTATGCTCTTGACGCGCGGCGTCTTCCGCAGGGGCGGCGCTCCTCGGCCAGACTCCGAGTGGGAACTACTCGCGGTAGAAGACCCGCACGGTTTCGCGAACGTCAACCAACTGGTGCACTGGCGGCGCGCCATGCCGACGATCAACTTCGCCGTCGGCAGCGCGACGGTCAACTGGGACGCTGGCTCCAACGTGGGCAAAGGCCAGCGCGCCGCGCTGGTCAACCTGACCAACCGCCTCGTCACGAACGCTCTGCAAGGCCCGCCACCTACCGCTGAAGTCATCAACGACATCGTCGGTTTTGAAGAATCGCTGTGGACAGCGCAAGTCACAGTGCCGGGCGTCGGGCGTCTGGACTCAGACGGCGCGCGTGGCGGCCCTCAAGCGTTGTCAACGATGTCGAAGGTTGAAGGTGAGTTTCATCTCTTCGATGCCTGGGCTGGTGACGCGAATCCAAAGCGCGCGCAGATCGCGCGCGGACAAGAGTTGTTCAATAGCACCAACGTCGGCCACCTCAGTTGCAACGCCTGCCACAACTCTGTAAACAACGGCACCAACATCAGCAACACTCTGTTCGACATCAATACCGCGTCCGCCGAGGCGCGCACTCCCGATCTGCCTCTCTACACCTTCCGCAACAAACGGACGGGCGAGACCCGCCAGTTGACCGATGCAGGCCTGGGCAACATCACAGGTCTCTGGGATGATCTTGGCCGCTTCAAGACGCCGACGCTGCGCGCTCTGGCGGCGCGCCCGCCATACTTCCACAACGGGATTGCCGCGACGCTCGAAGACGTGGTGCGTCACTACGAGAAACACTTCGGCTTCCGTTTCACGGACGAAGAGCGAGCCGACCTGGTGGCCTTCCTGGGCGCGCTCTAAGAGCGATGCAAGTCGCCAGACGCCGATGTCGGGAAGGCATCGGCGTTTGGGCAGGTATCTGTATCGTCAAATTTGCGGATGAACCTGAAGCCGGGCATTGACAGCTTCATCCGATTGATTATATTGTCTGGCAGTCCGATCAGTATCTGGCTGATTTTTCCGCTCGCGCTCGCGAGTATGATGTTCGGACTTTCGATTAAAACCCAAAAGCATCCTGTTCCCTTCTAGGACGCTCCCTTTTAGATTTCAAGGAGTCTGAAACCGTGAAAAGATTTATCCCCCGCTTGCTCCCCCTGCCGGTAGCCGTGTGCCTGCTCGCCCTCGCCTTTGCATCTACAGCGTTGGCGCAAAACAAAGTCACTCCGAAAAACGAAAAGAAAGCGCAGGCTGACAAAACCCTCTCAAGCACGCGTGCTCCGGTGGTCACCGTCGCCCCGAAAGCCGCGAGCAAACCAAGCGCCAGTTTCCTGTCGCCACTGGAAATGGAAATCGTTGATGAGATGAATCTGGCACGCATGGAGCCTCAGAAGTATGCGGTCTTCATTGAGGAGTATAAGAAGTCTTACAAAGGCAACCAGCTCACGCTCCCCGGAAGGTCGAAAGCGATTGTGACGTTCGAGGGCATTGCTGCCGTTGACGAGGCAATTAGTTTTCTGAGAACGGCCAAGCCGTTGTCTGCGATGGAAGTCAACCGAGGCATGTGCCTGGCTGCAAAAGATCACGCCAACGACCTCGCGTTCAAAGGTGTGACCGGGCACAAGGGCAGCGACGGCAGCTCTCCGAACGCCAGACTTGAGCGGTACGGTAGCTGGGAGGGCGTGGTTGGCGAAAACATCGTTTATGAAGTCAGTTCGGCACGCGAAATCGTCATCGGCCTGATTATAGACGACGGAACTGCCAACCGTGGCCACAGGCGGAACATTTTCGACCCCGATCACCGCGTCGCCGGAGTCTCCATCACGGATTCTCCGGCCAACGGGGCGAGATGCGTGCTCAACTATGCCGGGGGCTTCCGGGATAAGGTGGCCGCTCCAAATCAAGCTACTGCTCCGAGGAAACTCTAAACCCTTTCAAATACTGCGCCTTGCAGCACGGCTGGACAGCGCCGCAAACGGCGTGTTAGATTGCCCTGTCTTTTAATCTTAGCGGTTACCGCCTTAGATTGGGGCGGATTCGACTGCGGTCTGGGAGGGCCATCAACAGCAGTGTTAGCAAAAGAAGCCAAAGAAAGAATAGTTTCGGATTTCCGCACACATGAAGCGGATACAGGTTCACCACAGGTGCAGATTGCACTGCTCAGCCAGCGAATTAACGAGCTGACCGAGCATTTCAAGACGCATAAGAAAGATAACCATTCGCGGCGCGGCCTGCTCAAGATGGTCTCGCAGCGCAGAAGTCTTCTTGATTACCTCAAGCGCATAGACATCGAGCGTTATCACGAGGTGGTCAATCGTCTCGGCCTGCGGCGTTAAAGCAGGCTACAGAAAGAATTCTTCGAGTCTGGACACTACATAGCCCGCGTCTATCGAAGAGCTTGACCAGAGGTGCCGAACGTGACGGCGTTGACCGAAAATCAAGCAGACGCGAGTAGCCCGGAGCATATACAGCAAAAGGCGGCGTTGGTCTCACGGTAAGAGACTATCGCCGCCTTTAGATTTTTGAAAACAGTGACAGGTGACGAGTTAGTCACGGCAGGCGAGTTCAAACTCAATTCTTGCCCTCGCGCGCTCAATCACGTATCACTCTGCCACTGTCTTACAACACACACTTTGCACGCGCCCAGCCGAACGTGACGCCCGGCGCGGACTGCTTTAAAGAAGCAGCGATTATTTGTCCGAAGGAGACAAAACAAACATGCCAGTCAAGAAATATCTCAAAGAATCAATCAAACTGGGCGACAAGGAATTGACCGTTGAAACCGGTCGCGTCGCCAAACAGGCGGACGGCTCGGTCGTCATCCGCTACGGCGACACAATGCTGCTCGTTGCAGCAGTGGGTGCTTCGCACACGCGCGAGGGCATAGATTTTTTTCCGCTCACGGTTGAATATCGTGAAGCCAACTACGCCGCCGGGCGCATTCCCGGCAACTATTTCAGGCGCGAAGGCCGTCCCACCGAAAAGGAGACTTTAACCAGCCGCCTGATTGATCGTCCCTGCCGCCCGCTCTTCACCGAAGGTTACAAAAACGAAACACAAGTCATCGCCTCTGTCATCTCGGCAGACCCGGAGAACAACCCGGACGTGATTGCCATCACGGGCGCATCCCTTGCGCTCTATCTTTCCGACATTCCGTTTCCCAATCCGATTGCGGGCGTGAGGATCGGCCTCATCGAAGGCCGCTACCTCATCAACCCGACTTACGACGAAGTGCGCGAGTCGCGTCTGAATCTGATTGTGGCCGGAACGGAAGAGGCCATCGTGATGGTCGAGGCTGGTGCAAGCGAGGTCTCGGAAGAGATCATGGTCGAAGCCCTGATGCTGGCGCACAAGGAGATCAACCGCCTCTGTCGTTGGCAGAAGGAGCTTTACAAGGCGCTGGATATTCAAAAGCGCCCGGTCGAAGCGCCCGCGCTCAACGAAGAGATGCTCGGCGAGATCGAAAGGAATTATTCGGAACGCCTGCGCGCCGCGCTCGACACCACCAGCCAGGAGAAGCGCACCAGCTACGCTGCCGTGGATGCTCTCAAAAAAGAGGTCGTCGAATCCCACCCTGAAGATCATCCTGAGCAGCGCCTGATGGCGAAGAAGATTTTCGATCACCTGAAAGAGACAATTTTCCGCGATGACATTCTGAACAAGCGCCGCCGACCCGATGGCCGCCGCTTCTCGGAGATTCGCCCGATCACGTGCGAAGTCGGCTGGCTGCCGCGCACGCATGGTTCGGCGCTTTTCACGCGCGGCGAAACGCAGGCTCTCGTCACCACGACTCTGGGGACGAAAGACGACGAGCAGTTCATGGACGATCTGGAGAAGGGCGAGGTTAAACGTCGCTTCCTGCTCCATTACAACTTCCCGCACTACTCTGTCGGCGAAGTCGGACGCTTCGGCTCATCCAGCCGCCGCGAGATCGGGCACGGTGCGCTCGCACGTCGCGCCATCGAAGGCATCCTGCCGGACGAATCCCAATTTCCCTACACCATCCGCATCGTCTCAGACATCACCGAATCCAACGGCTCATCTTCGATGGCCTCTATCTGCGGCGGCATCCTTTCGTTGATGGATGCGGGCGTGCCGTTGAAAGCGCCGGTTGCGGGTGTGGCGATGGGGCTGGTGATGGAGGGCAACAAGTACGCCATTTTGAGTGACATCGCGGGCGCGGAAGACCACTACGGCGACATGGACTTCAAGGTCGCTGGCACGCGCGAAGGCATCACCGCTCTCCAGATGGACATCAAGATCGGCGGCATCAACTCGATGATTTTGGCGGAAGCTCTGGAGCAGGCCAAGAAGGGACGCATTCACATTCTGGACGCGATGGAGAAGACCATCGCTGAGCCGCGCGAGGACATCGCGCCTTATGCGCCGCGCATCATCCAGATCAAGATCAACCCGGACAAAATCCGCGACGTGATCGGGCCAGGCGGCAAGATGATCCGCTCCATCGTCGAAGAGACGGGAGCCAAGATAGATGTCGAAGACGACGGCACAATCTCGATAGCCTCGGCGGACGGCGCGGCGGCGCAAGCTGCCATTGACAAGATTCGCGGTCTGACGGCTGAAGCCGAAATCGGCCAGACCTATCTCGGCACGGTCTCCCGGATAGTGGATTTCGGCGCTTTCGTCGAAATTTTTCCGGGCACGGACGGACTGCTGCACATCTCGGAAATCGCTGACCGCAGGGTCAAGGATGTCCGTGATGAGTTGAAGGAAGGCCAGCAAATCCTCGTCAAGTGCATCGGCAAAGAAGGCAACAAGATTAAGCTCTCCAGAAAGTCCATTTTGCGCGACGAGAAGCAGAAAGCCGAGGCCGCCGGAGCGGGCGAAGGCGAGTAAAATAGGGCAAAAGTAAAAGGGTAAAAGGCAAAAGTGAGGGAGGGTAAGTCCAATTAAACGGTTTCCGCCGCGCTTTTGCCTTTTTCCTTTTGCCTTTTGCCTGTTTTTTCTTGACAGGCGGGCTAAAGCCGGGTTTAATCATCAACGCAAAACTGGAATCCACACAGCATTAAGCATCTTTCTCTAGCGAATAAGGAAAGCCCACGAGCGGTTTCCAAATTGTCAAAGATATTTTGAAAGGCGGGCGAGTTTCCGGGGCGGTCAAGCCGTACAAAAGGAAGGCTTTTGACCTTGAGCTATTCGTGCCGGAATCGTATCGCCATCTTTAATCCAAGTTTTGCTTAGTCGAGTCGCTCCAAAGTTCGGGTACAACGGTACGTCGTCCTTGCTGGAGCGGAGAGAGCCGAGGAGGAGCTTCAACACGATGAGGAATCGAGCTATCAGCCCCGTCGCTACGATACTCAGCGTCTTACTGCTGGTTTTTGCGGCCACCACCGCACAGGCCAGCCCTGTGGCGTATTCAGACGTTGTTCACGTCATGGGCAACGTGCGAAACGGCGGCCAAAGCCAGGAGCTTCGCCTGCGCAGCATCTCTCAGGACGGGAGCACGCTCGTCAGTAGCAATGTATCTTCGGACGGTAAATCAACATCTACAGATACTTCATCCAGGCCATCATCGCTTATCTCCACCGCCAGCGGATTGCAGGAAGGCCAGCAGGGCAACGTCGAGGTCATCGAAGAAGGTGACGTGACGGGAACGGTCTGCGATTGCGGCGAAATCTTCATTCCGGGCGGAGGCTTTCCCAAGTGGCTCGCACTCGGCGGTATTCCGCTGGTTTGCGTCCTGATTGACTGCACCACTGATAATGAGTGCGAAGGCCCGGATTGCAATCCCTGCGTCGGCCCGCAGTGCAATCCGCCGGAGATTCCAGAGCCAGCGACAATCTTCCTGCTCGGCTCAGGACTGGCAGCATTGGGAGCTAAAGCGCGCAGGCGTTATACTCAATCCAGAACAGACAACGCAGTTAATACGAAGGTGTGACTATGGCAGACAAACAGGTAATCGCCGCTCATTCACGCGCCGCCGTCCGTGCGAGGTTTGCCTTCATCGCGATAGCCGCGCTCTCGTTTCTCTTCGTCCAGACATGGCAGACGACGGCGCACGCCGACACCAAGAAGAAACCCAGCTACGGTCGCATCAAGATTTCGACGAATCCGGGCGGTTATCCCGTCTTGATTGATGGGCAGCCTGCGGGCAGCACGACCGTGAGCGAGCGCCTTCTGGATTTGCCGCCGGGATCACACACCGTCGAGATCATCTTCCCGAACAGCGAGCGCTGGACGCGCGAGTTCATCGTCGCGGCTGGCCGCATCTACTGCATCGGCCTCGCTTATAATCCGAGGACGATTCCGATTCCGGCTGCCTTGCCTTGCCCGTATCCGGTCAACGTCTCTGCGCCTGCGACTGCGAACGACGGCGATGTCATCACCTTCACGGCGGACGTGGCCTACGCGGGTTCGTCTGCGCTCAACTACACCTGGACGGTCAGCCCTGCTTCAGCCCGCATCGTCAGCGGCGCGGGCACGCCGACCATCATGGTTGATTCAACAGGAATTGGACGCCAGCCCGTCACGGCCATTCTGGTTGTGGACGACGGCTCAGGCGAGCGCGTGTGCAGGCAGACAGCGCAGGCCGTCACGAACATTATTACGATTCCGCCGCCGCCGGTTAAGTCGCGCCTCTACGATCAGTTTGAGCCGCCCGCTTTCGACGATGTCAAAGCGCGTCTCGATAATCTGGCCATCGAGTTGCAGAACGCTCCGACTTCGCAGGCTTACATCATTGTCTACTCAGGCCGGAGAAGCCGCGCAGGCCAGGCGGATCGTCTCGCTGCGCGTGCCAAGGCCTACATGATCAAGGAGCGCGGCATTGACAGCAGTCGGGTGGTCGTCATCAACGGCGGCTACCGCGAAAGCGACTACTTTGAACTCTGGCTCGTCCCGCAGGGAGCTGAGCCGCCGCAGGCGACGCCGACCGTTCAACCGGGAGACACTCAACCGGGGATGGACCTTCGCCCGCGCCGCTCGCGTCGCGGATAAAAAAAGAGCCCTAACAGGTAACAGGTGACAGGTGACAGGACGAAAGCGTTTCTCTTGTCACCTGTCACTTTTTGCTTGTCACTGCTGTCAGGCATGTGGTAACAATCCCCCCGGACGTTTTCCTTAAAACTTAAAATTTTCACTCCCCCAATCGCTCTTGGACGATAAACTTTCGAAGGAGGATCGGATATGGCTGAAGGTGATGGCGGCGGCAACGCTGGCGTGGTTGCGGTGCTGGTGATTTTTGTGATCGTCGTTTTGATCGCGCTCTATTTCTTCGGGGTGTTCGGCGGGCGCAAGACGGAAATTAACGTCAATCCGCCCGCAGCGCCGGCGTCCAAATAAAAATCAAGACCTTGCCGAAGTTTCTTGGCGAAGAGAGGGCACTCTGTGTGGGTGTTCCTCTCTTCTTTTCATTTAACGCGCGCGCCTGCTAGACTGGTGAGCGGTAAATGGTAAATGGTGAATAGACGAACGGTAGTATTTCCTCTTCACCATTTACCATTTACCGTTTACTTATCACCATTCACGAGGCAAAAGTGTCAGCACCGAATATCGAAACCATCGTAAGTTTGGCCAAACGGCGCGGCTTCGTTTTCCCTTCGTCGGAGATTTACGGCGGACTGGGCAGCGCGTGGGATTACGGCCCGCTGGGCGTCGAACTCTGCAACAACGTCAAGCAAGCCTGGTGGCGCTGGATGGTTCACGAGCGCGATGATATGGAGGGGATTGATTCAAGCATCATTCTCAACCGGATGGTCTGGAAATATTCCGGGCATGAGGACACGTTCAGCGACCCGCTCGTTGAATGCAAGAAGTGTCATGGGCGATTTCGTCAAGACAAACTAATTGAGCAGGCTGAGGGATTCGGCAAAGTTGACCTAAAGGGAGTTCACAACGGACGGCCTGAAGTCGCGCTTATTTGTCCTAACTGTGGCGCAACGGACTGGACTGAGCCGCGCCCTTTCAATCTAATGTTCCGCACGACAATCGGTGCGGCGGCTGAAGAAGATGACCCGAACGCTCTCGCGTATCTGCGTCCCGAAACGGCGCAGGGCATCTTTATCAATTTTCAGAACGTGCTAACCACCATGCGCCGGAAAATTCCTTTCGGCATCGCGCAGATCGGAAAATCCTTCCGCAACGAAGTCACGCCCGGCAACTTCATCTTCCGCACGCGCGAGTTCGAGCAAATGGAGATGGAATATTTCGTTCGTCCCGGAGAGGACGAACCCGTGCATCAGGAGTGGATTGATTACTGCTTCAACTGGTTCGTGAAGCTCGGCATCAGTGCAGAGAACCTGCGTCTCTACGAGCAGCCGAAAGAGGAACTGGCGCACTATGCCAAGCGCACAGTAGATATTCATTATCGCTTCTTCCCTGAACGCGAAGAAGAGGAGCGGCAATGGGACGAGTTGATGGGCATCGCCAATCGCACGGACTTTGATCTCAAAGCGCACTCGAAAAAACCTGAAAACGCGGAAGGCAAGCGTCTCAACCCGGATTCAACGGAAGACCTCTCCTACTTTGACGAAGCGACGAAGGAGCGTTTCTATCCCTTTGTTATCGAACCAGCCGCCGGAGTCAATCGCACGGTACTCTCCGTCTTGATGGATGCGTATTCGGAGAAGGTCAACGATAAAAATGAAAAGCGCGTCATCCTGAAGCTTCACCCGGAGCTTGCCCCGATCAAGGCCGCCATCCTGCCGCTCGCCAAAAACAAGCCCGAAATCGTCGGGATGGCGAAAGCGATAAAACGTTCTTTGCAGCCCGTCATGCGCGCCGTTTACGATGACACGGGCGGCATCGGCAAGCTCTACGCCCGTCAGGACGAGATCGGCACGCCCTTCTGCGTCACCGTTGACCATCAATCGCTCGAAGACGAAGCCGTCACCGTGCGCGACAGGGATACCTGGGAGCAGGAGCGCGTCAAAGTCGCTGACCTACGCGAGCATTTGCAGCAACGGCTGCAACCGCCGGTTCAGAGCTGACGGGCTGTAAGTTCCGTGTGTGAATATGGCTCTCAACAAGAGTTTGTATAAATTCCTGGGCGTCTCGGCCTTCGTCATGAGCGCCCTCTTCGTCCTCTTCTCCTTCGTTCTGTATCGGTCGGGCGGTAACTATCTGGCGGCGGTCATCGTCTCGGCCTTCGAGGCCACCGCCGGAGTTTATTTAATGAAGAAGAGCCAGCAATAAAACAAACCCGTAATCAAACCCTATGCCTGTCGTTAAGAAAAGGAATCAGCAAACGGAGTCGCGCCTCCTCTTGGAAGGAGACGACCCGGTAGAGTTGCCGCCCGCAGAGATTGAAGACAATGCGGTGATGGTGCAATTTGAAAAGTTCAAGCCCTTTATCCCGGAGCTGCTGGATGCCTTGCGCGCAGGCACCGTGGCCGAACCCGTGCCCGTGATGCTCGATGGCTCGACTTTCGCCGTACATGGGGAGACTCGCACCTTCTGGGTCAAGCTCTGGCACACGGCCAACATGGATTTGACTCGCATCGAACGCGCTCAAGTCATCGGTTGTCTGCCTTCGACGCGCGGCGTCCAGGTTGTCATTGATGATTACGATGACGACGAGCTGGACGAAGATTACGAAGAAGATGACGAGCAAGAAGAGCCAGAGAGAGATTAAGTCGGCCTCGCAACGCGCCCTTTCTCCTTTCCGATGAGTTCCCAAGTACCTGAAAAAGTTTTGAAGTTAGCGCACAGGGTGCGCGCCGAGGGTGGCCGTGCGCTGCTGGTTGGCGGCTGCGTGCGCGACCTCTTGATGGGAACTGAGCCGAAGGATTGGGACGTAGAAGTCTATGGTGTTGAGCCTGCGCGCCTGCGCGACTTACTGGAAGAATTCGGGCGCGTTGATGCGGTTGGTGAAGCCTTCACGGTTTACAAGGTTGGCAGCGATTTAGATGTCTCGCTGCCGCGACGCGAACGCAAGACGGGGCGCGGCCATCGCGCGTTTGTCATCGAAGGCGATCCCGCGATGAGCGTTGAAGAAGCGGCGCGGCGGCGAGACTTCACCATCAACGCGATCCTCGAAGACCCGCTCACGGGCGAGATGATTGACCCGTATGGCGGGCGCACCGATCTTCAAAACAAAATCTTGCGCGCCGTCTCGCGCGATACTTTCGCGGAAGATAGTTTGCGCGTGCTGCGAGCGGCACAGTTTGCCGCGCGGTTCGAGTTCGAGATTGATGCTGAAACTATAGAACTCTGCCGCTCGATTGATCTCACAGACCTGCCGCGCGAGCGCATCTGGGGCGAGATGGAAAAGCTCTTGCTGCGCGCCCGTCGCCCCTCAATCGGCTTCCGCTGGCTGCACAGGTTCGGCGTGTTCGATCAACTCTTTCCCGAATTGAAAGCTCTCGTCGGCGTTCCGCAAGAATTAGAATGGCATCCAGAGGGGAATGTAGATGTCCATACCTGGTTCGTCGTTGATCGCGCGCGGGAGTTGATTGACGATCTGCCTTATGCCAAACAGGTGACAGTGATGCTCGGCGCGCTCTGCCATGATTTCGGTAAGCCTGCGACGACCGAATTCACAGAAGGGCGCATCCGTTCGCGCGGGCACGAAGAGGCGGGCGTCGCTCCGACCGAAAGCTTTCTCGATAGATTGAACATCCACACGCTCGACGGCTACGACGTGCGCGCTCAGGTCATCGCGCTCGTGCGGGATCATTTGAAGCCGGGCGAGTTCTACAAGAAGCGCGATGAAGTCGGCGACGGCGCATTCCGCCGTCTGGCGCGAAGATGCGAGCTGGAGCTTTTGTATCGTGTAGCGAAAGCGGATTCCCTGGGGCGCAATGCAGATTGGATTCCGCGCGAGCAGTGGTTTACGGCGGAGGCTCAGGAGTGGTTTATCACGAGAGCACGCGAGCTACAGGTTGAAGAGAAAGCGCCCGCGCCAGTTCTCATGGGTCGTCACCTGCTCGAAATGGGACTCAAGCCCGGCCCGCGCATGGGCGAGATCACGCGCGCCGTTTACGAGATGCAACTCGACGGACGCATCTCTTCGCTTGAAGAAGCGAAAGCGGCTGCCAGGATTCTAATCAATTCTGCCAATGGTTAGCTGGCCTTTAATTCCGCGTAATTGCCGCTTGAAATAAGCGGTGCTGCTTTAACATTACCATTGAAAGTGTATACCCAGCATTCCAACGTACGCCCGTCAAAGGTTTTGGCAAAACAGTTAGTTCGCACGAAGAGACTATCTTGAGGCGCTAAGGGATCGTACTCTTCGTATTGGTCTAATTTGTTCAGTAAATCTTTATCAAGAGGAAGTTGATAGACTTCTCCATAAATCGTGGTCTTTGCAGAGGGATCAACAATAGCTCCCGGATATTCGCCCAAATCATACAAACGCCCTTTTGTTGTTGCAGGCCCAACCCTTCCCATCCGCCGGATCAAGCTCGCCACCTCTGGCGAGGCTTGCTCGGACAGGAGCGTGCCATAAACAAATAGATGTTTAATGGTCATTTGCTTTCTCTTCTGCGCTCTAAAAAGCGGTTGAGCTGTTCGTAGCCTCTATCTCGGATATAATCCCTTACTAATTTATGCTTCTCAAGGCAATCCAAATAGTAGCAGAAAAGGTCTTCAATATCCTGACTTTTTAGCTGCTTAGATTTTTCAAGGAAACCAACAAGTTCAAAGAAATTAAGATAATCGGAGAACTTCATGTTCTGCTGATGGCTTTCATGTGCAATCGCACAAGCCTGGCAATCCAAAGATTCCGTGCAGTCTATATCCAGCAAATCACGAATCTCTTTATAGCGCTCGCCCTCGTAAAATTTTTCATAGAGATTCGATGTCCATCGTGCGCGTTCGAGTCTTGAATTCCTCCGATAGACCCAAGCAGCACCAATCGCGGCGATGGCGGCGAGGATGTAATAGAAAGTTTCTGCAACGTCCTTGGCTGCTTCCCATCCGGTTACGACATTGTTATCCGATAAGCTCATGTTTATAAAGTGGCGGTAAAGGATAAGTGAGCGCTTTCGTTCAACGGCTACACTAATGATAAGATACTTAAAAAGCTAGGTAAATAGCCGCGCAACATAATCGCTACACTCCTACGCTGATATTATTACTTAAGGAAGATAAAGAATGATTGACTTTGAGTTGACCGAAGACCACAAGGCTATTCGCCAGACCGTGCGCGATTTCGCGCTGGGAGATATCGCCCCGCGCATCAAGGAGTTAGATGAAAAGCAGCAGTTTGATCGTTCCATTCTGGACAAGATGGCCGAGTTGAATCTGCTCGGCGTTTGCATCCCTGAAGAATACGGCGGGGCGGGCTTCGATTACATCTCGCTCGGCCTGGTCTGCGAAGAACTCGAAGCCGTTGACACGTTCATGCGCGTCGTGATGAGTGTCCATACAGGGCTCAACAGTTTGACGCTCTTCACCTGGGGGACGGACGAGCAGAAGCAGAAGTATCTCGTGCCGCAGGCCAAAGGCGAAAAGCTTGCGACCTACGGGTTGACGGAGCCGGGCGCAGGGAGTGATGTGGTCGGCTCGCGCTCCACCGCCAGGCGCGAAGGAGACGAGTGGGTCTTGAACGGCGAGAAGATGTGGATCAGCCTCGCGGATGTGGCCGACAACTTTCTCTTTTTCTGCTGGACGGACGAAGAGAAGCGCCGCAAGCGCGATCATTCAGGTATGTCCTGCTTCATCGTCGAGCGCGGGATGAAAGGATTTTCGTCTGGCACGATTCACGGCAAGATGGGAATCCGCGCAGGCAACACCGGATACTTCTCTTTGCAGGACGTTCGTGTGCCGCCAGAGAACATGGTGGGCGAGGAAGGCGAGGGTTTTAAGATCGCGATGTTTGCATTGGAGCAGGGACGCTACACCGTCGCGTCGGGCGCAACGGGCGTCATCCGCGCCTCGCGCGACGCTTCAATCTCTTACGCCCTGGAGCGCGAGACTTTCGGCACAAAGATCGCCAATCATCAACTCGTCAAACAGAAGATCGCGTTGATGGAAGCCGATTACCAGATGTGCCACCTGCTCTGGCTGCGCGCCGGGCATTTGAAGAATGAGGGCAAGTTGAACGCGCGCGAAACTTCTCTGGCGAAATGGCAGGCGACTATCCTTAGCGAGAAGGCCGCTTCGATGGCGATTGAAGTTCACGGCGCGAACGGCTACTCGAACGATTACCCGGTCGAGCGTTACCTGAGAAACTGTAAGGCCGCGATTATCTACGAAGGCACGCGCGACATACATACCTTGATGCAGGCGGACTGGGCTTTGGGTTTGAAGAAAGAGAAGCCCGCGCGCAAGACGCTCCCGCCCTGGAAATCTGCGGAATCGCGTGAAGCTCTGGCGGCTGATTAAACTAAGGTGCGTAAGCAAGCGTAGATTATTATGAAAACGCCCGCAAGCCAGCATATGCTTGCGGGCGTTCCTGTGCTAAAGGTACATCCTTCTAATGAGCAGCACGGAGAAACACATCCCACGCCCAACGCCCCACCTTGACATCATGGGCGTCTCTGACTTTCGCCCGATACCGAAACTGATTGCCATACTGGTCAACTCTCTTCGACTCTTTATACTCCAACTCCAATTTATCTACTCCTAGCTGTGGCAGCGTCTTCAACTCTCCTGATTCCGAGATGCCGTTGTGATTCGTGTCCTGCCAGAGAAGCAATCTTGTGAAGATGCTATCTCTAATATCAATTAACCCATCAGCATTGCCGCCTTGCTCCGCCTTGTCATATTCGGCCAGTGCCAGAAAGCCATTAGGGGTAGCTGACGGGGGCTGCGCTGTGAAGTTGCCGAACAGTTCTGTCCCATTATCAATTAAGCCATTGCCATCACGGTCTAGTGCTAACCAGGCGTCATCCGACCCCTGAGCTGTCCACGGTAACAGCTCCGGTGTGCCGTTACTGTCGAGGTCGAAGGTGACGCCAGTAGCAGCATCGGTCAGGTTGAAGCCGTTGCCCGCCACGTCAATGAGGATGG
>JAVHVE010000016.1:0-7527 GCA_032160705.1 Acidobacteriota bacterium | reverse complement strand
GTCAGGAGTCAGGAGACAGAAGTCAGAAGGAAGAGGCGGCGAACCGCTTCGGTCTTTATTCTGACTCCTGACTCCTGTCTTCTGTATTCTGCTTTTCTTCATCCCTCATCCCTCCGCCCTCATCCCTAGAATCTGATGACCGCGTCCGGCCCGCCTTCGACGTGGACGGTGTCAACGAAGCGGATGTGTCTTGATTCGGTGGTCATCACGAGCGAGTGGGTGCGTTTGCCTGCGCCGAAGAAGCGGACGCCGCGCAAGAGCGCACCGTCGGTTACGCCCGTCGCGGCGAAGATGATTTTCTTGCCGGGCGCAAGATCGTTCGTGTCATAGACCTTGTCCGGGTCTGAGATGCCCATCTCTTTGAGGCGCGCGAGGACTTCATCCCGCGCCGGAACTTTGTCTTTATCAACGCCGAGGCGTTCGGGGTCAAAGACCAGCCGGGAGAGAATCTCGCCATTCAAACACTTCATCGCGGCGGCTGTGATAACGCCTTCGGGCGCTCCGCCGATGCCCATCAGCGCGTGAATGTTTGTGCCCGCGACCGCCGCCGAGATGCCCGCCGAAAGATCGCCGTCCGAGATTAAGCGGATGCGCGCTCCGGCCTCGCGCACGTCGTTAATCAACTTCTTATGGCGCGAGCGTTCCAGCGTGATGACCGTCAGGTCGTCAATGTCGCGCCCCAAACGTCTGGCGATATTCTTCAGGTTGTCTTTGACGGGCGCGTCAATATCAACCGAGCCACGACACGAAGGGCCGACGACGATCTTATCCATGTAAATGTCGGGCGCATTGAGCAGGCCGCCGCGCTCTGCTGCGGCGAGCACGGCGATGGCGTTGTTTGCGCCGAGCGCGCAGAGGTTCGTGCCTTCGAGCGGGTCAACCGCGATGTCAACTTCAGGGAAAGACGCGCGCACTTCGTCGCTCGCTCCTTTGCCGCCGAGTTCTTCGCCGATGTAGAGCATGGGGGCTTCGTCGCGCTCGCCCTCGCCGATGACGATTCGCCCGCGCATCGGCACGGTGTCCATCACCTCGCGCATCGCTTCGACGGCCACCTGATCCGAATACTTACGGTCGCCCTGCCCCATTGTGCGCGCGGATTCAATCGCCGCCGCCTCGCAGACGCGCAGGAAATCCAGCGACAACTCACGCTCCGTTTTCAACTCGTGCTTCATGACGATTTTTTCTCCTGAAGATGAAGTTTGGCCGCGAGCTTTGCCACGACGAAACTGTTTGCGAGATGAAAGAATTGCGCTCGTATAGTAGCAGAGCGGGCGTTGAATTTGTAGGTTGGCGGTTAGTATTCTGATTATGCAGAAAGCCAGTCAACCTTTGTCTTGTAAGCCGCACGATGCGGCTTAATCCTACTATGCTGCATGTTGTGGTGCATGATGCAGCTTAATCAGTAGTTATGCCGCTTCGGACACAGATTAGTTCTATGCGTTGCTGTCTTGACTCACTATTTAGGGTCGGGATATTATTTGTTCTCTAAGCCAATGCGATAGCGTTCGCTCTCACAAACGCGAAATGCTATCAAGTTTGGAATTGCCAACTAACTCTAAAAGGTACACAGGAATGCAGTTCCTCACATCACCAAACACTCTTTGGAAAGCTTTTGAGATTTCCAAGTTTAAGCGCGCGGACGTGCGAAGTCTGCTGCCCACGAGTTTCTTTGAATAGGAAAGAAAGGAAGTAATTGACCTGCGAAGCCACAAAAAATTGATGCTTCTCATTATCCTCGCTGTGGCCTTTGCGATTTCATTCGCAACATTACAGGGACAGGGACAAAATGAGAAGAGAGCCAAAAAGACTGCAATAGCAGTGTTACGCTCACAGGATCAGATTCAATCAACTCCTTCTGAGCAAGAAGACATAGATGCAGATCAACTACCGCTCACTGAATATATGGCCTCAAAATCTTCTGACTTGAAGAGGAAGGCCAAAGATGTACGTTACAAGAAACGCTTTCCAACTCCTATCAGTGCCAGTGGCGATGAGTTACCGGCAAACTCAACGCTTCACTGGTGGGCGGGTTTATCAGCCTTACCCGCAGATAAAAGCGACGCTGTTGTAATTGGTCAGATTACCGATGCACAGGCATTCTTGACTGATGACAATACCGGCCTCTATTCCGAGTTCAGTGTCCGCATCACCGAGGTGCTTAAGGACAATGGTAGCAATCACCTTACCGACTCGATTGTTGTAGAGCGTGTTGGTGGTGCTGTCAAATTTCCAAATGGTCGCATTAAGCAGTTCAGGTTTAATGGACAAGAGATGCCCCGCGTCGGAAGACAATATGTGCTCTTTCTGAAGAGTAATGGACAAGGACAAGACTACATCATACTGACAGGATATGAATTACGCGCAGGGCGTGTCTTCCCGTTAGATGGTCGCGGCGGTAAATTGCTCTTTAGTCGTTATGCTGGCTTCGATCAAACCGCGTTCATGACTGAAGTGCGAGACGCCATCGAAGTGTCTTCGCAAACATCTGTCCGACAGTAGGAGGTAAAGCCAATGAAAACATCCTCACTACTGTCACTGTGCCTCAAGCTTTCACTTTTGCATGTCTATCAGCCTTAATCCTTGCCGGGCATCTTCATTCGCCTTATCTACATCTCTAAGCGTGGCGGCACAAAACAATTGAATACCTCGCCAGTGACTAAGGCTGCCAGGAGTTGTCTCCCTTGAGCGGTTGATTAGGCCACCTATGCTTCGCGGAGGTTATGTATGTCACCATCAACTCACAAAGCTTCATCCGTTAGTTTCAAGATTTTCCTGACCTTCTCGCTTCTCTTTTACGTTTTCGCGGGCGTCGCCCCGGCGCAGGAATCGACTTCAACGGCGGCGGCGGCTCGCACCCGTTATCTCGCCGAATTAGGAGTGCTCCCGGCATCTCGTGAAGTCGCCGTCGAAGAGTTCGTCAACTACCATCGCCATCAAATCGGACGCCCCAAGGCCGGAGTGGCGGTTCATCTGGATGTGCGCTGGGGAAATGATCGAGCCGGAATCGGCGACGACGCAGTTTTACAAGTCGGCTTCAGCACGGCGCTCGCAAACGACCGCGCGCAGTTGCGCCCCATCAATCTGGCGCTGGTGATTGACAAGAGCGGGTCAATGGCAGATGCGGACAAACTCTCCAAGGTAAAAGACGCTCTGCTGACATTTGTGTCTCAACTGCGTGAACGCGATGTTCTCTCAATCATCGTCTTCGACTCGGAAGCGCAGGTGCTGATGCCTGCCCGCGCTGTGGGAGATCGTGAAAGTATCAAGCAACTGATTCGACAGATTGAGCCCGGAAGTTCCACCAACATTCATGCAGGCTTGATGCTGGGCTATCAGGAAGCCCTCAAGAATTATAGACGGGATGCTACTAACCGTGTGGTTCTTCTGACTGACGGCATCGCCAATCGGGGCGTAACCGAGCCTGAGAGGATTGCTCAGGATTCACTGCAATTCAACGATAGAGGCATTGATCTTTCCACCATCGGCGTCGGCCTGGACTTGAATAAGGATTTGCTTCGCCAGCTCGCCAAGAGCGGGCGCGGGCTGTTTCATTTCGTGGCTGACGCTCAGGACATCACGAAAGTTTTCATCAAGGAAGTTCAAAGTCTGGTCTCGCCTGTAGCCACTGAGCCGAATCTGGAAATTGATTACGATTCGGGTTTGGAGCTGGCGCAACTCTACGGCTATGAGCCGCAGCTACAGAGGAACGCGGTCAGGATTAAACTGGATAATATGAACAGCGGAATGACGCAGGTAGTGTTGCTGCGTTTCAGGCTCTCGCGTAAGGCCTGGAACAACTCGCGGCTGCCGGTGAAGGTTCGCCTGACCTATTACGACCTGGAGCAGAAAAAGCAGGTGGTTGAGACGAATGAATCTTTCCTGATGGTGAAAAACAATTCGACGGTAGATTTGCTGAAAGATGAAGAGGTGGGCAAAAACTATAGCATCGCGCAGCTCGCGCAGGCGATTCGTGATATGGCGGCGGCCTATGAAGCCGGGCGCTTTCAGGAAGCGGAGAAGCTGCTGACCATTGCGATTGCCAGAACATACCAGCGATATCCGAACCTGGAGGACGAAGACATCACACGAACTTTGATGATCGCCCAAAAGTATCAGGACGTTCTCAGGAAATACAATCAGCAACGACAACAAAACTCGAAGAGCAATCTGTGAGCGCGGGGCGCATGCAAAGATAAAGAGTTAGAGCGAAACGAACCACGAACTCACACGAAAGAACACGAACAGTTCAAACAGTTTCGTGTTTATTCGTGTAACGCGCGTGGTTCGTTCTTTACCTTCTTTTTTGTCCGCAACTTTATATCAGTTGCCGGGCGTGGCCGCAGTTGCTGCCTTAGCCGCGCTGCGCGGTTTGTTGAAGGGCGAAGTTTGCAACCAGACGGGCATCGCTTCCGCGTTAGCGACGCGCAGGCCAGTGATGAGGCCGATGACGGCGACGGTGCGCGCTCCGTCCCAGTTCCAATCCGGGCGAATGATGTCTCCCGGTTGATGATAGTCCGTCTCCATCCATTTCTGAGCACGGGCTATCCAGGGCTTGACATCTCCTTCAGGGCCGCCGAGCAGCATCAGCGCGGGCACGCCCTTCTTGACGAAGGCGTAATGATCTGAGCGATAAAAAATTCCTTCTTCGGGCAGCGGGTCTGGAGCCATCTGACCGCCGTTGGCCATCACGACCGCTTCAAGCACCGGCCCCAAATCCGAATGTTCCGCGCCGAAGCCGACGACAGACTTCACAGGGGCGTAGACCTCCGTGCCGATGCCGTCAAAGTTCAGGTCGGCTGCCACCTTCTCAAGCGGCCACGTTGGATGAGCGACCCAGTGCTCCGAACCGAGCAGGCCGTGTTCTTCGCCAGTGACGGCCAGGAAGATGACGGAGCGTCTGGGCTTCACCGGCGATTTGGTAAACGCTTCGGCCATCGCCATGATCTCGGCAACACCGAGCGCATTGTCGGCTGCGCCCGGAAAGATGCGCCCCTCCGAATCTATGCCGTAAGCGTCGTAGTGAGCCGAGTAGACCACCGCCTGATCTTTCAGCTTCGGGTCAGAGCCTTCGAGGAGTCCGACGACGTTGCTGCCTGTGCCCGCCTCCTTTTTGACTTTGACGGAAATGCTCGCCTGTTTGTTCAGGTCGCGCGAGACCATCTCACCGTTCTCTGCCCTTGCGAGCGCCTCCGCGTAGGTTAGCCCCGTTCCTGCAAAGAGCTTTTCCATGCCCTCGTTGCTGGCAAGGATGATGGGCGGAATTTTGAAAGGCATCGCCGGTGCATCGCCAAGCGCGACGCGGCGGCGAGAAAGATACATGCCGATTAAAGAGAATGGTTGCTGCTTTGAGCCGACGTTAGCGACAACCAAAGCCGCCGCACCGCGCCCGATTAAGTTTATGCCGATGGCCTGCTGGTTGGCAGCTTTCTTCCAGGCATCTTCGTCCGCGTTCTTCGGCCTGCCGCTGAGCATGACGACGATCTTGCCTTTCACGTCCAGCCCGGCCAGATCGTCGCGCTTGAGTTCAGGAGAAACCACGCCGTAAGTGACGAAGACCAACTGGGCATTCGCTTCTGACAATTCGGACATATAGGGCGGCGCAGGGATGAACTCAGTGCCAAATTTGAGCGAGGCATCTCCGACTTTGAAAGAAGAGTCGGTGAGCGGCTGGCTGCTGCTGAACTTGATCGCTTGCAGAAAACTCC
This sequence comes from Acidobacteriota bacterium, assembly GCA_032160705.1. GTDB lineage: Bacteria > Acidobacteriota > Blastocatellia > Pyrinomonadales > Pyrinomonadaceae > QHXM01. The sequence goes on along the minus strand of JAVHVE010000016.1, from coordinate 1,822 downwards.
CGGCGTCGCCGAGCGGTTTCAGGCCGAGTTTGGCAAACCTGTCGGCGATGTATTTAGCTGCACGGTCTCCGCCTGCTTGAGCCGTTCCGCGACCTTCCATCTCTTTGGCCGAAAGCGCGGTGGTCACTTCTTTGATGGTCTCGACCTTGACGCGGGCGGCGGCTTCCTTTTCGGCGTTGGAGAGCGTCGCCGCAGGCTTTGGCGCAACCGCTGTCGCTTGCCCGAACACGGGCGAAGTGAAAAGCGCAACCAAGAGCAACAGGGCGGCCAGCTTGCGCCCCGCGAGATTTGAAAAAGGATTCGACTTCATTATTGATTTCTCCAGATTAGCGGAATTGCCGGAAGGCAAGTGTCTATACGCTTCGAGGTTGAAAATTGTTACGCCTATTTTGCGGCCTCGAATGCTCGATTGGCAAACGTTCTTCCCGCAATTCTTGACTTGTCTGTGGGGAGCTATAGCAAATCAACATTCGTAGATTTAGAGAATAATCAAATTCGTCAACAAATCCTCAAATCGGCCATAAGAATTTTATTGACAAGGATATGTAATGAGCATATAAGCCTGTTATCATCCAGGTTCTGTTGACGCCATAGTCTTAGCATTCCGCCAACCTCATTTACTTCTACAAGCCTTCTGTAAGGAGCAGCGTCATGTCAACTTCCTCAAATCCAGGCAAAGTAAGAATCTTCTCAATAATTGTCGCTTTATTATTGGTAGCGACTTCTACTATTGGCCTCATGCATCAACGACAAGAGAGAATCATAGAGAAGCAGTCGTTTTCAAATGAACCCGTTAAAATAACTGCTGTCAAAACTAAAAAAGGTGCGGTCAAGGTCGGAGAAAAATTTAATGATGAAAGCGACTGGTTCAAAGGTCTGAAAGTTATTGTTGAAAATGTTTCAGATAAGCCCGTCACATATATAAGAGTTGGATTGCTTTTTCCCAGACCAAACAATAATGGAACAACCCAAGAATATCCCTACGGTGAATCACTCGATTACGGAGTCGATCCTTTTTCGCCGGAAGGCTCTGAAATATCTAATCAAGCTAAAGCGATAGCACCTGGTAAAAGTATAGAATTGGTTATGCCGGATGAAGTTTACAGTGGGACTAAGGCACTTCTGAAAGAGCTTGAATTCCCTGAAAGCATTAAGCGAATAGAGTTGACAGTTGAAACGGTTGGCTTTGAAGATGGGACGGCTTGGAGTGGGGGACAGCTATGGCGGCGCGATCAAAATGCGCCCAGAGGCTGGAGTCCAGTTGAAAAACCACAAGGCAGTGCGCTAAACCGCACTGCCAATTTTTTTGGAATTGTATTCATAAGTTCAAAAACGAGCCAGGAGGCTCTATTCCATAAAGCATCTTGGATGGAATCTCGATCTGCACAGTTACCTGAGACTTAATGCGGCCAAGTTGGGCCTGAATGGTATTCTCAATGTGGTGCCGTAGCTGGTTGTCGTTTCTATAACCGTGACTATTATGGAGAGATTGGATTCGGCCAACGTGTTGAAGTATATCAGATACACGAAAGATGCAGGATGCCTGATAATTCCTTCTGTGAACCTACCTCTCAAGTACTAGTCAATAAAACCAGAACGTGTCCATTACCAACACCGACGCCAACGCCAACGCCTCCTCCTCCCGGCACTTGCCCGGATAATTGCAGCGGGCAATTCAACTCCGGCTGCTTTCCGGCAGACTTCTGCCTCTACGAGGATGGCTGCGGAGACCCTAGCCTCGCTTACAACGGGAGAGGCTGTTGCTGTTCAGCCTCTTCTCCCATCCTCATTGACGTGGCGGGCAACGGCTTCAACCTGACCG
>JAVHVE010000015.1:0-35655 GCA_032160705.1 Acidobacteriota bacterium | reverse complement strand
CGGTCAGGTTGAAGCCGTTGCCCGCCACGTCAATGAGGATGGGAGAAGAGGCTGAACAGCAACAGCCTCTCCCGTTGTAAGCGAGGCTAGGGTCTCCGCAGCCATCCTCGTAGAGGCAGAAGTCTGCTGGATTGCAGCCGGAGTTAAATGGCCCGGTGCAGTTTTCAGGCAGGCACGGAGTAGGTGTGGGTGTTGGTGTCGGCGTTGGTATCGCAATACACTGGCACGTAAATTTATTCCGGTAATTGCCCTGCGGGCAGGGACTCTGATCTATGCAGACGCAGCAGTTAAGTGAAGCGATCCGCATGTCGCTGCGACAGCCCGTCGGCGGGTATTGGTTAAAATCCGCATGAACGCCCTCGAAGCAGTCAGGGCAATACCAGGATGGATTCCCGAATGGGCCTTGAGTACAAATGCAATCCGGGTTGGGTTTTGTGTTCTCGTTGCAGTTTGTTGTCGGCGTCGGAGTGGGTGTTGGGGTAGGTGTTGGCGACGGTGTTGTCCCTCCGCAGAGGACAAAATCAGTTTCAGCGCAATAACCATCGCCGCACTGTTCCTATATGATTGTATATGAATAACAACCTCCAACTGGATCACTACAAGAAGTACCCTGAAGCGCGTTCTTTCCAGCCGAGTCGCAAAAGCAATCTCTGAGATATGGTTTGGCGCGGGAGCATCCATAACCGGAACAACATAGCTGTGACTGTGGATTCGGCTTGAGGAAAGTCGGCTTGGATGACTCTCTGGATAAAAAATTTGCCAGCAAATTTTCTGCTGGCAAATCATCGGTCAAGAATATGGCGGGCTGACTACGCCATGATACAGGCTGGAAGTTCACGCCGCCTGAATCGCTCAAGACCGGCCTTGGCTTGCAACCATCTAAGCTTAATTTTGCGTCTGGTGCGTGTGGAACAGCCATTCCGTCATTTCCCCAGAATCCGGTCCCGTCTCCGAAGCTTAGTAGCTCAAACTTCAATATTAGTTTCTTCGGGTCAGGCTTGTTCTCCCTCTGCCTGAAACGCTCCCAACTCTGCACTCTAATCTCGGAGAGACTGAAAACGTAAGTCTCTCCTGGCTTGATCGCAACGTCGCCCGGCTCTGCCTTTGTCTCGATGTCGTACCGCTCCCTTCTCCCAAAATGCAAGCCAAACCCCATCTTATCTATCCCATTGGGTATTGTTACTTCCGGCAGAACAATGAGTAGGCTCAGGTAATAGATCGGCTTATCTCCGGTGTTCGTGACCTCAAGCTCAAAGTCACGCAGCCACTTCTCGTTCTTCAAATCCTTGAACGCTTTTTCTTTCTCCTTCTTTATCTTGACTTTTATCGGCAGATGTTTTGGTATCTTATCTTCTAGCTCTCTTTCTTCTGTTGATTGAGCGACACTCAGAGCAGACATGCCTTTCATCAAGAGAACGGAAGCTAGAAAGATAACAAAGAAGAGGAACAATCTTTTCCTGAGAGCGGCAGGGGTCTTTTGAGGATTCATGAGGTTCTCCTTATGTACAATGAGATGAGGGTTTAAGAGTTATGAGAGAGTCAGCGACAGTCTCTGCTTATACGCCTACCAATCCGGCCTGTCAAGACGAATAGGTTAAGCCCTCATTCTGCATTGGGCGGTAGATACTGCTTACTCTGAAGGCGAAATTTGCTCTCCCAACGACGCAAACTACAAAGGAAACCTCCGTCTGTCAAACAGCACCTTTCATCATCAGCCTGATTCTGCGATACTCGCTGCTTTGGAATGGTGGCATGTCAGTCCGGCTTGAATTGGCATGATGTGGAGGGCGTATGGCTCGGAGTTTTTGCGTGAATGAGACTTTTCCGCTTCATCAATCGCTCTTTCAGGCGGCAACCCTTCATCCCCACCGGCGCTTCAAATTGGCATGTTTGAACTCTTCGATTCATAATTGGAGTTTAAGATGGATTTCACAACCTTAGATGGTCACGGGCAGTTTCGCACGTCTGCATTGCGCGCGCTTATTCTGCTCGTGATCGCTTCGCTCAACGGCGGGACAATCGCGCTGGCGCAGGACATCTCCGGCGGAGCCGACCTGGCGAAAGATATTTCGGGCGGCGCAGTCGGCGTGCTGACCGTCCCCCGCGTTAATAAACAGCACAACAAACGTCCCGCCAAACCCACGCCGACGCCGACGCCGATCCGCACGACGCCGGGGCCGTCTCAATATCAGGCGTCCAATCGTCCGGTCAAAGGCTCTACGCGCGGCGGTGGCGGTTTGAAGCGCACAACTCCGCGCCCCAGGCCGCAGCAACCCACCGCCACCGCCGAGACATTCAACGATCAGGGCGACGATTTTTTTGACAAAGGCCAGTTCGACAAAGCTGTCGAGTCTTACCAGAAGGCGATTCGCCTGAAACCGGGCTATGCCGAAGCACACAACAATCTCGGCGACGCCTATTTCAACCTCAATAAGTTTACAGAGTCAGCCGAAGCCTTCAGGCAGGCGATTCGCTACAAGCCCAACTGGGCTGAAGCCTATAACGGACTCGGCGACGCGCTCTTCAATCTGAAGCGTGATGAGGAAGCCATTGCCGCCTATCAAGAGGCAGTCCGGCTGAAGCCGGATACAGCCTCTGCGCACTACAATCTGGGATACATCTATTTCAGCAGGAGCAAATACAGGGAGGCTGCTCAATCATTCAAAGAGGCAGTCCGCTATGACCCGAAAGATTTGGAAGCACAGAACTATCTAGCACAGTCTTACGACCGCCTTGAACAATACGACGCTGCCGGCGCGGCTTACAAGGAAGTCGCACGCGCGAATCCAGATTCTGCTGAAGCGCATTACAGCGAAGGCGCAGCGCTCTACAACGCCGGTCGCTACGAAGAAGCCATCGTCGCCTACAGGCAGGCAGCCAGGATGAAGCCCGGCTATGAGGATGTCTATAACAACATCGGCGACGCCTATCGCCGGATGAATAAATTCTCCGAAGCTGCCGACGCCTACAAGCAGGCCATTCTGCTGAAGCAGGGAGACGCCGACACCTACAACAATCTGGGCTTTGTGAGCAACAAGCTGACGCGCTACAGCGACGCCATCGAGGCTTACAAAAAAGCTCTGAGCCTCAAGCCGGACATGGAAGAGGCTTACGGCAACTTAGGTTTTGCGCTCGGCAAGTCGCGCCGCTGGACGGAAGCGATAGAGGCTTTCAAGCAGGCGATACGTCTCAAGCCGGACGACGCCGAGGCTTACACCAATCTCGGCTGGGCTTACAACAATACAGGCAGCTTCAATGAGGCTGCCGATGCGCTCAAACAGGCGGTTCGCCTGCAACCGAACTACCCGGCGGCGCACTTCAATCTCGGCATCGCTTACAGCAAGCTTGGGAAATTCAACGAAAGCGCCGAGGCCTTTGAGCAGGCGACTCGCATCAGGTCGGACTGGGCCGAAGCGCACAACAATCTAGGCTACGCGCTTGGCAGCCTCCAACGCTGGAAGGAAGCCATCGAAGCCCACAAGCGAGCGATCAATCTCAAACCGGATTACGCCGGAGCTTATTTCAATCTCGGCTTCGCCTATTTGCAGAGCGGGAACAAGCAGGCCGCGATGGAGCAATACAAAGTCCTGCAAACGCTCAATCCTAACCTGGCGGTCAAGCTTTACATTTTAATCAACAAGAAGAATCCGCCGCGCCAGATCGCATGAGATAACTCGGAGTTATCTCATTGCAGCGTCAGCACAGATCAACAAGGCACTTTGCAGGGTGCTTTGTCATAACATCTGCTGTCTTATTCAGAGTATGTATGAGTTGGGATTGAAACCGAAGTTCTACGCTCAGGTGGCTTAACCCGCAGCCTTGTCCAACATCATTGCCGCGACTCTATCTAAGGATATTGGCGCGGCAATCCCATCTGGATGCAGGCAGACCTCGCTATTGCTATACGTGAATAGAAACCTGCCGGACTCTTGCGAAGGTGTAGAGTTCTGGCTTAGATATTGTTGGGCTGTGAACTTAATAGCTGGCACACCCTCATCAAACTCTAGCAACAGTCTCCTTGAAGGGTGTTCATCCCTGACGACTTCAAGCAAGGCATTGCTTCTTTTCATTACCTGAAGATACTTTTCAAAGTTATTACTATACTGTGGGACATTCTTCTGAAAATACTCATTCAGTTCGGCAGCTCTCTTTTGTATCAGTTCAACAAGTTCTTCAAATACAAGAGGCGCACCGCCTGAAATCCTCGCCGCCTTTTGCATCTGAAGTTGATCTTCTTGCCGCCTTTGTTCCTTCTCCTGTCGGAGTCTTTCAAACGTGCGCTTTGCCCAGTCATCAGACATTGTGAGTTCTCCTTTAGATAGAGTCCCGCCGGATGCGTGCTCTTTATCAAAGTTTACTCTTAATCTTAAGTCAAAAGAAAGTGGCAAAAATCACCATCACTTATCTTTTGCCTACAAACTTTCTAGTCTGCCTACATAGTGCTTAAGACTAGAGGGGTTCATAGGCAAAGCCGTAGCGCCGGGCTTTGCCTAACAGAACCGATCTGACCACGTTCTGTTGGGCAGAACAATCTTCTGTTGGGCAGGATTACTTTCGGCGTGCGGGCAAGTCTAGCTCATCGTCAATCAAAACGTCTGTAGAAACATTTACCGCACGGGCGTAAAGTAAGAGAATCGGCAAAGGCGGCTCGCCTATGCCCAGTTCATAATCTGAAATCCGATTCTGAGTCAGATCAACTCCCAGCCGTCTAATCATTTCATTCTGAGACAGTCCTAGCAGCATCCGAACCTGCAAGAGCTTTTCGGCTAGTCGTTTGGGTTTTGGACGCGCCTTGCCTCCCATCAGAAATTTACTCCTGATAGAAAACAAGACTTGCTACTAACCGGAATTCCGGTTAGAATGCGCTCGCTCAAATCATTCGCCGTGAGAATCCTTTTCTTCTCAACGGCGGCGCTCATCACTCAGCTTTGAGGTTGAGGCTTGAGACGACGCATAAGCCGTTGCCATTTATATAAAGATCGCGTGGCAAGGATACCATGACTTCACAAAAGCTATAGATAGAGTTTGAGAGGGAGCGCGGCGAGGGTGGACGCGCTCTCACAGCGCACGCTTAGTCGTTTGGGTGGCGACAGGCTGTGCGCCGCAAGGCCGCCGTGATCTCCCACATCCGGCGGCCTTAATACTTTCCGCAAGTCTTCTTTCATCCCCGCAAAATTCTTGCCTGCAAAATCTTATTCAAGGCCGAAGACCACCTCAAAATGACTGCTTGTCTATCAAACTGAGAGACCGAATTCTCTCAGCCTGACCGATTTCTACTCCTCTGACTGATGCCGGAAAACCTCTCATAACCTTTAAATAAGGAAATAGTTTAACTTAATAAATTCCGCTGCTAGCGGGCATAATATTTGCAGCAAGCGACGGCGCAAGGTCTTCCTTCTGACCTATGCAACGCCCTATAAATCTTTCCGCTGGCCGATACTGAAAATCCATTTACGCCCTCGCAAGATAGGTCACAACCTTGAGCAGACAACAGTACGCAAAACCGTATATGTGGGCGATTATTGCGCTCGGCGCGGCGGCTTTTGTTTTCTCAGCCCTTAACGTCCCCGCCTCTCAGCTCAACATCCGGTTTTTCTTTCTGGCGCTCACCACAATCTGTATTGGCTCGCGCATCACCATTCGGATTCCGGCTCTTAACGAGCACATCTCCGTCTCCGACACTTTCATCTTTCTCACGATCCTCCTCATCGGGGGCGACCTGGCAATCCTGCTCGCGGCCACAGAAGCTCTTTGCTCATCGCTGCGCTTCAACAAGAAGCGTTTGACGATGCTCTTCAATACGACGACTGCCGCTCTTTCAACTTTTCTTACTGTCTGGGCGCTGCGCCTCAGCTTCGGGTCTATCGTTGAATTACGCGGCGGCTACTCAGCACCTTTCATCGTCGGCATCTGTATCCTGGCGCTGGCGCAGTACATCAGTAACTCTGGAATGGTTGCTATCGCCGTCGCCTTGAAGAGCGATCAACCGCTCTGGCTGACGTGGCGGAAAAGCTTCCTCTGGACTTCGATCACCTATTTCGCAGGAGCTTCCGCCGCAGGTATTATCTCCAAGCTGATTGATACGGTTGGCTTTTACGCCTTCCTGGCGACCACCCCGATTATCGCCATCGTCTATTTCACTTACTGCACCTATCTGAAAAACATTGAAGCGTCTGCCGCACAGGCCGAACAGGCAGAGCGACATGTTGCGGCCTTACGCGAAAGCGAAGAGCGTTTTCGCAGTGCCTTCGACCACGCAGCAGGAATGGCGCTCGTAGCGACGGACGGAAGCTGGATTAAGGTCAATCGCTCTTTGTGCGAGATGGTCGGATATTCCGAACAGGAGCTGCTGGCATCCAATTTTCAAGCCATCACGCACGAAGATGATCTCGGCGATATGATGGCGCAGGTCAGCAAGCTGCTTGACGGCAAGGCTTCGACCTACCAGATGGAGCTGCGCTACAAACATCAGCGCGGGCAGATCGTCTGGGCTTTGCTGAGCGTCACGATGATTCGCGATTCGCTCGTCAATTCGGTCAATCTTATTTTCCAGATTCAGGACATCACAGACCGCAAGCGCGCCGAAGAGCGGCTGCTGCACGAAGCCTTTCATGACATGCTGACGGGTCTGCCCAACCGCGCGCTCTTCATGGATCACCTGAAGCTTTCGGTCGAGCGCGGCAAGCGGCGCGAAGATCGTCTCTTCGCGGTTCTGTTCCTCGACCTCGACCGCTTCAAGATCATTAACGACAGTCTGGGACACATGGTCGGAGATCAATTGCTGGTCGGAATCGCTCGCCGCCTGGAAATTTGCCTGCGCCCGGGTGACACGGTCGCGCGCCTCGGCGGAGACGAGTTCACCGTCCTGCTTGAAGACCTGATGAGTGTGACGGAAGCGATTGACGTTGCCGACCGGCTGCAAAAAGCTCTGGCGCTGCCTTTCAATCTGAACGGCCACGAGGTCTTTGCCACCGTCAGCATCGGCATTGCGCTGAGCAGCACCGGCTATGATCGGCCTGAAGAGGTCTTACGCGACGCTGATACGGCGATGTATCGCGCCAAGATGCTGGGCAAGGCAAGGCACGAAGTCTTTGACAAGACCATGCACGCTCGCGCGATGAATCTTTTGCAAATGGAGGCAGACCTGCGCCGCGCCATCGAGCGCAAGGAATTCGTTCTTCATTACCAACCGATCGTTGCGCTTGAGACCGGAACGATCAGCGGCTTTGAAGCTCTGATTCGCTGGCAGCACCCGGAGCGCGGCTTTGTTTCGCCGGAAGAGTTCATCCCGATTGCCGAAGAGACAGGGTTGATTATTCCCATCGGCCAGTGGGTGCTGCGACAGGCCTGCCGCCAGATTCACGATTGGCAGGTGCAGTTTCCGCAGTATCCGCCCTTGCAGATCAGCGTCAACCTGTCCAGCAAACAGTTCATCACCTCGAATCTGAGCGAGCAGGTTCGCCAGATACTTGCAGAGACGAATGTCGAGCCGCACAGCCTGAAACTGGAGATTACGGAAAGCATGGTGATGGAAAACTTCGAGACGGCCATCGAGATGCTCAATCAGCTTCGCACGCTCGGCATCGAATTAAGCATTGACGATTTCGGCACAGGCTATTCATCTTTGAGCTATCTGCACCGCTTCCCGATTTCCACGCTGAAGATTGATCGCTCCTTCGTCAGCCGGATGAGCGATAACAGCGAGAACGCAGAGATTGTCCGCACTATCATGATGCTGGCTCGCAGCCTGAAGATGGATGTCGTGGCCGAAGGCGTGGAAACGCAGGATCAACTGGCACAGCTTGCCATGCTGGAATGCGAATACGGGCAGGGCTACTACTTCTCCAAGCCGCTCGATGTCGAGGGCGCGGCCAAGCTCCTGGCAGATCATCACACCTATCAAATCCCACTGCCTGCTCTGGACAACTTCATCCCGGAGGGAAGCATTCTGGCTGCGTAAAAAATAATGGGGAGCTGCAAGGCTCCCCTATTACTTTTGAATTAAATGGTGCCCCCGGCAAGACTTGAACTTGCGACCCCCTGCTTAGGAGGCAGGTGCTCTATCCACTGAGCTACGGGAGCACGTGAAGCGGCATGAAGCGAAATCCACAAAGAGTCTAGCACAGCTCAAGACTGATATTTAATCAGCGAGCGCACGTCGTAGCCGTCGAGCTTTTTGCGTCCCGGCAGGAATTCCAGTTCGACAACGAAGACCAGACCGACCACTTCGCCGCCTAATCCTTCCACCAGATCAACCACAGCTTTGGCCGTCCCGCCCGTCGCTAAGAGATCATCAGCGATGATGACGCGATGCCCCTGCCCGACGGCGTCACGGTGAATTTCCAAAGTATCCTGCCCGTACTCAAGATCATAAGAGACGGAAACGCATTCGGCGGGCAGCTTGCGCGGCTTGCGCACGGGCACGAATCCGGCATTCATGTGGTAGGCGAGAGCCGGGGCGAAGATGAAGCCGCGCGCTTCGACACCGATAACGGTGTCAACCTTCTCGCCTTGAAATTCAGCGGCGAGCGCGTCAACCGTCCGGCGCAAGCCCTGCGGGTGCTTGAGCAGCGTGGTGATGTCGTAGAAATTGATGCCAGCCTTCGGGAAATCCGGCACTTCACGTATCAATGCTTTGAGTTCATCCATGATTGCAGTTCACAGTTTTCAGTTTTCAGTTTTCAGTTTTCAGTAACAGCAACTTGTCTTTGCTTAAAACTGAAAACTCAAAACTGAAAACTGCTTTACCTTTCTATCCTGAACAAAGAGTAGTGGCCGGTCGGCTCGATGTTGATTTCTTCGACGTTCTCGACCACGGAGAAGGCCGGGCCGGTCGCCAGATCGTGCTTGAAGGCTTCAACGCTTTCGGGGATTCCTTCGACCAACGCTTCGACCCGCCCGTCCGCCAGATTACGCACGTATCCCAGAACTTGATGACGGGCAGCGGCGCGCTGCGCGAAGAAACGATAGCCCACGCCCTGCACCTCTCCGCTAATCAAAAATTTTCGCGCAATCTTCATCTTGCCCCCGTGCTCGAAAGTACCAAACATACCACTCAAAAAACGCGACGGAGAATAGCATAAAATAGTGGTCAGTGGTCAGTGGCCGGTGGTCAGTTAAAGACAAAAGCTCAACGCTGCCTGCCATCTGTTTTTAACTGGCCACTGACCACTACTTTTGCTCAATCAATTCGACGATGCCGACGCTGCCTGGTGCGATGTTGAGTTTGACGCTGGTCTGTCCGCCTGCGCTTGAGACTTCGAGCTGACGGTCATCAGTCCATTCGCGCGCTTGCCCGATTCCCTTGCCTGTTAAGCTCAGGCTCACTTCGACGCTCGCGCTGCGATCAACCTGCGCCAGTCCCTGCTGAGGCTTCAATACACCTCGACTGTTGATGAGCGTGATAACCCAGCCGCCCGCTGTGCGGTTGATGAGATATTCCACCTCGCCCCGGACGCGAACGGGTGTTGCATCCGCCGCGAGGTGCGCGAGCAGGTGCGCGACGAAAGGCGTTAGGCGCTCGTCCTCGCCGAGCAGATCAGGCAGCGCCACGAAGACTAATTTCCCGCGCCCGACCTTGTTGATTGTCACGAGCGGATCACCGGTCTGCGTCTCTATCAAGACCTGCGCGCCCTGGCGCACTGCCACGCGCTCGTAGCGAAACATCTGCCCGCGTAAGTCCGTCCCCGCTTCATTTACTGAAAGACAGCGCGCATCATCGCTTTCTGCTTTCTCTCCTGTCAGATGGATGCCGAGCAGTTCTTCAGAAAGCCCTTTCGCCTGCGCCGCATTGATGACGAGCACGCCGCCTTTGCGAACATAATCTTCAAGTCGCGCGACCCAGGCTCGGCTCAACTCGATGCTTCCGCCGACGACCAGCGCGCGGTAAGCATCAATGGCCTCAGCCCGCGTCTCGGATGCAACGAGCACGTCGAAGATGTCGCCGAAGCCGGAAGCAACATACGCCTGCCGATCTGCCGTCGCAGGCTCTCCCTCTGTGACTGGCGCAGGATAATAACTAGCGCCGAAAAGCTCTCTGAGCGCGCGATCCGACCTGCCAATTTGCGAGACGCCGAAAGGCCACTGCGGATAATCCGTCATCTCCCAACCGTGCGCCGGGTCTAAGAGAAAGGCAATGGGCGTGTAAGGTGTCCCGCGCTCAGGATGCTTTTCTGCAAAACGCATGAACTCGTCTGTGATGCGTCCCAGCGGATTCAGTTGAAAGGGATGCTCGCCCGGGCCGGGTTTGAAAAACTGATCGTGTCCCTGTTCCAGATAGATGGCAGATGCTCCGGCCATGTAGTAAAGATAGTAGCTCTTGCGATACCAGGAGAGCGACGGCCCCATCGTTGCTCCATAGCGCGTGTGAAAAAAATTGTCCGGCCCAGCGAAGTTCTGCGCTCTGGTGAAGGTCGTCGCGGTGTCGCCAAAGTTCGGCGCGTGATAGTAGAGGAAGTTGCCGCCGGACTGCCTGGCCGCGCCGCGCGTGAACGCAATTCGCATCCCGTAGTTGGGCATCACCGCTGCGGTCTCCATCCCTATTAAGCGGCTTCCCCATTCCCCGAGCGCGTGCGCGAAAGACGTGCTCGAAGTTGACTGTGCCGGGATGAGTTTATCCCACATCGCGCCGATTCCCGGCGTGTGAAAGAATGTGCTCCACTTACGTTCGAGAGCGCGTGTGTAAAAGACGCGATGCGCTTCGAGCAGTTCGCGCCGCGACATCTGCGGCGTTATTTTTAACTCCGTCGCCGAGCTGTCCCAGACGTACCCGATGCTTTCACCCGAAATCCAGCCCATGAACTGCTCTCGAAATTCGCCTGACAACAATTTCCAAGCGGCCTGCGCTTCGGCCTCTGCCCATTGAGGCGCGCCGTAGTTAATCAAGATGGCGAAGGGCTGCTTCGTCTCGCGCAAGTAACGAACGAACGGGCTGCCCTCTTTCAAGTACGTCGGCAGATCATTGATGTAGATGACGGGCACGACGAGTTTTGAATTGAAGAGAGGAACGTCACGCGCGCCCTTGTATGTTTTGACGAACTCTTCGATGGGCTCAGCGTTGAAGGGATAGAGTGGTCGCTCTTCGGGCGGCGTCTTGTCGTAAAGCTCCCAGAAATTTTTAGCAATATTCCAGGGCATCAGAAAGTCGCGTCCGGCGATCATGGAGCGACGCCAGGCGGCGGGCACGTCCACCTTCGAGGGTTGTTCGATAAGCGGCGCAAGCGGCGTGCGCTTTCCTGACCATTCGCGCAGGTAACGCATCGCCGCGAAATCGGGTTTGCGGCGACCGTCCGGCACAAAATCAAGATCGTTGGTGATGAGGAAACAATCAACGTGCCGCCGCGCTTCTGCCTGCTTTTCAATCTCAATCGAGATGCGCGCAGCACCTTTCGAGAGCGTGGCCGAAGCGGTATCCCAGGTGAAAGCCCAGCCCCAGTACATGCTCACTTCGTCGTGCGGGTCTATCAGGTCTCGCGCGCCGAATTCGTGACGGAAGACTTCGCGCCCTTCCTGTGCGATTCGGACGGTGAAGTTTTCCGTGCGCTTTGCCCAATCCGCGTAACGCACCCAGACTTTGAATGTCCCCGCTCGCGGCACTTCCACGTCCTGATAGATGGTGGCGCGCGTTTCATCGGCGCTGGCGGCTGCCGAGTTCCATTCGCTCTCGCCGCCCTGCGACCATTCGGCGGAAACGCCCGGCCCGTTAATCCCCCAACCCGCAGCGACGGCACGCGGCGGGTTCATCCATGATGGATTAAGCACAGGCTCGTGGCGTTCGTTTGTCGTCAGCCCGCGCATGTTCTCTGCCTCATACCAGAGATATTCAAACGCGCGCGGCGCGGCGACACTCGAACCTGGGAGAGAGGTTTGAGCTATTAACGGTGAGCAGAAAAGCGCCAGCATCGGCAAGAATAAGAGACAGAACGACGCAGAAAAACGACGAAAAAGATTTTTACTCAATATGCCAGCTCCTCCGCGTCTTTGTTTTTCTCTTCTTCCGTCTTTCCGTTTTAACCAATTGCTTCCAGACATTCGGCAAGGGAGCGCTGGCGGCAGGTGAACATCGGCGTGTCGCGCAGAGTGAAAGAGCTGGCCTTCGTTTCGCGCAATTCCTGGACAAGATCAAGGAAGTCTGACGGCTCATCCGTCTCAAAAGCGACGACGAATTCCTGATCGTCCAGGCCGAAGGAATAGGTGGTGTGAAGTTTGACCGAGCGGTACTTAGAGCCGATGCGGATGTGCTCGTCCATCATTTCTTGCCGCGTGTCCGAAGGCTTCGCATACCACTCGCGCGTTTTGACGAAAGGATAGACGAACAAATATTTGGCCTGTCCCGGAACGATGTGCAGACGATCTTCGACGTGTTCGGGATTATCTTTGTCTATGTACATCGAGCGCTTGGTCATCGAGAGGAAGGATTGCGTGGCTTCCAGGTATTTCCCAAGTTGCGTGCGGTTCAGTCGCGCCGTCAATTCCTGAATCGGCTCCAGCCCATAGCCGATGCGCCAGATCATAAACTCGGCATTTGTTCTGAGCCCCACCAGCGAATAGGTATGGATCAACAACTCACGGCGAAATTCTTCGACGGCATTAACAAATTCCTGCCTGCCCTGCTCCTTCACGCTTTCATCCAGCATGCGCCATTCGGGGCGCGCACGGTAGAAAGTGAAGCTGACGAACTGGCGGGGGAGCAATGATTTCGGTCGAATGGTCTCGTCCACATCGGGAGCCAGGCGCAGCGCTCCATAAGTCGAGTTTTTGCCTTCTCCTTCATTGCTGCTCATGCTGAATTCAACCTCTTGATGAAATTTCGTCGCACAATCTCGCCCCGATAGGATAGAATGCGCGCTCGTTAGTCTGTAGCTATTCTGAGGCGAACCTTGACAAAAGTCTAGGAGGCACGAGTCTGGAGTCTCAAAGTCAAAAGACAAAGAATTGTTTTTGACCAGTTGACTTCCGACTCCTTGACTCCAGACTCCAGACTTTAAATCCATGACGAAAGAAACTGATAAAGGGCGGAGAGATTTCCTGCTCTGGATTCCTCTGGGCATCTTTGCCGGTTTTGCGGCGACCGTTGCCACCGCAGCTTTCCGCTTCCTGCGCCCGGCGCAGAACTTCCGGGATGCAGAGTGGAACAATGTCGCGCCCGTCGCAGAACTCAAAGGTGAAAAGCCAATCATGCGGAGCATCGTCGCGGAGCACCATGCGGGCTGGGCCAGCACGCTCGAAGAGCATTTCGTCTACGTCCTGCCGCATAAAGGCAATCAGGTGTTGTCGAGCATCTGCCCGCACGAAGGCTGCAACGTCGCCTGGCGTGCCGAGGAGAGCCAGTTTTTCTGCCCGTGCCACGATAGCTATTTCTCTTCGGACGGCGAGCGGCTCACCGGCCCATCCCGTCGCGGACTCGATCCGCTCCCGACGCGCGAAAAGGACGGCGTGCTTCAGGTCAAGTATCAAAGCTATCTGAACAACACAGAGGAAAGAATTGTGCGCGGATGAGCGATGCTGTCGAAGAGGTCAAATCCGAACAGCCGAAAGAAAATTGGGTTTCGCGCTGGACGACGCTCACTGACATCGAGCGCACGCTGATAGACAAGCCTTCAAGCGGCCTGGAAGCATGGGCGCGCACGACGGCAGGCGTCGTCGTCATGCTGCTGGCGCTCCAGGTCATCACAGGTCTTCTGCTCGGCTTCTACTACGTTCCTTCGACGGAGAGCGCTCACACGACCGTCGCTTACATCGAAAAGGTCGTGCCCGCAGGCTCCTGGATTCGTTCCCTTCATCATTACGGCTCAATGTGGTTGACGCTCGCACTCGTGCTTCACCTGGCGCAGATGTTCTGGCGCGCTACCTACCGCCGCCGACCCGTCGCATGGATGGCGAGTGTGATTCTGCTCGGCTTAATCTTAGCCGCAGGCGCGACCGGATATTCGCTGCCCTGGGACGCGCGTGCATTCTTCGGGACACGCGTCACGGAAGGAATCGCGGGCGGTCTCCCCCTTGTGGGCGATGCTGCGCGCCGCTGGCTGCTTGGCGGTTCTGAAATTTCGCCGATCACGCTCGCGCGCTTCTTTGCGCTGCACGCGCTGATTATCCCCGCGATTATCTTAACGGTGCTGGCGGCTCGCCTTTTCGTTTTTCGTGAAAGAGGTTTGGTGAGCGCAGCCGAAGAGCGGCGGCTGGAAAAGTGGATGCACCGTCAGGTCTTACGCAACGCTATTGCGGCGGGGCTGGTCTTCATCGCATTGGCGTTCTACAGCATGAAATACTTCGCGCCGCTTGGGCCTCCGGCGGACACAGCCGCGCCTGGTTATCTGCCGCGTCCCGGCGCACAATTTTTGTGGCTCTTTCAGATGCTTAAGTATTTACCGGGTCGTGCTGCCTCTCTCATTGCGGTCGCTCTTCCGGGTTTGATTCTCTTCGGGCTGGCGATGCTGCCGTTTCTCAAGAGACCGCTAGGCCGTGTGATGGCACACCCGCGTCGCAATATAGGCGCTGTACTTTTCTCGCTCGGCTTTCTGCTGTTCACAGGCTTAACGATTGTCGCTTACGTGGACGACTCGCGCAATCCGCTCACACGCGCGCAATTCCGTCGGCAGGAAGCCGAAGAAACTGCTTTTCACAACGCACCATTTACCCCTTTGCGCGCGCGCACCAGTGAATCCGTGAGCATTGAGCCGCAGACAAACCATCCTAATTCAAATACTGGCGCACAAATGCCCGACGGCTCACCGTCACCCAGCCCGCAAACAAACGGCTCTCCGATTGTTTCGACGAACAACTCAGGCTCGCCGCCGGAATCCTACATCACAAATTGCTCGGCCTGTCATGGGACGCGCGGGCAGGGCGCTTCCATTTTTCCGAAACTCCTCGGCGTTGGCTCGAAACCGCGCCGGACGGTGGAAGACATCGTCAACCTTCTCAACGACCCGCTGGCCTACGGCATCGAGCCTCCAATGAAATCTTACGCCGACAAGCTCACGGAAGATGAAAAGCGCGAAATCGCGGAATGGGTCGCGGGACTTAAAAAATAGAAAAACAGATGTTAGATGCTGGATGCTAGTAAAGTTGACATCCAGCATCTGACATCTAGCATCTCGTTCATTACTAGAAGCGGTCTCATAAATAGAAACGCATCACAGCGAAACCACGAAATGACACGAAAGAGCACTAAAATTTGTTTCGTGCCGTTTCGTGTTATTTCGTGGTTCATATTTTTTAGCATTTATGAGATGCGCTCTAGTGCATGTTGCTCGCCGGTAGCGACACGCTCCGGTTGAGAATCACGCCGAACTCCGTGCCCGATTTCACATCGGCCTCTTTTTCTTTCTCATAAACTCGCGCGCCCGTGCCGAGTCCGCCGCCGAGAATCGCGCCGATGGCTGCGCCCTTGCCGCCGCCCGCAATCGCACCAATTATTGCGCCAGTGGCTGCGCCTCCGCCAATGAAAACCGCGTCGCGCTTGGTGTTCTTGCGTCCCCGGACTGTGCCTTCGTTGTCGGCATTCACGTCGTCGGCCTGCAAGCTGGCGAGCGAGCCGTTGATCGTATAAATTGCGCCGGTAGGCAACTCGACCTGGTTGAAGCCAACTGTAATATTTCCCGGCCTACGCCGCTGCGCGCGGTTGACAGACTGCACGCGCCCCCAGACTCGGCTTCCCGTCGGAATCACTTCCGTCCCGCCTCCCGCATAAACCGGTTCGGCGACGGTCGCCGAGAAGCGGTCGCCGACGCGCGCCGTGCCTGAGTTCAGTTGCTCGTTCAAGCGCACGCGGATGACTGTGTTGGCCGGAACCGTATAACTACGTGCTGGCTGCACCGCAGTGCGTGCTGCGGTGCGCGTGCGAGCCCGTGGCCTGCGCCGACGCTGTGCAGAAACTTCCAATACACTGCCCGCCATGAGCACCATCAAAACAAGAAGACTCAGCGCGCGCAGCGCCAGCCTGTGGTTAATCTTCGTCATCAGTTAATCCCTCCAGTTGCGACGCGGAAAGCGTCGGGTTAAATTCATGCTCGCGTTTCTTAAGGAGGAGCGGATTATACACCGTCTGCGGAGTAGTTTCCCTCAGAATTTAACAGCGACAGAAATTTAGGACACTGCCGAAAGCTTCGTCCAGATTTTCCACCTGCGCCCTTCGCCTTTCTACTTCTGTTGGTCTATACTCCCTTCGCTTTTGAAACATTTTAATTCTGGAATCCTGATTCCACTGTGGGGCCGCAGACGAATGAAACTTGCCAAACTTATCATTGTCGCTTTAGCCGTCGCACTCTTTGCAGTAGCTTGCGGCGATTCAACGAGTACGAATCAAACAGCCAACACCGGCGGCGCGCAAGCAACTCCCGCCGCATCGCCGAAAGCGACAGCCACGCCGACGCCGGATGAGCTGGCGGAGGCGAAAACAACTTTCATGCAGACTTGCGCCGCCTGTCATCAGGAAAAAGGCGAAGGCGGGATGGTGAAAATCGAGGGCAAGCGGCTGAAAGTTCCGAGCCTGCTGGAAGGACACGGGCTCTCGCACACGGACGCGGAATTTGCCAAGCAGATTGCGAACGGCGGTGACGGGATGCCCGCTTTCAAAGACCGTCTCAACACCGAGCAGATCAATAACCTCGTGCGCTTCATCCGCCGCGATATTCAAGCTGGCCTGACTCAGAAGGGCGGGAGTCACTAAGAGCGCGTGATAATATTGGACAATGAATCCTTGCACCCGTAGCTCAGTTGGATAGAGCGTCTGACTTCGGATCAGAAGGCCGAAAGTTCGAGTCTTTCCGGGTGCACTATAAAAAAAAGTAACGGGCAGCCGCTTGACTGCCCGTTATCTATTTTGCGCTGACTGCGAATCATAATTAATTCGCAGTTGCTTTCGGCGGAATCGGATTCAAAAGATCAAGCACCACTTTCCACTTGCCGTTTGTCTGCCTCTTCCAGATTCTGAGATAGTTTCCATTCTCGGCAGCTTTCCCATCACTGGCTTTGAACTCATAAGTGCCATAGGTGTAGCCCAAATCTCCCGAACGAGAAATGTCCGCCTTTGTCGGCTGCCACGCCAGCAATCCCGGATTTGCCGCCAGCACCCCGCGCGTCGCTTCCCTGCCGACGGCTGGAAAAGCGTGCATCCGAAAGAGACGAACATCGTCAGCAAAGTAGGAGAGAAAAGCGTCAACAGTCTTCTTCGTCGCCACGAACTTTGAGAAATCATCTTCCAGCTTGAGAAGCGCAGTCCGTTCCGTTTCGGCATCTTTCAGCTTGAGCTTCTTATCATTTTGCTTGTCCTTCGGGAATTGCACATCCGGCGCGGGCGTCTCCGGCGGCGGGTTGCTGATTCCCAAATCAACAGCTACTTTCCACGCTCCATCTGCTTGTTTCTTCCAGACAGTCACAAACTGACCATGCGCGATTGGCTTATCTTCCAGATTCTTCTCTCTGAATTCCCAGGGGCCTGTGGTGTAGCCCATGTCGCCCGCGCGCGAGACATCTGCGAAGATGGGCTGCCACGTCAACAGTCCCGGCGGCGCTGGATGATCTTCCATCCACTTTTTTCCGGCAACGGGGCGCGGGCGAAAGAGGATGCCATCGTCGGCCAGATTTTCAATGAACGACGCCCGGATGCCTCTCGCAGTTGCTGCTCTGGCAAACGTGCGCTCGGCTTCGACCAGTGAGCTGAGGGCTGTCTTCCTGTCAGCTTCCTGCGCGAGACCCAGTGCTGCCAACACACAGAGAATCATCAAAGACGAAACAACCTTTTTCATTCATCACTCCTGCTCTTTAAGACTGCGGCCTACGGTAATCGCGTATGTACTGCGGCAACTCTATACCGGCACGCAAGCGCGGGTCAGGGACGGCTTCCACTGTCTCCAGACGAAGCGGGAGTTCGCCCGCCCAGACCGGAAGCTCGTAATCCTCTTCATCATCAATGGGCGGGCCTGTGCGTATCTTGGCCGACGCCTCATTGAGCGAGAGAGCCAGCACCATCGTCGCGCGCAATTCGTTTGCGTCAGGTTGCCGCGTTTCTTCCCAGCGCCTGCGCATGATGTGGTCTGTGAATGCGTGCAGGGCTTTCATCTTTCCATCTTCATCTTCCACGACCTGCGCTTTGCCGAAGATGACGACAGACCTGTAGTTCATCGAATGATGAAAGGCAGAGCGCGCCAGCACCAGCCCGTCAACCAGCGTGACCGTCACGCAAACATCTATACCTTCGCGCAAAGTTTTCAGCATCCGGCTCGCCGCCGAGCCATGAATGTAGAGCTTGTCTCCCAATCGCCCGTAGCCTGTCGGGATGACGAACGGGCGGCCATCAACGACGAAACCCACATGGCAGACGAATCCTTCGTCAAGAATCTGGTAGACAGTTTCTCGCTCGTAATTTCCCCGCTTGGGCAGCCGCTTGACAGTTGTGCGGTCGGTCGGCGCGAAATCTTCCATCTTCGATTTACCTTTCATCCGTCTCGCTTCCATAACTTTTGCGAAGGCACGCGCAGGGCGCGGTTGAACTTGGACGAGGCATTCTCCCAGGCGATGATGGCCGTTAATTCCACAATCGCATCATCGTCATAAAACTGGCGCAGCCGCGCGAACAATTCGTCCGTGACTTCGCGCCCCGTCATCGTCATGCAATCGGCATAGAGAAGCGCCACGCGCTCTGCTTCGCTGTACAGCGGGCTAATCGTATAGTCCGGCAGCGCCATGATCTTTTCATCCGTGACGCCTAGCTCGCTGCCCACGGCAGCGTTGATGTCCTGTCAAAACTCACAATGGTTGATGGAAGCGACGCGCCGGTTAACCAACGCTTGCAGGCCGCCATCAATCAAACCTGAAGAGCCAATCCCCGTCCACATCCCGCGCGCGCCACGAAAGATGGTCGGACGGCGCGCATACAGGAGATGGTTCAGCAGTGGCGCTCCCCACGTCTTTGTTTGGGCATCGAAGACCTGTTTGGTATAGGAATCAATTTCGTCTAGGTTAACTGCGTCAATGCGTGCCATTTCAGTCTCCTGCTATGTTCATCCCCTTTGGGGATATGCGGATTGAACTAGCTTTCCGCCCCATTTAGCACACGCACCGTCTGCCCCGTTGTCAGCAGTCCCGTCTTGATAACCCGCGCGTAGAGGCGCGATGTGCCGGGATGAATTTTCTGCGAGATGCGTTTGAATTCGCCGTCTGTGAATGATGCTGCGATGGTCGGGCAAGGGCCTGCGTATGAAGTAATTTCGATTACCACCTCATCACCCAGCGCAAGGCGGCTTCCGGGCTGAAGCGTTTCCCAGTCAATACCCACGACCGTGACATTCTCGCCGATTGACCCCGGAAAAATCGGATGCCCTTCATCCTGTAGCTCTGTGATGTGTTCCAGGGCATAGAGGCAGAGCGCACGCTCCGGCCCGCCGTGAATCTTCGGGTGCGCCTGCCTGTCGCAAGCCAGTCCCGTCGGCGTCACCTCGGCTTCGCGCACGGGTCGTTTCGGAACTCCGCCATCCGAGCAGTTCAACTGAAAAATGTAGCCGTCCATAAACGCTCCCCGTCATAATCTATTCTTACTCACTCTGACCAAGACAGCCCGTGTAGATTGAATTCATCATACTTAAACGAACCCTGCGATACAAAGTTCACTTGGAAACATTCAGCCCGTCCGGCTATGATGCTTCACCCGTCTTTTCCCTGAATTTCTCTGGAAGGAGTTTCGTCATGACAAACTCGCGGCCACCTACAATTCTCTGCCTGGCAAGCTATGAAAAAGGCGCGGAGTTTATGCGCGAGTGCAAACGTCAGGGATGCCGCGTGCTGCTTTTGACTTCTGAGAGCATCGCCCGTGCCGACTGGCCGCGCGAAAGCATTGACGAGGTTTTCCTGATTCCCGACGACAACAAGAAGTGGAAACTGGGCGATTGTATTAAAGGCGTCAGCTATCTGGCGCGCACCGAATCGATTGATCGAATCGTTCCGCTCGACGACTTCGATCTGGAGACAGCCGCCGCCTTGCGCGAGCACCTGCGCGTTCCCGGCATGGGCGATACGACGACACGTTACTTCCGCGATAAATTGGCGATGCGGATGCGCGCGACAGAGTCAGGCATCCCTGTCCCGGACTTCATACACGTTCTCAACTACGAACGCTTACGCGACTACATGGCGCGCGTCCCACCGCCCTGGCTGATTAAGCCGCGCTTCGAGGCTTCGGCCACAGGCATCAGGAAGCTCAACTCGCCCGAAGAATTCTGGGCGACCCTTGAGGAACTCGGCGACCGCCAATCCTTTTACCTGCTGGAGCGATACGTTCCCGGCGACATCTATCACGTAGATTCCATCATCTCCGAAAAAGAAATTATCTTCGCCATCGCACACATGTACGGCACGCCTCCCTTAGACGTTTCGCACGAAGGCGGAGTCTTCACCACCTCGACGGTGCTGCGCGAATCGGCGGACGAGCGCGCCCTCTTGGCAATCAATCAGGAAGTGCTGAAAGGGAAAGGTCTCGTGCGCGGCGTCTCGCACACGGAGTTTATCAAGGGGCGTGAGGATGGACGTTTTTATTTTCTGGAAACTTCGGCGCGCGTCGGCGGAGCGAACATCGTGGAATTGGTCGAAGCCGCCACCGGCATCAATCTCTGGGCTGAATGGGCGAAGATAGAAATCGCGCGCGGCGAAAGCGTCTACCAGTTGCCGCCGCTGCGCGAGGATTATGCCGGGCTGATCGTTTCGCTCGCCCGGCAGAAACACCCGGACACGTCCGCCTACAATGATGAAGAGATTGTCTGGCGAATGAATAAACGCTATCACGCCGGGTTGGTTGTCCGCTCGCCCGACCCAAAGCGCATCAGTTGTCTGCTGGAAGAATATACGAAACGTTTTTACCGTGACTTCTTCGCCAAGCAACCGCTCCCGGAAAGAGCGGCGAGCTAATGCGAAAGGAAAAAGGTAAGAGGTAAAAGGCAAAAGTGAGGCGGCGAATCACTTTCAATTAAATGTGGTCTCCGCCTTCCTTTTACCTTTTTACTTTTGCCTTTTGCCTTGTCTTTATGGACACAGCGCTGCTTCATGGATTCATCATGTTTGCCGCCGCTTTTGTCGCTGGCGTGATGAATTCAATCGCCGGGGGCGGCACTCTTCTGACCTTTCCCGTTCTGCTCTGGCTCGGTCTTGACCCGAAAGTGGCCAACGCGACGAGCACCGTGGCGCTCTGGCCGGGCTTGTTCGGCGGACTGTGGGGCTTTCGTCGTGAGATGGACAACAGCCGACGCATCCTCGTGCGGCTAGGGCTCACGAGCGTGTTTGGCGGCGCGGTCGGCGCAGCACTTCTCATCATGACGCCATCAGAGACGTTTGCGCGCCTCGTTCCGTTTCTCATCTTTTTCGCCACCATTCTTTTCATGCTTCAGGAGCCGATCAGCAGGCGATTGGGAACTGAAAATTCAACGGAGAACCGGCGCGTGCGCTGGTGGCTCGGCGCGATTATCTTCCAGTTTTTTTCTTCGATTTACGGCGGTTATTTCGGCGCGGGCAACGGGATTTTGATGCTGGCGGCTCTCGGCCTGCTCGGACTTTCAGACATCCATCGCGCCAACGGCATCAAAAACTTTCTCGGTATCTGCATCAACAGTGCGGCGGTCGCGGGCTTCATCGTTTACAAACTCGTCTACTGGCCTGACGCACTGCTGATGGCCGTCGCCGCGATTGCCGGAGGCTACTTCGGCGCAAGCACAGCGCGGCGCATGGGTCGCGTCTTCGTGCGCCGGACAGTCATCACCATCGGTCTGGTCATCGGCTTCGTGATGTTGTGGCGGCTGGGGCATTGAAGCGAATGGTCGGCGAAATTAGCAGAGACATTTTCGCCGACCATCGGGAAGGTTATCACGTATCTATTCGCTCTCTTATCTCGGAGAGCGTCTGCGTCCGCGCGGCGCTTGCAAGGTGGTGGCTCCCGGAGGCGCGGTCGGGGGGCGAGCCAGTTTGCGCTGTGCCGGTGTCGGAGTCCCGGCCTGCGGATTTCTCGGATAGGCCATATCGACAATGACCCAACTGAAGTCAGTTTGCGCGGCCTGATAGTGACAGTGCATGCAACTGCTCCCGAAAAGCTTGAGAGGCGGAAAAACTTTCTGGAAATAGGTTTCCATCGTAATGTTCGCGACGCCTTCGTTCGGACTGCCGGGCGACTCCTGCGCGTCGGGCGTAGGGTTGCCGCTACCCTGCGGATAAGCGTCGTTCGCCGTGCCCGGATTGTTGACGATCACAGGCAAGTCAGGGTCTATCGGCCACTGTGTGTTGATTAGTTTATAATGCTGCCAGACTGTCCCCTGAATTCCCGCCAATCCCTGCACTATCATGTTCAGGCTATGCGTAGATGGAGGAACAGGATTGATTCTTATCACTTGAGTGGGCGTGGTGGGTAAAGGTTTTGTCGCATCGAGAGGCCTCCAGGCGTTGCCGGGCGCATAACCAAACTGGTTGGGGGGAGGGGAGGGCGTGCCGTTGTTGAAGGAATATCCGCCGGGAGGCGCGGGGGTGGTTTCGGGGACGTTATCCACATGCTCAAAAGTTGCCCAGACCCATTGCACAAACGGCGAAGTCTTATGGGCGATGTGCATGCCGACCAATCCCACATTCGTCTGGCGGCACTGGTTGCCGCCGCCGGGGTCTATCACCAGCGCCTGTGTGATGTAATAACGGCTGGTGATGGCCGGGTCATTCATCTCCGCAGCCGACATCTCGCGCCACGCGGCCTTGATCTCGATAACGCCGTAACTGCCCTGCTGACTCGTCGGTAAATCAAGTTTCGGTTTTGGATATTGCGGCAGGTTTTTCTGTAGATAGAGCTGATTGTTCTTGACGAAGTCGTAGTACGATTGATTGAGATGAATCTCGTAACGCGCGGCCTTTCCGTGCTGATCAATGAGCGGTCCGCCCATCGCCTGGTTGACGCTGCCGGGCAACACCGACCCGCCCTTGGCGACTAACGGCAGCAGCTTGAGTCTGAGCGGCGTCGTCGCTCCCCTGGCCTTTGAGATGTGGCATGGAGGATCAACGACATCGTAAGAACTCCACGCCGAAGGCGGCTCGCCTCCCTCTTGGAATAATTCATAGTCGGTCTTCCAGCTTTCCCAGACGCGCGGCCCCGGGTCGCCGATACTTTTGCTCGTGTCCGGCACACCGCGAAGCGGAGTACCGTCCGGCCCAAGCTTGGCAGGCCAGTTGAGCGCGATGAAGGACTGCCACGAAAAGTCGTCGAACCAGGGTCTTGATTGCTGAGGAGTGAGACCCTTAGGTCTGCTGCTCAGGGGAACGATGTAAGGCAAGTCGGCGGTCACGGAGGGGATCGGAGTGGGAATGGCTTGAGGTGCGGCGGACATTTCAGGCAGTGGAGCATCCGTCCGTCCTCGCACGCTGTTGGCAGATTGCCGGGCGACTACCATCATGACGATCAGGCCGCTGCACAACGACACTAAGGCGAGACTTTGAATTATGCGCTTCATGGCTTCTCCTTTGGTGGAAACGAGTCAAGGTTGACAGCCCCCGGCTATCCAATCGCTGAATAGCTGTAAGTTTGCGTCTGACCAGTAGGGGCCGCCCAACGGCATCCGTCCCTGTCCTGCGCCGGGCTTCAGCTTGCCTAAAACCATGTTGGCGTTGGCATATTGTCCGGTTGTATTTTTCGCCGACATCCATTCATAGTTAATCAGAAACACATTCCTGCCTCTCATACATTGCACGTCCTGCGCCCTGAACAAAGGAGCGATCTGGGCGGCGAATGAGACCGGCGCGGCAGCCGCTACCGAGCCTCTTGCCACTTTCGATTTAGCAGCTTTCGGTTTAGCAGCCTTTTTCTTCCCCGTTGATTTCTTCCCACCCGCCGGTTTCTTTGAGGTTGCCATGGATTGATCTCCTCTCCGTTTTTGTTTCGGGGCAGAGAGGCGTAGCCGATCTCGATCTAAGCTTTCGATTGACTCATGACCCGCCGCCTCTGAGCCCCGAACTTCTTTGTCTATCAAATTCGTTCTGCAAGCAACCCGGCCTCTTTTATGGCTGGAAGCCACCATCTTTCCACGCCTGGAAGTCCTTAACGAATTGATCTATTTTGCGCTGTTCCCATGGGCCGTCGGTATCAGGCGGCTGACCAGCCGGAGGCATACTCCCACCACTGATCGCGCCATTGATGGCATCCCAATTGTTCTGCACGTCGCTCGCCGACCAGAGGTCAAAGGTGATGACTCCATACGTGTGATCCGAGTCCATCATCTTATTTCTATCAAGCTCGGTGAAATACGGCTTGATGTTTGCGCTAAAACTCGTTGCCATAGCTTCTCCTTTTGGATTGGGTTCAGAGTTACAGGCCACGCTTCGCAGAGTCTGTAGCGCAGCTTAAAGCCCACGAAGACACTGCTACGCAAGAAACACCAAATGGGTCGCTGCCCGAGAGAAAGACCCGCCCCCCTCGTTGCCCTTAGCTGAATTGAAATAGATTGATGGTAGGGCTGACGCAAGTTAAGCGTCAGCGCAATGCTTAAGGTTTTGAGAACAGGTCGGGTGGCCCTGTCAGCAAAAATTCATGCATTGAACGCCGCCACTTTATTCCTGCCAATTGAAGGTGTCAAGAGTTTTTCCCTTGCCCCCGGTTTTATCCTCTGTAATTTTCAAATTACTCAAGAGCCTTCACGTCAGGCTCAAGCCATCCCGTGCGCGCTTCCCACGACATCAAACGCTCCCGGCTGTAGTATTCAAGCGGCAAGTTTTTATCGCCGCAGACGCGGATGAGCGAAGTGGCGAGCGCGGCCAGCGTGCAATCGGGATTTGCGGTTGAGAGAAATTTACGAATCACCCGGATGTAAAAGAGTGTGATCGTCTCGTGATAGCCGCCGGTCTTCGTCTGTTCGATGCCGCTCACCTTGTTGTAACGCATGATGCCGTCGCGAATCAGCCGTGTGGCCGCAGCTTCCTCATGCCGTACCAGATACCAGAGCGCCACCACGAGGTGCGCGTGATGCGTCCACCGAGCACGAGGCAGAGTGCATGATTCAAACTCGCGCACGAGCCTTAAAACTTCCTCAGAGCTGCGATACGGCGCAACTCGTTCACGACTGATGACAGCTTCCATTTCTCTATTCCTCAGCGAAAAGCAGGAGACAGGAGTCAGAAGTCAGGAGACAGAAGAAAAGAAAATCAGTAACAGCGGTTCTCCGCCTTATCCCTCCTGACTTCTGTCTTCTGTATTCTGTATTCTGCTTTTCGTCGTCTCCTGCTCTTCATGCTACCTCTGCCTTTTCCGCCAGGAAGAGGTAAGGACGCCATTCGGGACGCGACTCGGCGTAGTGCCGGAGCATCGCCTTGTCCAGTCCATAGCGGAGCGCGCTCGGAGTCGCCAGCAGCGGCATACGCGCTTCATCCGGTGTGCGGTCGCCTTTGCGCTGGTTGCAGGTTTTGCACGCTGCGCAAAGGTTCTCCACGTCGCAGCGGCCACCGCGAGAGCGTGGCAAGATGTGATCCAGCGTCAGGTCGAACTGCGTGCCACGCACTCCGCAATACTGGCATCTCATCTTGTCGCGCATCAGGATTCTGAGCCGCTGTTTGCCGGATTGGTTACGACGCCTGCGCACGTCAACGTACTCAATCAAGCGAATCACGCTCGGAACTTCAAACGTGAAATGCTGCGAGCGCAAAACTCTCGTGCCGTCTTTCTCGACCACTTGAGCCGTGCGCTTCCAGATCAGGCGGACGGCACGAGGAACATCAACCGTGCCGAGCGCCTCATACGAAGCGTTCAAAAGTAAAACTCTTCTTGAGAGAACCATTCGCCCCTTGCCTCCTTTCTTCTGATTTTAGTAATCGCACATAGCATCTTTGTTAATTAAACGAGTGGAGCACGCAGTCAGATTCGAACTGACGATTGTCGGCTTTGCAGGCCGATGCCTTTGACCTGACTTGGCTATGCGTGCCCGGAAAAATTGGCGGGCCTGGTAGGACTTAAACCCACGACCTGCCGGGTAGAAACCGGCTGCTCTCTTCATCTGAGCTACAGACCCGAACGAGATGAAAAGCAGAATACAGAATCCAGAAGTCAGGAGTCAGAAGAAAAGAAAATCAGAAGAAAGACGGTTGCAGCCTTTCATTCTGGCTTCTGGATTCTGACTCCTGACTTCTGTTTTTCGTGGTGGTGGCGGCAAGATTCGAACTTGCGACCGGGCGATTATCGTTCGCCTGCTCTGCCATCTGAGCTTCGCCACCTGATGTTTGGCTGCGGGGTTTGGATTTGAACCAAAATCTCTGACTTCAAAGGCCAGCGTCCTGCCAGTTGGACGACTCCGCAAGAATTTGGTCGCGGGCGAGGGAGTCGCACCCTCCGTGGAAGAGGCTTATGAGACCTCTGAGCCGCACTTGCTCTCATGCCCGCATATCTTGGTGGCTGGTAGTGGACTCGCACCACTCTCTTCGGCGCTTCAGGCCGACGCTTGAGCTATCTCAGCTACCCAGCCGTAAAAGTTTTGGTGGCTGGAGCCGGACTTGCACCGGCCACCGGACGCTTATGAGACGTCTGCTCTACTTGCTGAGCTATCCAGCCACGGACTCAAGTTTGGTCGGGGCGTGAGGACACGTACATCCTCAAAAGCGCTCCACGCGCCCGCGCAGTCAGCGTTCTGCTAGGTTGAGCCACGCCCCGATAAAATGATCTGGCTGTGGTGATAGGATTCGAACCTACATCTTCCCGTTTACAAGACGGACGCTCTCAAAGCCGTTGAGCTACACCACAAAAAAGATTGGCTGGGGTAGTGAGAGTCGAACTCACATGGACACGATTAACAATCGTGCGCTTTGCCAAAGTTAAGCTACACCCCAAAATTGATGTCGGTTCCGCGCCCCTGAAAAACGTGCCGACCCTGTGAGTCTGCCCGGCTTTCAGCGTCCGGCTCATCGTCCAGAGGTGAGGTTTAAGCGTTGTTGTGTGCTGTGGATGGTCTCTGGAAGGCGCGCTTTTTTCATGGCCGCCGACATCAAAAAAAAATTAGTGGTCGAGAAAGGATTTGAACCTTTGCCCCTCTGCTTGTGAGACAGACGCTCTGGCCAGGCTGAGCTACTCGACCGGCAAGATGTGAAAGCTCTCTCTGTGAGCTGGAACGGGCGACCGGAATCGAACCGGCGTCTCAGGGGTGGAAGCCCCGCACTCTACCATTTGAGCTACGCCCGCGCGCGTTGTTGTTGAATGTGTGGTGAGCCAGGGAGGACTTGAACCTTCGATCCCCTGCTTAAAAGGCAGGTGCTTTCATCCATCTTAGCTACTGGCTCGTGAAGAATAATTTGGAGCGGGAGACGAGATTCGAACTCGCAGCCTCAAGTCTGGCTAACTTGCGCTCTCATCCGTTTGAGCTACTCCCGCGCGAGAGATTTTAGGATTGGTGCGCCGTGAGAGGCTCGAACTCTCTGTCCGTCGCTTAAGAGGCGACTGCTTCACCCGTTTAGCTTACGGCGCGAGAAGAGATGAACTTCGCTCGCGTTACTTAGTTGATGAAACTGGCGGAGCTGACGAGATTTGAACTCGCGGCCTCCCGGTAGACAGCCGGGCACTCTTCCCCTGAGCTACAGCTCCGTTTCTCTAACTTTGGGTTGGCTGGTGGGATTTGAACCCGACACCCTCTGCGTTCACAGCGCAGCGCTTCTGCCATTGAGCTACAGCCAACATGAAACGTTTTGGCAGGGATGACGAGACTCGAACTCGCAAATCAGTTGATTGAAGGTCAACCCGCTTTCCATTTCGCGTTCATCCCCGTGAATCTTTTCTGGTACGCGCGGAGAGATTCGAACTCTCAACTTTCAGATTTTAAGTCTGACTCCTCTGCCGGTTGGGATACGCGCGCATGCCGTTGCAGATAACAAACCTGGTGCTCGCGGCGGGATTCGAACCCTGCACTGTGCAGTTCTTGAAACTGCTGTCTCCTGCCAGTTGGACTACGCGAGCAAATTAGTGCTGCCGGAGAGACTCGAACTCTCATCAACACGGCTCTCAACCGTGCGCGTCTGCCAGTTGCGCCACGACAGCTTGAAAAGTTTAGTGCCGACGGAGGGATTCGAACCCTCACTGTCTAGTTCCTAAGACTAGCGCCTCCTGCCAGTTGGGCTACGTCGGCGTGAAATGTTAATGAACCCGGCTGGATTTGAACCAGCGACCTCGATCTCCGCAGAATCGCGCTCTCTTCCCCTGAGCTACGGGTTCAAAATGTGGAGGAAGGTGTGGGAGTTGAACCCACAAGAGTTTTCAAACTCCGACGGTTTTCAGGACCGCTTGGCGTGCCAGATGCCCAACCTTCCAGATTCGGCAGGGGCGACACGAGTCGAAGGCATTGCCAGTTATGCTACCCCTGCGGATGATTTATTGGTGCATGCGGTAGGACTCGAACCTACGACTTCACCGGAGTGATCCTGATTTACAGTCAGGTGCTTTTGCCGCTCAGCCACGCATGCGAAATCTGTTATAGTAAAAACAGATGAGGGCAGAGTGAGTGAACCGCTAGACACACTTCGGCGCACACTTCTCCTTAGAGGATGGCCGTGGCCTTCGGGACTCTCGCAAAGCAACGAGGCCTCGACCATCCAGAGAAGGCAACACTTGCCCTCATCTCTCTTCAAAAGGTACTTCAATTATCAAACAACGAAAAAGAGCGGGGACACTAAGCCTCAACAGGGAGGCTACAGGAAACCCGCTCCAACAATTCTCTTAAATTTTTCTTAGGAGATTTGGGAGCGGGAGCCGCTCCCGCTTTGTCACATCTGCAATTGACGGCTATCGAATTTCGCCTGGAGCGAATTCAGTTCTGCCTCTTGAAGGAGTTCGCCGCCAATGGATGTAATGGTCGGTATCGAACCTAAACAATAGACAGACAAAGACACGCCGGGCATTCCGACCAGCGACCAAAGGGTCGTCGGCCTGGCGGCGTGCATCTCGAATCTGCTTGTATGGTTCGTCAACATTGAAATCTCTTTTTCCTCACTCGCGCTCTCACTTACTTGAAAACGCGAACGTGCATGTATAAGCCTTAATCAATTTCCTGTCAAGATATTTTTCTTCCCCAACGGAAAAACATCTGGCCCACAGGTGACCGCCGACTATGACGACAATAGTCAGAGCTGCGGTTGCCTCGACTGTTACGCAAGCTCTCTGAAATTTACGGAATGCCCAGCAGCTTATGCGTTTGCAGGCTCAATCTCCACTGCGGATGCTCCAGACAATAACGCAGGGCAAGCTGCGTGTTCTCTTCACGCGCCGCGCCATCCATCGGTTGAAGAAAAAAATGCTGGAAGTCCAGATTTTCATAAAGCTCAGGCTCGGCGCCACCTTGCGGGAAGATGAGTTTCAACTCGTGGCCTGATTTTAAAACCATTTCCGCTCCGGCTTTTGGACTGACGCAAACCCAATCTATCCCCGGCGGCGGAAGCCGCGTGCCGTTGGTCTCAATGGCGACTTCAAAACCTTCCTCGTGAAACGCTGTGACCAGTTCTTCATCAAGTTGCAGCAGCGGTTCGCCGCCCGTACAGACGACTAGCGGGCACTCCCTTTTCGCTTTCTCTCCAGGGGGCCATGCGCCGGAAACAGCGCGAGCGACTTCCCGTGCGGTAGCGAAATGCCCGCCGCCTGTCCCGTCCGTTCCGACAAAATCCGTATCGCAGAATTGACAGACAGCCTCAGCGCGATCCTTTTCATGTCCTGACCAGAGATTACACCCAGCGAAGCGACAGAAGACCGCAGCGCGGCCTGTCTGTGCGCCTTCTCCTTGCAAGGTAAAAAAGATTTCTTTGATGCTGTAGCTCATGTTCCGGCCTGCGACGCTGCCCGGTATCTGGCAGGGTCACGCATCCCGTTTTCCGCAAAGCCTTTTAATCTCAAGATGCACGCATCGCACTGCCCGCAGGCCGCGCCGTCCGGTGCCGGGTCGTAGCATGTCACGGTCAGAGAGTAATCAACGCCAAGCTTGATTCCCTTCTTCACGATCTGCGCTTTCGTCCACCTCATCAAAGGCGTGTGGATGACAAGTTTTTGTCTTCCTTCGACTCCCGCTTTGGTGGCCAGATCGGCCATGCGTTGAAAGGCTTCGATGTATTCAGGACGGCAATCCGGGTAGCCGGAATAATCCAGAGCGTTGACGCCGATAAAAATGTCGCTTGCTCCCAGCACCTCCGCCCAGGCGAGAGCAAATGACAGGAAGATGGTATTGCGTGCCGGGACGTAGGTAACAGGAATCCCTTCGGCCATCTCTTCCGGCACACGATTTTTCGGCACCGCGATGTCATCGGTTAAAGCAGAGCCGCCGAAGGCGCGCAAGTTAATCTCGGCAACGACGTGCCGCGCCACATGGAAAAGCACAGCGATGCGACGCGCCGCCTCGATCTCGGCTTCGTGCCGCTGCCCGTAGCGAAACGTCAGGGCGTATATTTCATAACCCTCGTTAAGGGCGATGGCGAGCGTCGTTGTCGAATCAAGGCCGCCGCTCAGGAGCACAACGGCCTTGCGCTTTGTTGATGTGCCTTCAGTCATAGCTCCGGTAATCATACGTCTTGATGATTGGCGCGGGCAAACAAGGCTGTCGACAAAGAAGTGAAGGCGCAAAAGTCATCTGAACCTTTGCGCCTTCGTCCCTTAACGGTTTGTTCTAATTGTTTGCTCTTAGTTGAGCTTTCTGCTTTGCCGACGCGCAACCGAGTCGTACATCAAGCGCTTGCGGCTCATCTTATCTGACGAACGATCAGTCAGAGATTCGTCATACTCATCAAACGTTGCCATCTCAGCCTGCACGTCCGGCGAACTGGCCATCGGCGCAAAGGCCGCTTGAGACGACAGGGCGGCGTGCCGAAGCACTCGCTGCGATCCGACATAATCGCCCGCGTCCATCCGCCGTATTGCCTCAGCCCGCGCACGCGCGTTCATCAGCATTTGCACAGCTTTGGCCACCTCGTGATTGACAGGCAAACTCTCGACCGCCTCATGGGCAGCGAATTCTATTTCAAACACCTGTTTAGCCACCTCTGCCGCCTTCATTTCCTGCGGTGTATAGCCCAGACGCAGATCGAGCAGGCGCATCTTTGTTCCTTCAGCCTGCTCAGGGATGCGTAGCTGGACGACCACGTCAACGGGCGAACCTGCCTGCAAGTTAGGCAGCTTGTAGCGTCCCGTCTCGCCCATCTCGAAATCGTTGAGCACGTCCGCCAAGCGCACGCCGTCTGCCGGAACAAGGCCGAGCGTCACCGTGTGCGCCACCTGCGCGATCAATCCTTCAAGCTCAACCGCGAAGATACGCTGCATGTCGTCCGCCGTCTTCACATGCCAACTATTACCGCCTCCCGCATTCGCCATCGGAATCAACAAATCTTCATTGAAGTCGTCTCCAATGCCGATGCTGGAGGTGCTGACGCCTCTGTCGGAAAGCCCTCTGACTTGCGAGACGATCTGGTCTACATTCGTCAAGCCTTCGTTGGCGAGGCCGTCTGTAATCAACACGACGCGATTGACCGCGCCGTCCGTCAGATGCTCGCTGACCTGCATCCCGCCGCGCACCCAGGCCTCGTGCAACGCTGTAGAGTTACGTGCATAAACCTCTTGCAGCAATCCCTTCAACTGCGCTTTGTTCTCCGCGAGCTGGCTGGGAATCAGCACTTCGACTGTGTTGTCAAAGATGACGACGCTCAAACGGTCGGACGGCAGCAACTGGTCTATGCAGTAAGCGGTCGCTTCGCGGGCGCGCAACATCTTCTCGCCACCCATCGAGCCGGAGCGGTCAAGCACCAGACTCAGGTTCAAACGGGGACGCTTAGCAATACCCGTATCAACTTCGGGCGGCGTGATGCGAATAACCACGTCAACTGTCTGCTCGCGCCCGGCTCGGAGTTGTGCGCGCTCGGTCAGGAATTCTATTTTTGGAACTTGTTGGGACATTTAACTTCCTCGCTTTCCTGGCTTCTGGCCATGTGACTCGATGACGCGCAGCAACGTTTGCGTCAACCTGCGTAAACCTCTCGCCTCGCGCGGCGGCTGGTATTGATCGTGAACGTGCAGCTCAAGACCAGGCTCAATCTCAACCCTCGACCATGTACCGTTGCCAACGCCTGTCGGAGAACTTTGCGGTGCGGGCGGTGCAGGACTGGCCTGCGCTTCCAGAGACGAAGCCTGCCGCAGCATTTGTGGCGCTTGAGGACTCGGCGGCGCGGCGGGTTTCATCAGCAGCTTTTCCAGGTAGCTCAAGGCTTCATTCTTGACCCTGGGGCTGCCCTCTGCGCCAAGTAATCTCTCCAGTTCTCGTTCGGTGCGCCCGTCTACCAAGTCACGAATCTTGCGAATCGGCAGGTGCTCTGACTGTAATTTCTTCACTACCAGAAGCTCAAGCAGGTGCCGGTAGCTAAAGACGGAAGCCGTCCCTTGCTTGTCTTCAGCAGGCGAGATGAGGCCTTCGGTCAGGTAGTACCTGATTGTCCGCTCATCGGGCACTTCACTCACCGTGCCGCGCCCCTGCGCCAGACCGCTCTCCGCTAGGATTCTTGCTACCTCACCCGCCAACTCTGCCACTCCGACGTATTTCGTCTGGCGCGTCTTCTCAAGCATGCTTTTCATCACATGCGGGAATATACACTGACAGGCAATTCATGTCAACAGTATTTGCTGTCAGTAAGGTTCAAAGAAGCTTTAGGGGCGGTTTAAGATGTCAGGTCGGGCATAAACCTCGAATTGACAGGGGAATTAATGAGAATTTTTTGTGGGTTGACTGTGAATTGAGGGCGACTACCGCATCAGTATAGCTTGATAAAGGAAGAACGTTGAATATTTACATGAGAATACTCAACGAGAACATACTACTTTGAGGGTATCTGTCCAAAAATAATAAAGCTTGCCTCTAAACATAGTGCAAAGACAGTCACTGAGAATACCCATACAAGGACATTCAATACTTATGGCGCTTCAGCATACTACAATTGAAGGGTTCAGATTAAAAAAATCCTCTAAAAGCTTAGCGGTTATTGTTATTTCACTTAAAGGATCCGCAGATTACTTGAAACGTGGTAGCTCAGTTGCGATAACAGTTGGCTTTTCACGAAAGGTCAAGTGTTTGACCTCAAAATCTTACTCGTTGCTAAATGGGCGTATCAATAGGCTGCTCAAATCCACCGTCTTTGTTTTGGAGTCTGTCGGCCCGAAGCTCCCTTCATTAAGAGAACTCTCGCCCGGCTCGTCGTTACTGAGGACATTAATAACGGTCTCTACCATCTCGCCCTGCGAATTTTTTAACCGAACTTTGACGTTGCAGAGTTTTTTGTTTTCGTGTAATTCAGGAGGCCACTCGAAAAACATCCAGCCGTCAAGCGACTCACCGGGCGAAAGATTTTTCTGGCTTGCAACCATATCGAAAATATGCGGCTTGAAATCAAGTTTGACGCAGCTTTTAAGACTGTCACCTTCGACAAAAAAAATATCATGCGGTTCGGTCATGGGGAGACGCTTAATGGGCGTCCATTGGTTAATGTCAGTCTCAAGTTCAGCCTCGTAGGATTGAACCTTTGTAGTGGTGGGTCTGGTGTTAAGGACTTCGACGTTTACTGCAAGCCCCACTGGCGCAATGAATTTATCAGGTGACGAACTAAATAGATAAGATGAAAAACTATAGGTGTAGAG
Source organism: Acidobacteriota bacterium (assembly GCA_032160705.1). Classification (GTDB taxonomy): domain Bacteria; phylum Acidobacteriota; class Blastocatellia; order Pyrinomonadales; family Pyrinomonadaceae; genus QHXM01. The sequence goes on along the minus strand of JAVHVE010000015.1, from coordinate 2,024 downwards.
AAGGGGTTGAGGAAAAACAGGAAACATTACGAAGCCATGGTGCCTAATTTGAAAGGCTTTTTGGTTGGATAATATGAGAGGTGCAACCGGCAGCATAGGAACGGGGGAGGAAGGGGGTTCGCTTTTAGCGTGCTGTTCATTCCTCCCTGACCAAAGAGGGAAACTAAAGCACAAAATAGCTACCAACGTCTCGGTTAGTAAGAAATTCCTCTTTATCTTAAGCCGTCTTCTTTTTACCGCTTTCTTTAGCGATGGCAACCAAGTTAAGTAGACCGCTAAAACAAAAGAACTAAGGGAAATAAAAAGAATCAAAATACTGGAGATTTTATGGGAAGCGATAGTAATAAGATAAAGAGCAAGAGCGAGGCCAGTAGCACCAACCAACTCCAATCCTTTGATAGCAGCGGGCCTCCTCCCACGATCACTCACCGAGACGCCTTCCTGATGTGCGCTGGCTCGTTTGGTCTCGGAGTTGGTTTTGGGATTCTTCTCCTCTGGTTGTTGTTTTCGATTTTCCGTCATTGAGTCACACGGTGAATACTTAAGCATTGAAAACCCAACGCTTATATAAAAACATTACTCTTTGGACGAAGCAGTGTCCAGCGTTCCACCTATTTTGTAGATACTCTAACTTGAGAGGTTTCTGCAACGGTTAAGACCATCAAAATACTGCCTCCACGGGAAAATATCCGTGCCAAAATTGAAACAACGCGGCTGTGACTGATGGTTGTAGGCTAAACCGAGCTTGCGGGCTACATCGTCCGCGACCCCTCGTGAGGACACCTCATTAAGCGCACCGATGACTAGCTTGTAATCAAGTTGAAGATTTGCGGTGGGGCATTTCAGCTTCAGTAGGCTGGTCTTATAGCTATAGTCAGAGGTGCTTTCCCACACTCCCCCGTTCTGCCCTCTCTCCTTTGAAAAGTCACCTAGAATGGTGTCGCGAGTGCCGACCAGATTGACGAGGTATCGAACCCCGCCGGTATATCCGGCACTTGCGAGTACGCTTTGTGCAAAGAACATAAACTGCCATACCATTCCGAAGATGCGGACATACTCGAACTGCCTCACATCTATGTAAGTAGCGAAGGCGCAGTTGGTATCCACATACTCGATATTTCCCGCCTTATCGATGCGTAGGTAATTCCCCCAATAGTTCTTATCAGCGAGGCATTCGCCGTAAAGACCCGCAGAATCTATTGTCGTGTAGGGCCTGATGGGGCGGGGGAATCGTTTGTGCGGAGGCGCATCGTCCGATGTTCTGGCGAATTGTAGGCGCTCAATCTCCTGAGCGATGTCGATTGAGGTTGCTTGATTTGCAACCGGCTCGATGATTAGCGACATCCACGAGTACGCTTTGACAATGGTGCGCGTAAAGGCACCTGCTTCATAAAGGGCTTCTCCCAATTTATCTGTCCAGTCGTTGCGTCCGAACCTTGGGCTGGCAGGATCGCTGTAGCCGTTCCTAACAGCGAAGGTCGGCTTGACTGTAAGCTCCTCTTTGCCGGGCTCCGCCTCCGGCATTTCCATGACGGTCTGTACCAGAGAGTCTTAGACACCGCCGGGATCTAAATGTGAGTCGTCTGGTGTGCTCAAAACGAAATCACCATCGCCATCTATGTGACCATAATGCGGTGTTTGTTGTGAGCGGCTGTCCTGTCCAACTTTCTGATATACGTAATTCATCAGCAGGTTTGCCGTCAGCACCCCGTTTGCGTCCTTCGCTGCTCCGCGCAACCCTTCTATGAGATAACCAGTAAAGATCGAGTTTGCGCCCAACGGTCCGCCGCCGTCTGCCACTACCTCATCCTCTTTCCCGGCGGTCAACACTTGTCTGGAGATCCTTTGCAGCATGTCGCCGATGAACCGCTCCGTGCCGGGCGGGATCGCTCTCTTCGGTGATGATTCAGAATTTATGATAGCGGCTCGAACAGGCTATTCTTTGAAGTGTGTGCTTTGAAGAAATCACCTGTCCGAGTTGTGCCTCTCGGCACATAGTCAAGAATGGCACAACTCGTAATCGA
>JAVHVE010000014.1:0-103928 GCA_032160705.1 Acidobacteriota bacterium | reverse complement strand
ACATGTCTTTCACGTCGAGCCATTCGTTGACGGTGTGGATGGCGCGCATGCCTGTGCCGAGGTTGGCGCATTCGATGCCACGGCGGTTGAAGATGTTGGCGTCGCAGCCGCCGCCCGAAGCCATCGTTTCCACTTTGAGCCCCATACGCGAGGCCGCCCCCAGGACAAGCTGCACAACGCGCGAATCGTCCGGCACGTTCATCGCGTAATATTCCGGCTCAACGATTGACTCGACGCGCCCTTTCGTCGTCCGCCCTTCGACCGTCACTTCATACTTCGCCGCCGCCTCTTCAAAGCACTTGACCATGTGATCGCACTGGCTTTTGAGCTTCTCTTCGTTGAGCGAGCGCGCCTCACCTTTGAGATAGACGAGGTTGGTGATGATGTTGGTCGCCTTGCCGCCTTCGATGACGCCGATGTTGGCGGTGGTCTCTTCGTCTATCCGAAAGAGTTTCATGTTATGAATGGCTTCCGCCGCAATCTTGATGGCGGAGATGCCGTCCTCCGGGGCCACGCCCGCGTGCGATTCCAGCCCGTAGATTTTGAATTCGAGATGATTGGCCGACGGCCCCTTCGTGAACAGGAATCCGGGGTCGTCGGAATCGAACACGATGCCGTACTTCGCGCGGATTTTTGAAACATCCACGTGCTTTGCGCCGAGCAGCCCCACCTCTTCACAGATTGAGAAGATGGCTTCGATGTCCGTGTGCGGGATGTTTTGTTCCTGAAGGCAGCGGATGGTCTCGATGATGACGGCGCAGCCCGATTTGTCGTCGCCGCCAAGAACGGTCGTGCCATCCGTGCGGATGATGTCGCCTTCGATGATCGGCTTGACGCCTTCGCCGGGAACGACCGTGTCCATGTGAGCAGACATCATGATCGGCTCCGCACCCGGAATAGTTCCCTTAAAGCGTGCGATGACGTTGCCGGAATTTCCGCCCACTTTCTCTCCGGCGTCGTCTATCTCGACCTCCGCGCCCATCTCTTCACAGTATTTTTTAATGCGCTCGGCCACATCGCGCTCTTGTCGCGAGTGGCTGTCAATCTGGACGAGTTCGAGAAGAAGATTCTTGATGCGTTCCTGGTTAATCATTTTTCCTCCGTAAACGAAGTGATGAGTGATGAGTGATGAGTGATGAGTAAAAAACTCGCTTTCACTCATCACTCATCACTCATTACTCATTACTGCTTTTCCCCAATCCTACTACACGCCGCAGCCGTAGTGCTACTTCTTAACCGCGCGCCACTTGTCGCTGCGCTCTGTCAATTCATCGAGGGCGCGCTGCAATTCGTCGCGCCTGGCGTTGAGCGTTTCTTCGTCCGCGTTCGCCGGGACGAAGATGGGCGGAGCGATCAGCACGAGAGCGCGCGTGAAAGGTTTCGGAACCTGAAACGCGTCCCAGCTTTTGGCCTCCCAGAATCGCGCCGCCGTGATGGTGAAAGGCAAAACGGGATGCCCGGTTTTTTTCGCCAGCAGCACTGCGCCCATCTTGGCGACGTAGCGCGGCCCCTTCGGGCCATCAATCGTAAACCCCGTCGGACAGCCCCGTCGCATCAGCCTAATCATCTCGACTATCGCGCCGACTCCGCCGCGCGTCGAAGAGCCGCGTGACGCGCCGTAACCGAAGCGTTGAATGAAGCGCGCGATGTACTCGCCGTCGAAACTTCGTGAAGTCATCACGACGATGCGCCGCCGCCGCCAGAAATAGGTAGCGAGAAAGACACGGTTGTGCCAGAAGGTATAAATCGGAATCCGACCGCCCTGCGAAGCCGCTTCCCAGTGTTCCCAGCCCTCGACTTCAAAGCGCGTGGTACGCCCGATGAGACGAATCAGGACGTAAAATGCTAAATCGGCGGCGCGAATCAGGAGACGTTTTTTGAAAGGATAAGACGACAGGGCAGCAAATTCATAAGCCCGCTCCACGCTCTCCGTCGCGCGCTCTGCGCTGTACGGCTGTTTTTCATGTTCCGCTGAAGCCTGCATTTTCAAAGGCAAGAGTAGATTAAAAAGGCAAAAGGTAAAAGTAAAAAGGCAAAAGTGAGGCTGAAACCACATTTAAATAAGAGGTGGTTCTCCGCCTTCCTTTTGCCTTTTACCTTTTTACCTTTGCCTTTTTAATTTTACCTTTTGCCTTCTTCAGAATATTATTTGAAACGCCGCGCAAGGCTTTTTCGTATAGCGCAGGCGAATGGAGCGCACCTGTCTTGTCTGGTAGAGCGCTCGCTGCTTCCCTCCCTCGTTATTCAAGGCCCGACGGACAAAGAGGTCAATGGAGAGACGACGACGAATCCTCATCGTTGATAACAACGATGAGCTGCGCGCCATGCTGGAGCAAGTTCTTGAGGAACTCGGCCACGAGGTCGTGGCGACGGGTGACCGTGCTGTTGCTCTGGCGCGCGAAGACCTCGACGAATTCGACCTCATCATCTCTGACCTCACGGAAGACGAACACTCCGGCGTCCAACTGTTAAGCGAGATCAAGCGCAAACGCCTGATGGTGCCCGTCGTGGTCTCGTCCGAAGAAGGGCAGCAGCCCGGCATCGTCAAGGCTTTCAAGATGGGCGCGGCCAATTTCCTGCGTCTCCCCTACAACAAAGACGAACTCTGCACCATCGTCGAGAAGACTCTGGCCTACAAACTCCGCTTCGTGGATGATTTGAAAATTCTGCCGCACGTGCGCGAGAAGATAGATTTCGAGTTGCCGAGCGATGTCTCTTTAATGAACGGTGTTCTGCAATACCTCATCGAGCGCGTCTCCCAGCTCGGCCTCATTAAACCCGAACGCTCCAACCTCTTCGTCGCTCTCGATGAAGCTTTCGTCAACGCCGTCAAGCACGGCAACCGCAACGACCCCCGCAAGCTCGTTCGCATCACCGCCGAACTCTCCGCGAAAGAAGCGCGCTTCACGGTCGAGGACGAAGGCGAAGGCTTCAACGTCCAGGAGATTCCAGACCCGCGCGACCCGGCGAATCTCTTCAAGGCTTCGGGGCGTGGCGTGCTGCTGATCTACAACATCATGGATGAGGTCGAGTATAACGAGCGCGGCAATCGCCTGACGATGGTCAAGCGTCCCGAAGATTCGCTCGAAACCGACTTAATCAAAGCCCTCACGCCCGACGAAGAAAAGCACACCCAGACAAGCTAAATCGAACAGACAAAGGAAGCGACAGTTTATCACCGGAGTCACTTAGGATAAGACCCGGCAGATGGACTTATGTCGAGGCGCACGCCGGTCGCGGGCTGTGCTGGCTGAAGCGGGGATAAAATCTTGACTTAATCTGAAAAGAGGACTTTAATGTCGCCCGAAGAAAGAAGTCTTGACTCACACCCGATGAAATCACATATCCTGTTCGTCGGTTGAAAAGAAACTGGCGGAAATTCATCCTCGCTCATTGGCGGGCATCTTTTCAACTTCGATTAGGTTTCACAAAGGAGATAGGCAATGTCCATCCGAAAGATTGTATTCTCATTCGTTCTATTGTTTTGCCTCACGCTGATCGTCGCCCCGACGACCTCCGCCCAGTCGCCGTCTGGCGACCAGGTGGTGAAAACAGTGCGCGCACAGGCGAAACCCATTGGCTACGAGGCTCTGGCAATTTATATGAAGCTTCGGAGCGCCCCGTTCCAGCAGAACGTCCAGTTCAGCAACCGTTGGATTCAAAGTCACATTAGCTATTACGACAAGTCCCGTGACGCTGGCTACCGCGCTTACGTAAAAGACATGATTGACGGTGGCGGCGACGTTCAATTAGGAATGCGTAGTTGGCTCAGCGATCCCAAGAACGTGGCCTGGTGGGACAACGCCATCCGGCAGAGCGCGAGTGATGAAGGGTATGCGCGCGTAGTCGCCCTGAACGCAGCCTTCGCGCCGGGCAGCAACGATTATCGTTTGACCTACGGCGGCACGCGTCTCTATGACTCCGGCAAGAACATGATGTCGCTCAACGGGACGACGCGACCGGGGCTCAGCTCCGACCGAATGACACTCAAATACGACCCCCGCGCCAGCAACGATGAGATGTTCGGTCGGATGATCAAGTTCGGTGACACCGTGCGGCAAAAGATGTTCAATTTCTACCAGGCTTATGCCGATAAAAAAGTGACTCCTGAGCAGGTCAGGGCATTCAACGAAGCCTATATCCTGGCGGGCGGATGCGCTCTGGCAGGCACCAATGCCCTTGAAGCCAATCGCGTGCAGAGATACGTCCACGCGCTGAACTTCATGTCTCAGGAACTCACCCGACTGGGCTTCTAGGGCGAAGTCCTCGAAGAGGCTGGCGCTTGGTGCTCGCCCGAGAGAGTTAAATCCCGGCAACGCGTGCCCGCGCCCTGACAGCGTGCTCTATGCGTTCAATGAAATGAGGAATGATGAAAACCTTCCGGTGACCGGGGGTTCATCATTCCTCATTTCCTACTTCGGGCGAACATGTCAAACTACCTCTGCTCTGGCGCGGCGCAGATCAATCGAGGGCTCGCGTGTCGCAGCCACATGACAGAGCAATATCAAACCATACTAATCGAAAGGGAGCTTTCATTCCCATGCGCTTACTCGCTGGATATTCTAATGCGGCCAGTGTGGTACTGATCTTCGCTATTAGTCTTTCAGCCACCCCTGTGAGCGCTGCTCCCGATCAAAATGCGAGGCTACCGGGGCGGATTGCGACAGCGCACGCCGAACCTTTGGCAGCGCAGCACGTGAAGTCCGCCGCTTACCGATGGTTGGACATTGCCCTTGAAGCCACCGCCCGCGAACACGAACGGCACAGCCCGCGGCCTACGGTAGGCTCGCGCATGTTAGCCATCATCGTCACCGCCATGTATGACGCATGGGCGGCTTACGATGAGCAGGCGGTGGGGACGCGCCTCGGTGACAAACTACGGCGTCCACCCGCCGAGCGCACGCTGGCCAATAAAGAAAAGGCCATCGCCTATGCCACATACCGCGCGCTGCTCGACCTGTTTCCAGAGGATGCTGCATGGCTGGCCGCGCAGATGCGTCAATATGGCTTTGACCCGAATGACGCCTCGACCAACCTGTCGACACCACAGGGCGTGGGCAACACGGCGGCGGCGGCTGTGATTGACTACCGACACCACGACGGCGCGAATCAGCTTGGCGACGAGGCGGGATCAACCGGCGTCCCTTACTCGGACTACACGTTTTATAAGCCCTTGAATCCGCCGGACAAGATTATCGACCCCGACTGCTGGCAGCCTATCCCGTTCGACGATGGCAAGGGTGGCAAGGTCACGCCCGGCTTCCTCACACCACACTGGTATCGCGTCAAGCCGTTTGCGCTCAAGCGCAGCGACCAGTTCCGCCCACCGCCGCCGCCAAAGGCTGCCTCGCAGCAATTACGCAAGGAAGTGGATGAAGTCCTCGCCTTTAACGCCAACCTCACGCTGGAACAAAAAGCCATCGTCGAGTTCATGCGCGACGGTCCACGCTCGACGGGGCAGTCTGGCCACTGGCTACGGTTTGCGCAAGACGTGTCGCGCCGTGACAACCATGATATTGACAGGGATGTGAAGCTGTTCTTCGCCGTCGGCAACGTGGCGATGGATGCCTTCATCGCCGCGTGGGAAGCGAAACGCTATTACGACACGTCGCGTCCCTGGACGCTCGTGCGCTACTACTACGGAGGCAAAAAGGTGCTGTGCTGGGGCGGTCCCGGCGGAGGCTGTCTCATGCGCCCCGCCGAGGAATGGCATCCGTATTCGCCATCCACTTTCATCACGCCGCCCTTCCCCGGATATGTCTCCGGCCATAGCACTGTCAGCGCCGCCTGCGCCAAAACGCTGGAACTCTTTACCGGCAGCGACAACTTTGGCGAGACTGAGCGCCGCGTAGCCGGTTCGCTCACCGAGGTAGGTTTCGCGCCCAGCATCATGCAAATGATTGAGGGAAAGCCGCCCGGTGATATTCCCCCGACGGCGGAGGTTGTGCTGAAGCTTCCGACCTTCAGCGCCACAGCAGAGATGGCCGGTATCTCGCGCGTTATGGGCGGCTATCACATTCAGTCCGACAACGTAGAGGGATTAGAGTTGGGGCGCAAAGTGGCGCTCTACGTCTGGCCGCGGACGCAAGCCTACTTCAACGGAACGGCCAGGTAAGAGTTCAAGCCTGGGATAATGAGCCTAGCGGCCTTTTGTTCACCCTGCGCGTCGGGCACGCTGTTCTAATCCGAATTATGTGATAACTTCTCAGGCGATGGCCGCAAACGCGCAACCCGCCAACAAAGCTCGAATCTCTCGCCTCCTGCTGGTTGCGCTTCTACTCATTATTGCTGTGGGCGCTCTCTTGAGATTGTCCGCACTCAATGCCGATAGCCTCTGGCTGGACGAAGCTTCCTCGATTGAATTTTCTAACCACCCGCCTGCGGGAATCATTGAAGCAACCGCCAAGGACGTTCACCCGCCGCTCTACTATTTTGCGCTGCACTACTGGATGCTGCTGTTCGGTGATTCCGAAACGGCGGTGCGCTTCCTCTCCGCGCTCTTCGGAATCCTCGCTCTTCCCGTCGTCTACAAGGTAGCTACCCATTTGTTTGACCGCAGCACGGGACTGCTCGCGGCGGGCTTGCTTGCGCTCTCGCGCTTTCATCTGGAATTTTCGCAGGAAGCGCGGATGTACTCGCTGCTCTGCCTGCTCAGCCTGCTCTCCGTTTATTACTTTCTCAAATTGCTCGAAGGCAAGAGCCGCTACGCGTTCGCAGGCTACATCGTCACGAGCGCGCTGATGATGTACACGCACGTTTACAGCTTCTTCATCATCGCCGCCGAGAATCTTTACTGGCTGACGCTGCTGTTTGCATCGAGAGATACTTTCAAGCGCATCTGGAAGCGTTGGCTCATCGCGCAAGTCATTCTGGCCGTCCTCTTCGTTCCCTGGCTTTCCGTGCAGTTGCAGCAATTTTCTCGTGTGCAGCAGGGTTTCTGGATACCGAAACTGCCGCCGCGCCTGCTGCTCTACACGCTCGAAATGTACGCCGGTTCTTACCAGCTCGCGTGGATTCTCGCTGTGCTGATTGTGCTGGCTGTAGTTTCGAGCTGGAAGGGATGGAATGCTGAATCCTTGACGAAATCGCAAGCCGGTGAAAGCCAATTGCTTCAAGGCCGTTTGAAACTAGCTTTGCTGCTCCTGTGGCTGGCGTGTCCCATCCTGCTGCCGTACATCGTTTCGCAATTTTCATCGCCGATCTTCCTGCCCAAATACACCATCGCGGCCTTGCCTGCCTTCGTCATTCTCGCGGCGCGAGGGCTGCTCAGTGTGCGCTTTCATCAACTGCGCATGATTGTAGTTTTACTGCTCGTCTGTTTTTCGTTGGTTGTCCTCAGGAATTATTTCACCGCCTACAAGAAAGATTTGTGGCGTGAATCGGTCGCCGCTTTCTCGCAACTGGCGAAGCCGGATGACCTGGTTCTCTTCAACGATCAATCCGGCCTCGTTCCGTTTAAGTATTACGACAGGCGAAGTGACCTGGTAGCGAAACCTTTCCCGGATTACGACTCGAAACTGGAAGCGGACAATCTGGCCGAACAACTCAAAGGAGCAATCGAAGGCCATGCGCGCGTCTGGCTCGTGTTGTCGCACCCGAACACTCTGACTCCTTTGATTCCGCAGCAACTCGCCCGGTGGTACGCGCCCCTGGAGCACATCACTTATCCGGGCGTGGAGATGTACCTGTTTGAGAAGAGAAAGTGAGACGGAAGACTAAGAAAGTGACGAGCGCAGATGCAACTCAAAACTTTTGGGCGGCGTGGCGTTGGTGGATAACGCCTGCATTGCTTGCCCTCATCCTCGCCCTCATTTTCATAGACCCTTTCATCGGCGACTGGGACGCTCTCGATTACACTCTCAGCTCCTTGAAGGGGCGTCCGTCTTCGATGGCTCTGGGGCGCTCCGTTTTCATTTTTACCAATCACGCGGCCTGGCGCTTGGGGCATTCGCTGTTTGGTCTGTCAATCGAAAACGCCTACCTGCTTTTCAAATACATGGTGGTTTTCGAGAGCCCGCTCGCGATCATGGCTTGCTGGATTCTGGCACGCGATGTCTCGCGCTCGCTGCACACCGCAACCATCGCCGCGCTGCTCGTTGCCACCTCACCTTTCTTCGTCATCTACAGTGGTCAGGTGATGACGGAGATTCCATCCCTGCTCTTGCTCTGCCTTGCACTCGTCGTTTACCTGCGGGGATGCAGAAAAGATAGCTTGTGGTTGATGATGCTGGGGGCGGCAATTTTGGGCGCAGGCGTCAACGTGCGCGAGCCTGTGGCGTTTTACGCTCCCTGGCTGATTGCTGCCCCGCTCTTCTGCGGCTGGAGATGGAGTCGCCGCGAAATAAGTCGCATCGCCGTGAGCGTGATCGTCTTTCTCTTAGTCGCGCTCGGGCCTTTTGCTTACTGGTTCTGGTCGGACTTTGAAGGCTATCGCGCGGCGTGGTACGGCTGGCGCGAGTCCATGCGTGTGGAAGCCGCGCGGCATCTGTTTTCTCCACGCAATGCGCTCGCGTTTTTAGTCTACTTCTTTTTGGCTGCGCCGCTGGTGTGCGTGGCGCTGCCCGTCGCGGCTGTCAAAGAATGGCGCGCTCGCCAATTTTCTCCGACGCTGGCTCTGGCCGCCGTCGGACTCTGCGCCACGCTCCTGCTGCTTCTCAATTACAGCACGACAATCAACTGGCGCTATTTCCTGACTGGTCTTCCGGCGCTCAGCCCCCTGGTCGCGGCCTACCTTTTGCGCTCGCAGACGGCGAAGTTGAAAGGTGCGCGGCGCGCTTTTTCGAGCGTGATTGTGGGAGTCGCCTTCATCGCCCTCGTCCTCGGTTTTTACCTGAAGCCTTCGCGGGATAAATTCACCGCGCAGCACGCTGCCGGAAAAGATTATCGCGCACGGCTCGCGCTTGTGCCGCCGGATGCGGTCATGATTTCCGGCTCGCAATCAATCGCCGTCACCTACTGGCGCGAGATTGGCGCTGGCCGCTGGGACGTGATCGGCGCAGGAAGCGGCTGGCCTGGGTATCAGCTTGGCGATGTCATTGAAAAGCACCTGGACGAGAATCGCCGCGTCGTCATAGACGCCAACCCGCGTTTCTGGTCTCCCTGCGGCTGGCAGGAGGCGGAGACGCGCGAGCTGGCCGGGCTGGAGTCGCACTTTCGCTTCCGCCTCATCTCCGACACCATCTACGAAATCAGACCTCTGACGGACGATGCGGCGCGCGACGATGCGAACCTGAAAAGTTTGCTACCCGAAAACAGGAGCGCCGAAGCTCAACAATGCAAAGGACAGGGGAAATTGTCATGAAAAGCAGGAGGCAGGGAAAGGCAGAATACAGAATTCAGGAGTCAGAAGTCAGAAGGGATAAGGCGGAGACCTGCATTCACGGATTTTCTTTTATTCTGTCTCCTGACTTCTGTCTCCTGTCTCCTGCTTTCAGGCAAAAAGTCTGCTACAATCGGTCTAGTCCGAAAATACTTCGCCGCCGAGGTCACGCTTTTTCCAGATTCGTGGTTAAACGGTAAATGCTCTCCGTAGAGAATCGAGTATTCAACAGGCCGCGCAAGATGAGCGGCGCTAATCAACAATAATAAGGAGAAACCCTAATGCCAGGACGCTGCCCCTCTTGCAATCAGACTTATACGGACGAAACTTTGACCTTCTGCCCGAACGATGGGACGCCCCTGGTCAGGGAAGCGCCCCCCGCGTATGACCCGCAGGGGGGAATGTATGGCGCTCAGCCGCCCGGCAATTATCCATCGCCGCCACCACCGCAGGGGGGCTATTATCCCGGCGGACAACAGCCGGGCGGTCAGGCTCCGCCACCTCCGGGCTGGCAGCCGCCTTACGGCCAGCAGCAGCAGCAACAGTATCCGCCGCAGTACGGCGCACCCACAGGCGGCAAAAGCAAGATGCCTTTAATCATCGGAGCGCTTGCGCTGCTGCTCATCGGCGGCGGCATCGGCCTGTACTTCCTGCTATCCAAGGATAATTCGTCCTCAAGAACGACGACTACAACCAGCAGTCCTAGCGCAACCAGATCGCCGGGCAGCACAACCAGCACATTTCCTACTCCGACGACTTCGACAACGACAACTACGACCGGCGGCAGCTACACCGAAGATCAAAAGCACAAACTCTTTCAGGCCGTCGGCATCACGCAAGACAATGCGCTCATCATCGAAGTGGCTCAGAAAATCGGAATCGTTGACTCCAACGGCCAGCCGAAGTCTAACTTCCAGACGTTCGTTCAGGAACACTATACCTGGGCGACGAGCAACGCCGATTTCATCCGCCAGAATCTTGATAAGGACAAGGCGAGAGCATACGTGATGGCGAATAAGTAGCCACCCTGAAGCAATCCGCGCAGAGTCGCGAAGCATGCGACGCCCGCTGAGGGGTTTCAATCACAAAATAGTAAAGCGCCGGAAAGATTATCTTCCGGCGCTTTACAGTTTGCGCTCAGGCTCCGAGCGCGCTTACTCTTAGCCCAAAGTTGCGATGCCTTACGAACTCTTTCTCGCTCTTCGTTACCTGCGCGCGCGCCGTCCCAGGCGGCTGGCGCGCGCGACCGTCATCGCGAGCCTGCTTGGGATAGCCTTCGGCGTTGCCGCCTTGATTGTTGCGCTGGCGCTCTCAAACGGCTTCCGCGACGAGATGCGCGACAAAATTCTGCGGGGCACGGCGCACATCACGCTCATGCGCCGCGACGCTCAAGCTATTCCTGACTGGCGCGCTCTCATCCAACGCATCCGCGAGACTGAAGGCGTCTCGGACGCGACACCGACAACTTATGACGGCGCGCTGTTGAGCGGCGCAAACGGTTCGGCCTACGCGATTTTGCGCGGCCTCAACCGCGACCAGACGCGCGCCATCGCTGAAGTTCGGCGCACAATCATCGCAGGCTCAATCGAGCCTCTGTTGAATGAAGCTTCGCCGTTTGCGAAGGCAGAGAGCACGCCGCAAAATCCACGCGCAGATGAAAGGAATGCGGCTCAAGATGATTCGCCCATCACCTCTTTTGACGAGATTCCGAGCGAGGCCGCGATGCCAAGCGCCGTCATCGGCGCGGAGCTGGCCGCGCACACGAACCTTCGTGTCGGAGACACGGCCACGATTGTTTCCGGCGAAGCGACGCTCACCCCCTTAGGACTTGCGCCGCGCTTTCGTCGCGTCCGCGTCACGGGGCTGTTCCAGTCCGGCCTTTATGAATACGACGCATCCTGGGTCTATATCTCTCTCGACGCGGCTGCGAGCTTCGCCGGAGCAGACGCCCCTTCCGCGTCCGTCATCAGCATCGAAGTGACAGACATCTATCGCGTTGAGCAAGTCTCTGAAAGGCTGCGCGACAAACTCGGCTCTGACTACACGACCGTCAACTGGCAGGAAGCGAATCGCCCGCTCTTTGCCGCGCTCGCGCTTGAGCGCCGGATGGGACTTTTCATCATCGCGATTATCATCCTGATTGCCACGCTCAACATCACGACGACGCTGGCGCTCCTTGTCGTCGAGCGGCGCGCGGACATAGCCATTCTCACTGCGATGGGCGCGCGTGGCCGGAGCATCATGCTCGTCTTCATCATCGAAGGCGCGATTATCGGCATCCTTGGCATCATCACAGGCATCGCGCTCGGCATCATTGCCTGCACGGTCGGCGACCGTTACAAGCTCGTCAGTCTCCCCGCAGATATTTACTCGATCAGCAGCGTGCCCTTTCACATGCGCGCTGTTGATGTTGCGCTCGCCGCGCTGGTAGCTTTTCTGTTGAGCTTGCTGGCGACTGTTTACCCGGCACGCGCGGCTGCTCGTCTGAGACCGGCGGAAGCATTGCGCGATAGCTAACTCGAAACCGGCAAGATTATGGCCGGAAGGAATAGACAGGATTATCAAGATGAACAGGATGATAAAAGAAAAAGCAATCTTCCTTGACCTGCCTTCTCTTCTTAATCTTGATAATCCTGTCTATTCCTTCCCTGATTTAATTTAGAAATTGCGAATTCAAAATCTTGGCTCTGGTCGTTAACGATTTAATAAAATCCTTTCGCAGTCCGTCGGGTGCGCGTCTCGAAGTGCTGCGCGGCGTGTCGTTCGTTGCGGGTGCAGGCGAGATGCTGGCGATCATGGGAGCATCGGGCGCGGGCAAATCAACGTTGCTGCACTTGCTCGGCGGCCTCGAAGCAGCGGACGCCGGTCTTATCAAGCTGGATGATTTTGAGGCCACGCGGGCGCAGAGGGCTGAGCTTGCAGATTATCGCAATGAAGAAGTCGGCTTCGTCTTTCAGTTTCACCATCTTTTGCCTGACCTGACGGCGGCGGAAAATGTCGCCCTGCCGCTCTTCATCAGCCGCACCGCGCGGCGCGAGAGTTTACGACAGGTGACGGAAGCGCTGGGACGTGTCGGACTAATTGAGCGCGCAGAGCATCCGGTCAATCATCTCTCCGGCGGTGAACAACAGCGCGTCGCCCTGGCTCGCGCGCTCATCAAACGCCCGCGCCTCATTCTGGCGGATGAGCCAACCGGCAACCTGGACGCGCCGATGGGCGATGAAATCGGCCAACTTCTCAATTCATACTGCCGCGAGCAAAACGCCATCGCCGTCCTCGCCACACACAACGCGCGGCTGGCGAGCATGTGCGACCGGATATTGGTTCTGGAAGACGGAAAGGTAGCCACAGAAGATAGAAGTCACACCAAAGAGCAGAATCCAGAATCCAGAATCCAGGAGTCAGAATAATAAGGCGGCAAACCGCTTTTGTTTTATTCTGGCTTCTGAATTCTGACTCCTGAATTCTGCTTTTACTGACTCCTGACTCCTGACTTCTGCTTTATTGTCTCCTGAATCCTGGTTTTTAGGTTATAATGCCAGCAGTGGTGCGGCGCGGGTCTCCCATTCGCCCCACCCGGCAATAATTCCAAGAGTCATTCGGCGGAAACGGTCTATATGTTCGAACGCTACACGGAGAAAGCGCGGCGCGTAATTTTCTTTGCGCGCTACGAAGCCAGCCAGTTTGGCGCGCCAGCCATCGAGCCTGAACATCTCTTGCTCGGCTTGATGCGAGAGGACAAAACCTTAACGGGCAGATTTTTCCCGCGCGCGCAGGTCAACATCGAAGCGGTTCGCAAAGAGATTGAAGGGCGCACGCTCCTGAGAGAGAAGATTTCGACTTCGGTCGAGCTGCCCCTCGCTCCTGAGACCAAGCGTGTCCTGGCCTACGCGCACGAGGAATCAGATCGTCTTCAGCATCGCCACATCGGGACGGAGCATCTGCTGCTGGGTCTGCTGCGTGAAGATCGCTCGATGGCGGCGGAGATTTTGTACGAGCGCGGGCTTCGCCTTAACGCCGTGCGCGACGAGATCGCGCGTCAGACGGGCGCGGACGCACGCGCTTCCGCCAAGAAAGACACGCCCCACCTCGTAGAATTTTCGCGCGACCTGACGGACGATGCGGCCTCGGATAAACTCGACCCACTGGTAGGGCGCGAAGCCGAAATCGAGCGCGTCGTGCAAATCCTCTGCCGCCGCACGAAGAATAACCCTGTGCTGATTGGCGAACCCGGCGTCGGCAAGACTGCTATCGTCGAAGGTCTCGCGCAAAGAATCGTGCGCGGCGAAGTCCCATCGTTTCTGGAGAACAAGCGCATCCTCTCGCTCGACCTCTCACTCATCGTGGCTGGCACGAAATATCGCGGGCAGTTTGAGGAGCGTCTCAAACAGATCATGCGCGAGCTGATTGAAAACCCGCATTACATTGTCTTCATAGATGAGCTTCATACGCTCGTCGGCGCAGGCTCAGCCGAAGGCTCTCTGGATGCGGCGAATATTTTGAAGCCCGCACTGTCTCGCGGCGAAGTCCAGTGCATCGGCGCGACCACGCCCGCAGAGTTTCGCAAGTCCATTGAGAAAGACCGCTCCCTTGAGCGCCGCTTCCAGGCCATCAAAGTTCCGCCGCCAACGGAAGCTGAAGCCGTGCAGATTCTCAACGGCGTGCGTGAGCGTTACGAAACATTTCATCAGGTGCGCTACACGGACGACGCCCTCGAAGCCGCCGTCTACCAGTCGAACCGCTACATCCCCGACCGCTTCCTGCCGGACAAGGCCATTGATGTGATTGACGAAGCGGGCGCGCGCGTGAAGTTGCGCGTCAGGCGCGAGCAGGTCAACCTTGAACAGTGGGACTCCCCCTTTATCGAGTTGCCGAACACTTCCTACGCCGGAGACAAACCGCTCGGCAGTCTGCGCATGCAGTCGGTGGACGAAGACGCGCTCGTCTCGGCGGAAGTCACCAAAGATGACATAGAGGATGTGATCGCGCGCTGGACAGGCATTCCCATCACCTCGCTCAAGGAAGAAGAGACACAGAAGCTCCTGCGAATCGAAACGGAACTGCACCTGAGAGTTGTCTCGCAGCGCCCGGCCATTTCCGCTCTGGCTCGCGCCATTCGCCGCTCGCGCGCCGGATTGAAGAATCCGCAGCGTCCCGTCGGCTCGTTTCTTTTCCTTGGGCCAACAGGTGTGGGCAAGACCGAGGTCGCGCGCTCGCTGGCAGAATTTCTGTTTGGCTCTGAGCGTTCGATGATCCGTTTTGACATGTCCGAATTCATGGAGAAGCATTCGGTCTCGAAGCTGATCGGCTCGCCCCCAGGCTATGTCGGGCACGAAGAGGGCGGGCAGTTGACCGAGCGCATCAAGCGCTCCCCCTATTCGGTGCTCCTCTTCGACGAGATTGAGAAAGCGCACCCCGACATTTTCAACGTCCTGCTGCAAGTCTTTGAAGACGGTATTTTGACGGACGCGCTCGGCAACACAGTAGATTTCAAAAATGCCATCATCATCATGACCTCGAACATCGGGGCACGCTTCATCCAGAAGAGAGGCACGCTCGGTTTTCAGGCGACGACCGACGCTTCGCGCGAAAAGCTCGAAGAGATGGTCATGTCAACTGTTCGCCAGACGTTCAATCCTGAGTTCATCAATCGCCTGGACGAAATCATCATTTTCGATCAATTGCTGGAAGACGAATTGCTGGATGTCGTCCAACTGCAAATCGAGCAGATGAACCGGACGCTTTCTAATCGCGGGCTGGAAGTTCGCCTGACGGAAGAAGCCAAGCGTTGGCTCGTGGCGAAGACGTGCGCCGACCGCTCTTACGGAGCGAGGCCGCTTCGTCGCGCCCTGCAAAAGCACGTCGAAGACCCGCTCTCGGAGGCGCTGATTCAGGGTCATCTGAGCGAGGCCACGCTCCTTGAAGTTTTTCTTGACGAAAACGAGTTGAATTATCGTCCCGTAGGGATAGAGGAAGAATCAGGCGATGCACTCTTAATTCACTAAAAAGTGAATTAAGGTAAAGCAAAAGGCAAAAGTAAAAAGGCAAAAGTCAGGGGAAGCCAATCTCTTAAAGCGGTTTCCGCGCCCCTTTTGCCTTTTACCTTTTTACTTTTGCCTTGTATAATCTGCGACTTTGCTGGACAAGTAACTGGCAACGGGGCAAGAACGTCTTGAATCCAACTGCTTCCAGTTCCATGAGGCAGGCCCGGTGAGGGCACTTTTTCCTTTTACCTTTTTACTTTTGCCTTAATTTCAGCTCCCTAAAGTCTTCTGTAGTACTTCTGAGGGAAATAGCACTTATGCACAATCGTCGTGCTCCTTGGCTCATCTTTTTGAGCGCCATCATCGGAATCACCGCCCTGCTCGTCGCTTCCCCAAGTGCGCGAGCGCAAGACCAACAAAAACTTGTCGAAGAGGTTGACATCGAGGGCAATCGCCGCAACCGCGACGAGGATTTGCTCTACTACATCCAGACCAAACCGGAAACGCCTTACAACCCCGAACAGGTTCAGCGCGATTTGCAAACACTGCTCGCGCTCAATTTCTTCGATAAATCAGACGCGCGCGTCGAAACCGAACCCGCGCCGCGCGGCGGAGTTCGCGTCATCTTCCATGTCAAAGAACTCCCGATCATCCGCGACATCCAGTTTGACGGCCTTAACAGCGTCTCGGAGTCTGACGTGCTCAAGGCTTTTCGTGAGCGGCGCATCGGTGTCTCAAAGGAAGCCACCTATGACCCGGTCAAAGTTCAGAACGCGCGACGCGTGATTAAGGAATTGCTCGCCGCGCGCGGACGACCGAACGCGACCGTCGAGCCGCGTCTGGATGAAGTTTCAGCCACTTCGACTGCCATCACTTTCGACATCAAAGAAGGCGACCGCGTTCGTGTGGTGGAAATTCAGTTCGAGGGCAACAAGGTCTTCAGCGACGGAAAACTGCGCTCGCAGATGAAGTATGTCAAAGAAGCCGGATTGATTACGCGCTTTAAGTCTCAGGACATTCTCGACCGCGAAAAGCTCGAAGTTGATTTGCGCCTCGTCCAGTTCTACATGCGCTCGAAAGGCTATCTGCAAGCGCGCACGGGCGAGCCGCGCGTCGAAGGACTGGGGCGGCGCACCACAGGCTTCTTCATTCCGCTTCCGTTCCTCTCATCAACAGACGAAGCCTTGCGCGTGATCGTGCCTGTCACCGAAGGCAAGGTCTATCGCATCGGCTCGATCAAGATCGAAGGCAACTCCATTTTCTCAGAGCAGGTCATCACCAACGTTGTCGGCCTCAAGCCGGGCGACATCGCCAATGGCGAGCGCATCGGCAAAGCTCTTCAGGAAGACTTGAAAAAAGCCTACGGCGCGCAGGGCTTCATCCAGTACGAATATGATGTCGAGCCGACCTTCAAAGACAATCCGCAAAAACCCGATGAGGGCATCGCGGACTTCGTTTTCACGATTACGGAAGGCAAGCAGTTTACCTTGAGGCGGCTGGAATTTTTGGGCAACACGTTTACGCGCGACAACGTGCTCCGGCGCGAAGTACTCGTCAACGAAGGCGACGTTTACAACCAGCGCGCTTTTGAAATCTCCGTCCTGCGCTTGAACCAGCTAGGATTTTTCGATCCCCTGGATGCCGAGCGTGACGCAGACTTTCGCACCGACGAAGAAGAAGCGCTCGTTGACATCAACCTGAAGGTGGCCGAGCGCGGTCGCCAGCAGATTTCCTTCAACGGCGGCATCTCCGGCATAGGCGGCTCGTTCTTCGGCCTCGAATATTCGACCAACAACCTGCTGGGTCGCGGCGAAACGCTTTCCTTCAACCTGGCCTACGGCAACCGGCAGCGCTCGTTCCAGTTCTCTTTCACAGAGCCCTACGTTAGAAACCGCCCGATTACGGTTGGCTTCTCGATCTTCACGTTCTCGCAAAAGTATTTTGGCGAAGGAACGTTTCTTTCGCAGAACGCTGAAGCTCAACAGGCATTGTTCGGCTCGCAGCTTGATGCCCTGAACGTGAGCGATGAAAACCTTTTCACGCGCAATTCCACAGGTGCGTCAATCTTTGCCAGCGCGCCGTTGTCCGAGTTCATGCGAAAGACTTCGTTTTCGCAACTGTCGCGCATCGGCCTGTCATATCAGATTTCACAGACGAGCGTGAAAGACCCGGCGGTCAACGTTGATCCGACTAATACGGCGCAATTCATTCCGGTCATCTATCAACAGCCCAACATTTTGACCAGCCGCGTGGCGGCCACCTACGCCTACGACTCGCGCGGTTTTGCCAAAGACCCGAACGATCCAGTCCGTGGTCGTTCGATCTCGGCTTCTGTGGCCTTGTCCGGCCTCGGCGGCGACGTTCGCACCTATGCGCCGCAAATTTCCTACACGCAGTATTACCCCGTCCGGCGCAAAGGCCGAGACCAGCAGCCGGAAGTCTTCGGCTTCCGCATCGTCGCGGCTAACATCGGGAGTTTTGCCACCTCGGAGAAGATTAGAAACTCCGCTTCGCTCGCTTTCATTGACGGCATCCCGATTTACGAGCGGTTCTTCCTCGGCGACGAGTTTACGATTCGCGGCTACAACGTGCGCTCGATCAGTCCCGTCGCTCCGCTCGACACGTTTATCACGTCGCGCAATGTCGTACTCTCGACGACCGCGACAGGCACGCCTGTCTCTGCGGGACTTCCTGCGGCATTCACCAACCTCGGTCTGCTCACTGGCCCGACCGGCAATAACTCCGTCCAGGTGTCGCGTAGCTTCACATCAGTTGGCGGCGACACGCAGCTTTTGGGAAACTTCGAGTATCGCATTCCGATTTTCGGCCCCTTAACGCTGGCGGCCTTCGCGGACGTTGGCACGGTCTTCAATCTACGCACGGGCGGCGACCAAACTTTTTCAAGTAACTTCCTGAGCACAGACACTTTTTTACCCACTCTCGGGGCAATCCAATGTCGCGGGAGCGTGGCTTTCGTAACGCTCAACACGCTCGTGGCCTGCAACAACAATTCACAACTGGCGCTTTCACAGGTTTCCGGCGGCCTGATCGCGCGCGATAATCGCTTGATTACGCAGGAGGAGTATCTGAACGCTTTGAACGTCGGCCCGGCTGACCCGATTTCAGGTTTGCCGGTCGGACTGCAACAGGTTTTCCTGCGCGGCGAAGCGCAGACCAACACGGTCGTGCGCTTGGGCGAGAGCGTCTTCTCGAAGTTCAGCGATATTCGTTCCAGCCTCGGCGTCGAATTTCGTTTCCAGGTGCCGATCATCAACGTGCCGTTTCGTTTGATTTACGCGTATAATCCGAACGCTCGCCGCGGCTTTATAGATGAATTGCCGGGCATCTTCTTTAGCGAAAAGAAGAGTGTTTTCCGCTTCAGCGTCGGACGAACTTTTTAGCCCTTTTGTTTGTCAACCATCCAGGCGGCGCAGACATCAGAAGAGGGGTAAATGGTAAATAGTGAATAGTCAACAGCATTTGCTTTTCTCTATTCATTATTGACTATCAGCTATTTACTAATCTTTAGCCAACCGCCTTTCACAGTAAGGAGTAATTCAAGAAAGTCATGAGAAATATTCGTATTCTTGCCGCGGCCATTATGCTTGCGGCCATTATCGGCGTCTCAGCTTCCGCCCAGACCCGACCGGCAGCAACCCCCGCGACAAGACCGGCAGCGCCCGCAGCCAGCAACGCGCCTGTGCCTGACACCAAGATCGCATTTATTGATACGAGCGCATTCGGTGATGAGAAAGGCGGCATCACACGCTATGTCGCCGCCGTTAAATCTCTGGAGCGCGAGTTCAAGCCGCGTCAGGACGAACTCAACACCATGCA
This sequence comes from Acidobacteriota bacterium, assembly GCA_032160705.1. Taxonomy (GTDB): domain Bacteria; phylum Acidobacteriota; class Blastocatellia; order Pyrinomonadales; family Pyrinomonadaceae; genus QHXM01. The sequence continues at coordinate 84,788 of JAVHVE010000014.1, read as the reverse complement.
GACCCGCATCAAAGCGCTGGCCGATGAGATCGGCAAACTCAGCGGCAGTGCGGTGGTTGACCCGAAGACGATTCAGGCCAAACAGGACGAGGGCGAGCGCCTCCAGCGCGATCTGAAATACAAGAAAGAGCAGGCCGATGCTGATTTTGCCAAACGCTATCAGGATGTCGTCAGCCCGATTTCCGCTGACATTGGCAAGTCTCTCGACTCGTTCGCTCAGCAGCGCGGCATCACGATGATTCTGGACATCAGCAAGCTCGCGCCCGCCATCCTGACTGTCAATCCGGCTATGGATGTGACGGCGGCGTTCATCGCCGAATACAACAGCAAGCCGCAGACGGCTTCGGCTGGCACACGGTAAGCAAGGTCAAAAGGTAAAAGGTAAAAGGAAGAAGGCACGCTCGTTCGCGTCTTCCCTTTTGCCTTTTACCTTTTTACTTTTTCCTTATTAACTCTATGACCGTTTACGACGCGCGCGCGATTGCTGAAATCCTGCCGCACCGCTATCCCTTTCTCCTGGTTGACCGCATCATCGAGCTGGTGCCCGGCGAGCGCATCGTCGGCATCAAGCAGGTGACGATCAACGAGTCTTTCTTTCAGGGACATTTCCCCGGCGCACCCGTCATGCCCGGCGTCCTCATCGTCGAAGCGATGGCTCAGGTGGGAGCGGTTTACGCGCTCAGCCAGATGCAGGATCGTGAGAAAAAACTGGTGCTCTTCAGCGGCATTGATAACGCGCGCTTTCGTCGTCCCGTTGTGCCGGGCGACACCCTGACGCTGGAAGTCACGCCCGTGCGCGTCGGCTCGCGCGTTCAGCGGATGCGTGGGCTGGCAAAAGTTGACGGGCAATTAGCCGCCGAAGCAGACATCATGAGCGTGATTACAGACAGGAGCGCAGGCGCACAATGAGCGCATCCTCGCCGCGCAATAGTCTACCCGCCGCCAACGTGCCCGAATCAACTATTCACCCTTCAGCCGTCGTCCATCCACACGCGCAGCTTGGGCGCAACTGCTACATCGGCCCGTATTCAATCGTCGGTGACGAAGTCGCCTTAGGCGACAATGTTCGCCTTGAATCGCACGCCGTTATCGCCGGGAAAACTTTCGTCGGCGACGAGACACACGTCTATCCTTTCGTCTCCATCGGTCTGGCCTCGCAGGATTTGAAATATAAAGGCGAAGAGGCCGAAACTCGTATCGGACGAAGAAACAAGATACGCGAGTTCGTCACCATCCATCGCGGGACTGAGGGAGGCGGTCGCCTGACCCAGACAGGCGACGACTGCCTGATTATGGCTCAGGCACATATCGCGCATGATTGCATCCTGGGCAATCAAGTGATGATGGCTAATGGCGCGACGCTCGCCGGGCATGTCACGGTCGAAGACGGCGCGAACATCGGCGCATACTCCGGCGTTCACCAGTTCTGCCGCATCGGGCGCGAAGCCTACGTCGGCGGCTATTCGGTCGTCGTCAAAGATGCGCTGCCTTTCGCTCTCTCCGTCGGCAATCATGCGAAGTGCTACGGCCTGAACATCACTGGGATGAAGCGGCGCGGCTATTCAGAGGAAGTCATCAAGAATCTGCATCACGCTTTTCACCTGCTTCTCTCATCGAAGCTCAACACATCACAGGCGACGGAGCGCATTCGAGCAGAGATCAAAGATTCCAACGAAGTTGCCGAGCTTCTCCACTTTATCGAAACCTCCGCGCGAGGCGTAATTAAATAAGGGATGAGGGATGAGGGATGAAAAAAGCATGTCTGGCTTTTCTTCCTTCATCCTTCATCCCTCATCCCTCATCCCTTCATGATGCGTTACGGATTGATTGCAGGCAACGGGCGTTTCCCTTTTCTGGTGCTTGAAGGCGCACGAAAGTCGGGCGTGTCTTTGTCTGTCGCAGCGATTCGTGAAGAGACTGACCCGGAGATTGAGCGCGTGGCGGAGCGCGTCACGTGGGTTGGCATCGGGCAGTTGGGGAAGATGATTCGCTTTTTCAAGCGCGAGGGCGTCGAAAAAGCAATCATGGCCGGACAGGTCAAGCATGTGCAGATTTTCAGCGGAGCGTTGCCGGACGTGCGGATGCTGAAGATGCTCTTGAAGTTGCCGCGCCGTAACACGGACGCGCTCATCGGCGGCATCGCCGACGAACTCGCGCGCGAAGGCATCGAGCTGATTGATTCAACCTACTTCCTGCAAGACCATCTCCCTGCGGCTGGAACTCTCACGCGCCGCGCGCCCGATGAACGCGAGCGCGGCGACATTGAATACGGATTGGAAGTCGCGCGCGAAATCGCGCGGCTTGATCTGGGTCAGACCATTGTCGTTCGGGCGCGCGCCTGCGTGGCGATTGAAGCGATGGAAGGAACGGATGCCACCGTCAGGCGCGCCGGCGAACTGGCGCGCGGTCGGCTGACGGTCGTTAAAGTCGCGAAACCGGATCAGGACATGCGCTTTGATGTTCCCGTTGTCGGCATTCCCACAATCGAAACCATGATCGAGGCGGGCGCAACCTGCCTGTGCATCACGGCTGGCAAGACACTCATCTTCGACCGCGAACAGATGCTCCCCCTGGCCGACGAGAAACGCATCACGGTAGTCGCAGTTCCCTAAAAGCAGAATACAGAAGACAGGAGTCAGAAGTCAGAATAAAGAGGAGGAGAACCGCGTCAACAGATATTCTTTTCTCCTGTCTCCTGTCTTCTGACTTCTGACTCCTGCTTTAATTCATCGCGCGCAGGGCGAGCGCATACTCGACGGCCTTGCGCGAGGCGACCACGCCCCAGCCCTGCCGGTCAACTTCTATCGCGGGCAAACGCTCCGCCGTGTCTATCAGGATGCGCTTGATCTGTTGCGGCGTGAGCGCGGGGTTTGCTTCCAACATGCAGGCGATGATGGAGGCAACGATAGGCGAGGCGAACGATGTTCCATCAACATACTTGTAATGCTCGCTGATGACGTTGCCCTCACGCAGCTTGATAGTAATCAACTGGCGCAGCAGCGAGACGCGCAAATTTCGCGCTTCATCCAAATCTTTGTCCACGCCTGCGTGAGCTTCGATCAGCGCATGGAGCTGGTTGTCGGGCGCACTGTCGAGCGTGGCAAACAACTCGGCTTCTTCGGCGGTCGGCGTGCCCGGCAGGATGGGCGCAGGAACCCAGATGCCGGGTGCGATCACTTCGGGCTTTTGCAGGCCGTCAATCGTCGGCCCGTAGGAGGAGCGATACATCCCGCGCCGCGCGCGATCCAGAGAGTTTTGATCGTCCAACCCTCCGACGGCGATGCAGGAAGGCGCGCTCGCTGGCGGCAGGACGGGATGCCCCGGATGAAGCCCCGCATTGCCGACAGCACAAACGACCACGAGTCCCTCAGCGATAGCCTGTTCGACCGTCTGCGCCAGAGAGTTGTGCAGGTAAGGCTGCTCGTCGTCGCCGCCCGCAGAGATGTTGACGACGCGAATCCCGTACTCTTCACGATGAGCGATCACCCATTTCAATCCGCGCTCGATGTCCCCTTCAAGGATGCGCCCCGATTTGGCCAGCTTGACGAGCACGACGCTTGAGTTGGGAGCGATGCCGCGATAGAAGCCGTTGGAGAGTCCGCCGTTTCCCGCCGCCACGACAGAAGTCATCATCCCGTGCCAGCTCGAAGGATCGGGCGTCTCCAGCGTTGTCCTGTCGCCTTCCGCCGCGACGATGCTGTGATAGGCGAGGATGCGATTATGCGGCTCGGTCAAATCAGCGTGCGGGTAGAAACCCGAGTCGAGAAAGGCGATGGTCACATTGCGACCCGTAAAACGCTCGTCGGCATCCATACGCAATGGAGTCGAAAGAACGTAGCCGCCCTGCTCGAAGACTGCCGCGTCGGTTTCAAGCTGAATTCTGGCGCGCTCGAATAGCTCAACGCAGCGCGGGCAAACTTCCGCCAGCATCGCACCTGCGGGTGCGTTCGCCGCGATAATGACTTGCAGGTTTTCGGGAATCGAAGCGAACGACACCAATCCGTTCGGCGTTTCTCGCCCGCAGACGGGACAACCTAGCTTACCCGCCGTCATGTCTGAATGAAGAATGGTCGGCTCTGTGGAAATAATTGCGTCGGACATTAAAAACCCTCTTGCTCTCTTATTGATTGTCTCTTTCGGACGGGTATGATGAACATAAAAGGGGAGCTAACGCAAGCAATGGCGAGGGAGGGAGTCATCGCACAAAAAAGAGCGGATTCTTCGCCAGACAAGCTCAAGGTCACAGTAGCGAACACGCTTCGTCAAAACTGAGGCGTGGGCTGCGCGGGAAGAGCTTCGCGGGGTCACCGTATCCGAGGTTGCAGAGGAAGTTGGACTTCACGTGCCCCTGCGGAAAGAATTCCTGCTCGCAGCCCTCGCATGGGTCGCCCGCGCCGAAGAACTCCTCGTCCACTTTGGCATTGTCGAAGCCCGAAAGCGGCCCGCAATCTAAGCCTAAGGCGCGCGCCGCCATGATGAGATACGCTCCTTGCAGGCTGGAGTTGCGCCGCGCCGTCACCTCTACGAGGTCGGGCGACTGAGCAAACAGATCGCGCATCGTCGGCGCGTGCGGAAAGAGCTTCGGGAGCTTTTCGTAGAACGTCAGGTCATAGGCGATGATCGCTGTGACCGGGGCGGTCATTACCTTCTCCACGTTGCCGGGGGCTAAAGCCGGGAGCAGCCGCGCCTTTGCTTCCGGCGTGCGGACGAAAATTATTCTCGCCGGGTTGGAGTTGGCGCTGGTCGGTGCCCACTTCATCAAGTCGTAAAGCTGGCGCAGCGTATCGTCTGTGACGGGTTTGTCTAGCCAGGCGTTGTGCGTGCGCGCCTTCAGAAACAGTTGATCGAGGGCTTCACCGCCGAGGACATTATTCATCTCAATCTCCCAATTAAATATCATCGTTGACGTGAGAAAGAGATAGCATTCATTTATCCTTTGCATATCCCAAGACTATTGAATAAATTTGGCTTTCCATTCCCTGATGGGCTTTGAGAGCGTCTGTTTTTCTATCTTACTGGCCGCTCCTTTGTCCCTTCTGGCTCCGGTTGAGATTCGCCTGCCAGGTGTGTAAGGTATCCTTAAAAGTTGACGACCAATTTAAGCAGGAGGTCTACAAAGAACTCTGATGGCTCAAGAGCAGCAGACTGTGTCGGATATTTTCCGCCGAGCGCAAGCGATGCGCCGGGAGAATCCGCAAGCGCCTTACAAAGAGATCAAGGCGCAGCTTCTCAAAGAATTCAAGGGAGCGCCTTTTCCACCAACCGACCGCCTGACTATTCCCGAACAGGACGCGCGCGCGCCCGAAGAAGATTGGACGGCGGGGCTGCCGCTCGTCATGCGAGGCATCCAGCAGCAGGACTGGAAAGAGGTCATCAACGGCATCATGCTGAGCCTTGAGCAGACGGAAAATTACGAGCGGCAGCGCGGCGGCGGACAGGACAGCGACACCTGGCACGACCGCACCGTCGGCATCAGCGAGCCGCTCAAGAAAGGCGTCAACAAGTGGATGCCCGAAGAACTGATAGCGCTGGCGGAGAGGAATGTGAAGAAATAGGAGACAGAAGTCAGAAGTCAGGAGACAGAAGAAAAGCGGTTAGTGCCTTTCATTCTGACTTCTGACTCCTGTCTTCTGTATTCTCGGAGTTGTGATGAGCTTTCTCGGAAATCTGTTCAACGACCCGCTTTATCAAAAGGGTGATCCGCGCAAGCCGGAGGAGGTTGATGAGCCGGAGGTGATTGTCAGCCCGGATACGCGGCGCGCGAACCGTCTCCCGCCGGGGCAATCGCGCACGCGCAAGTGGCCTGTGCTGGATGCGCACGGCACGCCGGAAATTGATCTTGAATCATGGCGCTTCGAGGTTGACGGTCTGGTCGAGCGCCCGCAAAGTTTCTCGCTCGACGAGTTCATGCAGTTGCCTCCCGCCAAGGTCTACGCAGACTTTCATTGCGTGACGCGCTGGTCACGTCTGGATAATGTCTGGGGCGGTGTTTCGACGCGGGAGTTTGCGCGTCTCGTCCGAATCAAGCCTGAAGCGAAGTTCGTGGTCGCATTCGGCTACGATCACGGGTGGACGACCAATCTTCCCATCGAATACTTTCTCGCGGAGGATTCGCTCTTCGCCTGGGCGCACGACGGTCAACCTATCCCCCCGGAACACGGCGGCCCCGTGCGCCTGATAGTCCCGCAGCTCTACGCCTGGAAATCCGCCAAGTGGGTCAAAGGCGTGCACTTCATTGAACATGATGAGGCAGGCTTCTGGGAAGAGGGCGGCTATCATATGCGCGGTAACCCCTGGAACGGAGGCGACGGCGAACGATTTCGCTGGCAGGAGTAGAAGCAGGAGTCAAGTCTTTCTGTCCTGTAAGGACAGTTGAAAATAGCCCAGCCATTCATGGCTGGGTAACATAGGGCAGGAATAATGTTTGAGTCCCGTAGGGACGACTGAATAGCCCCCTCCTTCAGTCGTCCCTACGGGACTCCAATCAAATTTTACACTCAATACCCTCAAGTGCTGGGCTATTTTCACTTGCTCCTACGGAGCAAAACCCGCACGTTAAGTCGCCGATGTATGATGACCCAAACCGATTCAACCGTTGAAGCAAAGACAACCGCCTCAGCCGGAGCGACGCCGAAAGACGCGGCTGCCGTCATCCTGCTGCGCGCAGAGACGGACGTAAAGAACCCGGAAGTTTTCTGGGTGCGCCGAAGCCCCCGGATGGCCTTTCTCGGAGGCTTTCACGCTTTTGCGGGCGGGCAGCGCGATGCGTCGGACGCCGAAACGCGCGTGGAGAATTGCGAAGACCCGGAAACCGCCGCGATGATTAGTTGCGCCGCGCGCGAGTTGTTTGAAGAACTCAATGTACTGGTTGCGCGCGGCGCGGAGACATTAACGAAAGGACAGCGCGCTTCGCTCCTCGACGATCTGGAATCAGGTCGCATGACGTTTCCGAAACTTTTGCAGCATTACGACCTTCATCTGGACGCCAATGATTTCAAGTTCAGTGGGCGCTGGGTGACGCCGCCTTTCAGCCCGCGACGCTTCGACACCTGGTTCTTCCTCGTCAACTGCCCCGCGAAGCAGGAGCCGTTTGTCACGGGCGTGGCAGAGCTTGAATCAGGCGAGTGGACAACCGCGCAGGAAGCCGTTCGGCGATGGGAACGTTCGGAAGTTATCACCGCGCCGCCTGTGCTTCATGCGCTGAAGACTCTGGCCGCAGGTATCACAGATGATCTTAAAAAGCGTTTCCTCTCCGTCCCCCAAGCGCACGGAGAGCCCGTGCGCCGGATAGAATTTCGCCCCGGCTTCATCTGCTTTCCCGTTCGCACGCCGACAAAACCGCCCGCCACGCACACCAACTGTTATCTCGTCGGCTCACAAGAAATCGTCATCATTGACCCGGCCTCGCCTGATGAAGAAGAACAGGCGGCGCTCGAAGCCACAGTTGACGATCTTCTCAAAGAAGGACGACAGATCAGGGAGATTATTCTGACGCACCTGCACCCGGATCATGTCGGTGGAGTCAACGCACTAATCCAACACCTCGGCGAGCACTTAGGTGTAGCCGCGCATCAATTGACGGCTGAAGCGCTCGACGGTTCTATTCGCGTCAATCGTTTGATTGAAGACGGAGAGATGATCGAGCTTGCAGGCAATCCTCACTTACGTTTGCAAGCCCTTCACACGCCGGGACATGCGCGCGGACATCTCTGTTTCTACGAAGAACAAACAGGGGCGCTGATTACGGGCGACAACATAGTGGGCTTAGGCTCGGTGCTGATTGATCCGCCGGAAGGCAACATGCGAGACTATCTGCGCTCGCTTGAACGCTTGCGCTCTCTCCCCCACCTGACGGTTCTCTTCGGCGCGCACGGGCCTGCAATTGGCAATCCGCGCGCTAAAATAGAAGAGTACATAGCGCATCGCCTCGAACGTGAAGCGAATATCCTGGCGGCAGTTCGCGAGGGCGCGACGACACCCGCAGAGATTGTCGCGCGCGTCTACACGGACGTTCATCCGAAGGCGCATGCGATGGCCGAGCGCGCCGTGCTGGCGCATCTGGAAAAGCTAATGGCTGACAACCTCGTAGCTCTTGGCGATGAGGATTGCTATATTGCTAACGACACGAATCCGTCAGCGAGCTAAAATCAGGTTGCTTTCAACTTCAAGGGCATAAGTTGTTGAAGCCATCCCGTAATTTCAGTCAATCAGGTGAAACTTTGAGCAATAATGAAAATGATCGCAAGCTGGCGGAGGATGCGCAGGCTGAGCGTGCGCGCCTGGCGGCTCTCGGCGCGGACATCGGCGCTGCCCTGATTCAGGGTGACAACCTGCGCGACATGCTGCAACGCTGCGCTGAAACACTTGTCAAACATCTGGACGCCGCGTTCGCGCGCGTCTGGACGCTCAACACCGCAGAGGAAGTGCTGGAGCTGCAAGCCAGCGCGGGCATGTACACGCATCTGGACGGAGCGCACTCGCGCGTGCCCGTCGGACGTTTCAAGATTGGATTGATTGCCGAAGAACGCCAACCCCATCTGACGAACGAGGTCGTCGGCGATGAGCGCGTCGGAGATCAGGCGTGGGCGAAAAGCGAAGGGATGGTCGCTTTCGCAGGCTATCCCTTAATCGTTGACGACCATCTGGTGGGCGTGATGGCGATGTTTGCCCGCCACACCCTCACGCCAGTGGCGTTGGAAGCGATGGAGTCTGTGGGCAACAGCATCGCTCTCGGCATCAAGCGCAAGCACGCCGAGCAGGCGCTTCGTGAACAAACCGCAGCGCTCGCGCGCCTCAACGAGGAACGACGGCAGATGATTGAAGAAGTCTCCACGCCCGTCGTTCCCGTCTGGCACGGCGTGCTCATCCTGCCGATTGTCGGGTCACTCGACACCGAGCGCATGCAGCGCGCGACCGAAGCGGCAATGAATGAAGTGATGCGCACCAATGCCCACTCGTGCATCATAGATATTACGGGCGCACGCATCGTTGATTCGCACGCGGTCAGCAATCTCAGCAATCTCGTTTCGGCGCTCAAATTGATCGGCGCTGAAGCAATCGTCACCGGCGTGACCGCGCAGGCCGCGCACACGCTGGTCAAACTCGGCGTTGATTTGACAGGAATGAAGACGCGACGCACGCTGGCCGAAGCCCTCGCGTCTATTATTAAATCTCAACCGCAAGCCAACAAGGATGGGTATTCACAGAATGGCACTACCAAAGAATCTAGGTGAACTCAAAGAGAGTAATTACACGCGCGTTTCCGTCAAGGACGAGATGCGGGCGAATCTCGTGCGAAAGCTTCGCGCGGGCGAAAAACTTTTTCCGGGAATTGTCGGCTACGACGAAACGGTCGTGCCGCAGATTGTTAATGCAATCCTCGCCCGCCACAATCTGATTCTGCTTGGCCTGCGCGGTCAGGCCAAGAGTCGCATCATCCGCCAACTGACAGACCTGCTCGATGAAAGCATTCCCGCCATCGCTGGTTCTGAAGTCAACGATGATCCCTTTCATCCGATCAGTGCCTACGGCAGGCAAACAATCGAGCTTCACGGCGATGCGACGCCCATCATGTGGGTTGACCGTGACGCGCGCTTCGTCGAAAAACTCGCCACGCCCGACGTGACCATCGCAGACATCATCGGCGACGTTGACCCGATCAAGGCGGCCAAAGGCGGGCATCTTCTCTCGGATGAATTGACGATTCACTACGGGTTGCTGCCGCGCGCCAATCGCGGCATCTTCGCCATCAACGAGCTGCCAGACCTCGCGGGCAAAATCCAGGTCGGGCTGTTCAACATCATGCAGGAAGGCGACGTGCAGATTAAAGGTTATCCTGTGCGCCTGCCGCTCGACGTGATGCTCGTCTTCTCGGCCAACCCGGAAGACTACACGGCGCGCGGCAAGATTATCACGCCTTTGAAAGATCGCATCGGCGCAGAAGTTTCGACGCACTACCCGACGGATTTGCAGCTCGGCGTGGAGATCACCAAACAGGAAGCATGGACTCAGCGTGCAGGACTCGACGGCTTTAACTTGCACATCCCGGATTTTATCCGCGACATTATCGAGCAGATAGCTTTCGAGGCGCGCGATGACCAGCGCATAGACAAGCGCTCCGGCGTCTCGCAGCGCCTGCCCATCAGCGTCATGGAATCCGTCATCTCAAACGCCGAGCGCCGCGCGCTCCTGACGGAAGAAGACGAGATCGTGCCGCGCATCTCGGACATCTACGCCGCCATTCCTTCGATGACCGGCAAAATGGAACTCGAATACGAAGGCGAGCAGATTGGCGCGAACAAGATCGCCAAAGATTTAGTCAAACGCGCCGCCGGAGAAATTTTTGAAGGCTACTTCGTCGGCATAGATTTCACGGACGCCGTTCGCTGGTTCGACGCGGGCAACAATCTGCGGCTCGCGGACACAGTTTCGGCGACGGAATGTATGCATCTTTTGGAAGTCGTGCCCGAACTAATCGAGACCGCGCTCGTCCCCTTCGACTTCAAACGTTCCGATGAAGCGCAAACCATCAGCGCCTGCGAATTCGTCCTCGAAGGTCTCTATGCGCAAAACAAAATCAGCCGCAACGACGAGGGCGGCTACACGGCGGCAACGAAAGCCAAGAAAGACCGGCGCGGAATGATTTATGATGATCTGACGGAGACGGGTCGTTATAGTTGAATTTCAGATTGGCGAATCCTATGCTGATAAATCATCGTTTCAAGTTACAGAGAATAAGTGAGGTGATAGCCCGTGAGCGAGTCTAGCTGGGAAGAAGAGCGCAAAGAATTACTGGAACGCTTGCAGAAAGCCGAGCAGGTGAGAGCCGAAATTCAGTCTGAAGCAGCAGTATATCGGGATATGCTGGAAGATTGGCACGAAGTAGCAAAGAAAGCATTAGCCTCGAAAGATTTTTCTCTTCTCCAGAAGATTAATAAGCGGCTCATTCCGTTTTATCTACCAAGCAAAGAAGAAGGCACACAATGGGGAAGCCTATTTCTTCAAGCTTACAAGAGAGATGCCAGATGGTTGACACACGCTAAACAGTCTCTTGAAAAAATAAAAGCCAATGCCGAGAAGCTGACTGTCGAAGATAATGAGGTCAATGCCAAACTGAAAAGAAATATTATCGAAGCTGCCGAAGATGGATTGACCGTGCATATTTGATTACGAAGAAGGTAGGGGAATTATGAGCAATTTTGCTGAGACCAAAATCGAAAGCGTGCGTACTCACCCAGCCGACTTCTCATGGTCGTTGGAAGAATATAGAGCGCTCTTTGAGAGAATAGAAAGAGAGGCTCAAGCAGCCGAAGAAGAGTCTAGAAAACAAGCGCACGCACGCGTATGGGAACTTGCAAAGCAGCAAGGTGTCGAGCCAATACGCAGCATCAAAGACTTGCAGGGAGACTTTTGGCCGGAAGAAGAAAGTACTGATGAATTTTTATCATGGTTGCGGGCTACACGCCAGGAAGATAAACACCGGAGCATTCCTGAGTGAGTACGGCAAAAGAGAGCGACATTGTTGTAGTTGATACTGATGTAATCTCGTTCATTTTCAAAGGCGATACGCGGGCGGCTCTTTACGAGCCACATCTTGACGGAAGATTACAGGTAATCGCTGCACAGACGCGCGCCGAACTTGAACGTTGGGCTTTGAGTCATAACTGGGGCTGGCGTCGCCGTGCCGCTCTCTATGTTTACTTAAAGCCTTTTTTCTTCGCGGGAGTGGATGAAGCTATTTGTTTGCGTTGGGCTGAAGTGCAGGATAATGCGCGTAGAAAGGGACGGCCTATTTCTTGTGCCGATACATGGATTGCCGCCACCGCATTATCTTATGATGTTCCATTAGTCACACACAATCCTAACGATTTTAAGGACGTGCCTGGATTGATTGTCATAACTGAATTATGAAGTTCACACGCTATTCTAAATTCAAAGGTCTCGACGTTTCCGCTATCAATCTCGGCGATCTGATGGATGCCCTCTCCGACTCTGTGTTGCAGTCGGGCTACGATGAGGATTACTACTGGACGCGGCAGCGACGAGCGCAGGATACGTCGCTCGATGCCTTGCGCCGCGCGCTGCTTGAGGCGCTGATGGATCAGGGCTTGATTGACGAGCGACAGATTCAGGAGATGCTTGCGGACAACGAGGGTGAGTTCAAGGGATCGCTTTTGGAAGAGATGCTCAACCAGTTGATTGAGCGGCTGGTGGAAGAAGGCTACCTGAAGCTCAGAGAGCAGCAGCCGCAAACGTCAAGGCAGCAAAGAGGCATGGGGCAGGGTGGAGTTTCAGAACCTTTGCCACGCGACGTTCACTTTGAAGTGACCGAGAAGGGGCTGGATTTTCTCGGCTACAAAACTCTGCGAAATCTTCTGGGAAGTCTCGGCAAGAGTTCTATCGGGCGACATGACACGCCGCATCTCTCGACCGGCGTGGAGGCCGCGGCGGCGAGCAAGCTTTACGAGTTTGGCGACACCGTCAATCTGGATGTCAACACGACGCTGCTGTCGGCAATTCAGCGCGAGGGCTTGAAAGTTCCACTCAATCTCGAATACACAGACCTGCACGTTCACCAGTGCGATTATCAATCTTCCTGCGCGACCGTTGTCATGCTCGATTGCTCGCACTCGATGATTCTCTATGGCGAGGATCGTTTCACGCCCGCCAAGAAAGTGGCGCTGGCGCTCGCGCACCTGATTCGCACGCACTATCCGGGCGACTCGCTCAAAATCGTGCTCTTTCACGACTCGGCGGAAGAATTGCCGATAGCCAGGCTGGCCACTACACAGGTCGGCCCGTATCACACGAACACGGCGGAGGGTTTGCGCCTCTCGCGCCGCCTGCTGCAAGCGCAGCGCAAGGAGATGAAGCAGATCGTGATGGTCACGGACGGGAAACCGACCGCGTGCTTTTTAGACAACGCCAGCCTTGCTTCCGCCGGGCGCAGAAGTTTTGGCATAGAGCGTGGCGATTCTTCCGGGAGGCGTCTCTACAAGAATCCCGGCGGGATGGATCCGCTCGTGATGGGCGAGACTTTCAAAGAGGTTCAGGCCTGCCGCAAGGCCGGAATTATGATTAACACTTTCATGCTGGCGAGCGACTATTACCTTGTAGATTTCGTCAAAGAGATGACGGCGATGACCAATGGCAAAGCTTACTTTGCCAATCCGAACAATCTTTCTCAGTTCGTCCTGATGGATTTCCTGAAAAGACGGACGAGCCGCGTGAAATGAGAGGCTCAGGGTTTTGAGACGAACGGCGCGTGTGCGCGAGATCGAGATGGCTTATGACGACGAGGGCAGCGGCTCAGCAGTCGTCCTGCTGCATGGCTATCCTTTCAATCGCTCGATGTGGCGCGAGCAAGAGGGCGCGCTCAGCGCAAACTATCGCGTCATCACGCCCGACCTGCGCGGGCATGGAGAAACGCTCGCCTCTAACGAACCTGCAACGATGGAGGAAATGGCGCGGGATGTGGCCGCGCTTTTAGACGAGTTGGAGATTGAACGCGTCGCTTTGGGCGGCCTGTCAATGGGAGGCTACGTTGCACTAGCCTTTTATCGTCGCTTTCCACTTCGCGTGCGCGCCCTCATCCTGGCAGATACGCGCTCGCAGGCGGACACAAGCGAGGCTCGTCGCAATCGTGAAGAGCAGGCCGAGAAGATTCTCAAGGAAGGCATGCAAGCAATCGCGGACGATTTTCTGAAGAAGGTGCTGACGCCCGCCACCCTCTCCGAAAAACCTGAAACGGTCGCGCGTGTGCGCGAGATGATAATGAAGACAGAGCCGCAGGGCGCAGCCAATGCTCTGCGCGGGATGGCGCTGCGACACGACCAGACAGACTTTCTGGAAGAGATACTCGCTCCGACGCTGATTCTCGTCGGGAGCGAAGATCAATTGACGCCGCCCGCCGATGCTGAACTGATGCGCCGTGAGATACGCGGCTCTCGTCTGGAAGTTATCGAAGGGGCATCGCATCTCTCTAATCTCGAACGTCCCGCTGAATTCAACCTCGCGCTCAAAAGTTTTCTGGATGAATTGCAACCATAGCTGGATATTGATAAAGTTTGTGCCTCTCGCACGCGCAGCTTTCCAGTTAACTGTAGTTTTAACCCCAAACCCAAGATTGGTGAAGGAGAATTATGAATCGAAAGCGATCTTTGTTCGTGCTCCTGGCGGCCTGTCTCATGTTGGCCGCTTGCGGCGCGAAGGATGGCAATACCGGCAATGCGACCGGCAAAACCGCAGACTCGTCCCCGGCTGCCCCCACAGGCTCTGATTCATCGCTCAGCGATCCGCGAGGCTCTATCGCCTACCAGTTTGAGTTACTGAAAGCCGGAGACGCCGACAAACTCAGGAACTGTTTTACAGAACGCCTTCGTGACCGGATAACGAAAGAGCGCGTTGATAAAGCCAGAGCCAACATTGGGCAGATGACCATGGATGATCTCTTCGCCTCGATGGAATCGGGCGAGTATGAAGGAAAGAAGACCGCCAAGGTGAAGATGAAAAACGGGCGGAGTCTCACCACGCTGGTTCAAACAGATGGCAAATGGCTGTCTGATACAGTCTGGTTCGACTAGCCGGCAGATTCTTCAATCAAAAAGGGAGTCAATCTATCAGCGAGCCGCTGAAATATATTATCGAGGAGCGCGTGCGCTGGGGTGATGTTGATGCGGCGCGCATCATTTTCTACGGCGCTTACATACGCTTCTTCGAGTTTGCGGAAACCGAACTCTTCCGCGCCGTCGGTTTGCCCTACAGCGTGATGTTTGACGAGTTAGACGTGTGGCTGCCGCGCGCCCATCTTGAATGCGATTTTCGCCGCGCCGCGCAGTTGGACGATTTGCTGGAAGTTTCCGTTTACGTCGGGCGCACGGGAACGAAATCTCTCCGGCTGAATTTTGAAGTCAGGCGCAAGGGTGAGCCGGACATCGTTGCTGAAGCGCACTTCGTCCTCGTCGCCGTTCGCCGCGATACCTTCGAGACCGTTCCCCTCCCGGAAGAACTCAAGCGCCGCCTCGCACCGTACACACAAAAGCCGTGACGGGTGACAAGTGACAGGTGACAAGAACAGTTTTCAGTTTTCAGTTTTAAGCAAAAACAAGTTGCTTCTTCTGAAAACTGAAAACTGAAAACTCATCTTCTCCTGTCACCTGTCACTTGTCACCTACTTATCGGGAGTTAAAGCAATGACGGATGATAATAGTCTGGAATTTGACATGTTCGAGGACATGCGCCGCAGGCTGGTGGAAGTTCTGGTCAGCGAGGGGCGCGAACGATTGGATGCGGAAAAGATCGCGCTCTACGTCGTGCAGGGATTACGCGAGATGCCCCGGCTCGTCAAGATGCTTTCCGAATCGCGCTCTCACCCGCGCGCGGAAATCCTTGCCACGCTCAAGCTCGTGTTGGAGAATGCGAGCGCGCTGGAAAAGGCTAAAGAAATGCTGCTGGGCCTCGAAGCTGATGAGTAAAGCTAAAGAGGAAAACGAACCACTAATGCACACCAAACAACGCGAAGTAGCTTGATTCTTCTTTCTTCGTGTCTCTTCGTGTTATGCGCGTGGACGTCTACGCGAAACTCTCACTGATGATTAAAGTCCAGCAACTAATCAAGACTTATGGCGAAACGCAGGCGCTCGGCTCCATCAGCTTCACCGTGCCCGCCGGGCAGGTCTGCGGCTATCTCGGCCCGAACGGAGCGGGCAAGTCAACGACCGTCAAGATTCTGACCGGCACGCTGCGGCCTGATGCAGGCGAGGCGAGCGTTGCCGGGTTCGATTGCCTGCATGAGTCGCTGGAAGTCAAAAAGCGCATCGGTTATGTGCCGGAGACGGGCACGGTCTATTCAACTTTGAGCGCCAACGAGTATCTGGCTCTGGTCGGCGCGCTGCATGACATGGAGACGGAAGAGGTGGCCGAGCGCTCCGCCCGGATGCTTGAATTGTTTCAGCTCAAGGATGCGGCAGACCGTCGCCTGGATACCTTGAGTAAGGGCATGCGGCAGAAGGTCGTCATCTCCGCAGCGCTCCTGCACGATCCTGAAGTCGTGCTGTTTGACGAGCCTCTGTCGGGTCTGGACGCCAATGCCGCTTTGCTGATTAAAGACATCGTGAGGGGCTTGGCTGACCGTGGGAAAACCGTCCTCTACTGCTCGCACATCCTGGACGTGGTCGAACGTCTCTGCGAGCGCGTGATTATCCTCGACCGGGGCGAAATCGTCGCCGACGGAATGACGGCGGAACTCCTTTCATCCTCGAAGCGAGGCACGCTGGAAACTCTCTTTCGTTCTCTGACCGCGACGGAAGATAACAAAGAGTTGGTCGGAGCTTTTCTGGGCTCTCTCAGCACGGAGCGAGAAGGGGAGAAGAAGAGTTAATAGCGTCAGTTTGGCTTGAGCAGAAAACAGATGAAGATGGACGATCCACGAACTCACACGAAACAACACTAACAATGGTTGTGCTTCGTGGGGTTTCGTGTGGATTCGTGGATTAAATCGGTAGTGGGTCAATTTGAAGAAGCAGTTGAGAGTTCAACCTTTAGGTTGCGCCTGGCCGCACGCGCAAGCTAAAGCTTGAACTCTGAGCTGTTGAACTCTCAACTGACCCACTACTATTAAATCCTTTGCCTTGCTGATATTGGATAGGTCGAATGGCCGAAAGCGTTCATGCGCCAGCCAAGACATTCACGAATCGCGTCCTGCGCGTTCTGGGCATTCGTGTCCGCCCGTTTCGCGCGCTTCTTCGTGCATACGTCCTGATGGATTTTCGCAGCCAGCAGTTTGGCCGCGCCACCGCCAGCAAGCCGAAGGATTTGATTACGCCGCTCTTCTGGGTGGTCGGGCAATACTTGCTGCTGAGCGTGATTGCCTGCGCGGTTCTGTTCGCGCGCGTGGATGCCTTCTTCTTTGCGCTGGTCAATCTGGGCGTTTCGATGCTGGTCATCGGCACGTCTCTCATCGTCGAATTTAACGAGGTCGTGCTCGATGCTGAAGACTTGAACGTCATCGGCCATCAGCCTATCCCGCTCAGAACATATTCGGCGGCGCGGATGACGAACCTGCTGGGCTACGTGCTCTTGATGACGGTCGCGCTCAATCTCTTTCCGGCCATCATGGGCTTGGGCTTGCGCGACACGGGATGGATGTACCTGCCCGCATATACTGCCGCCGCGTTTCTGGGCAATCTCGCGGTGGTGGGTTTTATCCTTCTGCTCTACACGACTTTGATGAGTGGGCGACCCGGCGACGGCGTCAGGGAAGTCCTCGCGTGGACGCAGACCATCCTGATTATGATCGCTTTCTACGGCGGACAGGCAATCTTTCGCGACAGCCAGGATAGATTTGAGATGGCAGCTTACAATCTGCCGGATTGGATTATGTATCTGCCGCCCGCGTGGCTGGCCTCCTTCGTTGACAGTACCGCTCCGGCAAGCGATGGTGTGAAGTGGTGGATACTCGGCACGGGTGTTCTCATCAACATTGCTCTGTGGACGCTGGTGATGCAGCGCATCTCAGCGGCTTACGCGCGCATGCAGCCCGCAGGGACGGCATGGCAGCGTGCGACGATGCCTGCGCTCAAAGTGCCGGGAAGACTTGGCGGGGCAATCACAAAATTGCTTTCCCGCTCGCGCGCCGAAAGTGCCGCCTTCTGGCTGTGCTCGACAATGCTCAGGCGCGATCACGATTTAAGAATGCGGAGCTGGCCTTCGCTCGGCGTGATTATCGCGCTCGTGCTGCTTGGATTGTTTACGGGTCAACTTGACGATC
This sequence comes from Acidobacteriota bacterium, assembly GCA_032160705.1. Taxonomy (GTDB): domain Bacteria; phylum Acidobacteriota; class Blastocatellia; order Pyrinomonadales; family Pyrinomonadaceae; genus QHXM01. The sequence goes on along the minus strand of JAVHVE010000014.1, from coordinate 67,021 downwards.
CGTTCGTGAGCCGCAATCCTGCCACCAGCGTTTTGCCAATTGCCTGTCTGTATCTGCTGGCCTACCCGCTGCCGACGATCATTCATAATCTGAATTTTAGCCGCGACCACGCCGCTTCGTGGCTGCTCTGGTCTGCGCCAATCGCTGACAGGGTCGCCTTCGCCGAAGGGATGCGAAAAGCCGTGACGTACCGAATTCTTTTCCCGCTGCTCATCACGTTGCTGATTATCTTCTCGCTGGTGTGGCGCGACTTCTGGCACGCTTTGGCTCACGTTGCAACGGGCTGGCTCGTCGTCGTCGGGGCGGGGCACGCAACGCAGATGGGCGTTCTTCGCAAGTTTCCTTTCAGCTCTCCGGCGGCGCGCGGCTCAATCACGGGCAGCATCGCTCTCTTTGCCGGAATAGTGAACACGACGGCGATGACGCTCGGTGTCGTGCATTACTTCGCCGCTCGGTCGCTCCCCGGCTTCGCAATCTATTTCGCAGCATTGGCCGCGCTGGTCTTCGTGCTGCGAATCATCTCGCAGCGCGTTATCCAGCAAAGGTTCGCGGCGGTCGCGTCGTATGAATAAACAGGAGTTGCGGACGCTGAAAGGTCAGCTATTATTACTCGGCATGATGTTCGCCGGGAGCGTCGTGCTGGCTGTTTTCGTTGCGCTGCAACGCGGGTTCTTTGAGAAGTTTATTGAGGAGAAGTACGCTCAGCTTCCAGCTAACCTGAAGCCGCTGGCGGACGCGGCAGCCGAAGGCAAACTTGACGGGGAAGCTTTCAATAAACTCTCTCAGGCAGAGCGGCTTATCTTGTATGATGACTGGATGACGCGCCCCTCGCCGCCACCCGTGCACACGCCGTCTCTGCTGGTGGCCGTCGATTCCCGGTTGTATCTCGCGCGCGCCGAGCGCACGATTGTCAGCGGAAGTGTAGAACAGAAAATGCGCGCCTTGAAATTCCTGGAGTTGGCTGGATCGCGTGATGCCATTCCCATCCTGCGAAAGGCTCGCCAGTGGTCAATCAAGCGAAGGACTATTGAGATGACCGCAAAGATTACGGAAACGCTCGAACGCCTTGAGCGAAATTAATCGGAGGGAGAAAAACCCCTCGTCGCCCTCAACCAGAATTGGAGACAACGCCTACAGGAGAACGATTATGAGCGACAACCCTAACGATCAACAAGAGTGGCCGCCCGACCCTCAAGACCAGAATCCATCTTCCGGTCAACCACCTTCCCAGCAGCCGTACCAGCAACGACAGCCGCCTGTTCCCGGACAGGTATATTTACCTCCCGGCTACCAGCCACCGCCTCCCGGTTATCAACAACCGCCGCAGGGTTATCAGCAACCACCACCGGGCTATCAGCAGCCGCCTCCGGGCTACCAACAGGGACAGCCGCCAGCGCAATACAACCAGCAATGGCAGAATCCACAGACGCAGGCCAGCACAGATTCCAACAGCGGCGTCTGGGGATGGGTCATCTTCATTCTCATCTTCGGCGTCGGCAATCTGATTCTCTACAGCACGACCGGGTGGCTCATTATTCCCATTCCCCGGAGGTAGGCGAACCGCTTTGGAAGTCTTGAATGCACCAGGCGTCGGAAACCCAAGTCCGGCGGTCAAGGCTCTTGCGCCATACTGGATATGGCCGCTTAGGCTGCCTGTCTCGGCGCGTCGCGCCACGCACAATTTTGCCGGGCTCGCCCAACCGTTTTGTGAAGGCTGGCGCTGGATACCGGCCTCAATTGTCGTCGGCACGTTTCCTTTCCTGATCTCTTACGTGACAGGCGCTCCCGGACACCAGATTGTTTCTGCATTGCTCCTGATGGTGCTCTGCCTGCCCTGCGCGCGCGCGGAAGATTGGGTCAAAGGCATCGCTATCATGGCGCTTACATACATGGCGCACTGTGCGGTGGTGATCGCGCTAGCCTACGCCGACCCGCAGCATGTTGCGGCCATCTTGCCCGGCGCGGAAAGTTACTGGCAAAAGCAGATTCACTGGATACAGACCGGGACAGACCCCGAATATAAATTGTCCGCCTGGGTTCCTGCCCATTTGATGTTGCTCGGCGCGGCCTTTCTCTTCAGCTACACTTCATTGGGAGGCATTCTCTTCTACGAGGGATTCTTTGAGGTGGACTTGATGAACTTTTACAACGCTCAACTCATGGCTCAGAGCAGCAACCACGCGCTGTCTCTGGCGTTGGGGTGGCATGTCTGGTCATGGCTGCGCGGGCTTGGCTATCTCTTCATCGCCTTTGAAATCATCTCGCTCTCGCTGAGGCGAATGACCGGAGTGTCTACGGCAGGGCGGTTGCGCTGGTCTCGTTTCGCCGTTGGCCTCGCCTTTCTTCTTGCCGACGGATTGGTTAAAGTAATACTGCTTGAGCCGGTTCGGGAACAGATGCTGTTCAACCTGAAGTAACCGGACTCAGTTGGAAGAGAGTAGTTAGTTATGATGAATCCAAAAGACGCGCCTTACTACATCGGCCTGATCGCCGGACTGATTATCGGCACGCTCGGACTCAAAGCCTTGGGCGTCACCGGCATCTTTCAATTTATCGGCGCACTCGTCGTCGGCATGGGCGTAGCTCTGGCGGCGGAACGCATCCACGCGAGCAAGTAATTGCCTGTCCTATAATGGCCAGATGGCGTTGCGCGCAAGCTTGCGCTTGAGATTGACGTAGCCCTGATCGCCCGCAACCAATTCACGGAGCACTCGTTTGATGCCGCGATGCGCCCGCCCGAGTTCGATCATCCTCTCCGTAAACGGCGCACCCCAGAAATTTCCATAGAAGAGACGACGCATTTCCGCCGCCCGTCTCAATTCCCGACCGAAATCTTCGCGCCACCTATTTTCATAATCAAGCGGATTGCCTTCCCTGTAGCTTTCAGCGAAAAGCTCTGCCGAACGCAGCGCGTAGTAAATTCCCTCGCCCGTGACCGGATCGGCGAAGCCCGCAGCGTCGCCCAGCAGCGCCCACCCCATCCCTGCCGCGCGCCGCGTGTCCCAGGTCTTGGCGGCCAGCCCCGGAATGCGTGCAGCGTAACGCTCGGAGGTCTCCTCAAGCTCTTTCAGAATCAGCGCATCGCTTTTTTCATCACATGAGCGAGCGCGCCAGAGATGAGCGCTATTATCGGCTCGCTGGCGGTAGTAACCGACCATGAACTTCCAGAGCAGTTGGTCGAGCGCCTGATGATCGAAAGCCTCCTGCGACGTGGCGATGCCGAACGAGACGTGATCCACGCGCGGGAACGCCCAGGCGTAACCGGCATAGCCGGGAAGGAAAGCGACGACGGTCGGCGCAACGTCTCCTTTCGGCAACGGAGCGCGATAGCCGAAAGCGACTTCCATCTCTGAAGGCGGAAGCCCCCCTGCCAACTCTTTCGCGATGCGGCTGTTTGCTCCGTCCGCCGCGACGAGCATGGGCGCACTCCACTCCGCTCCGTCTGCGCCGCGCAGCACCCAGTCGTCTTCCGTTTTAGCACGCTGACGAAACGAAACGCGTTCTGTAAAAATGTGCGCTCCGGCTTCTGCGGCGCGACTCCGCAGGTAAGAATCAAAGGCTGTGCGCGAGTAGATGGCGAAAGGCTCTTCGAGCTTCAGATGAAGCTTTTTTCCGGCAGGCGAGTACATGTCCAGCTCGGAGATTGTCCGCCCGACGGCATCGAGCAGATGCGGCCACGCTTTGAGCGCCTTCGAGGTGACACCGCCGCCGCAAGCTTTCGGAAAACCTTCAGGCCGCCCGTCGAAAAGCGCCACGCGCACGCTTCCACGCGCGAGCTTTTCAGCCGCAAACGATCCGGCTGGCCCCGCCCCGACGACCAACACATCGAATCTCTCGCTTGGCATTCCAGATTCCACGCGCCCCTTCCTTACATCATGACAATCGAGGTTACTTTCGGCGTCTCTCACATCATAAATGGCTTTCTTGCAGCAGCGCAATTCCGCGCTTGCGGCTTCGACCCGATGGTGTGATAGAATTTGCCCCAGTTCCCTCCAAGATAGCTTTAGAAGCGTCGCTGCCCGACTTCCCTCTCTGCGGGCTTGAGGCATTCGTTTATCTGTTTCCGGCGCTTAAAGCCCTCGCGCCGGTCGACAGCTTAATGAGAGATGAACACAGGCTCTCTAGTTTTCGCAGGCATTGTGCCGCACCCGCCGATCATGGTCCCGGAAGTCGGTCGTGAGGCGATTGCGGAAGTGCGCGGCTCTATCGAGGCGATGCGCGAATTTACTGAACGCCTAATCGAGAGCGGCGCGGAGACGGTCGTGCTTGTCTCGCCTCATGCGCCTCTGGAGGCACGCGCTTTCGTCGCTTACCAGGACGCACAGCTTTACGGCGACTTTGCGAACTTTCGCGCGCCTGAAACAAGAGTTGAAGCGCCGCTTGACGAAGAGTTGCTCAACGCGATTTCGCGTGTAGCATCCGAGCAGGATTATGAGGTGATTGGAATTCGTGACCACGACCTGGATCATGGAACAGCCGTCCCGCTCTATTTTTTACAGCGCAACGGCTGGCGCGGGCGCGTCGTCGCGCTCGGCTACAGTTTCTTATCCAATGAAGATCACCTGCGCTTTGGCTCATGCATCAAGCGCGCGGCTGAAGAAGCTGGCCGCGCGGTCGCGTTTGTCGCCAGCGGTGATTTGAGCCACAGATTGAAGCCTGATGCGCCTGCCGGTTATTACCCGCAAGCGTATCTTTTCGACGAGGAAGTGGTCGCGGCTATACGCGACGCTCAGCCTGAGCGAATCATCAACATCGATCAGGATTTGAGAAAGATGGCAGGTGAATGCGGCTATCGCTCGGTGCTCATCGCTCTGGGCGTGACTGAGAATGCAGCGCAGGATTATGAAGTCCTGCACTACGAAGCTCCTTTCGGCGTCGGATATATGGTCGCGCAGATTGTGCGCGAGCCTCTGGCAGCCAAAAATAAAGCATCCGACCAAGATGAAACTGCTGTCGAAAATCAAACAGAGCCGCCAGGCGCTCAGGAACTTCTCGCGCTGGCGCGACGCGCGATTGAGACTTTTGTTCGTGAAGGCCGCGTGATTGAAAAGCCTTCTTTGCCAGACCCGATGCTGAAAGAGCGTGCTGCCTGTTTCGTTTCCATCAAGACCCTTGAAGGAGATTTGCGTGGCTGTATCGGTACTATCGAGCCTGTGAAAGACAGCCTCGCCGAAGAGTTGATCGCCAACGCCGTCAGTTCGGCGACGCGCGACCCGCGCTTTCCGCCCGTTGCGCCCGAAGAGTTGTCACACTTACGTTACTCGGTTGACGTGCTTTCAAACCCTGAGCCTGCGCAATTCGAGGAGCTTGATCCGAAAATTTACGGAGTGATAGTTGAGGACGAAAGCGGCAATCGGCGCGGCTTGCTCTTACCTGACCTGCAAGGCGTCGAGACGGCGAGCCAGCAGGTTGAGATAGCAGCGCGCAAAGCAGGCATCAAGCCCGGCACATCCCTCAAGTTTTCTCGTTTCCGCGTCGAGCGCTTTCGCGAATCGGCGCAATCCAACAACTAACTGTCAGAACAAGGAGCAGAGTAATGGCAAACGACAATCCCAGAAAAACCTCTTTGGAAGAGAGCAACGCTGACCCGGATTTGAAACCGGACGAGACGCCGAATGCGACCGAAACAGTCAATCCTGCTAACGACCAGCGCTCGCTCGATATTGGCGAGTCAGGACAATTTGCGCCCGGCGGCTATTACAACCAGCATGGTGTCGCCGAATCAGAACGTCTCGATCTCGACGAATATACAGCCACCCGAACGCCGGACGACAAAGCAGGGAGTTAAGCGCCGCTCACTTTGAGCATAAATAAGGGAGGGGAGCAAAGCTATGTCTAAAACTATCGTTTCGGCTTTTGATAGCCAGAAGGCGGCCACCAGTCTTCTTGCCTCTGCAATTGCGAGCGGGTTTGACTCATGTTTCTTTTCCTTGATTAGTCCGGCAGAAGCTGAAGAAACCCCGCTCGATTCGCTGAAGCGTGTTGTGCCGAGCATTCAGGCGCGCGTCTACCGGAATCATTTGCGAAGGGGTGACTCTTTACTTGTAGCCCAGGTTCCAGAAGATGATGTAGCACGGCTCATCAAGCTCTTGCAGTCAACAGGCGGCCACCATATTGAGGCGTTTGATCAGGTAAATGCTGCTTGAATTTTGGAGAACTTTGGAGCAAAAAATTTCCGCTGCACACGCGAGATGTATGCAGCGGCAAAACCTACAGGAGGAAAAGGAATTTCAGTTTATACAAGGGAGCGTAGCGTGTCAAACAGTTTCGCCCAAAGCCACGCTACGCTTGATTATTTGTTGAGAACTAGACGTCCAAATTCTTAACGTCGAGCGCGTTATCTTCTATAAATTTCCGGCGCGGCTCAACCGCATCGCCCATTAGCACCGTGAAAATCTGATCCGTTTCTACCGCGTCATCTACTCTCACCTCTAAAAGAGTACGCTTCTCCGGGTTCATAGTGGTCTCCCAGAGCTGCTCCGGGTTCATTTCACCCAGCCCCTTGTAACGTTGGATTACCAAGTCCTTCTTAGCTGTGGCCAGCACACGTTCAAGCAACTCTTCGCGGGTCTGAACCTCCTCGCTCGATCCGTTTTCTCCAACCACAAAGGGAGAAGCCAGGCGGTCTTCAAGAGCCATGTAAAGTTCCATAGCCTTCTGAAACTCCACATAACTCGCCAGATTCCAATCAATACAAACACTAACCCCTGAATCGGCGGTAGTCTCAATCTCCCACAGGCCATGCTCCTCGTCGGTCGAAAGGTCTGTTTTGTATTTCGCTTTATCCAATACGCCTTCGACGCGGGCCATATAATCTCCATCCTGAAAGACGCTACGAAGAGTCGAGCCTTCTTCGCGGAGCACGCCTTTGCGTCCGCCAAAAGCTTCAAGCAACTTGCCGAGCAAGCGGCTATCACCGCCCAGCCTGCGTGCGGCTTTTTCGCTATAACGCTTAAACTCAACCATCTGCTCAAGCGCGCGAGCCAGATCACGACCTTCCATAGCCGTGCTTGATTTGGAAGACCTCACCTTCAAGTCGCCAGTGGCCTGCCGCATCATGTAGCGCACCATTGACCTTTCGTCCTTGATATACTCCTCACGCTTGCCCCGTTTCACTTTGAACAATGGAGGCTGCGCGATGAAAACATGGCCTCTTTCAACAAGTTCCGGCATCTGGCGATAAAAGAAGGTCAAAAGCAAAGTGCGTATATGCGAGCCGTCCACGTCAGCATCCGTCATCAGGATAATCTTGTGATAGCGAAGCCTTCCAAGATCAAAATCATCCTTGCCAATGCCGGTTCCAAGGGCTGTGATGAGCGTTTTTATTTCCCCGTGGCCGAGCATTTTGTCGAACCTGGCCTTCTCGACGTTTAAGATTTTACCTTTTAATGGGAGTATCGCCTGATTCTTACGGTCACGCCCCTGTTTGGCAGAACCGCCTGCGGAATCTCCTTCCACAATGTAAATCTCGCATAATGCCGGGTCACGCTCCTGGCAATCCGCGAGTTTGCCCGGAAGCATGGTCGAGCCGATAGCTCCTTTGCGGACGATTTCTCTTGCCTTGCGCGCCGCTTCGCGTGCTCGCGCGGCGTCCACAGACTTTCCGACAATCTTTCTCGCCACGGTCGGATTCTGCTCGAAGAATTCCATCAGACGCTCGTTCAGGAACGATTCCACCGCCCCCTTAACGTCTGAATTGAGTTTCCCCTTGGTTTGTCCTTCAAATTGGGGCTGCGGCAATTTAACGGAAATCACGGCAACGAGTCCTTCGCGCACGTCATCGCCGGAAAGCGACCCCTTGAAATTTTTGGCAATCCCGGAAGATTGCGCATAGGCGTTGATAGTGCGCGTAAAAGCCGAACGGAAACCGGAAAGGTGCGTCCCGCCGTCAACCGTGTTGATGTTATTGGCGAAGGAATAGACCTTTTCGTCGTAGCCATCGTTGTATTGGATAGCCACCTCAATTGAGAGCGTATCGGAGATGCGCTCGAAATAGAGAGGTTTATCATGAAGCGTGTTCTTGTTCTTGTTGAGATGCTTAACGAACTCCGCTATCCCACCTCGGTAGTAAAATTCATGTGAACGCTCTGTCTCTTCGCGCTCATCCTTGATCGTGATGCGGATGCCTTTATTCAGAAAAGCCTTTTCACGAAGGCGCTCCGACAATTTATCGAAGCTGAACTCGGTCTCTGTGAAGATTTCCGTGTCCGGTTTGAAAGTAATCTTCGTACCGCGTTTGCGCGTCTTTCCGGTCTGCTCAAGCTTTGCCAGAGAAATGCCGCGCTCGTATTCCTGCTCATAGGTTTTGCCTTCTCTCCAAATTTCAAGGCGAAGCCATTCGGAAAGAAAGTTGACGCAGGAAACGCCTACGCCGTGCAGTCCGCCAGAGACTTTATAAGCATTGGAATCGAACTTGCCGCCAGCGTGCAATTTGGTCATCACGACCTCGGCAGCGCTCTTCTTTTCCTGCTTCATGATGTCAACGGGAATCCCGCGTCCGTTATCAATAACTGTGATCGAATTATCCAGATGTATCGCCACCTCGACCGTATCGCAGTATCCGGCGAGAGCTTCGTCTATAGAATTATCTACTACTTCATAGACCAAGTGATGCAATCCGATGTCGCCCGTCGAGCCGATGTACATCGCTGGACGCTTTCGCACTGCTTCACGTCCTTCAAGAACCGTGATTGAACCCGCATCGTAAGCTGTCCCTTTTTTCTTCGATAATGTTGATGATGCTGTAGCCAAGTTAATCTCCTCTTTGTAAACCTTACTCATAATTTTAATCTGATTTTAAGCGACGCCGATGCGCCATTTCTTCCACACCTGTTAGATGCTTTTGGGGCTGCCTACGGTTGATGGAATTAGCTGCGCTCCAGACTCGCTTTCCATAATCAACCCCTTGCTCACATGATAGATATTTGCTTGCTCAATAAACTGCTCAACAAGACTCTCTTTCGATGTCGTGATGAATGTTTGAGTACGCCCCTCAAGATATTCCAGCAAGCGATTTATTCGCTTTCGATCAAGCTCTGCGTCCACATCATCGATGAGGAAAAGTGGATACTCATTGTGCCATGAATAATACACCGAAACGTTAGCTAAGTCAAGTATTATCAACGCGCTACGCTGCTGACCAGAGCTTCCGAAAGCGCGCATGTCCCGCCCGTCAAACAGTATTTCCAGATCATCCCGATGAGGCCCTATGAGGGCGTATCCGGCGGCGATTTCGGCCTGTAGGCGAAACTGCAAACGCTCGGCGATGAGCGATTCGTAATCATCCAGATTGCCTTTGCCTTCAAGCGATGAAACGTAGCGGATATTAAGGTCTTCCTTCTCAAACAGACGCCGTTCAAGAACACCATTTAAACGCTGCACATAGTCCGTGCGAGCACTGTGAATCTCTGTGCTTAAGCTAACGAGTTGCTCATTCCAGGGAGCCACCAGTTGTGCCGTTTGCTCTAAACTCTTTTCGGACTCGGAGGCATCTTGCAAAAGACGGTTTTTCTGCTTGATGACATGATTGTAGTCGGCCAGAGTCTGAACATAACTTGGATGAAGTGCGATGACTCCGCGATCTAAAAATTTCCTGCGCGCATCAGGCCCGCCGCGCACGATGTTAAGTTCATCGGCTGTGAAAGCAATGGCGTGCAATTGCCCAAGATAGCGCGTTACAGGCTCGCGCTTGCCATTAACCGAAATCGATTTCGTAGTGCCTTGAAGACTGACCTGCATCTCGCGATGAACTTCAAGGCTTTGCGCGACACGGCCACGCACGACGGCCAGATCTTCTTCGAATTTGATTGTTTCCTGTAGGCGTTGTGTACGGAATGATTTGGTGGTCGCGAGAAGGTAGATGGCTTCGAGCCAGTTTGTTTTGCCCTGTCCGTTGTCGCCGTAAATTATATTAAGCCCGGCACCCCAAATGATTTTGCCACTCAAATTTCTAAAATTATGTACCTCAAGAGATTCGAGCAGCATGCGTAGGATTTTAACATACAGCAAACTTTTACGCCGCTTATTGGAGACATATTCGATACTAAAAAGCGCCTCTGTCAGAAGCAGACAGAGGCGCTTTCAAACTACACACTATTACTGGTTAGACAAAATTTTCAGATTCGCATCGGCATGACCACATATTTATAGTCGTAATCGGCGTCAACCGCCGGACGAAGTTGCGCCTGAGAATTTCCATCCTTGAACTCAAAGGCAACTTGGTCATCTCCCACGACATTGAGAAAATCCTGTAGATATTGTGCGTTGAAGCCTATCTCGGTTTCATCACCGGCGTATTCGGTAGCCACCGTTTCGCGTGCTTCGCCCTCTTCGGCGTTTTGAGAGCTGATCTGAAGTTGGTTGGGCACAAGATGAAAACGAATCGCGTGCGAGCGATCATCTGCCATCAGCGCAACCCGCCGGATCGCCTGATTAAGCTGCATGCTGCCAAACACGACTGACTTATCATTGCCTTTCGGCATCACCATTTCGTAATTCGGAAACTGGCCGGAGAGCATTCTGGAGATCAAAAGTCGCGAGCCAACCTCAAAGTAGATATGGTTTTCATCTGCACCCAAACCTATCTCACCCTCATAAGAGGTCGTCAGCTTGGTTAGCTCCGCCAACGTCTTACGGGGTATTAGAGCGTCCAGAGCCTCACCAGAGGCATTTTCACCCAAATCCCGACGTGCGATATAGGCCAGGCGATGTCCGTCGGTTGTGACCATCTTAGCGCCTGATGCATCGAGGATGAATTTTGCACCAGAGAGCGTGTAACGGGATTCTTCCTGAGTGATGGCGAAAATTGTTCGGTCTATAAAATATTTGAAAATCTCTGCGGGAAATTTTATGGGCGCGGATTTGCTGCTGGGTACTTCTGGAAAACTCTCGCGTGGGAGACCCGCAATCTTTGAACGGAAGTTTTCGCACTTAACAGTTACCCAATCATTTTCCTCTTTGTGGAAATTGACTATCGAATCGGGAAGCAAGCGCGCGATGTCGAAAAGCTTTCGCGCCTGTACACACATCGAGCCGGGAACCTTAATGCTCTCGGCCTCCGTCTCACAACGTATCGTCACATCAAGGTCAGTGGCGACGATGCGAATAGTGCTTTCCCCGATTGATTCGATTAGAAGGTTTGAGAGTGCGGGGATGGTATTTTTCTTCTCGACGATACCTTGCACGAACCCCAGTTCTTTTTGGAGAGCGTTCTTGCTAATACTGAATTCCATTTACTAACTCCTCTAAGTTGGATAAAAGCTTTATTCTGCATTCCGTATGTCCGCTCCTGACAAGCAGAGCCTTTTACTACTAATACTAATTAAATACTTATATTTATATATAGTAGTAGTAGTAGGGACTGTGGAAATGTGGAAAAGTCACTTTAATGTTGATGCTAAAAGAAATAGAATCCACAGCCCCTGTGGAAATCGTTGTGGAAATCTCCAGACGACTGTGGAAAAATCCGGCGCTGATAAAGTTTTCCACATTTCCACAGGGCATCATTTTACCTATCCTGTGGAAATGTGGAAAACTCCGACTTAAATTAAGATATACAAAGAGCTTACCCGAAAACCGTACTGTGGAAAAAATATCTATGCAAACATTGGTAATTACTTGCAAAGATTATCCATAAGGTCGCTGACGACCCTGTGGAAAATTTGATCCTTCAAAACCAGCGCTTCGATCTTCTCCACGGAATGGATTACCGTCGTGTGGTGCTTACCTCCAAACTCACGACCGATCTCCGGGAAGCTATGTTTTGTCAGACGCTTGCATAAGTACATGGCTACCTGTCTGGGAACAGCTATCTGCCGCGCGTTATTTTTTGAAGTCAACTCATCCACCCGAAGACGATAGTGTGCGGCGACTGCCTGCTGAATTTGTTCGATACTAATCCCGGCGGGTCTATTATCCTCCGCGATATTGCGAATGGCATCCTGCGCCAGCATCTTTGAGATTGGAAGCCCGCGCAAAGACGAAATTGCTACCAGGCGCACAAGCGAACCTTCCAACTCACGTATATTGCTCTTCACCTTACTGGCAATAAAGAAAGCAACATCGTCTGGGAGCGCAACACCATCAAGATCGGCTTTGCGCTTCAGAATCGCAACCTTTGTTTCAAGGTCTGGCGGCTCCATATCCGCAATCAGACCCCACTCAAAGCGGGAGTGCAGCCTTTCCTCCAAAGTGGGAATTTCGCGCGGCGGGCAGTCGGATGAAATCACGATCTGCTTTTGACCATCGTAGAGCGCATTAAATGTATGGAAGAACTCTTCCTGTGTGCGCTCTTTGCCGGCCATGAATTGAATATCGTCCATCAGCAAAACGTCTATCGAACGATATTTTTCGCGAAAAGTCTGCGCTTTGTCATAACGAATCGCATTAATCAATTCGTTCATGAACTTTTCAGCCGAAATGTAAGACAACCGTAGATGCCGATTACGAGCTTTTATCTCGTGGCCGGCTGCATGCATCAAGTGTGTTTTCCCAAGCCCCACCCCACCATAAATATAGAGGGGGTTATAGGTCTTGCCCGGTGCTTCGGCAATAGCCTGCGACGCAGCATGGGCGAACTGATTGCACGAGCCGACGACAAAAGTCTGAAATGTATATTTAGGATTTAAAGATAGTTCGATAGGCTCAATATCTACAAATGTGGTAGCGCCGGGCGTTAGTCCATCTGATTCCGCCGCCTCCAAAAGAGAAAATAAGCTTGAATTTTTATTTTTCCCGTTGCTTCGCGTGCTTTCGGGGAGACGATAATCAATCTCCTGCTCCTCATTATCTTCTGTGCTTGTATGGTTAGCGGCGTTTTGCTCGTCCTCTACCATCCAATCAACCTGGTATTCGGCAAGATTCAATTCTTCCAGCGATTCATCCAATACTTCTGAGTAGTTAGAGCTGACCCAATCTTTGACTACTTGATTCGGGGCGCGCAAGTGCAAAACCTGCTCCGAATTGTCGCAGCCGTCAAACTTGATTGGACGAAACCAAGTCTCAAAGCTCTGACGATTGAGCCGTTTTTCAACAGCGTGAAGAATATCACTCCAGAGTCTATTCTCAATCACAGTACTCATAAAATTGGCTTCCTATCTCGTCATTATCAGGAGAATTCGCTGAAGACGAAAAATGTCACAAAACAATACAAAAGCGCTGCTCTCGCCTCGCTCAAGCTATTCTTTGAGTGGGGCTACGGAAAATGTTGCAAACGCATCTGTTGGTCTGATTTTCGGCTCTCCCGATGAAAGTTTTCCACAGGGTTTTCCACAGGTTTGTGGAAAACCTCCACCACTTAAAGTAACGCTTTAAATGTTTTCCTTTCAAGCGTTTACGGGCTTAACAAGAGCCGAAAACGGGGCGGAGACTAGCACAATCCGAGTTTGGAAGCAAGAAAAATCCACAGGCAAAGAAAATATTTTCTAACTCTTCAAATCTTCAATATTTTACGCTTGTTTTTTATCTCGGCAGTATATTGGGGGAACGATAATAGTACAGTCCTGGATTCAAGATAGAGCTGTGTCAGGGGAGGATCATGTTCTTCAATGGCAAATCAAAATGGCTTGTCCCTTGCCGTTTTCTTGACAGAATGCGCTCTCGCAGTTAGTCTTACACTTTTCATCTGAGTGGAGAATTACTGACTATGTCTAAGCGCACATTTCAACCTAACAACCGCCGTCGCGCCAAAACCCACGGCTTTCGTGCACGAATGGCAACTAAAAATGGCCGTCTGGTTCTGAAAAGACGTCGTGCCAAGGGACGTAAGCGTCTCACACCATCACATTATTAATTCGGTACCTGCGTTTGCCCAAGCCCCTACATTTGCGTTCTTCCGGTGAATTTCGCCGGGTTTATACACATGGCAAACGCTACGAAGGCTCTTTGATGACCGCTTTCATTCATCCTAATGATTTGCATCATCACAGATTCGGTATCACAGCCTCTCGCAAAGCGATTGGCAATGCTGTGGAGCGTAATCGCTCCAAGCGTTTGCTTCGTGAGACCTTTCGCCAGAGTGGGGCGACCGTGGAGGGCATAGCGGTCAAGTATGATTGGGTACTCAATGCCAAGCGCTCTCTACTGAATGTGAAGGTGACAGCGGCACTTGAAGAGTTCCAGAGAATCATCGCCCGTGTGAGGAGCGATGAACGTCATGACCGAGCAGAGCCGAATGGCTTAAATCAGTGAGATTTATTCTTGTCTTACTTTTGAGATTTTATAAGGCGACAATCTCGCCTTTGCTTCCACCTTCCTGCCGTTTTATTCCTACTTGCTCGGAGTACGCGCGTGAAGCGATTGAGCGGTATGGTGCTTTGCGCGGAGGTTGGATGGGCATGCGGAGGATTTTCCGCTGTCATCCATTTCACCCGGGCGGCTACGACCCTGTAAAATAGAAAAGCGAAATTACATGGCGATGTGAATCGTCACTCGTTCGTTCATACTTTTAAAGGTTAGCTTCTACTTCAATCTAATGGATAAACAACGTTTCGTTCTCGCCATTGTCTTTTCCGCAGCAATCCTTTTTGGGTGGAGCATACTTTTCCCTGTTAAGCCTCCGCCGCCGCAAAGCAATGCCAACTCGAATTCTCCGGCGACGGAGCAAAAGGCTGGCCCAACGCCATCTTCATCTGAAACGCCCGCAGGCAGTCAAGACAAACAGCCAGCGCAAGTGGCAGGTCTTGAGAATCTTTCTGAAACTATTCAACCACGGAAAATAAAGGTTTCGACTCCTCTCTATGATGTCCTGCTCGACAATCACGGTGCAGTTGCGACGAGCTGGATAATCAAAAAGAATAAAGATAATAACACTCCCCTTTATTCAGTCGGGGGTACTAAGGATCATCCGAAACCTCTTGAGCTTATTCCTCAGGAGAGGGTTGATCTAGAGCCGAGAGAAGCTCCGCTTCGTTTACAGACTGTTGATGGAGAGAAGACCGCTGAAGGCCGGTTGGTAGATTTTCTGCTGGATTCCAGGAACTATGAGATCAAAGAGCTGAAAGGTGAAACGGAGAGAGCGGAGTTACAGGTTGATAACTTTGATATTCCTGCGGGCGGCTCAAGAAGCGTAGAGTTTTCCTTGCAGGTCAAATATGGTCCTGTGGGTAAAGAGAATAATCTTGAGGCGAGAAAGATTATTACATTTTATGCGGATCATTACAGAGCTGATATCAAAGTTTATTTGAAACAAAACGATCAGCCGCAGCCGGCAAAACTTCTAATCGGACCGAGTATTGGCGACCAGGGAATTTCTCAATATAGTTTTTATTCTGTTCCGCCGGAAGGTGTCGCAACCGTTGGAGACGCCGTTGGCAAGCGCCATAACGCGATGGCTATCAATCAAAGGAGTTCTGACAGAGAGCTTGTCGGTGGCGCGGTTGATTGGGCGGGGGTTGCCGACACCTACTTTGCGATGGTTGCCGTGCCCCCACAAAAGACAGAAGGTCTCGAATATCGCACGACGATGATCGAGCATCCGTGGGTTATCAATGGGCAACAAGGTAAACAGGCAAGATATTTAATCACAGCTTACGTTCCTATTCCCACAGATGGTTCTCCAACGCGCTTATATGTCGGCCCGAAGGATCATTACATGTTGCAGGATGCCAGCAGCATTATTGGACAAGCTGTCGGGCGTCCAGTTGATATTGAAGGTCTGATTGACTATGGGTTTTTGAGTTGGATGTCGCGTCCTCTGGCTGTCCCGATTCTCTGGTGTATTAAGTTCCTGTATAACGTGACAGGAAGCTACGGCATCGCGATTATTCTCTTCACGATTGTTATCTATTCACTTTTCTTTCCGCTTAAATGGCGGTCATCGAAGGCCATGAAGAAGGCGCAGAAGATGGCACCGCGCATGAAAGAGCTGCAAGAAAAGATGAAGAGTATGAAGAAGACGGATCCGAGGCTCAGAGAATTACAGATGGAGCAGATGCGTTTGATGAAGGAGGGTAATCCACTCGGCGGCTGCTTGCCTCTCTTGATTCAAATGCCGTTTCTTTTTGCTTTATACCGCGCTATTACCATTTCGATTGATTTTCGGCAGGCATCATTTTTATGGATTCCTGATCTCTCTGCGGCTGAGCCAACCATCATTCACATTCTTCCCATCTTGATGGCGGGTTCAATGATGGTCTTGCAGTTAATCACGCCTGCGCCATCTGCCGACCCGGTTCAGCGCAAGATGATGGCTATCGGTATGCCGCTTCTGATGCTCTGGATGCTTTGGAGCGCGCCCGCTGGCTTGCTCGTCTACTGGTTGGTCGGTAACGTTGTGGGCTTCGGACAACAGTTTCTCATCAATCGGTTGACCAAGACGAAAGATGATGAGCAGCCGCCGCCAGGTAAAAAAGCTGAGACGCGCTCGACGAAGAAACTGAACGCGCGTGTTTCGCAGGCGTAAAATAAAAGGGACGCCTGTCGTGCGCTGTCCCAATTAAATTTCATGATGAATGAAGCGTGTATTCAATCTCAAGATTTTCTCAACGCTGTTTTTAACGGCGGGGGTTTTAACCTCCGTGCAAGCGCTAGGGAAACAACCGACGGCTGTCTTTTGAACATAGATGGTGCGGACGCTTCGTTCCTCTTGAGCGAAGGGGGAGAATTGTTAGAAGCTCTTCAGCATCTTGTTAATCAAGCATATGGTCGAGCGCTCCCACAAGGCGAGCGTATTGTTTGTGATGTGGAAGACTTTCGTGCGACGCGTGAAGCAGAACTTCGTGCGATGGCTCGTCATGCCGCTGAACGCGTTCGTGCAACAGGTGGTGTCTTCACCTTTGGTCCAATGACTTCAAATGAGCGCCGTGTGATCCACCTCGCACTTGTGGGAGAATCAGACCTGCATACGGAGTCAATTGGCGAAGGTTCTGCGCGCAGATTGAAAGTAAGTTTGAAGTCTTCCTCCAATCGTTAGTTTTCAAGAGCGCCATTACCTATATCCGGTTGCTTCTCCTTGCGGTGCCCAATACAGATACCATCGTTGCTTTATCCACGCCGCCGGGTCGCAGCGGGATTGGCGTTATCCGATTAAGCGGTGCACGTTCTCTGGACATCGCTCGCGTCTTGGTTCGAGACAATGGCTTCGAGCCACAATCACATCTCGCCGTATTAAAAAATCTCTACGACCTTGGTTCTGGAGAGATTCTGGATCGCGCGCTCATCACTTACTTCAAATCACCTCATTCATTCACTGGTGAAGATGTTGTAGAGTTTAGCTGTCATGGCTCACCTGTTCTTTTGCGTTCTCTCATTGATGTCATCTTGAGCTGTAACGCGCGTCTTGCTGGACCAGGCGAGTTCACGTTGCGTGCTCTCTCTCATGGACGTTTAAATCTAAGTCAGGCAGAAGCCATTCGCGATCTTATCAATGCGCAAACTAAAGCCAGCGTGCAACAAGCTACACGCCAGCTCGGCGGCGAATTATCAGCGCGTCTTCAACCAATTAAAGATACTTTGTTAGAAATTATCGTTCCCCTTGAATCTTCGCTTGAGTTTGTCGAAGATGATTTGCCGGAAGTTTCGATTAATCAAATCAAAGAAAAACTCTCCGACCTTCTTAAAAATGTGGAAGAACTCGCTTCCACCTTTAGCACGGGAAGACTTCTGCGAGATGGTCTGAAAGTAACTTTAGTTGGCTGCCCGAATGTAGGTAAGTCCAGCCTATTCAATGGTTTACTGTCCTCAGATAGAGCTATTGTGACGGATATTCCTGGTACTACGCGTGACAGTTTGAGCGAGATGATAAATCTCCGGGGGGTACCCATTTTGTTAACCGATACCGCAGGTGTCCGCGATTCGACAGATGAGGTTGAACATTTGGGCGTAGAGCGGACGCGGCGCGCTATTGCGGATGCTGATCTGGTCGTTATTGTGCTTGATGGCTCTCTTCCTTTAATTCAGGAAGATAGGGATATCTTTAATGAGGTTGCTGAAAGCAGTTACATTATCGTATTGAATAAGAATGACTTGGACTCTTTCAAGAACATTAGGCCAGATGATTTGAATAATCCGTCTGCTACAGTGCTGAACGTTTCAGCTAAAACTGGCGCGGGACTTGAAGCTCTACGTGCTGCTATACTGGAGCCTTTCACAACCTTTGATACAAATGATACCGGATTGCTTATTACTGATGCGCGCCATTTTGATTTACTTCAACGGACGCAATCTGCGCTAAGTTCTTCTCTGGAATTGCTTGAGCAGCGCACGAGCGAAGAGCTTGTGCTTGTTGGACTGTATGATGGTTTACGCTTTATTGGCGAGATAACAGGTGAGACTACGCCCGATGATGTATTGTCTCAGATTTTCGCAACCTTCTGCATAGGGAAATAGCCATGAGTTTCGACGAAGCATTTGATGTGATCGTAATCGGCGCGGGACACGCTGGTTGTGAAGCTGCTTCTGCTGCCGCCCGGTTAGGTGCACAAACCGCGCTCGTGACCCTTAATTTGGATTTGATAGGCCAGATGTCCTGTAATCCTGCTATCGGTGGCATTGCCAAGGGCCATCTTGTGCGCGAGATAGATGCTCTGGGTGGCATCATGGGGCGCATTATTGATCGCACGGGGATACAATTCCGCTTGCTTAATCGTTCACGTGGACCTGCCGTTCAATCTCCTCGCGCGCAGGCTGACCGTGCCTTGTACCGCACGGAAATGCGTCGCACACTTGAGGCAACGCCAAATCTTCATCTACGCCAAGGTTTAGTTGTAGACTTGATTGTCCAGAATGGGAGGATTTACGGCGTAGAATTACAAGATACACGTCGCTTGCGGGCTAATGCTGTTGTCGTTGCGACCGGAACTTTTCTCAATGGATTGATTCATACTGGTCGCCGTAGTTATACGGCTGGTCGTGCCGGCGAGCCGGCTTCTATTGAGTTAGCTGAGAGTTTACGGCGACTGGGGTTTCCTGTCGGGCGCTTAAAAACAGGCACTCCGCCACGATTAGATGGACGGACAATAGACTGGGATGCTTTTGAACCTCAATCGGCAGATGAACGACCAGTCCCATTTTCCTTCTCTACTGACCGCATTGAACAGCCTCAAATTACCTGCTACATAGGCTACACGACCGATGATGTGCATAAAGCAATTCGGGCTAATATTCAAGAATCACCTCTTTATTCCGGTAAAATTAAAGGTATTGGCCCTCGCTACTGCCCATCTATCGAAGACAAGGTGGTAAAGTTTGCCGAAAAAAACCGGCATCAGCTTTTCTTGGAGCCTGAGGGTCATAACACCAATGAAGTTTACCTCAATGGTTTCTCTACTTCTTTGCCTGCAGAACTTCAGCAAGAACTGGTTCGGATGATCCCCGGCTTGGAGCGGTCTAGTATTATTCGTCCAGGCTATGCCATCGAATATGATTATATTGATCCGCGTGAACTCACACCACATTTACAAACCGTTCGCATTAAAGGGCTTTTCCATGCCGGGCAGATTAATGGTACGACCGGCTACGAAGAAGCTGGCTGCCAGGGACTCATCGCAGGTATTAACGCTGCTCTCATAGTGCAGGGACGGGAGGCTCTCCTTCTAAGTCGTGAGGAATCATATATCGGGGTTTTAATAGATGATTTAATTAAGCAAGGCGTGGACGAGCCTTATCGTATCTTTACCTCACGCGCTGAATTTCGGCTTGCCTTACGCCATGATAACGCTGATCTTCGATTATCTCCGTATGGACGAAATATAGGCCTTGTAGGTGATACCGATTGGGAACGATTTAATCAACGGCGAGATCGTCTTGCAAGACTTCGATCTAACCTTGACTCAACTCGGCTTAAAAGATCAGACGCTGCTTATACCTATCTAACACGCGCCATCGGCATGGATTTAGGTGATTCCATCACACTTTCTCAGCTTGCCTGTCGTCCAAATGTCCCCCCAGAACTTATTGTGCAGCTTTTGCCATCCGAAATATGCAATGAAACAAAGGTTAGTGATTTAGAATCCACTTTTGCCGATTTACTATATTCTGGTTATATTAAGGCTCAACACGCTACCCTCGACCGTTTGCACCACCATGATTCCCTACGTGTTCCAAAAAACTTTGATTTTCGAGCGATTAGCGGCCTGTCACACGAGATGATCGAGCGGTTGGAACGATCTTGCCCTCAAACTTTTGGTCAGGCGCGACGTATTCTTGGTCTAACCCCTGCTGCTCTCTCTACTCTTCTCGTTCAATTAACTTTAGAACAGCGCGCGAATTAAACTCTATGTTTCACGTGTCCCGTACCACTAAAGGGATACGTGAAACGTCTTTGAGACCCTCTTTTCTCTTGGGACACGTGAAACATTCCTGCTTCCCGCGCAAAGTTGTAGCATGCAGCCTCGTGTTGTGTTAATTTACCCGTCGTTCAAAATAAGAACTGCGTGTCTCTTCTATGGCAAAGATCATCGCGGTAGCAAATCAAAAGGGCGGCGTCGGCAAAACCACTACAGCGGTCAATTTGGCCGCCGCTTTGGCGGTAGCAGAAATGCGCGTGCTACTTGTGGATGCAGATCCGCAGGCAAATGCTACTTCCGGGGCGGGAGTTCAACGTGGAAGTTTCCGGCGCAGCCTCTATCATTTGCTTGTTCTTGATGAGCAAGTCCACAATGTTATCCAACCAACCGAACTTCCTTTTTTAAAACTTTTGCCCGCAGACAAAAACCTCACAGGGGCGGAAGTGGAACTCGTTGAACTCGAAAGGCGCGAATATAAGCTAAGAGAGGTTCTACGTGGGACTGAAAGCGAGTACGACTTTATTATTATAGATTGCCCGCCTTCGCTTGGATTATTAACACTAAATGCTTTGACAGCCGCTGATTCTCTACTCGTTCCGATCCAGTGTGAGTATTTCGCCCTAGAGGGAGTAACAGAGTTATTTGATACGTTGGCACGTATTCGACGTGTTTTAAATCCGGGTCTCACTATAGAGGGGTTACTGTTGACAATGTATGATGAGCGCACGAACCTCTCGGCGGCGGTAGCTACAGACTTAAGGGATTTTTACGGTCAACAGGTCTTTGCAACCGTAATCCCGCGAAATGTGCGTCTGGCAGAGGCACCGAGCTACGGTAAACCTATTATTTTGTATGATATACGGTCGCGTGGTGCAGAAAGCTACCTTCAACTTGCAAAGGAGGTCATGTCACATGACAAGAAGAGTTCTCGGTCGGGGCTTGAGCGCACTGCTGTCGGATTCAGCAACGGCGGCCAGTGAAGATTTCCTCGAAATTGATATAGACCTTATCGAACCTAGTGCGGCCCAGCCAAGGACGCATTTTGATGAAGGGCGACTGGAAGAATTAGCACAGTCCATTCGATCAAATGGAATAGTCCAGCCAATATTGGTGCGAAGACGTGGCGCACGATATCAGCTTATAGCGGGAGAACGCAGGTGGCGAGCCGCACAGCGCGCAGGCCTTCAACGAGTTCCGGCTGTCGTGCGGGAAATTCCTGATGATAAGTTACTGGAATTAGCCCTGATAGAGAACATACAGCGTCAAGAGCTTAATGCTATAGAAGAAGCCCACGCATACAAACGGCTTATCGAGACTCTTGGACTAACGCAAGAAACGGTTGCTCAACGCGTTGGCCGTGACCGGTCATTTATCACCAATTATTTGCGTCTATTACGCTTACCTGAAGACATACAACGTCTCGTGGAAGAGGAAAAGCTTTCTATGGGGCATGCGCGCGCTCTTCTAGGCGTGGATGATCAGGACATCCAGCGTAAAATCGCAAAGAATGTCATTGAGCACTCTTTATCTGTGCGTGAAACCGAGCGTGCTATCAAGAGGATTATTGCGGGAACAAATCCAACGTTGGCCGTGCTACCCACCCCGAAGCGTGATGATGCAAATGTTCGGTCTGCCGAATCCAAATTAAGGCGGCGCTTTGGTACGCAAGTCCGCTTGTTACCAAGTCAGCGAGGTACCGGAGGTAAGATAGAAATAGAATACTATAACGATAATGATCTCGATCGTTTATATCAGCTATTGATGAGTGGACATGAGGCTGCTTCTGTTTGATCGCTTAAAGTCTTTTGATTTCTATTCGATGTCGTCGATTAATCGTGGCACAGAGATATGGACTGAAAACAGGTATATTCATCCTTAATAAGTCCGTCATCCGCTATTCAACTGCAGTTCATGCCCACCATTTCTATTAGGCTCATGGAAAATAATTACAAAGTGAATTAGCGTCGTTTTTCTTTGGTAAAAAGTAAAATGAACAAGAGGCTGACAGAGATGGTTTCGTGCGCGGGTTGAGTGGCTAAACTTTCACCCCGTGATCTTGCCCAAGTTTTGAGCAAGCTTCCAGCACAGCCAGCAAATGAGAACGTACTCGTCGGGTACGACTTGGCCAGTGACGCCGGTGTGTTTCGTTTACGGGACGACGTTGCGTTAGTGCAAACGGTTGATTTCTTTACCCCTATTGCAGATGACCCGCAAGTTTATGGGCGAATCGCGGCTGTCAATGCTTTAAATGATGTATATGCTATGGGAGGAACACCGCTTACGGCACTGTCTATTGTCTGTTATCCGCAAAAAGAAGATTTCGGTGTTCTCGGTGAAATCTTGGCTGGTGGGCAAGCCGCTATGAACGAGGAGGGGGTAATCATTCTTGGCGGGCACTCAATTGACGATGCAGAAATTAAAATCGGATATGCGGTGACTGGAATAATTGATCCCAAGCGGGTCATTACAAATGCTCAAGCCCAGCCGGGTGACGCGCTCATTTTAACAAAGCCAATAGGAACGGGTGCGATAAGTACGGCAATTAAACGCGGCATCGCAAGTACATCTGCGGTCGACGCCGCGATGAGAGCCATGACGACTTCTGCCGCGCTGGCATCCAGAGAAATGCAGGAAGCGGGAGCACATGCTTGTACTGATATTACCGGGTTTGGATTGTTGGGCCATGCCTATGAGATGGCGCGCGCTGGTCAGGTATGTTTAGTTATTGAATCCTCACATGTCCCTCTATTACCGGACGTTTTGGATTTAATCTCACAGGGTATGCTCACGCGAGGAGATAAAAATAACAGGTTGTATGTCGGTGATACGATTGAAATCAAAGGGCATGTTTCACCAGAGATGCAGAGCGCGCTGTTTGATCCACAGACGGCTGGTGGGTTACTCATTAGTATTGATCGTTCTAAAGCCGATGAATTAACCGAGAGAATTGATGGGGCTGTAATCATCGGTGAGGTTGAAGTAAACTCAGGGTTTTTGATTAGAGTAATCTAGTTACAGCGCAATTGGACGCGCCTTGACTGCTTGTGAAATCGCGTGCTAGACTCGCAGGCTTTTAGCACACAACATTTTCTTAACAATAAAGCTCAGGAATTACCTCTCGTCTAAACATTAGAGCTTGCTCGTGCATTATGACCTTTGTGGCCTTCGCTGAAAACTCCATCCAACTAGTGCCGGACGGCACACTATTTCTTCATATTGCAATCATTCTGCTGATGGTGTTTGTTCTCAACGCCACACTCTTCAAGCCTATCAACCGTATTCTTGAAGAACGAGAAAGGCGCACTCGCGGGCGCTCAGGTGAAGCGCATGACATCTTGCAGCGCGTTGAAGAAAAGGTCATCCAGTATGAACGCACACTGCGTGAAGCGCGTGCTGAAGGGTACCGTTTGATGGAGCGGGAACGGGACACGGCAATGACTGAGCGGCAGGCCAGGCTAAATACTGTGCGCGATGAAATAAACCATTCAGTTGCGGAGGAAAAGGGAGAAATTCACGGGCAGGTTGAGGAAGCCCGTACGACCCTTGAGCAAGAGGCACGTCTGCTTGCGGCAGAGATTGGCTCTCAGATTCTCCACCGTCCAATTAACGAGTCGGTGAAACAGAATCTCGGTTTGAATGCTTGAGAAGTATGGGTACCATTCTCATTATAAGTTTGTTTGCGCCTCCCGAAGGGGAATCCGCACCTTGGTGGAATATCCCTAGCTTCGAGGCCTGGAGATGGCTCAATCTTATAATCTTCGTCGCTGTCTTCATCTACATCTTGCGCCGTCCCGTTAGCGAAGCTATGCGCGCTCGGCGCGAGGGCATTCGCCGCGATTTGCTGCGAGCGCAGGAAGAGCGCAACGCGGCTCTGGCGAAGTTGGAAGAAGTTGAAGCGCGCCTTGCAAGGCTGGACGCAGAGGTCGCAAGCGTGCGCGAGCAGTCGGAAAGGGAAGCGACGGAAGAGCGCGAGCGGATCAGGAAGTCAACGGAAGAGGAAACGCGGAAACTACGTGAGCAGGCGCAGCGTGAGATTGAGAGCGCAGGCAAAGCAGCGCGTCAGGAGTTGCGCGAGTTTGCCGCCGAGCAAAGTGTGCGACTCGCCGAGGAGATGATTCGCCGCGACATCAAGCCGGAAGATGATGCACGCTTGGTCAGCCTCCGAGTTGAGGAGTTGGGAGGAGTCAGGCATTGAGCGTGCAAATGGTGGCGCGCCGGTATGCGACGGCGCTGGCTGATGTGGTAACGGCGCGCGGTGAAGCGCAGGAAGTGCAAAAGGAGTTGGCTGCCTGGGCAGAGATGATGCAGTCAAACGAACAACTCCTTGAAGTTTTTCGCAATCCGACAATCCCCTACGAGCAGAAACGAAAAGTCTTGAGCACGCTGATCGAGCGCACGCGCGTTCGCTCGACGACCGCGAATTTCCTCCAAGTCCTTTTACAGAATCATCGGCTGGCGGAATTGAATGAAGTCAACAAACGTTTCGCTCAGATTCTTGACGAACGCTCCGGCGTCGTATCGGCACAGGTGACGACGGCGCGTCCCGTGCCGCAATCATCGCAGGATGCTTTGCGCGCGAAGCTCGCTGATCTGACTGGCAAGAGCGTGCGCTTGAGTTTTACGACCGACGAAGAATTGATTGGCGGAATTGTGACGCGCATCGGTTCGACCATTTACGATGGCTCGGTGCGGAATCAATTACAGCAGGTCAAAGAGAGGATGATAGGTAATAAGTGATAAGGGATAAGTAAAAGCTTTTGCTCTTATCACTCATCACCTATTACCTATCACTGAATAATTATGGAACCGATCAAAGCTAACGAGATTAACGACATCATTCGCCAGCAGATTGAGAATTTCGGTGATGGCGGTGGCACGACGGTTACCGAAGTCGGGACTGTCATCAAAGTCGGCGACGGCATCGCAGAGATTCACGGCCTTGAAAAAGTGATGGCGGGCGAGTTGTTGGAGTTTCCGCATGAAGTACGCGGCCTGGCTTTGAACCTTGAAGAGGACAAAGTCGGCACGGTGCTTTTCGGTGACTTCCAGGCCATCAAGGAAGGTGATCTGGTCAAACGTACGGGACGCATCATGCAGGTGCCGGTGGGTGATGCGATGATCGGTCGCGTCGTCAACGCCTTAGGGTTGCCGATTGACGAGCGTGGGCCGATCATGACGGATGTTTTTAATCCAATTGAGCGCATCGCGCCCGGCATCGTTGACCGTCAGCCTGTGAAAGAGCCTTTGCAAACAGGTCTCAAGGCTCTTGATTCGATGGTGCCGATTGGTCGCGGCCAGCGCGAGTTGATTATCGGTGACCGTCAGACAGGCAAGACGGCTGTGGCGGTTGACACGATCATCAATCAAAAGGGCAAGGACGTTATTTGCATCTATGTCGCCATCGGGCAGAAGGCTTCGACGGTCGCGCAGGTTGTCAAAACCTTAACGGACTTTGGCGCGATGGATTACACCATCGTGGTCAAGGCGACGGCGTCCGACCCGGCTGCGATGCAGTTTCTAGCACCATACACGGGCGCGGCCCTCGGCGAGTTTTTCCGCGACAACGGACGCCATGCGCTCACCATCTACGACGATCTTTCCAAGCAGGCTGCGGCTTACCGCGAAATTTCACTCCTGCTTCGCCGTCCACCGGGACGCGAGGCGTATCCGGGCGACGTGTTCTACCTGCACTCGCGCCTGCTCGAACGCGCTGCAAAATTGTCTGACGCGCGTGGCGGCGGAAGTTTGACGAGCCTGCCGATCATCGAGACGCAGGCGGGCGACATTTCGGCCTACATTCCGACCAACGTGATTTCCATCACCGACGGGCAAATCTTTCTCGAATCCGATCTTTTCAACGCGGGCATTCGTCCGGCCATCAACGTCGGCAACTCTGTTTCGCGCGTCGGCGGCGCGGCGCAGATTAAGGCGATGAGGTCGGTCGCCGGAACTTTGCGGATTGACCTCGCGCAGTTTCGCGAGCTTCAGGCCTTCGCGCAGTTCGGCTCAGACCTGGACAAAGCGACACAGGCGCAGATTGCGCGCGGCCAGCGCTTGATTGAGATTTTGAAGCAGCCGCAGTATCAGCCGATGGATGTTGAGAAGCAGGTTATCATCATCTGGGCTGCGACCACCGGGAAAGTTGACGACGTTCCGGTTGAGAACGTGCGGCGCTTTGAAGCCGAACTCCTGCGCTTCGTCGAAAACTCGCATCCCGGATTGTTGTCGGCCATCCGCGAAAAGAAATCGCTGACCGACGAGATTAAAGCCGACCTTGAGCAGGCTCTCAAAGATTTCAAAGAGCGCTGGACTGAAGAAACAAACGTTGCCGCGCGACCCGCGACCACCGTCGCCGCATCAACACAAGCCACCGGCCAAACGACTGCCGCCGGAGCGTAGATTAGTTTTCAGTTTTCGGTTTTCAGTTTTAAGCAAAGACCACGTTGCTTCTTCTGAAAACTGAAAACTGAAAACTGAAAACTGTTATGCCGAACCTCTTAGACATTCGTCGCCGCATCAAGTCGGTGAAGAATACGCAGCAGATCACCAGAGCGATGAAGATGATGTCTGCGGCGCGATTGAGGCGCGCGCAGGAGCGCGTCGTGGCGGCGCGTCCCTTCGCCAACAAGATGCTGGAGGTCTTGAGCGAACTGGCTTCGCGCACGGATGAGAATTTTAATCATCCGCTGCTGGATGCGCGCGGCGACGAGCGTTATCTCATCGTCCTCATTACTGCTGACAGAGGCTTATGCGGCGCGTTCAATACCAATTTGATTAAAGCGGCGCACGCTTTTATCCGCGAGCATGCGGGCAAAACAATCGAGATGATGCCCATCGGTCGGAAAGGAAGAGATTTCTTTCGCAACCGCGACGTGACAATGATTCAGGAATACATCGGCGTCACGGGTAAAGGAAGCGTCGAATATTCCGAAGCGGTGGAGATTGCTCGCAACGTGATTAACCACTTCACGGAAGACAGGGAATTGGACAAGGTCTTTCTCATCTACAACGAGTTCAAATCCGTCCTACAGCAGCGCGTCCTCATCGAGCAACTCCTGCCCGTCTCGCGCACGAGCGAAACTGCGGGCGAGACCACGACTGTTGATACGCCGCAGCGCGACGTAAATTTAACGGAATATATCTACGAGCAACCGCCCGCAGAGATTTTCAGTCGGCTCTTGCCGCGCCTGGTCGAAACGCAAATCTTCCGCGCGCTGCTCGAATCAGTTGCTTCGGAGCATGGCGCAAGGATGACAGCGATGGATTCGGCGTCGAAGAACGCCAGCGAATTGATCGAGTCGTTGACGCTCAATATGAATCGCGTCCGGCAGGCAGCGATCACAAACGAGATTATCGAAGTGGTTTCCGGCGCGGCGGCGCAGTAACCAGGCAAAAGGTAAAAGTAAAAAGGCAAAAGTGAGGCTACAGAACCACTGTTAATAAAATGTGGTTTCAGCTTTCCTTTTGCCTTTTACATTTTTCCTTTTGCCTTCGAAGCGATGGTTGTGGGAAGCGATAAAGTGGAGACTCCGGGAGACACGCGAGCGCGGCGGCGCATCTGGCGGTACGCGCCGCTTGTCTTTTGGATGGGCTTTATCTTTTTCGCTTCGACCGCAGAATTTTCCGCCGACAATACCTCGCGGATTATCGGCCCGCTGCTGCGTTGGCTCTTCCCCAACATCAGTGAAGAGCAATTAACTCTCGCACACTCCATCACGCGCAAGGTGGCACACTTTGCCGAGTACGCTCTCCTGGCCTGGCTCGCCGCGCGTGCCTTCTCAACTTCCTCGCGTCAGGCGCTTAGTCGCCGGTGGTTTTTAATCTCACTCCTGCTCGTCGTCGTCTACTCGCTATCGGATGAGTATCATCAAAGTTTCGTCCCGTCGCGCACGGGCTCAATCTACGATAGCTTGATTGATATTTCCGGCGGCCTGACGATGCTCCTGCTTTACGCGCTCTGGCGCAGAAGAACCAGGATCAGGAATGAAAGAAAGGCTGGTTCAAGTTGAATAGTCTCTCTTTCATCTTCCCGCTTTCCTCCTTGCTCTTCCGCTCTTCCATCGCGCCTGCTTTTATGCAATATTCTCCCGCACGGAGCGTGACTGTGGATGGGTGTTTGAACCTTGCGGCGCGCTTGCACGTATAATGTCAGACGGGCGGCAAATTGACCCCTTAGCGCCGCCAAAAGGAGATTGGAAGCAATATGGGAATTTTTGACGCCATCAAGGCACAGTTTATCGAAGTCATCGAGTGGCTCGACGAATCGGGCAACACGATGATGTATCGTTTCCCGGTTCGTGGGCAGGAGATAAAGAACGGCGCGCAGCTTATCGTGCGCGAGTCGCAAGTCGCTGTCTT
Organism: Acidobacteriota bacterium; assembly: GCA_032160705.1. Taxonomy (GTDB): domain Bacteria; phylum Acidobacteriota; class Blastocatellia; order Pyrinomonadales; family Pyrinomonadaceae; genus QHXM01. The sequence continues at coordinate 38,441 of JAVHVE010000014.1, read as the reverse complement.
CGTTTACGAGGGGCAGATCGCAGACGTTTTCACGCCCGGACGCTACACCATCCAGGGAGGCAACACGCCTATCCTGTCGAAACTCGGCGCGTGGAAATACGGCTTCAACTCGCCCTTCAAATCCGAAGTCTATTTCGCCAACACCAAGCAGTTCACAGACCTCAAGTGGGGCACGATGAACCCCATCATGATGCGCGATACGGATTTCGGAATGGTGCGCCTGCGCGCGTTTGGCATCTACTCAATTCGCGTTGCTGACCCGCGCACCTTCATCAAGGAAGTCGCAGGCACGAATGGCCACTTCGAGACCGAAGACATCGAAGGCCAATTGAAGCGTACACTCGTCTCAAGTTTCACCGACGCGCTCGGCGAATCAAAAATCCCCGCGCTCGATCTAGCCTCGAACTATGACGAGTTGAGCCAATTTGCGCGCACCAAACTGAGTGAAGAGTTCAAGTCTTACGGTCTTGAGCTGACCAAGTTCTTCGTCGAAAACATCTCTCTGCCGCCGGAGGTCGAAGCGGCGATGGACAAACGCACTTCGATGGGTGTCATCGGCGATGTCGGGCGTTACGCGCAGTTCCAGGCGGCGGACGCAATGAGGGACGCGGCAAACAATCCTTCGGGCGGCGCAGGGATGGGTGCAGGACTCGGCGCGGGCTTTGCCATCGGCAATCAAATGATGGGGCAGATGGCCAACTCCATGAACCAGCCGCAACAGGGTGGTGGCGCAGCAGCGGCGGGCGTCAAGTGTCCGAAGTGCGGCGCGGCTAATACAGGCTCCGGCAAGTTCTGCAACGAGTGCGGCGCGCAGCTTTCTACGGCAGCGCAGACTGTTCCGTGCGTCAAGTGCGGCGCGCAGCTTCAAGCTGGTGCGAAATTCTGCAATGAATGTGGAAGCAAACAGGAGAAGCAGAAGTGTCCGAACTGCCAGGCGGAAGCCGCGCCCGGCGCGAAGTTCTGCAACGAGTGCGGGACGAAGATTGAAGGCGGGGAACAGCAACCGAGCGCCTGATCTTTCGGACTAAATAAAAGGTCAAAACAAAGAGCGTACATCCTGATGGCAGGATGTACGCTCTTTACTTTTAAGCGAATGCTACCTGTTTAGTTGGTCACTGTCGGCGCTTGGCGTAAATATGTGTCGTCGGTCAGTTGCTTTAACATAAATTCCGCAACGTCGGCACGCGAGACAGAGGAAAAAGGCGCTTCATATAGCCACACGACCCGGCCCGCTCAGGTGTTGATTCTTTATGATGAGCATCCGGCAACACACTATGCAGCCAGCTAGTTTTTCCACAAGGTGATAGTGCCTCTTACATCACAGGCGCGTCCGGCGGTCCGATGTCAACGGACTCGTCCGGCGAGACATCGTCGACGCCAGGAATCGCCCGCAGTTTCTCGATGGCGGCGGAGGATGTCCCGGTGATGATCCCAATCTCTTTGAGGACCTGACCAACGGCGAATCCCCTCTTGGCCAGATCCTTCTTGATAGCACTGAGTGGCCGGTCACCAGAGGTTGTGATAATCAATTTTTTCTTTTCGGCCATTGTCTACCTCCTTAACGTAAGCGTACCCGACGGGAGCATGCTCCCGTCGGGTACAAAGTTAACACACTTGGGCTTTATCTTTTAAGGTGCCTGGACAAGCCCCCTGCCGACCTGCGTCACCGGGAACGGCAGCGACCTGGCCGTGGCCCGCAGCTTATTCCACAGGTTCATGCCTCGCAGAGTGGATGAGGTCTCTGCCCATAACGCGCCGCACCCTACCACATGCGGACAGGCCATGCTGGTGCCGCTAATGGTCTTGTACCGAGTTGGTCGAGGCCAGGAGGAGAACACGTCCCGGCCTGGGGCGGCGATCTCGATCTTTCCACGGCAGGAGAACGACGACGGGGTCAGGTTCGGATCAAGCGAGGCCACCGACATGATCGTCGGCGAGTTCGCGGGAGCGATTGTGGGACCAGGCCCGGAATTGCCCGCCGCGGCGATGATTAGGCAGCCGTTGTTTAGAGCGGCTTGGCCCGCCGCCGTGTAAAAGGGGAAGGGTCCCCCCGGCCCTCCGAGGGACATGTTAATCACCGTGCAGCGATTGGCAATCGCCCAATTCATCCCGGCGAGTATGCCAGCCGAAGTGCCCGTACCTGAGTTGGTCAGCACCTTGCCGACGAAGATTGATGTCCGGTAGCCGATACCGTAGCGCGGCGTGGTGCCCGGAGGTGCTTTGGGGCCGCACGCAGTGCCGGTGGTGTGAGTGCCATGACCGTGGAGGTCCTGAACAGGCTGGCCGACAAACGTCTTGCTAACGATTGGTCGCCCAACGAAATCTGGATGACCCAAGTCAAAGCCGGTGTCGAGTATGGCCACCTTGATGCCGTTGCCGCTTCGCACGCTCGGTGGAACCTTACACGCGTTGAGCCCCCAAGTCGCGCCGAGTACCTGCACTCCCTCTTGCTCCGTTTCCGGCGGCCCCTGTCCGCCCACGCCTAGGTCCCTGGCAATTGTTTCTGCTGCCCGGAGGAAGCCGCGCAGGTACTCGCCGGGATTGCTGCTCTCAGCCGCCTCGCCCAAGCCGCGCAGATACTCCTCAGCGAACACGAAAGACTCCGGGTCGATTGACTCAATCGGGCTGTCAGAGGCGATCTCGGCAAAGGTACTCATGGCGCTCGACTGAGCCGCGTCACCGCCGATAAGCGCCACCCCGATTTCCGGGAAAGCGACCACGTCGGCGTCGCCGACATCCTCAAGCGTGGCGGCTTGGTCCGTAAAATCTCTGGCATCAGCGACGCGCATCCCTTGCACCCCTAACGACTGAATACCCTCCTCGGTAGCGCCCTCCTTGAAAGTAACCAGGTAGCGGCCAGTCTCAAAGCTGTCGCCGCCGCGTTCGAGCGCGGCGAGCAGCATTTCATCAACGGGGGACGACGTGCGAGTTGCCGATGCGTTGCTCGCACGGGTGCCGGCAGAAGTGCTTCTGGCGCGTGAGGCAGCCGCGCCGCCCGCGGCTCTTTTACGACCTTTCTTTGTTGCCATGACTTGTTTCTCCAATCATTTGGTGACTCTCCTAAGGGCAGGAATGGTGAGCCTGAGGTTAGGAGAAGAGTTTTTACCCGCCGTGAAAGCGGGCTTCGAAAAGAAGCTTGCTTGACACGTGTGAAGTCGCTTCTTACGGTTATGGAATTGCCAACGACACCGGTGATTCAATCCAGGAGGGAATGAGCGCGAGGCACTCCGAGTGGTAATCTCCTGTGGTGGGGCGGCGACTGAAATTCCGCTATTGATCTTTCACCAACTTAAAAATGCATCTTACGGGCGAGAAGGAGCAATCGATATGCCGAACAAGAGAAGCGAAAGAGATGGAGCAAATTGAAGGTGCTTCTATTCTAAGACTGCATTAGTGTCAACAAACGTCGACAGGGATGTCTACTGTAGTAGACATCTTTGTGCATGCTTATCCTATTGAAGAAAGATTTTCTTACGCGCTTGGTACTTCTGCTGTCCTGATAATCATCTGTGGCAGGCCGCATCCATTTTTCAATGAACCGCCTTCGAGAGCACTATCGTCAGGATTTCTCTTCAGTGACTCGTCCATGCTGGCTGCGGGCGATTTTCTTGTACGCGCTTCGGTCTTGACCGTGTAACTTGTACCATTCGACCAACTCGGCGCGGAGATCACGGGCGAGACGGGTATGGGACGCAAGTATCTTTAATGAAGGACGTCGCTGGGAGCGGGCTACGAATATCGCCTGGGCAATAACGTTACCTGCCGCGACGTGAATTGAGTCTCCGGCGGGTGGCTTACGGCAGATCATGTTGACAGGGTTGGCATACCAGTCAGTCTCGACCAGGCCAGTCAAAATCATAAGCTCTTGAGCCGGGCGATTGATGGCAGGCAGAAATAATGTGTCCACCTCGGGCGGAGTGCGCCAGATGTATGGCAAGTGGATTTTAAAGAGATCGCGTTGATCCTCACGGTCGAAAAAACTTATGCCCGGCTGCACGGGACTAAGTAACTGCTTGCCGACAGGCCCCGCAATTTCAATTGGATCTATCGTGAAGGCATTTTTCAAAAAACGGCAGTCGGAATCATCTTTGACATAAAACACTCGCTCGTCAGCAAGGGTGTAGCCCTGGTGCTTGGCATCAAGCGGCGACCTGAAGGCGTTGACGCCCGCCGGTATATCACTAAGTAAACAAAAGCCAAATGTAATCGGGGATTTAATCAAGAATCCCAGAGCCGTCGCTGCTGTAAAGGGCAAACATTGTTCTTGTACTCCGTAACCGGGCGGAATCTCTGAGCGGGCGACGGCTGGTGCAGATGTCGGCAAAACCACATTAGGAACCAAGGGCAGTATATTTACATCCATACGAGAATAATAGCATGTGCTTACTCTTGTTTTAACATCCAATTCACCACCACAGAAGCGTATCTTTGTTAGCTGTCATACGGCGGGCGATGTTATTCTAAGGACAGAACTCCTCAGAACAAATTGGGCCGCAAGTTTAAGAGGGAATCGGATTCGTTATGCTGGGACGCATCAATGGAGCGCGCCGTGTTGTGATTACCGGGATGGGTTGCGTGACGCCCATCGGGACGGGGCGCGAAGCTTTCTGGCATGCGCTCCAAAAAGGCGAAAGCGGCGTGAGGCTGATCGAGAGCTTCGACGTTGCGGATTCACCCGTCAAGATTGCCGCCGAAGTGCGCGACTTCGATTGGGAAGCCGAGCTTAATCCGAAAGACCGCAAGCATGTCCCGCGCACTGTCCCGCTCGCGCTCGCCGCTGCGCGTGAAGCTCTCGATGATGCCGGGATTCACACGAGCGATCTTTCCTTAAACGAGCGCCGCGAAATCGGCGTCGAACTCGGCACGGGCGGCGGCGGACTCGCTTTCACAGAAAAACAGTTCGAATACTGGTACGTCGGGCCAGCCAGCAAGGCGAGCGTCTACACGATTCCTTCTTCCACGCACGGCGGACTCTCTTCTGAGCTTTCGATGGCCTTCGGCCTGCGCGGTCTCTCACACGTCATCTCGACAGGCTGCACGAGTTCGACGGACGCCATCGCTTACGCCGCCGAGCATATCGCGCTGGGTCGCCAGGAACTGATGATCGCGGGCGGCGTTGACGCACCGCTGGCGCCCGGTATTCTCGCAGGCTTCAACCTGATGACCGTGCTGACGAACAAGTGGAATGAGCAGCCGGAGCGCGCCTCGCGCCCCTTCTCGCGTGACCGTTCGGGAATCGTGCTCGGCGAAGGAGCATGGATTTACGTTCTCGAAGAGTATAAGCGCGCACGCGGGCGCAACGCTCGCATTTACGCAGAGATCACCGGTTACGGCTCGACGTGCGATGCCTATCATCGTGTGCGCCTCGAAGAGACGGGCAATGAGCCAGCGCGCGCCATGACGCTGGCGATGCAGGACGCCGGGCGCGCGCCCTCAGAGATTGACTACGTAAATTTGCACGGCACGTCAACCGTGCTCAACGACCGCATTGAAACTCACGCGCTGAAGCTCGCGTTTCGTGAAGAAGCCAGACGCATTCCGATGTCCGCGACCAAATCTCAGATCGGCCACCCTCAGGGCGCAAGCGGCGCAGCAGGAATCGCGGCTGCGCTCTGCGCGATGCACACCAACGTGATTCCACCGACCATCAACCTCGACGAGCCTGACCCCGACTGCGATCTCGATTACGTCCCAAACTCCGCGCGCGAAAGCCAGGTGCGCGTCGCCCTCTGCAACTGCATCGGCTTCGGCTCAAAGAACAGCGCACTCGTCATCGAAAGGATGAGGGATGAGGGATGAAAAAGAACTTCTTGAATTTCATCCCTCATCCCTCCGCCCTCATCCCTGCCTTTCGCCAGCGCAGCTACGAGCTTGAGCATCTGGACAAGGGCGATTACACACCTGAAGAGTACGAGGGGTGTCTGGTTGAGTTGCGGCGCATCAATCGTTTTCTGGGTGATGCGCAGGCGTTACGCCGTTCGCTGCTCTCCGAGATTGAGCGCGAGGATTTGAAAAGTTTTTCGGTGCTGGACGTGGGCGCAGGCTCAGGAGAGTTGCTGCGTGTGATTGCTCGCTGGGCGGATGAAACAGAAAGGCGTGCCGTTCTGACCGGACTGGAACTCAATGCGCGCTCGGCTAGAGCAATCCTGGAAGAGTCGCAAGGTTTTCCATTAATCAATTCGGTGCGCGGTGATGCGTTTCGTCTGTCTTTCGCTGACGATTGCTTTGATTACGCCATCTGCTCACTGTTCACGCACCATTTCAAAGATGATGGCGTGGTCGCTATCCTGAACGAACTGAGCCGCGTCGCGCGCCGCCGCATCTTTGTTATAGACCTGCACCGCCACGCGCTCGCATATTATCTCTACACCACGGTGGGTCGCATCTTTTTACACAATCGCTTGATCCGCGAAGACGGCGCTCTCTCCATCCTGCGCGGCTTCAGATCACCTGAGTTAGCTCGGTTGGCCACAGAGTCTCGCCTCGCAAATTTTCGGATAGAGCGACGCTTTCCCTTTCGCCTCGTCTTGAGCGCGGGCAAGAACGGAAGAGGGAGACAGGATGAACAGGATTACCAAGATTAAGAAAATCAGATAAGGCAATCCAGCTTGATGCTTCTTCTCTTTATCCTGTCCATCTTGTTAATTCTGTCTATTATTGACTGGTGATGAATCGTACCTCGAATAACTATGACGCGGTGATCGTGGGCGGTGGCCCGGCGGGGACAAGTGCGGCGATTCATCTGGCGACACGCGGGGGGCGCGTGCTGCTTGCGGAGCAGAAAAAGTTTCCGCGTGCGAAGCTCTGCGGAGAATTCATCTCACCCGAATGTCTGGAACACTTCGAGCGGCTCGGTGTCGCAGACAAAATGCTGGAGGCCGGAGGCTGTGAGCTGACCGAAACGCGCTTTTATTCTAGAAGCGGCCGGAGCGTGAACGTGCCAAGCGAGTGGTTCGGCGGCGTTCACACAAGCGCTCTTGGCTTGAGTCGCGCCGAAATGGATGCGCGACTGCTGGCGCGCGCCCGCGCGGTGGGTGTCGAAGTCCTGGAAGAAACGCAGGCCACCGGGTTGTTGTTGGAAGGAAAGCGTGTGCGTGGCGTGAGCTTGAAAACAGGCGGGCGGCTGCTTGAGATAAATGCGCTGGTCGCGGTTGATGCGACGGGCAGGGCGCGTGCGCTGGCTCGCCGCGTCGAAAGTGAGGGGCAAACGAACAAGAGCGCGCATGTGCGTCGCCCGTCGCTCGTCGCCTTCAAAGCGCATCTGGAAAACGCTGGCGGCGCACGCTCACACTGCGAAATCTATTTTTACAAGGGCGGCTACGGCGGCTTGAGCCGCGTCGAAAATAATCTCAGCAATCTTTGCTTCATCGCTTCGGCGCGTGACGTGCGCGCGTGTGGCAATGATGCCGGGCGAGTGATGCGCGAGGTCTTGATGAAAAACGCCAGGGCAGCGCAAACTCTCACAGGCTCTCGCGCCCCTGCGGGCTGGCTGGCTGTGGCTCTCGAAGGCTTCGGTCGGAGACAGCTTGTTCCTGCTGCCGGGCTGCTCGCCATCGGGGATGCGGCGTCGTTCATTGATCCGTTCACGGGCAGCGGAATGTTGATGGCTCTGGAGAGTGGTGAACTGGCAGCGCAAACCGTTGCCTGTCACCTCGCAATGCTTCGCCAAGGCGGGACGTTTGACGAACCGGCTGCCGCTTACCGCGCTCTTTACCAAAAGACTTTTGGCGCACGACTGCGCGTGTGTGCCCTGATGCGGCGCGCTGCGTTTGTTCCGGGGCTGGCCGAAACGTTAATCTTCGCGCTCGGCTCAAGCGTGCGCGCCCGCCGCTCTCTGGCACGCTCAACACGGCGGTAGAGACAATCGCGCAGAGAGTTAGAATTTTAATGAAGCTAACGCGTGGAAGGTATGGTAATTTCTCCGCCAGTGGTTTTCTCTCTTCATGCTTATCAAACGGGAAGCTCTTAAACGGGCGATCAATTCGAGGGGACGGGAAATTTAGCAACGGAAGTCTGAGAAGAGATTTATGAAACGCTGTCCGGCTTGCCGAAAAACATATGACGACACGCAGAATTTTTGTCTGGACGATGGCACAAGCCTGGTGAGCGAGTCTGCCGGTTCGTTTGGCTCCCAGATGCCGACGGAGAATCTCCCGTATAACAGAAGTGCCGCCCCGACCGAAGTGCTACACGGTGTTCCGACATCAGGCTATCAGGCGAGGACGAATCCCCCGCCTTACATGATGACGCCTCCAACACAGATACAGAAGCGAAGTCCCTTGCTCTGGATTATTCTGAGCGTGGTCGTGCTGGCGGGCGTAGGTCTCGGCATCGTTCTCGCTACGCGCGGTTCAGGCACGACGAACGGTGGCGGTGGAGCGCCCGGCGCGACTCCCACAAGTTCCGGCGTGGCTTACAGCGATCCTGCCGGGCGTTTCAGCATCACACTACCTCCGGGATTCAGCGCCTTCAAATCTCAGAAGCAATCTCAGCCCACGCCCGCCGGGCCGATGGACCTCAACATCCTGCAATCGGAGAATTCACAGGGCGCAGCCGTCCTCGGTTATTCGGATTTTCCTGAAGCGTCTTTTGTCGGACGAACTCCGCAGAAGATGCTTGAAGATGGGCGCGACGGCGCGCTCAGAAACATCAACGGGACTCTGGAGAAACAGGAAAACGTGACGGTTCAGGGTCGAACCGGGCTGGCTATTTACGGTTCAACCACGCAGGGCGGAAAATCCATCTACGTTCGTTTTCAATTTGTGCTGGATAAACCGCGCGCTTACCAGATCGGTTACCTCGCTTACAACAGAGCCGACCTTGACAAGGCGGATGTTCAGGCTTACTTCGATTCGTTCCGCATTAAATAAGGCAGGGATGAGGGCGAAGGGATGAGGGATGAAGAAAAGGCAAATGCTTTTATTTCATCCCTCATCTCTCATCCTTGCTTTCACCCGTGTTTTGCGGTACAAAGGCGGCGCGGCACGTTGACAGAATTTGCTCCCGGCGCTGATTCCGGCAACGCTCTCATAGATTAAGCATCAAGCGCGCTCTTTCGTCACTCCCTAGTGCGCCCTGGAGCCTGTCATCACTTAGCGACGATCCTGTTTTCGCTCTCGCAACGGGCTAGAGAGTAAAATCTCAGTCCTCCCGTTGCGTGTTTGTCTCTATAGACTTGGCCAGACCGCCGAGCCTTCCATCTTTCAGTTTTGTAAGGAGAAGACAATAATGCGTGTGTTCCCTCAGCGATGTCTGCCGATTTTTACACGGCTCGTCGTTTTGTGCGTAGCTACTTTTCTGTCGGCGAGTGTCGTCTTTGCTCAGTCGCAATCTAATGCGGCGGATTTGCAAGGCTTCGTCCGCGATTCCAACGGCGCGGTCGTCGTCGGCGCGAGCGTGACGGCGCGCAATCCCGCGACCAACTTCTCGCGCGACACGACCACCAACGACGATGGCTACTATCAACTGGTGAGCCTGCCGCCGGGCGAGTATGAAGTCACGGTGGAAGCACCGACTTACAAGAAGTCGGTCGTGCCGTCTTACAAGTTGACCGTCGGCGCGCGCGCCGACCTGGATGTCACGCTTGAAGTCGGCCAGATCACAGAGGTCGTCAACGTCACCTCGGAAGACCAGCCCGTCATTGAGACGACTCGCACAACGGTCGCCAATACGATTGAGCAGCAGCGCATCGAAAATCTGCCGATCAACCAGCGCGACTACCTCGGCTTCTCCACGACCATCTCGACCGTCAACCGCGGCAACGACCGTCCCATCGGCCCTGCTCCCTCTTCAGGCTTGAACATCGGCGGCCAGCGCGGGCGCTCTACCCTCGTGCAGGTGGACGGCGCGGACAACACGGACAACTCGGTCAACGCCTCGCGCTCAACTGTCTCACAGGAAGCCGTGCAGGAATTCCAGGTCGCCACCAACTCATACGCCGCCGAGTTCGGGCGCGCGACGGGCGGCATCATCAACGTTGTGACCAAGGGCGGGACGAACGATTTCCATGGCAACGTCTTCGGCTTCATTCGCCACAAGACCATTCAGGCGCGCAACGCATTTGCGCCCGTCATCGACAATGACCCGGATAAGAAAGCGCCGTTTACGCGCGCGCAATATGGCGCGACGCTCGGCGGCCCAATCGTCCACGACCGCACCTTCTTTTTCACGGCCTTCGAGCAACGTCGTCGCCAGGAATCGGGCTTCTTTACTTCCGACGTGGCGGGCACACTGAACAGCTCAGCAACAATACCCGTCGTTCCAGGCTTCAATCCAATTGCGCGCACCTTTAACAACATCACTCCGGCCCAGGCTGCCTTCATCAACGGTTTGGTGGGTACGGGCACAGGTCCGGCTATCTGCCTGGCTCGAGTCTATGCCTTCTTCGTTTCGAGTGGCGGCTCGACGGGTCTGAACGGCTTCAATCCTTTGACCAGCCCGAACGACGGGAGCGGGTGCCCGCCTTTCACTCCCATCCTCGGCCCCACTACTCCGATTGGTGGTCGCTTCCTGCTCTCAGGCACGCCCGTGCCGACGGCTGCCAACAATGGCATTTTGCCGAACTTCATCACCGTTGACGGGAGCGGGAATCCCATCGGGTTCCGCCCACTCAACCAGTTGAAGCGAATCTTTCCCATCTCGGAAGGGACGACCTTCTTTTCCTTGCGCGCCGACCACACCTTTAATAAGGATAACCGGATGACGATGCGCTTTGGCTACAACCCGAGCGACATCACGGGCATTCAGGACGAGTCGCAGAATCAGACGCTCGGCCAGAACGATTACTCGCGCACGGGCATTCAAACATTGCGCGACACCTCGTTCACAGCGAACCTCGCTACGACGCTTTCAAACACGATGGTTAACGAAGCGCGGTTCCAGTTTGGTCGTCGCAAAGCTACTTTCGATTCGCAGATTCCGAGCGTAGCCCTACAGATTGCCGGAGCAGCCTTCATCGGTGCTAACCCGTTTTCGCCCGTTAATCGCCAGGAGGATCGCTTCCAGATTGCCGACAACTTGAACTGGGTCTTCGGCAACCATACAACCAAGTTTGGCGCAGACATTAACTTCGTGAAAATTGATGCGACCTTTGAATTGAATTTTCCGGGTCTTTTCAATTTCGGCACTTTTGGCTTGCAGCCGATCATTACAGGTCTGCCAGCCAGCGCCCCGCCCCTGACGCCCACGCAGTCCTACGGCCTCGGCATCCCAAGCGTTTTCATTCAGGGCTTCGGCAATCCCGCCAGCTCGATCAAGAATCGCCCGCTCGCTTTCTTCGCGCAGGATTCCTGGAAGGCTCGGCGGAATCTGACGCTCAACTACGGCCTGCGCTACGACATAGAACTGACGGATACCATTGCGCCAACCACGTTTCGTGATCCGCTCACGGGCATCAGCCTTTCTGTTTCCGACTTGCAAGCCGCGCAGGATTCGCTGAATGTGCAGCAGGGTTACCCGCGTGACAAGAATAATCTCGCGCCGCGCTTCGGCCTCGCGTGGGACATCAACAGCGACGGCAAGACGGTCTTTCGCGCAGCCTACGGCCTGTTCTACGATCACCCACAACTGGCCTCCGCCTTTATCTCAGACATCGCGGACGGCTCACAGCAGCAGCAGTACACCAACGTGCTGCCGATCAGCCCCGACCCGACACAGACTCTGAATATTCTGCAAATCTTTCAGGGAACGGTCTGCACGGCAGCGACGACCAATCCGCTCTGCCCGCCGGGCGTGAGTACGCCGGGCGCAGCCGCAAGCTCGCAATACTTGCCGGGGCGTCTGATTTTTAACGACCAGACCTTCGTCGGCTTCGGCCCCGTCTTCCCGTTCGCGCTGTCGGTGAGCAGAGACTTCGAGTATGCCTACGCCAACCAGGCCAACGTCTCCATCGAGCGGCAGTTGGGCAAGAACCTTTCGTTGTCGGCGAGCTGGATTTTCGTCGGCGCGCATCACCTCCCGCACCCGCAGGACGTGAACTCGCCGCAAATTGAGTTGCTGTCGGAAAACTTCCGTCGCTTTGCAGGGCGCGCGCCCGCAAGCTTTAGTGAAGCCGTCCTCTTCTTCAGAGACCCGAACATCAACAACCCGGCGTTTTTTGACCAACGAATTCCGGGGCTGGTCTGGGTCAACAGAGGCACCGGAGCAGTCATCGTCAACCCGCTGGCTGCCAATTTCTTCCGTCCCAACGGGCCAAACTATTTCTTTGTGGTGTCTGCCTCGGGTGGTCTGGTATCACCGGCAGCCTTCAACGCCGCGTTGGCTGGAAGCGTTCGCACGCCGGGCGCGATCACGCCCTTTGGCGACGTGAGCGCGCAGCTCTCGGACGGCAACTCAAACTACAACGCCATGAATCTGGAATTGAAGCGTCGCTTCTCAAACAACTTCCAGTTCCTGGCCTCTTACACCTGGGCGCATTCGATTGACGATTCTTCGGACTTGCAGACGCTTCTCAAGCCGCAGAACAACCGTAACTTCCGCGCGGAGAAGTCCGACTCGCTCTTTGACCAGCGCCACCGCTTCGTCTTCAGCGCGGTGGCCACCTCGCCCGCCTCTTGGCGCAACGCCGACGGATTTGGCCGTCGCTTCCTGTCGGATTTCACCATCGCACCGATTCTCGAAATCTCTTCAGGGCGTCCCTTCAACATCATCACCAACACGGACAACAACGCAGACTTGCAAAGCTCGACGGATCGTCCGAGCGTGGCGACGGACGGCACGCTTTTTATTCCGACGTTTCTCTCGGACGGAAGCCTGGGCAGGAATCGAGGGATCACGCATCCTTACGCGAGCCTGGATTTGCGCGTCGCCCGCGCCGTTCGTTTAGGCGAGCGGTTACGGCTTGATATAATTGCCGAGGGCTTCAACCTCTTCAACCGTTTCAACGAGGGATCGGCTAATCCGTTCTTCGATGTTGTCAATGCTTTCCATCAGCGCGATTCGGGCGGACGTTTTTACAGTCAACCGACATCTGCCTACGACCCGCGCCAGTTCCAGTTTGGTTTGAAACTAAGCTTCTAATTTCGGGGCAGATTTCGAGGATTGAGCCGAGATTAGTTTGTAGCTTCAGCGTGCCGTTTGAATGAGCGAGCACAGACACCCTTAAGGCGGTCAGCATTTCTTTCTTCTTCTCGAAGGGGATGTTGACCGTCTTAATCGTGTGGTCTACTTTGTGGCAATATTCTGCAAACTGGCGTGCGATCTCTTAGGTGTGCTCTTTGGCTGCGAGTTTCGCGCGTAGCAGGTCAGCCACAGCCTCAAGCGCCTTGATCTCATCCGATAGATTCTTGCAGTCTACCCTGAGCCGCCCCGCCGGCATCTCATCATCATCTGCGAGCGCCGATTTATAATCACCGTAAAAATTTCTCGTAGAGCTTTCGGCTCCTTTTAATTTCGCTCTCGTAACTGGCGATGTCTGCCTCAATCGTGTTGGTGGGTAGTTCCTCCAGTATTCACTGGACTTCCACCTCAATCACTTCCGGCTGTCGGAAAAAGGAGACGACCTTATCCCAAACCCGCGCCTCAACTGCCTCCGCGAACACGCGACCGCACGAGCACGGCTTAGCTTCCCGCTTCCCGCCGAGTTTCGCTGAGCAACGATAAACCCTAACCTTCTCTGTACGCCCTCCACGATATTTATCGGTCTCAGGCATTGGGTACATTTTAAGGCCGCATTAAGAGTAGTGGATAAGACCGCGAAGTAAATACGGGACTAGCGGCATGTGATGCTTAGACAGTCCGCGATTTTTATCGAGCGACTTTAATCCCTGATGTAGCCTGTTCTACAAGTCTTGTGTGCTTATAGGCGCGCGTCCCATGTTGCCATGCACGACCGACTCGACGCCTTCCTAGATGAAGCGATGGCGCAGGCGGTGCGTCTGTCGAGCGGTGAGGCCAAGCGGACATAATCGCTGAGCAGCCACATGACTCAACCAAAATCTTGACACCATCTGCTTTAGGGCATAGAGTAGCGCCGCTTTTATAAAAAATGGCTTCGGTAGTGCCCAACTCGCGCTACCTCACAGATGTTTCAATGTAATAGCTTAGCGCGGGACGTTGACCACTCACTTGCTGCTACCCTTTCCCATCCGGTCTTCATCCTCTACCGCTTCAGCTAATTAAAATGGCGTGTTCCTTACATTCTGTTGCAGCCGGAAAGTGAAATTGCATTCACCGGCATTCAAACAGAAATATATTTAGATAGTGTCCCTCTATGCGCCGAACATTCAATCTTAAGACCCTTACCGCATACCCGTTTTATATTATAAGATTGGTCGCTCTAATTATGATCGGCTTTGCTCTTATGCTGATTAGCTCCAGCGTACAGGCATCCACCTCGACTAGCTCACCAACTCATACCCGCAGCAACAAGGTTATAACTACAATCTCCAAAGTAAGGACTACTTTAAGCAAGCCCGCGGGTGTAATACTTAGAGACAAGGTATCACCCAGAGCGAGGCATCTCTTCAGTGTGCCGATGGCTGGGCTGAGCAGTAGTAATAGTAACCCAGGAGACGGGAAGTCCATCAGCGGTAATTATCCCGGCGGCTCCAGCCCAACGACATCTCCTGCGCTGCTTTCCGCGCCGACGCTCTCTTCGCCATCAAACGGCGTCACCGGTGTTTCCACTACACCAACCTTTACCTGGTCGAGTGTGAGCGGAGCCAACCGCTACTGGCTCATGGTAGCTACTAGCCCTTCAATATTCCCCACCGACCCAGCAGCAACAAGCTGCCCCAGTTGCGTGATCAGCGGCAATACTGATGCCCTCGGTTACACAACGCCGAACAGCTTCCCATACGGGTATCACACTGCGGCCCTAAGTGCTGGTACGGTGTACTACTGGAAAGTGCAGGCTTGGAACACTAATGGCACTCAAGGAAATTACTCCGGCACTTTTAGCTTTACCACAGCTTCAGCTTCGACAGCACCGGCGATGCCTACCAATCCCAGTCCCGGCTCAACCACCAGTCCAGGGCCGACGACCGGCAGCAGCAGCGTTCCATTAAGTTGGAGCGCCTCTAGCAGGGCGACGTATTACGGACTGGGTGTTAGAGACCTCGCGACAAATGTCTTGGTTGTGGACATTAACGTGAGCGGGACCTCCTACACTGCTAATCTGAGCGCGGGCAGGCAATACCGCTGGAACGTAAATGCGTGCAACGCCGCAGGGTGTTCGAGTTACACGACACCATTGTACTTTCAGACACCGGCTGCGGTGAGCGTGCCACTGATGCCTGCTAACCTCAGTCCAGGTTCAACTAGCAGTCCGGGGCCGACCACATCGAGCAGTAGCGTTACATTGAGCTGGGGCACGTCGAGCGGAGCGGCATATTATGGGTTGGCAGTCAGAGACCTGGCGACAAACGTGCTGGTCGTGGACGCCACCGTTACTGGAACGCCCTACACCGCCAACTTAAGCGCCAACAAGCAGTATCGCTGGAACGTCAACGCGTGCAATAGCGCAGGCTGTTCGAACTTCACCACGCCACTGTACTTTCAGACTCCAGCAACAGCGCCCGGCTCATTCACTTTATCGAATAATGCCCCGATTTGCGACACCAACCCGCCACTTGGCCCAGCCGTGCGGCTGAATTGGACTCAGTCGAGTGGAGCTACTTCCTATGATCTGTATCGGAATGGCAGTTTGTACTTTTCCGGTGTGACCGGGACAACGTTCTACAACAATGCGAACCTGACGGCCGGACAAACCTACACCTATGTTGCGCGAGCGATCAGCGCTTCCGGTAGCACCAATTCCAACACAATTACAGTCTCTATACCGAGCAATATCTGTAATGCTAATCCAATTATCAGTGTCAGCCCTGCATCAGGCCCGCAACAAACGACTACGTTTATCACCTCCGGTTCTGGGTTCACTCCTAATGGGCAGGTGCGCCGCTTCCTGATATTCCCTAACACTTCAGCCCCGCAAGAAATAGCGGGCACTACTGCCAATAGCTCAGGACAGTTCAGTCTCAACTTCATCAGCAATTGCTCAAGCTCGGTCGGAACTTACACGGAGTACTTTATTGATGTCGCGACAGGACGACAGAGCAACAACGCGACAGAAACTATTACCGCCTCTTCGGGGTGCAATGCGCCTACCATCTCTATCAACCCACAAACGGGTGCGCAACTAACCACTACTTTCACTATTACCGGCAGCGGGTTTACTCCTAATGGAGCGGTCAGAGAGTTGATCGTATCCCCAGATGGGATTACGCGAGAGGTCACCGGCACGACGGCCAATAGCCAGGGCCAGATTAGCAGGCCATCTACGACTAATTGCGCGACGGCGGTCGGTTCTTACACGATCTGGATGATTGATGTTGCAACGGGTAAGGAGAGCACACGCGCGCAGGAGGTCGTTACGGCCAGTTCTGGATGCTCGGTGACGCCTACTTTGCAGGTTTCGCAACAGTCTGGCTCATTAGGCACAACATTCAGCTATACAGGCACAGGATTCACGCGCAATAGCACGACCACGCTGAGTATTACTCGTGGTGATGGTCAGCAAGGCAATGGCGGAAAATACAATACTGACAGCAGCGGCAATGTCTCGTTCGTCATAACCAGCATGGCGAATGATCCTACCGGCACTTGGACGATGCGGCTGACGGACGACTCGACCACGCGGCAGGCCAGCGTGAGCGTGCAATATACCAGCACTCAACAGACCGGTACGGATGTCATGTACTACACCGCCAGCAGTGTGGATGTCACCATTCCCGATAACACACAACTCGCGCCCGGAGAGACTAAAAATAAAGTCTGGCTCGTCCAGAACGCTGGCACTAATACCTGGACGAATTATAGGCTGGTGTTTGTACCGGGAACGGTCAACGGGAATCAAAGCGTCAACCTCTCCAGTGTTTCATTTATCACCATAAACGCCAACCCGAGCCAGTGGATCAACACTCCGAATCTTCCCATTACTGCCCCAACCACTTCTGGGACTTATTACAGCTACTGGCAGATGCAGAATAGCTCTGGCACTTCTTTCGGTGCGCGGATATACGTTAAGCTTCGCGTTGTCCAGCCACAGAACAAGACACTAAGTTATGGGAGTCTTAGTGGTCAGTTAGGAACAGGCGACTCCCCTCAATCAAAATCCGGGTATAACGCTGATCCGGTTAATACTGCTACAGGAAACTATAACTATGAGAGCACGGATTTGCGTGCTCCAGGGCGCGGTCTGGATTTCGAGTTTGGCCGGGCGTATAACTCTCAGGACACTACCCCCGGCCCTCTGGGAACAGGCTGGTCGCACAGCTTCAACATCTACCTGACGGACATTAGCACCACCACGCCCTCTGTGCATTACAGCGACGGCAAGGTTCTCGCATACCTCAACCAATATGGCACTAACAACTATCAGTCGAGCTATCAGGGCTACTATGATCAGTTAGTGAAGAACGCAGATAACACTTGGACGCTTAGGAAGACAGATCAACGCGCCTACCAGTTTAATGCTGGCGGAAAACTGACTGCTATTCAGGATCATAACGGTAATCGAATTAGTTTGATCTATGCGGGCGGAAACCTCTCACAAATTACAGATGCTGTTGGCAGAACGTTCAATCTCACTTACTCAGGAACGATTATCACCTCAGTTGCAGACCCGATGGGGAGGACGCTTCGGTTTGGGTACGACGCCTCGTCAAACCTGACCTCTTTCCGCGATGCCAATAATAATCTCAATTCCTATGTCTATGATACGAGCACCCGTTTGACGAAGATCGTTGATGGTCGCGGGAACAATTTGCTGGCCAACACTTATGACGGCAGCAGTCGCGTGGCAACGCAAACCAACGGGCGGGGAAATCTATGGACATTCGTTTATAACGCGGACGGCTCAACTTCAGTGTTTGATCCGAATAATCCGGTATCCAACCCGAACAGTAAGCCGATTAAATACACGCAAGACACAAACTTCAACATTCAGCGCACGACCGACAGGTTGAGCAACCAGACAGATGTTCGCTATGACGACCGTAATAACCGTTCACAGGTGTCTGACCTGCAAAACAATTACACCTCTTATCAGTACGATGCCAATGGTAATATCACAGCACACACAGACCCGCTCCAAAACACCCGACAGGCGCTCTACGACACGAAGAATAACCCCACACAAGTGACAGACGAGTTGGGCACCGAAACTCAGATAAGCTACGACGCCAACGGAAATCTGACGGGCGTCACCGACGCGCTTAACAATGTCTCCACCACAACCTACGACACTTTCGGTCAGCCCCTTACAACCACCGACGCCAATGGCAATACGACGACCAGAACTTATGATAGCCAAGGCAACCTCGTCAGCATCAAGGATACGCTGAACAACACGACGACCTACGCTTACGACGCCGTTGGCCGCCGCACCAGTATGACCGATGCACGGGGCAAGACCACAACTTACACCTACGATGCTAATGATAACCTGCTGGCGGTCAGCGACCCGTCCGGCAACGTCACGACTTACACTTATGATGCCAATAACAATCGTACCAGCATGCGCGACGCGCGGGGCAATACGACGGCCTACGAGTACGACCAGAACAACCTCTTGGTGAAAGAGACGGATCAAGTAGGAAATTTCGTACAACATACTTACGATGCGTTGGATCGCCGCATCTCCACCCGCGACAAGCGCGGTAACATCACGACCTTCGGCTACGATAGTGAGGGAAGATTAATAGCAGTCACTGACCCGCTTGGGCACAAGAACACGTACACCTATGACGCTAATGGCAACCGGACACAAGTAATTGATGCCAGGAATCAGGCCACAAAGTTTACTTACGATGCGCTGAACCGGGTGACGAAGATTCAAGACCCTCTGGGTAATATCATCTCTAAGGAATATGATGCCGCGGGAAGGGTGACCAGGGAGGTTGGCCCAAGGGGTAATGCTACGCAGTTCACCTATGATGCCGTCAGCAATCTCAGCCAGGTCTTAGATGCGGCGGGCGGCACGGCCAAATACGCTTACGATAAGAATCGCAACCGTATCTCGCAGACCGACCCGAATAATAATACGTCACGTCTCGCTTATGACAAGCTCAACCGTCTTGCCTCAACGCAGGACCCGCTAAACAATACTTACTCCTACACCTACGATGTGGTCGGCAATCGCATCTCACAGACGGATGCCAAGGGACGCATTATCAATTTCGCTTACGATGCGAGCAATCGCCTGAGTACGATCACTTATCCTGATTCAACATCGGTGCGCTTTAGCTATGACGCCAGCGGCAATGCCATCCAGATGGTTGATGCTCTCGGAACCAGCAGCTACAGCTATGATCAGTTAAATCGCCTCACGAGCTATACGGATGCGCTGGGTAAGACCATCGGCTACCAGTACGATCCGAATGGAAATATTGCTACGCTGACCTACCCGGACGGGAAGCAGGTTACATACCAGTACGATGCCGCCAACCGTTTGATCTCTCTTACGGACTGGGCTGGCAAGACGACCAGCTATCAGTACGACAACACCAACTTGGTGACGATGCTTAGCTACCCAAACGGCACAACTACGACCTTCATCTATGACACCTTTGGGCGTTTGACCAGCAAGACGGACGACCCTGCCATCAGCGCTTATACTTTCACCCTTGATGCCAACGGCAACCGGACGGGCGCAAGCATCAGGCAGCCGTTGGCGACGCTGTTGAATAACACTTCACAAAGCTCCTCCTACGATAGCGCCAACCGGATTCAGACATCTGGGGCGGCCACATTCACCTTCGATGTCAACGGCAACATGACGAGCAAGACGGAGAACGGAACTGCGACTAGCTATGCCTATGACTTTAATGATCGCCTGACGGGGGTTGGCGGTAGCACGCAGTATTTCTACAACGGAAATGGAATTCGATTGAGGAAGGTAGAAAGCTCAACAGTTACTGGTTACGTGGTTGACATCAACAACGACCTCTCGCAAGTACTAAGTGAGACCGATAGCAGTGGCAATATTACCAGCTACTATGTTTATGGTCTTGGCCTGGCTTACAAGGTCATGCCGAGCGGAAACCATTATTACTACCACTATGACGCCATCGGCTCGACCATCGCCATGACCGATGACGCCAAGTCAATCGTCAACGCTTACGCTTACGATCCATTCGGTAAAGTAACCAACAGCTTCGAGAACACACGCAACTCGTTCCTGTTTGTCGGGCAGTATGGAGTAATGCAAGAGAGTAATGGTCTGCTGTTCATGCGTGCCCGTTATTACGCGCCTGATCTTGGAAGATTTCTCAACAAGGATCGTGTCCTAGGAACGGAAACAGATAGCCAAAGTCTAAATTTATTTGTTTATACCGATAGCAATCCAGTTAATCGCGTTGACCCTGGAGGGCTAACCTGGAATCCATTTCCAGCCATTGGTAAAGCGGTCAATAAAACGATTGATCAAGTAAACATGAAAATTCATCAGTGGGTGGATAGTGTAGACAAATTCATCTCTTCTCTTGAGACTGAGCCAGGGTTATGCGGGCCACAAGGATATCCCCGGCTGGAACGGCTGGTTCCTGACGAAATCAAGGGGGTATTCAATTTTCGCGAGGTGTGTAAGCATCACGACGAAAATTATGGCAAGTTTGGAAAAAGAAAAGCTGACGCTGACTTGCAGCTCCTAGTTGAGGCATTGTCATCTTGTAAAGGTCAACCTAGTAAAGTTAGATGTGTTGCTTCAGCCTTTACGTATTATTCTGCAGTCTCAAATTTGGGATGGCTTTCTTACGTCGGAGGCCAATTTGATGCGATTAAAAAAGTGCTCAATACTAATTCAGTTGGAATTGAGGTCGCAGAGCCTACGATCTTTGGTACTAATATAAAGAAGGGGCAGAGCAAGTAAGAGCCTATTTTGGTTTGTCCGGTGAATTCATGCGATACGTAGAGCATCTTAAGCTTAGAGGATTAAGCAAGCACCTCCCTAGAGGTTTCATTTTCTTTCTGCTTAGCGTGACCATATGGTTCGGCATGGCAGGACGAAGTTTTAGCCAGCAGTCCGAGACGATCACCTATACCTACGACAAACTCAACCGGCTCACCGGCGTCATATATTCAAGCGGCACTTCCATCATCTACACATACGATGCGGCGGGAAATCGAACTTTAGTCCAGGTCACGGGCGCAAGCACAAATCCGGTCATAATCAACATTAATCCAAGTAGCGCCGCCGCCGGAGCGGCAGGCTTCATTCTCACAGTAAACGGAAACAATTTCTTCAACAACTCTGTCGTCCAGTGGAATGGCGCAGACCGTGCCACAACATTTGTCAGCAGCAGTCAACTGACCGCTTCTATCCCAGCCTCAGACCTGGCCGCATCCGGCACAGCCAACATCGCCGTAATCAACCCCGGCGGCCTTACGTCAAATGCCGTAGCTTTCCCAATCACTAATGGAACACCGACGCCCACTCCACTTCCGACGCCGACGCCAAGTAGTCAACCTGTTCTCCTAAGCGAAGAAGCTTCAGATAAAGCGATTACGCTCGACTCTGTAACCTCCTTGCGTAGTCCTTTTTCGATTAATACTCAACGCAATTTTAGCTCGGACCAGATCAGTCGCGTCACCTTGTTGGCTCTTCTACCCTTAACACCGGGCGAAACTATTTCTATAGGTGACGTGACGGTTCAAGCCGAAGACGATAATAAAGTGATTTACTTTCCGGCAGTCGAGTTTGTCGGAAGAGTTCCGAATTTCGAGTGGTTGATAAGTGTCAACTTTAAATTACCCAGTGAATTTAAGAGAGAAGGAAATATGTGGGTGAGCATCAAATTCCGTGGTGCCACCAGCAACAAGGTGCGGGTGCCCATTAGTAATAATCCAACACGGGAATTCGTCTCTTTTGTCGAAGGCAACCCCGGTGCGCCCGGAGACGGTATCAGTATTAGTGCAAGCGGCGGGACTAATCCTTTCGCCTTTGATTTCACCCCGCTTATCTCGTTGAAAGGGCCTACGGATGGGTATACTTTTACCGTGTTCTTACCGCCAAGTGAGCCGAGCCTTTACAGTTTATCATTCAATATTGTCAGCTTGAGAGGGCCTGGGCCGTGTGAGACGAGTTTTGGGGCTGGTGGCGGCTTTGTAACCGGAAGAGTGACACTTAACGGCGTTCAGGGAGCTTTCGTTAACGTACCGCAATATCAGTTAAATTCTTTTGTGGAGAGTGCTAATATTTTCAATCCTGGGTGTGGGTTTACAATTAACGACATATACATAGGCAAGATGTATCTGTATCGTGATCATTCAGGCGGGCCTAACATTTCGGTTTTAGATGCAGTCGCTGTGGGGCAGGGTCAAAACAACTTCCCAGGAACACGAGTTCCATAGCAGTGGTTTAACCCGCTTCGAATTGAACCGATGTGAATAGAGACTTTCTGATGACGCGCCCGCCGAGTATTAAGTGTAGCTAGTGCTCTGCCCATTTCCCCTTCGGCTGTTCACTTTCGATATAACGAAAATTCAAGGGAAAGTCCGCTTAAGAACTGGACTGAATTGCTTCCAGTTCGGCCTCAAGCTTAGTTTCTAAAAGCCGACTGTTAACGGAAAAAGCGACTGGCAAGCCTTAACTTGCCGGTCGCTTTTTGTTTGTAAGCGAACCCAATTGCCTCGCAAACCATCAGAATGCCTGCAAGCCGAGAGTCTGATAGCTCTCCAATGGCTTGAACACTGCGCTGGAAATTGAAAGAATTGGAAGCCATGACAAGAAATTACCTGCAACGCAACTTGATTCTGCTCGCTTCGCTCCTGCTCTTGACTACGCTCGCGGCCAACGCGCAGTCGGGCTCGACCAGACCGCGCCGCGCCACTGCCTCGCGAACCGAGAAGACGGCGGCCACAACCGATACCAATAAAGCTAACGACTCTCTGCTCGACGTGGAGCCTGCCAATGCTTCTTCGACCCGCAGACGCAATACCAACACCGCGCCGCAAGCTGTCTCCGGCGCTCCGCTGATAAACCCTGTGGCTTCCACGCCCGTTGCGACGGGTGTTGCGACCGCTACGTCGGACACCTCAACGGCCTTCAGTCTGCTGAAACAGAAACAGTATGCGGCGGCATTGAAAGAAGCGCGGCAGATTACCGAGAGCAATCCGAATGATTCCGAGGGATGGAAAATCGCTGGCTTTGCCGAGTTGAACCTGAAGCAGTACGCAGAGGCTTCCATTGATCTGCAAAAAGCTCTCGACTTGCAGCGCATCGCCCGCCAGGAAGACCCGTTCACGTTTGACGCGCTCGCGCACGCCTATTACCTGTCGGAAAAGTTTGACCGCGCGCTGCCGCTCTTGGTCACCGCCACGACGCGCCAGAGCAACAAGCCTGAAGCCGTGACCTTCTACTATCGCGGCGTCGCCGAATATCGCACAGGCAAATCGGCAGACGCCGAGCGCACCTTTAATCAAATCGTCAAAGACAATCCGAAGGAATCGGGAGCGCTCTATTTTCTCGGCCAGATTGCTTTCGAGCGCAACGATTTTGATGCGGCCATCGCCGCCTTGAATCGCGCGACGCTCGCTGACGCTCGCTCGGCCTCCGCCTGGAACTTGCTGACGCTGAGCTATCTGCAACGCGCTGGCGCAGCCACCACACCGGAGAAAGCCAGCGCGGACTACTTGAGTGCTGTGCGCGCCGGTGAAGGTCTGACGCGAGTGAGAACAGACCCGGAAGCAAACCTGCTCTTTGCCCAAGCCCTGATCGCTGCACAACAATACCTGCGCGCGGCGACCGTCCTTGAACGCGTCACGACGGGAGCGGACGCGCCTGCCCCGGCGCTATATCTATTAGGCGTAGCGCAGTCACGCGCCAAGAATTTTCCGAAAGCGATCAGCGCACTTGAACGCGCCGCCGCGAAGACGCCCGAAGACGCGAACATCTATCGCGAGCTTGGCTACGCCTATGAAATCTCCAAGCAGTACGCGAAAGCGCTCACGGCCTACGAAAAAGGCGCGAGCCTCTCGCCCAACGACACGGATTTCAAAGCCTCAGCCGAGCGCGTCAGACCATACGCTAAGTGAAAAGCCGTAAACCGTGACAAGTGACAGGTGACAAGATGAAAATGCTTTTCCTGTCACTTGTCACCTGTCACCCGTCACGATTCTTACCTGTCACCTGTCACTTGTCACCTGTCACGCCTCTGCTGTAGCATTCCTCCCATGAAAAACCTGAACTTCTTTTGCTCTCGCTCGCGCCGCCTGACTGCTTTCGGTGTGGGTTTGGCTCTTGCTTCTCTCGTCATCCTTTCTCAGTCGGCAATGGCTATGGACTGGAACGGCATTGAGCCTTTGAAATCCCGTCGCGCCGATGTCGAGAGGATTCTCGGCCAACCGATTGCAGGCCAGCCGGGACAGGATGGGACGCTGCATTTCAAAGTCATGGGCGGCAAAGTCACGGTCGCTTTCGTCAACGCTCGCTTCGTGGAAACGAAGAAACTGTCGCCTGAGCTTGAGGGCACGGTGCTGCAAATCGTCTTGCAGCACGAAAACTCTTCGGAGACACCCGAATCCATGAGGCTGGTCGGCAACTCCAATTTCGAGCGCGAAGAAAGCCAGGGCGTCACGATCTTTCGCAATCTGAAGGATGGCATCACCTACACCTTCTTCCAGGGGAAATTGAAGACGACGCGCTACTCGCCCTCGTCCAGGCAACTGGGAAAGGCAAGAAAGGGATGAGGGCGGAGGGATGAGGGATGAATGAGGAATAACGCAGGTTGAGCAATCTTATTTTCATCCCTCATCCCTCATCCTTCATCCATTCTGACTCATGCTGTACCAGCATCTCCTTAGTCAGGCGCTCGAAAGTAAGCGAGAAGAGTTTCTGCTGTTTGATCGCTCGTGGCGAGAAGACGTGCTTGATTATGTCGGTCGCTTGCGCGCGCTCGGGCGTCGCAAAGCGCAAGGCGTGGCGGCGGCGGTTTCCGCGTCTAAAGAGCCGGGCGCGATTCCATCCCTTGAGCTGGATAGCGCGGGTTCGATAGTCATCCCCTTCGGTAGAAGCTGGCGCACCCACGAGGAAGCGCGACGCTGGGCGATTGACGTGTTGGAAGCCCGTGTGACATTTGCCGCAGACGGCAGCCAGCTTGTGCCGGGTCGTGATGTTTCGTTGCCGGTGGCCGCCGTGCAGGTGGCGCTCTTTGAAAACCCGCACACGCGCGAAGGCGTCTATCGCAAGGAGGCTCGTTTCAAGGTCGTCTCGCCACAGGAATTGCTCGAAGGCTACGATGATCGGAGCAACGCTGACACGATTGTGGGCCTCAGCCGCTTTCGCCTGGAGGCGGAAGTCTTAGCCGAGTGGATCGAGAGTAAGCGAGGCTGGCAGGGGCGCAAAGAGAGAACCCCGGTCGGTTTTTTCGACGGCACACTGATGGTCTCAATCGCGCTGCCGAAGACGAAACTACAGGACGCCTACGTTGACACAGTGGTCAACCTCATCAAGCTATCGCGCGACCGGGAAGTACCCATCGTCGGCTTCGTGGATCAATCTTACGCGCGCGATCTCATCTGGCTGCTGGATACGCTCGATGCAGGGACGAGTGTGCGGCTCAGTCGTTCTCTGTTTGACACGCAACTCCTTCACGCTTCTGCTGAAAACGAGTCGCCGGTTTTGAATGCGTGGGGTGATCGCACGGTTTTCTGCTACTGCGTGCGTAAGAATTCGAGCGAAGCTTTCAAGGATGAGCGAAGCGGGAAGCCTCTGGCCGGATTCGTCTATTTGCAGACGACCGGCGCAAGTGTCCCGGCGCGTCTTGACGTGCCCGTCTGGATTTATGAGGCCGGTTTGTTGGATGATGTGGTAGATACCGTCAGAGCCGAATGTATCAGCGGCCTCGGCTATCCTTACGCGATTGAGGCAGCGGATGAGGCGGCACTCATTTCGGGTCGCGACCGTGAACAATTCCTGCGCGCCGTGCAGGAATTCGCCGAACGCGAGAGCTTACCGTTCGGCGTCTCGCGTAAAGCCGCGAGCAAAGTTCGACGGCGATAAAAGCAGGAGTCAGAAGTCAGAAGAAAAGCATTTGGCTGACTTCCGCGTTCATCGTTCATACTTCGTCCTTTATTTTATGGATAGCGAAACGGGCAAGACGGAACAGTCAGCAGCGCAATCGGGCGGCTCGCAAAGTACTGTGCGTGTCTGTTCGTCGTGCGGCGTGACGGCGAGACGTGTGGAGGCGCGCTTCTGCTCAAACTGCGGGCGCTCGCTTGATGAGTCTTACCTTCCGGCGGACGCTCTGCGCGCTTCGTATAATTTACAGCACCGCCGCGCTGTCAGCCGCAACGTAGGCCGTGCGAGCGGAAAGCCGTTGAAGAGTTCTATGTCATCAATGTCCCCGGCGCGAAACAGCAACGGCGCTTCAACGACGGCACTGGCCTTTGTGACCTACGCGCTCGTGCCCTATCTGGGAATCCTTTTCTGTCCGGGCGCGCTCCTGATGGGCGGCGTCGGATTATATAACTCGTATCGCGCACCCTGGCGTGGCGGACGCCGCGCTTCATACATCGGCGTCTCGCTCGGCCTTGTCATCTTCTGCGCGCAGCTTTTCCTGTGGTGGATTCTCTACAAGATTCCCGAATGGACGGGAAGGTAAAGCAGAAGACAGAATACAGGAGACAGGAGACAGAAGGGATAAGGCGGAGAACCACTTTTGTTTTTATTCTGTCTCCTGTGTTCTGTATTCTGACTCCTGACTTTATGACCAAGCTTGCCAAGATAGTTAAATCAAACTCGCACGTTGATTACGTCGGGCGAGTGATTGACGCGCTCGATGCGGACGAATCCCCTGCGGCTACCGATTATGGCTTCGCGCAGTTTGTCGCCATGCCGCTTGAGGATGGATCGGATGTCATCGGCGTCATCTACAATTCGCAACTCATCAACCCGGAATATGGAAACTTCGGCCCCCGTCTGTCGTCCATTACAGACAATTCCGTCCTGAGCCCCGACTACCTGAACGAACAGGGTTTGCTCGTCGGCATCCTGCTGCTGGGCTGGCGAGATGCTTCCCATGCGAATCATCATACCGTGCCGCGCCGCGTGATTCCGGTCAACCAGGACATCTATCGCCTGTCGGATGAGGATGTCCATCGGTTTCACCTTGACGCGCAGGGGCACGTTCACCTTCACTATTATTCGCAGATCGTCACGCACGCCGGGCCCTTCAGCGCGTCTTTGATCGAAGCCATCATCGAGCAGCTCGAACCTGTCTGCGAGCCGGAAGAGCGACAGCGACTCTGTGTGCTAAAACAAGCGCTCGTCTGGCAACGCACGGTCGGCGGACAGCGTCTGTAGAGACAGTACGATGGACGAAAAATGCTCACTTGCCTTCGCCCATCGTCGTCTACCGTTAATAATCGTCCGATTTAAGTTAGAGGGGAGTACAGTAATGAAAAAGGTGCATAAATTTTTAGGGGCGGGACTGCTCGTCGCTTTGGTGGCGAGTGCGGCCATCGCGCAGGGGCCGCGCGCGGCGACGAAAGATACGACGCCGCCTGCCGGTGTTTCCGCTCCGAAACCTCCGCCCGCGCCTCAAACCTTTAAGGCGAAATACGAAGGGGGGATTTTTGGTTATAACAAAAAGCAGGACGGCACGCTCAGTTTTGACGACGTGAATAAGCGCCTGGTCTTTCGCAACAAGGAGCAGAAAGAGGTTCTGGCAATACCATATTCGGCGGTGACCGGGGCTTACAGCGACACAAAAGCGGGAAGGCCGAAAGCCGCGCAGGTTGTCGGAGCCCTTCCGCTGCCATACGGGGCTAATATGCTCTCCTGGCTGGCCCGGAAAAAGTATCGCTACCTGACGCTTCAATATGACGACGCAGACGCACGCGCCAGGGGCGTCACAAGTTTCAAGGTGGAGAATAAAGAGCTGCTTAACTCCGTGCTCAACACACTCGCTGAGAAGGCGGAGCTAGAGGCGCACGGCGAAATCTTCATCCGCCGTAGAGAGATGAAAGTGACTGCGCCGGAAATGTAAAGCAAAGGTAAAAGTAAAAAGGTAAAAGGCAAAAGTGAGGCTGAAACCAATTTTTATTAAATGTGGTTCTCTGCCAGACTTTTGCCTTTTTACTTTTACCTTTTGCCTTGATTGTTCGTGATGAACGATTGCCGCCTTCATGATAATTCAACGGTTGTCATCATCGGCGGGGGGCCGGGCGGCGCGGCGTGCGCCATCAAGTTGTTGCAGGGTGCGGGCGAGCGGGGCTTGCGCCTGCGCGTGCTCATCTTTGAAGGCAAGGATTTCAATGTTCACGCCAATCAGTGTGTCGGTGTGCTCTCGCCGCCCGTCGAAGATGTGCTCTCTCAAGAATTAGACGTTCATCTCCCGCCCTCTATCATCAAGCGACAAATCTTCGGATACCGCCTGCACGGCGCGCACGAAAACCTGCTGCTCACAGGGCAGGGCGCGACCGCCAGCGATATTGGACACGGGCGCGCGACCTATGCGGTGGAACGCGCCGAGTTCGATCAATTCATGCTGGACAGGGCGCGCGAGCTGGGCGCGCAGGTGATTGAATCGCGCGTCACCGGAATCGAGTTTGTGCAAGGCGACAAGCTTGACGAAGTTCGCGTCTACTCTGAGTCGGAGTATGAAAGAGCGGACGCCGTCGTCGGCGCGTTCGGGCTTGATGAAGCGATGCTCTCCGTCTTTGAAGACGTGACGCGCAGGGACGGCGGCTACGAGCGACCGTCGAAGTGGCTCAAGAGCTACCTGACGACGATTGAGACGACCGCACGTTTTCAAACGGAAAAACTCGGACATATCGTTCACGCTTTCCTTCTTCCCTCAGCTTGCCCACGCATAGAGTTTGGCGCGATCACACCGAAAGGCGATCACACGCTGGTCAACATCGCGGGCGAGCATGTTTCATCCTGCGACCTCGATCTCTTTTTGCAGATGCCGGAGGTGCAGGCGCTCCTGCCCGGATTCGATCCCGCCCAGATTAACTATTACGAAGGGCGTTTTCCTTCGTCTCCGGCGCGCGGAGCTTACGGGCATCGCTACGCGCTCGTCGGCGATGCGACGGGCTGGCTTCGTCCCTTCAAAGGCAAAGGCATCAACACGGCGATTATCACGGGCGCGCGAGCCGCAGAAACGATGCTCGAACATGGTGTGTCGAAGCGTGCGCTTGCGAACTACCGAAAAAGTTGTAGTGATCTGCTCGGAGATTACCGCTACGGCGTGATGGTACGTCGCTTGATGATGATGGGCGCACGCCTTTTTCTAGACCCGATGATAGATGTCGGCAAGACAGACCCGTTGATGTATGATGCGCTGTTCGATTCGGTCTCGGGGCACGACTCCTACCGCAACATCATCAAGCGTTCGTTGAAGCCGCGTCTCGTAAAAAAAGTCGGGGCGCGCGTCTTGAGCGGGCTGCGACGGCACAAGGCGCGGAGAGCCAGACGCATGCCGGACATCTCTATCCGCAAAATGACCGTGCGCGACATAGACGAAGTGTTGCGCATTGATGAAAAGATTACGGGCAAGCCGCACGCGGCTTACTACGAATCCAAAGCTGATGCTTACATCAAGCGCGCGCCTGAATACTGTCTGGTCGCAGAGCACCGCGACCGCGTCGTCGGATTCGTCCTGGGAGACGTGCGTGGGTGGGAGTTCGCCGCAGAGCTTTCCGGGTGGATGGAGATTATCGGAGTTGACCCGGAGTATCACGGGCAGGGCGTGAGCCTCGCGCTGATGAACGAATTGTTCGCGCGTTTCAAACGTGCGGGCGTCACCGTGGTTAACACGATGGTCAACTGGAACGACGGCGATTTAATCGACTACTTCAGGGCAAACGGCTTTGAGCGCGGCGAGTATGTCAATCTGGTTAAGAACCTGGCAGAAGAGACGTAAGGAATAGACAGGATTTACAGGATTAACAAGATAAAAAGCAGCAAGCCCCGCTGGCCTGCCTTCTCTGCTTAATCTTGATAATCCTGTTAATCCTGTCTAACTCTGACTCTGTTTCGTTAGTGAATTTAAATCTCTAAACTCTAAGGCATCGTCAGCTTAAACTTGTACCACCCTGATTTCCCGAAGAACCTCTTCCCGCTCTGGTCATACAGAGCCAGATAGAACTTCAGGTTATATTCGTCCCCGCTTTCCATGTTCAGCGCAGCATAGGGCACGAAGAGCTGCAAATCCTTATAAAAGGCAGGATCATATTTTGGCGTAAAGGTTGTGCTCGCGCTGACATTCCCGTCTGCGTTGCTATACTTCGGGTCGTCGGATTCGAGCGGGTCTCCATCATCGTCGTAAAAGTAAGCGATCAACTTACAAGGATTATTGAGGCCGTAGTTCACCGTAAAGGTTGCATGAACGCGCATCCCCTTCTTCCCGTCAACGGTCACGTTATGCACTATCCGCGCCGCCTGAAACTTTGCCTCCGGGTCATCGGGAGCAGCCGTCGGTATCAGGTTCAATCGAATGTTCTCAATTGCCAGAGCCTTCTTCCTGATTCCGCCCTCCTGCGCGTAGACGGCACAAATCGAAGCGGAAAAACAAAGCGCGATCAAAGTAAATCTGAAAGCGATTCTGACCGAAGCGCCGAGCAATGAATGCTGATTGTTCATCAATATCTCTCCTTAATTGGTCGGGTATGTTCGTAGCCTAATCCCTGTACCAGGTGGCCTCTCCCTGCGGGTTTTTCCCATCGAACATATCTTCATAAGAGTTGTAGAGCGTTATTTTCATCTCGCCGGGTTTGTCTCCTTCACCCAGAGATAGTGAAAGAAACTTTGTAAAATAATTGAGCTTTCCCCGGTCGGTAATTTGCAGCGAGAAATGTTGACCGTCGGTGACTTTGGTCACATCGCGGTATTTGAGACGTTTGTCATTTGCAAACCGTATTCTGGTCGCAGTGATAGAGATTGTCTCTCCTCGACCGTTAGACCAGTTACCGATGTAGGACAGTTGGGCGAAAGCCGAAACTGCGCTGTTCACTCCTGAACTGCTGTTAAGCTGTGGCGCTCGCGCCATCGCCCACGGGGCAACCGTCACGGCTAAAACAAGCGCGCTTGAAAGTAGTGGAGACCTCTTCATCTATTCTCCTTTAACCTGAGTGTGAGCGGCGCACAGACGAGGTGCTTGGGACTGTAGCATGTCAAAAGGTTAGCCTGATGCCTTGATGGTTTTTAATGAAGCAGCATCACCATATATTCTGACCGAGTGTTAAGTCAAGAAGCGTTTGATTCCAGAGCGCGCTGCGCTGGTGTTAGTCCTGACACATGTTCGCGCCCGTCACTCGCTAGACATGCGCGCGGAGCGTGTGCCACAATCTGCAATCAATCAAACAACGAAAATTGAATCAGGAGAGGAGAGCGTTTTACTCACATGCAAGAGAACGAAACCGCGCCGGATGCTGCTGTTGCTTCCGCGAGCGCGACCGAAGAGAGCGCCGAACAAACCGCGCCAGCCGTCCCGCCCGAAGATATTACCTATCACGCCGTCGAAAAGGACGGACAGGTGACGGCCATCTGGGAGATGCAGGGACGCAAGCACCTGCGCACGATTGATCCACGCTCACGCCAGGGTCAGGACATCTTACGGCTCTACACGGCGGATCATCAGGATGAACAAAGCGCAGCCGGGGCGAGCGAATCTTAAATAGAAATTAGTAAATAGAAAATGGTAAATAGTGAATAGAAACAGACGGCTCGTCTATTCACTGTTTACCATTTTCTATTTACCAGCTTTTGCTTGTTTGAGGCGAGATGAAGAAAGAAGCCGACGACGGCGATAACGGGCAGAACGAAACTTACCGCAGCGGATACGTCGCGCTCATCGGGCGACCCAACGCGGGCAAGTCCACGCTTCTTAACCGACTCGTGGGCGAAAAGATCGCGGCAGTGTCGAATAAGCCGCAGACGACCCGCCACCGC
Organism: Acidobacteriota bacterium; assembly: GCA_032160705.1. Taxonomy (GTDB): domain Bacteria; phylum Acidobacteriota; class Blastocatellia; order Pyrinomonadales; family Pyrinomonadaceae; genus QHXM01. The sequence goes on along the minus strand of JAVHVE010000014.1, from coordinate 6,550 downwards.
ATTCAGGGCATCATCACCCGCCCCGTTGGGCAGATTGTTTTGGTGGACACTCCCGGCGTGCATAAGCCCGGATACCTGCTGAACCGCAGGATGATGGCCGCCGTGCATGATGCGCTGGCGAGCGTTGATCTCGTCTGCCTCATCCGCGATGCCTCCAGTCCGACGGGCAACGGCGACCGCTTCGTGCTCGATTTAGTCAAACAATCGGAGAAGCCCGCGCTCCTCTTGCTGAATAAAACAGACAGGCTGGCGGACAAATCGGAACTTTTGCCGTTGATGGAGTGGTACGGCCAGGAGTACGAGTGGCAGGCGGTCGTCCCCATCTCCGCGTTAAAGGGAGATATGATCGAAGTTTTGCTCTCCGAACTGATAAAGCATCTGCCGGAAGGCGAGGCGATTTTCAATGAGGACGAGTTGACGGATCAGCCGCTGCGTTTGATGGTCGCGGAGATCGTGCGCGAAAAGATTTTGCAGGCGATGAAAGATGAATTGCCGTATGTCACGGCGGTCGTCACGGAAAAGTTTGATGAAGCGCGCGCTGACCTGACCGTCATCCACTGCGCCATCTTCGTTGAACGCGGTAGTCAGAAAAAAATCATCATCGGGCATGGCGCGCAGCAGTTGAAGGAGATCGGCACACTCGCGCGGCGCGACATCGAACACCTGCTCGGCACGCGCGTTCATCTGGAGCTTTTCGTCAAAGTTGAAGCGGAGTGGCGCAACAAAGAGAACCTGCTCGATTCACTGGGAATTCAGGAATAGCTTTCAGACAAGACACCAGAATAAAGGAGACATAAATGACCCTGTTGTTAATCGCAGGTACGATTTTCGCTGCGCTCGCACTCATCTTGCTGGCCGCGTTCTTTATCACAGGCGGTAAAAACCAAAAGCTCAGGCAACTCGCTGGCGCATCAGTCATCATCATGGCACTGCTCTGGCTCATCAGAACTTTTATGCGTTAGCGGCCTCACGTGATGAGCCTGGAAGCCAAACGGGAACGCATCTGGCACGCGCTTGAAGTGACGATAGAGCCTGCGGCGCGCGAGGCTGTCGAATACGCTTTGATGGAAGCGGGCGCGCTCGGCACTGAAGTCGCGGACGAGCGCGGGGAATTCGCGCGCGTCGTCGCTTACTTTGACGCTGTGCCGGAACGAGAAGAGGTGCGCGCCACACTGCTTGATGCTCTGCGGGTCTACGGTTTGCCTTCGTCTTCCGTGCGCGAGATGCGTTTGAGTGAAGTTGCAGACCGTGACTGGCTCGGCGAATGGAAGAAAAGCTGGCAGCCGGTGCGTGTCGGACGCAGTTTTCTCATCGCGCCGCCGTGGAGCGAAATCCCGGAGGCGGAAGACCGCATCGTGATTCGCATCGAACCCGGCATGGCTTTCGGGACCGGGACGCACGAGACGACGCGGCTGTGTCTCGCCGCAATCGAAAAGTATTTCACGGGCGAGAGTTTTCTGGATGTCGGCACGGGCACGGGCATTCTCGCCATCGCCGCCGCGAAACTATTTCCTTCGGCGCGCATCGAAGCGTGTGATACGGATGCAGAGGCCGTGGAAATTGCATGCGAGAATGCGAGTTTGAACAATGTAGCCGAGCGCGTGCATTCGAGCGTCGGGACAATTGATGAAACGACCGCTTCCGCGAATCTGGTTTGCGCGAATCTGACGGCGGACGTGATCGTGCCGCTTCTGCCCGCGCTCATCGGCGCGACCTGCGGGCATTTGATTCTCTCAGGGATTCTCGATTCGCAGACCGAGATCATCATCTCGCATCTTCACGAACTCGGAATTACACAGCCGCCGGAAATCGCAACAGATGGCGAATGGGTCGCGATCATCGTCTAAAAACAGGTGTCGGATGTTAGATGTCAGTTTCCACCAGCATCTGACATCTAACATCCGACATCCAGCCTCTGCCCTATTATGACTCGCAGACGTTTCTTTGCTCCTCGTAGCGCGTTCGCGCCTGATGGCTCGACGATTACGCTCGCGTCTGACGAAGCGCGGCATCTGCGTGATGTCTTGCGTTTGGAGCGTGGCGATGAGGTGTTCGTCTTTGACGGCGAAGGTCAGGAGTTTCGCTGCCGTATTGAAGATTGCGGGCGAAATGGAGCGGCGCTCAGTGTGAGCGGCGAGGTTGATGCTGCGCGTCCCGAATCAACGCTTCGTTTGACGCTCGCCATCGCGTTGCTCAAGGGCGAGAAGTTTGATCTGGTTGTGCAGAAAGCGACGGAGCTGGGCGTCGCACGCATCGTGCCTGTCTTAACGAAATTCGCCGACGTGCGTTTGCGGGATGCGGCTGATGGGGCGCGACGTGTGACGCGCTGGCAGCGCATCGCGCTCGAAGCGTGCAAGCAGTCAGGCCGCGCTCGCCTGCCGCAAGTTGCTGCGCCCGTCATGAGCGCGTCTTTCATTGAGCGCGCGTCTTCAGATGCTGGAGAATGGCGCGTCATGTTTAGTGAGCGCAGCGGCAGCCGCTTGGTCGAGACGATTAAAAAATTACCGGCGCAGCCCGTCGCGGTCACGGCGCTCGTCGGTTCGGAAGGCGGGTGGACGGATGAAGAGATTCAGCTTGCTCAAAACACAGGGTGGAGCGTCGTCACGCTCGGCGGGCGCACGCTACGGGCAGAGACGGCGGCAATCGCTGTCACTGCTTTGCTGCAACATGCCTTCGGCGATCTTACCTGAAAACTTGTTTCAAATTGTAGGGGCAGGGCTTGTCCCTACAATTGTTCGCTAAGCATCTTGCGCGCAATCTTCCTGTCGCGCTCTGACTCGAAAGCCCAGCGAGAATCGTGCGGTGCGTTCAGGAGAGCTTCGAGTTCGTCGCGCATGCGCGCCTTGTCTCCTATTTCCAAAAGCATCTCTGCGAAGTAGAGGCGCGTGACGGTGTTTGCGGGCGCGAGTTGGATTGCTCTTTCAAAGTTTGCGCGGGCTCGCGCGCTTCCGCCGCCGAGCAGTCGCGGGAGCTTATGTTGAAGACGCGCCAGGACGCGCAGCGGCCCGGCGTCGTGATAGGCGGGGTCAAGCCGGACGGCGCGCGTGAGCGAACGCTTGGCGCTGAGGGCATGGCGCAAGGCATTAAGAGGGTTTTCGACTTCAGCCAGGAGCGCCAAGTTGACGCCGAGCCAGAAGTGCCCTTCGACGCGCTCAGGTTGAAGACGCGCTGCTCGTCGACAGCACAACACGGCGCGAGCGTGATAGCGGCGCATCTCCTCTTTGCTTTGAGCTTCTTGTCCGAGAAAAAAGAGTGCGCGTCCCAGCCGCCATGCGCCGTCAAAAGGGAGAGCGCACCCGGCTTCCTGCAAGAGCCGAACGCTTGATCGCACGTTCTCCAGATTGCTGCGTGCATCGTAAAGCGCATCGGCGCGGTGTGTGATCTCTGCGAGTGATGAATTCATCGGCTGTGCGCGCTCAAAACACCTTGCTCCTAAAACTTTGACGAAGCGCCCCGCGCTGGCGCAGAATACGCAAAGAGACGCACGCCGGACAAGGCTAAAATGTGAAGCTCAGCATCCGGCGCAAAAAGGGCGTGAGCTAGAGGTTCAAGAGGAAAGCGAGTTTATTGATGAGTGCAGGCAAGGAAGAGTTTGTGAGACGCGCGCGGGCTGATCTGGCTAAACGCCTCGGTGTTCCTGAAGACGAGATTAAAGAGGAAGCGGTCGAAGAGGCTGATTTCCCGGACATGGCCCTGGGCGCTCCCGTCAAAGGCGAGATGAGCGGGCAGATGATCACCTCCGGCTGGCGCATTCGTCTGAAAGCCGGAAAAGGCGGCGGCTACGAATATCGCGCCAATCAGAATCAACTCCGGCTCTACAATTACAAGGGGTCGAATCACAAGGTTTAAAAGTCTGTTACGTCAAAAGCGCGTCTGAAGTCTGGAGTCAAAAGACAAAGAATAGTTTTTGACCAGTTGACTTCAGACTCCTTGACTCCAGACTCCAGACTTGAATCAGAGGTGAAGCAATGAATCGGCAGAATTTTTTAGGGCATCTGGCGCTGGCGTTGACGCTCATTTTGTTGGCCGGGTTTGCCGGGCAGATACGGCGCTGGCAAACGGAGCGGTACACAAGGGTGAATTTGGAATTGAGTGCGCGTCATGGCGAAAGAGCAGGCATCAGTGAAGAGTCGGAAATCACTGAAGAGGAAACACGCGGCGGGGAAGTTCTCGTGCGCTTTCGTCCGGGCACGACGCTGGAGAGCATTAAGGCTCTCGCCGTAAAGAATAATGACCGCTTCGAGGATGAGTATGAGAGCGTCAACGGTTTGGTTGCGCTCGAAGACGAGGACGGCCTGGACGCCGAAACGGTCGCCAGCGAATATCGCTCTCTGCCGGATGTTGAATATGCCGAGCCGGTTTTCGAGATTCACCTCGATCACAGTTCACCGGGCAAGCACAAACATGCGGACGACGTGAGATTTGCTGAGCAGTGGTCGCTGGAAAACACCGGGCAGAACGGCGGTAAAACCAACGCAGACATTAGCGCCTTGCGTGCCTGGTTTAAGACGACAGGCAGCCGCAAGGTGGTCGTCGCCGTGCTCGACAGCGGCGTTGAATACACGCACTTCGACCTCATCAATAATATGTGGGAGCGTCCCGCCGATATGTCTCCCTATTTCGACGACGAGTTGGGAGAGTTCAACGACCTGCACGGTTTCAACGCCACAGATCGTCTGCGCGATCCGATGGACGATAACGGGCACGGCACACACTGCGCCGGGATCATCGGCGCGGAAGGCAATAACGGTTACGGCATCGCCGGAATTAACTGGGATGTCAAGATTATGCCTTTGAAGTTTCTGGACGCGAATGGTTCAGGCACGACGAAAGATGCGATTGAGGCGATCAACTACGTGATTGAGCGCAAGCGTGCGGGCGTCAACGTTCGCGTCATCAGTGCCAGTTGGGGCTCGACACAAAAATCCCGCGCCTTGCATGATGCCATCAAGAAAGCTGGCGATGAAGGCATCCTGTTCGTTGCTGCCGCCGGTAACAACAGCGACGATTCAGACAAGCGACCGCATTTTCCTGCGGGCTACGATCTGCCAAACATGGTCGCTGTCGCCGCGCTTGACCGTAACGATCAGTTAGCCTCGTTCTCCAACTACGGCGCGAAGAGTGTCCACATCGCCGCGCCGGGCAAAGAGATTTTGAGCACGTGGCTGAAAGGCGAGTTTTATGTTGCTTCGGGAACTTCAATGGCGACGCCGGAGGTCGCGGGGGTGGCCGCGCTGATTCTCTCGACCAGTCCGAAGATGTCCGTCAAAGAATTGCGGGACAGGCTCTTCAATTCGGTTGACAAGCTTGACTCGCTCAAAGGAAAGGTTGTGACAGGCGGACGCATTAACGCCGCCAAAGCGGTCGGCGCGGAATAAAGAAAAGTTGGCAGTAGGCAGTGGGCAGTTGGCAGTGAAAACAAAAGGCAGTAAAGACATGCTCATCTTTACTGCCTTCTTTCTTTTTCTGCCAACTGCCCACTGCTAACTGCCTACTGCTTTCGCCTCCGCTTGCGCGCGGGCGTTGGATGTGTGATTATCAAATATTGAGAAGCACCCTTGATTCATACTTTTTATCGCCTGATCTTTTGAGGAGACGAACCGAAGTGAAAGCGGAATTGAAGCATTTGATCGCTTTGCAGAACGCAGATACAAGCATTCGCAGACTACAGGCCGAGATAGAAGCCATCCCGAAAAGGCGCGCTGAGATCGAGAAAGAATTCGATCAGCGCGCTTTTGAAATTAGGGAACTGGAAAGAGTGCGAGACGAAGCCAGGACGGAACGCACACGCCTTGAAACGGAAGTTCTGGAACAACGTTCCAAGCAGGAGCGGGCGGAACGCAATCTGATGTCTTCCACGAAGCAGGAGGAATATCAGGCTTCCATCCGCGAGGCGGACGCCGCGCGCAAACACATCTCGCAGCTTGAGACGCAGATTCTCGAAAAGATGGAAACTTTTGAGCAAGCTGAAAGCCAGTTGAAAGAGCGCGAGCCAGAGATGACACGCCTCAGCGCCGAGATGGAAACGCGCATCAAGGAGTTTGAAGAACAAACGCGGACGCAGGCCGAACAACTCGCCGCCAACCGGACGGAGCGCGACCGCATTATCGCGATGCTGCCTAAGCCGATGAGCATGCTCTACAATCGCATCAGCACGCGAATCCGTGACGGCATCGCCGTCGCCGAAGCCCGTAACAATTCATGCACCGCCTGCTTTATGTCGCTCAGGCCACAGGTAATGGCCGAAATCAGGCGCGGCGAAGATGTGATTACCTGCGACAATTGCAACCGCATTCTCTACTACGTCCAGAGCGAGACGGCGCAGAAGGAAACTTCTCCAGCGGCAGCCGCCCCGAACGCCGTCGCGCGATGAAAAGAATGCCAGCGAGGGACGATTGATTTATTCAGCCCCGGAGGGGCGAGATAGCAGTAGCCCATGACGTGAGTCATGGGGATGAAGCGGGCGATTTAATCTCAAAGCCCCGGAGGGGCGGCATAATATGTCGCCCCTCCGGGGCTTCAACGTTTATTCGATGCCTATTCCCACGGC
>JAVHVE010000013.1:0-24151 GCA_032160705.1 Acidobacteriota bacterium | reverse complement strand
CTTACTCCTCTTGCTTCGACTCCCCCGCGCGCCGGACGCTCCTCGTCGAGTGAAGCAGCCGGCGCGCTCGACCGCAGCCTAGTTCCGGCTCCCCCCTCGTTACCGGAATGGCTGCCTCAGAGGCACGCTGCCTCTAAGCTAATTAAAAGCCTACAGGGCGAGTGGTAAATGTACGGTAAATTCATGAGAGCGCTCTTTAGCCAATACATTTTTCACCTTCCTCAATGTCTTGCTTTCACTTCATCGCCATGTAGCATCGCGTACACGGTCGGCGTGACGACAAGCGAGAACAACAACGCGACCGCCAGTCCACCAATCACCGCGATGGCGAGCGGTTGCAAAAGCTCCGCGCCTGAACCGATTGCCAGAGCGAGCGGGAGCATTCCCAGGATGGCAGCCAAACTCGTCATCAAGACGGGGCGAAACCTGCGCCTGCCGGAGCGCAACAACGCTTCACGCAACGTGTCGCCCGCCGTTAAATGATCTTCGACCGCATCGAGCATCAGGATGCCGTTCTTGGCGACGATGCCGACGACCATAATCATCCCCATGAAGGAGACGACGTTGAGCGTCGAGCCTGTGATGAAGAGTCCGAGGAGCACGCCGCTTAAAGCCAGCACCGCGCCCGCGACAATCGCGATGGGGTGCGCGAACGAGCGAAACTCGATGAGCAGCACGAAGAAGACGAGGGTGATGGCGAGGACGAGTGCCTGCAAGAGTTCGCGGAAAGATGCTTGCTGTTGTGCGTACAGCCCGCCGTACTCAACCGTCATCCCCGGCGGGAACTTCACGTCCTTCGCCAGATGCGCCTTGATCTGGCTGATCGCCGTGCCGAGGTCGCTTCCCGTGAGCCGCGCCGTGACGGCGACCGACTGGCGCAAGCCGTCGCGCTCGATCTCCGTCTGCCCCTTGTCGTATTGCACATCTGCCACCTGATCCAGACGGAACTGCGCGCCCGTCGTCAGGGATCGCACCTGCAAGCCACGTAGTGTATCGAGCGACGGCAGAGCCGAGTCAGGCAGCATCACACGCACGGTGATGAGTCTGCCCTGTTGCAGGATTGACGAGGCGGCGTCGCCCGTCATCGCGGTCGTGACCGCGTTCGCCACATCCGTCGCCGTCACGCCGAAACGCGCGGCCAGTTCCGGGTTAACATTGAAGGTGACGGCGGGGCCGCTCACCACCACGCCGTTGAAAGTGTCCACCACGCCGGGAACTTTTTTGATTGACTCTTCGACGAGGCTTGCCGTGTTATGCAGAGCGGTGGTGTCTGCGCTAAACAGTCGGATTTCGACAGGCGCGGGCGAACTGGTCAGATCGCCGATGAGATCGGAAAGAATGCCGACGAACTCGACGCGCAACGCGGGTTCGCTCCCTTCAATCTGCACGCGCAAGTCATCCGACACAGTGGTGGTCGGTCGCTGATGTCCATCCTTGAGCTTGACTAAAAAGTCGCCCGTGTTCGGTTCCGTGATGGCTAGTCCAAGTTGCAGACCCGTGCGGCGCGAGTAGCTTTCGACCTCCGGCGTCGCCTTGAGCAACTGTTCGACGTGCATCAACATGCGATTCGTCTCAGCGAGCGAAGTGCCCGGCGGCGCGGAATAATCAAGCACGAACGCGCCTTCATCAAACGCGGGCAGAAACTCCGAGCCGAGATTGCGGTAGAGGAAGTACGAGGCTACAAGGACTAGAACGGCGAGCAGGAGCACAACCGGGCGCTTGTTCAAAGCGAACTTGAGCACCGCTTCGTAACGACGGATAATCGCGCCGAGGAGACGCCCGTTTTCCTCTTCTTCCTCTTCGCGTTCGTCTGCTTGCATCTCGCGCTGGAGAGGTGTAATGGCTGGCTCGCTTGTCGGCGCGTCTGGTTGTTCGCCGCCAACATCCTTCTCAGGTTCGCGTCGCTTGGTCTTGACGAAGCGTTCGGCGAGCACCGGCGTGAAGGAGAGCGCGAGCGCGAGCGAAGTCAAGAGCGCGACCGCCATCGTCAAGGCGAGCGAGCGGAAGAAGACGCCCGTCACCCCGGTCAAAAGTGTGAGCGGCAGGAAGACGACGACCGGCGTAATGGTCGAGCCGATGATCGGGACGGTGATTTCCGAGACCGCGTTCTGAACTGCTTCGCGTCGCGTCTGTCCGCGCGCCATGTGCGCGTAAATGTTTTCGACCACCACAATCGCGTCGTCAATCACCAGTCCTATCGCCGCCGCCACGCCGCCGAGCGTCATCAGGTCAAAACTCAATCCGACGAGATACATAGCGAGGAACGTCGCCAGCACCGTGACAGGGATGACAAGAATGGCGACGAAGGTCGTCCCCCAGTTCCGAAGGAATGCGTAGAGGATAATGATGGAGAGCAGCAGCCCGATCAAAATAGCGTCGCGCACCGAGTTCATGGAGGCGCGCACCAGCAATGACTGATCGTAGAAGGGCGCGATCTTTACGTCTTTGGGAAGCTGCGACTGGGCGGAGGCCAACTCCGCTTTGACCTCGTCGGTGACGGTGACGGTGTTGGCGTTCGGCTGGCGCAGGATGTTCAAGAGCACGGCCGCGTGGCCGTCGGCGGTGACGATAGTGTAATTCGGCTCGACGCCGCCCGCGATCGTCGCTATGTCCGACACCTTCACGGGCGCATTATTCACCGTCGCCACGACGATTGAGTTGAGTTGGTCGGGCGCAGTCGCCTGCCCGCTCACGAGCGTCAACTCCAGTTGGTGATTCTCTTCGATCAGACCGGGCGAGGCGACGACGTTCGAGTTGCGCACCGCGTCCGTCACCTGTTGGAGACTAACGCCGCGCGAGTTCAAGCGTGCCGGGTCAATCAGGACGTGATACTCGCGCACCTGTCCGCCCGCAACAGCCACGTTGGCAACGCCCGCCAAGCGCGACAGTCTCGGCCTGAGCGTGTAGGTCGCAAGGTCACGCAAAGAAGCTTGGTCGCGCGTGTCAGATGTCAGGCTGTAGCCACTAACGGGGAAGACGGCGAAGGTGAAACGGTCAACATTGCGGATTGCGGCGGTCGGCGGCAAGCTTGAGGTGAGTTGCGAGAGCCGCGCCTGCACAAGTTGCAGCGCTTGCAGGATGTCGGTGTTCCAGTCAAAGAAGAGATTGATCTCGGCGCTGCCGCGCGCCGTGGTAGAGCGGATGCGGTTGATGCCGGGGATGCCGTTCATCGCCTCTTCTACGGGCTGCGTCACGGAGACGAGCATCTGCGGCGCGGGCACGACGCCGTTATCCACGACGATGACGATGCGCGGGAAATCTGTCTGCGGAAAGATGGCGGTCGGCAGTTTGAACGCGGCGTAGAGTCCCGCCGCGCAGACGAGTAGGACGAACACTAGAACAGCGCGCGATTGCTGAGAGATGAGACGCGCAAGGTTCACTTTGTTCCTCCCGTCGGAGGTGTCGTTGCGCCCCCTGAGTTACTACCGGCATCCGCCGTGCTGCTTGGTGCGGTCGTGTCGTTAGCGCTCGTGTTATTAGCACTCGTGCTGACCGCGCCCGATGTGTTGCTATTACCTGCCGTATTGCTGTTGCCTGTTGTATCGCTCGGCGCGGTCGTGTTGTCCGCGCCGCCTGCTCCGGCTGCGTTGTTGATTTCGACCTTCGTGCCGTCGGGCAGCGCATAGTTGCCTTCCGTGACGACCGTCTCCCCGCCTTGCAGTCCCGAAGTGATCTGCACGGTCTGCGGCGTGCGGATGCCGACGGTCACCTTGGTTTCGTGCGCGACATTTGCCGTATCAACGACCATCACCGTGCCCGTATCCGTATTTGTCGCATCGAGCGTGACGGCGGAAGCCGGAACAACTATGGCATCGCCCGTCTGATTGGTCGCCACGACCACTTGCGCCGCACCATTCGCGCGCAGTCGCCCCGCGCCGTTGCCGAGGTTGATCCAGACTTCGACGGTGCGATTCAAGGGATCGCTGGAACGGCTGATGAGAGAGACCTGCCCTTTCATCTGCTCACTGGGGATGTCTGTCGGAACTACTGTGGCCGGGTCGCCGACTTTGAGATTTATGACTACGTTGTCGGCGAACTGCACTTTGACGATCACCTCAGAGATGTCCGAGATGGTGACGAGCTTCGCGCCTGAGGCAGCAAACTCGCCCTCAAATTGAAACTGGTCTGTGACGATGCCTGTGATGGGCGCGCGAATCACTGAATAGCTTAACTGCGCGTCGAGATTGGCGAGACGGTCTTGCGCCTGTATAACGCGCGACTCGGCAAGCTGACGGTCTGTCGGGTTGATAGCGCCCACGCGCAGGGTAAGGGTGCGCTCGGCGAGGCTTAAACTATTCTCGGCCTGCTTCAGAGCGAGTTGCGCCGCCTCGACATCCCTCAAAGCGATGCCGCCCTGGCGGTAAAGCACCAGGCGACGTTCATAAAGAGCACGCGCATTGTCTAGGTTAGCCCGCGCGTCTCGGAGGTCTTTCTCTACCTGAGCTGTGGCTTGAGGGTTCGCGCCGCTTGCTACGCTACGGACGTTGAGTTGCGCTTCGCGGAGCGCGGCCACTGCTTCGGCGCGTTGCGCCTGAAGATCGCGCGATTCGAGTACGGCGACCACTTGGCCCGCGCGCACTATGCTGTTCTTGAATAGGCCCATCTGTTTAATCTGCGCGTTGATCTTGGGCGCGACGGTCGCCTGCTCGCGCGGGAAGATTGTGCCGAGCGCAGAGGCTTCAGCAGCAATCGGCTGGCGTTCGGCATGCGCTACGCTGACGCTGACCACGACGTTCGTTTGGCTGGCTGCATCCGCCGACGGCTGCGGTGAACGCAGCAGCCAGTAAGCAACGAAGGCGAGTGCTAAGACTGACATCCCGTAGACTAAGATGTTGTTGCGCCGTCTTCGCCACAGCACCCGCGCTTCCTCAAGTCGCAACTCTTCTTCAGCGGCGTCCGAGTCAAGCTCACCCGGTATGTCCGCGTACTCCGCTTGCGTCGTGCCTGCATCGCGCTTTGCTTCCAGTTCGCCGCTGCTACTCATCACATGATTCTCCTACCTCTTACCGGACGACAAATAACTGTCTGTCAACTTCGTCTACCCGCTTTTATTGCCCTGTCGCCTGCGCGAGACGCGCGCGCGCCGTTTGATAATCGAAGATTGCCTGATAGCAGGCGGCGCGCTGCGCGATCAGGCTGTTCTGCGCATCAGTTACTTCGATAATCTGCGCTTCTCCCGCTCGATATTTCGCAATCGAAGCTTGCAGGTTGCGCGCTGCCAGGGCTACGCCCGCGCCCGCCAACCGAATGCGCGTGATGGCGGCGAGCGCCTGCGCCCGCGCGTCGTAGAATTGCTGCACGAAGCCACGTAAGGCAGTGAGGCGCGAAGACTCTGCGCTCTGGGCACGCAACTGTGCCTGCCGCTCGCGGCTCTTGCTCGCTCCCCAGTCAATGATAGGAATCGAGACGCCGATGGTTGCCGAAAAGCCCGTGTTCTCGCGGATGCGCGCCCGCCTTAAAGAGCCTGTATCGAATCCCCCATTGATCGCATAGATAACTTGCGGGCGACGTTCAGCGCGCGCAAGCTTGAGGTCCTGTTCGGCGGCGCGACGTTCAGCCTCGAACTGTGCGAACTCGGGTCGGCGAGAAATCATGTCGGTGGTCAAGCGTTCTATCTCGCCCGACTCAGGCATTGTCATCAAGAGGTCAGTCGCCGCAATCGTTTGTGTAAAGTCATAGCCGACGAGCACACGCAGCGCGTCGGCTGCGACCATTTCAGTGGCGCGCGCCTGTTCCAACTCGTTGTGTCGTGTGTTGGTCTGCAACTGTGCGCGAGAGAGGTCAAGCGGCGCGACTTCGCCGGCCTGCAACAGAAGCGAGGTCACGCGCTCGAACTCTTCGGCGGAAGTCACATTCTGCTCCGCCGCGCTCCTTTGCGCTGTGGCGAGCGCCAGGCTGAAGTAAGCCTCATTAGTCGCTTGAATCAAGGCGCGGCGTGCCACTTCGGTTCCGGCTCGCGCCGCCTCAAGGAGTGCCACGTTGCGCCGGAGCGTCGCGCGCAGGCGACCAGAAACGTCAAACTCGCCCGTCACACCCAACAGACTTTGATACTCCGTGATCGCGTTTGCGGCGATGAAGCTCGGAGAGCGCGGCGTACCTGGCGCTGTCGCCACACCGATAGCGGGCGACGTGTAGATGACGGAGGATGTGCTGTCTATGCGCGGCAGGAATGCGGAGCGCGCCTGCCGCACGTCTTCCGCCGCGACGCGCTCGTTCAATGCCGCCTGCTGGAACGTGGACGCTTGGCGCAGAGCCAGGCGCACCGCCTCATCCAGGGAAAGCGGCGTGACGTTCACATCGGGCGACGACGGCGCACATGGCCTCTGAGACGGCAAGATCAATACGCTGGGCGTGGCTAATGGCGATGGCACGGGCGGAACTGCGGGCACAGCCTGCGGCGAAGGCGCGGGTGTTGGTGTTACTGTACAAGGTGCGGGAGACGGCGTAGGTGTGGCACTCGGGAACAGCACCGTACTTGGCGCTGGCGTCGGCGCAACTGTCGGCGAAGTCGCGGGCGGTGTCTGCGATGGTAGCGGCTGTGTGGCAGGCAACGGGCTAGGAGTTGTCGGCGCAGACGTTGGTAGAGCCTGCGCGTGCGCGACGGCGAACATACATATTGCCAACGCTGCCCCTGAGGTCGCTCGCATCCACCACGCGCGTCGAAGACAGCGCGCCGCAATTGAGTTTGGATAGTTGCTCTGCTTCATTAGAGCCCTGGCAGAATCTGCTTGTACGCGCTTCGGGCACGGTGTTCGTCAGTGCGACGTCTTTCTTTGAATTCGCTGATCCACAACTTGATAGTGCTGGTGATTTCCAGCGTGCTCTGACGGCTGGGTTGTTGCTGCCGGTCCCGTTCCGGCTCTTTAGGCTTCTGATCTCCGTGTTTAATAATTCTGATCTTGGGTTTCATGACTTGTTACCTGCCTGGTTGTGAGCTGCTTGATCGCTTGCCGTCTGTCTTCGGGATTGTCTTGCTGTTCCGCGCTTCCTGTAGCAAACGCTTTGCCACCAATTTCCCAGTCGATGGTTCGGTCTTCTTCTGATTGAGTGTATGTAGGTTTACGACTATTGAAGTGATGAAGGGGTGAGCACTCACTGGAATTCAGATGACCAAATAGCGACAAGTGGCGAGGTATGGTCACCCTGAGCCTGCTTGCTTCTTCGACTGGAGAGCGTTGCGGCAAGAGCAGAAGACAGATTCTACAACCACAAAAAGGGATTGAGCAGGCAGCTTGTAAGCTTGGCGTGCGCGTTGCATTCGGAGGGTTGCGCGTTGCATGCGCGCATGGTTCTAGAAAATCTAAAAGGAGAATTGAAATGAAAGTGTTTCGCGTTACAGTCGCCGGTGCGCTGTTCCTGTTGGCAGTCACCGTCGGCTTCGGAATGTCTGTGAAGTCGGACTACGAAAAGAATTTCGACTTCAGCCAGTTACACACCTTCGCCTTCAAGACCGACCGGGCAAGCAATGACCCCCTCAGTACGAATACGCTTGAGGCCGGGAGAATCCAGAACGCACTGGCCGCGCAACTGGAGGCCAATGGGTTTAGTCAATCGCCGCAAAATCCGGACTTCATTGTCACTTTCTACTCGCGCACAAAACAGAAGACCCAAGTCCAGAGTACGGGCTTCAGTCCTGGCATTGGTCCCGGCTTCGGTTTCGGCAGAGGATTCGGTTGGGGTTACGGCATTCCCTATCGCGCGCGCTGGCGCTGGGGCTATGGACCCGATGTCTGGACGACCACTTACACTCAAGGCTGTGTCATGGCCGACATTATCGACCCGCAAACGAATGAACTCGTGTGGCGCGGTGTGGTGAAGGATACAGTTAATGGGATTGGCCAATCTGAGAAGCAGGCCAATCAGGCGGCCAGGGATTTGGTCAAGCAGTTCTTGAAGGACGCCAAGAAGGTGGACAAGCAGAAGGCATAGCAGTTGGTTTACGAGGTATCTGCGGAAGAGTCCCACCGCTCTTCTCGCAGTTGACAAACAGGACGAAAGAAATGGCCACTGCCTTAATCGGAGCGGAGCACGAGACGCTAAGCTTTACCGGATTCCGGCCCTCGGGCATCGCGCTCGAAACCCAGAATCTCTCCCGCGCTATCGTGGGCAAGCTGCTCGTAAACGATATCAGCGTCGAAGTGCAGCAGGGCGAGGTGCTGGCGGTAGTTGGCCCGAGCGGGGCGGGTAAATCGTCTTTCCTGCGGCTGCTCAACCGCCTTGATGAGCCCACAGGCGGCATCGTGCTCCTCGACGGCCAGGACTACAGTGAGATAGCGCCGCGAGAGCTACGGCGGCGCGTCGGCATGGTCATGCAGATGGCGTACCTCTTCCCGGGGACGGTGGCCGCTAACATCGCATTCGGCCCACAGCAACGTCATGAGACCATCACGCCTCAGCAGATACATGCGCTGCTGGAGCGCGTTGGCTTGCCCGGGTACCAGGACCGTGATGTGAGTAACCTGTCTGGAGGCGAGGCCCAACGTGTGTCACTGGCGCGCACGCTGGCGAACACCCCGGAGGTGTTGCTGTTGGACGAGCCTACGTCGGCCCTCGACGACGCTTCGGAGCGAGGAATCGAGGAGCTTGTGCTGGGTATTATCCGCGAGCGTCGGATGACTTGCGTGATTGTCACACATGATATGCCTCAGGCCGCTCGCATCGCCGACCGCACAATGGTCCTCGAATCCGGCAAGCTGGTGGCGATTGGTCCCACAGAGGAGGTGCTACATGCTCACTGAGTTGATGCACAGACTAAGTAGCGATGTGATAGTGGGGTTGGGCCAGGCCGGAGTTGCTATTGTGCTGTGTGTGGCAGTTATACTTCTGTGCCGCTCCTTCGCCGTGCATGTGGAGCGCGAGGCGGCTGTTTCGCTGGTGCGGGGCCTCGTGCAGATAGTGCTGGTAGGCCTCGTTTTGGTTCTGCTGCTGCACGGCAATCTACTGGTGGGCGTGCTCATCCTGCTGGGAATGACGGTTGCCGCAGCCGTGATTGTCTCGCACCGCGCCCGTGGGACGAAGGATGCGCTACGGCTCTCTTTCTATTCGATTGCAGCGGGCACTGGCGTCGTGGTTGCCAGTATGGTCGCGACCGGGGCGCTAAGCGCTAACATCATTATGCTGGTGCCTATCGGCAGCATGATTATCGCCAACGCCATGAACTCGTGCGCCCAGTCCATAGAGCGGTTCCACGCCGAGACACTCGCACACGTGGGCCAGATAGAAGCAGGACTGGCGCTCGGCGCCGACCCTGCCGTGACAGTTGCGCCTTACGTGCAGAGTGCGGTTTACGCCAGTCTCATCCCACGTCTCGACCAGCTCAAGTCGCTGGGCATCGTCTGGCTACCGGGCGTGATGGCCGGTATGCTCGTCTCAGGCACGAATCCGATCTACGCAAGCATTTATAACTTCATCGTGATCGCCATGATCTTCGCCGCATCGGGCATCACGGCTCTGGTCGTCACGCTGCTGATTCGCACGCGCGCCTTCTCACCGGCGGAGCAACTTATTTTCCGCCCAAGCGTTGAGCCGCGCAAACTGGTGCAAGTACCTGGCAATGCACTAAATTCGTAAAGCTATTTTTAGTTAAGGAAAGAGACAAAAACGCGACCTCCCGGCATCGCGGCTCTCTGGTCGTGCTTGCTATCAACAGCCTGCGCGATAGGCGCACGGTTCGGCAAATAGCATTGGCATCAACATCCTGACGAAATCGCCGCAGCTCCCCAAAGTGCTCAGCTTTATAGATCTCCGAACGGGGGCACGTCAGCAGAGTTGATGCCGCTGCCGGTGAGCCCAACCTTTTGTGGGCTATCCTGTGCGTTATCGGTCAACACCAAATTTGCAGCGTGGTCGCCGGTAGCGGTGGGAGTAAACTGAACGTCAACTGTGCAACTACGGTTCGGCGCGATAGTCTTGCCCGTGCAGGTATCTTCGACTATTGCAAAGTCGCGCCGGTTTTCACCTCTGATCTCAATGCTGTTCACATACAACGGCCTTCCGCCCGGATTAGTCACTGTAACTCTTTGCAAGTTACTTGTTTCTCCTACCACTTGATCTCCGAAATCAATAACGTTACGGTCGAGGCTTACGGCGGAAGAACCCTGTACAGATGAGGACTGTTCCCGCTCGGCAGTGAAAGCAAGGACGATAACGCCCGGATAGATGTGCCACGCGAAAGCAGATGCCAGAATGAGACTTATACCAACAGGACCTCTATTTATCATCAGCGCTTCTCCTGATTAGAAAAAAGTAGCTCTCGCAATAAAACATTTTCAGTAGTCCCTCGGTGCTGGGACGCTCCTTTCATCAGCCGCCGGAGAACTCCAGTCAACAGCTAGGTAGACGAAAAATAAACAGGCAACCCAGAGCAGCAAGCAAATGATGACGATGATGGCTGTTAGGTACAGAACTTTCGGTTTGACAGTTTTCATCTCTGCACCAATTCATAGAGTTGTCCATTTGCCGATGCCGATAAAGCCAAGTCGGGCATGTTCCTTGGTGAGCGAGTTCATTTCACCTCTCAATCGCTTGCATTTTCAATCCTGCCCCTATGAGCAAGGCTTCCTTCAACAGGATGCGCCCTTCCACTGCTCGCCAATCGATATTGGAGAAAAACGCCTCGATGTATCTGGGCCGCTCAGCCGGCTTGTAATCCAGGAGATACGCGTGTTCCCAAACGTCCATTACAAGGATTGGATGAAAACCCGCAACATTGCCAACTTCGTGCAGCGAGACCCAGTGATTCGACAAAGCACCGTTTGCGGGATTCTGATAGCAGATCGCCCAACCGACACCACGCATTTTTCCGATGCCTACGAAGTCTGCTTTCCAGACCTCATAGCTGCCAAAGCTTTCCACAGTCGCTTTATATAAATCCGAATTGCGATCAGGGTCGCCTGAGCCATCCCTTTTCATGTTGCTGAAGTAGTACTCATGCAAGACCATCCCGTTGTACTCAAAGCCGAGTCGTCTCGTGAGTTCAGAATAGGCAGGCATCTCATCCTGGTCTACAACTCCGTCGGCCAGCATATCTGCGATCCGCTGATTGAGATCGTTAGTTCCTTTGACATAGCCCTCATACAACTTGAAATGCATCTCGAGAGTCCGATCTGAAATCCCGTTCAAGCCGGAGAGATTGAAGTCCTTTGCGTAGTAAGTGTCGTTAATCATTTGTCTCCTATCGAATCAACCTTGCTTGTCTTGCCTGGCGTGGTTGACAACTTTTTGTTGCGCTCCAATACCGAGCGTCCAGGATGGCGGGTCGCTCGCAGGGAAACTTTCTTCCAAGTTGCTGTCGATCTCGGTCTCCGTCATCTCACCGACCACCTCTTCGCGTTGCTGGTCGTTTACTCTCTCACTATCGTCTCGCATGGCTCGCGTCCTGATGATGACGTTCTGTAGTGATTCCAGCCAGAGAAATTATCAGGCGTGAAATTCCGCTGAATAGCATGCTGATCCCCACAAGCGTACCGATTACCCATTCGCTGTCAGATGGCCACGGCCTCAAAATCAATGTGGCGAGGATTAGTGTCACGAGTGCATCAAACATCAACCAGACCCAGCCAGTCTGCGATCGGACTTGGGATGCCAAGAGCAATTCCAGGATGCCCTCCACAAACAAGTAAATTGCGAGTGCGAACGTAACCGTTGCCAGGCCAGACACGGCATAAAGCAATAGGTATGTGCCTATGAGAAAATAGAGAATACCGAGTAACCACTCCCAAACAAGTCCGCCGAAGCTGCTTGTGTGTAAGGCAAGCATCAGATGGCCCGTGCCACTCAAAACAAGCAACCAGCCAAGCAATACACTCACCGCGATTCCAGCCGCGCTGGGTATCGTGATGGCCAGGAAACCCGCGAGAATCAGAAGTAGGCTGATTCCAACTGACCACGCCACTGACTTTTTTTCGAGAGCTGTTGTTGAGTTCGTACTCATAACTTTTCTTTTTCAACCTCGGCGTTGCCAGAATGAATACCACAAAGCCAATTGCCAATATCCGCATATCGCCTCATCCGACAAACTCTGAAATCCTGATGTATAGATATGCAAATGACTCGCCAGAATCAACGAGGTCATAAACACAACTCGTGACTTCGTCATTTGCCAACGGGAGAAGAAAGCGAGAGCACTTGTATTGGAACTGACTGACCATATCTCACCATCTGGCGCCTTATGGTCACGTTCGGGCAGATGGGATCAGCCCTCAATTCTGCTTTCCATTTGATCTTCAGAAGGTGTTACCGCTTTGCTAATTACGGCACAGGGAGTGCTTCATGCGCCATAAGGAGGAGGTCTCGTGGGAAATTGAAGACGCTTGAAAACGGAGCGCCGTCGCCAGGCAGGCGTCTGACATCGAGGAGATTCCTCCGCTTCTTCGCCGAGCTTGGCCCGGGCCTGATTACGGGCGCGGCAGATGATGATCCATCGGGTATTTCCACCTATTCGGTAACGGGCGCATCTTTCGGCTACGCGCCGCTCTGGACGGCGCTCTTCTCCTTCCCTTTGATGGCTGCCGTACAATTGATGTGTGCGCGTCTCGGTCTGGTCACCGGGCGCGGGCTTGCGGGCGTCGTGCGCCGTAATTACGCGCGCCCTGTATTGTGGTGCGCGTGCGCGCTCTTGATTATCGCGAATGTTTTCAACATTGGTGCTGATTTAGGAGGCATGGCCGAAGCGACCGCAATGATGACGGGGATTAAATCCTACTACTGGACGCCGGTTTATACCATTCTGATTATCTCGCTGCTCTTCTTTTCCTCATACCGCCGCATCGCGCGCATCTTCAAATGGCTCACCCTCGTCCTCTTCGCCTACATTGCGGCAGCCTTCCTCGCCCGACCGGACTGGCACTCCGTCCTGAGCGCGACTTTTGTCCCGCGCGTCGAATGGTCGAGCGCGTTTCTTGCAACTTTCGTCGGCATACTCGGCACAACGATCTCGCCCTATCTTTTCTTCTGGCAAGCATCACAGGAGGTCGAAGATGAGCGGGCACAAGGGAGAACTACGGTTGACGAGCGTGAAGGCGCGACCGACGAGGAGCTGCGTATCGCGCGAACAGACGTTTTGACGGGCATGTTTTTCTCAAACCTCGTCATGTATTTCATTATCCTGACAACCGCCGCGACATTGCACGCGCACGGACAAACAAACATCGAAACAGCACAGCAAGCGGCTGAAGCGTTGCGCCCCTTAGCCGGGAATGGAGCTTACCTTCTCTTCACACTCGGTCTTATCGGGACGGGAATACTTGCTGTTCCCGTGCTCGCAGGTTCTGCTGCTTACGCAGTGGCGGAAGCAAAAGAGTGGAGTGGGACATTGGAAGACCGCCCGCACTTATCGCGAAAGTTTTATGCGGTGATCGCAGTTTCGATGGTACTCGGTCTGATTTTGGATTTCGTCGGCTTCAACGCCGTGAAGATGCTCTTTTATTCGGCAGTGCTCAATGGGGTGCTGGCGCCGCCGCTGATCGTGCTCGTAGTGTTGTTGACGAGCAATCCCAAGGTCATGGGCCAGCGCGTCAATCCACCGCTACTGCGCTGGCTCGGCTGGGCGACGGCCACGATTATGGCCGTTGCCACGGTAGCGATGATCTGGACCTGGGGAGGATAACAAAGAGCGTGCAATCCAAAGTGGGATTGCTAAAGTGCCCGGTGGTTGTGTGGGCGCTCTCTTCAAGAATGAAACTTCACACGATCTAAAGAGCGGAGAGCAGCGAAGGCGCGAGATGGATACGACGACAATAATGCATGAGCGGGAGCAGAGATTTGCCAATACGCCCAGTGCGGCGCAGGTTGCTGCCTCAGCATCATTGACTAAGAACGACTTCCTGCCAGCCGCACTCCTGGCGCTGACGTTCGTCACAGGCGTAATTGATGCGGCCAGCTTCCTCGGACTCGGCCGTGTCTTGACGGCACCCATGACCGGCAATGTTCTCTTCCTGGCATTCGCCGTGGCCGGTGCGCCCGGGTTCTCCATTGCTCGCACCTTAACTTCCATGCTCGCGTTTCTTGTCGGCGCAAGCTTAGGCGGTCGCCTCGGCGTTTGGATGGCCGCCGCCACCCGGCGTCGTTGGCTCCTCACAGTCTCAGTTTCAGAAGCCGTGCTGCTGTTTGCCGCAGCGCTCGCCTCTATCGGGTTCGACATCGAAACGGCAACTCCCCTGAGCCATCTTTACGCGGTGATTGTTCTGACAGCCGTGGCTATGGGCTTGCAAACCGCGACCGTGCGGCGACTCGCCATCCCTGACCTGACGACCACAGTCCTGACGCTGACGCTCACGGGTGTGGCCGCCGACTCCTCCCTCGCCGGCGGCAACAATCCCCAACTCGGACGCCGTTTTGCTTCCGTCTTGTTGATGTTCGCCGGGGCAGCGATAGGCGCTCTGCTATTGCGATTGGGGCTCGCCCTACCGCTCTTCGTGAGTGGGGTCTGCGTGCTCGCCGCCGCAATCGCCTACGCCGCCGCCCCGACCTCAACACCACAGGCCGTCTAGCAATCCGTGAATCTCGTCTTCGTCAGGAAATTAAGACTGTAGATTTATCGAGGCAGTCTCATCATCAAGTGGAAGGATGATTATAAATTTTGTTCCCGTTCCTTCGCCAAGACTTTCGGCGTGTATCTTACCCTTGTGCCTTTCGATGATGTGCTGCGCAATTGTCAGACCCAAGCCCAGGCCGTCATGCGCAGTCGCTCTATCAGTGCCTGCCTGTCTGTAGGGTTCAAAAATGTGCGGTAGAAACTCTGTCGGGATACCTCGCCCTGTGTCGCTTACTGTTATCTCTGCGTATGAACCCTGGCGCGCGAGCCGAATCCCTACACGCCCGCCGGAGGGGGTGAATTTGATCGCGTTGGCAAGAAGGTTTGTGATGACTTGGTGCAAGCGAGCAGGATCGCCGATAAACGCACATGTCGAAGCGTCAAGGTACACGTCTAGAGCAATCTCTTTTGCCTGAGCCTGTGGCAGCATCGTATCAACGGCGGCTTCGAGAATCGGCACGAGCGGGGCCCTTTGAGCGTCGAGTCTGAGCAGTCCATTATTGACGCGCGAAAAATCCAGGAGTTGTTCGATAAGCTGTGCCTGTAGTCTCGCATTACGTTCGATCACCTCGATACCATGCGCTATTGTATCTTCATCGGCAGACCTATCTTTGATCAACTGCACCCAGCCGAGGATCGCGTGGCTCGGTGTGCGGAGTTCGTGCGAGACTATCGCGAGGAACATATCTCTATCAGGGTCAGACACCTTCTTGCTCTTTTGCTGGTTGCAAGTTAAAGGTCGGCGCATACAGGGCACTCCTTATGTATATGAACACGACGCGCTAAAGGGGCAGGTGCGTAATAGCTGAACCTCTTCTCATGACTCAAGGTACGACCTCAAAGTTGATCTTGTTAGACTCAACCATTGGCCCGTCACAACAGCTCAGACGTCGCTCGATTGACAACTCATACTTACCCGCCTGGAGTTGGTCATACCATGCCAGGTCACCCATAATTGTTTTCCCTTCGGCCAGGATGAACCAATCCACGACCCTCGCCTCTCTAGGCTGCAAGAGAACCGGCTCCGGCAGGTTAACCTCCGAACAGGTATTGTATTTTTGATCGGCTTTTAGCATTTGCGACTGCAACGTGAGATAACGGACAGGTTGACCATCCTTTATGAGCTTGGGTAGGTCCTGATACAGCGTGCCGGAGACGCAGACTTGTACCGGCTGGTCGGACGTATTCGTCATCGTGATGCTGATGGGGACGCGCTGCCCGACACGGTAAAGATTTTTCGGAGGCCCGAACAGACTGCCGCCGGTCGTAATGCTCACTTTGATTGCGCGTTCCTGTGCCGTTAAGGCGCGAACATCCGGTTGCTGCTGCGCGGCAAAGGAGCCTCTCCTCGGAGAAACTGCAATCAACAGACACAACACCATTGCCGCCCCGATTGTTAGTTTGGTTAATTTACGCATAGCGCCTCCCTACCTGAAATGTATATGGATTAATGCCGCGAAGAATGGTAGCTGGAAGAGTTCAAGGAACTCGCCAGAGCATCCCCGTAGCGCGTACCGCGTGATCTAGGCTTCTGTAGCTTCAAACCGTCGCTAGTCCGCTGATGTTTTCAGCCGGGCCAATCTCTCCATCAACTTAATCACAGCCGAGAAGTCTTCCTCGTGGCTATGCCCAAGCTCCGCGACGTTCATTTGAAAAGCTGCCGCAGTTGCCGGCATTGGCACTTGGGCGTCAGCCGCCGTTTCGAGAATTAAACGAAAATCTTTGTTCATGAGTCGAATTGCGAACTGAACACTGTAGTCTCCGCCGTCCGCTCGTGACAGCTTTCCGAGATGCGCAGGCGCAATAACCGCCGTGTGTGATAAGACCTCAAGCAGCCGATGGCGATTGAGACCTTCCTTCTGGCCGAGGGCAACCGCCTCGGCAATCGCCTGCATTTCAACTCCCAGCAAGGTATTCGCGACGAGTTTCATCGCGGTCCCTGAGCCGCTATCGCCGAGATAGAAATATTGGCTTGAAATCGAATGGAAGATTGGTTGTGCAGCTTGAAAGAGTTCTTCGTCTCCCCCGCAGAAGAGCGTAAGCTGCCCCTTTTCAGCGAGAGGGGTGCTGCCGGAGATGGCCGAATCCAGACACTTCACTCCCGCCTTGTGACTGAGATCGTATAGCTCGCGCGAAGTCGCTGGCAGCACAGTGCTCATTTCAATTATTGCTGAGCCGGGATGCGCGTAAGCTAAGACACCTTGTGGATCTGTGTAAACACTCTTGACTGCCTCGTCATTCGTCAGAGATGACAAGATGACATCCGCTTCGGACGCGAGCATCGAGATGCTGTCGGCGACCGTTGCGCCGTACTTGATTAACCCCTCGGCAGCCTCACGACTTCGGTTGTAAGCCATGAGTCGATAGCCGTCGTCGAGCAGCCGCCTGGCAATGCGGCTCCCCATGTTGCCGATGCCGATAAAGCCGAGTCTGGTATTTTCGTTCGTGAGCGAGTTCATTTCACTCTCAATCCATCCGCGAAGTCGGACGCGTCCGACAAACTCTGAAATCCGCATGCGTTGAGTTGCAAATGTCTTGCCACAATCAATGAGGCGATAGACAAGTGCGTTGCTTCGCAAGTTTGCCGACTGTAGAAGAAAGTGAAGGCACTAATGTTGGTAACGAATGACCATATCTCACCATCTGGCTACTTATGGTCACGTCAGAGCAGATGAAATAAGCCGCCAGTTCTGCTTTACATTTGATTTTCGGAAGGTCTTAACGCCCTGTTTATTACGGCACAGGGAGTGCTTCATGCGCGATAAAGGGGAGGCTCATGGGAAATCAATGAGTTCGATTCCCGGAGGCTATTGGCGACGCAGGAATCGCCGAGCTTTCGCCCCATCTCAATTCGGAATAATTCTGGAGAGTCAATGAGTTTCACCACGGTTGCCATTGCGGGTGTCTCATCAGAGGTGGGCAAGACAACTCTCCTTTGCGAATTGCTCCGAGAGTTTCCGGGATGGGAGGCGATTAAGATGACGCGCGGTCATTATCGCTCCTGCGGCAAAGACCCGCACGCCTGCTGTGTCAGTCATCTGCTCGGCGATGCGCCGCTCGTCCGATCTGGTTTCCAACAGACTTACGCTAACGACAAAGACACGGGGCGATACTGGGACGCTGGCGCTCGCAACGTCCACTGGGTAGTTGTCACGGACGATCAGGTTGAACGCGGAATCGGGCTCGCCCTCGAACGAGTCCATGCGCCGGGAGTCTTGATCGAAGGAAACAGCTTTCTGCGATTCATCGACGTGGACTTCGCTGTCCTAGTGACGGGCGGCGCGCATTCCAAGATCAAAGGTTCGGTTCGCTGGGCCTTTCAAAAAGCGTCGGCAGCCTATCTACTCGACCAGGGCGAGACTAGCCCACAGGAAAGCGTCGAGTTACTCAACACCAGATTCGGTCGAATTGGTCTGAACCGCTCCCTGCCGGCCTATTCCCCCGTGGATTTTCCCATACTCGTAGAACGCATCAAGCATGTGCATGCGGTTCACGGTCATGTTGCTATCGCCGGAAGAGTTCAAGGAGAACACTCATGAGAGTTATGTCAATTCGCATTCTTTTCATTTGTGGTTTACTGATGGCGCAAGCTGCTCTTGCCCAAACCATCATGCTTGGGCAAAGCGCGAGCGCGAACACCGGACAGCCGACCGCAGCCAATGTGCCCATAGAAGACCCGTTACTGCGTCTTTTAGTCAGCAAGGGTCTGCTGACAACAGAGGAGGCCGGAGTCGTCCTTAGTGCTGGAACTCCAGTCGCGCAGCATGACAGGCTGACGACTTTATTGAAGGACAAGGGGCTGATCTCGACCGCTGAGTTCGATGCGTTGCAGGCGAGCGCGGCAGTTCCTCTGGTGCCTGACGGGAATGCTGTTAATGTCAACGCAATATCGTCTGTTTCGAATGGCTCGACGGCTCGCGCACCGTCTGCGAGCAGTCAGAAATCCGCTACAGCGCCTTCCGTCATCGCTGCCGTTGCGCCAATCCGTCTCCTTCCCATAGAGCCGCAGACACGCGGGGGATTGATTCCCGATCTCAAGCTTGGATCGGGAGCGAGGATCAAACCCTACGGCTATTTCAAGACCAGCGTGATCCATGACTCTTCTTCACCTCTGGGCAATGACTTCCCTCTGCCATTGCTCGCGGCTGACACCGGGCCAACAGGCTCGCCGGAGTTTCATCTGAAAGCGCGAGCGCTTCGGCTCGGCGTTAATTTCGAATGGCTTGACCCTGCTCCCAAGACTGTCATCACCGGGCGATTCGAGCTGGATTTCGAAGGCGATTTTACCCGAGCTAACAATCGCAACATTTCCTCTATACGTTCAAGCCAGCCGTCTCTCCGCCTCGCCTGGGTGCGCATCGACCGGCGTTTCAACGAAAAGCTCGCGGGCTTTGTCCTTTTCGGTCAGGATTGGTCGCCGTTCGCTTCTTCGACCCTCCCCAACATGATCGAGAACACGAACTTTGGCGGCATCGGCTTCGGGGCTATTTACCAGCGGGTGCCGCAGACGCGGTTCGGATTCAGCTACGACATGGGTGGCGCGCGCTCTGTGAAAATAGCTCCCGAATTCGCAATCGTATTTCCGGCGTTTGGTAATGAACCCGTCAACGTTGCCGACCAGTTGGGCTATGGTGAGCGTCAAGGCGCAGATTCAAGTCGTCCAGGGTTGCAGAGCAGGTTTGTGCTGCAATGGCAATTCGACAGAGCGGCGGGCGTCGTACCGGCAGAGTTCATAGTGAGCTTTGAACAGGCGCGGCGCACGGCAATCGTGACTGCGGCGAATGTTCCGGCACCGTTCAGCTCCGCATTTCCCGCAGGCGCGGAAGTCAGCAGCGACAGTAACGCCTATAGCGTAGAACTCCAATTGCCGACCCGTTTCGTCACGCTCTCTGGAAAGTACTACTCCGGCTCTGACCTGCGCTTCTTCCTCGGCGGCCAGCTCTTATCTAACTTTAATGACACTGCCGGATTGACTTCGACGGCGAGCGCTCCATCAATCGACGGGGCATCCACCGTGGTCTTTGGCCTCTTGAACGGAGTACCGAGCATCGCGCCGCAGCGACCCGTTCACGGACAAGGGGGCTTTGTGCAACTTGGCTTCCCGCTTTCGCGTTTATTCAGCGCCGATCCGAAAGGACGTAATGCCGGGTGGACTGCCTATCTCTATTATGGTTTTGATGAGGCGCTCGCGCGGGATGCGAGACGATTCTCTCCGGTTCGAGGCCGTAGCGATCTCTTCTCCGGAAACATTCAATACAAACTTAACTCGTGGGTGACGTTCGCTTTCGAGCAGGGATACTACCGAACGCGCGCAGCAAATCGTTCTGAGTTGGACTTCGGTGGGCTGCCTCTGTTTCGCGGAATTCCAAGCTACACGAGCCACAATGTGCGCTCGGAATTCGCGACCATTTTCACGTTCTAGAGATGAGTCCCCGGGCACAACGCTTTACGGAAACACGCTAACTGATGCTGCATGGGATCGGCCCCAAATGATTGAGCCTTTATTACAAGACAAGTTCGCGCGGACGATAAAAGACCTGCGTATCTCCGTCACCGACCGCTGCAACTTTCGATGCTTCTACTGCATTCCTAACGAAGATATTGCCTGGAAGCGAAAGCAAGAACTCTTAACCTACGATGAAATCGTTCTAGTTTCTGAAATCGCCGTCTGCCTGGGAGTTGAGAAACTGCGCTTAACGGGAGGCGAAC
Source organism: Acidobacteriota bacterium (assembly GCA_032160705.1). Taxonomy (GTDB): domain Bacteria; phylum Acidobacteriota; class Blastocatellia; order Pyrinomonadales; family Pyrinomonadaceae; genus QHXM01. The sequence continues at coordinate 3,909 of JAVHVE010000013.1, read as the reverse complement.
CCCTAATACGAAAAGATATCGAGTTATTGATAGATCGACTAACTAAAATACACGGGCTGCGTGATATGGCAATGACCACCAATGCCCACGGGCTTAAAAGACGCGCCCATGCCCTGCGTTCGGCTGGTCTCAACCGCATTACCATTAGCTGCGACTCTCTCAAGCCAGAGACTTTTAAGACCATCACCAGACGCGATGCGCTGCAATCCGTGCTTGACGGCATTGAAGCTACGATGGCAGTGGGCTTCCCGCCTCCAAAGGTTAACTGTGTAGTTATTCGCGGAATGAATGACGGTGAGGTAGCCGACTTCGCGGATTTCGCCCGGGCGACAGGCGTCTCGGTGCGCTTCATAGAGTACATGCCGCTCGACAACGGCCATCAATGGGATCGCCGGATGCTCGTCGGTGGCCGCGAAGTTCTTCAAAGAATCGAAGCGCGCCACAAGCTCGTGCCTATTGATCGCTCCTCGCCCGGCGAGACAGCGCTGAAATACGCGTTTGCCGACGGCGCGCCGGGAGAGATAGGCATCATTGCGCCCGTCACCATGCCATTTTGCGGAGCCTGTTCGAGGCTGCGACTTACAGCCGACGGCAATCTGCGTACATGCCTGTTCTCGATGGTCGATCACGACATCCGCGAGCTGCTCCGGCAGGATGCAACGCGCGAGCAGATTGCTCAGTTTATGATCGACACCGTTCTCAAAAAGAAAGCGGGCCACCGCATCAACGAGCCTGACTTTATACAGCCTCTGCGCACTATGTCTTTCATCGGTGGATAGAGGCAAGGTGGTTAGGGTGAAGAGCGGTGGAACAACGGAATGATAATCAGTTGAAAAAGTTTAGCTGGCAACAATTGGTAGTGGCGGTGGCATTTCTCGTTTCTCTGTCAGTCACTATATTTTTCGTGGTTCGCGCCGTGCGTCCGGTAATTTACTGGCACTACCATCAGGATGAGCCGATCCGCGCCTGGATGAATATAGGCTATGTTGCGCACTCTTATCGCGTGCCGCCGCATGTTCTGTACCAGGCCTTAGGCCTGCCTAACAAGCCGCCCGACAAACGCCCCTTGCGCGAGATTGCCAAAGCGCAGAACCGCTCTATGGACGAGATCAGAACTCTCCTGATGGACGCAATCGTTCATGCACGCCAACCCTATCCTCCGCCTCCGCCTGATTCAGGGAGTTCACCATGAGTATTACGGATCAACTCCTGGCGGAACTCGTGGTCTACGGTGTGCCACTCCTCTTTGCGGTAGTCGCTGTTGCCTCCGTGGGGGTGCCCTTTCCTGTTAGCTTGACGCTGGTGGCGGCTGGTTCATTCGCCAAACAAGGCGAGATGAGTTTGTGGCCGGTCATAGTGGCCGGAAGCCTGGCGGCCATACTCGGTGACCAGATCGGATATGGCCTCTCTCGATGGCGTGGCCGCCCGCTGATTAACCGGATAACCCGCAGATTTGGTGGTGCAGCAAAAATCAATAAAGCGGAAGCGCTATTAAACAAATGGGGTGGCCTAGGAATTTTCTTTAGTCGGTGGCTGGTGACGGGACTCGGACCGTGGCTCAATGTCACCAGCGGGATTGCGCGCTATCCCTGGCGACGCTTCGTTTTTTGGGACGTGCTCGGAGAAGTGGTCTGGGTGGTTTTGTATGTGATGCTGGGCTACTTCTTCAGCGACCGCGTGCAATACATCGCTGAGATAATTGGCAATCTCGCCTGGGCAATTCTTGCCCTGATTGCTGCGATTATCTTTGGCTGGAAACTATTCCGGTATTTTCGTCCAGCGGGTTCCGTGACGGCGTAGATGCGCGTCAGCTTGAGCGACAGCCGTTTCGCCTTTGAAGATACGGAACAGGTTGTGAAAAGCGAGTGACATTGCCATCTGTGAGCGCGCTGCTAATAGATCGTTCATGACTTCACTGCTTCGGTGTTGACACAACCCGGGCGTAACTCAACCGCCAACTGTGTGGAACAAGCGACCTATCAAAAAGCCGAGCGCCGCCGCGCCGAGGCCGATGGCTACCATTTGGACGCCGCTCTTACGCCAGTCTCCAACCAGGGTCTTCGCAGAATAAACTCCCACGGCGAAAAGCGTCACAGCGCTGAGCGCTATCGCCGCAATAATAGCTGGCGTGCGTGCGGCCACCATGAACGGAACGATTGGTATCAGGTGACCGATGAGCGTTGCCACTGTGACAATCACGGCGCTGCGTAGCAGGCTCCGCTGTTCAACCGGCTGTAGATGTAGTTCCTCATTCATCATCGTACTCACCCAGGTTTCACGATTGGACGTGATCGTAGAAACAACGTCCTCAAGAAGTTGCCCCTTGAAGCCCTTCGCCTCATAGATCTCTCTAATCTCCTCGCGCTCGTCGTCAGGCTTCGCTTCAATCTCATTTTGCTCGCGTGCTCTCTCGGCGAAATAGAAGTCGCGGTCTGAGCCAAAAGACGTGTATGCCACCGCTCCCATTGAGATTGATTCCGTGATTGACGCCGCCAATCCGGTGACGATCAGAATGTGAGTGGAACCGCTGGCTGCGATCACGCCCAGCGCGATGCCAAGCATGTTGACAAGGCCGTCCTGTCCTCCGAGGATCACATCTCTGAGAGAGTTGTTTGTACTGTGCTTTTCCTTGCCGATCATGGGATTCTCACGTCCGCCGCCGACGGCAGCACGCACCGCGCGTCCGAGGCGAGTTGTGGTCGTCTGCTTCATCTCTAATTGCATAGTCTCTCCCCTTACGCTTTCACGTTCTGGCGCGAATGGTTAGCCCGCTATGTCTTTGAGGTTTGACGAATCGCCCTCGCCCCGAAAACGCCTTGAGCAGGCAAGAAGACCCATTAGCCCTAGTCCGATGAAGGCGAGCGGAGCCATCTCAGGAGGAGTAGTCCCAACTTTGACTCCCCCGTTGGTGCCGAACGGTACTGTCCACGCTGTCACCACCCGGCGAAAGTTACCGACCGGATCCTTCCGGCTATGAAACCATGTTCCGAGCGCACCTACGATTAAGCAGAGAGAAAAGCCCACCTGCAAGACCCTGCGTCCCCAGCTATCCCACCGGTAAAGACCGACGATGCCCGCCACCAGCATCAGTCCTATATAGACGAGCGGAATCCATGTTTCCCACTGGCGCGCAAGCTCCACTCGGTGCTCCCAACGTATGTCGATCATGAGCGAGGCAAGCCCGCCAAGTAGAGCCAGTACGATAATTCTATTCAATGACCATGAAAGGATTGATCTCACGATGCACTCTCCGATGAATTCATTTTCATCACCAGTGTGGTTGCCGACGGGCGCACTCTAATGCTGCCGTATCGGAGAGGCCGGCTCTGTCCCGATGCGTCCAGTTCGACCCCGCGAGCCAACGACGACACTGCGGGGACGAGACACGAGGATTGGAACCAGAGCCGAAACTGCCATCACTCCCGCGATCACATGAAGCGCCCCGCGATAAGAGCCGGTCGTCTGTCGCATGTACGCTATCATCCCCGGTCCAGCGACACTGGCACAGCCCCAGGCCGTCAGCATCAGACCGTAGATCGGCCCAACATTTTTCGAGCCAAAATAATCCGCCGCAAACGCAGGCATGGTGCCGAAGCCGCCGCCGTAACACATGAGCGCGATGAACGCGACCATCGTCATCAACGAGACGGCGGTGACGCTCGGAAGAAACCAGAAGAGTAGAACTTGAACGACGAACATCACGAAAAATGTCGCTCGCCTTGTTATTAAGTCGGAAACCCACGCCCAAAACACTCGCCCGAATGCGTTACCGATGCTCGCTATTCCCACCATGCTCGCCGCTACGACCGCGCTCACGCCGACAAGCTCCTGAAAGATCGGCGCTTCCTGCGAGATGATTGAAATGCCCGCGAACGTATTCAGGAACAGAAGCAGCCAGAGCGCGTACCA
>JAVHVE010000012.1:0-101501 GCA_032160705.1 Acidobacteriota bacterium | reverse complement strand
GTCAGGAGTCAGGAGACAGAAGTCAGAAGGAAGAGGCGGCGAACCGCTTCGGTCTTTATTCTGACTCCTGACTCCTGTCTTCTGTATTCTGCTTTTCTTCATCCCTCATCCCTCCGCCCTCATCCCTGCTTTCTACCCAGCCGGGCGCAGAGCGCGCTTGATTGTCACCGCGCCCATTTTGAAGAAGAGCGTGGAGCGCAGGAGGTCGCGCGCGATGCGGCGGTAAGAGTATTGCCCCGAAATGGTGTCGTAGAGAATCGTGTAGAGTTCCTGGTTGGTCTTGGCAAGTTCGACAAGACCGTCCATCACGCCCGCGTTCATTCCCATGCGGCAGAGACGACGAAGGGCGCGACCGTGATAATGGTCTTCGGTCAGGTGGCGCAGGCGCAGGGAGTAGGCCGCGAGCGCCACACCGTCTATGCCGCGTTCCATCATCACGTCCGCGGCGGTCGAGCCTGTTTGAATCGCCGTTGTGATGCCCATGCCTTTGAAGGGACGCAGCCACCCCGTCGCGTCTCCAACCGCCACGAAGCGATCCCAGGAGACGTGGCGCGCGTGGCGCACTGGCGCGCGACCCTCATAGTAATTAAGTTGCTGCAAGTTGAAACGCGGCAGGAGCGGGCGCACCTGACGATGCAGCAAAAAATCCTCCATGTCTGTCGAGCGCACGCGGCTGCCTGCAATGTTGACGAGCACGTGATCGAGCTTCGGTGTGATTGCGCCAAACTCTATGCGCGGCAAATCCGACAGCAGGAAGGCGTGTATCTCGCCGCGCAGACGCTGTTCGATGTAACGCTCGTCGCATGGCAGCTTGATAATAATCGAGTGCATGTACTCTTTGGGGCGTTGGTAGCGCCACTGGCGCGGGCTGACCTGTTCGAGCACGGAGAGCAGCCCGTCATCAAGGCCGCACGCGGCGACGATCATGTCCGCCGAGCGCGACGCGCCCTCGGAATAAACGCGCACGGGGTGCTCCAGATTATCCGGGTGAAATTCCATTCCCGTCACGCGGTCGTTCAAGAGGATTGCACCTTCGGCCACTGCACGCTCCAGTAGCAACTGGTCGAAGTCCGAGCGCGAGACCATCAAGGCGGGGTCTTCCGTGGTCGGCGCACGCAACTCTATCTCGTTGCGGTCGCTGTGCAGGCGATACCCTTTGATCGTGCGCTTAATCATCTCCGGCGGCAGCTCAACCCGCAGCTTATCGCGCAGGAGCGCGGCGGTCGGCGGCGCGAGCACACCGATACACGGATTGTGATGACGCGGAAACTGCTTCGGCTCATAGATGGTGACGCGCAAATCTATTCCGCGAACATGCGCGTTGCGTAAAAGCCGGATGGCGCAGGCCGCGCCGCCCGGCCCTCCGCCGATGATTGAGACGCGCGAGCCGTCGCGCAGTTTCAAGCCGCGCGTCGCCTGCGGCTCGGTGCGCGAGACCGTGGACTTGACGCGATTGTAAGAGAGGGAGACCGCGCGTCCCATCATCCGCGTGGCGAGGCGTGGATTGAGCGCGCGCAAGAGAATGCGCTTGTAAGATTGGTCGCCGGTGAAGGCCGCCAGCAAGGCGTTTGTCAAAAGCGCCCCCGGACGTTTCAACTTTCTTTCGGAGCGCAGCACGGCGAAGTAAACGGGAGCGAGTAAAGGATGCGGGAAGATGCGGTCGTAAATCTCAAAGAGCATCCGGCCATAGATATTGTCGCGCCCGAAGACGCGGCTGCAACGCCGCCAGAAATACTTCTCAAAATCTTTTCCCGTCAATCCGTGATTGATGACGCAATCAACGGCGAGGCGCGCCGTCACCAGCGCAGACTCCACCCCGTTCTTCAAATATCTGGAATCGGACGCATCGCCGACGATGACGAAACGCTCGCTGTAAGGCAGACGCGCCGCGCCCAGGGCCACGCGCGGGTGGCAATGGCAATCAAGTTTCCAATCGGGCGGCAGATAGTCGCGCATGTAGGAATCGCGCACGAGGCGTTCGGTCGCCACCACGTCCACATCTTCGCCAATGGCTGTAATCGTCACATGCTCGCCCTTCGGAATCAGCGCGACGTAACGAATGTCCGGCTGCTTGAGGACGAAGAAGTGAATCATGTTGTGGAGCTTCTCGCGCTGGAATTCTTCAGGCACGCGTGCCTCAATCACGCACGTCTTCCACGTCGGCGGCGGCTGGTAACCGTAGAGCAGGCGATTGGCCAGTTGCGAGTTGACGCCGAACGCTCCGACCACGAGGTCGTATTCGGCGAGTGTGTTGTCCGTCAGGTGCAGGATTGGGCGGCGCTCCAATGTGGTCGGCACGTCAATGTCGTGGACGTTCTGGTGGATGTGCCGCGCGCCGAGTTTGATTGCCTGATCCAGCAGGAACTGATCGAAGCTGCGCGCGCCGTCTGGATTTTCGGTGCTGACTGGGCCAGCGCCGCGATAGACGCCGTAAATCTTCTTCGTTGTTTCGTTCTCCAGCTTGGCGTAAGAATCCTGATAGTGAACGGCGTAGCCTTCGATTTCATAGTGGATGACTTCGCGCGGGATGGTGGTCGCGGTGGAGCGTTCGATCTCCTGAATGAGACGAGTGCCGACTGCCCCGGCGCACATGTTGCAGCCGGGCGCACCCTTCCGGGCGAAATTCTTGCCGTCGTAAATGTCTACCTTGAGTGTGAGGCCAAGCGCGCGTGCGCGCCTCAGGAGTTCGATGGCGAAGAAAGAGCCAGCCGGCCCCGCGCCGACGACGCCGACAGTGTTACCCGATTGGAGATAGGTCGGCTGCGACATTTGAAGAATCCTCGCGAGCCTTGCGAACAAGAGGGGGAAATTTAATCAAGATAAGCAAGTGGCAATGAGTTTAGAACTAAACGGCTTCGACCACAAACACGGTAGGGCGGTTTTAGAGCAATGCTTTGAATTCATCCACCGTCAGACCAACCTATCGAATAATAGCCCTCAGAGTTCCTTTTGCTACTTCATTATGGTCAGGCACGACAATGCGCCGGTGCGGATGCGTTGTCTGTCTGAGGATAATATGACTGCCACGCTCGCGATCTTGCTCATAGCCAATTTTTCGTAAAGCTTTGACTACTTCGCGGCCAGAAATACGTGGCAGCCTGCTCACACTTAAACCTCCACAAGTTCTTCGGTAATCGGTGGTGGAACAGGCTCGTCGTGCGCCTCAAGACTTTCCAAATACCCCGCAATCGCTTCCTTAATATTTTCGATGGCTTGCTCTCTGGTTTGCCCTTGAGAGATGCAGCCGGGCAAAGATGGAACTTCTGCGACGTACACACCATCTTCGTCCTGTTCAATCAAAACGCGATATTTCATCTGTCAATCTCCTGAAGTATTTCTCTGTCAATCGTACCATCATTCCGGCTTCATTAATGCATGAATTAACATGACCCCATTGTTCCAAACCTGCCGAAGTTAACTCTCCAGCTTCACCCTCATTTCTCTATAAACTCTCGCGAGGTCTTCCAACCTGTAGTGCGCGTTCAATCCACTCGGATTCGGCAAGACCCACACAGCCGCTCCGCCCAACGTCTCTTCCTGCTGACCAACAACAGCCTCTTTCTTCCCAAACGCCACGCGATATGCGCTCACCCCTAAGACCGCGACAACTGCGGGGCGATAGCGTCGCACCTTCTTCTCAAGCGCCTTGCCGCCTTTGATGAATTCGCTCTCATCCAGTTCAGCCGCCGTCGCCGTCGCCCGCTCAACCACGTTCGTGATTCCGCAACCGCGCTCCAGCAGCCTGTCATCTTCAAACGGAGAGAACAAGTGGTCTGTAAATCCTGCGGCAAAGAGAGTCGGCCAGAATCTGTTTCCCGGTCTGGCAAAATGGCGACCGACTGCCGCCGAGTACAAACTCGGATTGATTCCACAGAACAGCACATTCAATCCGGGAGCGATGATGTCCCGCATTTTCTTATCCCTTGCCGCAAGAATCTGCTCTTTGGTCGGCTTCCATATTTTGACCGGCATGCAAGAATGATACTCGCCAGCTATTTATTCCACCAGAACCTGCGAAAGAACGGTCCACGCGCATCACACGAATTAGCACGAAACATGCCACGACAATTTAGTGTGGTTTCGTGTTGCTTCGTGGATCGTCCGCTGCTTGACGAGAATGAAGAGACCCAGCGCATCCTCACCGCGCTGCTTTTGCGATGCGGGCAGGAAAGTGGTAGAACTATTCGCGCTGGCTGATTATTTTTTTTCAGCCGTTTGTAGCCCTTTTGTGCCACGACCTGCGGGAGATTCGTTATGCGCTCTTTAATCTCATTGTCGGTTGCCGTCTTGCTCACGCTGACTGCCGTCTCTACAGGACGCGCCGGAGGGCAGTTACGGAAGAGTAAAACGAAGCCGCGCGTGTCGCATCGAGCGAGCCAGAGCAAATCCAAAACATCTTCCACGCCCACGCCCACGCCAACGCCTGTGCCCGCCCCTGTTGTGATTCCAACGGTGGAAACTCAGAGTGACGGCGTGCGTCGCATCGCTCCGGCAGATGCGCGCGCGGCGGTGGATCAAGGCAAAGCCATTATCATTGATGTGCGCGGCGAAGAGTCCTACAACGCGGGTCACGTCAAGGGCGCGCGCTGGATTAACCTGAACGACATCGGCTCGCGCACGGGCGAATTGCCGCGCGACAAGATGATTATCACCTACTGCTCTTGACCGGCTGAACACACCAGCGCCCGTGCGGTGCAGATCATCAAAGAGAAGGGCCTGGAAAATGCAGCGGCCTTGCTCGGCGGCTACAATGCCTGGGTCAATGCAGGATTCCCGACGGAGAAAAAGTGACAGAAAAGCCGTAAATCGTGACAAGTGACAGGTGACAGGATAAGAGTTTTTATCTCGTTACCTGTCACCCGTCACGGCTTTTGGAGGTTTATTGAATGCGTCTTTTATTCTCGTTATCGGCTGCGGTCGTGCTTAGCATTCTGATGCTCGCGGCGTGTAATTCCAGTGACACGAAGGGAAATAGGGCGGGCAGCAACAGCGCGGCGAGCTTTCCATCCACGACGCCGGGGCATGTCGCGCCGAGTGATGGGGTGAAGCGTGTCACCATAGTCGAGTTGCGCGATGCGATTGCTAAGGGTACGGCCATCATCGTTGACGTGCGTGGAGACAGTTCTTACCAGCAGAACCATATTAAGGGTTCGATTAGTATTCCGTTAGACCAGGTGCCAACGCGCCTGCAAGAACTGCCGCGTGACAAGATGATTGTCACGTACTGTTCTTGACCCGCCGAACACACCAGCGCCCGTGCGGCGCAGATCATCAAAGAAAAAGGAATCGAAAATGTGGCGGCTTTGCTCGGCGGCACTAACGCCTGGATGAACGCCGGGTTGCCGATGGAAAGCGGGCAACTAAAATAGTTGGCAGTAGGCAGTGGGCAGTTGGCAGTTGGCAGAAAAAGCAAGAAGGCAGTAAAGACATGACGCGTCTCTACTGCCTTTTGTTTTTTGTCTTTACTGCCCACTGCCTACTGCCTACTGCCAACTTTTACGTCTGCGGCACTGGCTCTGTCACCAATGCCGGATGCGGGGTGACGACTTTGCCGGATGGAACACAGAGCACGGGGCAGGGCGCGTTGCGCACGACGCGTTCGATGTCGGGTCCGAGCACGGGTGCGCCGCCGAAAATTGATGAATGAACGCTGGTGCCGATGACGATTAAATCAACGTCCCTTTCAGTCGCCAGCCGCACGATCTCCTCGTAAGGCCGTCCCTCGGTGATGTGCGTGATGGCTCGGTCTCCCGCCTCGCGCTCAAAAGTTGACATCCTTTCTGAAACATATTCCCGCAACTGAGAGAGTTTCGGCCCGGCGCTTTCGGGAAACATCTCAGCCATCTGATCCAGGTAATCGCCGATCACGTAGATGACATGAAGCTCCGCCTGGAAGCGCCCGGCAAACTCCGCAGCCACCTGCGCGGCCATCAGCGACGAGGGACGAAAGTTTGTCGCCAGCAGAATACGATTCAGATGAATCTCCGTGTGGCTTCCCCTGTATTCGACAAAATCGCGCTGCGGTGGGCGAATCGTCAAGACGGGACATGGCGCTTCCGCGATAATCTCTTCGGCGGTCGAACCCCAGAGAGCGCGCGATAATCCTTTGCGGCCATGCGTCACGATGGTGACCAGATCAATGTTGAAATCGCGGACGGCGCGCGCAATCTCCGGCGCAGGCTCGCCCTCGATGATGACGGGATCAACCTCCAGACCGTCGAGCAGATGATCGGCCAGTAGTTCTTTGACTTCCGAGCGCAACTGCTGAAGCCAGTGTTTCTCCGGCTCTTCAAAGACGCGTTCGGGGAGCGTCAACAAATTGGCAGGCACGCTGCCTTCCTGCACGCTGAAGAGCACGACGCGCCCCTGCCCCTCGCGCGCAAACGATGCCGCATATTTCAGAGCCGCCCGCGCGTGCGGCGTGAAATCCGTCGGAAATAGAATATTTCGGAATGGAAACATGATAAGTAAAAAGGTAAAAGGTAAAAGGTAAAAGTGAGGCGGAGAACCGCTTTTAATTAAATGTGGTTTCGGCCTGACTTTTGCCTTTTACCTTTTTACTTTTGCCTTCCTAAAGTTTTCCCCAGAGCATCAGCACACCGATGATGATGAAGGCCGAGGCCGCCAGCTTGTGCAGCAAATCTTCCGGCAAGTATTTGCCGAGCGCAGAGCCGACTGCCACGCCGATTAAAGAGACGAGAACGAGCGCCAGCGCCGCTCCCAGAAAAACGGACAACGGCGAGCGCGTCTGAGCCGCCAGCGTAATCGCGGCCAACTGCGTCTTATCGCCCATCTCCGCCAGAAACAACGTCCCGAAAGCCGTCCAGAATGCGCCCCATTTAAGCATAGTCAGTTTCCAGTTTTGAGTTTTCAGTTTTGAGTTCCCTGCTGAAAACTGAAAACTCAAAACTGGAAACTGTCAGAGAACTCTTGTTCCCGCGATGCGATTAAGCTGCGGGGTGAATTTGAACTTCGCAAGCTGCGATTGCCGCCTGCGCGCCAGAACGGCCAGCTCAAGCGCGACTCTCTCGCGCACGCTCGGCGCGCGTGGTCCCGTAGAGATTTTATTAACCACGCGGCGCAGAGCTTCACTGACGCCCGCGACATAAGCGTTCGCGGATGCGTGTGCATGAAGCTGCGCCACTCCGTTGCTATATTCAAAGCGCCCGGTGGCCGGATCGAGAAACGAATAATCGTCCGCTAGCTCAAGACGCGCCAGGCGGAAGAGAGTCGCGAAATCCGCGCCCGCGCTCAAAGTCGCGCGTTCCACTGTCGCAATCAATTCGCCGCTCAAACGCATGAGGTCACGCCAGTCCGTCTCTGCGGGCGAAGCGCTAGTGTCGTCTGTTTCCGGCTGCGCAATGTTCACTGCAGCCGGTGCTTCGTCGCTCACCGTCTCTTCCCCGTCACCTTCGTAAACGCTGACGAGGCCGCCCGGCTCTCTGGCGCGCACGAGCAAGCGTTGCAGAGCGGCTTCGCCTTCGCCTGTGCGTCCGGTCGCATGATCCGTCTCGCGCACGCGCGGCTGTTCATTCGCGCTCAAGAACACGTCCGCGTCGTATTCATCCAACTCGACGTGAACCCGCCCGTTGAACTCGCGCTGCTGCAAATAACGAAGGAGCGCCGCCAGGTTGACGTAAGTCGTGTCAAGGTTTTCGTGAACCGGACGAGATTTCGCGCTACGTTCCTGCATTAACTTGAAAGCAAACATCAGTGGAATTGCGGCGGAGCATAACAAGGTAAAAGTAAAAAGGCAAAAGGTAAAAGTATGAAAACCCGGTCTTTACTTTTGCCCTTTACCTTTTGCCTTTTGCCTTGTTATGCTCCGCCGCACGAAAAGTTATCCCTCGCTTGGACTAGAAGACCGCTTTATAATTTTTGAAGTCAAAGTTTACCGGGAGCGAAGACGCGTGATCGAAGTCACAGACATCGTCAAACGGTATGGATCAAATACCGTGCTGAACCATGCCACATTTCAAATCAATGAAGGTCAACTGACGACCATCCTCGGCCCTTCCGGGTGCGGCAAGACGACCATGCTGCGCTGCATGAACCGGCTGGAGAAATTTGATCGCGGTCGTTTGAAGATTGGCGGCGTCGAAGTCCTCGGCACGGAAGATAGACGGCTCACAGCGGCGGAAGAAAAAGAATTGACGCGGCAGCTTCGCTCGCGCGTCGGCATCATTTTTCAAAATTTCAACCTCTTTCCGCACCTGACCGCGCTCGACAATTGCACGGAATCGCCGATGACCGTTAAAGGAATGCAACGCGCGAAGGCCGAAGAGGTGGCGCGCCAGTATCTACAAAAAGTGGGCTTAGGCGGCAAAGAAGACCATTACCCGGCGCAGCTTTCCGGTGGGCAGCAGCAAAGAGTTGCCATCGCACGGGCGCTGGCGATGGAGCCGGAAGTCATCCTGTTTGACGAGCCGACTTCGGCGCTCGACCCGCAACTGATCCAGAGCGTGGCGCGGATGCTGCGCGCGTTAGACGATCTGGGCAAAACGCTCGTTGTCGTCTCGCACGACATGAATTTTGCGCGGCGCATCTCGGACCAGGTCATCTATTTCGAGGGCGGCCACGCCGTCGAATCAGGCACGGTCGAGGAACTTTTCAGTAACCCGCAGAAACCTGAGACGCGCGCCTTCATGCAGAGTTTTCACGATGACGAGCCTGCTGTGATAGACGAAGAGTCCGCAACGGACAAGGCAGAGAGCGGAAAACTCGAAACAGACCTTGGCACGCGCGGGCAGCTTGGACAAGAAGAGTGAGACATCGCATGACCAGACGCAACCATCGCATCAGTGCCACGCTTCTCCTGCTACTTCTTTCTCCTATCTCCTTGGTCGCGCAAACGGCTCTGCAACGTGTGCGCCAGACGGGAGAGCTGCGCGTCGGGACGGATGCCACCTACCCGCCGTTTGAGACGGCTGAGGGCGGTCAGTTCACTGGTTTCGACATAGACCTGGCGAATGCCGTCGCGCGCGAATTGGGTGTTCGTGCGGCTTTTACCAATTCCGGTTTTGACGGTATCTTCCCGGCGCTTCAGAACGGTACTTTCGACATAGTAATTTCCGCCGTCACCATCACGCCGGAAAGAAGCGCCACTATGCTTTTCTCCGATCCCTACATCAACGCAGGACAATTGATCGCCATCCACAAAGAGACCGGAGGGATAGAAAAGCCTGAAGACCTCAAAGGCAAGCACATCGGCGTGCAGATTAATACGACCGCGCAATTCGACTTCGAGAAGCGAGAAGGCGTTGAAGTCACCAAGTATGACTCGGTCGCTCTGGCGTTGACTGATCTGCGGAACAAACGCATTGACGCTGTGGTCAGCGACGCGCCGGTGCTGCGTTACATGATTCTTCAAAGTTTTCAGGATTTGAAGCCCGTCGGACGGCAGTTTACGGATGAGAAACTCGGCATCGTACTGGCGCGCGACAGCGACGAATTGCGGCGCGCGGTCAACGCGGCGCTCTGGCGCGTTAAGGATAGCGGCGAATACGACCGCATCCATCAAAAATGGTTTGGAGAAGCGGCTGAACAGGCGGCTGGGTCAAGCGCGACGCAGCCGAAAGCTTTTGACCTGAGCATCGTGCAACGCACCTGGCGCTTCTTTCTCACGGGTATCTGGCTGACGGCGCGCCTGGCTTTTCTTAGCCTGCTGCTTGGATTACCTATCGGGTTGCTACTGGCTCTCGCGCGCGTCCAATCGTCGCGCATTCTTTCGGCTCCGGCAGCCGTTTACGTGGAAGTGATACGCGGCACGCCGCTCCTGGTGCAAATACTTTTCATCTATTTCGTGCTGCCTAGTTTCGGCATCTTCATCCCTGCGTTCTGGAGCGGGGTTCTCGCGCTGACGCTGAACAGCGCCGCTTACATCGCAGAGATTTTCCGCGCCGGGATTCTCTCGATTGACGCGGGGCAGATGGAAGCCGCCCGCGCGCTCGGCATGACGCACGCGCAGGCCATGCGCCGCATCATCCTGCCGCAAACTTTCCGGCGCGTCGTTCCGCCACTGACGAACGAAGCCATCGCGCTTCTGAAAGACTCGTCGCTCGTCTATGTGATAGGGCTCTCGGAACTGACGCGCACCGGGCAGGAATTGGCCAGCCGCTACGCCGCGCCTCTGACCATCTGGCCGATGGTCGCAATCTTCTACCTGCTGCTGACCTTCCCGCTGACGCGCATCGCAGAATACTTGGAGAGACGCTGGCGACCCATCACAAGGTCATAAATCTAATGTTCCTATGAAAATTCTCGTACTCGGTTCAGGCCGCATGGGTCTCGGCGCGGCGTTTGATCTCGCTCACAACTCGGATGATGTCGAAGCGGTGACGGTCGCCGATCTCGACATGGAGCGTGCGCGCTCGGTCGTCGCGACCGTGAAGAGCGATAAAGTTAAGCCTGCGCAGGTTGATGTCGCAGACGACCGTGCAGTCTTAGGATTGATGCGTGGGCATGACGCGGCGATTAGTTGCGTCACCTATTTTCATAATGTGCGGTTAGCGCGTGCGGCTGTGGAAGCTCGCGTAAACTTCTGCGACCTCGGCGGCAATAATTCCATTGTGGCGGAAGAACTCGCATTGGATGAAGCGGCGCGGCGTGCGGGAATCAACATCATTCCCGATTGCGGTCTTGCTCCCGGCATGGTTTCGGTTCTGGTCGCGCACGGCGCGCAAGCCTTCGAGGAGCTTGAGAAGATTCATATCCGCGTCGGCGGCTTGCCCCTCAATCCGCGCCCACCGCTCAACTATCAAATCGTTTTCTCGGTCGAAGGCTTGATTAACGAATACGTCGAGCGGGCGCGTGTGATTCGCGATGGGAAGATTGTCGAGATTGATTCGATGACCGAAATCGAGCGGCTTCAGTTTTCAGCTCCGTTCGACGAGATGGAAGCCTTTCAAACTTCCGGCGGAACTTCGACGCTTCCAGAAACTTTCCTTGGCCGCGTTCGTGAACTCGACTATAAAACGATTCGCTATCCCGGCCACTGCGAGCAATTCAAACTGCTCATTGATCTGGGTCTCGCCAGCAGCGAAGAGATTGAAGTTGACGGCGTGCGAGTTCGTCCACGCCGCGTGCTTGGGGAGATGCTGCTGCGCCATCTTCCGGCGGATGAGCCTGACGCGGTCTTAATCCGTGTGGAGTTTCACGGCATCTCGAAGGGAACGAGGCAGCGGCTTCGCTACGACATCATTGATCGCTATGATGAGCGCACCGGATTGAGCGCGATGATGCGGACGACCGCTTTTCCCGCCTCGATCATCGCGCAGATGATGGCGCGCGGCGAGATTAAAGAGAAAGGCGCAATCCCGCAGGAACGCGCAGTGCCGCCCGATGACTTCGTAGCCGCGCTAAAAGAGCGCAATATTCAGATTACGACCGCTATTGATTTCTAAAAGTGCGGAGGAAAAACCGTGAATGGTAAACCATGAGTCGCAAGGGAGAACCCCCCGTTCTGCTTACGACTCACGATCTACCATTCGCGGCCTCTGGGAAATTACCTTCAGGCTCTCCCACCCAACAGAGCCTGAAGGTTGTTTGTTCAGCGCGCTCGCCCCTGAGCACCCATCCCAGGGCAGTAACATCCTACGAGTTCGAGCATAAACACTTCCCAGACCTGATTGCCGGGATGCGGAGACCGAATGAACGCACCCCGATCAAGACACAAACGAGGATTAGCAAGAACAGGACGTGGTATTTGAAATAGAGCTACGTGTCTGTTCATAAGTTTCCTCAAGCGTGAAATCCTGGGAAGTGACCCTGTCAGGAAAGCTCAAACCGGAAAAGCCGTGAGGCCGCTTCTCGACAGATGTCGCTTTGTCAGTGTGAGGACTGCTGCTACGCATCAATCCGGTGTTACTGAAAGCAAGGCTGCAATGAACGTACTCTGCAAATTAGAGCTATTCCCGTGCGCCGTCAACAGGAATCTTATGGCCAAAGTGAGGATTTGTTGGCCAATTTGAGGATTTCGCCTAGCTGGAGTCATTTTTGGGTTCTGCGTTGCGATGGCGCGTCCCGTATTGAGCAGGAGTCAGGCCATAGACCTTTTTGAAATCCCGCGTGAAGTGGCTTTCGTCCCTGACTCCGATTCTGTGCATCACCTCTTTCACACTCAGGAACGTGGTTTTCAACAGTCTCTCTGCTTCCTGCATCCTGAGCGACCTTAGATACTGCGCGGGCGATTGCCCGGTCTCTGCCTTGAATAGGTAGCGTAGGTGCGCGAGCGAGAGATTCACGGCTGCTGCTATCTCGCCGGGGATTAACTTTCCGCCCAGGTTTTCCCGCATAAGTCGGATAGCCCTTTGCACTCTCTGATCCATAGTTAGCCCAGGCGGCGCGCACATGGCGGCGCACACCGAATCTATCGTGTGATGGTTTCAATGATTGCTTCTGGATCGTCCTTATGTAGTCTTCGACGCAGAGGATCGGAAGAGACCTCGTGGAAGTCATCCGCCCTGAGCGAAGACGTGAAAGACAGTGCGGCGAGTCGAATTGGGTGGAGAAAAACGACACTTCCGGCTAAACGCGAAAGCGCGCTCGGTCAATCGCCGCGTCGGCCTGCTTGTTGCACAAAGTGGGCCACAACGCCAAGCGGCGCGTTTTTGTTGAATTTTGAGCGGTGAGGGAAAGTGGCGAGAGAACTATTTATACGGTGCTTCTTATCTTCAGCATCGTTATTTGGTCATAATACTGCGCTTGCGCCGTTGTGCCGGTTTTTTTGCGGGGAGCAAATTTTTATGCCGTCCCTGAAGCATAGAACAGAGCCGCTGATGGGTGACGCCGAGCAGGCGCGCGGCGCGCGTCACGCTACCTTTGGCGTTTTCCAGCGCGAGCTTGATCAGACTTGCCTCGTAGCGTAAGACCTCTTCCTCAAACGAGCAGCCCGCCCAGGCATCACCCAGCGCGATTTTGCTCATCTGTCTGGCCGCAAGAATTTCAACCGCCTCTCGTGTAATCTCCGTCCCCTGGATAGAAGTCAAAACCAGCCGATCAACCAGCGAGCGCAACTCTCGCACGTTGCCCTTAAGCGGCAGGTGGCGCATAGCTTCGATAGCTTCAGGCGTGAATCTCACGCGACGACCATGATATCCGGTAAGCTCTCTGGCGAAATGCACGGCGAGCGCAGAGATATCTCCGGGGCGTTTTCTGAGCGGAGGGATTTCCAGTTGAAAAGTGTTGAGCCGGTAAAGCAGATCATCGCGGAACTGTTTTTGGGAGGCCTGCTCCCTGAGGTTGCGGCTGGTGGCGGCGATGATTCGCACATCAACTTTCTCAGGCTCGGGCGCGCCGATGGTATGTGCCTCGCCATCTTCGATCAAGCGCAAAACCTTGCCTTGGTTGGCCGGACTCATTTCCGCGATCTCATCCAAAAAGAGCGTCCCGCCCGCAGCCTGGTGGACTATGCCGAGGCTATCCCTCACAGCATTGATGAAACTTCCTTTCCTGTGCCCGAACAGAATAGATTCAAACAACGTCTCGGTCAGCGCAGCACAGTTAATCACCACGAATCGCCCGGCACGGCCACTCCACTCGTGAATCATCCGCGCGAGCAACTCTTTGCCCGTGCCTGTCTCACCTGTAATCAACACGGTGGCTTGCGTACTGGCAATTTTATGAGCCTCGCGGAGAAACTTTGCCGTCTGCTCTTCAGCGTAAATGAAGTTCGGCGAGGCAGACTCTCTGCCGCGAGCGCGTTCCACCTCGAAAATGCGGCGCACACATGAGCGCAGGCGCGCGAGCATCTCAGAATTCTGCGTGTTGGCAAGCAGCGTGTCCGCGCGCGCATAGAGATTCATCATCTCTTCGACGTTGAGCCGCCCACTTAATTCTTCAATAATTGTCAGCGCCGCCACGCCCGCGCCTTCGTTATCTCCCACCTGAGAGGCGACATCCATCGCGTTCTCAATTGTCAGGCGCGACTCTTCGTAACGCCCCAAACGCGCCAGCGTTACGCCATGTGTCGTCAGAGATTCAGCCAAAGGCCATCGCTCATCGCCCTTTTCCAGCGTGCGGACAGCAGAGCGTGAGATTTTTTCAGCTTCGGAATTTCGTTTCTGAGCAAGAAAGACGCGCGCGCGCGTGTCGTCTACCTGCGCCATACGCGCACTATCCTTGAGGCTGGCGAAAAGTAGACGCGCGCGGTTAAGGTGCTCGTGCGCTTCTGTGAACTTCCCTGTGATGAAGAATAAGTATCCTAAATTATTTTCAACTGCGGCGCGGTAAGGCGTGTGTCCAGCCTGCTCGAAGTGGTAACTCGCGGCGGCGTACTCAACCAGAGCGCGATCTGTGTAATCCTCACGGTGCTCTGCGGCGCCTAGTTTTTTCAAGACGAGAGCGAGCTGAACATAGAATCTACCTTTGGCTGCGTGGCTCTGGTTATCCGCAAATAGAGGTTCTGCTTCAATTAATATCTGAAGGGCATCATTGAACCTGCCTAATTGCATTTCAATGATGGCGCTGTTCAGTAAAGCCCGCGCCTTTTGCTCGCTACTTTTGTTAGCGAGCAGATTCAGCACCTCACGCAATGTGACGCGCGCTTCATCAAAAGCACCTTCGCGCCCATAACATATCGCAAGATCAATATATGCCTCAGCCGCTTTCTCCGATTCCTGCAATGCCTCAAAGATTGTGACACTCTCGGTGATTAAGTTCTTGGCTATTTCCTGCGCACCATCAACCTGATTAGCACTGCCGATCCATCCTGTCAGAGACCCCACACGCAGCAACACTTCTGAAGCGGTGGGTTGGTCAAGGCCATCAATCTGTGGGCGCTCCCCGATGCGCCGCCAGAATTCACCCAGCGCATTACGGGCTGCCTCATAATTACCTGAATCTTCCAGTTCCTTTGCAAGCTGGCAACGCAGACGCGCTCGCTCTGTCAGGTCAAGACCAGGATTGTCTATCTGCCGGAGAAGTTGAGAAGCTAAATTCATGTGAGGCTTGCCTTTCTATATCTTGCAAGACAAATTGCTAGTGATGTTTCAGCTTGGTACAGTGTTATCATGCGCCTGCTAACTGGCCTACAGAAATTCAACGTTCGACCACTTTTTTCTGCTAACAAGAAGTCTCTGGGAGAAAGATAATGAAAAAACTTCAGCAATTCTGCGCTATTGTTGCTCTGATACTAGCAATTGCCCTACCTGCTTTTGCCGGTGACATACCATGCCCCGGCGTAATAGATAAATCGCCATCGCAGCAATCCTCGGTGATGGGCGACATATCAGCCCCAGGCGTGGTCGCACTTGATCCCTTCACAGAGATCACGTTGAGCCTGCTCCAGAGCATACTGTCCATCTTCTAGGAGGTTTGCTCAATTCAAAACTTCCCAGGCTGCCGTGACCGTCTCACGCGCGGTGCAGCAGGAATGTGCGCAAAAGAAGAGCCGGAAGACTCTTATTGACATCCGGCAGAGGGGAGTCCCACGCCTTTGCAGCTTAACCGTTCTCAGACGTGAAAATCAATTAAAATTCGCGACGCGCCGTTACTCAAAAGCGCAGTCGCAAGCTGGCATTTGCTTTGAGGCGTGTGTGGGTTTATTGTGTTTCTCTCGCTAAACGGGCGTGTCTTTTCGGGCGTCGCCCTTCAAGAGATCAAACATCACACATGGATAGTCTCTCAAACGAGGAGGATTATCGAATGAGTGCTTTGCCAATCATCATCGGCGCGTTGTGCGTGATGGCTATTGCGTATCGTTACTATTCCGCTTTCCTGGCGGCAAAAGTTCTGGCGCTTGACGATGCGCGGCCTGTCCCGTCGAAGACGATGTACGACGGACATAATTACTACCCGACAAACAAATGGGTCTTGTTCGGCCACCACTTCGCTGCCATTTCGGGTGCGGGGCCGCTCGTCGGGCCTGTGCTGGCAGCGCAATTTGGATTTTTGCCGGGACTGCTGTGGCTGGTGATCGGCGTGTGTCTGGGCGGGGCAGTGCACGATTTTATGATTTTGGCGGGAAGCGTCAGGCGGCGCGGGAAATCGCTCGCCGAGATGGCGCGCACGGAAATCAGCCCGCTCTCCGGGTTGGTCGCAGGTGTGGCGATTCTTTTCATCGTCGTCATCGCGCTTGCCGGTCTGGGGTTGGTCGTCGTCAACGCGCTCGCGGAATCCCCCTGGGGAACGTTTACGGTTGCCTTCACGATTCCGCTCGCGCTGCTGATGGGTCTGTACATGTATCGCATCCGACTGGGACGCATCGGTGAAGCAAGCGCTATCGGTGTCGCGGGTCTGCTCTTCGCGGTCTGGCTGGGCGGGCGCATCGCGGAATCTTCATGGGCAGCGAGCTTCACGTTCTCGCGCACGACGATCATCATTTTGATGGCAGCCTACGGCTTCATCGCCAGTGTGCTGCCGGTTTGGATGCTGCTCTGCCCGCGCGATTATCTTTCGTCGTATCTCAAAATCGGAACGATTGCCTTTCTCATCATCGGTGTGATCGCGGTCGCCCCGACTCTCAACATGCCCGCATGGACGCCTTTCGTCAACGGCGGCGGCCCAGTCATTCCCGGCAAAATTTATCCATTCGTCTTTATCACTATTGCGTGCGGCGCGATCAGCGGGTTTCATGCGCTCATCGCTTCGGGCACGACGCCTAAGATGATTGCGAAGGAGACGGATGCGCGCGTCATCGGCTACGGCGCGATGTTGATGGAAGGCGTGGTCGGTGTCGTCGCATTGATTGCCGCCACGTCGCTTTTTCCCGGCGACTACTTCGCCATCAACACCGCGCAGCGCACAGAAGCGCAAAGGTCAGCATATGTGCGGATGGTGGACGAGCATACGGGAGGAGAGTTTGATCTCCAGCCGAAAGAGATTGACCGCCTTGAGCGAGAATCGGGCGAGAAAGATTTGCGCGGGCGAACAGGCGGCGCGGTCACTCTGGCGCTTGGCATCGCCAAGATTTTTGACGGCATTCCGGGACTCTCCGGCTTGATGAAATACTGGTATCACTTTGCCATCATGTTCGAGGCGCTCTTCATCCTGACGACGATTGATACGGGGACGCGCGTCGCGCGCTTTCTGGTCGGCGAGTTTGGCGGGAGATTTTACCAAAAATTTGAAGAGCCGAACTGGCTGCCTGGTTCATTAATCACGACGGCGTTGGTCGTCACGGGCTGGGCTGCGTTTATCTGGTCAGGCTCGATCTCGACGATCTGGCCGATGTTCGGTATCGCCAATCAACTTCTCGCCGCTGTCGCCCTTTGTGTCGCGACGACGATTCTCTTCAACATGGGCAAAGGGCGCTACAGTTGGACGACGATTGTCCCGCTCGCTTTTGTCGCCACCACCACGCTCGTCGCGGGCTGGAAATCCATCACGGACAACTTCTGGCCGCTCTCACAAAAGCCTGAGACAGCCACGCAGGGTTACATCAACGTCGCGCTCACAGCCATCTTGATGATCGCAGCAGTGATTGTGCTGATTGATTCCATTCATCGCTGGACAAATGGTAAGAAGCGGCCAGAGATTACGACAGATCCGAGCTTAGCTGAAGCGAGTACGTGAACGGCAAGACAGGAGGATGAGACTCGCCTTTCGTACCTTCTGTTGTAAACGCTAAGACTCTGCGCTGCACTCCAGCGATGGAAGCAGGGATGACAAAGAGTGTTTGGAGTTTGAAAGATTTACTTACAGCTTAGGAGAGGATGATGGAATACACTGTTCTTAAAGAGACAACGCTTGAGAGGTTGATGATAACGGTCAGTCAATACATTAACAATGGTTGGCGACCACAGGGCGGTGTTGCCATTGATGGATATACTAATTATTACCAAGCGATGGTGAAGGACTAGCAACGCACTATTAGGACACTACCCACCTCTCTTCTCGGTGGACAGTTCAGCTATAAATCAGCAATAATGTCCGCTTTTAGCGCGACGTGGATTTGAGGAGTAAGGACACAGGACGCGCTTCCTGTGTGTAAGGGTCTGTCCGATACCGGCTTCTTGAAACGAACGCGCAGGCTGAATCATCACGCCATCTATCGAACGAACAGAAAGGAATCTCTCAATCTTGCAGAATTTATCGCTCTACTTTACTGCTGGGCTGCGCCGTACAAAGACGACCGTTTCATCTGTGGCCCCACAAATTTGTCGCTCGGTTTTATCAATCGTATCCGGCCTGGCCTTATTGTTAATCACCGCCTCATCTGCCCTTGCTCAAACAACCGGGCACAAGCCGGGCGGTGAAGCCAACCTGATCTTGCCAGACCTCTCGAAAGTTTCCTTCTTCAACGGGAGCGTGGACGGTCACACCCTGCTGCTGGTTGGCATCGGCGTTTGCGTCCTAGGGCTTTTGTTCGGGCTGTGGATTTACATGCAGCTTAAGAATCTGCCTGTGCATCGCTCCATGCGCGAGATTTCGGAACTCATTTACGCGACGTGTAAGACCTATCTGACGACGCAAGGGAAATTTATTCTCATTCTCTGGGTCTTCATCGGGCTGATTGTGGCCGCCTATTTCGGCGTGCTCGCGCAGACTACTAACGCCGTGACCGGAGCAATCGAGCAGGGCTTCCCGCCGCTCAAAGTCGCAATCATTTTGCTCTTTAGTCTCGTCGGCATCGCGGGCTCTTACGGTGTGGCGTGGTTCGGCATTCGCGTCAACACGTTCGCCAACTCGCGCACGGCGTTCGCGAGTCTCGAAGGCAGGCCGTACCCGATCTATTCGATTCCGCTTCGGGCTGGCATGTCCATCGGCATGATGCTCATTTCAGTCGAGCTGCTCATCATGCTCTGCATCCTGCTCTTCATCCCGCTCGACTATGCAGGCCCCTGCTTCATCGGCTTCGCCATCGGTGAATCTTTGGGCGCGGCGGCATTGAGAATCGCCGGTGGCATTTTCACGAAGATCGCCGACATCGGCTCAGACCTGATGAAGATCGTCTTCAAGATTAAGGAAGACGACGCGCGCAATCCCGGCGTCATCGCCGACTGCACGGGCGACAAT
Organism: Acidobacteriota bacterium; assembly: GCA_032160705.1. Taxonomy (GTDB): domain Bacteria; phylum Acidobacteriota; class Blastocatellia; order Pyrinomonadales; family Pyrinomonadaceae; genus QHXM01. The sequence continues at coordinate 82,547 of JAVHVE010000012.1, read as the reverse complement.
GCGGGCGACTCGGTCGGCCCGTCGGCTGACGGTTTCGAGACCTACGGCGTGACGGGCGTTGCGCTCATCACCTTCATCCTGCTGGCCGTCCCCTCGGAAACAGTGAGGATTCAACTGCTCGTCTGGATTTTCGTCATGCGTGTCATGATGGTCATTGCGAGCGCCGTTTCCTACTTCATCAACGAAGCCGTCGCGAAGGCTCGTTATCAGAACGCGGCACAGATGAACTTTGAAAAGCCGCTCACTTCCCTCGTCTGGATAACGTCCATCCTCTCGGTGGTTCTCACTTACGTCGTCTCGTACCTGATGATCCCCGTGCTCGGCGGCGACTCGACGCTCTGGTGGAAATTGGCTTCGATCATCACCTGCGGCACGCTCGCGGGCGCGATTATTCCAGAACTCGTCAAGGTTTTCACTTCAACCGAATCGGGACACGTCAAAGAGGTCGTTATCTCGTCGCGCGAGGGCGGACCATCACTGAATATTCTTTCAGGATTGGTGGCGGGCAACTTCTCCGCCTACTGGCTGGGGCTGAGCATCGTTGCGCTGATGTCAATCGCTTACTATTTCACCAGCATGGGACTGGGCGTGCTGATGGTCAGCCCACTGGCCGCGCCGGTCTTCGGTTTCGGCCTCGTGGCGTTCGGCTTTCTAGGCATGGGGCCGGTGACGATTGCCGTAGATTCCTACGGGCCTGTGACTGACAACGCGCAATCAGTCTATGAGCTGTCGCTGATCGAGCAAGTCCCGAATGTCGAAGAGGAGATCAAGCGCGACTACAACATGACGGTCAACTTCGAGCGCGCCAAGCATCTTCTGGAAGAGAACGACGGCGCGGGCAACACCTTCAAGGCGACGGCCAAGCCCGTGCTCATCGGGACGGCGGTGGTGGGCGCGACGACGATGATCTTCGCGATCATCATGGCGCTCACCGAAGGATTAAAGCCGGAACTGCTCGTCAATATCTCGCTGCTTCACGCCCCGTTCCTGCTCGGCCTGATTACCGGCGGCGCGATTATCTACTGGTTCACAGGCGCTTCCATTCAGGCTGTGACGACCGGAGCATATCGCGCGGTCGAGTTCATCAAGGCCAACATCAAGCTCGAAGGTGTGGAGAAGGCGAGCGTAGAGGACTCGAAAAAGGTCGTCGAAATCTGCACGAAGTACGCGCAGAAGGGGATGTTCAATATCTTCCTGACGATTTTCTTCGCAAGCTTAGCTTTCGCTTTTGTCGAGCCGTACTTCTTCATCGGCTATCTGATCTCGATTGCAGTGTTCGGCCTCTATCAGGCCATCTTCATGGCGAACGCGGGTGGCGCGTGGGACAACGCCAAGAAGATCGTCGAGGTCGAGTTGAAGCAAAAAGGGACAGCGTTGCACGATGCGACGGTCGTCGGCGACACGGTGGGTGATCCGTACAAGGACACATCGTCTGTGGCGCTGAACCCCGTTATTAAGTTCACCACGCTCTTCGGCCTGCTGGCTGTCGAATTGGCTGTCAGCCTGACGGCTCGCAACAACGGGGACACGACGCTGACTCATATTCTGGCTGCCGTCTTCTTCCTGATCTCAATCTTCTTCGTCTGGCGCTCGTTCTATGGCATGCGCATCGGTGGATCAGTCGCAGGAGAGCAACTTGAAGGTGTCGGCGAGATGGGCGCAGATCGCGAGGGCGTAGCGACACGCTGACAAGCGTGTTTCAGGTTTCAAGTTTCAGGTTTCGAGTTGAAATTGTGAACCTGAAACCCGAAACCTGAAACCTGAAACTTGAGGGTTTAAATCTATGAACACTTCATACGCTAAATCTCAAACCTTAACGAGTGCCGTGCTCGCACCGCTTGACTGGATGCGCTCAGGCGCGCTTGTCATCGGTTTCAGTTTGCTGATTGCGCTGGCCGCGCAGATTGCGATTCCGACTCCATGGAGCGATGTCCCCATCACGGGACAAACCTTTGCGGTGCTTTTAACGGGCGCGCTGCTGGGATCGCGTTTGGGTGCGCTGGCGATGATCGCTTATTTGATTGAAGGTGCTAGCGGGCTGCCTTTCTTCGCCGCAGGCGGAAGCGGCATTGCGCGTCTGACCGTCAGCCCCTGGGCCGGTTATTTGTGGGCATATCCTGTGGCAGCATTCGTGACGGGCTGGCTCGCGGAGCGTGGCTGGGATAGGCGCTATTTTAAGGCAGCAGCGGCGATGGGACTCGGCTCGATAGTTATCCTGCTCGGCGGCATGATCTGGCGTCTCGGATTTATGTCGTTTGACCAGGCGTTCCTGACCGGAATCGTGCCCTTCCTGCCGGGCGATGCCATCAAGATTGCGCTCGCGGCAGCAGTGCTTCCTTCCGGCTGGGCCTTACTGCGTAAAAGTTCGCGGAAAAATTAAAAAGCACACGTTCTTTGACCCTGAAAGGGTCGCAAACAATAGCCGGGGGCAAGCGGCAGCGCCGCCCCCGGCTATTTTGTTCATCCCCTTCGGGGAAGGTGTGGTTACCGAGTTGAACTGTCAATGGCCATAAGTGTTGGGATATTATCTTTGGTCACTACGGGACGCGGAAACTATATGCAAGTCATCAAAGTGCGCTCAAGTGAGCGCGAACAACTTGTCGAGTTCACAGACGAAGTGCGCCGGAGATTGAAAGAGTCGGGCTTGCGCGAAGGCATCTGCGTCCTCTACGTGCAGCACACGACCGCCGGGCTGACTGTCAACGAAAACGCCGACCCGGACGTTTCCCACGACATGCTCCACGCCCTGCGAACGCTTGTGCCGCAGCACGCGATGGATTTTCGTCACGGCGAGGAAAACTCCGACGCGCACATCAAAGCGAGTCTCGTCGGCTCAAGCGTCACCGTTCCCTTTCATGATGGTGAATTACTCCTAGGCCGGTGGCAGGGCATCTTCCTCTGCGAGTTCGATGGCGGGCGCGAGCGCAAAGTGATTATGATGCTGCGCTGAAGTTGAGATTGAAGTGCGCTTTGTATGAAAGGAAGCGAACCGGAGCAGAAAGCGCGTGGGGCAGTCATTTATGACCGTCTGGCAGGTCGCTACGACCGCGCTATTGCGCCGCTCGAACGAAGATTTCTAGCGCGCTGGCGCGCTCAGGCTCTCAAAGAGCTTCCCCTTGATAGTCGCATCCTCGAAGTCGGCGCGGGTACAGGTTTGAACTTTCCCTTCTACCCGAATGGTGCGCGAGGCGTGGCGAGTGAATTAAGCTGCGAGATGCTTAAATTAGCTCGCGCCAAAAATCATCCAGCAGGCGTGCATCTGGTGCAGACGAGCGCCGAGCGGTTGCCCTTTCAGACCAATTCATTCGACGCAGCATTTGCCACGCTCGTCTTCTGCTCTCTTGCTTCCCCTCAGGCAGCTTTCAATGAACTGCGCCGGGTGGTTCGACCCGGCGGCCAGATTGTTCTGCTTGAGCATGTTCGCCCCGATGGGCTCCTGGGTTACTTCTTCGACGCGCTCAACATCCTGACCGTCGCCCTCTTCGACGATCATTTCAATCGCCGCACCGCTCAGGAAGCCGAACGCGCCGGACTCCAACTGCTCCGCGTTGAACGTCGCGCACTGGGGATAGTTAATCTCATCGTGTGCCGCGTCGGCGAAGGGATGAAGGATGAAGGATGAAGTAACAACTTTCCGCTATAATAATTCTACTGACTATGAATCAATCATTCATCCCTCACACTGCTGCCCTCATCCCTTCCTGTCACGTTGGTTGCCAGGGGTGGAATTATGATGATTGGGTGACGGGGCCAGGAGCGCGAGTCTTTTATCCGCAGGGCACACGCTCCACCGACATGCTCGAGGTTTACAGTCGCGCATTTGAAACCGTTGAAGTTGACTCGACCTTCTACGCCATTCCTCCCACGACCACCTTCGAAGGATGGGCAGCGCGCACGCCTGAGAATTTCACTTTCTCTCTGAAGCTGCCGCGTGAGATCACGCACGAGCGCGCCTTGGGAGCGGGCAGCATGGCGCTCACGGAAGAGTTCTGCGAGCGTGCGCGCGTGCTCAAAGAGAAGCTGGCCTCAGTTCTCATCCAGTTGCCGCCGCAGTTTGAGTTGACGCGGGAGAACGGTCTGGCTGTGCGAGCGTTTCTGCCCAGATTGCCGCGCGACATCCGCTTCAGCATAGAGTTTCGTAGCACCGACTGGCTTAAACAAAGCGTGCTGGACTTTCTCTCCCAACACAACGTCGCGCTGGCGCTCGTCGAAGGCCAGTGGATTGCGCCCGAAGACAACTGGCATCTGGCGGAGAACCCAACAGCCGACTTCGTTTACATTCGCTGGATGGGCGCGCGCAATCTGACACACTTTGACACGGTGCAACGCCCGCAGGACGAGAATCTTTTTGAGTGGAGCAAGATGATCGCGCGTCTCACCAAGCGCGTCTCACACGTCTATGCTTACTTCAGCAACTTCTATGAAGGCCATGCCCCGTCGAGCGCCAACAAGCTGAAAAGATTGCTCGGCCAACGAGTCGTCGAAGCCGCAGACCTCGAAGACCAGCCGTCTCTTTTCTAAAGCCGCAGGGTTTTAAGACAAAAGAGTTGTGATTTTACAAGACGACGCTGCTTGCTCTCTTAAATAATGAAATGAGTAATTGTAGCTGGAGCCGCGCGCAACCAGTTCCGGCTTCATTGATTTTGAAGTGTAGCGAAAGCCATAATGCGCAGGGAGAATTTTTAGATGAAAAAGATAGTGGTCTTGCTCGTTGTTGCTTTGAGTTGTTTTCCGCTGGCAAGTCAGGCTGCGTTGTCGTTGCCGAAGCCTGGAGATGTGGTTGCATTCATTAACGTGAATGTCATCCCGATGGACAAAGAACAGGTCTTAAGCGGGCAAACCGTCGTCGTGCGTGACGGTCGGATTGTGGAAATCGGTTCGTCGGAAAAGGTGAAAGTGCCCCGTGGGGCAAAGCGTATCAACGGACAGGGAAAGTATTTGATGCCTGGCCTGATAGATATGCACGCGCACCTGAACTCGCCGCACGAGCTACCGCTCTATCTGGCGAACGGTGTGACGACCGTTTATAACTTGAACGGGCAACCGGCGCATGTTTTATGGCGCGAGCGTATAGTTCGCGGCGAAATGTTGGGGCCAACGATTTATACATGCGGCCCGACCATCCGCACCACGCAAAAGGCTGACGAAGCCAGGCACATCGTCGAAGAGCAAGCGCGGGCGGGTTATGACTCAATCAAGATTTACAATTTCGTTTCGAAAGAGGCATACGCCGTTCTCATCGAAGAAGCTAAAAAGCACAAGCTGCTGATTGTCGGGCATATCCCGCGTGAACCTAAATTTGAAGATGTCCTTAAATCCGGGCAGGTGATAGCGCACGCCGAAGAGTTCGTCTATACCATCTTTAATAATAATGTCGATGACCAGAGCCGGATTGCAGAAGTTGCGGCAATGACGCGCGACAACAATGTTCGAGTTATTCTCACGCTCGTGGCGTTTGACCACATCATCCGGCAGGCTGAAAATCTGCCCGCTCTGCTGGCAATGCCTGAATTCAAATATTTAGCTCCGTGGGTGAGACCGGACTGGGAACCTGGAAAAAATCTCTATCAGAAAAGATTCGCCAACGCCGAGAGCATCACTTATTTGAAGAAGTCGCTCGCGCTTCAGAAGAAGCTCGTCCAGGCTTTTCATCAAGCGGGCGTCACAATTATGGTTGGCACGGATGCGATGAATATGGGAGTCGTGCCGGGATTTTCGGTTCACGAAGAGCTGCGTCATCTGGTGGACATCGGCTTCACACCTTTTGAAGCCATCCAGGCCGCCACGCGCCATCCGGCAGAGTTTCTCAGAGGAAATGAATTCGGAACAGTCTCTGTCGGCAAGCGAGCCGACCTGATTCTGATTGACGGTAATCCATTGGAAGATATTTCCAGAGCGGCGCATCCTGCCGGTGTGATGGTTCGCGGTCGCTGGCTGCCCGGAAACCTTGTGCGTCGAATGTTAGATGAAGTTCCGGCAGACTATGCTCAAGAAGCGCGATTTGTGAAAGCGAATTTCGAGCGTGATCCGGCCAGGGTTCAGAGCTATCTGGCTGAGAACGATCCTTTTGATAATTTGTTGAATGAAGTGGTGACGGACATAACTATCGAACAAGGGCTGGGGGGATTTAAAAAGATATTCAATAAAGCGAAGTTGACCACGCAGGAATCAACTCTGATTAAAGAGAGCTTTATCAATGCTCTGGGCTACCGGCTGCTTGGACGAAACAAATCGAAAGAAGCCATAGAGGTTTTCCAGTTCAATGTCGAAGCCTATCCGAAATCGGCTAATACATACGATAGTTTGGCGGAGGCTTATCTGGGAAGCGGAGAAAAAGAACTTGCTATTAAGTATTACCAGAGAGCGTTGGAGGTAGACCCGGACTATCCTAATGCTCCGGCTGCCCGTGATCTGCTCAAGAAACTCGAAGCGGATTCCAAGGCTAAACCTTCAAACTGAAATGTTAAGAGACTACAAGGCAGCGCGAGCGTCCCCGCACATCGCGTTGCCTGCTCCGGTCAAATCACAGATTCAACGCTGGTGCGGGTTTCAAATTCCTGCGTTAAGCTTTCTCTTCTCCAGCGAGTCTCTTCATCACTTCTGCGAATTTCTCCACATCGTGGCGAGTCTTTTCCATCGTGCGGCGGCTGTCGAGGTAAGCTTTCCAGTGCGGAGTGTTCGTCAGAGCTTTGGTCGTCTCCTCGTCTATCACCTGTGCCATCAGGGCGACGAGGTCGCTGACGACGCGCGTGTGTTCGAGCAGGGATTCGATGATTGCGTAGGCGAGCCGCGCCTGCGCGAAATCAAGATCACGCGGTGAGGCAATCTCAGAAGACTCTTCGCTCATGCTTGAGTCACCGCCGAGTCATCAGATGTTTCGTACCAGCTTCCGCGAACGTGTGGAAGCTCGACGACATGCGCCGCAAGTTCAACATCACCGGAGTGGACGCTGATTGCTGTTCCGGGCGCGAGGTAGTCGTACTTGACATAGCCGAGCGCGATCATGCTCTGAGCGCGTGGGCTGAAAGTGACGGAAGTGAGACGCCCGATCTCCTTGCCGTCCACTGCCCTGACTTTATCATCGCGCTTGGGCGTCCCCTGCTCGTCGAAGACGATGCCTGTGAGTTTTTTGGCGACATGCCCGCGCCAGTGGATACGCGCGATGATCTCCTGTCCGATGTAGCAGCCCTTCGTAAAGCTGACCGCATCATCCGCCACCGCTTCAAGCACGACGTTCGTCTCGTCCACGTCCACGCCATAGCGCACGACACCAGCTTCGATTCTGAGGACTTCCAGCGCATCGTTTCCAACAGCACGCGCACCGGAAGCCGTGAGCGCATCCCACAAAGAGACCACCTCTGCCGCGTCAACGAACAAATCGAAGCCATCTTCACTTGTATGGGTTGCGCGGATAATGTGAAGCGGCTGATTGTTCCACTGCCCTGTCTGGACGCGCCCGCGCATCACTCGCGCCGTTTCTTCGCCGAGCGTTGCTTTCAAGATGGCGGCGGCGCTCGCGCCCTGCACGGAAATGTGCGCCAGCTCGTCCGTTAAATCTGTGACGCGAAAATCGCCCGCGAGAGTGAAACGTTCGAGCGTTTTTAGCACACGCTCGCGGCTCTCGCTTTCCGTGTCGAAGAGGAAACGGTCGCTTCCCAAGCGCAGGACGCGCGACTCGGCGATGAGCCGTCCCTGCACATTCGGAAACGCGGCGCGCATCCAGGCATTTTCGTCCAGGGCTTTGACATCGTTGGTGATGAGACCGTTCAGGAATTGCGCGGCCTCCGAGCCACGCACCTCTATGCGCCCGCGCGACGAGAAATCTATTACTCCAGCGCCGCCCTCGCGCACCGCCCCATACTCCGCCGCCACATCGCCGTAAGACGCCGGGGACTCCTGACTCCTGAATTCTGCTTTCACTTGAGCTTCGTCAATTCTTCGCGCAGGCGGTTGTAATCATTCGTGTCGCCCGCTTTGAAGTCGAGATTGCTGTAGCGCACCACGCCGTCTTTGTCTATCAAAAACACCGTGCGCTTGTTGTAGCCAACCGCTTCGTTGAAGCTGCCGTAGAGGCGCGCGATCTTGTGATCGTGATCGGAGAGGAGCGGAAACTGCAATTTATGAAACTTCGCCCACTCGTGATGCGAGAAGACATAGTCGCCGCTGATGCCTAAGACCGCCGCGTTTAACTTCGACAGTTCCGTGAAAGTATCGCGCAGCGTGCAAACTTCTTTCGTGCAGCCGCCCGACCAATCCGCCGGATAAAAAGCTAGAATCACGTTTTTGCCGTGCAGGGATGAGAGCGACATATACTCTTCCGGCTTGAAATAGATCTTCTCAAGCGTGGCATACGGCAGGCGAAAATCCGGCGCGGCCTGTCCCACCTTTGGAGGAATAGCTTCACTATCGCTTTTCAGTGTCTCGCCGGAACTGATGGAGGCGAGAGAACTCGCCTTGCGCGCCGCCGTTTGTGCGAACGCCTGCGAGCCGACTGAGACAAGCAGCACCAGGGCGGCTATCAAAAGCATTACTCTCATCTGCAAAACCTGCGCGAACATTGATAGTCTAAGGGAACTTCTCTTCATCTTTGCACCTCACTTCAAGACTGGGTCGTCCTTCGACCTGGCTCGATTGATGCGGCTCAGGGCGCGGGCGATTGCCTTGTAATCCCGCAACTGCGCCGCTTCACGACGATGCGAAGCAAGCACCTGCGGGCTTGGATGGTAAACGGGAACGAGCCGCCGCCCGTTCCACTCATGCACCTGGCCTGCGGATTCTTTCAGAGACAATTCATGATACTCAACCAGCCTGAGCGCAGCAAGCGAGACCGCGCCGAGCGTGACGATGACCTGTGGGTTGAGAATATCTATCTGGCGGCGCAGAAAGCCCGAACAATTCCTAACCTCAGCGATTGTCGGCTTGCGGTTTGCTCCCGTATCTTTGCGCGGATTGCACAGCACGGCGTTGGTGATGAAGATGTGATCGCGCGTAAGGTTGATTGAGGCGAGGAAGCGCGCGAAGTTGCGACCCGACTGGTCGCCGGAAAGGGGTACGCGCGTGCGGTCGCCGCCCTGACGACCGGGAGCTTCCGCGATGAAGAGGACACGCGGCCTTAAATTCCCGTTGCGCTCGCTCAAGACTGCCCGGCGCTCGCACATCCGGGGGCACAACTGGCAAGCGGCGGCTTCCACTGCGAGCGATGCAAACAGCCTGTGCCGAGAATTCGCCTGCGTCACTTCTTCGAGATTGAAGCTGCCCCGGTCACATCTTCGCTGACGTTTTTCGGGTTGCCATAATAATTGATGTGGCCTGCGCCTGATGCGTCAACTCGCAGGTCTTCTGAAGCATAGACATCAGCGCCGGACGCACCGCTTGAGTTGACTGTCACCTTCTCGGCGCGCAGCTCCTGCGCGTCCACCTCGCCCGCCCCGGACATTTCGAGCGCCAGCGTTTTGGTTTCACCCGCGACCTTGAGACTGCCTGCGCCTGAGGTATCAATCTTGAATTCATCGCTCTTGACGTTGGAGACCACAATCTCGCTTGCGCCGGAGGTGGAGATGCCTTTGAGCTGCGGCACAGAGATTCGCACGCGCAGAGTGTGCTTGGTATTAAAACCCTTCTCGTTATTAATTTCGAGCACACCATTTTTGACTTCCGTCTTGATAAGAGGAAGCAGGTTGTCGTCGCCTTCAATCTCCAGGCTTTGCTCCTTCTGCACGACAATCTCGACATCGTAAGCGCCGGAGATGTCCACAGCCGTGAAAGCGGGAACATTTCTTTTCTCAAGCTTCATCGTGCCTGACCCCGTAGTTCTATGGAAACTATCAAAATGGCAACCGCTCAGCGCGAGCAGCGCCACCAATGAAAGAAAAAACGCTGTTCTTTTCATTATACTCCTCCAAAAGCCGTGACGGGCAACAGGTGACAGGAGAAGACGAGTTTTCAGTTTTCAGTTTTTAGTTTTTAGTTTTCAGATACAGAAACTTTTTACCGAAAACTGAAAACTGAAAACTGTTCTTGTCACCTGTCACTTGTCACGGTTTTATTATCACCGAATTGACGTTGCCGCGCCCGTCATCTTCAGTGGTCGGGTTAGCGGGGTCTGTGATCCAGTTGCCGTCAACGATAAACTTGTAAAGATACTTCCCCGGTTTCAGATCAACACGGCAAATCCATTCCGCCGCTTCTTTGCTGCAAACGATAGCAGCCGGTTTCCAATCGTTAAAAGTTCCGGCCAGGTTGACAAATTTTGCCTCGGCATAGCCTTTCAAGCGGAAGGTCGTGTTGCCCTGCAAGCTCGACGAGAGGTTTGTCAGACGCTTCAGCACCCTTTCGAAGCGCGGGACTTTGAATGTATAGCTCTCAATCTTCCCTCCGGCGTCACGATTGAAGATGAAATGAACTGCGAAATCATCTTCCATCACGAACTCGTCTTTGGCGACCGGCGCGAGAGTAAACTCGCCTTCGCCAGAGACTTTTATCTTCAGGCGACCACCCTCCACAGTGATGTCCTCGGTCGGCGTATTGTCCGCCATCTGATAGCGCCCTGCGTACTCTTGCAAGACTTGCGGCGAGACGCTGATGGTGCTCGGCAATTTAACTTTATCCGCGAATAGCATCCCGCCCAGCCGCTTGGCTATCCCTTGAGCATTAGCCCGGTCAATGTTGCTCAAGACGATGACCGTGCCGTCATCGCCGACAAACCGCGCCAGAAAAGTCGCGAAGCCCTCGATGCCGCCTCCGTGAACGATTGCTTTCAGGCCGTATTGCTCGCCGATGCCGACGCCGTAACCGTAGCCGTCTTTGAAAGGTGTATTCATCGCCTCCAGAGATTTTTTCGAGATGATCTTCTCCGTGTACAGGGCTCTGTCCCACAGGTACATATCTTCGACTGTCGAATAGAGAGCGCCCGCCGCATAGGGAATGGTCATGTCAATGTATTCCGCGTTGATTATTCCATTCGCTCCCTGCGTGTAGCCCGCCGCACGGTTCCTGATGATGGCGCTGTTGACATCCAGATCGGTGTTCTTCATTCCCAACGGCTGCAAAATATTCTCGCGTAAATATTCCGCATACGGTTTGCCCGATGCGCGCTCGATAACGTAGCCCAGTAACAGGTAACCGGAATTGCTGTAGTTGAATTTTTCACCCGGCGCGAACTCCAGCGGCTTGTCTCTGAACATCGCGAGAGTTTCCAGCGGGGTTGTGGGGAAAAACTTCACCTTGTGAAATTCAGGGAAGGAAGTCATGTTCGGAATGCCGGAGGTGTGCGTCAACAGATGGTGAATCGTGATTGGCTGCCAGGCTGCGGGGCAGTTCTCGACGTACTTGCAGACCATGTCCTGCACGTTCAATTTCCCCTGCTCCTGCAACTTGAGAATGGCGGCGGCTGTGAACTGCTTGGTGATTGAGCCGAGGCGAAATTTGGTCTGCGGCGTGTTGGGCGTTCCATCCTCAAGGTTCGCCATCCCGTAGCCCTTGCTCAAAAGTATCTTGCCCTCGCGCGCCAGCAAGATCGCGCCGCTGAAGCGATTCTGCTTAACCAGAGCATTGACGTACTCGTCAACCCGCGTTGTCAGTTCCTGGCTACTCAGGCTTGTTTGGGCAGCACAAGTGACAACGAACAGCAGGCACAGCACCAACAGGCTAGCTACTCGATTAACTCCGGCCTTGATGTTTTTCATGGGAATCACTTCGGGATTACTCTCAGGCTGTTAGAAGGCTTCAAGCATTAAGTGACGGTTGCGATTTAAGACAACGAACTGTTTACTCAAGTACGAAACAGCGAGACCGCAAGTTCGACGCAATCGGGCGACAAAACGTGCGATTGGGTAATGCAGGCATCTTACAATATAACGAGGCAAGACGCCCTTTATTACAGGGGAGCAATTATGGATTTACGCTACCAGCCCCGGTAGGGGCGGCATAAATTATGTCGCCCCTCCGGGGCTTGATAAATATTTTCTCAATTGTTCCCACGGCTGACGCCGTGGGCTACTGATATTCCGCCCCTCCGGGGCTATCTTAATCTCACTACGAGACGCTTCTCGCGGTTTTTGTCTTCAACCCGTCGCTCAACAATCTCACGCCGAGCACGAAGATGAAGATACTGAAAGCGGGCGCGAGGAGCGTGAAGGGCTGCCGGGCCAGAAGATTGCTGTCGCCAGCCTCGGCCAGCATGTTGCCCCAGCTTGCTTCCGGCGATTGTGGCCCTGCGCCGAAAAATGAGAGCGCCGTTTCCGTCAACAGGAAGAACGGCAGCATCAGCGTCACCTGCACCAGCAGCGGGCGCATCGCATTCGGCAAGATATGACGAAACAGGATGCGCGCTTTTGAGAGCCCTAAGCTCTCTGCCGCCAGGACGAATTCACGCCGCCGCAAGGCCAGCACCAGCCCGCGCGTCAGCCTCGCCATCTCAGCCCAACCGACCAGCGCAAAAATCGAGATCATCAGCAGTCCCGCGTGCGCGAGTGGCAACTTGAGCGGAAAGGCGGCGCGTGCCGCCAGGATTAAGACCAGCGCGGGCAAAGCCATCATCGCGTCCGCCACGCGCATCAGCACGCCGTCAACAAGGCGTCCGCCGAAACCGGCGATGCAGCCTAAAAAGATGCCGAGCGCGCTGGCCAGCAGCGTCCCCACAGGGCCGACGATGAGCGAGAAGCGAGAAGCTACGAGCAGGCGTGAAAAGCGGTCGCGCCCGACACTGTCCGTCCCTAGAAGTTGCACGCGGGGCTGACCATCCCCGTCGCCCTCGTCGCGCAGACCGAAGAGATGTCTGGTCGTGGGAAAGAGTCCGAAAAGTTTATAGGAATAGCCTTTCGTGAAGAGCGCGAGCGGGTAGGCGCGCGACACGTCTTCCATGTAGAGACGTTCGAGCGGGTCAACCATCCGGCGCGCGTAAACGAAGGGACGCGCGTGCCAGTCGCCCCCGGCATCGCGGAAATGAATCTCGTTTGGCGGCGACATCGGCTCGCTGCGGAGTTGCGAGCGATAATCATAAGGCGCGAGAAAATCTGCGAAGATGGCCACCCCGTAGAAGAAGAGGACGATGCACAGCCCGGCGATGAACTTCTTGCGGCGGCGAACAAACCCTGCGCCGCGCGGTCGGCGCGCACGCCGCGTCGCGCCCTGCTCTTCTGCTGAAAGAAGGGCATCATTGGTTTGCTCAGCCGTTGTTTCAGTCATCACATTTTCAGGCGGCGGGCGAAGCCGTCTTAACGCGCGCAGAAGTTGTCTGCCTGGTTTCATCTTCGCGCAGGCGCGGGTCGTTGAATCTGAGCAGGATGTCCGCGAGCAGATTGCCAATCAGCACCGCCGTCGAGGTGACGAGCACGACTCCCATCAAGAGCGGCACGTCGCGACTACGCAGCGCATCCACGCTTAAATCTCCCAATCCTTTGCGATTGAAGACCCGCTCGACAATCACCGACCCGCTAATCAATCCGCCCAGACTGTAACCGAAGATCGTAATCAGCGGATTGAGCGCGGCGCGCAGAGCATGGCGCAAAGTCACAACTCTTTCCGACAAACCTTTAGAGCGCGCCACCTGCACGAATTCTTCCTGAAGCGCCGAGCCGAGCCCGTCCCTTACCTGTGCGAGAAAGAGCGCGATGAGCGGAACGGAAAGCACAAACGCGGGCAGAAGCAGATTAAGCAGCGACCCGCCTGCGCCTCCCGCCTCTGCTCCAATGCTGAAGAGGGATGTCCGCGCGGCGATGGCCAGGGCGACCAGCGCCAGCACGATGCGCGGCGTCGAAGCTGCCAGCAGGATAAGCGCGCCGCACAATTTATCTATCCAGCTCTGTGGGTGTCGCGCTGCCATTGAGCCGAGCGAGAGCGCAATCGTCCACGCCAGCAGAAGCGCGACCACTGCGAGAGAGAGCGTGTTTAAGAGACGCGGCCAGAGAATCGTGCGCACAGGCGCATCAAAAGAGATAGACCAGCCCATCTCACCACGCGCCGTCCCCGACAGCCAGCGCACGTAGCGAACAGCGAGCGGCTGATCTAATCCGTAGATGCGCCGCTGCCTTTCAATCGTCTCTTCCTTCACGGACGGATCATTGCGCAACGCCGTCAACGCATCGCCTCCGGCTGCCGCGAGCAGCGCGAACGTCACGACAGAGACGACGAGCAGCACGACAACGCCCTGAAGCAATCTGGAGAGTATCAGTTTGAGCACGCTTTGCGGCCTCGCTATAGAGTTGGCGGAAGACGGCCAGCCTTACAGTCTACGGTCTGAAGACTGAAGAAAAAGTCCGAAGGTTATCTACCATCTATTCACGAGCGGCGACAAGAGGGGGGCGGGCGCGAATAGTCTTCCGTCTGGAAAACTATGGGTAAAGCCACCCGACAAGTGGGGTATAATTCCGCGTTCCGTATACTTATGCGTCATTTCTGACGTTAAATATTAGAAGTCATCTCATAAATAGCATTCAAGCGTTCAGAGTTCACGCTTCAGCGTGCGTTTTATTGAAAAACATCAAACTGAAGTTTGAACTCTGAACATTTATGAGACCATTTCTAGTTAGGTGCTCCTCAATTGGAGAAAGGATTATGAATCCACAAACTGCTGCTATTTTTGGTGCTGCAATAGCCGCGATTGTTGCCCTCTCTGTAGCCTTATATAACAGTTGGCGACAATCAAAGCTAGAGTATGAAAAATGGCTTCGTGCAAGGGAAGATCAAACAGATAAAGAATTTCGCTTGGCAGTAGCTGATTTAACAAAAAAGATTGTGCAAGGCACACACCGAATAATTTGGCTTGCTTGGAAAGCGAAGAACGAGCCTACAAATCTAACAGAAGAGGATTTTATAATGTACGATAAACAAATGGCAGAGATATTCCCGGATATAGTCGGATCAAGAATAATCGTAGCCGCCCTGAATCAGAAGGTACACATCGAGATAACCCCTTTCGTAAGGAGATTGTATGCCCTTGACGAGGAAGTTGCGAAAGCCCGAATTCTGTTTAGAGAGACGCCGGAGAAAAGTACAGCCACTTTAGCTGCTTGTTACGATAAAACCATTAAATTCGATAGTGAGCTTTTGGTGAGAGTAACAGATATTGTAGATTTAAGTCGTAAAGAAAGTTAGTTGGTCCGCAAGCCCGCACCTAATAACTTATTCAACCGAAGCGGAAATAGCATGGCTTTCATGCGCAAGGATTGAATGCTGGATACAATTCTTCCCGCCCGGTTAATTCAGGGATTAGGTGTCTTCCTTGAATCCAAGCGAAACAACTGATTCAATGCGCCAATGAATTTTGAGATCGTCAGCGAAATCACGGATATTGAAGCTATCGCTGTCGGTAGCAAAATTCATGATGTTGTCAGGTTGCGGAGGATGTATGGCAAAGGTAGATGGCGTAAGTTGAAAGGTGTTGCAAGGGTGCGCTTGAGGAGTGGTAGAATCCGGCTGGCTGAGTTGCATTGGTACGAAGCGCATGGCATTGGCAAGCGAGAAATGAAGCGTAAAAGATATTTGGATTAAGACGATGAAAAAAACGAAAGAAGCAAGATTTGCCGTCTGCGTGAATAATGCAGATTATCCGGCATCGTTGGAGTTGCATAAAATTTATCGTGTCTTACCGGATGAGGATGCCGAAGTTGATGGAGACATACGAGTGATAGACGAAAGCGGAGAAGATTACCTCTATCCGGCGGATTATTTTGTGATAGTAGAGTTGCCGAAAGCGGTAGCAGAGTCCTTATTACGAGCCGCTTAATATCTCACAAAGACACCTGACAACCCATTCGCCCGACGCCTCGACAGTATTTCTTTCATCATCGTATGGTAAATTGCGGCTGGCATGTGGCGCTTTCGGCGGTAAGTCAATTCCGCTAAAAAATTTCAAGTCACTTACAAAGGGAGAAAAAGGAGAACATGAGAAAGACAATTTCGACAGCTTTGACGCTTGGATTGATGGTCTTGCTGACAACTGCGGATTTAGCGGCGCAGTCGCGCATTCGCTTTAGACGCGGTTCGACTTCGGCGACTGTCAGCGGAAGAATCGGAGTTAACAGGGGCGTGGCGGGCGCTAATTATCGCAGTTTCGTTTTGCGCGCTGGCCCCGGACAAACCATTTCGGCGACTCTTTCATCCAGCAACGGCAAAGTCGCTTTCGCCGAAAACGATCAAACGTCTTACACGATTGCTACGGATAGGACGCGCGATTACGTCCTGAACATTTACAACGGCGGCGGAAACAGCACGAGTTATACGCTCACCGTTTCTATTGAATAGCATTCTGATTTTCCAGCCGGGCTTAAGTCCCGGCACTTCAGTAAAACATTTCGTTCGCACAGGAGAACACATGAGACGTAAAGCATCAGCCGTCTGGAAGGGCGGCCTGAAAGATGGCCAGGGGACGATTTCAACCGACAGCAAGGTTCTGTCAGAGACGCAATATTCCTTTAGCACGCGCTTTGAAGACGGCATTGGCACTAACCCTGAGGAATTGATTGCCGCCGCACATGCGGGCTGTTTTTCGATGGCGCTGTCGGGGCAATTAGGTAAGGCGGGGCTGACGGCGGAAAGCATCCACACGACAGCGACCGTCAGGCTGGAGAAGGTGGATGAAGCGTTTGCGATTACCTCTGTCCATCTGGAAGTGACAGCACGTGTGCCGAATGCCGACCAGCAGGCATTCGAGACGGCAGCGAATAATGCGAAAGCAGGTTGCCCGGTCTCCAAAGTGTTGAATGCTGAAATCACGATGGAAGCAAAACTCGAAGCCTAAAAGAATTTTGAAAGAGAGATTGGCCAGCTTTCAATCTCTCTCAGACAACCTTAAGGAGTCTTATGAAGTTAACTGAACTTATCTTGGCGGAGCTTCAGCAGGAAGCAGTGACGACGAGAAAGATGCTCGAACGAGTGCCGCAGGAGTCATTCACATGGAAGCCGCACGAAAAGTCTATGGAGCTGGGGCGGCTCGCCGCGCACGTCGCCAATCTTTTCGGCACGTGGATGAAGGCGAGTTTAAGCCAGGACGAATTCAACCTGAGCGATAGCCAGCCGTCGGGTGAAGAGAGCGTCGCCAGCATTCTGGAAGCATTCGACCGGCATGTAGCGGGCGCGACCGAGCTATTGAAAACACTGCCGGATGA
Organism: Acidobacteriota bacterium; assembly: GCA_032160705.1. GTDB lineage: Bacteria > Acidobacteriota > Blastocatellia > Pyrinomonadales > Pyrinomonadaceae > QHXM01. The sequence goes on along the minus strand of JAVHVE010000012.1, from coordinate 65,442 downwards.
ACGCTTGTTCACCATGTGGCGTTTGAAGCGCGGGGAGCAGGTGTTGTTTGAGCTGCCTCGCTGGGCAGTCATTCGCTCAATGGTGCTCAATCACATCATTCATCATCGCGGACAGCTTTCGGTTTACCTTAGATTGCAGAACGTTCCGTTGCCGCCTGTTTACGGGCCGACGGCTGACGAGATGCCGGACATTCTCAAAGCCAACTAAGCGGAGGCTCTTGCTATCTGCCCATAGACGTGATTGAATCCGCCCGACTCGAAACTGGCAAGATGCGGCAGGAAAGAGAATGGGCAGGATTAACAGGATTAGCAAGATTAAGCAGACAAGACTGCTCGATGTCGCTTGATGTTCTTTCTTTCATCCTGTCCATCCTGTTAATCCTGTCTATTCTTCCGTTGTTGGATTTAGCAAGCCGATAAACTACAAATGAGAAGCTCAATATCAAGACGCCTACTTCTTCTTTTCGCCTCGCTTGCCCTGCTGCTGATCGCTAACGCTTGCCAGCAGCAACCCGCCACACAAACTTCGCAGAATCAGCAGCAGAAGGCGCGCGGCGAGCGCGTGGTGGGGACGCGCGGCGGCTCGCTCGTCTACAAGCTCACTTCGCCGCCGCAGACTTTCAATTACCTGATGGCCAAGGAAGAGTCTTCGATCATCGTCGGCTTTTACCTGCTGGGCGGTCGCCTCGTGGAGTTTGACCAGGATCAGCAGAAACATATTCCCGGTCTGCTTGAATCCTGGAAGTGGGCTGATGACAAACGCACGCTTGAGTTGACGCTGCGCGACAATCTGAAATTCTCGGACGGGCATCCCTTAACGGCGGACGACATCCTCTTTACGATGCGCGCCCTCTACGACGAACGCACGCAGTCTCCCGTCTACCGCGACACGATGATGGTCGGGGGTAAACAAATTGAGACGAGTGTCACGGACGCGCGTCACCTGCGGATGGTCTTTCCCGAAACGGTCGCCGCGCCTGAAGGCTATCTCTCGAACATCGTCGTGCTGCCGCGCCATGCGCTGGAAGAGGACTTCAACAAGGGCACGCTCAAAGACGCCTGGGGCATCGCGTCCGACCCACAACGCATTATCACAGCCGGGCCTTTCATCGTCGGCTCAATCACGCCGGGCGAGCGCCTTGAACTCAAACGCAATCCGAACTACTGGAAAAAGGACAGCGCAGGTGGCCAGCTTCCCTATCTCGATTCTCTGATGATCGAATTTGTCGCCGATCCCAATAATGCCATCACGCGCCTGCAACAAAATTCGCTCGACATCATTGACCGCATTCGCCCGACCGATTACGCGACCTTGCGTTCATCGCAGGGCAGCGTGCGCGGCTACGATCTGGGACCCGGCATGAACACGGATTACATCTGGTTCAACCTGAATGAAGGAACACAGAACGGGAAAGCAATCGTTGACCCTGTCAGGCGCGCATGGTTCGCGGACGTGCGTTTCCGCCGCGCCGTCGCACACGCCATTGACCGCAACTCAATCGCGTCGGCAAATTTGCAGGGGCTGGCCACACCGCTCTACGGCTTTATCTCTCCCGGCAACCGCGCGTGGGTGGCCGATGACATTCCGCGCGCCGAATACAATCTGGACAAAGCGCGCTCTCTGCTGCGCGAGGCGGGCTTTACACAGCGCGGCGCGGCGGAAGCTCCTGAATTGGTGGACGCCAAAGGCAATCGTGTCGAGTTTACGATGGTTGTTCCGGTTGAGAATCAGCCGCGTGTTGACATGGCGACGGTGATTCAGCAAGACTTGGCCCGGCTCGGCATTAGCATGCAGCCCGCGCCGATAGAATTTCAGGCGCTGACGGGGCGCTGGACGCAGAGCTACGATTACGACGCCGTGCTCTTGGGACAGTCCGTCACCGATCCAGACCCGTCGTCCTACACCAGTTTCCTGCAAAGCAGCAGCAGCAATCATCAGTGGTATCCGAAACAACCCAAACCCGCGACCGAATGGGAAGCGCGCCTCGATCAACTAGACACCGAGCAGGCACACGAACTCGACCCCGCGCGACGTAAAGCAATCTTCCGCGACATCCAGATTATCATCGCGGAGCAGATGCCGATCATCCCCATTGTCGCGCGCCACTTCATCTCAGCCGCCAACACGCGCGTCGGCAACTATCGCCCCGGCACGATTCTTCCTTTCTCATTGTGGAACGTGGAAGAACTATTCATAAGGTAAAAGTAAAAAGGTAAAAGGCAAAAGGAAGGCGGAAGCCCATTAAATAAATAATGGCTTCCGCCTCACTTTTACCTTTTTACTTTTACCTTTTGCCTTCTTTAGTTGACTCGTCCCCACATCACAACCAGCGAGTGCGCGAGTTGGGCGCGGGTGATTGCGCTTTGCGCTTTGAAGTAGCCATCATCCAGCGTGAGCAGACCCTTTTCGAGTGCGACCGCGACGTAGCCGCGCGCGGCTGCCGGAATCTCGCCCGCATCTTTCAGGTTCACAGGCAGCGCTGTAGTGGTGGTTTCTGATTGCAGGCCAGCGGCGCGCACCAAAGCCACCGCCGCCTCAAGCCGCGTGGCGAAATCATCTGGACGAAACTTGCCACCCGGTGTCGCGTCCGTAAAGAGCGCACCGTTCGGGGCAGACTGCACGCTCTCGACAAAGAGCATCGTCGTTGAATCAGACACATCCGTGAAACGTGCTTTGCCCGGCAGATATTGCGGCACCTGACCTCCGCGCACCAGCGCGGCGGCGAGCCCGGCGCGTGTCACTCCGAAGCCGGGACGGAAACGGTTGACATAAGGCATCAACGCAAATTTCCGCAGAGCCTGCTGGATGTCTGCGCGCGCCTCCGGGTTAAGACCGCCGAGATCGTTCAAGGGTGAGTATGAGACGCGCGTTACTTCCACTATTCCCTGCGCAGGTTGCCCCGCGCCGAGAGCTTGCGAGAGTTGAATCCTCAAGGCGCTGACCGCAGGCCCTCTCAAAGAGTAGCCTTCACGCTTACCCGTCAGCCCCGGCTGGTTCGGCCTGTTTCCTTCGCCCACTTTGACGCCCCCCGCGTCTAACAAAAAAAGCGCCAGGTCATTCGTGCTCGACAGCGGCCCCCAGGCGGTCTGCACCGAGGTCAGCACTGCGTCCGCCGGGACATTGACGTTCGTGTTGTAGCTGCCAAGCGGCGAGACAAAACCGTTGATGTGCTGCGCCGGGTCGGTGGTAAAACTCACCTGCCCTTGATCGAGCGTGGCGCGAAACATTCCCATGCGCCGCCCCGGAAATGCGGATTCAAGGACAGCCGCGTAGGCGTTAAGCATTCCTGCGCCGACTTCGTGCTGGAAGTAATTGGGGAGCGGCGTGGACGTGCGTTGCAGAATATCGCGCACCTGGGCAGGAGTGAGTCGCGGATTGGCTTCGAGCATCAGCGCGATTGTTCCCGCCACCTGCGGCGCTGAAAAACTCGTCCCTGACGCTGTCGTGTAAAAAGGCACTTCAGTCAAGCTGAGACGATCTTTGTCCGCCTCGACGACGCCGAGCGTGCCTGTCACGCTCGCGCCAGCAGAGCGCAAACTGACTACATTCACGCCGGGCGCAACCAGCGTCGGACGAAACAAGGCGCTCCCCATTTCGCCGCGCGAAGAAAAGTCTGCCAGGCGTCCGCGCTCGTTCGTCGCTCCGACACTCACGACCCAGGGCGCGACCGCGTAAGGATTCAGAGTGTGCTCTCCTGAGCCCATGTTGCCTGCCGAGAAGACGACGTTGACGCCACGGTCTGTCAGCATCTTGGTAGCGACGTTGACCGGGTCGTTCGTGTCGAAAACGGTGTTGGCCGAGAAGCTGCAATTGACGACGCGAACGTTAAGGCTTGCGCCGCGCGTGAGCAGGTAATCGAAGCCTGAGAGCACGTATGAAAGATTCAGGTCGCCTGCGCTCAAGCCGACAAGATTCGCTCCCGGCGCGACGCCGCTATATTTGCCGGCAGAGCGCACTCCGGTTCCGGCTATCAAACCGGCAACGAACGTCCCGTGCCCGTATGCCAGGTCGGTGTTCGGCAAGCCCTCGATGTTGATTGGCTCGCTGAACCCGATGCCGATGCTTTGCGTATCCGCGAGCTTCACATTCTGCACGACGCGACCAGACAGGTCGGCGTGCGTTCCGTCAATGCCGGTGTCGAGCACGGCGACTGTTACGTTGCGCCCCGAAACAGGCAGCCCGACATTTTTCTTCGTCAGGTCTGAGTCTCGTCCCACGCGCTCCGAGCCCGTCAGTTTTAGATATGGATCAACGGTCGGTTGCAGCGTGCGATTACCGTAGATTGAGCGCACCGCCGGAAGATGAGAGATGGTGACAATCTGGCTGCGCTTGGCGGAGAGCGCGATCATCGGCAGTTCGCGATAGCGTGTGCCGCCAAGAACGCCGATGTTCCTCAAGTCCGCGATGTCCATCTCCGATGGTTTCTGATGATAGACGACGATGGCGTTGACGTTGCTATCGTCTGTCATCTCGTTGAGCAGGACGGCGAACTCAGGATCAACGCTTTGGATTCCGCGACGCTGGGCATCTGCGCCAGTGGCAGTGATGCCGTTGGTGGAAGTCTCCGTAAAAGTATCCGCGCCCGTAATCGTGATGCCATCCGCCCCGCTGATGGTGATTCCGTCCGCGCCCGTGATGGTGATTCCGCCAGGCGTGACGCGCATGATCTGACCATCCGCGCCCGTCGCTGTAATGCCGTCCGCTCCTGTAATGGTGATGCCATCCGCGCCGGTCGCGGTAATACCGTCTGCGCGCGTGATCTGGCGGCTGTCCGCGCCGGTGGCAGTGATGCCGTCCGCTCCGGTGGCGGTGATACCATCTGCGCCCGTCGCGGTGATGCCGTTTGGCTTGCGAATGATGACGGAATCGGCGTTGTATCTTGTCCCGTCCGCGCCGGTGATCGTGATGCCGTCTGCACCCGTCGCAGTGATGCCGTCCGCGCCTGTGATGGTGATCCCGTCTGCGCCGGTGGCGGTAATGCCGTTTGAGCCCGTGTAGGTGTAGCCGTCGGCTCCCGTCGCCGTAATCCCATCCGCGCCGGTCGCAGTGATCCCGTCAGCTCCGGTGGCGGTAATCCCATTCGGGGAGAAGAAGAGAAAATTGTCTGCGCCCGTGATGGTGATGCCGTTAGTGCCGACGTAGTTGATACCGTCTGCGCCCGTAATCGTGATTCCGTCTGCGCCCGTGATAGTGATGCCCGCACGCACCGATCCGAGGCAGAGTAAGAACGCCAACGCAACTGCGATGGTTTGTCGGGTTCTTTGGGCAATTCTCATACGTTATTCACAAAGCCGCCTTTGACAAAGTGGCGTTTCCTCTTTTGGACTACTCTTGGCTGCGGGCTTTCCTTTGCCTCTAGCGAGGAGGGGACAGACACATGGGATAACTCAGACCCACGCGAAGTCCCAAATTATAAGGTAAATCCAGGCCACGAACGTTGCAATTCCGTTATAAATTAATCGAATTACAGAAGGAATGGACAGGATTAACAAGATAGACAGGATGAAAGAAAAAAAGCATTCAGCCTTGTCTACCTACCTCTTCTGCTTAATCTTGCTAATCCTGTTAATCCTGTCAAATTCCTTCCTCCCCTGCTCTTGCCGCTTACGCGACTAACTCCCTGTAAACCTTCTGCGTCTCGGCGGCTGGCTCGACGCCAAGCTCTTTCTTGAGCAGCTTGCGGAGAGCCTCGTACTGCTCCTTGACGGCGTGGCGATTACCCTGTCCGGCATGGGCGCGCATAATCATGCAATGCACGTCCTCGCGGTAAGGGTCGCCACGCAGGATTTCCTGCGCCAGATGCAGTGAGCGCGCCCAGTCCTCTGTCTTTTGCGCGACCGCCGCCAGAGCTTCCAGCATTCGCAAGTGCTGCTCGCGATAGTAGGAGCGCTGCTCCTCGACCCAATCATCATAGCTTCCCTGCATGAAGTCGCCGCGATAGATAGCGATGGCGCGTTCGTAAGCGTTGATGCAGCGGTCAAACTCGCGGGCGCGCCGCGCCGTCTCGCCTTCGTTGATGAGGCGGTCGAACTCTTCCGTGTCAATGTGGTAAGAGAAATTCGGGCTTAACTGGTAATCGCCGTCGCGGTAGAGCAGAAAATTCTGCTTCAAAGGTTGATTGCTGTTGAGCGCCTTGCGAATGTGCGAGACGGTCGGATGAAAGTTCTTCTCGACGGCTTCAAAGTCCGCTTCGCCCCAGAAGGTATCAATGATCGTGTCTTTGGAGGCGCGGCGATGGCGGCGCGAGGCGATAAAGCACATGATGTCGCGCGCACGCTTGGTCGTCCAGGCATCAGCCGCGAGCGGCCTCGCGGGGTCGCGGAAAATCTCCACAGGCCCAAGCATGTTGATCGTCAAATCTGTAACCGGCTGCGCGGCGGTAATCTCAACCGCGCGGGTGGGCTGCACTTCTTTCTGGACAACCCGTCCCGCATTCGCCGTCAACTGCTCGCGCACATCGGGCGGCAAAAGCTCGGCAGCTTCCGGTTGGGCGAAGAGGCGCGGGTTGTTTAAGACTTCGCGCTGCAACCAGTATTCGTAGTCATAGCGCGCGGCCAGGTCGAGCGCGCGGCGCAGGTGTTCGAGCATCTCGCTTTCACGACCCGCTTCCAGGTCGGAGGCGGCGAGCGCGATTGAGGATTGCGCTTCGTAGTAGTAGAGCCCGTGTTCGTGGAAGTATGAATGTGCGGGCTCAAGGTCACGGCGCGCCGCTTCGTGATCGTTTTGCGCCAGCAGCACACGACCGCGCGAGAGCATCGCCGTGCGGCTTCCCAATTCGTTATGCGCGGCCACGCGCGCTTCGACGAGACGGTCGAGCAGGCTGCGCGCCGCCGCGAGATTTCCGAATTGCAAGTTGAGCACTGCTTGCTCATCCAGCAACTCGCAGCGCACCAGATCAATCCCAGCTTCGTCGTAGGCTCGCGCGGCGCGTTCGTAAAACTCTGTGGCGCGCACGGCGTCACCACGCTCGCGGTGGAGATTGCCGTAGGTCTCGAAAGCTTCGGCGAGCGAGACGACGAGATTGAAAAGCTGGCAGCATTCGAGCGCGGCTTCCAGATGCTTTTCGCTTGATTCAATGTCGCCGCGATAGAGATAACAGCGAGCCATGTTGAGATGCGCGGTCGCTTCCTGCGGCATCGGTGGCAGGTTGCGCCCATCGCGCAGCATGCGTCTTAGCCAGCGGAGGGCTTCCCCGAAATCGCCGCGCAGCAGTGAGGGAAGTCCCAGATTGTGCGCGATTAGCCGCGCGTAGTGCTCATCGTTGCGCTCTTCGGCTAATTGCAAAGCTTCACGAAACTCGCGCTCGGCTGCCGTCCACTCGCCCGTCGCCGTCAGGCATAAGCCGCGCGTGTTGCCGCACTTGACGCGCACGGCGGAGTGCTCGTCCGCCAGTTCAAGCGCGCGATCAAGATAGGTGAACGCCCCAGCGCAATCGCCGCGCCTGCGGGAAATAGTGGCGAGCGAGTGCAGGGCTTCGGCCTCGCCTTCTTTATCATTCTGCTCGTGAAGCAAGGTCGCGGCGCGACGGAAATGTGACTGCGCGGCATCGTATTCGCCCCGCAGCCGCGCCACCTCTGCGCGATGCGCGAGCGCGCGAGGGTGCGCTTCGAGCACTGCGACCGGGAGAGCTTCGGCAGACGACACGAGCGAAGAGAGAGCGCCCGAAGTTATCCATTCGCGGCCATGCTCGGCGATGATTTCAGCCGCACGCTCGAAATCTTCAGCTTCGAGCAGGTGACGCATGGCCTGCTCCCAGGCTTCACGCTCAAGAAAATAATCCGCATAGCGGCGGTGCTCTGCGGCTAATCCTGTGCGCCCCAGCTCGGAGCGAAGGCGGCGGCGCAGGAAAGCTTTGAAGAGTGGGTGCAGGCGATATTCTTCGCCGCGCTCATCACTTGCGACTGTCATGAAGACGTTGCGGCGCACGAGTTGAGGCAGCAGCGTCCGGGAATTGGCCTCCGGGTAAACTTTGGTGACGATGCCGGTCTCGACGCGATCCAGAAGAGAGATGCGAAGAAGCAGGTGCTGCACGTCTTCCGGCTCGTCCGCGAAAACTTCTTCGGCGAAGTAGTCGAAGATGTCGCGCTCGGATTGACGCAGGATTTCGACGAGGTCGGGCGCATCGCCTTCGCGCACGCCTTCACTGAGAGCCTGGCGTTGCGCGACCTGCCTCACAAGTTGCAGCGCGGTAATCCAGCCATGCGTGCGCTCGCGGTATTCGGATAATTGCGCGGGCGTCAATTCGAGATCAAAGACTTTGCGGAAAAGCTCCTGCGTTTCCTCATCCGTAAAGAGCAGCTCGTTCCTGTCTATGATAGTCAAGGACGCCTGTGAGCGCAGCCGTGCGAGCGAGAGCGGAGGCAAATCGCGCGAGATGATGATGACGTGCAGGACATCCGGGAGATATGCGAGCAAGCGATCAACAACCGCGTGAACCGCCGTCTCCGTGCCGAGGTGGTGATAATCATCGAGGATGAGGATTAGTTGTTGCTCGACGTTTTCGAGAACTTCATTGAGCAGGACATCAACAGCGCGTTCCGGCTGGCGAGCCAACTCACCTGCCGACTGCTGCAAGTAGGAGAACATCACGTCCCCGAAGTTGGGAACTGCCTGCTTGATGCCGTGCGTCAGATAGCCGAGGAAGACGAAAGGATCGGCGTCCGTATGGTCTAGTTGATACCAGACGAAGGAGCGCGCATTGGTGCGAACGAAATCGGCGACGAGAGTGGTCTTGCCTGAGCCTGCGTTGGCCGTGACCAACGTGACCGGATGCGCGAGATTGGCGAGCAGCCTTTCCGTCAGGCGCGGGCGCGACAGCAGAGCCGGAGCGGGGCGCGGCGGAAGCAGCTTCGTACGCAGAAAAAAGGAAGTCTGCGCCACCGGCTCTCTTGTTGGCGGCGGTGCTGCGGCGGGCTGTGGCGTACCGGGAAGCGGCCTTTGTTCCATCAACAACCTGTGCCTCTTGGGTCTCGTGGAAGATGCGGTGAGCTTATCACAGCGAGAGACCGGCATTCCACGAGATTCATCAGGCGCACTTTCATCGCTTCTCGCCGCGAGGTAAGCGAGAGGCAGTTGCGAGGCCGTCCAGTTTTCAGATTGCATCGGGGTCATGCAATGCTAGCTCGTCTTAAATTAAAGGCTATAACCGTGACGCTGGCGAAGGGGGCGTTTCCGCAGTTTTTGTCCGATGGCCACCAGTTGCTCTTTCGCCATCGCATTTTCCGCTTCGCTTAAGACTCTACCCATCGCGTCGAGTGTGCACGCGCGCCCGCGCGTTTGTTGCAGAGCCGCGCTCGCCTGCGCTTCAGTCAAACCGTAGGTCGCAAAGAGTCGCTTTGCTTCCAACTCTGTGAACGAGAGCGTCGGTTCTTCAATCACACACAGAGTCTGCTTGGAGCGCATCCGCCACAAAGGCGCTGGCGGAAGACTCCGTCCCGTAATCAGCATGTGCGCTTCCGCCGGTAAGAGCGGAAGCAAGCGTCGGAAGAACGGCACGACCCATTCGGCGTCGTAAACCAGATGCAGATCGTCTATGACGATCAGGATCGCTTCGCCCTTCTGCTCAAGCAGCTCGTAAACGAAAGCCTCCGCGAGCATGGGGATGTCTTCAATCGTCGCGGTCTCGACCAGCTTCATCAAGGCTTCCTGCCCAAAAGCGGGTCGCCACTGACGGACGCTTTCAACCAGATATTTGAAGAAGACATGAAGGTCGCCGTCAGCCGCATCAACCTTGTACCAACTGATGCGCCGCCCGCACCGATGGGCGAAATCTGTGGCGAGCAGGGTCTTGCCTGTGCCGGCGCGACCGTTGACGATGGTCGCGGCGCAATTGCTGATGCTGCCGTGAAGCATATTGAGCAGACGCGCTCGTGACAGGCGAGGCTGCTCACCGGGGGTCGTGATTTTGTCGAGGATGATTTGCATAATTCTTTGGGGTCTCCTTTGGAGACTTGTCGTTTGTCAGGCGATGCGGATGAGGATTTGCTTTGGGGCGTCAATCAAATGTTTGCTCGGTTTGCGCCATCCCATTGCATCTCGTCCATTGGGTTAAAGCCAGAACCGGCACGAGACGTGACACGGGCACGCTCTCCGGTCAGTATCGTTGCCGGGCTGTCTGCCCTACATCCTTCAAATCTTCGACGCGCCAGGGGGTCGGCCTGCCCAGAGAGGTAATGACTCCCTGTTCGTTTGTTTCGTACATCGGCGGCCCCTCATATTTCCAGGCCAACGGGTCATAGAGCCTGAAGAACCCGCTTTGGCCGTCGCCGCCATGCGCGATAACTTCCCTGCCGTCCGGGAGCGCATAAACACCGCACTCTCTAATCTCTTTTACCTGCATCGCTGCTCTCCCATTCCCGTCAATCTAAAGGGAACGCGAATCTGGACTGCTGCTATAAAAAGAGCGAGGTTTCCGGTGCGAGTTCCGGCTCGTCATCTCCAGCCGAAACTGTCAGGGAGTTTAAAAGACGGGACTTGAGGAATTCTTGAGGTGTTGAACAGGAGAAGGAAAAAGGTAAAAGTAAAAGTAAAAAGTGAGGCTGAAAACCTTTAATTACTATGGTTTCAGCCTCACTTTTGCCTTTTACCTTTTTCCTTTTGCCTTATTTCTCCGCGCCCAATCCCGTGTTTGCCCGCACGCTTAGTTCTGCGAATTTGGCTTCAGCCTCGGGCTCTCGCCCCAGCAGAGTTCCGATGACTGCTCCGAGAAAGCCGAGCGGGATGCTCAGGATGCCCGGATTCTCCAGCGGGAAGATGGGCGGGCGTTGAATCAGGTGGCGTGCTGCGCCCACGACGCCGGGAGGGTCAACAGTCATGATGCTTGGGCTAATCAGAATCAGGATAATCGAGGAGGCCAGCCCCGTAGCCAATCCCGCCACCGCTCCCTTCGTGTTAAAGCGCTTCCAGAAAAGCGAGAGAACGATGACCGGCAGATTCGCCGATGCCGCCACAGCAAAGGCCAATCCGACCAGAAATGCCACGTTGATGGATTGCCCGAGCAGGATGGCCAGCAAAATGCTCACGATACCGACCACACAGGCCGTCACGCGCGCCACGCGCACCTCTTCGCCAGGCTTGCGCTCTGTGCCCTTGTGAATCACGTTTGTCCAGAAGTCGTGCGCGAAAGAGGTCGAGGCGCTGATGGTGAGTCCGGCGACGACCGCCAGGATGGTCGCAAACGCAATGGCCGAGATGAAGGCGAAGAAGATGTCGCCGCCCAGAAACTTTGCAAGGAGCGGCGCGCTCATGTTGTTGTTCGCCCCAATCGCGTCCCGACCCACAATCGTTGCTGCGCCAAAGCCTAAGAACGTCGTCATGATGTAGAACGCGCCGATTAGAAACATCGCCCAGACCACGCTCTTGCGCGCAGTTTGTGCGTCGGGCACAGTGTAGAAGCGCACCAGAATGTGCGGCAAACCCGCCGTCCCGAAGACCAAAGCCATGCAAAGCGAGATGAGATCAATCACGCCATAAGGCTTGTTCGCCCCGAAGTAGTAATGCCCGGGCTGTAGAAAATTCTTCGTCACCTCTGCGCCCGTCTTGTCGTGATAGGTCACGTGGCTGATGGCGTCAAAGAAGTTGCCGAAGCTGAAACCGAAATGCCCTAAGACGAGAAGACTGAGAAGGAGCGTCCCGGACATGAGCAGGATGGCCTTGATGATCTGCACCCACGTCGTCGCCAGCATCCCGCCGAAGACGACATAGATAATCATCAGCACACCGACGCCGACGACAGCCGTACTGAAACCGACGCCGGGAAGTAAAAGATTAACGAGCGCGCCCGCCCCGACCATCTGCGCGATCATGTAGAAGGTCGAGACCGTGAGCGTGCTGAGAGAAGCCATTGAACGCACAGGTCGCGGGCTGAGACGATAGGCCAACACATCGGCCATCGTGTACTTGCCCGCGTTTCTGAGCGGCTCGGCGACGATTAAAAGCACCGTCAGGTAGGCGACGAGAAAGCCCACTGAATACATAAAGCCGTCGTATCCGTTGAAGGCAATCAACCCCGCGATGCCAAGAAACGATGCGGCACTCATGTAATCGCCCGCGACCGCCAGCCCGTTCTGCCAGCCGGTAATCTTCCGGTTGGCGGCAAAGTAGGCATTAGCCCCGCTCGTTCTGCGCGCAGCCCAGTAAGTGATGCCGAGCGTGACGGCGACAAAGCCGAGGAACATGAGTAGCGGAGTAGACATGCCCTTTTATCGTCCTCCCTCTGCACGGCGCTCGTGACGGTCAGCGATGCTGCGGGCAATCCGATCATGCCGCGCCGCCGCGCGCACATAGAGCAGGGCAATGATCCACGCCATGAAGAATTGTGACAGCGCAAACAGGTAGGCGACGTTGACGACACCGAACACCCTCCGCTTCATCAAATCCGGCGCGTAGCCAACCAAGACTGGCAGCGCAAAGTAGTAAACGACGAAAAAGACTGTGGCCGGAACGATGAATTTCAGCTTCGCTTTGATGAGCCCCTTAAACTCATCGCTCGCCGCAATGCGATTCCAATTAACGACATCCGTGTCTTCGTCAGCGGTTAGCTCGTGCGACGGTTTTGCGCCCTCGCGTCCTAAAGGAGACACATCTGTTGCCGCGCCCGTGACCGGAGTCAGATCGTCCGGCGCTTCGTTTGATTGATCGTTATCTAGTGACATTGTGCCTGTTGCTCCTCTATAACCAAGCTTTTTCACCTGCCAGCGTTGCGATCTAAATAATCGAGTCGTTTTCAATGTCAGAACTAGCGATTAAGGTTGGATTGCGGCGTGAGGTTATGCGTTTGCACGCGACAAGTCAACAAGACCGTGCGCTTTTCAGCATTCACGAAAACTTCCTTTTGACATGGAGCGAATCAACTTCAAACAATCATTTTGAAGTATGCCCGAACACTAAATTTTTTCGTACCGAACGGGTACGCGAAAGTGCCGGCCACGCCTCAAACAGTCGCTCATGTTGACTGAATAGCGCGTGAAGTCTCTGTCCTTAAGGGGCTTACGCTCGGTCGGAATAAGTACATATAGAATCAATACTTTAGCGGACTTTTTTCGTGCGTTCCAAGCAACCGATACGAGTCTTCTTCCATCTTAGTCCCGGTTTCGATGAACTGTTCTTTGTAAATCGAATCCGCCATGCGTAGCCCCCAAACCTGCGCTAAAACCACGCAGCTTCGGATGATCAAAAGTCATCGCTCACATGGAGGACGGATATTGATGAACCTGACCCGATTTGTTCCCCACTTTCGCTCTTTTAAATTCGCGCCTTTTGCAATCATCGCTCTTTTCCTTTTTACGAACTTTACCGGACTTATCTTCAATCGCGTTTACGCGCCAGCCGTTTCTGCGGCGGAAAACACGACAGCTTCGACTGCTCCCACCGCTGAGCCGGACTACATTCCGGCGGATGTGCCGACATCAGGCGACCACGAGCTTGATCTCATCATCTTTCGCGCCGGAGAGCGTAACGGCGTTGACCCCAGATTTATTCACGCCGTCATCTGGCAGGAATCGAAATACAAAGTCCGCGCACGTTCATACGTCGGTGCGCAAGGGCTCATGCAGTTAATGCCGCCAACGGCCAGGCGCTTCGGTTGCACAGACCCGCATGACCCGGCTGCCAATATCGAAGCGGGAACAAAGTACCTGCGCTTTCTCCTGAAGAGATTCAACGGGAACGTTTCGCTCGCGCTCGCCGGTTACAATGCAGGTGAAGGCGCGGTTGATAAATACAACGGCGTTCCGCCCTACAACGAAACCCAGAATTACGTTCGCATCATCACCGGGCGCTACGGCAAGACCTTTCACCCGCTGCTGACGCCGGAAGAAGCGCGCGTCGCATTTCACCTCTTGCCCGAGGTCGCGCAACTCCAGCAGTAATCGTCGAATAAATTCATCTCCATCCCGTTCTCAGTAAACCGCGCGCCGATAGTTGCTTCGCTTTGCAACTCGACGCGCGGTTCGCTATTATCCGCACACGAAAAAAGTTGGCAGCAGGCAGTTAGCAGTGAGCAGTTAAAGACAAAAGCTCGGTGCTGTTATCGTTTGTTCTGACTGCCAACTGCCCACTGCTAACTGCCAACTAATCATTATGTCTATCACTGCCGAATCGCTCTCGCTCGAACGAAAGATCAAGATGCACGAAGCGCGTGAAGCGATCATTGATCGCCTCGCGCTTGAGCTTCCCGCCAGCATTGATCTGGATAGATTCCTGCGCGCGGTCGTCAAAGAACTGGGGCGGATGATGAATGCGGATCGTTGCGACGTGATTCAACTGGCGTCCGAGTCGGAGCTGCGCATCAGCCATGAATGGCGCGCTTCCGAGGATGTGCCTTCGAGCGAAGGCACGACCATCCCCGTTGACCTCCGCCAACTTTCCGAACGCGTTGACCTGACGAAGCCGATTCGTTTCGACGATACCTCCGCGCCGGGCTTAGATCAAAAGGTGCGCTTTCTGGCAGCTTCGCTGGGCACGCGCTCGCTCCTGGTCGTGCCCATTATCCTGGGCGGCGATGTGCTCGGCCTGCTCGGCCTGCATAACACGCGCGCGCCGCGCACATGGCTCGACGACGAAGTCTCTTTTCTGCAATCCATCGCGCGGCACATCGCCGTCGGCTACCAGTACACGCGGCTCTTCACGGGCAAGCAGCGCGAAGCGGAGACGACCGAAGCGCTGCTGGAAATCGCCAACGCCTTGAACGCGCGTTCTGATTTCGGCGAAGTCACGCAGCTTGTCCTGGAGCGAGCCATCGCGCTTGTCGGCGCGGACTACGGCGCGCTCGGCGTGCTCGATCCTCTGGGCGGGCGAATCAGTCTCGCCGCTTTCAAAGCCGCGCCGCACGCCTCAACCGAGTCTGTGCAAGGGCTGATTAACGCTCACGGCCAATCAATGGACATCACTGCCTACCCGGCGGCGATGGAAGTGCTGGCGCAGGGAAAGACCATGCGCTTGCTGGATACGGACTTGCCGTTTCCGATTCGTCTTGTCTTCAATGCCACACTTGGCGGGCGCGCCGCGCTCGTCGCTCCGGTTCGCATTGGTGGACAGACTTTCGGCCTGCTTGGTCTGGTCTGGTCTGTGGCGCGTGAAGGATTTGAGGATCACGAAGTCGCGCTCGTCGAAGGCATCGCTGACCAGATCGGCACGGCTTTGGAGCGCGACCAGCTTTCGGCGGAAGTGATGCGCTTGCGAAGCGCCCTGCACGAGCGCCATGCCGAAGACCGCATCATCGGGCAAGCTCCGGCGATTCGCCGCGCCATCGAGTTGGCTTTGAACGTCGCCGACACGCAAACCTCCGTGCTCATTCAGGGCGAATCCGGCACAGGCAAAGAATTGCTTGCCAATTTGATTCACTACAACTCTGGCCGCGAAGATCAGCCCTACATCAAGCTCAACTGCGGCGCGATTCCAGAAACCTTGCTCGAAAGCGAACTCTTCGGCCACGAGAAGGGCGCGTTCACGGATGCGCGCTCTCGCAGGCAGGGACGGTTCGAGGAAGCAGACAATGGCACGCTCTTTCTGGACGAGATCGGCGAGATGAGCCTTTCAGCCCAGGTGCGCTTGCTCCGCGTTCTACAGGACGGAGAGTTTACGCGCGTCGGCGGCAGCGAAGTAGTCAAGACGGATGTGCGCGTCATCGCCGCCTCGAATGTTGACCTTGAGCGCGCGGTGGAAACGGGCACATTCCGCCGCGACCTCTTCTATCGTCTTTCGGTCTTTCCGATTCGCCTGCCCCCTTTGCGCGAGCGCCCCGAAGACATTCACCCGCTCGTCATACACTTTCTCGAACACTACAAGCAGAAGACCGGGCGCTTCATCTCCGGCATCTCAAAGGATGCTTTGCAGGCGCTTATTGAGTACGCCTGGCCGGGCAACGTGCGCGAATTGGAGAACGCCGTTGAGCGTGCCGTCATCATCGCCTCAGGCCGCCAGATAGAGCTGGATGATCTGCCGGAAGCTTTAGCCAGGCGGGTGACGGACGAGCGCGCGCAAGTCCGGCGCGAGCGCGTCGAAGCGGCCAGCGAAGGGCGCGTTATTCAAATGGAAATCAACGTCCCTTCGACCATTGACGAGATTGAGCGGCGCGCCATCGAAGCCACGCTCGACTACACCGGGAATGATAAGACGCGCGCCGCACGCGCTCTCGGCATCGGACGCAAAACTCTCTACAGAAAGCTGCTCCAATACCAAAAGGACGTGACAGGTGACAAGAACAGTTAACAGTTTTCAGTTTTTAGTTTTCAGTAAAGGCAATCAAGTCTTTGCTGAAAACTGAAAACTCAAAACTGGAAACTCCTCTTTTCCTGTCACCTGTCACTTGTCACCTGTCACGGCTTTTATGCTATATTCTGACTGTAATTTCTCTCGCTATTAAAACGTAAAGTCGAAGCCTTAAGGCTTCGCGTCAGGAGAAAGGAATCTCTCATGCAAAACGACGACAGGAGCGGTGGGTCGGACGTTTCGACCCGTCTGACTTATCTACTTATCGGTGGCGGCATTGGCGCGATTCTCGCCCTGCTGTTTGCTCCGAAAGCGGGTTCGGAACTGCGGGGCGACATCGCCGACGTGACGCGCAAGGGCATAGACAAGTCGCGCGAGGGAGCCAGATACGTTGGCGATAAGGCCGGGGAGTATTACGGCGCGGTGCGCGAGAAGACCGGGGATTGGGTCGGGTCGGCACGCGAAGTCGCTTCACGCAAAACCGGGCAATTCTCCGCCGCGGTCGAAGCCGGCAAGCAGGCTTATAACGAGGAGAAGAGGAAGACGGAGCTTTCCGGCGCTTCTGAAGCCAAGCCGACTTATCCTCCGCAAGGAGACCTGAGCTAATTTTTGATTTGCGATTTTTGATTGGATAAGGAATTAAAATCTTTCTTTTATCCTTATCCAATCGCAAATCAAAATCAAAAATCAAAAATTCTTATGCATCTGAACGATCCGATGTTCTGGGTGATGGTGGTGATCGCCGTCGCGTTTGTCGTGATAGCGATTGCGATGATCGTCATTGCCATGCTCGTTGGCCGCGCCGTCAAAACAGTCGGGCGGTTGGAGCAGCGCACCGAGCCGATCTTGAAGAAGGTCACGGAATTGAGCGAGCAAGGCAAGCAAATTGCCGTCCAGGGCAAAGAGATCGCCGAGCAGATCAATACTATGTCCGGGCATCTTTCAACCGCGACGCTGCACTTCTCCGAGTCCGTCGGAATCATCAAGGATGAGGTGCGCGAGCTTAAACTCCTTGTCGGTGAAACGGCTGAGACGGCGCGCGACAAGGTGGCTTTGGTGAGCAGCACGATAGACAAGACGCACCAGCAGGTGACGACGACCACGACCTTCATCCGCAACAAGGTGATTCAACCGGCGCGCGAGCTGGCGGCGATTATGGCGGGCTTCCGCCGTGGCCTCGAAGTTCTCGTTGCGCCCGCGCCGAAGCCCATTAATCAAACCTACGGAGAAGATGAGATGTTCATCGGCTGAGCACCTTAAAACAAAGGCACTCAAGAGGCCCGAACCATCGTCTTCGTAGGGAGCATGGTTCGGGCGAATTTTTTGGAAAGGGAAAGCGAAATGAGCCATCCACGAAGAGACACGAAACAACACGAAACGAGCTGACCTCTTCGTGTCTCTTCGTGTTATTTCGTGGATGGTAAAACCGGCTCGCTACTTCTTTTCCCTTTTTACCATTTAACCTTTTCCCCGGACGCTGATATTGTTATCAGCGTGAGATTAGGAAACTGATTATGTCCACAGAAACACCCCTCGATTTGAAGAAGACCGTTAACCTGCCGAAGACAGCATTCGGGCAGAAGGCCAATCTCGCGCAAGCTGAACCCGCGCGCTTAAAGAAATGGACGGAGATGGGTCTCTATCAGATGATCCAGCGCGCACGCGCGGGGCGCGAAAAGTTTGTCCTCCATGACGGCCCGCCGTATGCCAACGCGGACATTCACCTTGGCACGGCGCTCAACAAAATCCTGAAAGACCTCGTTGTCAAATCACGTTCGATGATGGGATTTGATGCGCCCTACGTTCCCGGCTACGACTGTCACGGTCTGCCCATTGAGCAGCACGTCGAGCGTGACCTCGATAAGAAGGGCAAGAAAAAGTCTGACCTTTCGGTCAACAGCTTCCGCCGTGCCTGCCGCGAGCACGCCGCGAAATCTTTGAAGAGCCAGACGAGAGATTTTCAGCGCCTCGGCATTTTGGGCGAGTGGGATAATCCCTATCTCACGATGTCGAACCATTATGAGGCGGAAACGGCACGGCTCTTCGGGCGCTTCATCGAGCGCGGCTACGTTTACAAGGGCGCGCGTCCCGTTTACTGGTGCATCCACGACCAGACGGCGCTCGCCGAAGCGGAAGTCGAATACAAGCAGCACCGGAGTCCTTCCGTCTATGTGAAGTTTCCGCTCGCGAGCGACCCCGCGCTGATTGATGAAAGCCTCGCTGGCCGCAAAGTTTTCTTTCTCATCTGGACGACGACGCCCTGGACGCTGCCCGCGAACCTTGGCATCGCCGTTCATCCAGACTTCGAGTACGCGGCTCTTGAAAACAATGATGAGGTTTACGTCGTCGCGAGTGAGCTGCTCAATGCTGTTGCAAGCAAATGTGACATCGGCGAGCGTGATGCGAACGGTGATCGGATTGCTCCGACAGTGCTGGCGCGCTTTCCGGGCGCAAAGCTTGACCGTCTTGAATGCCGTCACGCGTGGCTTGATCGCCCCTCGCTGGTGATGGTAGGCCTCCACGTCACGCTCGGCGGCGAGGCTGATGCCGAGACGGAGCTTGATGTCAAAGAAGCGCGCGACAAGTCTGCGACAGGCAGCAAAGCCGGGACGGGGCTGGTGCATACTGCGCCGGGTCACGGCCACGACGACTTTGTTATCGGGAAACGTTACGGGCTGGAAATCTACTGCCCTGTGGATAACGCCGGGCGGTTCACCAGCGAGGTCGAGCATTTCGCGGGCGAGCGCGTCTTTGAAGCTAATCCAAAGATTGTGGAGTTCATGCGCGCGGAGGGTGTGCTGCTGTTTAGCGAAGATTACGAGCATCGTTACCCGCACTGCTGGCGCTGCAAGAACCCTGTCATTTTTCGCGCCACGCCGCAGTGGTTCATCTCTATGGATTTGTCCGCTTCGTCCTCGCACCCGGTAGTCGAAAAAGATGAGGACGGGCGCGACCGCTCCAATTTCACGGACAACTTTGCGGAGCACGAAGAGGAAGCAGCAACTGATTCTTTGCGCGCAGGCGCGTTGCGCGAGATTGAAAACGTGAAGTGGATTCCCGCGTGGGGCGTTGACAGGATGCGGAACATGTTCAAGGGTCGCCCAGACTGGTGTGTTTCGCGCCAGCGCGTGTGGGGCGTTCCCATCCCTGCCTTCTACTGTCAGGCATGCGACGAGGCTGTGGCTGACCCGGCAGTGGTTAATCACGTCGCGGATATTTTCGAGAAAGAATCGTCTGACGCATGGTACGCGCGCGAGGCCGTTGATCTGTTGCCCGAAGGATACAAGTGTCTGAAATGCGGCGGTGTTGAATGGACGAAGGAGACGGACATCCTTGATGTCTGGTTCGACAGTGGCTCGTCGTCTATTGCCGTGCTCGAAAAGCATGAAGACTTGCGCTGGCCTGCCGATGTTTACCTGGAGGGCGGCGACCAGTATCGCGGCTGGTTCAACTCCAGCCTGATGGTCGGTCTCGCCGCGCACGACCGCGCGCCCTATAAAGCCATCATCACGCACGGCTGGGTGATTAACGTCCAGGGTTTGAAGATGTCTAAGTCCGAGGGGACGGGAATTTCGCCGAACGAGGTCGTCAAGGATTCCGGCGCGGAAATCCTGCGCCTCTGGGTGGCATCGTCAAACTATCAGGAGGACGTGCGCTGCTCTGACGAAATTTTGCAGCGTGTCTCGGATGCCTACCGCAAGATGCGCAACACGGCACGCTTTGCTCTCGGCAACCTTGACGGTTTTAATCCGGCGCGAGACAGCGTCACGGAAGAAGAGATGCTTGAGATAGACCGCTGGGCGCTGGCGAAGCTCGACGAAGTCGTCTCGCAAGTCAGGGAAGCTTACGAGGCTTACGAGTTTCACACCGTCTATCATGCGCTCTATAACTTTTCGACCGTGATGCTCTCGGCGCGCTACTTCGACATCATCAAGGATCGCCTGTACACGGCTGCGCCGCGAAGCCATGCGCGGCGGTCGGCGCAGACTGCGCTTTACAGAATCGCGGACTCACTGGCGCGGCTGCTTGCGCCGATACTTGTGTTCACGTCAGACGAAATCTGGGAGAACTTGCCGCAAATGAGCGGTGATGATGAGCGCGTCGCATCGGTTCACCTCGCGGAGTTTCCACAGGCGCGGAATGAACCTGACGCAGAACTTATCGAACGCTGGACGGAATTGTTTTATGTTCGTGACATGGTCTTGCAGGTGCTTGAGCACGAGCGCGCCAGCAAGGTGATTGGCAGTTCACTTGAAGCGCGCGTCAACATTTCAGCCAGCGGAGCGACTTACGATTTGCTTCAGCGCTACAGGGACGAGTTGCGCTACCTCTTTATCGTTTCCCAGGTGAACGTTCAGCAAGCGGGAGACTCTCTGCTCGCAAACGATGTGAAAGTAGAAGTCAGCGTTGAGCGCGCCGAAGGCGAGAAGTGCGAGCGGTGCTGGAACTATTCGACTCATGTGGGCGAATCAACGCGCTACCCGACAGCGTGCGAGCGCTGCGTCGAAGCTCTGGCGGAGATTGAGCGGGAGGAAGCGGCGTGAGCGAGCGACGCATTGCGTGGCGCGTGGCATATTTGGTCGCGGCCTTTGGCATCTATCTCACCGATCAGGCGTCGAAGGCGTGGGCTGTGAAGGCGCTTCGCAACGGTGAATCTGTCACGCTCATCAGTGGCGTTCTCGATCTGGTCTATGCGGAAAATTCCGGCATCGCTTTCGGGCAGTTGCAGGAGGGCGGCTCATTCGGGCGCTGGTTCTTTGTCGTGCTGGCGATTGCGGCGGCGATTGCCGTCATCGTCTATTTCTTTCGCACGGCGCGCACCGATGATCGCATGATGGGCGCGTGCGCGCTCCTGCTGGCAGGCATCGTCGGCAATCTGACCGACCGAGCGCGTCTCGGACACGTGATTGATTTTATCCTGTTGCACTACAAGTCGTATCACTGGCCGGTCTTCAACGTCGCCGACACGAGCATCTGCGCGGGCGCGTTCCTGCTCATCTACGACATGTTCCGTAAAAGCAGAAGACAGGAAAAGCAGAATCCAGGAGTCATTCAAAAGCAGGAGACAGAATACAGAAGTCAGGAGTCAGAATTATAAGGTGGAGAACCACTGTTACAGATTTTCCTTTCATTCTGGATTCTGGATTCTGACTCCTGAATTCTGCTTTTCCTCCTGTCTCCTGTATTCTGACTTCTGACTCCTGCTGTTGAGTATGTATCCAGAGATATTCCGCATCAGCAATTTTCCCATCAATACTTACGGCGTGCTGCTGGCGCTGGCGTTTCTCTCTGCGCTGCTGATTGCATCAAGGCTCGCCGCGCGTGACGGATTGCCGCGCGAGCGTGTTTACGATCTCGGATTGTGGATGCTGCTCGCGGCGATTATCGGCTCAAAGTTTTTGATGCTTTTCACAGAGCCGGAGTATCGCGAGAATCCTTTGCGACTTTTCTCGCTCGACTTCCTGCGCTCCGGTGGAGTCTTTTACGGAGGATTCATCGCCGCCGTTCTCGCCGGATACTTTCTGATTCGTCGTTACAAGTTGCCCTGGTGGAAAACTGCCGATGCTTTCGCGCCCGGCATCGCGCTCGGCAATGCTATCGGTCGGCAGGGCTGCTTTGCCGCCGGATGCTGCTGGGGCAAGCCGACCACGATGCCCTGGGGCGTGGAGTTTACCGAAGCAGGAAATCGTGTGACGGGCGTTCCGCTCGGCGAGCATCTTCATCCGACGCAGCTCTACGAATCTTTCGGCGCGCTGCTCATCTTTTTCTTCCTGCTCTGGCTGCACCGGCGCAAGCGTTTCAGCGGACAGGTTATACTCTTTTACAGTGTGCTCTACGCCGTGATGCGCTTCACTATAGAGTTTTTCCGGGACGACCCGCGCGGCGACATTCTGGGATTGACGACGTTGACGGGTCTTTCGACTTCGCAGATGTTGAGCTTGATTGTCGGCATCACCGGCCTCGTCTTTCTCATTCTTCGCTGGCGGCGCGCTTCAGAAGAGAAACCCGAAAAAATCTCACGGACACCGGATGCGGCTCGCGCATAACGGCGAGGGAATTTCACTCATGCAACGAGAAGCGGCGGAAACTGTAGCTTCGATTCTCACGTTCCGCGTCGCCGACGTGGAAGCGGGCACGCGCCTCGACGCCTTTCTCGCCGCTCGCATCAATGACTGGAGTCGCTCACGAATTCAACGACTGATCGAAGACGGCGATGTGCTCGTCAGCGGGCACACGGCGAAGCCTTCTTACAAACTGCGCGTTGATGATGAGATCGAGGCCGAGTTGACGCCGCTGGCTTCGAGCCAGTTCACACCCGAAGATATTCCCATCGAAATTATTTACGAAGATGACGAGATTGTCGTCGTCAACAAAGCCGCCGGGATGGTCGTCCACCCGGCGGCAAGCATTTCTTCAGGAACGCTCGCCAACGCGCTCGCCTTTCATTTCCAGCAACTCTCGACGCGCGCGGGCGTAGCACGACCCGGCATTGTGCATCGTTTAGACCGTGACACGTCCGGCCTCATCGTCGTCGCCAAGACCGAGGCCGCACATGAAAATCTCGCAGACCAGTTTCGCGCACGCGAAGTCTTCAAATCCTACGTCGCGCTCGTTCATGGCCGTGTCCAGGAGGAGAGCGGGAGCATTGACCAGCCCATCGCGCGCGATCAGCGCAACCGCACGCGCATGGGCGTCGTGCGCGGAGGCCGCCCGTCACTCTCTCTTTACCGCATCAGGCGTCCGTTCGAGCGATTCACCTTGCTCGACGTGGAGATTAAGACGGGGCGCACGCACCAGATCAGGGTGCATCTACAGTGGCTCAAGCACCCGGTCGTCGGCGATGCGGTGTATGGCGACGGACGCGACAAGACGGTGATGGACGTGCGGGTGCGCTCAAAGATCGCCTCGCTCAATCGCCAGTTCCTTCACGCCGAACGGCTTGGCTTTCATCATCCACGGACAGGTGAACGCTTGCGTTTCATCGCGCCGATGCCTGCTGAACTCATAAAAGTTCTGGATGAATTAGAAGCGCGCTAAGGGATCGGCTCAAAGCGCCGCAGGAGTTCCTGAAAACGCTGATCGTCGCGCAGGCTGTCAAAGAGCGGCTCGACTCTGATTAAAACCAGCCCCGGATGCTTGTTCTCGTAAGCCTTATTGAGTTGCTCGATGGCTTGCTCTTTCTCTCCTAGTCCCGTGTAAACGGTCGCCAGATAGAGCGGCGAGACGTAGCGGCGTTTTTGTAGCTCAATCATCTTGTTAAGCAGGGCTTGAGCTTCCGCGCGTTTTCCCGACGCACTGTAAGCGTAAGCGAGAGCGGCTGCCGTTTCCAGATCGTCTCCGTCCAATTCATCCTTCGCCGCAGAAGCGTCGCCCCCGGAATCCATGACGGTTTTGAATTCCGCTACGGCCTTGCTGTAATCCTTCTTTTGCAGGTAGGCCAAGCCCAGATAGTAATGCGCGACGCCGAACCTTGGGTCTATCTCAAGCGTCTTCCGGTACTGCTCGATGGCCTCGTCATACTTGTGCGCGTAGTAAAGATACAAACCGGAATTGGCGTTGATGATCGGCGAGAGCGGGTCGAGTTGTTGCGCCTGCTCGATCTCTCGCCGTGCCAGATCATACTTTCCCATCTGCGTTAAGAACGAGGCGTACCATTGATGAGCGGTCGCGTATTTCGGATTAAGCTCAAGCGCGCGGCGAAAATCGCTCTCCGCACCCGGCCAGTCCCAGTCGTAGGCGAGTTTGACGAAGGCGCGCGAGGTGTAGCCTTCGGCGAGGCGTGGGTCAATACTGAGCGCACGCTCTGCGGCCTGCCTGGCATTCGGCATCTCTTCAACGGGCGCGACCGCGCCGATGTCGCACAGGAGCGCATAGGAATCCGCGAGACCTGAATAGGCCAGTGCGTAAGTCGGGTCTTTCTCCTCTGCCTGCTTGAAAAACTTGATGCCGTTGCGCAACCCCGTTTCGTCTCGCTTATTCCAGAAGTAGCGCCCTTTGAGGTAAAGCTGGTAGGCCTCCGTGTCGTTCGTGTAGCGCTTCGCCAGCCGCTCTTCATCCTGGCCCGTCAATTTCACGCGCAGCTTTTCAAAAATCTTGCGGGAGATTTCCTCCTGCACGGTGAAGATGTCCGACATGCTGTTGTTGTATTCCGCGCCCCAGAGCTGCGCCCCATCCGAGACGTTGATTAGCTCGGTCTTGATGATTAACTTCTCGCCCACTTTGACGACTCTGCCCGTCAAGACCGCGCCGACGCCTAAGTTTCGTCCGGCTTCCTGCGGGTCAATCTGCTGCCCCTTGTAGCGGAAGACTGCGTTGCGCGACATGACCTTGAGATTCGGCAGTTGCGACAAATTGTTGATGATGCTTTCCGTGATGCCGTCGGAGAGATATTCGGCGTTCGGATCAAGGCTATCGTTGACGAAAGGCAAGACCGCCACGGAATTGACGCTTGGGCCGCTCGCGCTTCTCAGGTAGACGATGCCCGCAATGACGAGCAGCAGCGCGGCGACGCCGAGGAGCGCGGCGATTTTGTGCCGACCGACTCCGGTGACGATGTATTCGGCGCTCGACAGGGTGCGCGCAGGCTGCAATTCCACGTTGCGTGGCGCTGTAGATTTTTTTCCGGCTGGAGCGGTCACATGCTTGCCGCCGCTTTCACCTTCTTCACTTTCGGGCGTCACCGAAAGCTCGACGGCGTTTCTGTCCAGCTCATCTCTCAGGTTCTCTAAATCCGTCTTCAGGTCTGTGACGGTCTGATACCGCTTCGTCCTGTCCTTGGCCAGCGCTTTTTTGACGATGCGTTCGAGTTGATGCGGCAACGGCTGAGATTTACTCGCGAGCGGCGGCGGCTCGTGATCGAGGATTGAGACTTTGACGTGGCTATCGGTCGGCCCCTCAAACGGAGCGCGGCGGGCGACCATCTCGTACAGCACGATGCCGAGACTGAAGATGTCCGTGCGCGCGTCCACTTCCATGCCGCGCGTCTGCTCAGGCGACATGTAGCCGGTCGTGCCCATCACCGTGCCGGGCTCTGTGTGATGAATCGGCATCGTGACGGCGTCTGGGTCGTGAAGGGACGAACGCTTTTCGGTGAGCTTGGCCAGGCCGAAATCCAGAACTTTGACGAGGCGGTCGCGCCCCACCAGGTCATGGCGAAGCATGATGTTTTCGGGCTTGATGTCGCGGTGGATGATGCCTTCGGCGTGCGCGGCTTCGAGCGCGCGCGCCACCTGAATACTGATGCCCAGCACCTCGTCAATCTTCATCTCGTTGCGCCAGAGATGATCTCTGAGCGTCTCGCCGTTGATGTATTCCGTCGCGATGAACTGAACGGCGGCGTCCTGTCCGATTTCAAAGATGGTCAGGATGTTCGGGTGATTGAGCTTGAGAATGGCGCTGGCTTCCTTTTTGAAGCGCTGCAAAGTTTTTTCGTCTTTGGTGACGTGGGCGGGTAGTAATTTTAGCGCGACCTTGCGCCCGTTTCGGGTGTCTTCCGCCGCATAGACTTCGCCCATCCCGCCAGTGCCGAGCTTATCAATGATTCGATAATGGGAGATGGTTTGTTCGATCATCCAGAGCGCGCAGCAGGTATCAGGCCAGGATACTGATGAGAGCGCGGCATCAGAGGATTTGACTTCAAGCGGCTGGTTCTAAGCGCCGTTCATTTTGCACTATCACGGTCGGATTAGAATTCGGTTCGGGAACGGGAAGATTCTGCTCTCGCAGCAAAGCGATATGTTCTTCCATTCCCCATCTGGCTTTGTACAGGCAATCTTCAATGGAATGCCCAACCCCGGTGAATCCTTCCAGCTCAGGCGAGTAAAACCCAAAAAACCCAGGGTCTTCCGTTGCCTCGATCACGAGTGAATACTTCAAATCAATCATCAGGTTTATTAACCTCTTTCCTTGATCCCGGCAGCTTTCAAGATAGCATAACAAGTGCCGGTCGGGATTTCCTTCGAGCCGTGATAATCAACCCGGATCAGCTTATCGTGCCCCTGCTTGCTATAATATTGGATTGAGCCTTTCTCTTTCACCAACCTAAAGCCGTTCTTTTCAAGTAGTCGAACCAACTCGCTGAATTTCATACGCTCACCTTATTGTGCCTGCCGCCAGCCGGACGCGCATTGTATCATTTCTCGAAAAGAACCCGGCAAAGAGACTTGAGAGACACGAAACTCAGTGACCCCCAGAAAGCCCGCACGCCGCGCCCTCGCACTTCGCGGTTCTTTTGAGCGCCCCGAAAACCCCTGCGCCTCGGACATGCGCTTTTTCACCTGATTGCTGTACTATTACTCCTTCGATTTCTCAAAGGGCAACGGCATTCAGATTGCCCGGCATCCAAACCGCGAGTATCCGGCTCGAAAAGACATAATTTGGTTTTCACTCTATTTTACGTTCAATAAGTTATGAGACCTGCCAGCAATCGTTTTCTGTTCACGCTCGCGCTGTGCTGCATCGCATTGTCGCAGTCTGCTGCTCTTTCTCAGCAGAAGCCGCAACCAACTCCGCCTCAGTCCGCGCAGGGTCAGGACGACAGAGAGGTCGTGACCATTCGTGAGGTGCGGCTCCCCGTGACCGTCATCGGGAAAGACAAGCAGCCCGTTGCGGGTCTGACAAGGAACGATTTCCTGATTTATGAGGACAAGCAGCTCCAGGCAATCAGAGGCTTCACCGATGAGAAAGATAGCCAGCCCATCTACGTCGCCGTCCTGATGGACACGTCCGGCTCTGTCGCGGGCAAGCTCAAATTCGAGCAGGAGTCGGCCAAGAATTTTATTTACACGGTGATTCGCTTGCGCAAAGACCGCGTGGCGTTTGCTACTTTCGACCATGAGATCAAGCTGAGGCAGGATTTCACGGACAAGCTCAACCTGCTTGACGATGCAGTTGACAGCGTGAAGAAGCCCGGCAACCGGACGCTCTTTTACGACGCGGTCTGGCAGTTCTGCGACGAGAAGATGCGGAGCGTTCCGGGTCGCCGCGTGCTGGTCGTCATCACGGACGGCGACGACAACAACTACAGCCGCGCCACCTTAAACGACGCGATTGACATTGCCCAGCGCACTGAGACGACCATCTTTGCCGTCTCCACCAAGGCAGGACTCTTAGGCACAGTCCCGGGCGTCGAGGGCGGAACGACTTCAAGCGGCGCTGACCGTGATCTTCAGAAGCTCTGTGAAGAGACCGGCGGCACGGCCTTTTTCACCGGCGACATACTTGAATTAGAGCGCGCTTTCACCAGAATCTCTAAGGAGCTACGCTCGACCTACATCATCACCTACAAGCCGACCAACGATAAATACGATGGAAGCAAGCGCAAAATCGAAGTCAAGCTGGCCAGCAATCGTGACGGGTTGAAGGTCAAAACCAGGAAAGAATACAAGGCGATTTCAGATAGCCTTAGAAAGTAAGTTAGTAAATGCTAAATCGTGAATAGTAAATAGAAACCGCCTTTCTACTATTCACTATTTACTATTCACCAGTCACTAAAGAAATGCTTTATCGAATTAACACCACGCGCGTTCTCGTATTCACGCTCTCTGCAACACTTTTGTTCAGCGGCTGGCTCTCCAGGGGTGTGCGTGCTCAGCAGCAACCGGACACTTCTGCACAACAGGAGAAGAGCCGTCCGCGTCGCACGGGTGAGCCGCCACAAACCGGCCCAACCCCGAAGCCGACTCCGAAAGAAGACGAGGTGACGCTTCAGGATGATGAAGTGGTGCGCGTCGAGACGGATTTGACCAACATGCTCTTCACGGCGGTTGATAAGCAGAAGCGCTTTTTCACAGACCTCAAGCAGGAAGATATACGTGTGACGGAGGACGGCCAGCCGCAGGAGATTTTCACCTTCGCGCGTCAGACCGATCTTCCGCTCTCGCTCGCCATTCTGGTTGATACGAGCATCTCCGAAGAAAGGACGCTCCCCGTTGAAAAGGCTGCCGCCGGTTCTTTCGTGGATGCGGTCTTGCGCCCGGACAAGGACGAAGCGGCTGTTATTTCTTTCACGGGCGAGTCCACACTTGAGCAGGGCTTGACAGGGAGCGCAACGCGGGTGCGTCGCGCGCTCGACCGCGTGGAGTTCGTTCCGCCTTCCGGCTACATCGGCAATGGACAGGTGGCAGGCACGCCACCGATTTCCGGGCAGAATCAATCAACCCAGGGCTCGACCGCCATCTGGGACGCCATCTGGGTCACCGCGGACGAGGTTCTCTCTGAGACTTCAGACAAAACGCGGCGCGCGATTATTCTGCTGACCGATGGCCACGATTCAAGCAGCCAGAAGAAGATGGAGGCGGCGATTGATCGCGCCGTCAAAGCCGACGCGGTGATTTATGCCATCGGCATCGGCGACGAATATTACGGCGGAGTCAACAAAGGCACGCTGCGCAAAGTCTCAGAGCGCACGGGCGGACGCGCTTTCTTTCCCGAAGACGAATCGGAATTGCGCGCCGCTTTCGCGCAGATTCAACTGGAATTGCGCTCGCAATACCTGGTCGCCTATTCACCAACCAACAGGAACAAGGATGGGTCGTTTCGCCGCGTTCAGATCGAAATCGTCAATCCTGAGCTACGCAAGCAAACCCTGCGGCTGACCTATCGTCAGGGCTACTTCGCAAGAAGCAATAAGTAGTTGGCAGTAGGCAGTGGGCAGTTGGCAGAGAAGAAAAGGCAGTAGAGACTCGTCATGTCTTTACTGCCTTTTATTTTAACTGCCAACTGCCCACTGCCTACTGCCAACTGCTCTTTCCCGTGACAATCTCTTTTCTGCTTTGATATACTCCGAGGTGGCGCTAGAGCGTGTAGCCCCTTCCGGCGAACGCCGATGCCGATGATAAGCGAGCCATTCGTTCACGGCTCTGTTGTTCCGATCAATCTTAGCCGCCCCTCTCACGAATTACTCCCACATCATTTTTAATGCCCAGACCTTGAGGTTTTTCGATTTAACGGAGCGCGAGTGGCTTCGTAGGCCCCGATGTCAAAGATGAAACCCGATCAGATAAGTCCCATCGTGCTTGCCGTCAACGACGAGCCGAAAGTCCTTGAGCTGCTGACGGTGTTGCTCGAACACGAAGGCTACAGGGTGGTGACGGCCAATAGTGGCCAGCGCGCTCTCGAACTCGCCCGCACACTTGAACCTGACATTGTCGTGAGCGATGTCGTCATGCCTGAGATGGATGGGCTGGAGTTCTGCCGCCGTCTCAAGCAAGACCCGCGCACGGCTGACGTGCCCGTGCTCTTGGCGAGCGCCGTCCGCACGGGCAAGCGCAACAGCTTGAACGCGCTGACCGCCGGTGCTGACGATTACTTGGAAATGCCTTTTCGCCGCCAGGAGTTGCTGGTCAAAGTGGCGCGCCTGACGGAGCGCCACCGCGTCGAGCGTCACTACCGGGAAATTGTCGAACAGGCCGCAGACATCATCTACACGCGCGACATGGATGGCCGCA
Organism: Acidobacteriota bacterium; assembly: GCA_032160705.1. Lineage (GTDB taxonomy): Bacteria > Acidobacteriota > Blastocatellia > Pyrinomonadales > Pyrinomonadaceae > QHXM01. Next base: position 35,784 of record JAVHVE010000012.1, on the reverse strand, counting down.
TCACCAGCATCAACGAAGCGGGCGCGCGCTTCTTTGGTCGCCCTGCTTCAGAGTTGGTGGGTGCGCCCTTGAGCGAATTGCTGGGTGAAGAGGCCGCAGCCCGTGACATCAACGAGACGGAAGAGAATGCTGGGGGTGAGGCATTCCGGTCGGTGCATCACGTCGCGGACGCGCATGGCATTTTGCATTACCTCGAAGGAATGATTACGCTCGTGCGTGATGCGGAAGATAAGCCGACGGGTGTGCGCGGAGTGGTGCGCGACATCACAGAGCGCGTCTACGCTGAGCAGGCCATGCGCGAAAGCGAAGAGCGTTACCGCGCGCTGGTTGAGCAATCTTCGGACGGCATCTTTCTCATTGACGTTGAGACCAAGCGCATCATCGAAGCCAACCCCGCTTATCAAAGATTACTCGGCTACACGGCTGAGGAGCTTGGCCATCTCACGCTCTACGATGTCACCACGTCCAGCGACGAAAACATTGACCTTAGTATCCGGTCGGTTCTGACCAAAGGCCATCACTTTATCGGCGAGCGGCAGCATCGTCGCAAAGACGGCTCCCTGGTGGATATCGAGACCAGCGTTAATCTCATCTCTTACAGTGGAAAGAAAGTTCTCTGCGCGGTCGTGCGTGACATTACTGAGCGCAAGCAGGCGGAGCAGGCTATGCGCCAGAGTGAGGAACGCTACCGCGAGTTGTTCGAGAACGCCAACGACCTCATCTACACGCACGATCTTCAGGGCAACTTCACTTCGCTCAACAAGACCGGCGAAAGAATTACCGGCTACACGCGCGCAGAAGCGATGAAAATGAACATCGCGCAGGTGGTCGTCCCCGAACAGTTGGAGAGAGCGCGCGAGATGATCGCTCGCAAACAGAGCGATGATGTCTCGACCGTCTACGAGCTGGAGATTACCGCTAAAGACGGGCAGCGTGTGCCGCTCGAACTCAGCACGCGCTTAATTTACCAGGAAGGTTTGCCCGTCGGAGTGCAGGGAATTGCGCGCGACGTAACGGAACGCAAGCGAGCCGAAGCGGAGCTTCAGGCATCGGAAGCCGAGTTGCGCGCGCTATTCGCAGCCATGCCCGACGTGATTATGGTGCTCAACTCGCGCGGGCGCTACCTGAAAGTCGCCCCGACAAACCCTGGACTGTTATATAAACCCTCCACCGAACTGGTCGGAAAAACCCTGCACGAAGTTTTCCCTCGCGCTCAGGCCGATCTCTTTCTCAGTCACATTCATCGAGCCCTGCAAACGCGCCAACCCGTCAACATTGATTACGGCTTAATGATTGACGAGCGGGAAATCTGGTTTGAAGGAACTGTTTCGCCGATGCCGGGAGACGCGGTCGTCTGGGTGGCTCGCGACATCACGGAACGCAAGCGCACGGCGGAAGCTCTTGAGCAGCAGGTCGAGCGCGAGGCCGTGATTAATCGTATCTCGCGCGCCGTGCGTCGCTCGCTCGATACGACCGTGGTCTTTCACACAGCCGTGCAGGAACTCGGCTCCTATCTCGGCGTTGATCGCTGCTCGCTCTTTATGAAGGACGAGGAGGCCGGGCGTGTGCGGATGGTGGCCGAGTATCACGCTCCCGGTGTGCGCACTGCGGATCGCGACTTCCCCTTTTCGCAGGTCAAGAATCTGGTGGACAGTGTTGAGCGCCAGGGCGTGCTGGTTTTTGACGACGTTGCCAACGACGATTGGATCGGCTCGTTCTACACGGAAGTCCTGCGCCCGTCGGGCGTGCAATCAATCATGTACGTGGCCATCAAGACCGGACAGGAGATGCCCGCTGCCTTCGCGTTTTCCACCACGCGCTCGCTTCGCCACTGGCGAAGTGAAGACATCGCGCTGGCACGCGCCGTGGCCGATCAAACCGGCCTGGCGATTCGCCAGGCGGAGCTTTTCCAAAGGGCGGAAGCGACTTCAGCGCGTGAGTCTCTCATCAATCGTTTGAGTCTGGCTATTCGCGCCTCGCTCAGTTTGCCGGAAGTCTTGAGCACGGCCACGCGTGAATTGGGACGCGCGCTCAACGCTTCTCGCGTTCACCTCTATATGTACGACCAGCAGCAGCCCGCCGTGCATGCTGAGCACGAATACGTCGCGCCGAACTCTTCGAGCATCAAGCATCTTGAGATGAGCTTTGAAGAGCCCATTGCACAACGCATCCTGCGCTCCCCCGGCCCCATCGTGATTAGCGATGCGCTCAACTACGCGGACGGGTCTGCCGACTTCAACGTGCAAATTCGCACGCACGCCGCAGAGGTGAATCTCCGCTCGCAGATCATTTGTCCTTTAATCGTCAACGGACGCTTTCGCGGCGCGCTCTGCATTCACCAGACGGATCGCGTGCGGCGCTGGACGGAAGACGAAGTGGCGCTGGTTGAAGCGGTCGCCGCCCAACTGGCGACAGGTATCGCGCAGGCTGAGCTTTTCGAGATGACCGGGCGCGCCAAGAAGGAATGGGAGACCACTTTCAACGCGATGTCGGACGGCATTTTCATCTTCGACAACGAAGGACATCTGATTCGCGTCAACCGCGCCGGGGCGGCGATGGAAGACACCTGGCCGCATCTCATGCTGGGGCGGCGCTGCTGCGACATCCTGCGCACCAGCGAGGGCGACACCTGTCTCGTCGAGAAGACCATTGAAGAAGGCCGCAGCGTGACCATCGAGATTATTCCCGAACGTTTCAACCGCCCGCTCCTGGTGACAGCCGAGCCGATCATCGAAAAGGGCAGCAAGACGATTGGCGCGGTCTGCACGGCGCGCGATCTTTCCGAACTAAGAAAGGTCGAAGCCAGGGCGCGCGAGCAGCAATCGCTCTTGATGAATATCTTGGAGAGCGCGCGGGAATCCATTTACGCTGTTGATGTGGAAGGCCGCTTCCAGTGGTGCAACCACGCGACCATCACGGCGACCGGGTACAAGTCCGAACAGTTAATCGGCCATTCGTTTCTCGACATCACGTTCGAGGGAGACCGCGAGGTTGTCCGCGAACATTTCAAGCAAACGCTGGAAGGCAAGCCGCAAACATATGAGGCGCGCTTCTTCTCGCCGGACGGCAATCTTCGCTATGCGCTCTTTGACACCGCGCCGCTCGTCGTTGACGGGCACACTACGGGTGTGCTCGGCATCGCACGCGACATCACGGAACAGAAACAGGAACGACAGCGCGCCGCGCAGGCCGATAAGCTACGCGCGCTCGGCCAGCTCGCCTCCGGCGTCGCACATGATTTCAACAATGCGCTGACGGCCATCCTGGGACGCGCGCAGTTGATGCGCCGCCAGGTGAAGGAAGATTCGCTCGTGCATAATCTGGACGTGATTCAGACCGCCGCCGAAGACGCCGCCGCCACCGTGCGCCGCATCCAGACTTTCGCCCGGCAATCTCCGTCCAAAGAGTTCGAGTTGCTCGATGTGAGCCTTCTGCTGCGCGACGCCATCGAAATCACACGCACGCGCTGGGAGAATGAAGCGCGCCTGCGCGGGCTGCGCTACGAGGTCGAGCTGTCTGCCGTCTGCCCGTACTACGTCAGGGGAAGCGCATCGGAGTTGCGCGAAGTCTTCGTCAACCTGATCGTCAATGCGGTGGATGCCATGCCGTTGGGTGGTCGCCTCAGTATCAGTTGTGAGCGCACGAACGATCACCTGAACTTGCGTTTTGCAGATACGGGCTTAGGCATGCCGGAGGATGTGCGCGAGAGAATCTTCGAGCCTTTCTACACGACGAAGGGAGCGCATGGAACAGGTCTGGGTCTGGCCGTCAGCTACGGCATTATCGAGCGGCACGAAGGGCGGATCAGCGTCGAATCCGAGGTGGGACAAGGGGCGACTTTCCAAATTGAGTTGCCCGCGATGGATGCGGTGATTGCACCCTCAGCGAAGCCGCAGCCCTCTATGGAAGCGGCTTCGCTGAGAGTGCTGGTGATAGACGATGAAAGGGTAGTCCGCGACATTCTGGCCGACATGCTCTCGACGCTGGGTCACAAGGTCACGGCGGTTGACGGCGGGCGAGAGGCTCTCGCAGCGCTCGCTGCCGGGGAATTCGCTCTGGTCTTCACAGACCTCTCAATGCCCGAAATGGATGGGTGGGAAGTTGCGCGCGAGATTCGTCGCCGCTTCGGGACTGAGCTAAACATCATTCTCGTCACCGGACACGGCACAGGCATTCCCATCGCTCCCAACGACAAGCATCTCGTCAACGGCATCATCGGCAAACCCTTTGACTTCGATCAAGTCACGGAAATAATCGCGCAAGTCACGCAAAAAGCCGTGGCAAGTGACAGGTGACAAGATAAGAGCATGTTCTTACTTGTCACCTGTCACTTGTCACGGCTCTTATCTCTCCCCGCGTTCCCTCTCCACTTCGCTTTCCAGTTCGACGACGAGTTGACGGATGCCCGGTTGATCCATTGGCTCAAGCAGCCGGAGGGCTTCGTCCAGCAAACGCCGCTGGTGTTCGGGCCAGTTCGGGCGTCCGGCGACGCTGCCGAGTTCGCCCCGGTAGTAGCCGCAGCGCGGCGGTCTGACCAGTGTAACGACATCCTTTTCAACTCCCAACATCATCGTCGGGATACCTTGCGATTCGAGACCGCGCGCGACCAGGGCGATTGACTGGTGGCACAGACGCGAGGCCGGGACGAGCAAGGCTGCCTGAACTTCATAACGCTTCACGCGCTCTGTCAATTTCGGCAACATCTCTTCCGTCAATTTCGCGGCATCCGGGATGTGGCCGCAGAAACTCCACCACACCTGATTGAGCTGCCCGATGATGCCGTTGCCTTCAAACTCCGCGAGACGATCAATCGGCACTTGCGAGTTGCGATCCTGCATGACGGCACTCGTATCCCAGCCGCGCGTACAGTAGAGCAAATCCTCGCTTTCGACCTCTCGCGGAATCTCGCGAAAGCTCGTGTCGCCGCCGATGATGTTTACATCGTAAGAGTCCGTGCCGTTGATGTATGCGCCTGCCGATGAGATGAGCGCGAGATTCATCATCGGCAATGCGCGTCTGGCCGGAGCGAAAGGCGCACGCGTATTCTCGACAAACGGATAATCGTCGCCCACCTCGCTGCGGGGCGAGCCGCGCGTGCGCCCCTGCTGCCAGTGCCCGTAACGCCTGCGCCATTCGTCAATCCGTTCGATTATCTCCATCAAAGAATCCCCTCATTTAGTGCAGATGTCAGTTTTTTACCAGCATCTGACATCTAGCCTCTGCTTTTCCGTCGTGCGATGAGCAGCAAGGCGACTGCCGCCGCGATTATTCCCACGCTGAGCGCCGTCACCGAATAACTGTGTAGATTGTTGAAGCTCACGCGGAGCGGATCGTCCGCCGCCACATCGTCAATCGGGCGTCCCATTGCGCCGCGCAGCGCGATCATCCGTGCGGCGATGATCCATTGTCCGACGCCCGCACAAATCGCCAACAGCGCGAGCGAAATGATTTCCGCTAACAAAGCGCGGCGCTTTGTCCCCTGACGAAAAAGAAACGCGCTCAAGAGCAGCAACAGGGCGAGGATGAATCCGCTCGTGTTCACAACTGAGAGAGAGCGCGTCACTATCGAGCCTGCCGCCTCGTTGGCATACGGGATACCACGCGCACGAAGCACACCGAACGCGCTCGGCGCAACCGTCGCGCTGAAGAAGACAGCGCCGCCCAGCCACAGCGCGATGAGCAGCAATCGGACATCCCACAGAGCGGTCGCGAGCCATCCGCTCGGCTCAACTGTTTCCGCACGCGGCGCGGCTTGAAGCTCTGCCTGGCTTCCTTCAACCTCAACGCTCATCAATCATACTCCGATACTTCCGGCAGCAGCCTGATGACAGGCAGCGTCATCTCCGGCGTCGGCAGCTCGCGCGGGTCTGCGACCGTCAAGAGCCAGGCGAGAGCGCGATCAAGCTGCGCTTGATAATCTTCGAGGTCGAGCGACATGAAAACCTGGACGCCGAGCCGTGCGAACTTCTCCTTCGCCATCTGGTACATCCGTCTGGCCGCGCCGGGTCGTCCGATTTCCAGATGATGAAAAGCCACCGCCGATTGAATCATGGCTTGCAGGAAAAGTTTCTCGTCACGTCCGACCTCGCCCATCCAGCGATCTTCCCACGCATCGTGCGCCGCGTGAAACTCACCTTCGTTAAAGAGGTCAATCCCGGCGATATACTCAATCGGATACGCCACGACGTGCATTTCCATGTACGCCGGGCGCTCACTTAGATTCTGCTCGCCTGTGACCATCAGCAAAAGCGGTTCTCCGCCCTTTCATTCTAGCTTCTGATTCCTGGATTCTGCTCTTCCCAATCCTTTTTCAGCAACAACTCTTCAATCCGGTACGCGTGCAGCATGTCATGCAGCGCGATGTGGCGAAACATGATGAAGACGGAATAGTGAGCATACTCTTCATGCTCAGCCGTGCGTTGCCAGTCATCTTCCGATAAATCCTTCAACAACCCGACGAGGTGCGCGCGATCATTCGAGAAGCGTTCCAGAGCTTCGTCCAGATCAACTTTGAGCAACGCGCCTTCCTCCATCGCTTCGTCCGGGTTGTACGAAGTAATCGTCGGGCGCGCGTCATTCAACATCAACTCAAGCCGCGAGAAGAATAACGCATGCACCTTCGCCAGATGACAGGCGTGCTCATGCGCCGACCACTTTTCCGGTTGCGGGCGTCGCTTCAGAACACTTGCCGGAACTTCGCGCACGAGCGGGACGATGATTGCCGGAGCGTTCTCCAAAGCCTTGATTAACGATACAGGGTCGTTCATCGTCATCCCTCAATCAGTATCGCGGCACACTGCGGTCAACCTCGCACGACCAACGGTCAATTCCGCCCTCAAGGTTGCTGACGTTTTTAAATCCCTGCCGCGACAGTGTGGCACAGACCTGCGCGCTGCGGATTCCGTGATGACACATCACGACCGTCTCCACCTGCGCGTCGAGGAGTGAAGCCCACTCGTCAAACTGGCTAAGCGGCAACAGGCGCGAGCCTTCGACACGCGCCAGTTCATACTCTTCAGGCTCACGCACGTCTATGAGCAGCACCTCTAGCCCACGCTCGCGTCGCTCATGAAACTCCGCCGGAGTGATTGTCCCGTAATTCACGCGACACCGATTACCTTTCCCTTATGTACTCAGAAAATTAGCAGCGTCTTTGAGAGAAAGCAATTAGCGCAGCCCTTGATTCAAGCGCGCACTGATGATTTTGGCGGCGGTTGCGCCCGCGCCCGCCGCGCCGCTGATGGTCGGAGCGAGCGGATTGGAAACGTCGCCCACTGCGAACACATTTCCGACGCTTGTTTCCTGTTCACCCGTGACGACGACGTAGCCGCGCTCGTCAATGTGTAGCTGCTCTCTAAATAATTCCGTATTCGGCTCGACGCCGATGCGAACCAGCACGCCTTTGACGGCCATCTGGAAAGGTTTGAGTGCGCCGTCACGCATAATCTCGATGCCCTCGACCTCGCTTTCGCCGATGATGCGGCGCACAACCGACTCTTTGAAAACCGTGATGCAATGCTCCCCGCGCAGGCGTTCGACGAACTCTTGTCGGGCACGAAGTTTTTGGCCGCGATGCACGATGGTCACGGTCGGGCAGATTTGCGCCAGCAACAGTGCGTTCTCGGCGGCAGCATCGCCGCCGCCCACCACACAGACATCTTTTCCGGCAAACTGATCGCGGTCGCGCGTTCCCGATTCCATGACGCCGCGCCCCGCTAGTTCCGCCTCGCCCGGAATGCCGAGCCGTCTTCGTCGCACACCTGTAGCGATGATGAGGCTGATGGACTGAAGCTCTTCGCCGCTTCTGAGCGCGATGCGTTTACTTCTGAGGTCAACGCTCTCAATCTCAACATCTGTCCAGAGATCAAACTCCGCGTCCTTAACCTGCTCCGCAAACAAATCGCGCATCTCGCGCCCGCTCGCGGCCTGCACGCCCAGATAGTTTTCAATCCGGTTATAGACCGAGAGAAGCTGACCCCCGATCTCGGAATTCTGTTCGAGTACAAGCGTGTCCAGCCCCAGTTCATCACACCACAAAGCGGCGGACAATCCGGCTGGCCCCGCACCGATGATGATAACGTCGTGCATAAAAGCAGTGGTCAGTTAAAAACTTTTTCGATGGGAAAGCAGGCAACCCGGCACTCTCAGTATCATTTGCGATGTCATTGTAAGTCCATCCAATCGCGCAACGAGCGATCCAGATTTCTAGAATCTGTTGCCGACAATTTTCCGACACTCTTGATAATCAGCTTCCGATTTATAGTGAAGATTCCGCGCTTGACGGCTGTTTCGATATTCAAACCTGCGCTCTTCCATTCAGTGAGGGTGAATTCGCCTGCCAGCAAAGAGACTGTCCTGCTTGTGAGCGCAACGATGATGACATCTTGCGAGACGTGTGGAGAATTGATAATGACGGCGGGGCGTATCTTCGAGTTTGATAGATCAGAGAATGGATAACGCACGAGTACCACTTCATTTTTCGAGTAGCTCGGCATAAGCATCGTCCTCTGCATTATCCCAGATGGCGCTCAGCGAAGACTCGCTCGCCGCCAGCCAGAGATCGGACTCTTCTTCCGGTAGCAGCGTGACCAGAGCGCGTGTTCCCTCTGGGACTTCAATTTCCTCAAGCGGGACAATCTTACCTTCAAGAATCACTGCCCAGATTGTATTTATCATCATGCTCACCTCACCTGTCCGTTAGCATACAATAGCTGATATGACTACGCTAGAGCCTGACGAGGCTTCTCTTTTCACTTGTCAGCGGTCACTGCCTTCTGGCGACTATCTCCGCCGTGCGACGCACCGACGCTTTCTGTCTTCGCTTCATTCAAAGTAGCGCGCACTTCTTCCGCAACCCGTTCAGGATGAAGTGTTGAACCGCAGAGCGTTCCAGTCTGATCCATAAACTTGACCGCCGATGTCATCTCGCTCCTGTCCAGCGCCCAACGTCCCGGCGCGTTTCCTTCCCTTGCTGTGCGTTGCTCAAGCTCGTTCAGACGAATGATGAGTGGGGCGAAATCGCGTCGCTCAATCCGAGGGCGCACAATTGTTTCAGCCCAGGAGTAGTATGGATAATCAATGCGATAGCTCCACCCGTTCATCATCGGCAACGCGACGAGAAAAACCTGCCCGCGCGCGTTGGCCGAGATGGCCGTAAACGGCGCATTGTGCCTGGTCGGGCTAAAGCCATGCGACCCGTACAGACCGGGCGCGAGCGTCACCAGCGAGAGACCCGTCGCAGCATCTTCTTCGACTTTCGATTCGCCGCGTGCAAAGCTCTCCATTGCCATTTCGATGCGCTGCCAGACATCGCGCCACAAGAACTCGTAATCACTGGTGTGCGTGAGGACGCGCTCGACTTCCGGCAGGATGAGTTCGTAAGAATGCGCTTCGTTTGTCGTTGCTCCGCTCGCAAGATGACGCGCTAAAGGCGAGCCTGCATCTTCACCGGGAACGGCGGCGTCCGAGCCTTGAATGACGATGCTGGCGCGCACGCCGTCCTTACTGGAATACTCCGAGAAATCTCCCGCCTCTGCTGCTGCAATCAACTTTTCACGCAAGCTCTGGGCACGCTCGCCCGTCAGGACTGTCCAGACTGAGAGCACGCCGTCCGTGTCGAAGTGGTTGTTGGTGACAAGCTCAAGGCCTTCGGTCAAACGCTCGCGCTCCGGCGAGCCGACGAGGTTCAGAGCAATCTCCGTCGAAGTGTCCGCTTTGACGGCTGGGGGCGTGTGATTGCCCTCCCAATGTGAAAAGTGGACGCTGTTTGAGACAGTTCCATCAATGGAGAGCTTGCGAACATCATCAAGCCCCGCGTGGTAATACTCGAATCTCATGATGAATCACCTCGATGCGCTTCCGACAGGTGTCCCGCTTGTTCAGGTTATGCAGTGAAGTTTAACCCATCTGCCGTTGAAGAGAAACCGCGCATTAAGGTGAGCATTTTAATCAGGAGTTTGACTGGCGGAAATCCGAAGATGTATGCTCGCGCCGCAAACCGACATCCATCACATGAGGAGACGGATTGAACTAACCATGCAAGAGATAACCGCGACGGAGTTGAAGCAGAAGCTGGACGAAGGCCGTGACATCCAGATCATAGACGTGCGCGAGCCGAACGAATATGCGATTGCGCGCATCCCTAATTCCATACACATCCCACTTGGACAAGTCCTGAATCGCATGTCTGAGATTGACCCGTCTCGCGAAACCGTAGTGCATTGCAAGATGGGCGGGCGCAGCGCCAAAGCGATTGAAGCTCTGACACGCGCAGGTTTTCAAGGGAAGTTAACGAACCTGAAAGGCGGCATCACCGCATGGTCGAACGACGTTGACTCAAGCGTGCCGAAATACTGAACGCCAGCGCATTTAGTATTGGGAGAGAAAGCAAAATGAGTGAAGAAGAGCGCCAACGCCAGATGGATTTCATTCTTAACTCTTTGGCTCAACTGGCTGTGAAGATTGACGGCCTGACTGAAAATGTTGACAGCTTGACTGAAAACGTTGACGGCCTTGCTGATATTCAACGGGCGGATGCTATCAGGATTGGCCGACTCGAAGAAGCATTTGTCACGCTGACACAATTATCAGGGCGAGTCGTTGATCGCTTAGATGAACACAACGCGCGTATCACTACTGTTGAAGATGCGATTGTGACGCTGACCCGTCTTGTGGAACAGAGAAACGGTGGGGCTTGAACTCTTCATTCTCTTTTCTCTCCCATCATTGCGTAACGTCATTTCCTCTGCTGCTTCTGATCTTCTTCTAAAAAAATTCGTCCAGCCGTAAAGCGCCTGCGTCTAACAAAGCAGCAAGGGGTCGCCCGCAGACAAGTTAAGAACATCTCAAGCATTGCAGCAAGCGGCGCGCAATCTGCGGGGTAGTGTTGTCTCTCCTCCTGTAGTCTAAAGGCGGCAACTGATGAAAGGCTCGCGGCTTGAGGGTCGCCGGTCAACAAACAATCTTTGAAGTCATGGAGGAATAGAAGAAATGAGAAAATTGCTTTTCCGCAGCACGCTGTTATCAATCATGCTGCTCGCAGGCTTAGGCATCAAGGCGCAGGCTCAGGGTGGGAATCCGCCGGGAAACATTGACCCGCAGGAGCGCAGAGAGCTTCGCGCTGATCGCAGGGAAATCAAAGTTGATACAAGGGAGATACGCGGGGACAGGCAGGAGACTCGTTCAGACAGCCGCGATTTGAGAATGGACGTGCGCGATTATCGCCGGGACAGGCGCGACGGCGCATCACAGGTGGAATTGCGCGCAGACCGTCGTGAGATCAGAGGGGATCACCGTGAGCTGCACGGAGATCGTCATGAAATCCGCTCAGACCAACGCGACCGCCGCATGGATGTCCGCGATTACCGGCGCGACCGCCGCAACGCACGAAGGAATTAAAAGCAGGAGACAGAAGACAGGAGACAGGAGTCAGAATGGATAAAGCGGAGAACCGCTTTTAGTTTTTCTCCTCTTCTGTCTCCTGACTTCTGTCTTCTGTCTCCTGCTTTTCGATGATGTAGGTGGTTTTCTCTTTACCGAGAAAATCGCGGGCTGTCTTCTTCTTCACCAGTCCGGCTCTTTCCAGTTCATAGTAGGCGCGCTGAATCTCGCCTTTGTCTATGGAGAGTTGTTGCGCGAGCAGCGCGGGCGAGGGCAGGGGTTCGCCGGACGCGACCTGTTTGTTTTTGATGTGTGCTTCGAGTTGCTCGCGCACCTGCGCGTAGATGGGGCCTTTTAATGTCCGGTCGCCTATCTCGATGTCTAGCTTTTCGCTCATCTGATGCTTATTTGTTGATGCCTTCCAGCTCGACAAAGCGGCTGAGACGTGTGATGACCATGCCTTCCGAGACATTCGTGCGACACGACAGCACGGGCTTGTCGTCGCGGTCGGTCTGACCTTGGCTGTGATACCAGACCTGGCAATTGGTGCAGTCGCCGTTCCAGCAAAAATCCCCGTAAGAAATCGTGCGCATCGAAAGATACTGGAAGCAGCGGAGCAGCCGGTTATTCTCCGGCACTTCGACGCTTTTGCCCAGAATTTCGATTGAGATCAATTTCTCGTAAGGGTCGAGAAGGTCGCTGTCGATCATGGTGCGAGCGGCTCCAACTCTGGACACTCTAAAAGCGGGTGGAGTATAACACGACGAGCAAGTCGGAAGGCGGGCGGGCGACTGTTTCTTAGAATTCTCCCGCGATTAACCATTTCTTCAACAGGAAGTATTATTTATAAATGCGCGCGGCGCGCGAGGAAATTATCATCCATGCGTTTTTCTCACCCTCGTCTGAGAGTTTTCTGCGTCCTGCTGGGCGTTTTGTGCATTGCCCTGAGCGCCAAAGCCGATCCGGTAGTCATCACCTTTGATGAAGTGCCTTCCGGGACGTACGCCAACTACATCCCGGCTGGCATCAGTTTCCAAACCGTGTACTCGAACACGAACGGGCAAGTCGTGGCAAATTCGAATGCCATTGTTCAAAGCTCCAATCAGGCACACACGCCTGCAAATGGCATTTTCGGCAGCCCGCTCAACCCGCTGGCGCTATTGCACAACAATGTCGGGGGCGAGTTTTACCAACAGATTCCGGGGGGCAGCCCCTTCGCCATCAGACGCGCGACGACCGATTTTGTCTCCTTTCATGTGATCGGAACGGTGCCGGGGCAGACCGACGAGTGGACGGTCGCCTTCTATGATTTGAACTACGACCCTTTCGACTTAACGACCGGACTGATCGGGACGGTCTCAGGTCTGACCGACGAGTTGGTCAGCTTCAGTTACGAGAGGGGCATCCATGCCTTCGTCCTCATCAACTCAGGGCCTAATCGGCAGGAAGGGATTGACACAGTCTCTTTCAATGCGCCGCAGGTTCCCGAACCAGCCACACTATTTCTGCTGGGCACTGGAATGACGGCCATGGCGTCGAAACTTAACCGCCGACGTAAAGGGCGCTAGCCAGCAAATTTCAATTTCTAAATCCCTGTCAAACAAGTCCTCATGCTCTTCCTTCGCCTTTCGCCTTCCGCCTTGTTAAACTACTGGCGGAGGTGAACAAGCTGTGGCAGTTGTCATTTACACGAAGCCGGGGTGTCCTTATTGCCAGCAGGCGCGCGATTATTACACGTCGCAGGGTATTCCATTTACGGATTACGACGCGCAGAATGATCGCAAGCGGCGCAAGGAGATGCTCGAATTTTCGGATGATGATCCGACCGTTCCGTGTATCGTCGAGAACGGCGAGTATGTCGGTTCGGGCTGGGGGACGCCGCCGCGCGGTTGAACGGTTCACGACTGAGAGGCCGTGCGCCTCTTTTGCGAACAAATTCTCCACTTCCGGCGTATATCAATTTCCTGAAGGCAATCGGACACCGGGGTTTATCGGTCACCAGGCGTCCGGCTTGAAACCTCAAGCCGGACGCGAGCTTAACCACCACTTTCACTCTTTCACCAAAGAAGGTAGAAATATGAATAGACTCTCAAAATTTTTCGCTCTCTACGTTCTGGCCGCCGCCATGATTGTCTCCCCTTTAGCTTCCGTTTCGGTCGCCCAGAACAAATTGGTCAACCCTCCACCACCACCTATGGCAAAAAAGATTCCTAAAGAAACTACCATTCACGGCGTGACGCTGGTTGACAACTACTTCTGGCTCCGTGAGAAGAACAACCCTGAAGTCACCGCCTATCTTGAAGCCGAAAACGCCTACACGGATTCCGTGATGAAGCCGACCGAAGCCATGCAGGCCGCGCTCTACAAAGAGATGGTCGGCCACATCAAGGAGACGGACGTGAACGTCCCCTACCGCGAAGGCGATTATTTCTATTACTCGCGCACGGTGCAGGGAATGCAGTATCCGATCTACGCTCGTAAGCCCAAGACCGTCGAAGCCAAAGAAGAAATTACGCTCGACATGAACGAGATGGCGAAGGGCTTGAAGTTTCTCAGTCTCGGCACTTACGCCGTCAGCGACGACGGAAACTATCTCGCCTTTTCGACCGATACGACCGGCTACCGGCAGTACACGCTCCAGATCAAAGACCTCAGAACCGGCCAGCTTCTTCCCGAAAAGATCGAGAGAGTCGGCTCGGTCATGTGGGCGACCGACAACAAGACCATTTTCTATTCGACCGAAGACGCCACCACGAAACGCTCCGATAAATTCTTCCGTCACGTCATCGGCAGCGATAAGTCAGACCTCATCTACGAAGACAAAGATGAATTGTTTGATGTCTATGGCGGGCGCACACGCGACAAGGCGATGATTTTTATCGTCTCTGGAAGCAAGACCTCGACGGAGTATCAGTATATTCCGGCGGATAAGCCGAACGATGCGCCCAAATTCATCCTTCCGCGCGAGGCCGACCACGAATATTCGGTTGACCACCGCAATGGTCTCTTCTATATCCGCACGAATCAGGGCGCGAAGAATTTTCGTCTCGTCACCGCGCCAGTCTCCGACCCCTCGAAGAAGAACTGGAAAGAGATAATCGCGCATCGCCCGGCGGTCAAGCTCGACGACATTGACCTCTTCGCCAATCATCTGGTCGTTTCCGAACTCGAAGGCGGCTTGCAGCACCTGCGGATCATTGATCTGAAAACCAACAAGGCGCACCGCGTCGAGTTTCCCGAACCCGTCTATACGGCGTTTGTCTCGACCAACCGCGAATTCAATACGAAGACCCTGCGCTTCGGTTATCAATCGCTCGTCACGCCTAATTCCGTCTTTGATTACAACATGGACACGAAGGCGCGCACGCTGCTCAAGCAAACGGAAATTCCCGGTGGCTTTGACAAAGCGAACTATCAATCGGAACGCATCTTTGCGACCGCCTCCGACGGCACAAAGATTCCGATCTCGATGGTCTACCGCAAAGGCACAAAGATGGACGGCAAGAACCCGCTCCTGCTCTACGGCTACGGCTCTTACGGCATTTCGATTACACCGAACTTCTCATCAAACCGCCTGAGTATGCTTGACCGTGGCGTCGTCTACGCCATCGCGCATATTCGTGGCGGCGGCGAACTCGGCGAAGAGTGGCGCGAGGCAGGGCGCATGATGGTCAAGCGCACCACTTTTACAGACTTCATCGCCTCGGCGGAGCATCTCATCAAAGAAAAATACACCTCGCCGGATCGGCTCATCATTCAGGGCGGGAGCGCGGGCGGCTTGCTCGTCGGCGCGGTCGTCAACATGCGCCCAGACCTTTTCAAGGCCGCCGTGGCTCAAGTCCCGTTCGTTGATGTGGTCAATACGATGCTCGATGCGAGTCTGCCTTTGACGACGAGCGAGTATATCGAGTGGGGCAACCCGAACGAGAAGGCTGCGTTCGAGTACATTAAGACCTACTCGCCTTACGACAATATCAAGGCGCAGAATTATCCGGCGATGCTCATCAAGGTTTCCTTGAATGACAGCCAGGTTCCCTACTGGGAGGGCGCGAAGTTTGCCGCCAAGCTGCGCGCGACGAAGACGGACAACAATCTGTTGCTCCTCAAGACCAATATGGGCGCAGGACACGGCGGCTCAAGTGGCCGCTACGACGCGCTTCATGAGATCGCGTTCGACTATGCGTTCATGCTCAACCAGTTTGGAATAACGAACTAAAGCAGCAGGAGTCCCGTGAGGGACGATTGATTTTAGCCCAGCAATTTATTGCTGTGGATAAACCGCGAAATAAGAATTGAGTCCCGTAGGGACGGCTGAACATGAGCGAGCCTCCGTTCAGCCGTCCCTACGGGACTCAATCTTTTCTACTAACCTGTTACCCAGCACTGAAGTGCTGGGCTATTTTCATCCGCCCCTGACGGGGCTCAAAACTTGCGCGGGGGTTTATGCTTGCGCTTAGCCATAATTATTCACTTCTCTCAAAACCAATTACAGTTGCGGTTATGAACAGTTCGGAGTTAAATATAACTCTCCATGATCGGCGCAACACTGGACAATTACCGCATCCTCGAAAAGATCGGTGCGGGCGGGCAGGGAGAAGTTTTTAAGGCCGTTGACACCAAGCTCGGTCGCACGGTCGTCATTAAAGTTCTCCCGCCGGATTTGACCGTCAAGGAAGCGAATCTTAAACGCTTTGAGCGCGAAGCACGCCTCGCTTCATCCTTAGACCATCCGAACATCTGCACCATCTTCGATCTCGGCGAAGCGGGCGGCGTGCATTACATCGCCATGCAGAGCATCGAAGGGCGCAACGTGCGGCAGCTCGTCGCGGGCCGCCCGCTTGAATTGAAAAGCGCTCTCTCCATCACCATCCAGGTCGCAGACGCGCTCGCCACCGCGCATAGTAAGGGCGTCATTCACCGTGACATCAAAGCGGGCAACGTGATGGTGACGGATTCAGGACAGGCGAAGGTGCTGGATTTTGGTCTCGCCAAGCTGCTCGATGAAGATGCGGCGCGGAGCAGTGGTATGCATCATACGGAGTTGACAGAAATCGGCGTGCCTTATGGGACGGCCACTTATGCTGCGCCGGAGCAGGCGCGTGGCGACCGCGTGGACAAACGCGCGGACATCTTCTCGACCGGCGTCCTGCTCTACGAAATGCTGACAGGCATCTGGCCTTTTCAAGGTAAGACGAGCGTTGATGTGCGTCACGCCGTCATCCATGCCCAGCCGAAGCCGTTGGCGGAAGCGCGACCCGATGCCGTCCCACCGCGCCTCCAACAAATTCTTGATCGTGCGATGGCGAAAGAGCCGCATGACCGCTACCAGCGGATGGAAGAGTTTCGTGACGATCTCAAGAGCGTGTTGCGTGAAGTCAATGCCCGAAGCGGCGCGCAATATGTCGAAGAAGTCCATGCGGTTGCGCCGCGCCATCTACCCGGCACGGGCGGCGCTTTCTCCAAGCTCAAGCATTGGTTTCGCAACATCACCAGCACGGAAGCTGCGCCGACGACCGCACCCATCATGCCCGCCGGACAGACCTCGCAGGATATTCACGGGACGCCGATGACGAGTCTCGGCGATCAGGAGAAGAAGTCAGTCGCCATCCTGCCGTTCAAAAACCTGAGCAACGACGCGGCTTCGAGTTTTTATGAATTCTCGCTCGCCGACGCAGTGATTACCGAACTCGCGCAATTGAAATCGCTGGTGGTGCGTCCCTCGTCCGTCATCATCAAGTATCAGGGGACGGAACGCGACCCGCGCGACGCCGGGCGCGAATTGAATGTCAGCGCCGTGCTGGCCGCAGGATTCCTGCGCGCGGGTGACCGTATTCGCGTGACGGCGCAACTTCTGGATGTGGCAACGGGCGACATGGTCTGGAGCGATAGGATTGATGCAGACTCAGCCGACATCATCACGGTGCAGGACACCATCGCCCGGCGCATCGTCGAAGGCTTGCGCCTTGAGCTGAGCCCGGACGAGAAGAAAGACATGGGGCAGCCTGCGACCGCCAATGCCGAAGCCTATGACGAATACCTGCGCGGGCGCGACCGGATGGGACGCTTCATCTATCACACGCTCGCGCGCGAAGACGTTGACTCAGCCATCGAGCACTTCAAGCGCGCCACCGAACTTGATCCCGGCTTCGCGCTCGCCTGGAGCGCGCTCGGCGGCTGCTATTCCAACCTGGTGCGTAAAGGTTTCGGCGACGCGGAAGATTACCACCACGCCGAGGAAGCATTTGACAAGGCGCTCTTCCTCGATGCGAAGAATTTTGAAGCCCGTATGCACATGGTCTTCATCCATCTCTCGCGCGGCGAGAAACAAAAGGCGCGCGAGCTTCTTTCTCGCCTGCGCCGCGAAATGCCCAATGATGTCGGCGTACATTTCACCTCCGGGGTCTTGCGCCGTCTCGATGGAGATTACGAAAGGTCTTTGCGTAGTTTCGACCGGATGGTTAAATTAAACCCTGCCGAGCGCGTCGTCGTCAGTTACAACCGCGCGCGGATTTTCATGTACCAGCGACGCTTTGACGACGCGCTGCTTGAACTCGACCAGGGCGCGGCGATGGAGCCCGACCATCCTTTAATCAAGACATTTCGCGGGCGTGTGCTCTATTATCGTGGCGAAGTCGAAGCGGCGGCCAGGCTGTTGGAAGAAGTTCTGGAAAAGAATCCGAGGCTTGACGGCATGCGTCCGATTTACGCCATTTGTTTGAGCAAGCTCGGCAGACACGCCGAAGCGCAGGCGCAAATTACCGAGCAGGTCAAAGACGCGGCGGCAGCCGACCACGACATTTCCTACTGGCTCGCCTGCGTCTATGCGCTCGAAGGTGAACGCGACCAGGCGTTTGAATGGCTGGAGCGCGCCGTTAATCTCGGCAACGAGAACAAGCTGTGGTTCGAGTCAGACCCCAACTGGGAGAATTTGCGCGACGACCCGCGCTTTGCTGAACTGATGCGAAAGATTGAAAGCTCTCGTCCCCCGCAGAGAGGCTGAACCGGAATGAAGACTTTTGTCGTCGGAGACATTCATGGACGCCGCGCACAGCTTGCCGCCTTGCTGGAAGCACTGCCGCGCACGGTTGCCTCTGACATGCTGGTCTTTCTCGGCGACCTGATTGATCGCGGGCCGGACGCGCCCGGCGTCGTCGCTGATGTCATGGAGTTGCAGCATGAGAACCCGGAGCGCGTCGTCGTCCTGCGCGGCAATCACGAGCAGATGATGCTCGACTTCATAGACGAAGATTCACGCCTCTGGCTCTCGCCTGTGACCGGCGGTGACCAGACGTTTCAGCAGTACACGATGAGCCCGCTCCGAGTCGCAACCGATGAAGATTTCGAGAACGCGCGACGACGAATCGAAGAGAGCGTGCCCACTGAGCACCTCGAATTTTTTCGTCAGATGCCTCTCTACCATGAAGACGACTACGCGCTCTACGTTCACGCCGGGCTGGATCACGGCAAACACCCGCGAGACACAGACGCGCATCAGCTTCTCTGGACACGCGACGTTGAGTTTTATAAAAAATATCGCGGTAAGCCCTGCGTCTTCGGCCACACGCCGACCGCGTTTCTGCCACTGCTCGGTCGCTTGGGGCGTCACGGCATCTACATCTCGCACAGCGCGATTGGCATTGACACGGGCTACAACTACAATTCGCCCCTGACGTGTCTCTCGCTTCCAGACTTCACCCTCTACCAATCTTTCGCCGACGGGCATCTCGCTACACACCACATCACATCTTTCATCCCCGAAGAACTTCGTGCGATGCAGAAGGCGGCGGGCGGGCAGGTGTAACTATCATTTCCGCTCTGGCATACTTATGCGTCATTTGACCATCGTAAAGCATTGGCCAGGTTTCTATCCGTAGTTCAATGAGAGCTGACAAGGCATGAAGCATTTCATTATCTCTCTAGCCGCCATCCTCTTATTCGCAAGCGTATCGTTTGCTCAATCCAAAGATTCTGCTGACAGGTGCGAAGTGGTGAATAATAAGGTCGGCGCTCTCATCAGTCAGTACAAAACCTTGCGGGACAAGCGCCGCCAGTTGCCACCCGGTATTTATGACAGGGATTTGAGTGCTGATGGAGGTAAATTGAGCAAGGTTTTGTCCTCGCTGGGTGCTGAGCTTGGACGTTTGCCTTACACTAAGCAAAATATTGTGGACTGTCTGGGACACCCGGACGCCATTAAAAATCACAAGCAGATGGGTAACTTTCTTGACCTCTATCATCGGGAGTTGAAGAAGGCGGGTCGAAAGGTTGAGAAGGAAGGTAATCGTGAGTATCTCATCTACTTTTGGAGAGGATGGCACGATTTTCTATTCTTCATCAGTGAAGACGGCGCGATAGTGGATCACGGGTGGTGGTTTGCTTACGAATAAGGGAAAGATGTCACCAAAGAGAAAGGAACGCATCGAAGATGAAACTGATGAGGGTTGCGCCCCTCTTATTGATGATCGTGGCAGGTTACGCGAGCGTGACCGCCAGCGCGCAGGACTTAAGCCCGTTCTTCAAAGACACCAATGGCGCGTTCGTGCTGTACGACCTGAAGCATGATCGTTACATTCGCTACAACGAACCGCGTTGCCGCGCGCGATTCAGCCCGAAGTCAACTTTCAAAATTCCTAATTCGTTAATCGGTCTGGAAACCGGCGTTATTCAAGACGCTAATTTTGTCATTGCGTGGAATCGCCAGAAGTACCCGCCGCAGGATAATTGGGATCAGTATCCGTTCAAGCATTGGGGCAAGACCACTCTATTTCTTTTTTGAAGAGGCTGCTAAATGACCAAGCTCAGTGTGAATCTTAACAAGGTCGCATTGCTCAGAAATTCGCGTGCTATCGGTATTCCGAGCGTCGCCCGTGCCGCGCGAATCTGTCTCAAAGCCGGCGCGCACGGGCTGACACTTCATCCACGCCCGGACGAGCGTCATGCCAGAGCTTCCGATGTTTACGAGTTGGCAGAACTGTTAAGGGAGACGCCCAACGTTGAGTTCAATATAGAGGGCAATCCGTTCCCAACATTTATGGACATAGTTCGTGAGGTCAAGCCGACGCAATGTACTTTAGTGCCGGACAGCCCCGAGGCATTCACTTCCGACCATGGATGGAATTTAATGGAAGATGGCGAGCGCCTTAAACCCGTCATCGAAGAACTAAAGACTCTGGGCATCAGGGTCAGTTTGTTCATGGATGCGATCAGCCCCGACATCGAGATGGCGAAGCAGATCGGGGCTGATCGCATCGAGTTATACACAGAGCCTTATGCGGCGGCGTACGGGAGCGATAATGAAGAGTCGGTGTTTGAGCTATTCCGCAACGCGGCGAGCAGAGCGCAGGCGGTCGGTCTTGGGATAAACGCCGGACACGATCTCAACCTGGATAATCTGGGCAAGTTCTGCTCAATCCCGAATGTGCTGGAAGTTTCAATCGGTCATGCGCTCATCGCGGATGCGCTTGAGCTAGGGCTGTTTGACGCGGTCGGAGCATATTTGAAAATTCTCTGGGAATGTAATGAGCGCCACACAAGAGTCGTCTGAATTTCAACACGAGATGAATTTGACCTACTGCATTGACCGATTTTCTAATAACGCGAGCGTGTTTGAGCATCTGGCGCGCGGCATTGGAGACGAGCAGGCCAGGTGGAAACCATCAGTTGAGAAGTGGTCAATTCTGGAAGTGGTCAACCATCTCTACGACGAGGAGAGAGATGATTTCCGCTTCCGTCTGGATTCGCTTTTACATCATCCCGAAAAGCTGTGGCCGCCGATAGACCCTCCGGGATGGGTAGTGGAGCGCAAGTACAACGAGCGAGAGCTAAATGAGTCGCTGCAAAATTTTTTGGCAGAGCGGCGAAAATCTATCGAGTGGCTGAAAAAATTAAAAGAGCCGCCACTAGAGAATAAATACCACCACCCGCAGGGCATCATCAGCGCGGGAGATTTACTGGCGTCGTGGCTCGCGCATGATTTTCTTCACATTCGGCAGATGGCGCGCCTGCAATGGCAATATCTGAACTCTATTTGCCCACCGTTTAAGACCGCGTATGCTGGTGAATGGTAGACTGCCAGGTCAAACCTCAAGTCGATTGCTTTATCTTTTCAATGAAAAGGGGAGCGCTTGCATAGCAAGCGCTCCCCTTTTGAATTGTTAGCGGCTTGAATCCAGTGTCAGCTTTTACAGTCCACGATACTGGAGTGTCATGCCCTCCATGCGCGCCGATTGCCCGGCGGTGAACTGGTACATGCAGGGATCGTCCGTGTAGTCCATGAAGTTTTCAATCGGGTCAACGCCTTCTTTCGGGCAGCTATCAAGTCCCGTCGGACAGCCGAAAGCGGGTTTGCGTTCAGACGGTGTGTCCGCGACGTAGTCGTTATTTTTGGCCGCGCAGCCGCCCTGGAAAGTGTGGAAGAGTCCGAGCCAGTGGCCGACCTCGTGAGTGCCTGTGTCGCCTTCGTTGTACGGCACTTCGCTTCCGCCCGGCAGGCTGGAATAGAGGCAGACCACGCCGTCCATCAGAGGATCGCTCGCGTACCAGAAAGGGAAAGTCGCCCAGCCGAGCAGGAAGCCACCGGCATTATTCGTGTAGAAGTTGAGCACGCCTGCGTTGCCCACGTGCAAAGCCGTCTTCATCTCGCGCTCGGCTGCCGTGTCCGGCCCGGCGTTGAACCAGGCAACGTTCGTCGTGCGGTCAACTCCGGCCAGCACGAACCTGTAAGGCGTGTTAGCTCCTCCGGTCGCGCCGCTGTAGGAAGCGTTGAGCACATCCACCTGCGCCTTGAGCATGTTCGACGGCACATCGCCATTGGCGATGCCTTTGCCTTTATTAACGACGTGGAAATAAACAGGCACGGTGACAGCGCCTGACTTTCTGATCTGTCCGCGACTATTGTTGAACTGGTCGAGCGAGGTTTGTATCTGGGCGGCGCTCGTCTCGTCCAGGTCTTTGGTCGCACAGTGCTGGCGATTCGATGCCGGTGACGGCTGGCTCGCGAGAGTGTTGAGGCTCAGGCGGGCATTAGGGGCTGTGCCATTTTCCGCACGGGCCTTGTTGATGGAACTTGCGCTGGTCAGAATTAAGGCGAGGCCGAGCGCGACGAGGCCGAGCGAGGCCAAAAGTGTTCGTTTCATGTAATCTCCTTCTAAGGCTGGCGAGTATTTGTCCCTGACGGGCTGAATGGTCTACTCTGTGAAAACTAAATGCGAATGGCTGTCATCGAGTGCACGCCAATACGAAAGCTTGTCTCGCTTGATTAAATTGATAATCAGCGCGGATTTCCTCTTTGGGAAACTGTGGCGGGAGCGTGACGCGAACTCGATTGTCCGGCAATATCTATTAGTGGAATGGCTCACGTTTGTCAAACGCTTACCCTTCGCTGCTGTCCGGGGCTTGAGCTGAATGGAGAAACTAGAGATGATTCCCTACATGAAGAAAGCAATCCTTGCCTTCATCGCGATTGCGGTTCTCAGTTTGTCCTCGTCCGTTGCGTCTTATGCGCAGGCGAGCGAACCGTCTTCAACAGAGAAGCGAGTGGTCGCGCAGCAACGGCGCGTGAAAGGCCGCACGCTCGTCTCAGACATTTTGCCGCCAATCAGAATCAAGTTCGATAAAGATTTTAAGTACGTCGGCAGCCAGAGCTTTATTCTCTACAACAGCGCGCAGGTGGAACAGTTCTTTTTCGTCGAAGCATCCCGCAATCGCATCAAGCGCATGTTCATGGTTCAGTTCGAGGGCTATTTGCCGGACAACACGCACACCTATAACTACAAGATCGGCAACACGGTGAAACTCGGTGGGCTGGATTTCATGTACGACACTTCGGTGGTGAATGTCCCTGCGTTTAGAAAGCAGTATCCCGATTCGGATGCCGGGCGCGCCGCAGCCTTTCTCGAAGGAAAGGGCTACCACCTCGAAGGCGAAGACATCGTGTACCAGCGCTTCGTGCGGCTCGTTGACGACGCGCGACGCAATGAACTGCTCATCATCTATTACGAAAACCTGAACGGCAAGGGCTTGACCGCCGCCGACCTGTCCGAGAAGGGACGCGCCGCCGGACAAAGAGAGAAAGTTTTTCAGGAAGTGATGAAACGCGCTTTGAAGAGCTTTACGATCTCAAAAGGAAAGCCATAATCCACGAACCGACACGAAAAAAGCTCATAAAATTTAGTGGGGTTTCGTGTCTCTTCGTGGATGGCTTGCAGCCCGGTTTCCCAATCTCTTCTCTTTTGCTTTAGAATAAACAGCACGCTCTAATCCATTAACAGTTAGCATGGAGATAATCATGATGCTTAAAGAAGGCGATGCTGCGCCGGATTTCCAGACGCGCGACGAGAACGGCCAGGAGGTGAAGCTCTCTGACTTTCGCGGCCAGAAGGTCGCGCTCTATTTTTACCCGAAAGACGACACGCCGGGCTGCACAAAGGAAGCCTGCTCTTTCCGCGATAACTATTCCACGGTCGAGGAGAGCGGCATCAAGGTGCTCGGCGTCTCGCTCGATACGGAAGCATCGCACCAGGCTTTTATTTCCAAATACGATCTTCCTTTCACGCTCCTGAGCGACACGGATCGTTCGGTCTCAGAAGCTTACGGCGTTTACGGCGAGCAGACCTGGGGCGACAAAAAGTATATGGGCGTGGCGCGCAAGACCTTTCTGATTGACGAAGAGGGCAAGATCAAAAAGGTGTTCGACAAAGTGAACGTCGAAGCTCACGTGGACGAAGTGGTCGAGGCTTTCCGCGATTAGAATTCCCGCGCCTCACGGCAAATATGATCCATCCCCGAAGGGGATGAACATAATAGCCGGGGGCAAGCGATAGCGCCGCCCCCAGAACAGAGATAGAAAACATTTCCGACCCTGAAAGGGTCGCAGCTTCAACGTTGAATATGCGACCCCTTCAGGGTCGGAATTATTTATGATTGCTATTCCAGGGGTGGCGCGCTCTCGCGCTTACCCCTGGCTATGTTGTTCTGCCCTTTCAGGGCAGGCGTGCTGAATAATTATGCCCGTCGCTCAAGAATAAGTTGTGCGATGGCGCGCAAAACGGTCATTGGTCTTTTGATTTCATCGAGCGCGGCGCAGGCTTCGCGGTATGCGGCCTCGGCGCGCTCGCGTGTCGCGTCGAGTCCGTAGAGCGCGGGGTAGGTGGCTTTGCGCGAGCGCGCATCTTTGCCCGGCGTCTTTCCTAAATCTTGCGCGGTCGCCGTCACGTCGAGCAGATCATCCGTAATCTGAAACAGCAATCCGAGCGCGGCGCTGTAGCGTGTCACAGATGCAAGCTCCGCTTCATTTACGCCCGCGATGATCGCGCCTGAGCGTGCGGCGCAAGTTATCAACGCTCCCGTCTTGAGACGATGGATGCGCTCCAATTCGTCACCCGACACGTCGCGCGATTCGGCGGCAAGGTCGCAGGCTTGACCGGCGACCATGCCCGATGGTGTGGCTGATGCTCGCGCCACTTCGCTGACCAAACGCACGCGCACCTCCGGTTTTAACTTTTCATCCTCCGCGATTGATTGAAAGGCCAGGGTCTGAAGCGCATCGCCCGCCAGGATTGCCGTGGCTTCACCAAAGCGGACGTGACAGGTCGGACGCCCGCGCCTGAGATTGTCGTCATCCATTGACGGCAGATCATCGTGAATCAGCGAATAGGTGTGAATCATCTCAAGCGCGCAGGCTGTGTCGAGCAGGACATCTGCTTTTGTTCCAAACTCCTGCCCTGCGGTCAGCAGCAGGAGCGGGCGAAAACGCTTGCCGCCCGCAAACAAACTCCAGCGAATTGCGCTGTGGACGCTTTCAGGCTCTCTTGTTTCTTCAGGAATAAGCTGGTCGAGACGAGCGTCAACCAGCTCGCGGTAGTTCGCTAGCAGGACGAGCACTTCCCTTTCATCCATCAACGAAGAAATATCAGAAGACGCTTTCATCATCCCCCGCTTCGTCTTCGTTGAGGCGCGCAAACTGGCTCGCGTCTTCTTCATCAAACGCGCTCAGCACGGGGCGACCCTCGCCGTCCCGCAGCAGAACTTCGATGCGGCGTTCCGCCTGGTTCAATCTCTCCTGGCACTCACGCGACAGCCTGACGCCTTCCTCAAACAGCTTCAGGCTCTCTTCGAGCGGCAGATCGCCCCGCTCTAAATCGCGCACAACCTTTTCCAGCGCCCCCAACTGCGTCTCGAAAGTTTTGCCCCGCACTTCAGTCTTTTTCATTTTTTTTTCAACGACAAAAAGCAGAATCCAGAATTCAGAAGTCAGGAGTCAGAAGATAAGGCGGAGAACCACATTCACAGATTTTCTTTTATTCTGTCTCCTGTCTCCTGTCTCCTGTCTTCTGTCTTCTGTCTTCTGTCTTCTGTCTCCTGCTTGTCATCTCCCCTTTTTCCTTCCTGGTAAAATCCCCGGCAATCTTTTATCAATCTCGTTGCGGATGTCATTCTCCAGGCCGCCGCCGCCAATGGCTGGTAGATATTTGGCGATGTCGTCAACGATGCGCCTGGCGAGCACGTCGTCCTTTATGCTCACGACCTTCCAGCGTTTTTCAGGGGTGCGCTGCATCGTCAGCTCAAGATTGCGCTCGCCGGACTTCGCCCTGGCAATCGCCGTGTCGCCTTCCTGCTTGATGTCCACGATGTAGGGAATGATAAGCGCCATGAGGAAGAATGGCTTGCCTTCGGCGCGAGTCGTCACCTCTCTGACCTGCGCCATCACTTCACCGCGTAAATTCTCCGTCACATTCGGAATCAATGCGGGCACGAGCGTTTCAATCTGCTTGCGCATCTGCGGCGTCAGCGCCGTCCCCAAGCGCCCTGTCGCCTCATCTATTACCTGCGGCGCGAAGCTCTGAATCACCGAGCCTGTATCAACGACCTTGTCGAATGCCGCCGCATCGCTGCGCTGCGCGGCGTCAACGAGCAGCGCGAGCGAATAAGCAGGTCTGGTTTTGTAGTATTGCCAGAAAATGAAGCCCCCGATGATGAGCAACAGCAAGATCGAGCCGAACACGAGAGGCCATTTTCTTCGCTTGCGATTTGCGCCGTAAGGCTCCTGGCCTTGTGGAGAGGGAGACACGCCCGCCCTGTCAAAGTTGACGACGAAGCGGCTGCGCCTTTGTGTCTGGGGATTGTTTTGCACAGGGGGAATGGCCATCAATTATTCTCCACTTCTTCGACGCGGCAGAGCATTTGCCCTTCCGCTAAACGTAAACGCACGGCATCACCGACTTGAACCGCGCTGGAAGTACGCAACAGTTTTCCTCTTTCATCTTCAGCGAGCGCATAACCGCGTTTGAGGACTGCGAGCGGCGAGAGGGCATCGAGCGAGGCGGCAGCCCTCGATAATCTCGCCCGTCCATCTTCGATCCGCGCGGTGATCGCGGCATTGTGCGCGGCGCGCAGGACGATGAATCGAGCGTGCGCTGCCGAAACGCGACCACTCAGGCGCGCAGGCGACAAGCGGCGACTGATTAATTCGGCACGCCGACGTGCGGCTTGCGCCCGACGCATCATCAGGGTCTCAAGCCTGTGTGCGGCATCCTCAACTTTCGTCTGAGCATCATGCAATCTCTCGCGGACTTCATCAAATGCGGTTGACATCGCAGCTTCCTGCACGCGCATGCGTGCGTCTGCCAAAGATGAGCGAGTGGAGCGCACAAGATCGCGCGTCAGAGCTTCGACGTAAGCCGACAATTCGTCTTCGCGTGCGGCGACAAGCTCGGCTGCGGCAGAAGGTGTGGGCGCGCGCAAGTCTGCGGCAAAGTCTGAGATGGTCACGTCCGTCTCGTGCCCGACCGCCGAGATGACTGGAATCCGCGACGCACGGATGGCGCGCGCCACGCCTTCTTCATTAAACGCCCAGAGGTCTTCGGCTGAACCGCCGCCGCGCCCGACAATAATGACATCAATCGTTTCGTCCATGAGCCCTTCGGCCAGAGCGCGTTCGTGAAACTCGTTGAGAAGCCGTATGGCCTGCGCGATCTCAACGCCAGCGCCTTCGCCCTGCACGCGCGTGGGCGCGAACAGAACGTGAACGGTGCGCGTGCGGCGCGTGAGGACTGTGAGAATGTCGCGGATGGCTGCGCCTGTTGGCGAAGTCACAATCCCGATGCGGCGGGGAAAGAGCGGTAGTGGCTGTTTGAGGTCTTCGTCAAACAAGCCTTCCGCCGCCAGCCGGTCGCGCATCTGCTCATAAGCTACGCGCAGCGCGCCCGCGCCAACGGGGTCGAGCGCCTCGACGATCAATTCATATTCGCCGCGCGGCTCGTAAACGGAAAGCCGCCCGCGCACTCTCACCTGAAGACCGTCCGAAGGGCGAAAGCGAATCCGCCCGTTGATGCCGCGAAAACACTTGGCGTGCAGTTGCGCCCCTTCATCCTTGACAGTGAAATACCAGTGCCCCGAAGCAGCCATCTTGAAGTTTGAGATTTCGCCTTCGACCCACACGGAAGCGAAGCGTGCTTCCAATACCCCGCGCACCTGCATCGTCAACTCCGTCACGGAGAGCGGGCGTCGCTCTGATTCGTCAAAAAGGGATTGGAGCAGGGGATGAGCCATATTTCAGGGATGAAGGATGAGGGATGAAGGGTAAAAAGTAAACATCTCGAACGTGTTGGCTGTTAGGGCTCACTCAGTTCTTTCGACTGACTGGAAATCGCTTGGGCTGAAAATATCAATGTCCTGAAACCGTTTCAGGACAAGCAAATCTTTATCTCCCGTGATGATGCACTCACAGTTGCCTGTCACAGCCGCTGCCAAAATGTTGTCATCGTCAGCGTCTCGACAGGCCGGGGCATTGAGACCTGTGGGCGTGACTACTTCCATCCGTGATCGTAAAAGTGTGACCACTTCATCGTTGACTTCTGATGTGCGTTTGAACTTTTCGACTAATTTCTCTCGAACTTCGTTGAGAATGAACTCAGAAGTCACCAGATGATGGTGGCTGATGCAATGTTCAAGCAGTTGGTGGCAGAAGCCACGCGCAATGAAGGCTGCAATCAGAACGTTGGTGTCGAGGACGATTCTCACGAGACCCGGTCAAAGACATCCTGGTCAGTATAAGTTTCCGGGGCTTGCGCCATCAACCGCTCACGAAGATTCCTAAACCGCCGGATGAATAGATAATCTTTCAATGCTCTTTCAATCAGCTCGTTTTGTGAGACGCCTTCTTCCCGAATGGCAGCATCAAGCGCCGCTCTGGTCTCCTCCGGCAGATCAATGATAATTGTTTCGCTCATCGGTTGCTCTCTTTAATCTCGAAGGAGAGAATATCATAAATGGATTAAATATATCTGCGGCAGCCGAACGATTAGTATCTCTCCCTCCTCCATCCTCAGCCATTCTTGGCATAGTAGCCTTGACGATAGAGCAGGCGCAGCTTTTGCTTCCGCAGCTCAGGGTTGACGATCTCGATTCGCACCTGCCGGAACGAGCCGTCGCGTTTTCGATTGATGGGTTGATAGGCCACGAGGTATTGCGAGCGCAGTTCCGATTGGATTTGCGCGAAGGCGGCTTCGAGCGCTTGCTTGTCTGCCGGAAAGAAAGCGCGCCCGCCTGTTCTTTCGGAAACTCTTCTGAGCGCATCGTCGGCGAGTTCGCCTTCCGAGCCGTTGTCGTGAATACCAATCGAATAGATGACGACGTTATGCTTGACGGCCAGGTCAATCGCCTCCTGCCGCTTCGTCGTGCTGCTGGTGTCGTCGCCGTCAGAGAGCAGGATGATGGCGCGGCGCGTGCGCTCAGATGTTTGCGCGAGCACTTCGTTCGTCGTCACCCAGAGCGCATCCCAGACGCCCGTATAGCATCTCGGCTCGCGTTCGCTGGAGACGTTTTCGCCGCACTCGGGCGAGCCCGTCGGAAATTCTATGATGATGCGCTCAACTGCGCTTCTCAGGCTTGCCATTTCATTAGTCAAAGGCTGTTGCAGCACGGCCTCGCCCGTGAAAGAGATGACGGCTGCCTGATCTTTGTCTGGACGGATGACCGAATCAATGAACGTGCGGGCAGCCAATTTTTCATCCGGCAGGATTTTTTCCTGCGACCGGCTCGTGTCAATGAGAATGCTGAGCGTGAGGGGCAACTCGGTTTCGCGCTCGAAGATGGAAAGCTCCTGCGGCACATTGTCTTCGAGCACGCGCACGTCTTCCCGCTTGAGTGTCGTGATGAATCGCCGATCTTTATCAATCGCCGTCAACAGGATGTTCGCCAGGTCTGTGTCAACGCGTACGACTTCATCATCTTCAGCAGAGGTTTTAGTTTGACCGGATGGAGATGGCGCGCTGGCGGGAGTTTTGGGCGGCTCGCCTTTAATGCGGCGCATGCGCTGCATGGGCGCTGGAGGTGAAGCTGTCTGCTGCGCCTGGAGGAAGCGCAAGTGCGGCTGGCCAGAAAGGAACGCCGCCAGAATAGAGACAGCAACGAAGAGACGCCCATCTTTCTTACCGCGTGTCATCTCAAGATTCCCTCTTCCTTGAACTTTTGCTTTCACAGCCGCGGACTTCTGAAACCCTGAGGCTTCCACTTACGGCGCAGCCGCCTCTATTGCCGGACTCAGGCGCACGCTCGCGCCGTCGCGGTTGACGCGCACGCGCACGCGTTGAGCGCCTCCGCGCCCCCCGTTATTCGAGGCGTAAGTGACCTTGTATGACATCCGCAACTGCGCGACGATGTCGCTATAAGCGCGCTGCAAATCTTCGAGGCGCGTGATCGGATAATAGACGCCCCCGGAGACGTTCGCCAGTTGGCGGCCTTCTTCTTCGGCGCGCGTGGTCAACGTCAGAAACCGCGACCTGAATGGATCAACGGTCTTTTCGGGCGCAGCCACACTCGATTCGCGAATCAGCCCCGAAGGAACGTACAGCGGGTAAATGAGAGCGCCCGATTCAAGCACGGCGTCGAGCACTGCGCCAAACGGCACGAAGGATTTATTGTCGTCGCCATCGGACAGGATGACGACTGCTGTCCGCTCGCCCCTGAGTTGCTTGAGCTGTTCGACCAGCGTGTAAGCGAGCGCATCATAAAGCGCGGTCGCTCCACCGGCATCTATGTCTTTCAGCTTCTCGGAAAGCAGCGAGCGGTCGGTCGTAAAATCCGAGATCACCTGCACGTCGTCGCGGAAGCTGATGACGGCGACGCGATCCTGTGTGCCCACGGTGTTGATAAAATTGCGCGCGGCCTTGCGTATGAAGTTGATGTGCTCGTCAACGCTGCCCGAAACGTCCAGGAGCAGCACGAGGTTGAAAGGCGCACTCGCAGGCTCAACGTCCGTCACTGGTCGCTCCTGCCCGTTCTCGAAAATACTGAAGTCGGCTGCTGTCAAACCGGAGAGGGCGCGCCCGTGCAGGTCTGTGACGTTGACGTTCAGGCGCATCAATTGCGCTCCCGCAGAGCTGGGGACGACTCCGGGCGCTCGCCGCTGAACGAGGCTTGGCGGCTCTTTCGGCGGCGGGAGCGTCTTGGCGTAGTCGCCGAAGTAGCGCGGGCTGACCTTGCGAATGGCGTCCACCAGGCCGCTGTCTCCGTCGCGCACAATGGCGCGCACGGCTTCCGTTAAAGGTCGCTCGCGCAAATCCGACGGAACCATGTTCGCATCAACATTGAAGAGCATGACGCCGCGCTGCGTGGTGAAAGCAAGCTCGACGCGGTCACGTTTTTTCGCCTTCTTATCTCCGATTTTGCCGCTGATCTCGAACCACCCGCCACGCTTCTCTTTGATTTTCGGCAACTCCAGATCGCTGAAGTAGCGCGGACGGCTGGATTGCCAGAGCAGATGCAGGCGAATCGCATCTGCCGGGACATCTGCGCGAATCGTGCCGGTGTTGGTCTCGACTTCAGCGAAAGCCAGATTACCGATAACGTCAACCGCTCCGGCTTCGCTCAGGACTTTGACACGCGCGCGCGAAGGCACGCGCACGGTCAGGTCAATGCGATCCTGTTCGCGCCGCGCACGCACATCTATCTCGACAGAGCTTCCATCGACTGTCGAGACAACATCCGTTTCGGCGACAGGCTCGCCCGGCGAAGCAGCTTTCAGAAAGACGTTGCGCTGCTCGTCTGAGGCCGTGATGATAACCCGACCGTTGCGATTCTTGATTGTGACCTTCTCGGTGGCGTTCAGTTCGCGTTCGATAGTTTGCGCCAGAACCGTCAGGCTCGCGCCGCCGTAGAGCAGGAGAGCCAGCAGAAACGGGAAAAAGATTTTCCGTTTGAGAGATGGAACGCGCGCGGGGAGTTGCGCGGCGAAATTGCGGCAAAACATAGCATATGAATCTTGCCTGCCCGCACGGCTGCCGGTCAAGCGCGGAGAAGAACGGAGGCTGAGACCGGGAGATGCGGCGACGCGGCGATTAAGCGGTTTATTCTTAATCGTCGCGTCTCCGGTCTCCTCGCGTCTCTCAATTCGTAGTGTCGGCCAGATTGGATTTGTACTTGGTACTCGTTTTCCGGTCGTTAAATTCGACGTAGACCCAGCTTGGAGGAATGACATCTTGCTCAAGGGCGAACCATATCTCGTTCAGGCCAGTGTTTTTTCCGAGCGCGCAGAATCCGTAGAGCCGCTTACCACCCTGGTCGTAGATGTCCACCCAGGTTCTTGAAGCTTTCGTATTTTTCCCGCAGGGCGGCAATTCAGGCGCGGCGGCGAAAAGCTCGTCCGGGTAGGCTGAGAAATTTTCAATGGCAAACTTGTAGCGCATCCATTGTTTACCGTTCGCCGTGTAGGGCTCCTGTCCGATGAAGTAGAGCACGGGGTTGGGCAGCGGCGGAGGTGTCGGTGGTGTGGCATTGAGCAAAGAACGCTGCTGCGCCAGGACTAATTGAATCGCGAGCAGCGTCAGAGTTAGAGCGGCTAAAATCACAAGAGCTTTTCTTCGGGGGGTCGAGTTCATCGCTGATGCCTTTCTTACCTGTAGACGAGAGAGTGTATCTTGTGCCCTCCGCTCATCACACAAGTGACATGGGTTTTAAGGTTTGAATCATGAGCGGCTGCGGGGCTCGCTCTCGTCTATCGCTTTGCGATCAAGCTTTTCTGACAGAAGAATCTTGCAAGGAACGCATTCCAGGAGAATCAGCGTCTATTTATTTCAGTTCGGAGGATAAGTCAATAGTTAGACGGTAAAGAGAGAGAAGAGAAAGGAGCGCATCAACGAGGCGTGGCGTAGTAGCTTTGCCGACCGTGAACTTTGTATTCGGGATGATGGCGCACACTGATTCGCACCTGTCTGAGCTGGCCGTCGCGCTGCTTGTTGGTCGGGTAGTAGCCGATGATGTAATGATTGTTGATGTCTGCGAGGATGCGCCCGTAGATTGCCGAGGCTCGCTGCGGCGTATCCAGAAATTCAGTCCACCCGCCTGACAATTCGGCCACGCGAGCGGCGGCCTCCTGTTCATAGGCATACTTAGTCATCATTATCTTAATCACATTATCTGGAACTCTCGGTATCTGGGCGGGACGCTCGGCTCGAGCAAGGTCGTACCATTTATCTATTCTTCTCTCTATCATCCGGCGCGAGCGCGCGGCCAATTCCTCATCGGTGAACCCGAACAATTTTTCGCCGGGGATGACCGTATAAATCTTGACGCGCGATTTTTCCACTTCCCGGTAGATGTCAGACATGGAGTAAGCGCCCGTTGCTGTAGCGCGAGCGCCCGGTGGGTCTTGCAGGTCGCGAGCTTCGTCCCCGTCGGTTTGAAAGATGATAATGGGGCGGCGCGTTTCCACGCCGATCAACTCGCGGAGCGTGGCCAGCAGCGCGCTGAACTGCTTGCTTCGCCCGTGCCATCCGTTTTTCATCTGCTTCAAGAGCGCGTCGAGCGAAGATTTGAGCCGCTTTTTATCATTCGTGAAATCAACCATCAGAAAGACGCTGTCGGTGACGATTGCCATTTTGTCGGTTTTGGCAAGCTGGTCAACCAGTGTCTTCGCAGCCTTGACGCTCTCTTCGAGGTAAGGCATCTGGCTGCTGCTCCAATCGAAGATGAGGACGATGGAACGCGGAAGATGCTCGGCATCATCGCCGAGCGTGAGCGTGGCGAGTTGTTGCGAAACATTGTCTTCGACAATCACGAAATCTTCCGGCTTGAGTCCGGTGATAAAACGCGATTCCGTTTCGTCCGTGACCACGACATCCAGGTTGACCAGCAGCGTGTCCACCTTGATCGTCTCTTCCGGCTGGGGCAAATCGTCAGCTATTGCCTGCGGCTGTTTGCTCTCAGTCGCTTCTCGCGCGGCGCTCTCCGCTCCCGCTCGCTTGAGGCTCGAACCGAACGGCTCGCGCGTCGGCGTTTTTTGAGGAGGAGTTTGCGCCGCAACGGTCTGAAAGGAGAGCAACCAACCGAACGCGGTAACCGCGAAAGCAAAAATCACTGACTGCCTGTGACTAGGATAACTTCGCATGGCGCGCGGCGTGGAATTTAATCCGTGTACTTTTGTAGGGGCAGGGCTTGTCCCTGCCCCTACAAGATTATGGCGTGACTGTTATCTCGCGCGAGGTCGAGTTGTAGTCGCCGTTGGCAACCGGCTTTCCGTCCTTGTCCACGAGTTCGAGTTTGACGGTGTGCTTGCCCGCAGTCCAGCCTTTCAGCCAGATGGGTTCCCACTTGTCCAGGAATTTCGCCTCACCACCATCTACGGAATAACGCACGCGATACTCGCCGCCATCACCCTGCAACTTCGCATTCGCGATCCAGAAGTCAATCATAATCGCTTCGGCGTCCCCGCCCTTGTACTCTCCCTTCGGTCGGCTGTAGGTCAGCAGCGGCCTGCGAGCGTCAACGTCGCTCGCCGTACTTGAAGCCATGTCTTTACCTTCGCGCGGTGGCGCGGCGGCGTTTGAATTGGCAGGCATCGTCGGGTGGGTATTGACGCTTGTGTTCATGTTGCTGCTCATCACCTGCCCGCCGTTGGTCGTCGTCGGCTTTGAGGCATTGCCGCCGCCTTTGACTGTGAAAGTGACCATCTGGAACGACCCGGCGTTCTTGTAGCTCTCGTGCCAGGGTCGCGAAGCGAAGATGCGAAGGGTGTGTTTGCCCTCGGTGACGTTACGCAATTCAAAGGGCTGGTCGAGACTGTAGTAAGCCTCGTAGGGCTGATTGTCGAGAATGACGTGAATGTGATTGCCCATGCCGGTCGCAGGGTCTTTGCCGGGCTTGTAGCCCTTGAGGTCTCCGCCGAGGGTGAGCTTGACGTTGACGGTTGAGCCGTTGATGGTCGCGCCCTCGCGCGGCTCAACGAAGCGAAGCGCAGGGCTTGCCTGATCCTGCTCGCCGCGCGCGGCCATCTGATCTTTGATCTTCTGCGGGCGTTCCGTCACCGTTAGATTCTGCGCGGCAGGCGTCGGCGTTGCAGGCGGCGTCACATTTGTCGTCGTCGTCGTATTCCTGTTCGCGTTGTCATCAGAAGCGCAAGCAGCGAAAATAATGGCAGTCATCACGAGGACGACCATCAGCGGAAGCAGATTCCGTCTCATATTCATAACAATCCATGCTCCTTCAGGTAAAGGCAGCGAAAAGCAGAAGACAGAATACAGGAGTCAGAAGTCAGAAGTCAGAATGATAAGGCTGAGACCACATCAACAGCTTTTCTTTTCTTCTGTCTACTGTCTCCTGTCTTCTGTCTCCTGCTTTATGCCTTTTGTTCTTTCGCCGCCGTGCCGGTCTTCAGGCGCGCTTCGACGGCGTTCCAGTCAATGTTTGAGAAGAATGCTTCGATGTACTTCGGGCGCTCCGCAGGTTTGTAGTCGAGCAGAAATGCGTGCTCCCAGACATCCATCACGAGCGCAGGGTTAAAACCCGAAACATTGCCCGTCTCGTGCAGCGTGATCCAGTGATTAGAGAGTCGCCCGTTCGACGGGTTCTCATAGCAGATCGCCCAGCCGACGCCGCGCATCTTGCCAACCGAGACGAAATCCGCTTTCCAGATGTCGTAGCTGCCGAAAGACGCTTCCGCCGCTTTGTAAAAATTTGTGGTTTTGTCGGGGTCGCCCGCGCCGCCTCGTTTCATATTGCCGAAATAGTATTCGTGCAGCACCATCCCGTTGTACTCAAAGCCGAGCCGCCTGGTCAGCTCCGAATAAGCGGGCATCTCTTCCTGATCCACCTTGCCATCTCTCAGAAATTCCGAGATTTTCTCTGTCAGCTTGTTGGTTTCCTTGACGTAGCCTTCGTAAAGCTTGAAGTGCATCTCAAGGGTTTGATCCGAAATGCCGTTGAGGGCGCTCAGGTTGAACTGCTGCGCCGTGTACGAGCCGTTGAATCCCATGATATACCTCCTCAAATTAGTGCCCGCGACTTCGGCGGGGAAAACCGAAATCGCATTGGTTATGGCGCTCGATTGTAGCGAATCAATTGAGAGCATAAATCTTTAGTGTGGTGAAAGCAAAGCAGAAGCGGGATGACGCTCCATCTTTAATACCTAGA
>JAVHVE010000011.1:0-49987 GCA_032160705.1 Acidobacteriota bacterium | reverse complement strand
TTGAATCTGTTCGGCGG
The DNA here is from genome assembly GCA_032160705.1 of Acidobacteriota bacterium. Lineage (GTDB taxonomy): Bacteria > Acidobacteriota > Blastocatellia > Pyrinomonadales > Pyrinomonadaceae > QHXM01. The sequence continues at coordinate 49,970 of JAVHVE010000011.1, read as the reverse complement.
TGAAGAGCGGCTCAAGGTTGGGATTGCTGAACTCTGAAAAAGCCTGTGCGGTAGAAGTAGACAAGATGGCCTCCATTGGTGAAAAATCAGTTGATCGAATGAATCGCGTTGGCGTTTGCCTGCGCGCCGCCTGGTGCGACATACTATTCAAGCTCTCTCCAGAGGTCAATGTTGAAACAGTTGGCAGCAGGCAGTAGGCAGTTGGCAGTAAGAACAGCCGACGAGCAGTGCCAGAGCTTTTGTCTTTAACTGCCCACTGCCCACTGCTAACTGCCAACTGTTTTAAGAAAGGAACAAGAGTGAGATACGCGACTAGATTTGCTGGCGGCATGGCGGCGGTTCTTTTCTGTTTGCTTGCTCCCGTCGCCCAGGCGCAGCAGGGCGGCGCGACTGTTCGCCCGACTCCGCAGACGCCTCCTGCTGCGCCTGCCGTGCTCGATTTGCGCGTCAAGGCAACGGAGAGCGCAATTGATGAGAGCATTCCAAACGATCCGGCGGTGGATGCCATTCTCGCGCCTTACAGCGCGAAGGTGCATGAACTGGATGCGCCGATTGGAAAGCTCGTGGGCGAGTTGAAAAAAGGCGGGATGGGCGCGGGCTCGCTCGGCAATTTCGTCGCCGATGCTTTGCGCGCGCGTGCTGAGGTCAAGCTCGGAAAGCCTGTTTTGCTCGCCATCACCAACAGCGGCGGTCTGCGCAAAAACGAGATTACGGAAGGGACTTTGTCGGCCAACGATATTTACCAGCTTCTCCCTTTTGAAAATGCTCTCGTCGCGCTCGATCTCACGGGAGAGCAGTTGCGACGCTTCCTCAACATCGTCGTCAGTCATCGCGACGCGCAATCGGGTGCGCGCATCATGTACCGGACAAATGAGAAGAAGGAGAGCGAAGTAGTCTCCGTCAAACTCGGCAGCAGCGGCGCTGGAGAGAGTGAGATTAACCCACAGGCCACTTACACCATCGTGACGATTGATTATCTGGTGAAGCGCGGCGGCGATTACAGTGTGTTGCAGGAAGCCAAAAACGTTCGCCCGCTGGGAATCACGATGCGAGATGCCGTGCTCGATTACGTCAAAGCTGAGACGGCGGCTGGACGCACGATCAAAGCAACGCTTGACGGGCGTTTCCGTTACGATAAGCCCGGAGCAGAGACGAAGACGGAGGACGAGCCGCAATGATTACGAGACGAAAATTTTTGGGCGCATCGCTCATCGGCGGCGCGACCTTCACTCTCTCAGCACAACCTTTCTTCAGCTCCACACGCTCTCTTCCTGAGTTTGCCGCCCCGCTGCTTCAACCGGGCAAAGACGAGACGCTGATTACGATTCTGCATACAAACGATGTGCACTCGCAGATTGATCCGCTTCCGGCCAACGACCGCAACGCGGGCAAAGGCGGAGTGGCGAGGCGCGCCACGCTCGTCAAACGCATCAGAGCCGAAAACCCGAACACTCTGCTGATAGACGCGGGCGATGCGTTTCAGGGCACGCCGTATTTCAATCTCTACCGGGGCGTGGTCGAATACAAAGCGATGACGGCCATCGGCTACGACATCGTCACGCTCGGCAATCACGATTTCGATAACGGCCTTGAGGCGCTGGCCGATGCGATGAAGTACGCAAAGTTCGAGTTCGTCTCGGCCAATTACGACGTGCGCGGAACTGCGATTGAGAACCGCGTCAAGCCTTACGTTGTGCGCGAGATTGGTGGTGTGCGCGTCGGCGTCTTCGGCCTCGGTGTCAAATTAGAAGGCTTGAACCCGCCGGAGAGTTTCAAAGGCCTCAAGTATTACGATCCCGTCAAGGTCTCGCTGGGCGCTGTGCGCGTCCTGCGCGAGAAGGAGCGTTGCGCGATGGTCGTCTGCGCTTCGCATCTGGGCTACTATCCGACCCCGAAATCGGACGAGGTCGGAGACAGCCAGGTCGCCGCGCAGGTTGACGGCATCGATTTCATCGCAAGCGGGCACACGCATACTTTCATGCGACAGCCCGTTATCGCCAAACAGCCCGGCGGCGGCAACACAGTCATCTTCCAGGTCGGCAAGAGCGGCATCTATCTTGGCCGCGTGGATTTCACCGTCAGAGAGAACAAGGTGACGGCATATGCCGGCAGGCTTCTTGATTTGCGCGCCGCTTAACAATTTCTAGCGGCTCGGGTTGGATTGTTCTATTGATTCAACGTTAAGGTGAATAATCAAGCGGAGAATCTTGATGAAACAATGCCCCACGTGTAATCGCACCTATGCCGATGACTCTATAACGTTTTGCCTGGCCGATGGTGCGCTGCTCTCGGCTTCTTATGACCCGGGTGCTACGCAGCACATTCCTGCGCGCCTGACCAATCCGCCGCCCACAGATGTCTTAACGGCCCAGCCCCCGCCAACTGAAGTGCTGCCCCACTACTTGCAGCAGGCGCAACGGGCGCGCGCCAACAACAGCTCGAAGTATTTGCTGGCAGCTTTGTTGTTGATAGTCGTCGGCGGCGGTATTCTGGCAGTGGTTCTGCTTAATAAGAAAACGCCGTCGGCCAGTTCCTCTGCGTACTCTTCAAACATGGCTGTGAACACGAGCGCAACTGCGAACGTGAAGCCGACGGAGACCAGAGCACCTACTGACTATTTGCGCACGCCCTGGTTGGGGCTGGAGGTCTGGCAGGATGGGAAAGCCAACGGCCTGTTCAAAGTGGATTCGTATAGCACCAGAGTGGCGATGAGCCACACGCCGTTCGAGATTAGAGTGCCGCGCGTCAAAGATGACGCGCCCTTGTTGGTGGCCGCCTCGACTAACAAAAGTCTCTTCGACAAACTCAAGAGGGGTGAGAAACTGGATATTGAGGCGGAATCATTCTTCAATCCCTACAAAGCAATGGCCGATACCAGAGCAGGCTCGGCTACTCTCATGCTGGATGACGATGCGCATTACGTTTACGATGAGGAACGGCTGAAACCCATCTCGGACAGCCTGAGCACCATCTTTGTCTCGTCTATCCTATCCGATGGTGCCGAGCAGAGCGTGACGAGTCAAAAAGATGATCTCTACCTGGTCATATTCAGAGACCTGGATCACAACAAGACGGTTGATAATGGGGAGTATGAGTTTTTAATTTTGGACTTCTGATCGTAGGCGATAGGACGTATGCCAGTTGATGACGAGACACGAGACAGGGTGCGCGCGCTAGTGCGCGATGTGTTGGAGAACGCTTTGCCGGAAGAAGATGCGCCACAGGATAGTCCACGCTCAACCGTAACCCCTCCAGAAACGCAGCCGCAAAGCAGGTTCATCAATATCGCGCCTGAGCCGCGTGCTGGCGACGAGACGGGGCCGGAGTTTGCGCGCGATGAATCTTCCAAGCGCGTGATTACGGAAGACGATGTGCGCGGGTTGGAAGAGGGCGCGCGACTCAGAATCGCTGAAGGAGCGCGCCTGACCCCACTCGCCGCAGACATCGTGCGCGAGCGGCGCATCGAGCTGGTGCGCCGCGTCCCACGTCGCGGCTCGCGCCAGAGCAAGATGGTTGCCGTCGGAGCGGATCACGGCGGCTTCCAAATGAAGGAAGAATTAAAAACTCTCCTTGAGTCACTCGGCCACCGCGTTCACGATTACGGCACGAACTCCGAAGATGCGGTTGATTACCCGGACTTCGCCCACGCGGTCGCACGCGCCGTCGCAGAGACGCACGCAGATGTCGGCATTATCATTGACGGCGCAGGTGTGGGCTCCTGCATGACCGCCAACAAAGTTCCGGGTGTGCGCGCCGCCGCCTGCTACTCTGTCGCGGTCGCCAAAAACTCACGCCAGCACAACGACGCCAACGTCCTCACGCTCGGAAGCCTTACGATCACGAGTGCCGAGATGCGCGAGATCGTCCAGGCATGGCTCTCCACAGAAATCAGCGAAGACCGTCACCGCAAGCGCGTCGCCAAGATTACGGCCATCGAACGCCAGTATGCCTCTTAGAGTATCTCTGGCGCTTAATCCTCGCAGTGCTATTCATGCTAAAATAAACGAGCGATTCGCTCCAGAATACACCTGATAGCTTCAAGCCATGGGATTTGAGAAAAATGCCATATTCAAATAACGGCGATCTTGAACACCTCGTTGAGCAGATTACGGATGTCATCGTGGCTCGCCTGAACGGTGATACGGACGGGCAGGCTGCTATGTGCGGCTGCACGAACGAGTGTTTCAATCGCTGCCCGGAGCGGATGCACAGGATTGTGGACGCGGGCGCGGCGCGCATCGGGCTGGTGCTCGGGCAGACGGGCTCGGCCAGAGATTGGGCGAGCTTGATTGACCACACTCTCCTGAAACCTGAAGCGACCGAAGATGACATCAGGCAATTGTGCGAAGAGGCCGCGCAGTTTCATTTCGCCTCAGTCTGCGTCAACCCGACCTGGGTACGGGCGTCGGCTTGTCATCTGCGCGGCACGGACGTTCCCGTCTGCACGGTCATCGGTTTCCCGCTCGGAGCGACGCTTGCGGACGTGAAAGCCTACGAAGCGCGGCGGGCAATCTTTGACGGGGCACGCGAAGTTGATATGGTCATCAACATCGGCGCGCTCAAGAGCGGAGACGACTGCGCCGTCGAGCACGACATCCGCGCGGTCGTCGAAGTCGCGCACGAGTACGATGTCGTGTGCAAAGTGATTATCGAGACGGCGCTCTTGACGGATGAAGAAAAGGTGCGCGCCTCGCTTGCGGCCAAACGCGCGGGCGCAGATTTCGTCAAGACTTCCACAGGCTTTGCCAAAGGCGGCGCGACCGTTGCCGATATTGCTTTGATGCGGCAAGCCGTCGGCTCGGAACTGGGTGTGAAAGCCTCCGGCGGCGTCAAAGGTTTAGAAGATGCACGCAAGATGGTCGAAGCCGGAGCGACCCGCATCGGCGCAAGCGTCGGCGTCAAGATCGCGCAGGAAGCTGCGGGCGCGCGTCCAACCGCCACAACCGCAGCATACTGAAGAAGGCAAAAGGAAAAAGGTAAAAGGAAAAAGGCAGGCTGAAAACCACATTTAAATTAATAGTGGTTCTCCGCCTCACTTTTACCTTTTACCTTTTTCCTTTTGCCTTGTTAATAGCCTACCGCCATGCCGCTTTCGTAAAGAGCGACGCCGGAGCCGAGTTGTTCTGAGAGGACGCCCTGAGCGATGAAGAGACGCGCCATGATGCGCGCTTCGTTGCGTTGCAGCTTGTCTGCGGCGGCTTTCGTGCGCTCGAAGTTAAAAAGGGCGAGCGCGGCGAGTTCCTTACCGAACTGGCGAAAACGCATGCTGACGTTCGAGTAGCCGGGCGGCAGCACCATCTCGCCTTTTCTAAAAATCCCACTTGGCAGGAAGAATCCGCTCAACACGGACGCCGCCGACAAAAGGTCGTTAGCCTGGTCAACCAAAGATTCGATCATCTCGAACGCCCTGGCAGGTTCGACGAGAGCATAAATTCTCACGACCTGTAGCAGGAGATGGAGCTGGCTATCGTTCTTGGGTTTGAAGTTAATGAACGGGAGCGCTTCGTCCAATAGCTCTAAAGCAAGCTTGCGATCTTTTTTGACCGTTGCGCCCCAGGCCAGTTGGATGAGGATGCTTGCTCGTTCCTCCTTCGACTTGAGGCGCGCCAATTTCTGCCGCACTTCGTCCAGTTTATCTTTGCGCATCGCGCTCCAGAGCGACATGCGGTCGAAATTTTCAAGCATGCGGTCGCGGGTTGGCGTATCAGTTATGTGGTCGTTGACAATCTGCCGCGCTCGCTCGGCGTCTCCCTTGTTCAAAGCCTTCCATGCAGCCTGTTCATAAAGCATCAGGCGGGCTTTGTCGGGAGCTTTCGCCGCCGCTTCCAGCAGCGCCTCGATTGTCCCGCGCTGCGTCAGCTCCTGATACTCGAAATACATTCGCTCCTGCGGGTCAATTGCGCGCACGGACTCTGCTATCCGGCGACGCAAGGCGGGGGCGCGCTCCGGCATGCGTTTCTCGATCTCCGGCATGAGCGCGGGAAGGAAAGTGAAGAGCGAAGGGTTTGGCGTTGCGCCCAGCGCAGCCGTGGTGACCATCTCCAAAAGATCGCGCAGTTGAGCTTCATTCAGCTTGAACTGCATCCTCCCGCCGCCGGCAAAACTCAAGCCGGAGAAAACGCCGTCGTCTTCCGTCTGGATGCCCGTGCGCAAAAGCACCGCGGCAAACCACGCGGCCTCCTGATTGGTCGCCAGATTCTCGGAGCGCAGCTTGTTGACGATGTCGTCGGTGAAGCGTCCGGCCAGTTCCGTGTCTTTATCGTTGAGACGTGTCAGCAGATGGAGCAACTCAAAAGAGATACCTTTGGAGAGACTGTCTTCGGCCATTTGAAAAGCGCGCTTCGGATCGTTGGCTGCTATTTGAATCGCTAAGCTCTGTTCCAGCCGCAAGTCTTCACTAGCCTGCTGCGAACCTTTGCCTGCCGCGCCTGCTGAGAAAACCTGCGCGCGTGATGCGCGCAAGCTTTCCAGAGCCAGGTCAGCATCTCGCCGGGCGATCATTTGCAGAATCTCTTTACGCTGCTGCGCAACCATCTGGTACGATCTGCGCTGTTCCTCTGACATCTTGGGGTCGAATTTAATCGCGATTGAGTTGAGATTGTTGAGCGCATCTTTGAAGAGTGAGCGGGCGCGCTTTTCATCTCGCGTCCAGATGAGATCAGCCGCGCTAGACAGAACGAGCGCGCGATTCTCCGGGAGCTTCAGCGTCGCCGCACTATTGATAATCTCGTCGAGCAGCGCGAAGGTCTTGCGCTCCAGCTCCTTCTTCAGCTCAAGCGCTTTCTGTTGTCTCTCAAGTTGATCCGACGCGGATTGATCTTCCGGCGTTTGTGCTCCAATAGATGCGAGCAACAGAACAATGAGGGCACAGGAAGCAAGGAGACGTCGCCAAAACATACCGACCTCCCGGTGAAAGGGTGATGAGTGCTGGGGAGCAAAGCTAAAGGACAAAAAGCAGAATACAGAATACAGGAGTCAGAAGTCAGAATGAAAGCGCAGAGAACCACTGCTACAGATTTTTCTTTTTCTTCTGACCCCTGTCTTCTGTATTCTGTCTCCTGACCCTTGCTCCTGACCCGCGTTTGCGTCTATGCTCCGCTAAAGTCATATCATCCATTCAAAGTAGGCGGTCAAAGAGAGAGCATGGCTGTCAAACGCAACCTGCTGGCGGTGATTCTCGGCGGCGGCGCGGGGTCGCGGCTGTTTCCACTGACGGAGCAGCGATCAAAACCCGCCGTGCCGCTCGGCGGCAAATACCGGCTCGTGGATATTCCGATCTCGAACTGCATCAACTCGGATGTCGTCAAAATTTTTGTCCTGACACAGTACAATTCCGCTTCGCTCAATCGCCACATCGCGCGCACCTATCGCTTCTCGCAGTTTTCCGACGGCTTTGTCGAAATACTGGCCGCCGAGCAGACGCCGGAAAGCCCGCAATGGTTTCAGGGAACGGCGGACGCCGTGCGCCAGGTCTTGCCGCACATCCGCGATTGGGGCATAGACACGCTCCTGATTCTTTCCGGCGATCATCTCTACAGCATGGACTATCGCCTTTTCCTGACGCGCCATTATGAAGCGGACGCTGATGTGACCGTCTCGGTCATCCCCTGTTCGGCGAAGGAGGCCGAAGAATTCGGACTGCTCAAGACGGACGCGAGCGGGCGCATCATCGAGTTTAAGGAGAAGCCAAAGGGCGATGCGCTGGAAGAGATGAGAGTTGATACGACCAGTCTGGGCTTGAGCGCAGACGAAGCGCAGGCGCGCCCCTTTCTGGCTTCGATGGGGATTTACGTCTTCAAGTATGACCTGCTCGAAGAATTGCTCGCGCACGACCCGACGGCTTTTGATTTCGGGCGCAACATCATCCCTGAGGCCATTCATACGCGCAACGTGCAGGCTTTCATGTTCGACGGCTACTGGGAAGACATCGGAACGATCAGCGCGTTCTACGAAGCCAACATTGACCTGACCTCGCCGATGCCCAAATTCAATCTCTTCAACGCCGATGCTCCCATCTACACACGTTCGCGCTACTTGCCGCCGTCGAAGGTTCACAATTGCGAAGTCCGCAATTCGATTATCAGCGAAGGGTGCATCATCAACAGCGCGAGCGTGCTGCGTTCAATTGTGGGCTTACGCAGCCGGATTGAAGCGGGCGCGCGCATCGAAAGCTCGATTTTGATGGGCTCGGATTATTACCAGTCAATCGAGGAAATGCGTTCCGAAATTGATGCAGGCATTCCGCGCATCGGCATCGGCGAAAATACAATCATTCGCCGCGCCATCGTAGACAAGAACACGCGCATCGGCGCAAACGTGCGCCTCGTTAACGACAGCGGAGTCGAGAATGCCGACGGCGACAACAGCAGCTACTACATCCGCGACCGGATTATTATCGTGCCGAAGAACGCCGTCATCCCGGACGGGACTGTGGTTTAAGAAGAATCAAGGGCAGGGAGGAAACGAACGATGGGTGTCAAAGAGAAGTTCACGGCGGAAGAATGGCGAACCTTGCTCAAAGCTCCAATGCTGGTGAGCTATGCAATCGCCGGAGCGGCTCCGAGCGACGAGGACGGCTATATCCAGGAGATGAAGGCGGTGGCCGATGCTATCTCTGAAAGTGAGCAGCGTGCCGCCAAAGATTCTTTGATTAGCGAGGTCGTCGCAAACATCATCGCCAACGCCGAAGACAACGAGTACGGCCAGACGGAAAAAATCTCAGTCAGCGACGTTAAAGGGCGGGCGCTTGCTAATTGTCAGGAGGTGGCGGGGCTGCTGCAAACGAAAGTGAGCGCGGAAGAGGCCGACGATTATAAGCGTTGGCTGCTGGGCGTGGCTCAAAGGGTCGCCGGAGCTGCCAAAGAAGGCGGCATCTTCGGCTTTGGCGGAGCGCAGGTCAGCAAAACGGAAGTTGCGACCATCAACGAAATTGCGGCTGCGCTCGGCGTTCAGGCTTAGATTTAAGAAAACAAAGAGTGATGGAAGGAATGCTATCGAGGCGGCGGGTTGAATGAGATGTTGGGCTGCCCATGATTGAAACCACTCAAATAGCTTCCTGTGCGCGACCGGAGCGATTCAACGTGCGCTCTTCAACGTGACTCTCATTCAGCGTAGCTGACAACGCGGAGCGACGCTACATTTACTCAAGATTATTTGGTCAAAACCAAAACGCGAATCAGCCCAACGCCCAGGCGTGGCCGGTCGGCTTGAACCGCTGGTTGGGTCTAGTGACCACACCACTGAGATTCACAAGGGACTCCATCCCCGTCGCCGTCCATTTCTGTTCCAGGACAATTCTGGATGTAGAAGGTGGCTTCTTCACACGACGACATCTCGGAACAACGTGTCTTGCCTTCACAACGAAACTTCATCTGGCTTGGCATGGGCTGCTGGGACCGCTCCGACGGCGCTTGAGACGTTTGCCCACAAGCGCAAGCCGAAGCTACGAGCCAGGCACAGATAAGTAGACAACGTCCGTTCATCGTGTTAGGCCCAACTACTGATTATGTGAACCAGGTTAAGATAATACGTCAAATCTGCGTGGTATCTTAACCTGGTTCACATAATCACGCTTTGGGCTCACACCTCAGTTCATTTCACAGGAGCTTAGTTGCTCGGTACACCAATTATTCCCTAACTGGTTTATCTTGTCCCGGCAAGCTGGCGTTTTTTGAGTTCGGGTTTGGATTGCTGCGTGTTGCCCTGCGCGGTTGTGCTCCCGGACGCAGAGCCTGCGATGTAGCTGTCGCGGGCGCGCACGACGAGGTCGGGTCGCATGACGCGCACTTTGATCTGGCGGCGAGTGCCAGCTTGCGCCGTCGTCTTCGGGTAGTAGCCGAGACTGTACTGGCGGCGCAGTTCTTCGGCGATGAACGCGAAGGATTGCGTCAGGTCGCGCGTGGTGTCGGCGCGAAAGAGACGCGCGCCGGTCTTGTAGGCGAGATCGTTGAGATAAGCGCTCGCCCGCCTGTATTCTTCAGGGCTGCCGCCGGTGTTACCGCCGCCGAAGATGACAGGGCCGCGATTGCCGCCGCCTCTGCCGCCTCTGCCACCTCCGCTCATGACTCCGCCGAGAATATCACCCAGGATGTCGGTGGCAGAGCGCGGATAGCGCCTCGACGATGGCCAGGACGTGCCGCCGCCACTGCCGCCACCGGCGTTCACGTCGCTGTAAGTGTCGTACTGAACAGGATAGATCAAGGCATCCAGTTCTTCCGCATCGCGGATGTTGCTTTGATAGCTCGCGTGATTGCTGGCCGTGTCAACGCCATCCGTGAAGAGAACGATGGCCTTGCGTCCCTGCTCGCGGTTGAGCCGCTGGTTGATGACCAGATCAACCGCGTCGTAGAGCTTTGTGTTCCCGCCGGTGCGCGTGCGGCGAATCGCGTCGCGCAGCACGTTGCGGTTATTCGTCGCTTCGGCCAGCACCCGCACCTCTTCGTCGAAGGAGACGATGAGCACGCGGTCGTCCGAGCGCAGTTGGTTGACGAAAGCGATGGCCGCGTCCTGAATCTCATCAAGCCGAAAGCGCGTCGAGGCGCTGGTATCCAGGACGAGAGCGAGCGTGAAAGGTCTTTCGACAGAAGCAAAATAAGCGACTTCGTGTTCGACGCCGTCCTCGTAGATACGAAACTCCTGCTGGCGCAGGTCAGGGATGAATCTGCCGTTGCGATCCATGACGCTGACGGGGATAGTGACGAGCGTGGTGTTGACGCGCACCACGTCACCCTCGCCGACCTCTTCCGGGTCATCGCTTGTTTGCGGCTGTGGTGAAGATTGCGTTTGAGGTATCCGGTTGCCGGACGAAATGGTCGTCCCGCCTTGCAGCACTGGCCGCTTCTGAGTTGACGGTGCTGGTTGAGGCTGCGCTTCAGGCTGCGGTGCGCTTGCGGTGGTCTGCCCGACGCGGCGCTGGCGCGTCTGCGCCTGCACGCAGAGAGCGATGGTCAGCAAAAGGGAGAGGAGCAGGGAAACGGTGGTGATCTTTCTCATAGCCTGTAAGTTCCTAAGGGTTTGGACTTCCGCGCGCGCGAGGCGGTCACGGCGCATGTTTGATGCGCGTAACGATAAAAAGATGCTTATTCAACAACGGAGGGAGAGAATCGGACGACTAAAGATAACTCTGAAAAGGGGAAAAGTAAAAAGGTAAAAGCAATATCTGTAGGGGCAGGGCTTGTCCCTGCCCCTACAAATTCAATCTTCAAGAGCTATCGAATTGAAGATGAAAGGAAACGTGCCCCACGTCTGTCCCCTGTGCTGTGGGCGGAAACCGAAGAGGACGATGCGGCCATGCCCAAGCGAGACTTCCGCGAGCGCAACTTTGCCTTTGATTTTATCTTCGCCGAGCAGCCAGCCGGAGCGCAGCAGATATTCCGAACTGTAACGGGCGATGATGCGAACGCGCTGCGGGTCTATGACCTCGAAAGCCGCGCTGTTGATGAAGTAGGCGTTCACGTCGCGCGGCAGCCCACGCGCCACTGGGTGATTGGTATCCACCTCCAGCCCCAGAATCGAGCCGGGGCAGTAGAAGACAGACGATTTCAAATTTTCCAGAACGTTGCGCAAAGGCAGATTGAAACGCTTGATTGCCAACTCCGTCGAAGCGCCAAAGCAGATGAGCGTCCCGCCTTCTTCGACGAAGCGACGTAAATTCTCAACGCCCGCCTCCGTGATGCCGCCCGTCAATTCCATTGGATAGCTGCGCGGCTGGTTGCCTTCAACAATCTCTTTCATGCGTTGCGACGGGAGGACGATCACGTCGTATCTCGCGCGCAAACCTGCGCGCCTCATATCCACATCACGCAAACTGTCGTAAGGCAGGTTGAATGTGTCAAAGACGTAGCGCGTCCAGCCTTCGTCCATGTTGTCAGCCCAGCCTTTGTAAACGGCGAGCCTGCGGGGACGACTGAGCGGGTTGGCGATAGGAGACGCGTTCTCACGTCGCTCCGCGAGACCAAAATCGCGGCGCACCTCCGCTTCATCACGAATCAGCGTCAGCCGTCTTTCGTCAACAGCCTCGCGCAGCCGCGTGACCACCTTTGTCTCGATGCCCATTTGCAAAGGCAGCGTCCAGCCCGCGACATCGTAGGGACGCTCGGCTTCGCCCTGCGGCGTCAGGCGGTCTGGATAAACTTGCAGCTCAAACAAAGATTTCACGTTCGCCCTGAACGGCTGGTTGAGAAAGACTATGTAACTGCCCGCCGGAATCTCTTCCAGATTCGCTGACGGGTTAATCAACTCGACGCGGCGCTTCCCGCCGGAAGTCGTGAGCATTTGAGTTGCCGTCATCCCGTGCAGCTCTCGTTCGAGCCTGTGAACTTCGACGCCCTGCTCGATGAGCGCACCCGTCAGTTTGGAGATTGCTTCGTCGTTTCCCTGTCCTGCCGGAATCAGGTAGGCGAGAAATTCTTCCGCCGCCAGCCTTGAGTCAACGCTCTTTCTTCCCAGTTCATAAAATTGGTGCAGATAGTCAGACCGATATTTCGCCGCCATTGAGAGAACGGAGCGCGAGGCCGTCAGCTCCATGTTCATAATGTTGCGCGGTCGCCACAGGCCGCCCGGCCAGGGGTCTGGAAAGTTCGTCGCTGAGAGAAGCGCCGACGGCATCCCGCGTGAAGTCGCTTTCATCAATTGCTCGCGCGTGATGCTCAAAGGCGTCATCAGTTTGGCGCTCGCGGCTTCGGAGAGGATGCCGATTGCGTTGTGATAATAGGGCGCAGTACGAAAACCGCCGTGCCACCATGTGTCATAGACCGCGTTGGTGATGACTCCCTTGTAACCTGCGGCCTGAAGGTCTGCCGCTATTTTGTGTCCGAGCAAGCCGACCTGACGAAGCAGGACGGGAGCGATGTTCGGGTTTGGCGGGTCGTAGAAAGGCGGAATGAAAAAGCGCGAGCCCTCCGTCCCCTGCTGGTGTATGTCGTAAACAATCTGTGGAAACCATTCTTTCCAGAAGAGCCGCGTGACCAGTTTCGTTTCTTGCAGGTTCATCATGAACCAGTCGCGGTTGTCGTCGTGGCCTGCGTAATGATGATAAAGTTCGGGCGGGTCAGTACCTTCGAACGGCGTGCCGAGAGTCTTATGATACCAGTTGGCGACGATGTCTATTCCGTCGGGGTTGGCCGACGGAATGAGCAGCAGGATTGTGTTCTGCAAAGTTTCGCGCGTCTCCGCATCATTGGCGGTCGCCATCTCATAGGCCAGTTGCATGGACATCTGAGAGGCGACAATCTCGTTTGAGTGAATCGAGCAGGAGATGACAACGATGGTCTTGCCGTCGCGGAGCAGGCGATCACGCTCGGCTTCCGTTTGAACCAGGCGCGGGTCGGCCAACTTTCGTTGAATCTCTTTGAGCTTTGCCAGATTGCGTATATTCTCAGGCGCACTGATAAAGGCGACGATGAAAGGACGCTTGAGCGTCGTCTCGCCGAGAGTCTGAACGTGTATGCGGTCGCTCGCGCGATCAAGTTGCGCGAAGTAGTTTGAAATCTGCTTCCAGTCGGCGATCTTGCGATCATCGCCGGGCGTAAAACCGAGGACGGAGCGCGGACTGGGAATCGCCACGCTTTGCAGTTGGGCGCGAGCCGAGGCGGGATGGAAGATGAAGGCAAACAGGAGAAGCAGCCACAAAGATGCGGGGAAACTATGAACGCGAAACGCGGAACGATGAACAGTTTTTACTTCCGCGTTCAGCATTCCTCCTTCAGCGTTTTTATGTGTTTTCGTGGCGAGCCTTAATGCAAACCGATGACGGAGCATTCCGAAAATCCTTCGAGCGAATTGATTGACGAGAGAAACGCGATCAAGAACGTGCGCGCCGTCGAGTCTAACACAGGGCGCGCGCCGCGCCTTAGCCGCAGGCTTCGCTACTGGTGGTCGCTGATGGTAGCAGGCACGCTGCTGCTCGTTTTGGGGACGCCCGCCATCCTCATCTCCTGGGCGGCGCGGCGGCGTCACTGGGTCTATCCGTTTGCGCTCTGGGGCGGGCGCAACTGGCTGCGGCTGAGCGGGATGAAAGTCGAGGTGAAGGGCAGGGAAAATCTCGATCCGGCGCAGCCCTATGTCTTCATCGCGAACCACAGATCATATCTGGATACGGCGACAATTTTCTGCTACACGGGGCGGCGCATCGGTCTGGTGGCTAAAAAAGAGTTGCTGCGCGTTCCCGTTCTCGGCTACGGCATGGGCTACGTCAACGTGATGGCGATTGATCGCAGCAACCGCGAGCGTGCGATTCAGACGATGCGGGAGGCGACCGAGAGGCTGCGTTCGGGCATCTCGTATGCCGTCTTCGCCGAAGGCAAGCGCGCCGGGAGGGGTGAGCTGCTGCCATTCAAGAAGGGCGGGTTCTATATGGCTGTGGAAGCCGGTGTGCCGGTTGTGCCGGTGGCCATCAGGAATACGGATGTGTTGATGGGCAAGGGAACGGGAGAGGCACGACCTGGAACAATCGAAATGGTTATCCTGCCGCCAGTCGAAACGACCGCCCTTTCAACCGACGAGGATGTGGAACACTTGATTAAGAGCGTTCACGCGAGCATCGCAGAGGTGTTAGGCGTTAAGGAATCTACTTGATGGCGATGAGAATCAGGTTGAAAAGATAATCCACTAATCCACACGAAACGACACGAAAAAGATTTATTTCTTTTGCTCTCTTTCGTGTCGTTTCGTGTGGATTAGTGGACAGATGTCTTTCGCCTCAGTTCTCTCGATTCGACAGTAATGAACTGTCACTCCGGGGCTCTCATTTTTCAAACCTATACGTGAGCACGCCCTTGACCTTGATGTTTTGACCGTGAAGACGAACCGGCTCAAAGCGCGCCTTACGTGCCGCCGCGACAGCCGCCTCGCGCAGTTCTTTGGGGCCGTCTATGGCCTCAGCCTCAACCACATTGCCTTCTTCGTCAATTGTCACCTGTACTTTGACAACACCGCTGACGCCCGCCTGTTTAGCTGCCTCAGGATAGACGGGCTTTGGCATCTCGATGGCTTTGTCGTTGAGTACACCGCCGGTGAGCTGAGTCTTTGAGGGCGCGGATGACGGCGGTGTCACCACAGGTTGATTCGACGGCGCAGGCTTTGGCGTCGGCTTGGTTGATGGCGAATCTTCTATCTCATCGCCATCAACTTCGATGATTTTGACATCGGCGTGGCCTTGTTTGAAGTCTGTGTACTTCACGCGCATGCGGATGTGCATGACTTCGCCGCTGCCATAGACCAGTTCTTCGTCGGCGTAGCTGTAGGTCGGAAACCAGTAGCGGCCATCAATCTGCTCGCGGTAAGTCTCGACCTTGGGAAACTTGTTGATCTTGGTCTCCGGCACACCCTTGCCATGCGACTTGACGATTTGCAGGTCGTGGTCGTCCACCCAGATGCGCCCCACGAAGAGGCGTTCCTTGGTTTTCGGATCGGGTATCACTTTCGGCGCAACGTCGAAGATGTACAGGTCAAGCTCATCTATCCGTTCCTTGCCGACATAGGTAAAGTTGTACCTGTTGATATTGGATGCTTCGAGCGCAAACGGGTTGACACCGCTTAAGTCTTCTATATCTTCTGCGGTGACGCCGCCAAAGGTCGGCATCGGAAAAAAGACGATCTTTTCGAAGCGGTTGCCATTATCGTCGAACGTAAAGTTCGACACGCGATGATACTCGCCGGCGATTTGCCCACCCATGCCGATGACCTGAATAACCGCATCACGCTTGAAAGCGTACAGGTTGAGCGCCCGGCGAAACTCCGTCTCTTTTGCCGATAACGCGCTGATAATCTTGTTGACATCCACAGGCGCGGGCTGACCGGAAGAAGCAGTCGCGACCTGAGCTTGTGCCCTGTGCGAGGGCGCTGCCCCGGAGAAGAGAACGAGCGCTGCCAGCGCGGAAAGATAAAAGAAGAAGCGTTTCATAAAGTTCGTTTCCATGTTTTGTGAACTACCGTGTTTGAGGGATCGAGGCAAACAGTAACAATTACCTCGCGGAATACCGCAAATCATTCAGATGCTCCGATTTTACCAGATGTTGCCAGCGTTTTGATGATGAAGAGAGCGATAAACATCAGCCTGTCGCAGCCTCTTGCCCATCGTCCAAAGTCTATCGTCCGCGCCGGGCAATTATGCTATACTCCCTCTGTCTAAAGTGCTATCCGGCCTCAGCGTCTGTGAGCAAAACTTCCGACCCGGTAGTCCGATGCAGATTACAGCCACCCAAATAGCTTTCAAAGACCTTTTTGTCCGCGCTCAAGCCTACATGGCGCGAGGCGATCTAGCGAGCGCCGAAAAACTTCTGCTCGACCTGATCGAAAGAAGCACGGTTGAGAATTCAAGCGCACGCATGGTACAGGCGCGCGTCGCGCTCGCGGAAGTTTACGAAGATATGGAGCGCCACATGGAGGCGGACGAAGCGCTCGCTCCTTACGACGTCCACTCTCTCGATTCTTTCCCCGCACACCTGCGCGGCCTGCTCATGCTCGCGTCGGGCTCGCGCGCCTACTTTCAAAACGATCTCCCACGCTCAGCCACACTCTTAAACCGCGCACGCGAAATTTTAGAGCCTCTTGGCGACGCCGCCAATCTGGTGCGCGCCTATTACTGCCTGGGGCGCTCATACCAGGAGATGAACGAGCAGCGCCTGGCGCGCGAGCATTATAAGATTGCTATCGAGTGGGGGCGGCGTGCGCGCCACTTCAACTACGTGGTCTTGCCGGGCGTGACGGGCACGTTCCCCAGCATCATCGCCACCAGCTTTGCGATGCGCGATGTGCTGGGACGGATGGAGCGCCTGAAGGATTCCGACGCGACCGTGCTTGTTATGGGCGAGACGGGGACGGGCAAAGAACTGATTGCTCGCAACCTGCACGATGAGGGACAGCGGCGCGACAAGATTTTCCTGCCGTTTAATTGCTCGGCTGCTCCGCGCGAGTTGCTCGAAAGTCAGTTGTTCGGGCATAAGCGCGGGACGTTCACCGGGGCGGTCAACGACCAGCGCGGCATCATTCGCGCAGCAGAAGGCGGCACGCTGTTCCTGGACGAGATTGGCGATCTGGCTCCTGACTTACAACCGAAGCTCCTGCGCTTTCTACAGGAGGGCGAGATCATGCCGCTCGGTGATGCGCCGCGCAAAGTTAATGTGCGCGTCATCGCCGCCACCAATCGTGATCTTGAACAGGACGTGCGCGAAGGGCGCTTCCGCGAAGACCTTTTCTATCGCCTCAATACCTTCGTTATCAAAGTGCCGCCACTTCGCGTGCGCCCGGAAGACATCCCGCCCCTGGCCTCTTATTATTTCGAGAAGATGTGCCGGCGACATCACCGTCAACTGGCAGGTATTACTCCTGAAGCGGTAGGCTATCTGACCAGATATTCATGGCCGGGCAACGTCCGCCAGCTTCGCAACGAGATTGAGCGGAGCGTGGTCTTCGCTGAAGACGGCAAAGCAGTGGAAGCCGAATCGCTCTCGCCTGAAATCCTGCAATCCGTCACTCCGTCTTCACCCGTGCGCGTTCAGCCGGATTTCAGCCAGCCGGTCAATTTCAAAGAGATCATGCTCGACGTTGAAAGACAACTGCTCGTCGAAGCCATGGCACGCCACAATGGGAACGTCACGCGAGCCGCCGAATTGCTGGGTTTGAGCCGCCAGACGTTCAATTACAAGCTGCGTAAACTTATCCTCAACCATCCAGACATAAACTTAATCGCCGAAGAAGATTAAGGCGTAAAATTTTTTGCATCCCTGCAAAAAATTCTGCCTGCCTCTTAAGTTCAGAAAAAACATAGGATAAGCCTGATACTGCGCCTCTAGGCCGTGCATGGAGCGCAAGAATTCTTGCGCCCCGATGCTCAAGGGCCGACACCTTCGATTGCAGAATAGTCTGATTTAACGGGCTCTGGAGTGTTTATCTGCAAATGTTCAGCGACTGGCACGGGTGTTGTTAAGGGAGAAGGATGACGCAGAGCGGACGATTGATTCAGACAGGCACACTCCGATGTAGGTGAGGGTCTTCGTTCTTATCGCAAGGGGGCACTGCCTCGCCGCAGTCACAAAAAGTAGGCTTTACCTTGATTGATCGGAGAAGCGATCTCATACAGCTTAAGTCCTCATATCGGCGATTGGTGAGGGCGCATCTTCCCGTGAATCTTTACAGCGCGCGAGCGCAAATGCAACGTCGAGCGGCTTCGTTGCTGCACGGGATGGACGAGACGTCAGGCCTGTGGGAGGAGCTTGACGGCCAGCACCTTGCCGATGATGAGCGCGGCGACCGCACGTCGTTCCTTCTGGGCGGAACGGCGGGCGGCGTCGCGCTCCCACCCATCACTCGTTGCGGATTATTCGCGGCGGTTGGCGCAGGCACACTGTTTCTTAAGAATATCGAAAAGCTGAGCCGCGCCGCGCAGCATGTGCTTTGCCGCATCGTTGAAAGCGGGCATTACACACCTGTGGGCGATCCGTACCCGCGCACGGTCAATTGCCGGATAATTGTCGGGACGGCGCGGCCTCTGATGGAACTGGCACGCGCGGCTGTGGTCGGATGGAGATTAGCAGAGACGCTCGGTCATATCGCGCTTTGCGCCGAAGATGTCATTGGCGTGCTCGAAGCCGAAGGATTATACAGAACTCACCCCAGCAGTTTGGCAGCAGCGAGCTAAAGGGGTTCAATCGCTGCTAAAGGCACCGGCGACGGTTACGTGGATGTGTTAGCCGTCGCCGGTGTTCTGTGTTTACTCAAGCCTCTACTCGATGAAATCAACCTGAGCGCGATGCGGAATGAGACCACGCTCATAACCTTCGTCGAGTAAGCGACGAACAGCGGCGCGTCCGCGCTCCGTGTAGTCGAGCGTCAGCTCATTGACCCACATCGCCACGAAGCGGTCAGCCGTCTCCGTATCCATGTCGCGGGCAAATTGCATGGCATATCGAAGGGCATCATCTCGATGCTCAAGAGAGTAGCGGATACTCTCCCGTAAAAATTGCGAGACCCTTTGCATCGTCTCTTGTCCGAGGTCGCGCCGGATGGCGTTTCCGCCCATCGGCAGCGGAAGACTCGTGCGCTCGTGCCACCACTCGCCCAGATCAATGACCTTGTGGAGACCCATCTTCTCGTAAAAAAGCTGCCCTTCGTGAATCAGGAGTCCAGCGTCGCAGCGCCCTGCCTGTACGGCTTCGATGATTTTGTCGAAGGGCACGACCTCATAGGCGAACTCTGAGTTAAAAATCCGCAGGGCGAGGAATGCGCTCGTCAGCTCTCCCGGAACTGCAATCTTCAACTTCGACACATCGGCGGCAGCGTGTGGCTCGCGTGAGACCACAATGGGGCCGTAGTTGTCTCCGATGCTCGCCCCGTGCGGCAGGAGCGCATACTTGTCTGCGATGTAGGCGTAAGCATGAAAGCTGATGGCCGTGACATCGTAAACCCCACGCATTGCCATTTCGTTTAAGCTCTGAATATCTTTCAGGACATGCGTGAATCGAATATCGCCTGTGTCCAGCTTATTCGTGGCGAGCGCGTAGAACATGAACGCATCGTCGGAATCTGGAGAATGCGCGACGCTAATGGTGCGTGTCTCAGTTGTAGTTGTCATATTAAAAAGTTTAGGAGACGATTGCGCTATGAAGCGGTTTGGTTTTGATATTCTGTAATCGAGTTTGTATTCGCTGTGCATCTCGCTAGATGATTTCCGTCAAATTCGTCTTGCTTACATTGTTACCGCCTCTTGCCCGACCTTATTGTAAAGAGTGTCTCGCTCAACGGCCTCAAACCCTGCGTCTTCGATAAGTGCAATGATCTCCTGCTTGCTTATCTTCACTTCGTTGTTCGCTTCGACCGAATAGCTTTCCGTCAACTCGCCGCCTTCGGTGATCGTGCCGTCAAGGTCGTTTGCGCCGTAGTGGAGCGCGACCTGCGCCAGTTGTTTGCCGAGCATCACCCAGTAGGCTTTGATGTGCGGGAAATTGTCGAGCATCAGGCGCGAGACGGCGATGGTCTTCAGGGAATCCACGCCCGATGGCCCCGGCAGGTGCGAGAGTTGCGTGCCCGGAGGATAAAAGGCAAGCGGGATGAAACATTGAAAGCCGCTCGATTTGTCCTGCTGCTCGCGCAGCCTGACCAGATGGTCAACGCGGTCTTCGATTGATTCGATGTGGCCGTAAAGCATCGTCGCGTTAGTCTTCAAGCCCATTGCGTGGACTTTGCCGGAAAGCTCCAGCCAGCGCTCCCCGTTCGTCTTGTGGGCGCAGATTATCGAACGCGTCGGCTCGCGGAAAATCTCCGCGCCGCCGCCCGGACATGAATCCATCCCGGCCTCTTTCAATCGCTCGATAACCTCTTCGTCCGTCATTTTGTAGAAATGTGCGAAATGGTCAAGCTCAACCATCGTCCAGGCTTTCAGGTGGATCTGCGGGTATTCGCGCTTGAGCGAGGAAAGCAAATCCGTGAAATAGCTGAACGGCAGTTTGGTATTCAACCCGCCGACGATGTGCAGCTCGGTTGCGCCTTCTTTGACCGCTTCACCCGCAATGCGGAGGCTCTCCTCGATGTTGTGCGTGTAAGCATCTGCCGCGCGCGGCGTGCGAAAGAAGCCGCAGAACTTGCAGTCGGCATAGCAGACGTTGGTCGGATTGAAATGGCGATTGACGTTGAAATAGGTCGTGCGCCCGTGTAGCCGACGCCTGACGGTATTGGCCAACTTCGCCAGCGCGGGCAGGTCGTCGGTCGCGTAAAGATTCAATCCGTCGTCGAACGTCAGACGCTCGCCACGCTCAACTTTCAGCGCGATGTCATTAAGATTCGGGTCGTGTGAAAAGTTCATGATTTATTGTTTTGTAAAAATTAAGTTCGGGTCACTCCCATAATGCTTGCACGTCAAGCATGAAGCCACGCAGCAGGGGCTCACCTGAAATGGCTTGAGGATTATCTAAGACTTCGATAGCAGAGTGCGGGCGATAGACGTAAACTTTCTTTTCAAACGGATCAATCAGCCAGCCGAGTTGTGCGCCGTTTTCCATATATTCCCGCATCTTATCCTGCAAAGCTCTGATTGTGTCCGATGGCGAGCGCAGTTCCACCACAAAATCCGGGCAGAGCGGGGGAAACTGCTCCTGCTCTTTCTCGCTAAGTTGATTCCAACGCTCGTTACGTACCCATGCCAGATCGGGCGAGCGCTTCGCGCCGTTCGGCAGCGTGAACAAGGTTGAAGAGTCAAAGCCTTTGCCCGTTCCGTCTTTCTTCGTCCATGTCCAAAAGCTACCTGTTAATTCAAAGTTGCGGATTCCCGTCTTTCCTCCCGTTGGCGACATGATGATGAGGTCTCCTGCGCTGGTGAGTTCGATTCGCAAATCTTTGTTGAGCATGCAGAATTCAAAGAACCCGTCTTCGCCGAGCTTCTTCAGAAGGGGGCTGAAGTGAAGCACGAGCGCGTCGGCGCTTTGTTCAACGGGTGTGAGTGTGGTGCTCATATCTTTGCCTTTCTTTTTCAGTGCATGAACTCTCAAATAAATTTGAAGAGTACCGCGCCGCCGAAAGTCGCAAACAGAATCAGGCTAACAAAAGCGTTGGTCGTAAAGAACGCGGCGTTCAATCGCCTGAGATCGTCTGCGCGCACGAGCGTGTGCTGATAAACGAGCAGCGCGCCGGTCAAACAGACGCCGACGAGCGCCAGCACACCCAGATGCGTCACCAAGTATAGCGCAACGAGCGTCGCAAACGCTTGTGCGTGGAACAGTCTCGAAATCCAGAGTGAGCGCGCGATGCCGAGTCTGCGGGGAATCGAATGCAGACCCGCCCGGCGGTCGAAATCGTAATCCTGGCAGGCATACAGCACGTCAAATCCGGCAGTCCACAGCATAACGACAAGCGACAGCAGAAGGGGAACGGATTGGTTGAGCGTGCCACGCACGGCAATCCACGCGCCCGCCGGAGCAATCGCCAGACACCAGCCGAGCACCAGATGCGACAACATCGTCCAGCGTTTCGTGTACGAGTAAAGCAGAATGCTACAGAGAGCCACGGGCGCAAGAATGAGCGTCAAACGATTGAGCATGGCTGCTGCAATGAAAAAAATCGCCGCCGAAAGAACGGTAAACGCCCAGACGAAACTGACGGAGAGCGCGCCCGATGGAATCGCTCTTTCCTTTGTGCGCGGGTTGCGCGCGTCAATCTCTCTGTCCGCGATGCGATTGAAAGCCATCGCGCAGGAGCGCGCGCCGACCATCGCCAGCGTAATCCAGATGAGTTGCTGAATAGTCGGCAACCCTCCCGCCGCCAGCACCGCGCCGAGAAAAGCGAATGGCAGGGCAAACAGCGTATGCTCGATCTTAATCATTTCGAGCGTCGTGCGAACATTGTTTGCAGTGGTGACCAACTGTCTACTGCCCACCGCCCTCTCCTTTCCAACGGCTCACCTGCGAATGCGGCACGCCGAATTGATCCAGGATGCGAAAGACCAGATGATCTACCATCTCCTCGATTGTTTGCGGACGATGATAGAAGGCAGGGCTGGCCGGAAGGATGCGTGCTCCGGCGTGCGCCAGCCTGAGCATGTTCTCAAGATGAATCGCATTGTAAGGCGTCTCGCGCGGCACGAGCACTAATTTACGTCCTTCCTTCAAGGTCACGTCCGCTGCACGGTGGATCAGGTTCGTGCACGCTCCCGATGCAATCGCGCCCAATGTTCCCATTGAGCAGGGGATGACGATCATGCCCGCCTGCACGTGCGAGCCCGAAGCGGGTGTGGCGGCCAGATTGTCCAGACGGTGAAGCCGGACGAGCTTTGAATCGGCAGGAAGCATGAGCCATTCGTTGATTTTATTTGCGTCGGCTTCACGCAGATCAACGCCCAGCTCAACGCGCGCAACCGTCTTCGCCGATTCAGACATAATCAGATTGATGCGCTCGACTGCGCCGCTCGCCGCCAGATGCAGAAGCGTGCGATGCGCGTAGATGGAGCCGGACGCTCCCGTGATGGCGACGGTCAGTTCCATAAAGGCCGTGACAGGTGACAAGTGACAGGTGACAAGATAAAACAGATTCTAACTTGTCACCTGTCACTTGTCACTTGTCACTGTCTTAATCGCATTTCAAGAGCAGTCGAGTTGGATGCTAGAATGGCGCGCTCGGTTCGGAAAGCTGAAAGTCAGTTTGATTGAATGGATTTAAGAGAGATAGAAAAACTGCTGCGCGCCTTTAGGAGTGGTGAGTTGGAGGCAAATGATGCCGCGCGTCTCATCAATGATCTTCATTACGAAGACATTGGCTACGCGCGTGTGGATCATGCGCGGGCTGAGCGGCAGGGTTTCCCTGAAGTCGTCTTCGGAGCGGGTAAGACTCGCGCGCAGGTCGTAGGGATCGTCGAACGCCTCGTCGAGAAATCGCCGAACGTGTTGGTCACGCGCACCGACGAAGGAACGTTCGGCGAAGTGCGTAACGTCGCGACTGACGCCGAGTGGCACGAGTCGGCGCGACTCATCAGAATTCAGAGAGACAAAACTGAGCGGGGCGTTGGCCCTATCGCCATCGTCACCGCAGGGACGAGCGACATCCCTGTGGCGGAAGAGGCGGCGTTGACGGCTGAAGCGATGGGCAACCGCGTGGAGCGCATCTGGGACGCGGGCGTGGCCGGGATTCATCGCATCCTCAGTGAACGCGAGTTATTGCGTGCGGCGCGCGTCGTCGTGGTGGCTGCCGGGATGGAGGGCGCGCTGCCCAGTGTCGTCGGCGGTTTGGTGAGCGTTCCTGTCATCGCTGTTCCGACCAGCATTGGCTACGGCGCATCGTTTGGTGGCGTCGCCGCTTTGCTCGGCATGCTCAATTCGTGCGCATCAAACGTGACGGTCGTTAACATTGATAATGGCTTTGGCGCAGGCTTCGTCGCCAGCCTGATTAATCGCAAGTGGGAAGCAGAGACTAAAGAGGAAGGCGGAAAGCAATAGGCAGTATGCAGAAACCAAATCCCCCGCGCCCTTTACTGCCAACTACCAACCGCCAACTGCCAACTGTTTCTCTCAGTCTCTTTCTTGCGTTGTTCCTCGCACTCGCGCCAGTGTTCTCGGGCTGCATCGGCGGCGCGAGGCGCAAGCCGAATCTCGAACGCATCTTCGCTGAGTCGCGCACGCGCACAGGCAAACGACCGCTGATCGTCATCCCCGGAGTTTTAGGCTCACAGCTCGTCAATTATGAAACGGGTGAGGTGGTCTGGCCTTCGGCGTTCCGCTCATCGGATGATGGACTGAGTCTGCCCGTCTCGCCCAATCTCACGAGCAACCGCGATAATCTCGTCGCCAGAAAAATCGTTGACACCGCACGACTGGCGAAGCTCGCGCCGGAGGTTTACGTCTACCATGAGTTGCTCGTTGCTCTTCGTGAGTACGGCGGATACCGCGAGGGGGATTGGAGCAACCCCGGTGCGGATGGCGACCATGATACCTTTTACGTTTTGCCTTACGACTGGCGGCGCGATAATGTCGAGACGGCGCGCGATTTTATAGAGCGCGTCGAAAGTCTCAAACGAAAATTAAATCGCCCGGACTTGCGTTTCAATATCCTGGCGCATTCGATGGGCGGACTGGTCGCGAGATACGCGGCAATGTATGGCGACGCGGATTTGCCGCCCGAAGGCATTAAGCCTGTGCCTACCTGGGCGGGGGCAGCGCACATCAACCGGATAGTTATGTTCGGCACGCCGAACGAAGGCTCGGCGGATGCCTTCGCCACACTGATCGAAGGTTATTCAGTCACGGAAGGCTTGCGCCGCCGCATTCCGCTTCTCAACAAGCTCTCCAGCGAAGACATTTTCACAGCGCCTTCCGTCTTCCAGCTTCTCCCGCACCGCGTGGCCACACACTTTCTGGATGAAAATCTGCAACCCGTCGAGCTAGACCTTTACGACCCGGCGGTCTGGCGACGCTACGGTTGGTCGCCAGTGACGAATGCGGACTATCGCGAGCGTTTCGTCAGGGGTCGCACGCGCGGCGACAACGCCCCCTTTCGCGGCGGCTCGCTCGCAGACCTCGACGCCTACTTTGCTGTGGTGCTCAATCGCGCCAAACGTTTTCACGAAGCTCTTGACGTGATGACTGAAGACGCGCCCGTACAACTCTTCGCCTTTGGCGGCGACTGCGAAGATACTCTGTACGCACCCGTCCTCCTCTACGAGCAAAAAAAACAGCGTTGGCTGACGCTCACACGCCCGCGCGGGTTCAGCACTTCGACAGGCCGCCGCGTCTCGCTTCAAGAAGCGACCATTGCGATGTTCACCCCCGGCGATGGCCGCGTCACGCGCCGCTCCCTGCTCGGCGAAGACCTCACGGGCGGCAACCGCAACAACTCGCTTTTCAATACGGCGCTCCCCATCGCCTACGCGGTCTTCGCCTGCGACCTGCACGGCGAAGTCCAGAACAACAAGACGCTGCAAGACAACGCGCTGACCGTGTTGGTGAATGAAGTGGGGAAGTGATAGCAGTTTTCAGTTTTCGGTTTTCAGTTTTCAGCCCCGTCAGGGGCGGTTGAAAATAGCCCAGCACTTCAGTGCTGGGAAACAGAGTGATAAAAATAATTGAGTCCCGGAGGGACGACTGAATCGGAGCGAGCTTTCTTCAGTCGTCCCTCCGGGACTCAATTTTTATTTCCTGCTTTATCCCCAGCACTCAAGTGCTGGGCTATTTTCATGCGCCCCTGACGGGGCTAAAAAACCGAAAACTGAAAACTGCTCAAGGATTGATAACGTTGTAAAGCTTATCCGCCTGGTCTGGGTCAATGGTCTTGAGGAGGTTGTATTGCTCAAGGGCTGAGTCGCGGTCGTTGAGCGCGAGATAGGCGAGCGCCAGATTGTAGTAGGCGCGCCCGAAATCCGGTTTCAGTTGAATCGCCCGCTTGAAAGCCTCCACGGCATCCGCATACTGTTTCAATTTCAGATAAGCCACACCAAGATTGTCGTAGGCCACACCGTCGCCGGGTTTGAGCTGGACGATTACTTTGTGAGTCGCGACCGCTTCCGGCAAACGGTTGAGGCGAAAAAGACCCTGCGCGAGTCTTTCATATGCCGCGACGAAATCTGAGCGCAGGCGAATCGCCTGCTTGTAAGATTGCACCTCGTCTTCGGTGCGCCCCAGCTTGCCGTAGGTGACGCCGAGCGCAAAATGCGTGTCCGCGTTGGTTGGATCGAGACGCAAAGCCTGGCGGTAAGCATCCGCCGCATCTTTGAATTGTCCGAGAAAAGAGAAGGCCGAGCCGATGTTGAGATAAGATTCGGGCGAATCCGGTTTCAGTCGAATGGCCTGCCGCGAAGCCTTGAGAGCTTCCGCGTGGCGTCCCAGCATTCCGTTACAGAAACCCGTCTGCGCCCAGGCGTCCGCGTATTCCGGGTCAGAGTCGGTCGCCTTTTTGAAATAGGGCAAAGCCTTCTCGCAATCGTCACGAGAGAGAAAGCCCAGACCCTGCATGTAGAACCTTTCAGCCGACGCTCGCTGGCTGCGTCTCGTGGCCACCACCAACTCGCCGAGCGTTCTGCTCTGCCCGGCTTGAAGCTGCACGACGCGGTCTGAAGGAACAGCGAAGTTGAGACTCTGGCCGTCTGAGAGTTGCAGCGTGGCAACCCCGATCACTTCGCCGCGCATGTTGATGACAGGGCTCCCCGAAGAGCCCGGCGAGATGGGCGCTGTAATCTGGATGATGCGTCCGAAGTTTGGAATATCGCGCACGGCTGAGACGATGCCGTTTGAAATGCTGCCTTCCAACCCCAGTGGGTTGCCGATGACGACGATTGATTCGCCTTCCTGCGGCGAGGTGCGAACGACCGTCAGCGGGCTTGTCATCGTCGGCGGAATATCAACCTGAAGGAGCGCAATGTCGCCTTCTCCGTCTACCGCCAGCACACCCTTGACGTTGTAAGCGAGATCGTTGATCGTGTGAATCTCAGCCTTGTACGCACCTTCCAAAACGTGGCGATTCGTGATGACGCGGTCGGGCGCTGTAAAGAAGCCGCTGCCGCGCGCCAACTTCTCACCTCTGGCATCGTAGGTGACGATTGCCACGACAGAGGGCTTGATGCGCCGGACAAGCTCAGGCAAAGCATCCTGCGCCGCTGCGTGGGAAGCAATTGAGAAGAGAATGACAAAAGCCAGATGAAGTTTCGTGCGTTTCATCCTTAACTGAAGAATTTGTATCTTCGGCTTCTTCCAGCCGCGTGAGCGGCCACCTGAGTTTAGCCCGGCCTTTCAAGGCCGGGAACGTAACGAGCAATTTATTTACCGCGTCGCGGCAGCGACGATTGAATCGGTCTTGCTCGATGAGTTCAATCGTCGCTGACGCGACGCTACCAATCAACTTACCTTGCCCCGGCCTTGAAAGGCCGGGCTAAATTCAAGCGCCGCGAGCGCGGCGGATGAGCCTTAGTTCCGATCTTTCCTTAGCTACAATCCTGCGAGCGCCAGCGCCTGCACGCGCTCGACCGCATCTTTGAGTTTGACATCCTCTGTCTGCTTCGCGCGCCGGTCGAAGAGTTCGACCAGGCCGTCCGCCGTTTTCTTGCCGACAGTGATTCGATAGGGGATACCGATCAGGTCTGCGTCTTTGAACTTGACGCCCGGTCTCTCTTCACGGTCATCGAGCAACACGTCGAGCCCTGCGCGCTGTAGATCGTGATAGAGACGCTCGCCCGCATCGCGTAGCTCATCCTGCTTCATATTCGTGATGGTCACTATCGCATCGAAAGGCGCAATCGCTTTCGGCCAGATAATACCGTCCGCGTCGTGATGAAGCTCGATGGCTGAAGCCATAATGCGCTCGACCCCGATGCCGTAGCTGCCCATCACAATCGGCACTTCCTTACCGTCTTGATTGAGCACGGAAGCTCCCATTGATTCCGAATATTTCGTGCCGAGCTTGAAGATGTGGCCGATCTCCAGCGACTTGGCGACTTCCAATGTACCGCTTTCACAAACGGGACAACCTTCGCCGGACGTGACAATGCGCAGGTCAACCCACTTGTCCACAGGAATGTCGCGCGAAATGTTGACGCCGCGAATATGGTAATCATCCTTGTTCGCGCCCGTCGTCATGTTGCGACGACCTTTGAGAGCAAGGTCAGCGAGTATCTTCAACTCAGGATACTTAATACTCTTTTCCTTGACTTCACCTCTATCTAACTCAACAGTTGCGCGACGGGATTTTTCTTTTGCTCCAACAGCGCCTAGACTGCCGGGGCTTGTGCCGAACAACTCACGTATCTCTTCAGGTTGCGCCGGGCGCACTTCTGCTCCACCGAAGGCATCCATCAGCTTCGTCTCGTGCAACTGATGGTCGCCCCTTAGAAGGACAAGTATGGGTAAAGTATTGTGTCGATGCCCCCAGCCCTTATCCCCAGACATGTAGACGAGCGTCTTGATCTGCTGATCCGCTGCCGCTCCACCGGGAAACGTCGTCAAATTTTCAATCGTGCGAACGCCCGGCGTTGGAAACTCTACAGTCTCAGGCAAAGCTATGCCGTCCTTAATTTCATGCAAGCGCGACGTGGCCTTTTCGAGATTGGCGGCATAGCCGCAATTTTCGCAGGTCGCGATCATGTCTTCTCCGGCGTCCGTCTTCACCATGAACTCGTTGGAAGCCGAGCCGCCCATTGCGCCCGAAGAGGCTTCGACGATTGTGTATTTCAACCCGCAACGATCAAAGATGCGCTTGTAGGCTTCGCGCTGATCCTCAAAAGACTTGTCCAGCCCCGCCTGATCCACGTCAAACGAGTAGGCATCCTTCATCATGAACTGGCGAACGCGCAGCACGCCCGACTTCGGACGCGCTTCGTCGCGAAACTTCATCTGAATCTGATACCAGACCTGCGGCAGTTGCTTGTAAGAGCGCAGTTCGTTTCGCGCGATGGAAGTGAAAACCTCTTCGTGCGTCATGCCCAGACATAAATCCGCGCCTTTGCGATCCTTCAGCCGAAACATGTTGTCGCCCATCACGGTCCAGCGACCCGATTCTTCCCAAATCTCTCGCGGGTTTAACGCGGGCAGGTAAAACTCCTGCCCGCCAATGCGGTTCATCTCTTCACGCAGGATTTGCTGAATCTTCAACGAGACGCGCTGCGCGAGCGGGAGCATTGAATAGATGCCCGAAGCAAGCTGTCTGACCAGCCCCGCGCGAAGCAAGAGGCGATGCGACACGACTTCGGCGTCAGCCGGGTCTTCACGAAGCGTCGGGATGAAATATTGTGACCAGCGCATAAAGTTCGGCGGCGCGCGGTGCGCCTCTCCTCAGACCAAAGATAATTTTGACAACCATTCATTCTCGCAAAGCCCTGGCAGGTAAGGCAACCGGGCGTCACAACTCTCTGGTTGCGGGCTCTCTTGAGCGTGATGTACCATCCTCTTCTCGCATGCCTTTCAATAGCTCAGGACTTAAGGACGCCCCGTTATGAAAATTGCGCTCGCCAGCGACCATGCAGGTTATGCTGAGAAGGAACGCCTGAAGCCCCTGTTGCGCGAACTCGGCCTTGAGGTTGAAGACCTCGGCACGGTTTCTGAAGATTCCGTTGATTACCCGGACTACGCACGCCTTGTCGGCGAGCGCGTCGCGCACGGTGAAGCCGAGCAGGGAGTGCTCGTCTGCGGCTCAGGTACAGGGATGGCGATTGCCGCCAACAAGGTACGGGGTGTGCGCGCGGCGGTCGCCTGGTCGGAAGAGACCGCCCGCCTCGCCCGCCAGCACAACGACGCCAACGTCCTGGCTCTTGGCGCGCGCACCACGCCGCAAGCAGAAATTCCGAAGATTGTCCGCGCGTGGTTCAAGACGAATTTCGACGGCGGGCGTCACACCTCGCGGGTGGAAAAGATCAAGCAAATCGAGAAAAGTCTGGAGTCTGAAGTCTAAGAGTCTGAAGTCAACTGGTCAAAAACAATTTCTTTCTTTTGACTCCAGACTCCAGACTTCAGACTCTCTAAACTTTTCATTAAGGAGAGATGATGAACGAACGTTTTAATGCGCCACTGGCGGAAGTTGATTCTTTTATCAGCGATGCAATTAATAACGAGGTCAGGCGGCAGGCCGAGGGACTTGAGTTGATTGCTTCCGAAAACTTCGTCAGCGAAGCCGTGCTCGAAGCGATGGGTTCGGTCTTCACGAACAAGTATGCCGAAGGCTACCCGAAGAAGCGTTACTACGGCGGCTGCGAGTGGACAGACGTGGTCGAGCAGGCGGCGATTGACCGCGCCAAACAACTCTTCGGGGCAGATCACGCCAACGTCCAGCCGCACAGTGGCGCGCAGGCGAACATGGCCGTCTATCTCGCGGCGATTTCTTATGGCGACCAGATTTTGGGAATGAATCTTTCGCACGGAGGCCACCTGACGCATGGCCATCCGATGAACTTTTCCGGCATTAGCTACAAGGTCGCCGACTACGGCGTCTCGCGCGAAACCGAGCAGATTGACTACGACGAATTGCAACGCACCGCCGAGGAGCACAAACCCAAACTCATCATCTGCGGCGCAAGCGCATATCCCAGAACAATCAACTTCGAGCGCATCGGCGAGATCGCAAGGAGCGTTGGCGCACGCATGTTCGCGGACATCGCGCACATCGCCGGGCCGGTCGCCGCCGGGCTTCATCCTTCGCCCGTGCCGCATGCGGATTACGTCACGACCACGACGCACAAGACCTTGCGCGGCCCGCGCGGAGGATTGATTCTCTGCCGCGAGGAGCACGCGGCGGAAGTTAATCGTAAACTCTTTCCGGGTGTGCAGGGCGGCCCGCTCGTTCACATCATCGCCGCGAAAGCCGTCGCCTTCGGCGAGGCACTGCGGGATGATTTCAAGGAGTACCAGCAAAGCGTCCTGAAGAACGCGAAAGCGCTCTCCGCTGAACTGGCGGAGCAGGGACTACGCATTGTCTCCGGCGGAACGGACAATCACCTGATGCTCGTTGATGTCTTCATGGAAGGCAAAGGCATCACCGGCAAAGATGCGGAGAAAGCTCTGGAAGCGGCGAATATCACGGTCAACAAGAACACCATTCCCTTCGATACCAACAAGCCTTTCGTCACCTCCGGTATTAGAATCGGCACGCCAGCGCTAACAACGCGCGGCATGGGCGAAGACGACATGCGAACAATCGGGCGTCTCATCGCCGAAGTCCTGCACGACCCGCAATCCGAAGATGTGCGCCGGAAGGTGCGCCAGGGTGTGGCAGAACTCAGCGCGCGCTTTCCGCTCTACCCGAGGCGTCTGATACAGAGTGCGCCGCAGCCGGAAGCAATGGGCGCGGACTAAAGCACCCTCTTGCTCCCTTACTCCTTTGTCCGGTTTTAAGATTTGCCACGTTTAGCTGAAGGAGCTTGATATGAAAACGATCATCAAGGCCATCGGGTTAGCTCTCAGTGTCAGCGCGTTGCTGCTTTCTTCGACGCAGCATTCCCAGGGGACAAGCTCTGCGGGGCGCTCAGACGTATCGGCTCTCGTTGATGTGCAATATCCCTATGAGGAAATCAACGCCTATTATGACGGAGCGAAGTGGGTTCGTGGCGGGATTCAATGTGATGGTAGTCGTGAAATCACAATAGTCAAGCCGGTCGGCAAATCTCGCAATGTGCGCGTGATGATGTTCCCGAAGAGTCAGTCGGCGCACAAGACTGAGTTCACGCTCCGCCAGAAAGGTGAGCCAGACTGCGGCATGATGAAATGTTTTTCCACCTATGTCGCGCCCGGCAACAGTAAGCGATACGTGATTATGGAAAGCAATTACCGGGACGAAGAGGCTTACTGGATACATGGAGTTCAGATGGGCAAAGGCAAAGCGGCAGAAAGCAACCTGGATGAGTGTCGCTGGCTGGAGCGAACACGCGTCGCCCTGGTCACAGAGCAGCGCACCATCTACGTGACGCAGACAGAGGCGGGCGGGTTGGAATATCGGAGCTTCAATTATAAAGGGGCGACAAGCGAGCCTTCAGTAACTGTGAAAGACGGGAAGAGTAAATTAGATTCCGCCAAAGGCATCGAGTCTTTCACTTTTACAAATGGAGAATATACATACGAACTGAATGTCAGCACCTCGGAGAAACGCCCCTTCGCCGAAGTTCTCGTCAAAAAGAACGGCGAGACGGTTCAAAAGGAGCGTTGCCTGACTTACACGTATGCCAAGAAAACCTAGCGCATGGCTTGGGTCTTCTAAAGCACTATCAACGGCCACAATCAATATATGGAAGAAATCTTCGGCCCCGAAGGCTTGATCGCGCGGGCGCATCCTGAATACGAATATCGTCCCGGCCAGATCGAGATGGCCGAGGCCGTGTTGCGCGCGTTCGAGGAGAAGCGTCACCTGATTGTCGAGGCGGGAACGGGCACAGGCAAGACGCTCGCCTATCTCGTCCCGGCAATCGCGGCGGCAACCGCTCGCGGCTCGCGCGTCATCATCTCGACGGGCACGAAGAATCTGCAAGAGCAGTTGATGGAGAAAGACATTCCGTTTCTCCAAAAAGTGCTGCCCCGAAAGTTCACGGCGGCCTACATGAAGGGGCGCACGAATTACGCCTGCCTGCAACGCATCCGCCGCGCCGAGAATTCACCCGTTCTCGAAGGTTTGGACGAGATGGATTATTTCGACGAGGTGCGCCAGTGGGCTAGAGAATCGCAGACGGGCGACCGCGCGGAACTGACCAGCCTTCCCGAAAATCTCTCCTTCTGGCGTCACATAGACGCGCGCTCGGAAATCTGCGTCGGGCAGAAGTGTCCTGACTACGATGCTTGCTTCATCACGCGGATGCGGCAGCGAGCGATGGATGCTGACATCGTGATCGTCAATCACCATCTCTTCTTCGCAGACCTGGCGCTACGCAATAGCGAGTACGGGCAGGTGCTGCCCGATTACTCGGCTGTGATTTTCGACGAAGCGCACCAGATCGAAGACGTGGCGGCGGAATATTTCGGAGCGCAGGTTTCGAGCTACCAGATGGAAGACCTCGTGCGCGACCTCGCGCAACTTCCCCTGACGAACGTTGACGTGAACAGGGAACTGACGCGCATCGCCGCGCGCCTGACGCGCTTTAGCGACAATTTCTGGATGGGTTTTCGTGAAGGTCGCGGCGAAGAAGGACGTGCGCCAATCCTGCCGGGCACGTTCGCCCGAAAGAGGACGGACGGCGAGATTGAAGCGACGCCGCTGGGCGATGCTTATCTCAGTCTGGACGGCGCGCTCGAAAGGATGGAGACGACGCTTGATGCGCTTTCAGAGCAGCCGCTCGAAGTCGAAAATCTCCTGCGACGCATTCGCCAGATTCGTTTCGATCTGCAATTTATCGTGGCGGGCGATGATAAGCATTTCGTCTACTGGATGGAGCGGCGCGGGCGCGGGCTTTTCCTGCGCGCTTCGCCGATTGACGTGTCGAGCTTGCTGCAAGACAAACTATTCGAGCGCGTCGAAACCGTCGTCCTGACTTCAGCGACGCTGGCGAGCGCGGGCAATTTCTCATTCATCCGCGAACGACTCGGCCTCGTGGAAGCTGATGATCTGGTTGCGCCTTCGAGCTATGATTATGAAAGTCAGGCTGTGCTGTATCTTCCAAAACCATTGCCCGACCCGCGCTCGCCGCAGTTCGCGGATGCTGCCGCACGCGAAACCATCAACATCCTGAACGCGACAGAGGGACGAGCCTTCGTGCTTTCGACGAGCTTTGCCGGAATGAACGCGCTGTATGAAAGGGTCGCCGGTGAAGTTGATTTTCCCTGCTTCCTGCAAGGCACAGCGTCGAAAGCCGGGTTGCTGGAAAAATTTCGTGAGACGCCGAACGCTGTGCTCTTCGCCACCTCAAGCTTCTGGCAGGGCGTGGACGTGCGCGGCGCGCAACTCTCCTGCGTCATCATAGACAAGCTCCCCTTCGCCGTCCCTTCCGACCCGGTCGTTGCCGCCCGCCAGCGTTACATAGACGATCAAGGCGGTTCGAGCTTTTATGAATACAGCGTGCCGCAAGCAATCATCAGTTTGAAACAAGGATTGGGAAGATTGATTCGCGCGACGACTGACCGGGGCGTGCTGGCCGTGCTCGACCCACGGCTCAGAACGAAAGCCTACGGGCGACTCTTTCTCGAAAGCCTGCCGCCGTGCCGTGTGACTTCAAACATTGAAGACCTTGCGCTCATGTTTGATGGTGAATCGAAAGTCCAAAGTCCAAAGCCCAAAGTCAGGATGGCGCGTTGAGACTCTTGGCTTGCGACTTTGGACTTTGGACTTTAGACTTCCGCTTATGTTTGAAGTGATGATCGAACGCAACTTCTCCAGCGCGCACCAACTGCGCGGCTATAAGGGGAAGTGCGAAAATTTGCATGGGCACAACTACAAGATTGAAATCTACGCGCGCGGGCGCGAGCTTGATAACATCGGCCTGCTCGTTGATTTCGGCGAGCTAAAAGACGCGGCGGATGAAGTCGTGCAATATCTGGATCACCGCAACATCAACGAGCTTCCGCCTTTTGATGTCGAGCTAAATCCGTCCGCCGAAAACCTCGCCCGCTATATTCTTGAGCGCGTCTCTTCGCGCATCGGTGATGAGCGCGTGAAGATTTACAAGGTGCGTTGCTTCGAGACGCCGACGAGCGTAGCGACCTATCAAACAGACTGAGAAAGGAAAAAGGAAAAAGGTAAAAGTAAAAAGTCAGGCGGAGAACCACTTTTAATCTAATGTGGTCTCCGCCTGACTTTTACCTTTTACCTTTTACCTTTTTCCTTCTTTAAGTTGCCACGAGCGCCGGGACATCTATTTTGTATTTCCTGATCTTGCTGTAGAGACGCGGGCGATAGATGCCGAGAAGATTGGCCGCCGCCTGCTTGTTGCCGCCGGTTCGTTGCAGCGTCTTCTCAATCACCAGCTTTTCGATGTCTTCGAGCGTCATGTTGGGCGGCACGTCCCACTCCGCGCCCTGGCCTGCGCCTTCCGGGAGCGACCCGTTATCAAAGGGCAGGTCAACGGGCTCGATCTTCGTTCCCTTGGCGAGCAGCACGGCGCGCTCGATGACGTTTTGCAACTCACGAACGTTGCCCGGCCATGAGTGCGAGAAGAGACGTTGATAGGCCGCCTGCGAGACACTTGTAATCGGACGGTCGTACTTTTGCGAGTACATCTTCAAAAAATGCTCGGTCAAGAGTTGCGTGTCTTCGGCCCTTTCACGCAGCGGTGGAACGTGAATCGTGATGGTCGAGATGCGATAGAAGAGATCATCTCGAAGCAAGCCGTCACGAATGGCGTCAGCAGGCAGGCGATTCGTCGAGCAGATGAGACGAAAATCTACAGCGTAGGTCTTCTCCGAGCCAATCTTGCGATAGCTTCTTTCTTGCAGGACACGCAGGAGCTTTGGTTGAAGCTCAACCGGCATCTCGGCAATCTCGTCGAGCATCAGGGAGCCGCCCGCAGCGTGTTGCACCAAGCCTTCCTTGTCCGCGTGCGCGCCCGTGAAAGCACCTTTCGTGTGGCCGAAGAGTTCGGATTCAATCAGTTCTTTAGGCAGCGCGGCGCAGTTGACTTTGATGAAAGGTTTTTTGGAACGAAGCGAGTTGTAGTGGATGGCATTGGCGATGAGTTCTTTGCCCGTGCCCGATTCGCCGACGATCAGGACGTTGGCATCGGATTTTGCGACCGATTCGATGGTCTCATAAATGGTCTGCATCTGCTTTGATGCGCCGATGATGTTGAAGTATTCGGCGCGCGTGGCCAGACGGTCGCGCATCATCTTGGTTTCGGCTCGCAATTCGCGGCTTTCGAGCGCGCGTTCCACCAGGGGCTGCATCTGCTCGAAGTCGAAAGGTTTTTCGACGAAGTAGAATGCTCCGGCTTTCGTCGCTTCCACAGCGCGAGCGACAGTCCCGTAGCCCGTGACGACGATGACTTCAGTCTCAGGCCGCACATCTTTCATGTGGCGTAAGACGCCGAGACCGTCCATGTCCGGGAGTTGCAGGTCGCAAATGGCCAGATGATGCGCGCCGCGATCAAACAACTCGATTGCTTCAGCCCCGGTGGCGGCGGTATCGACCGTGTATCCCTCTTCGACCAGATTCTGCTTGAGCGAATCGGCCATCATCGGCTCGTCGTCAATGACCAGAATGCGTGACTCTTTACGTTCCACCTTTTTCTCCTCTTAATTCACCGTTCTATTGTCTGTCCTAGCGGCAACTCGGCGCTCAATGTCCCTGCGCCGTAGCTGGTTTCTCCGCCGTGCGCTTCAATAATTTTAGCCGCGAGCGAGAGGCGTAAGCCCTCGCTCCCGGCAAAGGAATGAAACGGGTCATCGCCGTTGTTTGTTTTCAGGCCGCGCCACTCGATGATTGCTCGCCGGTTATTTTCGTCAAGCCGCAAGCGGATGCTCAAGCCCGCAGTGTCTCCGGCAGGGCGCAGATTGCTCGCGCCCGATGTGATGATCTTGAATGCTTCCGTGAGAGCCGCTACGTCGAAGTCGCCCGCGAGTTCATGTGCGCTGCCTTCGATTTTGATTCCTTCACCATTACCACTTTCCAGAGTCGCCAGGATTTTGACGAGGTCGGTCTGCGGCTGGCGACGCAGCTCAACAGGGCGACCAAGACGGACAAGCGTGGTCATATCCGCTGCGGCGCGTTCCAATCCCGCGATTAGTTTGGCTATCGTTTCATGCTCGTCCGCCGGGCGTTCACTCTTTTCCATGCGCTTGCGTAAAAACGTGGCATAGAGTTTGAGACCATTGAGCTGATTTTTTAAGTCGTGGACGATCTGGACAGATGCGCGCCCCAATTCCTGGAGCGTCGCGGTATCCTGTATCTCCGATTTTAACGGCTTCATATTGCTCAAAAACCCTGGCCGCAGGGTGCTCCGGCAAGCACACTAAATGCTCTCAGGGTCAGACCGCGTGTACGAATAGTACCCAAAATGCGCGGCTTGCTGTGTTGCGTTTCGATGCGGCATCTTAGCAAAAAAAGCCAGCGTATGCTAGTCATGCATAGAGCGCGATTATAAATAAATTGTAGGAAATCGCCATTTTGGCTCTACAATGAGGTAAATGGGAATGGATAGACAGGACGGCGGCGTGCCTCCGACGGTGATGGTAGTCGAGGATTTTGAAGACAACCGTTTTATGATGAGACGCCTGCTGGAGATGAGCGGTTATCGCGTTCTGGAAGCCATCAACGGCGAGGAAGCCGTCGAGTTAGCGCACCGGGAGCGGCCTCAACTGATTTTGATGGATTTAAGTCTCCCGCAACTCGACGGGTTGGCCGCCACGCGTCGCATACGCCAGCACGCAGACCTGCGCGATGTCCCGATTGTCGCGGTTTCAGCCCATGACACGGCAGATTTCCACGCCGACGCCCTGGCCGCAGGCTGCAACGATTATGTCACCAAACCCATTGACTTTGACCAGTTGGAGGCTCTCTTAAGCCGATTACTACCCAAAAACAGTAGTCAGTAGTCAGTTTTCAGTTTTCAGTTAAAACGCAGGTTCGTTGTGCTTTTAACTGAAAACTGAAAACTAAAAACTGAAAACTGTCACCTGCCCTCATGCCTCAACAATTCACCACACTAATCAGAAAGCAGGAAGAAGCAATCATTCGCGCCTGGGTGGATGAAATGTATGCGGAGAGGCGCACGGAGCTTCCGGCAATCCTCTCCTACGAGCAGCTCATAGACCATTTCCCTGACGCGCTCTCTGAACTCGCACAAATTCTCGACCAGCTTGCGACCGATGCAGAGATCATAGAATCCGCACGGCGCTTGCGCGCGCACCCGCAGGTTCGCTTTCATCAAGGGGCTTTGATTGATGAAGTGGCACGCGAGTTGATGATTTTTCGTAAGGTCTTTGGTGATTTTCTGTGGCGCGAAGGGATCAGCGCCACCGAAGGAGACCTCTGGGAATTGCGCGACGCCTTGAGGCGCGCTGACCGTTTCGTGGACGAATTGATAGCTCAGGCAATTGTTGTCTACGCCGCCAGTCTGCGCCCGCCCGTCGAGACACGCACTTCCGTCTGGCCGCCGCCGCGCCGTCGCCGGACTGACTTCCCGGAGAACAGGCAGCGATGATGAGGCCAGGCAGACAACTACCCCTGCTGCGGAGCGTGCGCGCCAAACTACTTTTGGTGCTCGGCGTGCTCTCTCTTCCTCTGCTCGTCGTCAGCCTGATTCAACTTAACAACTATCGCACGGATTTAGACGAGCAGGCGTCAACCATCGCACGCATCGAAACGACCGCTGCTGTCGGCTCGCTCTATTCCTGGTTGGAAGATCACCCGTCCTATGTTGCGCGAGCCGATACTGTCCCTCAAGCCGAAGCAGATGCTCTTTACGCGCGACTTCGTCGTGATACGGCATCCGATCCGCAGACGGCAATCGCCGTCTTCGACGCGCAAGGGCAGGCGTTAAAGTCTTCTTCCACACAGACACCTTTCCCCGCTCGCTTAAATCTCCCGGCACATGCCGAAAGAAGTGTGTGGAGCGATAGCGCCACACGCATGACCGCTATCAATCGCGTCGAGCAATTCGGTTGGACGGTGGTGGTCGGTGTACCCGTAGCGGAAAACACTGCGTCAGGCCGCTCCACCTTCATGCTGACGGCCACGTGGGCGCTCGCGCTCCTGGCCTCAATCCTGCTCGGCGTGTGGGCTGTCGGTCGGTTCACCAAGCCTTTGCGCGAATTGGCTTCGACCGTTTCAACACTCGGCGAAGGACAGTTGCAGGAGCGCGTGGCGGTTGAAACTGATGATGAAGTCGGCGCACTGGCGCAGAATTTCAATGTGATGGCGTCGCAGTTAGAATCGAAGTTCAACGAATTGCAGACGCAGGGAGCTTTCATCGAAGAAGTCCTGGATGGTTTGCCGCTGGGACTGGCTGTGCTGGATGAACGGCTGATCGTTCGCCGCGCCAATTCAACTTTTGCGCGTTCCGTCAATCGTGACACACCGTCTCTCTCAGGGCGCGGGCTGTACGAGGCGGCGGCAGGATTGGCCGTCCTGAGCGACATCGTCGAAGACGTGCGCCGCTCGCGCAAGCCTTTCGTCACCTACGGCCTTCCGTTGAATCTCATCGCGCGTAACCGTGATGAGGCGGAAGTGTCTGAGACGACCAGCTTCTGGGATGTCATGATCTGGCCGACGAGCGCGCGCAGCGCCGGACGCGGCGATTTGATTCTGATTCTCTCGGAAGTCTCCAAGCGCGTGCGCGCCGAAAAACTCGCCACCTCCGCTTTCGCTTCCGAGCGGACGCGCGCCGCAGAGCTTGAGGGCATCATCAACCAGATGAACGAGGGCGTTATTATCATCAACCGGCAGGGACGCTATCGTGTCAACCCTGCGGGCGCGAAAATCATCGGGCGCACGCCCGCCGAATTCCGCGACGGGGCGCAAGCCTTGATTGCCGATATGGAGTTCAGAAATCTTGATGGCCGGAATCTATCGGCAGAGGAACACCCGCTCTGGCGCGCTCTCGAACGACGCGAGCATCTCTCCGGCGAGCAGCTTGAAATCGTTCAGGCCGACGGAGAAAAGCGCGTTGTCGCAATGTCCGCCACGCCCTTGACGGGCGAAGATGGAAGACCCGAAGGCGCGGTCGCGGTCTTTCGCGACATCACGGAAGAGGTCGGGCAGCACAACGAACTGGTCGCCGCCTATGATCGCCTGCGCGAGCATGATCGTTTGAAGTCGGCTTTCGTCTCCAATATCTCGCACGAACTGAGAACGCCTCTAAACGTCATCATCGGCCTCTGCCAGCTTCTCGCGCGCGACCGCCAGTTGCCGCTCGCGGCGCTGCAAAACGAAGCCGTCACGCGCATGGAGCGCAACGCGCGTTCCTTGCTTGAGTTGGTCAACGACCTGCTCGATTATTCGCGCCTCGAAGCCGGACGCGCCGCGCTTCATCTGGAAAACGTTGATGTCAATGAGATCGTCAGGGGGATTGTCGAAGACTATGCTGATGAAACGAAAGAGAAACGCATAGAGCTGCACGCGGAGATTTCGCCAGAACTCGGCCACGTCCTGACAGACAAGCACAAGCTCCAGCAGGTGCTTTCAAACCTGATCGGCAATGCCGTCAAGTTCACGACCGCCGGGAGCGTCACCATCAGCGCCACACCGCTCAACGGGGAGCATTGGTGTCTGGAAGTTCGCGACACAGGCATAGGTATTTCCAGCGAGGCGTTGACCTATATCTTCGACGAATTCAGGCAAGTTGACGACAGGCTGGCGCGCTCCTACGGTGGGACGGGTTTGGGACTCGCCATCACGCGCAAGATAGTCGAGCTGCTCGAAGGCGAGATCAGCGTGGAAAGCGAGCCGGATGCGGGCAGCCGCTTTCGCATCATCTGGCCGCGCAGCATCCGGCAGCGCACCGGCACAGGCTCACTTGTCGAAAGGGGCGTGCCCCCGCCTGGTGAAGCTGTCGAATTTCAACGCTCGCGCAACCAAGCTAAGGGAAAGTAAAACTCTCCGCGATGGGAATCTGTGGGAACATTCCAGCCCGCCGAGAGTCTAACGAAAAGCAGAACACTGGAGACAGAAGGGAAAAGGCAATAGTGGAACAGTTCAGAGTCCAAGCTTTAGCTTGAGCCTTCCCCAACGCGCAACCTAAAGGTTGTACTCTATACTGCCCCTTCAATTTGACCTGCGACCGAAGTTGAGGATGAGTTATGGCAATCACGGATGAACAAAACAGGCGAGATGATGACAGTTCTCGGCGCACCATCTTTATTATCGCTGGGCTTGTCGCAATTCTTCTGGTCGGCGGCCTGATCTGGTTTCTGAAGACGCGGCCTGAGCCGCAGCCTGCGGGCCTTGCGGTGGATCAAAAACTCGAAGGAGGTTTGCGTGCCGGGTCAGGGGAGTTTGAGAAATACCGTGACTTGATTAAGATGGATGAGCCTATCGCCGATTACGCCAACAGCGTTTCAGGAGACGTTCAGATGAACCTCGCCACGACCATCCGCAACTTTACAGGCCGAACAATCAGCGGGCTGGAGATGCGTGGGGCGGTGGTGGATTTTGAAGGCAAGCCTATCAAGGAGCGCACCAAGATAGTCATTCCGTCAGGCTCGTTGGCCGAGCTGGAGAATAACGGAACGGCGAAAGTTCCGATTGCCATCCCAGGCTTTAGAGGTGATGACAAAGCGAAGATCGAAGGCGGTCAGGCTGTCATCAAAATGGAAATTACGGCAATCAAATTCAAGTGAAGACCAGCGTTTCACCAGCGAAGATCATAACGCACACGATGCGTGCGCCAGCAGCCTTCGCCAAGAACGGGAATCGAGCCATCGAGAGAGAGCAGGGAATCGGGTGCGCGCCGCAGGCGGTAAGTGTGGCCTGAGGGCGAGCCGACAGACAAGGTAATCGCTTCGAGAGAGACGGCTGCAACAGTAGCGTCGCGCCAGTCCTTGCGGCAGCGCAGGATGAGACGCGCACCGACGGGCAGGCTCCCAAGCGTCAAAACATTTTCGGATTCTTCAAAAACATCGAGGCCGCCCTGTGCTGTCGCTGTCTTAGCAGCTTCACCCGGCGGCCTCTCAACATTTGCGCTCAAAGTTATTCTTAAACTCCCAGCGGTTCTTCAAAAGGCAAATCCTGTTGATTGGCTTTCCGCTCGCGGCTGTTGGCATAGGCGCGCATCGCCAGTGAGAGAATCACAAACGCCAAACCGATCCACATCGCCGACCAGAAGAGCGCCGGGATACCTGTCGCGTTCGCCATATTGCCTGCGTCCGAGTGCGAGCCGGGCACGAACGAATAGAAGAAGAGCGTCTTGAGATCGAGCAGGGCGTTTAAGACCGACTGCACAGCGAGGAAGCTGACGAAGAAGGTCGCAACGCGCGGGCTGGCATAAGTCGCTATTGCGACGAGTCCAGCCGCGATACCGATGCCCGCGACAATCGTGAACAGGCTGCCGAGGCCGTAAAAGAGCGTCAGCGCGAGAATGAAAGCGGCTGAGCCGATCAACACATAGCGGGCGGCAACCGCACGGCGAATCAGGAAGAGCAGCAGCGCACCGTAGGCCATCGCACCCAAATATCCGGCGCTGGAGACGATTGTCTGCGAAAGGATGCCGCCCGTCGTCGTGTAGGTCAGGCCGCTCCCATCGGTGGCCACGCTCAGACTGCCGACGGAGTTACCCGTCAGCAGTGCGGCCAGCGCATGGCCGCCTTCGTGGATGAACGTGACGAAGATGTTGAAGGGATAGCTCAGGACAGAGAGAAAAGGAATGTACCAGAGCGCGATAGTGATTGCGGCGGCGATCAGCAGCGTGCGAACCTGCGGGCGCGCATCCGCGGAAATGTTTGTCAGTCTCATCTTGGAAAACTCCGCTTTCAAACTTGCCATTCAATCGGGTCAAATTCTGCCTTACATTGTAAAGGCAAAAGGGAAAAGGGGAAAGACAAAATGATAAACGGCGTGGACATCCGGCGTGTTCCTTACTTTTTACTTTTACCTTTTGCCTTTTCCCTTCGATAGTCGCCGGACTTACCTCCGGTCTTCTCTTCCAGTTGAATATCCGTAATGGTCATGGACTTGTCCACAGCCTTGCACATGTCATAGACGGTGAGCGCAGCGACTGTTGCGGCTGTGAGGGCTTCCATTTCGACGCCGGTCTGCGCCTGTGTGGCAGCTTCGGCTTCGATAAAGACGCCCGCATCCTGAATCTCTGCCCGGACATCAACGTGCGTCAGGGCGAGCGGGTGGCAGAGCGGAATCAAATCGGCTGTGCGCTTGGCGGCCATGATTCCGGCCAGCCGCGCCGTCTCAAGCGGATCGCCTTTCGGCGTGCGATGCTCACGGATGGCGACAACCGTTTCCGGCGACATCAGGACGCGCGCGCTGGCGACGGCACGCCGCGCCGTGACAGCTTTCGCGCTCGTGTCAACCATCTTCACGCGACCCTCTTTGTCCATGTGCGAAAGGCGCTTCATCAGTAAGCAGAGTAGACATCAAATGAAGGTAAAAGGCAAAAGCGACTGCGGCAGGCATAGCGATACCTATTGCCTGACGGCATGAACAATCAAAGTGTTTCCACCGAGCAGGATTTCTTTTGATTGAAGCTCCGTTGTCCAACGCTCGCGACGCTTGCGCTCCGAAGTCAGGCGGGAGATCAGGCGAATCAAGGCAACCAGCGGCCAGTAAGCCCAGAGGTGCGCTTTGGGTTTGTCGCGGTAGAGCCGTTGAATCTCGAAGCCGTATTTTTCGAGAGTGTAGCGCAGCTCGGAATAGCTGATGGCATTGATATGCAATCCGACCTCTTCCATCTCGCCCACCACGTTGCGCAGATTGCTGACGACTTCGCGCGAGAGTGGCTTGAAGTGCGAAGTGTAGCCGTGAAGCAGCCACTTGACGCGTTCTTCTATATTGAGAATGTTCGGCACGCTCGTGATGAGATGACCGCCGGGCTGTAGAATGCGCCGGAACTCACGGATGGCCTGCTGTGGATTTTCGATGTGCTCCAGCCCTTCCACGCAGGAGACATATGCAAACTCGCCTTCGTCGTAGGGCAGCACACCGGACAAATCGCCGCGCTTGATTTCCACGTCTTTGAGACGAAATATCTCAGGGTAAAGATCGCAGCAACGGACATCGAATCCCGCTTTCAGCAGGCGCGAGGCTAACGCCCCTTCGCCCGCCGGAACATCGAGCAGCTTGCCGCGTGGAAGCCGTTCTAGTATCCGCACAACCGTGTCGTGAATAGCCTCGTGCGCCAGCGGCGCGGCCTCGCGCTCAGCCGACGAATCAAAAGAAGCGTCCAGACGATCTGCTTGGGTTGTCTTCAAGTGTGATGCTCAGGCTCTTGTAAGTAAGAAGATTTCCGCGCCATTGTAAAAGAGTTCAATCGAGTGTGCCAGAGTTGTAGTCAGGATGGCGAACTATGCAGCTTCAACCAGACTCTTCGCACTACGCCTCCCGCGCCGTTCAGCGTCACCGCCACCAGCACGAACAGAAAGTAATGAACGGCCAGCACGTAACGATATTCTGTGTGCAGCGCCGACTGGACTGAGAGATAGTATGCGGGAACGACGAGCAGGAGAACGAGCGCCTTGCGCTTGCGTCCGCGAATCAAAAGCACCAGGCCGATGATAGCGAGCGGCAGCATCACCGCCGTGATGAAAAGTTTCTGGATGAGGCGCAGCGGCACGCGCGGTATCCGCGTCCAGGTGAAAGAAGCCGCACCGAGCGAAAAGAGTTGCGCCTGCCCGATTTGTAGCACCGGAATCACCCCTTTTGCTCCGGCATTGGTCAAGATTATTTGCACCTGAGCTGCGCTGCCACTGACGAACGGAATCTCAACCACGTTCAAAGGCTGCTCTGCCGCCGACTTCCAATTCTGTTCTTCGACGATTGTCGAAGCGTACTCATGATTGTTGCCCGCGCCCGTGATGCTCATCATTATCCGTCCCCGCTCAATCCTGACGGGCAGCTTCAGAACGTAGTCCGTCTGCTCCCCGATTGAGATGGGTGCAGAGGTCAACAGGTTTCTGGATTCATCGCTCTCGACGTTCACCATCTGCCCGTCTGGAGCGAGCGAAAGTTTTATGGACTTTG
This sequence comes from Acidobacteriota bacterium, assembly GCA_032160705.1. GTDB lineage: Bacteria > Acidobacteriota > Blastocatellia > Pyrinomonadales > Pyrinomonadaceae > QHXM01. The sequence continues at coordinate 5,483 of JAVHVE010000011.1, read as the reverse complement.
ATTCGACAACCCCGTTAGCAAATAAATCCTGCGGAGTGTTAGACCAGACGGGCGTCGCCGTGTCCGGCAAGGCGAGCGAATGCGTGACGGGTGGGTCAGCCGAGATCAGACGGACTCGTTCAAGCCTGAGCATAGAGCCTGCGCGCCTGACCATGACGCCGAAGAACCAGAACGGATGCGAGCGAATCACCGCAAAGCCCTGAGCAAGGCGCAGCCGCTCGCGCTTGATGCCGTCGGGATTGAAAAGCATGTCGGAGTAGTCAGGCCGGTTGTAAAGTTCGGCCTCCCATTTCGTCAGACCCTTGTCGGTGTTGGGAATGCCGAGACTTTTATCATCGTCGTAATCAGCGATGCCTTCGAGGAGCGTCTGTCCTGCGCCCAACGAGACGGGAACGAAATGATCGTAGACGATGTAATTCCTGATTGTCAGGGGAAGAATGACAAGCAGGCTGCCGCCGAGAAACGCCAGCGCCGGGCGCAAACGCCTGCCTCGCTCAAACAGCAAAGGAATTGCGGCGGCCATGAATGGCGCAAGCAACAGCGCGTTGGCTCGCAGCCAGCACGACAGGCCGACGAGCGCGCCCGCGATGATGAAGGTCAGGAGGCGCGGACGCTTTTTTACCGCTTTTATCAGAAAGTAAACCGCGAGCAGGATGGGCAGCACGGCGAGCGAGTCGGGCAGGAGCATCACCGAGTTGTAAGTGAATTGAGGAGCGAGGGCGATGAGCAATCCTGCGATGGTCGCAATCGAGAGATTGAGGAGAGCGAGGGCGATGAGAAAGATGGCGACCGAGGCGGCAGCATCGGCGAGGATTTGGATAAGCTGAAGCGCAGCGTCCGATTCGCCGAATGCTTTGAAGAGAACCGCGATCAGGATTGAATAGCCGGGTGGATGCCCCAGATGATTCGCATCCTTGAGCGGCGAGTTTGCGTTGAAGAATGTCGCGATGCCGCCATGCTGCAAGATTCGGCCAGTATCTTTGTAGCCTTCCGTGACCGCCGATTGAACTTTGCGCGCCTCGAAGCGGTTATCGTGCCAGGAAAGCAGTCGGCAGCCCATTGCGACGAGAAAGATAACGGAGCAAATAAGGACGATTCGCCTGCGGCTGGTCTTCGATTGAGGGTCAGGACGATTGACGGATTCGTCGCCTGCTTCGCTCTCCTCGTGCAAAGCAGTGGGGGATTTTTGTTCTTCGATTGCCGACGCTTTCTCTTTTTCCATGAGAGTTAAGAGTGCAGAGAGTCAGCCAGACGAACGACGCGCACCTTCGCGCCTGTGTCCATGTCAGTGATGCCTGCGGGCACGATCACGAGCGCGGTGGCCTGTGTGAAAGCGACAAAGTCAGACGACCCGCCCCACTTCAAAGGCTCTGCGAGAAGCGTTCCGTCTTCGTTTGACAAAAGGCGTGCCGGAAGATAGCTCTCGCGCTCCCTTGCTCCCTTCGCCCGGCGCGAGAGCACAGCCCATTCTTCAATCATCGCTGCATCCTTGCAGCCTTGCATCGCGCGCAGGGCAGTTCGTGCGAACAGATTGAAAGTCACGGAGACCGAGACGGGATTGCCGGGAAGACCGAAGACGAGCGTGCGCCCCAGACGAGCAAAGACTGTCGGCTTGCCCGGACGCAAACTGACGCGCTCGAAAAAGACCTCCGCGTCGAGCGCCAGCAGCGCGGCTTTCGTGAAATCGTAAACCCCCATCGAGACGCCGCCCGACAGGGTGAGCACGTCCACGCGCGCTGCCGTCCGCGCTATCTCACGCTGTAATAATTCGGGATCGTCGCCCGCGAGCGGCAAGCGTTCGACCTCGGCTCCGGCGAGTTGCGCGTAAGCGCCAAGCGAGTAGCTGTTGGAATCGCGTATCTGATCCTTGCCTGGCTCTGCGTTGACCGCGACCAATTCCGAGCCTGTGGCGAGCACGGCGACGCGCGGACGCTTTGCGACTTTCACCAACGCGTAGCCGAATGAAGCGAGCGCGGCCATGCGCGCCGCAGTAATCTCCTCACCTGAGCGCAGGACGGTCTCGCCCGCTCTAATCTCGCTGGCGCGCGCGACGATGAACTGTCCGGGTCGCGTGGGCTTCGTAATCTCAACCACGCCGTCCATCTCATTCGTTACTTCAACCTGCTGCACGCTGTCTGCGCCTGCGGGCACGGGCGCGCCCGTCATAATCCGCACGGCCTCGCCCGCCTTCATTTCATCATGCCACCCACGCCCCGCAGCCGCTTCGCCGACAACGCGCAGCCACGCCCTTCCGCTCGTTGTATCCGAGGAGCGCACCGCGTAGCCGTCCATCTGCGCACGATCAAAGGGCGGCAAATCCGAATCAGCGACAACGTCTTCGGCCAGCACGCGCTGGAAGGCATCCGCGAGCGCGATGCTTTCAATGGGGAGCCGCTTGGTCTGCTCTCTGATGATGCGAATGGCTTCTGCGACGGAGATCATGGAAGTCATACTAAACTCTGGCAGCGTCTGCATTCCAGTCTGTAGCAGCCAGCTTGGCAAAAGGGATTGAAGATTATAAAAAGCAGAAAGCAGTCGGTTTTGAGATGCTCATTCTAGTATACTGGCGCGTGAATACCTTTACTTGAATTTAACACTTTAATGTTTCAAGGAGACAAAACGGATGATTTCGAGAACGAGGCTCTCTTCAGTCCTCCTGCTCATTGCGGCCTGTGCGATGACGAGTTTTATGGGGCGCGCTCAAGGCGCAAAGACCGGCGCAGCTTATTACAGACCCGTCGAATTGAACTTGCAGAGGACGGCCAGAAGAGTCTTCAAGAGCTATCAGAGAGAATATCCGGGGCAGGGTTTTTATACCGAAAACTTTTACCCGATTGGCTGGTCGAAGAATGGAAACTTTGCTTACTACACGGAGCCTGTGGATGAAGCCTGCGGCTGTTATTTCGCCAAGCTGTTCATCCTCGACCTCAAGACGGACAAAGTCCTGTGGGCGTTCGAGCACCAGGGCGACAGCATTGACGAAGAAAAGCAGGCCGGGAAGCCCTATTCGTTCAGCACGATGTGGCGGGCAAACCAGAAGCTGTTCTCCAGTAAATTGAGAGAGTACGGGATCGAGCCGCAGGGACCCACCAGCCTGCTCTCATTTCCCGCCACTTACGGAGGCGACCGTCTGACGGCTGACTTTAAGACTAAAAATAAAGAAGGTCTCGGAGAGGATGCACGAATCTACGGCGTCGTCGGGCATCTCACTTTACAGCTCAACTCACAGCGCAACGGGAAGAAAACAGTCCTCGATTATGCTTACACGGAAGAGGGCATCCCTCTCTACGTGGGCATGGTGGGTTACGTCAAAAGTCCGTTCGAGCCGAGAATCGCCGTCATCCTGATGGAAATTTACAGAGGCTATGAAGGGCCTCCGAACACCGGCACGGTCAAGATTGTCGGGGCGGATCTGGCGACCGGCTTCAAGTGAGACGCCCGGAAAAGATAAAGACACGACAGCATTGAATTACTGAGGGGAAGCGCACGCCTGTGCGTGTTATCTTCCCTAAAAGGCGTGTTATAACACTCGCTTTAGCGCGTCTAATATATAGTTAGATGCTCCTTTTATGCAAGACTGGTTCAACATAATCGGTGCGGGATGTCAACTTCCGGCGAGTGCGCTCCAAGACCTGCGAGATATCGGCTTCGTTGTTATTCTGGGTCCGATTGCTCCTGATAAATTGGCGCATTTGGCGGCGGCGTATGACGCTGCCGTAGCGTCGGCGAGTCCGGACGACGTGAAAGTTGGCAGTACGACAACCCGCGTCAGAGATTTCGTCAATCGAGGTTCAGAGTTTGACGAGTTATATACTTCTCAACCCGTCTTAGAAGCGTGTTGCCGTATAATCGAACAACCCTTCAGACTCAGTACGATGCACGCAAGAACTGTCCGCCCCCGCTCGGAGGCGCAGGCGCTTCACGTGGACTTCGAGCGCGACCACGAAGGGTGGATGATGATAGGTTTCATCTTTATGGTAGATGAGTTTCGGCGCGACAACGGAGCTACGCGATTTATTCCGGGCTCACACCATTGGTCAACTGTTCCAGACGAGTTGAAGCGCGGCCATCGGGCAGACTACGAAAACCAAATTGTGGCGTGCGGTTCGGCAGGCTCGCTCATCGTTTTCAACGGGTCTGTCTGGCATGGGCATACGGTAAATTCATCCGACGAGCCTCGCCGCTCAATCCAAGGGGCTTATATCCGGCGCGAAGCACCATCTGGTGAGAACCTGCCTGAACGTATGCGGCTTGACACTCTGGCTCGCATCGGTTCGCTTGCTAAGTATGTATTAGCTGTTCAATAGGCATTTGCGGTCGTCGGCGCGGTGAAAGCGAACGCCGCATCTAACAACGGCATGCAGCGGACTCGCGCCACAGCGTTGCCTTCATCGGCAGTTGCGTGGGCGCTCGCCGCTGATGCCGGGCGTTGGGCGCTTGCCTCTGGTAAAATTCGCGCACCTTGCGCCATCCAACTAAGGAGAAGGAAAATGAAAAAGACGCAGATTCTCTTAGTATCGTTCCTCTTGCTCATTCCAGCTTTAACCGTTGCCCACACATCTCGTTCAGTAAATGCAGCAGCTAATATTCAGGCACAGGCTATTAGGCGGACGAATGTAAGGTCGAACGAGCGTCAACAATTAAGACGCTATGATCCGCAGATGCAAAGCAGCGAACAAGATTTCGGGCCAGATAAAGATAAGTTGAGCGTTGGTTTTGAAAAGGGTATCCCTCTCTCAACGAGGCAGGCTCTGATTAGCTATGTCACGCAACATTACAAGATTGCCCAACTCATAATTGCTATCTACAAATTGCCGAATGCACACAGTCACTATTTTGTCATAGGAACAGTCTCCCAATCTCAACAATCTCAAGAGACGGAAAAAAATATATTCCTTATCCTCAGAGGACAGGGAGAAACAGTGAGTGAAGTAAGCAAGGCGGAGAGTGACAACACTTGCGGCATCAAGGAGCCTGTTTTTTTTCTTGGGCAAAACAAACTATTGATCGTGGTTTCAATCATGGCCTTTGATGGCGGCTTTTGCGGCAATGATGTATTTGAATACGCAGATAATAACTTGAAGTCCATTGGCGGAATTGATGTCTACGATGGAAGGCATGGACGCGGCGGTTGGCAGGGACATAGTCCTATGGAACGAGCTACCGCAGAATATAAAAACAACACCTACTATGTGACAATGCGTGGAGTGGGAAGCCTCTATGGCTATACAGGCGACAAGGATAAGAAAATCGCTCCTCCAAGATCACCCGTCACATACTTTTACAATGGAGCGGATTGGCGACCTGTAGCCCCAAGACAGATAAGACGCAGATGATTGCGGCGGGACACGCACCCAACGCTATATGAAAGATCGCCCTCGCAGTAGTAGTCTACTGTCGCTCACGCGCTCTGTGAGCAGAAGGGAGAAGATCGAGAGAGGAATCGCACTCAAGACATCGCCGCACGAAGGCGTCAGGCTCGA
>JAVHVE010000010.1:0-11583 GCA_032160705.1 Acidobacteriota bacterium | reverse complement strand
GATAAGGCGTTCATTCTATAACCCGCAACTTGGGTTATTTATCTGTCTTAACAAAGATGCCCGCTTGCCGATTCCCGCCAGTTACTCTCTCTTCAATATTCCTGAAGATTGAGGCATGACGCTATTTGGCAAGCGGGCGGGGAGGTTCCCGAATCTACTAGGGAGCGACGGTGAGGGTATAGACCAACGTGGCCGTCTTCACGCCGCCGACTTCGGACTTCGGAATAAAGAAGCCCACATAGCGCCCGTTCTCTGAGCCATTTGCCCCATCCGTAACAACGATCACGGGTGCGGCGGGGGCGGTGCCACCAGTACCGCTTAAGGTAAGGCCTTCGCGCGCTAAGTCCTGGTCAGCGCTGGCTCCAGCCTCGACAGTGATGTCAGCGGTTTGGGCAACGAAACCTGTGTAGACCGGCGTTAAAGTAATAGCCGATTTATAGAGTGTGCCGGTTGCGCCGACTTCTTGGGTAACGCCTGTCGCCAGAGGGCTGAGGCCGAGTGCGTCGACATCGCCGAAGGCGATACTGAAAAGGCCCGTCGCGTTGTCGCCCGTAACTGCTGTGCCGGCGATATTGAGTTGCAGAGTCGTCTGGACTTCGGCAGTCATTTCCAAACTCGAGAATGTTGTGTTGCCTGCGGAAGGGCCCTGCGCGGCGGCAGTTCCGGCGAAGACGAGCAGCGCTGCTAAGAGCACTGTGAAACGAAGGGGATTGTTGAATTTCATTGGTAGGGGTTTCTCCTGATTGGTTGAAGGGTTGATTTCGATATGATGAGAGGCTGCTTCTATAAATAGCGAAGCGCGTCAGACACTTTCTCATGTAAAGCAATGTCCGTCCGACGCTGCGGGTACGCAGAGCAATCGCTATACCAACCGCATTCATACCTGCCCACCGGCCAATATTGTTAGCTTTTGAGGGAAATTAAGCTTAACTTCTGGAACAATGAGCTGGCTTCTCGTTCTGATTTTGTGGCGTTTGTGGGCAGCATGTGGTGGAAAGGGGCAGGAGGTTTTCCGGTTGTGTTGCGAAAATTATTTTAGGGCAAAGAAGATCACAGATCACTCTTCCTCAGGCGGCTATCTGAAACAGCGAAGCGACGAACTTCGCCTTCTGCTGAGGTGCTATTGATGAGACTGTTTCCAATGAAATGCATGAAGCCTGGTTTCCGTCATCCAATTTTCATCACCTTGATAGTTTTCGCCGCGTTCATCGGGGTACCACCAACGGCCAAGGGTGAAACGATTCGAGGGACGGTAAGGTACCTGAACCCAAATCTGGCACCAGGGCAGACCAGCGCGTCACCGCGCCCCGCCAGGTCCATGCGAACGGAACTCTGGCAGAGCTTTCCCTTTCTCAAGTTGGTCGAGACAAAGTCTACGGACGATTTGGGCTCCTTTTCTTTCTCTGTCACCTGGCCTTCGCTAGGCCCTCGGCCAACCCGCTCGACTCCCGTCACTTATTTTGTACTCGTCTACGCCGACAACGGTGTCGCGTCAGTCGGCGAGAAGGCCGACCCACCGGTTCGTCGCCCTGTTCCTTTCTCCCTCCGACTGCCGGATATGACCGTGAAATCGACCGGGGATGTTCTGGACTACGGCACGCGCGACGCGGGAAACTACGCCAGCATACACTTCGACGCCGCTGATACCATCAGGTTTCCAAGGCAGTATGCAGACGACAACAGAGACCCCAGGGAAAGCGACTCCATCGGCAAGGTTTGGATTCAAGTGACTCTGTCACATTCAGACCCGCAGAGTCCGTCTACCTTTTACGACCCTGTCTCACAGGTACTTTGGTTCGACAGCCGCTTCTATTTCGACAGAAAGACTCTTGTGCACGAGTATGGACATTTCCTAGAGCATCGAATCAGCCGGTTTCTACCCGTGCCGGCCAATCACGACGGATGCAACGCCCGGATGGTTCCAGGTTCTCCGATTTTGGTCAACTCGCAAGGGCACGCATGGATGGAAGGCTTTGCGTCCTGGTTTTCAGCAGTCGTTAGTCAGAGGTGGCCGCAGGAAATCGTCGGGCCGGGCAGCGGCACAGACCGCACATTCAACGTGGCGGAACCATGCACTGCTGTCGGGCGTCGTAACGCCGCCGGTGAATTAATCACAACTACTATGATCGAGGATTGGGTCACATCTACGCTGTGGGATCTCTCTGATGTCAATGATCGCTCTGTGGAGCCACACGACCCATCCGGTGATAACCATGAACGGGAGGTGTTCCAGATTTTCGACCGCGAGCTGGGACGGGGAGATTGTGCTCCGACGAGCGCCAACACGACGTGTCCGAACCTGCTCGACTTCCATCGGGCCTGGGTGGCGCGTGGCCTGGATGATGAGGCGTTTGATCGCGTGGCATCGGGGATTGGCGGGCAGGGTGGCGGGAACAGAATCGACTGGAGAGAACTCGCACCCGCCCACCAGCCGCTGGCGATGGATAGAGTCCAATCCGCAGTCCAGAATTTCACCGGCGGCATCACGGTCTTCGTTCGTGGCGGCGACGGCATGATCTGGCTTCGCGCGCAGAACAGGCCGGGAGGTGCCTTTGGGCCTTGGAGCAGCTTGCCGGGTCTCACGGCCATGTCGCCGCCATCGGTTATACGGGTGCCTGCGGTGGGCGGCTGGCCGGCCTCTATCGACATCTTTGTACGCAACACGAATCACCTGCTATCCCGCATGCGTCTCTTCTCAGATGGTACTCAAAGGGGCTGGAACTCCATGTACAGTGGTGGGCAACTGAGTTCGGCCCCTAACGCGAGTGTGCAGGCTGACGGCAGAATCGAAGTGTATGCGCGGCGAGCCGATGGAGGGGTGGCCGTCGCGTATCAAACGGTGCCTGGAGCAGGGTTCACGTATGAGTCAATTGGAGGTGAGTTCACGTCAGGAATATCGGCGGTGGCGCTTCCCGATGGTCACGTCGAGGTCTGGGGTCGTGGAACGGATGACGCCTATTGGTTCAACGTCAAACCTGCTGGAGCGGCCTGGACTACTGCGGGCGGTGAAACGGACACATCTTGGGAGCGCGTCAGTTCAGAGACTTTCAGGTCGGCACCCGTGGCCTTCGCGGAAGGCCAGCACTGGGTTCATCTGTTCGGCCTCCGGTCAGACTCCAGGCTAATCTGGCACAACTACTCAAGTTCTATCGCGGCTAGTTGGGCGGGCTGGACATCAATTCCTCTCGCCAGCGATGAAGGTGCGGCGTCACTGCCGGATGTCTTCGTGAGTCCGACATGGCCGCGAGGCTTGCAGGCATTCTTCCTGACGGATATTGGTGCAGGTTTAAGGCGGCTGAAGCAAGCGTCGTCCGCCTCGAATTCGGAAGAGTTTGGCTCGAATCTGATGGAGCACGGCGGCGTTCAAACATTGTCGGCACCGGAGATAGCGGTTGATAGTGACGGTCGTCTGGTTCTTTTCGCCCGCGGCACGGACTTTCAGTTGTATGTTCGACGGCAGACCAGCGGCACGACATGGGGCCCTTGGTCTTCTCTCGGCGGCGTAGTCGCGGCGATAGGAACGAACTAAAGTTCCATTCACCTCCTTTGGGCTGATGCCCGCTCCGAAGCCAGCCGCTAAATAATGGCAGGTGATAAGAGCTGACCGAGGGCGCGCGCGCAATTTTGACAGTCGTTCGCCGAGGGGTTTGAGACTTCACGCCCCCGGCGCGGCCTTCGTGGATAATTAAACTTCAAAGGCAACGTGGCTATGACGAAACCAATGCCAGCCATTTTCTTCGGGCACGGCAACCCAATGAACGCGCTTGCAAGTAACGCCTGGACTGAAGGGTGGGCGGCTCTCGGAACGTCCATCCCGCGCCCTCAAGCTGTGCTTGCCGTCTCCGCACACTGGTATTTACCGGCAACGCTTGTCACGGCGATGGCTGCGCCGCGAACGATCCACGACTTCGGCGGCTTCCCGCGAGAGTTGTATGAGGTCGAGTATCCCGCGCCGGGAGAGCCGGAGCTGGCGAATCGTGTTCAATCTCTTCTCGCGCCCGTCTCTGTCGGCATGGATGATAAGTGGGGATTGGATCACGGGACGTGGTCGGTGCTCTGTCACGTCTTCCCGGAAGCGGACGTACCCGTCGTGCAACTCAGCATTGATGAGACGCAGCCCGCAGAGTTTCACTACGAAATTGGAAGGCGTCTGGCACCGCTACGTGACGAAGGTGTGCTTATTATGGGAAGCGGCAATCTCGTTCACAACCTGCATGCTTACGCCTGGGGGCGTCACCCGGTTGAGCCTTTAGACTGGGCGGTGCGCTTTGAAGAAAGGGCGAGAGAGATAATGATCTCAGGCCGTCACGAACCGCTCATCAACTATGAAGCTCTTGGTCGCGACGCACAGCTTTCAGCGCCGACGCCGGATCATTACCTGCCGCTGCTCTATGTGCTTGCGCTCCGCAGGGAACATGATGCGGTGAGCTTCCCCGTCGAGGGGTTCGACGGCGGCTCGATTTCCATGCTCACGGTTCAAATAGGCTGAAGCTTGTCCACGCACAACTGGCAATGTTTTAGCCACATTAAGGAGACATTAGATGGCAGATAAGATCACAATTCTCGGTATCGCGGGCAGCCTCCGCAAAGAATCCTACAATCGCGCGGCGCTGCGTGCTGCTCAACAACTCGCGCCGGAGGACGCTCAGGTCAAGATATTCGACATCAACGACATCCCTGGTTTCAGTCAGGACGATGAACAGAATCCTCCGGCGAAAGTGACCGAACTTAAAGCGAAGATTCGCGCGGCGGACGCCATCCTGTTCGTCACGCCTGAGTATAACTACTCGATACCGGGCGTGCTCAAGAATGCCATTGACTGGGCATCCAGGCCATACGGCGACAGCGCGTGGGCGGGTAAGCCGGTCGCCGTGATGGGCGCTTCCGTAGGAGTCTTGGGCACTGCCCGCGCGCAGTATCACCTGCGGCAAATGTTCGTCTTCCTCAACATGCACGCCGTCAATCAGCCCGAAGTCATGATCGGCAACGCCGCGCAAAGATTCGACGAACAGGGCAACCTGACCGACGAGACAACGAAGAAATTGATAGGACAGCTTCTCCAGAACTTGACAGCCTGGACGCGGCAGCTCCGGGCGGAGGTTTAAGACGGGTCTTAATACTGTCACACGAGCAGAGATGAGTTGTTACGTTGTGGTCGCCTTGCGAAGCTTATCGACAACGCGAGCAATGCGGGTTTCCAATTCATGCTTTCGTCTATACTCGTCGGTGATTGCTTGTATATTTGAGAGGACGTTGACCGGCTCTTCGATCCATGCGAAAGGGTCATCAGATGTGACTCTGCCAAGCTCGATTCGCGCCCCGCTTTTATTAATCTCATCTTCACCATAGTACTCACGCAGGCTGGCGGCTGTGGCCTCCATCTTCTCAGCACGCGGTTTTAGAGCTTCCGCTTCAGCCGATACCCGCCGCAATGAGTGCTCCAGCATTTCCGCGCATGAATCAAATTGTTTCTGCGCGTCTTGCTCAGCTCCGGCAAGCTGCGAGAGGCAGTATGCCTCGACCAGATTAATCATGAATGCGTCACGATGAGAAGTTTTGGAGTGTTCCAGAAAGAGGCGCGCACGCTCGAATTCATGGACGGCTGCTTCGAAAAGAATCCGGCGAAAGGTTTCAGTTGAGGCAGCGGCAGCGCGTTGGGCTATCTCAATGGCGGAACGGGTCGCGGACATGAGAGCGAGAACTCCCAGTCGTTCCGCTTCCTTATCGAATATCTCGCGCAGCCCATGCAGGACAGCACCGTAAGGCTCAACCACCGCGCCCGCCGCATGTGTCGTGGCGGCGGTGATTCGACGCCACACCTCACCCAGCCCCTCAGCTCTCTTCACTTGCCAAAGATAAATTTTTGAAGCAGACGCAGGAATATGATCAAACGACTTGTTCGAGTCGAGTGCTTTGATAATCTCTGCGATTACAGGCTCCATAGCGAAAGCGGCCAGGCCAGGTTCATCCTTGCTTTCGCCCGGTTTGCGTTCTGACATGATTGAGTACCTCCGCGTCGAGTATCGCTAAACGCCCACCGCAGACAGTTGGCAAGAGATGTTAAGAATCATCTGGACGGAAAATCACATTCTCGTCCTCGACCCGTCTGGATGCGTCGCTCCCGGAAGCGTTAATTCCCTGGAATCGTAATGCCGATTGACTCCAGGAATTTTGTCGGGCGGTCGCCGCCGATGAGGGCGAGGATGTAGTCGTTTTCGATTCTGGCCTTCTCTTCTTCCGTGCGGGCGTCCATTAGAACGACTTCATGGTCGCTAATCTCTTTGATGGCTGCGCCGAAATAGACCTTGAGCTTGCCTTCGTCTATGCACTGGTAGACTTGCTGCTTGTTGCCGAACTTCAAATCGTTCTTAAAATCGCTGCGCACGATCAGGGTGACATCGTTGATTTCTTCGGGAGGTCGAAACTCGATTGAATCTCCAGAGCGTCGCGCCACCAGGTCAACCGCTGCTTCGACAGCCGAATTGCCGCCGCCGACGATTGTCACCTTCCGGCGCTTGAAGTCTTCAGGGTTGGCGAGCTTGTACAGCACCTTGTCTTCCGCCCGCCCGTTGCGCGTAATCTTCATCTCCTCGCCGGGCACACCCAGCCTCATCGGCGTGCCGCGATTGCCGATTGCAAGGATAACGCGCCGCGCGTTGTACATGACAGGCTCGCGCTTGATCCCTTTTTCGGTTTGGATGGTGAAATAGTCGCCCCTCTCGGCGCGCAGGATAGCTTTGCAGCTTTCGCTTTCGTTGATGTGGACACCCGCCTTCGTCATTGTGCCCAACCAGGAATCTAAAATGCTCTCGCGCTGCTCGCCCGCGCCTGCGACGACGATGCCGCCGCGCGACTCCATCGTGTCGGGCTTGAAGAATACGTACTTATTTTTCGGATACGCCTCAATCGTCGCCAGCACCTTGTCCTGCTCAATGCCGACATAACGAAGGTTGTGCTGGCGCGCCAGCACTGCGGCGGAAAGTCCCGCCGGGCCGATGCCGATGATGGCCACGTCATAATCGGCCTGCGGCTCAGGCGCTGCGTTTTTCAATTCAGCGGCGATGTATGTGATGACATCAGCGCCTTCGTTGGCGGCGTTCTTGATGAGCGGTGTGCCGGACACGTCGCCGATGATGTAGCAGCCCGGAACGTTCGTCATGAATCTTTCGTTGCGGACAGGCACAGGACGCGGGCGGATGATCTTCGTCGTGTTGACGACGATGCAGGCTTTCGGATTGACCGGACACTCGACCTGGCACGAGGTATCTTCGGCGCACTGGTCGCGCGCGACCGGGACGGCCAGGTTGTCAACCATCGCCAGCACGTCGTGCGGGCAGGCGTCAACGCACGCATGGCAGCCAATGCACCTGTCCGTGATGATGACCGGATGCGGGTAGTCAGGCCCTTCGGGATCGTACTTTTCAAGCAACTCCGGCGAAAGCTGCGCGCTTTGCTTGTCCTCGCTCGCATCTCTGGCGACACGGTCTTCGAGAAGACGGCGCGCGCGCCAGCCATCTCTAATCGCAAATCCGACGCCGCCGATGATGAGAAAGAAGGTGATGCCCGCCCAGCCGTACCAGGGCAAACCGCCAGCGAAGCTCTTGAGGAAAGCGCTGTCGGCGGTCGTCTGGTTAATCGCCAGCAGCAGCGCCAGCAGGGCAACGATGATGAATATCTGCGACTTTCTCATAAAGGGGTTTCAAGTTTAAAGCCGTTCGCTCTTCGACCCTGAAAGGGTCGCATGTAATAGCCGGGGGCAAGCGAGAGCGCCGCCCCCGGTAACATGCGCGAGAAAATGTTCCGACCCTGAAAGGGTCGCACCGCGATGCAAGATGTGCGACCCCTTCAGGGTCGAAATCGTTGCTATCGCTATTCCGGGGGCGGCGCTCGCGCTTGCCCCCGGCTATTATATTCATCCCCTCCGGGGATGCGTTGATGTCGAATGAGCGCAGCTTATCAAACACCATACTATAAAACTTAAACTGCCCACGCCGGTCTTTCATTACTTTGCCGTCACGCTCTCGTGCCAGTTCAGAGGCAGCGGCGCGTCGGCAAAGAGCGGCGGTCGCCAGTGCGTGTCGCGTATGTGCTGAACGTGACAGGAGGTGCAGCTAATGCTTGCGGCAGACCTCACGGAGCGCGAAGTCGGCTCGAAAATTTGTCCGTTGTGACAGCGGATGCAGGTTGTGCGCGGAGTTGCGCGGTCAATCGGTGTAAACGACCTGTGACAGCTTGAGCATGAAATGACACGCATTCCATTTCCAGCATCTTCGTCCTTGATGCCTTCGATGCTGGCGACGGCGCGGACGCGGTAAATGTGCAGCGCGTGAAATTGTTTATTGCGCCACTGCGCTTCTGTGTCTGCGGGGCGGCGCAGCTTTGCTACGTCAGGTTTCAAGGCAAGCTCTTCCGTGTCAAGTCCCTTCCAAACCCATTGGCCGTTTATCACCGGATAGCCGAGTGTCCCGCCGTGCGGTGTCACGACCTTTTTCCCGTTATAGAGTTTCTTGTTGTTGTCGTTATGGCAGGCCGTGCAGGAATCGAGCGCGGCGTTCATCGGCTTGAACTCCGTCCCGCGATGCTCCGTGTGGCAGACGGTACAGGTGATGCCCGCTTCGCGGTGCGCCTTCGTCTGTGTCGCAACGAAACTTTCGGTTTGATGACAGGCGGCGCAGTTTGTTTCCATCCGCGCGCGATTCTCGCCGCTCACACCGATGGCATGACAGGTCGTGCATGAATTGCTGTTCGGCTCTTTCGCAATTGGCGGCGTTAGAGTGAAGCTGTTGCGCGCGTGCACAGTGGAAACAAGCTCAGGAGCGAAGGCGTCTTTGAATTTGAAGGCGGCGAAAGCAGAGAGTGCGCCGATGACGATGACGCCCCAGATGAAGACCGAGAAAGGCCAGGGTCGAACGAGGTCGCGGGTGGGCGTCCAGTTGAATCGCGCCTTGCCGAGACGCGGCGGGTTGTGCGGGTGCAAGGGCGACTGGCGTCCGGCTTTCTCGCGCGTGCGCTTGTCCCAGAAAACCTTGAGCGCGCCCGCGACATCGCGCGGGACAAATTCCACAGTGGTTTCTTCCTGCTCTGATTGTTTGCCATCGGCCTCCTCGCGCGCCTCCGTGTCGCCCACTGTCAACGCGAACTGATGCGAGACGCGAATTTTGAGCAGGCGGTCGTCGGCCTGCTCGATGATGAGAAAGAAAGGGCCGATGCGTATCTGGTCGCCGTTGGCCAGCGCCTCTGTTTCATCGAAGGCGATGACCCTGCCGTTGAGCGTCGTCGCGTTCGACCCCGACAGATTGATGAGGTAGAAACGCCTGCCGACACGGTTGATTCCGGCGTGCAGGCGCGAGACCGTCGGATGATTGAGCACGAGGTCGTAATCATTCTGGCGACCAATCCGCAAGCCCTCCGTGACGAGAGTCTTCGCATCCTCTGCGCGATCCTCGCGCGTGATGATGAACGTACTTTTGCGTAGCTCCAGACCCATAACGAAGAGCAGGAGACAGGAGACAGAAGTCAGAAGTCAGAATAAAAGAAAATCAGTAACAGCGGTTCTCCGCCTCTTAATTCTGACTTCTGACTCCTGTACTCTGCCTTTCCTCACCTGACCGTAAAGAAAATCACCTGAACGATGTGAACGGCCATCAGCGCCAGCATGATTGATGTCGAGACGACGTGGGGCGCGAGCCAGAGTTTCAGCAACTGGTGCAGGTAGATGAGCGCGTCCACGCGGCGCAGCGTGACGGTCGCTTCGACCACGTCCATCAGGAGACGACGCGCCTGCGCATCGCTCAGGGCTTCGGCGTCTTCCTTGAACTCTTCGCGCGCTTCCGCGAGCATCCTGGTTAAATCCTCGCGCCGGAGGTATTGCCGCAAGAGATAACGAAACGAAAGAAAACGCTTGCGGATTTTGCGCTTCAACAAATCACGCAAGTCCGGGTTGCTGAGATCAATCCGGGCTAAGGTTTCGCGCAGCTCCTCGCGCCGGTCGCGCAAATCCTCGATTAAGAGCGGGTCGCCTTCGATGCTCGTCATGATGCGCGGGATGATGATGTAGCAAATGATGCCGAAGAGTCCCGAAGCGATCACCAGATCAAACGAGACCATCAGCAGCGACGTGAGCAGTCCGCCGGAATCTCGTCCCCCATGAAGCAGGAGCACGATTCCCGCGATCAATCCCAGGTAGACGTGCGCCAGCATCCAGTAGCGCAAAGGGCCTGCGCGTCGCCTGTAAATCTGCTTGCGCGCCGGGTAGGCCATGACCGCTGCGATGCCGAAGAGACCGATGATCCCCGTCGCCCAGCGCACAGTGAGCCACGTTCCCGCGAGATGGCCGTCGAGTGTGTACCTGCGCGCCGCCCGCAGAGTTGCCCATGTGATAATAACCGTCGCCGCGACGCCGAAGATGTGCCAGAGTCTCGCAGGGATGTCGCGCTTGTGTATGTTGCGCCCGATGGCGTGCGTTTGGTCTTTGAAGATAATGCCGATGGCATTCTTCGCTTCATTGAAATACTCGCGCGGGTTGACGCGCACGAGCGCGCCCGTCGGACAATTCTCCTGGCAGGAGTAAGCCGCCTTTTTCGCTCCGGGCGGATTGAGCGGCGTGTTCTCGCAGAGATTGCACTTGACGGCCAAAAGATTCTCCGTGTCCGTCACCGCCGGGGGCACGACGGGTCGCGCGAGGCTGAACCAACTTTTGAGCCTGCCGCCGAAAGTAGGCGGCGGTGGCACAGCCGCTTTACGCGGAACCATCGTGATGGCGTTGTACGGGCACTGCGTCGCGCAATCGCCGCAGCCGATGCAGGTCTTCGTATTGATGTCTATCTGCCCTTCATCAAAACGTCCGATTGCGCCGGTCGGACATCCCGTCAAACATTCCGGGTCCTGGCAGTGCAAACAAACAGAGGGCGAGAGAACGTGCTGAATCGCCCGGCTTCCCGCTTTGACCGGGCGACTGATGTGTATGCCGCGCCTGAGAAGTCGGGAACGCCCGTGAACCTTGTGGCAGGCGAGCGAGCAATTGCCGCAGCGGATGCACAAGTCCATGTCCATGACGAGGAGATTTGTGCCGTCAACGATGCCGGTTGTGATTTCACGCCCCGCGGCGGCGATGACGCGGCGGTCTGCGGGAGGTTCGGGCGGGTCGTCGTCGGCGTGCGAGAAGGCCGAAAATTCTTTCAGCACTGCGTCGCGCAAAGCAGGATTGGCGCGCAGGCGCGACACGGCGACCTCCATCACTTCCGTGCGCGACATAATCGTCGCGGAATATTTCCAGGTGCTTTTATCTTCGCCGTTGAGAGCTTCAAGTCCGAGGCAATTGCCCGCGCCCAGGAAATCTATGCCAACATCCTTGCCGAGTTCCAGGACCATGTCGGCCTGCGTCGGATTGGCCAGCCCGCGCACGCGCCGCACCCACCCGTTCTTGATGAAGACGAGCCGGTTGAGCGGATCATTCTCCTGGCAAAGAATGTGATTCTTGCCGTAAACCGTGAAGCGCGCCGCGTCACCCAATTGTTTTAGTAGCTCTGGACTGAAAGCCCCACCGGTCGCTTCTTCAACTTCCAACAGCGTGCGGTAAAGCCC
>JAVHVE010000009.1:0-43849 GCA_032160705.1 Acidobacteriota bacterium | reverse complement strand
CAAAGCGCGGCAATACAATTCGAGAGTTTCTCCGCAGGGGCCGCGATATTTCTGCCAAAGCCATTCACTCGCGTAATCTTGCGGACGATGTTCCGCGCGCTTATTTCAGGAAAAAGCGCTGCTCTCTAGCTCATCAAGGAAGAGGCACGACATGAATAAACCGAATCGGCACGACGGCCACGCTGCGAGCGGCGGCACAGGCTAGAGCAAGGGGGAAATTATTAAGAGGGGCGCGACTGACTGAGGAGTCGCGCCCGTCCAACTCGTACCGGAAGTTCACGGCATGCGAGAGCCTGCCGGATAAGGTGCTTTTCTAAACTGTGGTTCAGGCGTGCGGACCTCACACACAGTACGCCAGCCCTCTGTTCGGAAGGTACATAGGAACAAACAGGTATGTCTAAGATATTAATTGTTGATGATTGCGACCTCAATCGCCAGTTGTTGGTAATGCTCCTGGGTTCTCATCACCATCTCACGTGGGAGGCTTCCGATGGCGCAGAGGCGTTGCAGATGGCACGCCTGGAGCGACCAGACCTCGTCATCAGTGACGTGCTCATGCCAACGATGGATGGCTACGAGTTCGTCCGCCAGTTGCGCGCTGACCCGATGGTCGGTCAAACCCCTGTCATTTTTATCACCGGCAACCATCTGGGCCGTGAGGCGCGTGCCCTCGCCGAGTCCTGCGGAGTTTCCACAATCCTTTACAGACCATGCAATCAGGAAGAGGTTCTCAAGAGCGTGGACACTGCGCTCGCAGGTGCTACACATCCGGTGACGGTTTTATCTCTCAAGCGCGAAGAGTTTACCCGCGAGCACTTGCAACTGCTCACCAATACACTCTCTGAAAAGACGGATCAACTGAGTGCGGTGAATCTGAAGTTGACCGCGCTGCTCGAACTGAGCCAGCAACTGGCTTCGGAACATGATCCGTTGAAATTGATGAACGAATACGCCCGCGTGGCGCGAGAGATCATCGGCGCGAAATGGAATGCCCTGGGCGTGCTCAGTCGAGATAACCAGACGCTCCAACACTTCCACACCATCGGTCTGGATGATGAGATTGCCAAGCGCCTCATTCCCCCATCGCTGGTTGATGGCATGTTCGGCAAGTTGCTCAAGGATGGTCGCTCCTTTCGCATCCGCATTATCGAAGGTGACCCACAGGCTGAAGGCTGGCCGTCGGACTTCCCGTCTCTGTCATCATGCCTCAGCCTGCCGATTATCTTTCAGGAACGAGTCTACGGGTGGATTTGCTTGGCTAACAAGCTTGGCGCTGATGAGTTCAGCTATGAAGATGAGCAGTTGGCCGTGACGCTCGTCGCACAGATGGCCGCCGCTTATGAGAACGCGACCCTTTACAGTGAAGCTCAGTCCCACACTGTCGAGTTGCAGCGGGAGATAGCCGAACGAAAGAAAACGGAAGAATCCCTGAGCGAGTCGGAAATCCGTTACCGACGCCTCTTCGAGTCCGCGCGAGACGGAATCCTGATCCTTAATGCCGTCACTCTAAAAATCACCGACGTGAATCCATTTATGACGGAGTTGTTGGGCTACTCTCACGCCGAATTTCTGGGAAAGGAGCTTTGGGAAATCGGTCTCTTCAGTGATAAGGAGGCGAGTCAGGCTACGTTTCGAGCGTTGCAGAAGACAGGGTACGTTCGCTATGCAGATTTGCCGCTCCAAACCATAGAGGGAAAGCCCTGGGAAGTGGAGTTTGTCAGCAACGTCTATGAAGAAGACAGCCGTCAAGTTATTCAATGCAACATCCGCGACATCACGGAGCGCAAACTAACCGAGGAGTCGCGCGACCGCCTGGCGGCCATCGTCGAGTCGTCCGACGACGCTATCTTCTCGAAGACCTTCGAGGGGATAGTCACCAGTTGGAACGCGAGCGCAGAGAGGATGTACGGCTACACGGCTGCGGAGGCCATCGGGCAACATCTCTCGTTCATCATCCCCCCAGAGTGCGCCGAAGAGCTGGCGGGCATTCTCCATAATCTGGAGTGCGGCGCACGGATCAAGCACCTGGAGACCGTGCGGGTCAGAAAAGACGGGTCGAAAATTGATGTCTCAATCAGCATCTCCCCCGTCATAGGTACCGAAGGGCGAATCCTCGGCGCTTCGACCATCGCCCGTGACATCACCGAGCGCAAGCGGGCGGAGGCAGCGATGCGAGCAAAGCAAGAAGAGTTGTCGGTGATGACGCAGCAATTCTGGCAGGCATCCAAGCTGGCGACGATGGGCGAACTGGCGGCGAGCATCGCGCACGAATTGAATAACCCGCTGGCGACCGTGTCCCTGCGAACGGAATCTCTGCTCGGACAATTTGCCGACGGCGACCCGCAACGGCGCGCGTTGAAGATCATCGAGCAAGAGGTCGAGCGGATGGGTAACCTGGTCGGCAACCTTCTGCAATTCAGTCGCCGCAACCACCCACAGATTTCTACCATTGATGTGTATAAAGAGATCGAGAATACATTCGAGTTCATCGAACACCACCTGCGCGGCCGCCAAATCAACGTGGTGCGCGAGTTTACAGATCCCCTCCCGACCCTTCATGCGGACTGCCAGCAATTGCGACAGGTATTTCTCAATTTGCTGACGAATGCGAGCGATGCCATGACGCAGGGCGGAACACTGACGCTGCGTGTGGCCGCAGGCCGAACGGAATATGGCGCGAGCGCGATAGTGATCGAATTTGTGGATACGGGGGCCGGGATCAAGCCCGAGGATTTATTGAAGGTCTGGGAGCCTTTCTTTACAACCAAGGACGAAGGTAAAGGGACAGGCCTCGGTCTCGCCATTTGCCGCCGGATCGTCGAAGAGCATAAGGGTACGATCAACATTGAGAGCGAGGTTGGAGAGGGTACGACCGTGCGTATCACGCTGCCAGCAACGGAAGGAGAGGGAGATGGAACTGGCAGCTTATGACGAGGCGGAAGCTCTCACCACACTACCAGGCCAGAAGACGAGCAGCGAGATAAGCAGCAAGCTCGGACAAATACTGGTCGTTGACGATGAAGTGGAGTTGAAGAACGCTCTCGTCGAGATGCTTATTGCGCAGGGCTATACGGCTCTGGGCTGCACTTCGGGAACGGCGGCGCTCTCAGCCTTACGCGAGCAGAATTTCGACGTGCTGCTGAGTGATTTAATGATGCCGGAAATGGACGGGGTTGCATTACTCCGGGCAGCACTTGAGATTGACCAGAACCTGGTCTGCATCATCATGACGGGACAGGGCACGATCCAGACCGCCGTAGATGCGATGAAGGTCGGCGCGTTCGATTACGTGCTCAAGCCATTCCGGCTGCAAGCTCTCCTGCCCGTGCTAACGCGTGCGATCAATGTGCGGCAGTTGAGCCAGGAAAACTTGCACCTGCGCGAGACGGTGGCGATTTACGAACTGTGTCAGACGATTGCGTTCACCCTCGACCGGCAAACGCTGCTCAGTAAACTGGCCGACGCGGCCTTGCAGCAAAGCGAAGCTGACGAGCTATCCATCCTGTTGCCCACCGCAGACGGCAGCGAGCTTTACGTCGCAGCCATACGCGGAGAGAATCGCACACGCCTTCTCGACGAGCGGGTCGTGCTTGAGCAGGGTATCTCCGGTTGGGTGGCGCGCGAGCGCACACCGCTCCTGCTCGAAGGGCAGGTCAACGATGCGCGCTTTACAGCGATGTGGCCGCGCGCGGACATCCGCTCCGCCATCTCAGTCCCCTTGCAGGTCGCTGGCAAACTGGTCGGTATCATCAACATCAATAATGTGAGCAGCCCGCGCCCCTTCACGCTCGGACAGATGAAAGCCCTGACCATTCTGGCGAGCACCGCAGCCGCTGCGTTGGAGAGCACATCACTCTATGAGAGAGTGCGTCAGGCCGAGCAGAATTATCGCTCCATCTTCGAGAATGCCGTCGAAGGAATTTTTCAGTCCACCCCTGAAGGACGATTTGTCACAGTCAATCCTTCGCTGGCTCGCATCCTGGGATACGACTCGCCCGAAGAAGTTATTGAGACCATCACCGATATTACCCATCAACTCTACGTTGATCCTGAGCGCCGAGCGGAGACCAATCGCCTACAGGAAGAGCATGGTGTTTTACAGGGCTTCGAGTTCGAGGCTTACCGCAAAGACGGCGAGAAGATCTGGCTGTCGCTGAACAGGCGCTTCGTTCGAGACGAAAACGGTGTGGGGATTTACCGCGAAGGCAGCGTTGAAGACATCACCGAGCGCAAGCGTGCGGAGCAAGCGCTCAGAGCCTCTGAGGCGGAATTGCGCGCGCTCTTTGCGGCGATGACCGACGTGATCCTCGTGCTTGACCGAGATGGGCGCTATCAAAAAATCGCGCCGACCGATCCTGCTTATTTATACAAGCCATCGGCTGACCTGCTGGGCAAGCGGCTGCACGAGGTCTTCCCCGAGGAGGAGGTCGACTTCTTCCTCGCACACATTCGCCGTGCTCTAGACGAAGGCCGGATGCATAGAGTCGAGTACAGCCTGCAAATAAGCGGGACAGAGGTATGGTTCGATGGCAGCGTTTCCCCAATGTCGAAGGATTCAGTGATCTGGATCGCCCGCGACATTACGGAGCGCAAACGCGCCGAAGAGGCGCTGCACGAGAGTGAGGAGCGGTATCGCGTCGTGGCCGAGACCGCCACGGATGTCATCGTCACGATAGATGAAAACAGCACGATTCTGTTTGCTAATGGGGCTGTCGAAAGAGTCTTCGGGTACGCCGTATCAGAATTGCTAGGCTGTCAGATTACGATACTCATGCCTGAGTACCTGCGCCACGTTCATGAGGCCGCGGTCGGCAGGTATGTTCGGACAGGCCGGAAGCACATCAATTGGGAGGCTGTAGAACTCCCCGGTCTGCATAAAAGCGGGCGAGAGATTCCACTGGAACTCTCTTTTGGAGAGTTCACTAAGGATAGGAAGCGCTTTTTCACGGGCATCGCCCGTGACATCAGCGAGCGAAAACAGGCTGAAGAGCAACTACGCCGGCAACTTGATTTCACTGAAACGATCACGGCCAGCCTGGGCGAAGGTGTCTATGCGCTAGATGCTGGCGGGCGGTTAACTTTCATGAACTCGGCGGCGGAGAGCGCGCTCGGCTGGACCGAAGACGAACTGCTCGGCCAGAAGATACATGAGATCATCCACTTTCAACATGCTGACGGTACAAACAGTCCGGCAGAGGAGTGTCCGCTTCTGGGAGTGCTCAACTCCGGTAAGACGATTCAAATCGAGGGTGATGTCTTCACACGCAGAGACGGAAGCCTCTTTCCCGTCTCTTATAACTCATCGCCCATCATCAGCGGCGTACAGGTAGCAGGCGCAGTCCTCGCGTTTCATGACATCACCGAGCGCAAACGCGCCGAGGAAGCGTTGCTCCAATCCGAGCAACGCTACCGGCTTCTCTTCGAACGAAATCCACAGTCGATGTGGGTCTTCGATTTGGAGACACTGGCTTTTCTCGAAGTTAATGATGCTGCGATCCATCATTACGGGTATGCACGAGAAGAATTCCTGGCGATGACCATTAAAGACATTCGTCCTGCGGAGGATGTCCCGAATCTTCTCGCCAATGTATCAGGAGTCACTCCTCAACATGATGAGGCTGGCGTCTGGAAACATAGAAAGAGGGATGGCACGGTCATTGACGTAGAGATCACCGCGCACGAATTAACTTATTACGGAAGACCGGCTCAGATTGTCCTGGCTTATGACGTAACCGAACGAGGGTCTTTAGAGGAACAATTACGCCAATCGCAGAAATTGGAAGCCGTCGGACAGTTAGCTGGCGGCGTCGCGCACGACTTCAACAATTTGTTGACGGTCATTACAGGTTACAGCGATCTCAGCTTGCGACGGCTTGATAAGAACAACCCCCTCCGTGCGAACCTTGAGGAGATCAAGAAGGCTGGCGAGCGCGCTGCCTCTTTAACCCGTCAACTCCTGGCCTTCAGCCGCAAACAGGTGCTCCAACCTAAGGTGCTCCAACTTAATGCCATAGTGGCTGACGTAGACAAGATGCTGCGACGATTGATCGGAGAAGACATAGACCCGTTGACGGTGCTGGAACCGTCCCTCGGACAGATCAAGGCCGATCCCGGCCAGATCGAACAGGTGCTCTTAAACCTGGCTGTCAATGCTCGTGATGCCATGCCGCAGGGCGGCAAGCTGACCATTGAGACCCAGAACGTTTATCTGGATAACCAGGATGTCAGATGGCACACAGCCATCCAGCCCGGAAATTATGTGATGCTGGCTGTGAGCGACACGGGTTGCGGCATTGATGCCGAAACACAAATGCGGATGTTCGAGCCATTCTTTACAACTAAAGAACAGGGAAAAGGTACCGGGCTTGGTCTCTCAACCGTTTACGGTATTGTCAAGCAGTCGGGCGGCCATCTCTGGGTCTACAGTGAGGTCGGGAAAGGTACGACCTTCAAAATCTATCTCCCACGGGTTGATGAGGTCACCGAAAGGGATGAGCCTCGTACCACTCAGGCTGAATTGCCGCAGGGTCGGGAGACGGTGCTGCTCACCGAAGACGAAGAGCAGGTGCGGCAGATGACCCGAATGATTCTTGAGATGGGCGGCTATCGTGTTCTGGAGGCAGCCAGCGGTGAAGAAGCGCTCGCAATCTACAAACAGCACGAAGGTCAGATTGATCTGGTTATGACGGACGTGGTGATGCCGAAGATGAGTGGACGGGAGTTGGCCCAGAGCTTGGAGGTCTTCCATCCCGGAATCAAAGTGCTCTACATGTCCGGTTACACCGACGATGCCATCGTGCGTCATGGCTTGCTGGATCAAGAGATAGCTTTTCTTCAAAAACCGTTTACGCCGGACGCTTTGATGCGCAAGGTGCGTGAGGTGCTGGACGCGCCGCATGCGAACTAGCGTGTATTCCCGGGAAAGTTTTACCGGCGAAGCTTGAACTATGGCTATTGCAGACAAAAACAATACGCATATTCTAATCGTTGATGACGAGCCAGAGATTAGGAACATGATCTGTGGAATTTTGTCTGAGAGATACACCTGCGCAGTAGCCAATTCAGCCGAGGAAGCTCTTTTGCTTCTCCAGACGGAGAAATACGGACTGGTCATCAGCGACATCAATATGGGTGGTATGAGTGGGCTCGAAATGGTTCCGCAGGTGAGAGCCTCCGCACCCAATACTGTCATTATGCTGATCAGTGGCGAACAAAATATTGAGAGCGCCATCGAAGCCATGCGAGTCGGTGCGTTCGATTACATCATAAAGCCTTTCGACTTTCAGCATGTCGAGGCGGCTGTCCGACGCGCTCTCGAACATCACACGTTGCTTGCGGCCAAACATCGTCATGAGAATCACCTGGAAGAGCTGGTCAGGCAACGCACAGCAGAACTGAATCACCTGGCCTACTACGACGCTCTGACTGACTTGCCCAACCGCATCCTGTTTGAAGATCGTCTCACACAAGCATTGATCCTGGCTGAGCGTAACCGTCAAACTTTGGGGATACTGTTCCTCTCTCTGGATCGGTTCAAGAAAGTTCACGATACGTTGGGACGCGCAATAGGAGATCGGTTGCTGCAAAAGGTAGCCGAACGGTTGAGAATCAGTGCCCATCGAGGCGAAACCGTCGCCCGCTTTGAAGGCGATGAGTTCGCCCTGCTGTTAACGCAGGTCGGCGGAACAGAGGGTGAGGATGTGGGAGCGGTTATCTTTCAGATTAACGAATCGCTGAAGTTACCATTTCTCATTGACGAGCATGAACTCTTCATCACGGTCAGCATTGGAATCAGCCTCTACCCGGATGACGGCGCTGATGCCCCGACTCTGCTCAAGAATGCTGACGCTGCACTCTATCGTGCCAGGGAGCAAGGGGGAGACAATTATCAATTCTATACTGCCGACATGAACGCCAAAGCCATGAAGCGTCTGACACTGGAGAACAGTCTCCGGCGGGCATTAGAGAGGAGCGAATTCGAGGTTTACTACCAGCCGGTGTTGGATATCACCACCAGGAAGATTGTCGGTGTGGAGGCGCTCCTGCGCTGGCATCATCCTGAGTTGGGACTTGTTCAACCGGCAGAGTTTATCCCTCTGGCAGAGGATACAGGAATGATCGTGCCCATCGGCGAATGGGTGTTACGCACGGCCTGCGCCCAAAGCAAATCATGGCAATCGGCGGGCTTCGCTCCCCTATCTTTGGCTGTCAATCTCTCGGCGCGCCAGTTCCAACAACAAAATCTAGCGGAAGTAGTGGTACGGATACTTCAAGAGACTGGGCTTAATCCCCGCGATCTTGAGCTGGAGCTAACGGAAAGCTCCATCATGAAGAATGCGGAGTGGGCTGTGAGAACGCTCAGCGAGCTAAAAGCTATGGGGGTCAAGATAGCGATTGATGATTTCGGCACAGGCTATTCGAGCCTCGGCTATCTGAAGCGCCTCCCGATAGACACTTTGAAAATTGACCGGTCTTTCGTGAGTGATGTCACCACTGATCCTGATGATGCGGCGTTGGTCATGGCAATCATCACACTGGCGCACAATCTTAGATTAAAAGTGATCGCCGAGGGAGTAGACAGCGAAGAACAACTGAGATTTCTGCACCTGCTCAGGTGCGACGAATGGCAAGGCTATTTCTTTAGCAAGCCTTTGCCGGTTGAAGCCTTTGAAGAGCTATTGCTGCAAGGACAAAATCCGGCTCTCAATCGAGCAGACTTAAATGGCACTCTTGAAGGAGTAATGTCTAAGTAATCAGGGACGTTTGGTAGTGACCTGGTAATAATGTTTGTCCTCAATCATGGACTGAAAAATGCACGTATTAGTCATTGACGATGATGAGCAGGTGCGCGGATTTCTACGCACCGTGCTGCACGGAGCTGGCTGGGAAGTGACGGAGGCCGGATCGGCTGAGTGTGCCTTTAAGCTGCTGCACGAACATGCCTGGTCGCTGGTTCTATGCGATGTCTTGCTCGGCGATGCAAACGGCTTCCAGGTCTTGCGCCGCTTCAAAGAGGAATTGCCGGACACGCAGGTCGTACTCATGACGGGACACGGCACGGCGCTGGGCGCGCTCGATGCCACGGCCTTCGGAGCTTACGACTATCTTTTGAAACCTTTCGGTACCGACGAGTTGCTCTCGCTCCTGCAAGCCCTCGGTGAGCGTCACTTGAATCGCGCGCGCGGTCGCGTCCTCAAACAGAGAGGGGCGTCCGGCAGCTATACTTCGGATATTGATTTGATCGGACGCAGCGAGGTTTTCATCCAGGTGATGAAACAGGTCGGGCGCGTCGCGAGTACAAATCTGCCTGTGCTGATTACAGGCGAGAGCGGCACGGGTAAAGAGGTCGTGGCCTCTGCGCTTCATCGCCGCAGCCAGCGAGCCTCCAAACCGTTCATTGCCGTCAACTGCGGCGCTATCCCTGCTGAACTTATCGAATCGGAACTCTTCGGCCACGTCAAAGGCGCATTCACGGGCGCGCAATCAGACCGGACAGGTCTCTGGGAGGAGGCTGATGGCGGGACAATCTTTCTCGATGAGATTACGGAGTCCGCTCCCGCCTTTCAGGTCAAACTCCTGCGTGTTCTACAGGAGGGAGAGATTCGTCGCGTCGGCTCAAATCTCTCGCAGTTTATGGACGTGCGCGCCATCGCAGCCAGTAATCGGGATGTGGAAAAAGAGATCGACGAAGGGCGCTTTCGCCGGGACCTCTTCTACAGGCTTAATGCTGTGAGCATTCATCTCCCGCCCCTCAGAGACCGCAAGGAAGACATCTTTCCGCTGGTCAGCAGCTTTGCCGAGCGCGTGTGGTCCTTAAACCGTCCGGTCAGTTTCTCACGCGAAGCTCTTCATCTACTTGAGCACTACACTTGGCCGGGCAACATACGGGAGTTGGAGAATGCCGTGATACGTGCTGTGGCGCTGTGTAGGGGTGAAGTGCGTCCCGAAGATTTGCCGGAGCAGATACGTCGCTATCGGGCTTCTTCTCAGGGAGGTGAGGCTCAGCCCGGTACAGATTCGGAGACTCCGCAGAATGAAAGATGGTTAACCATGGCGGAGGTAGAAGCCAATTACGTCAAGCGAGTGCTGGATCACACGAAAGGAAATAAACAGGCCGCCGTCAGATTGTTGAACGTTGACCGCAAAACCATCGGGCGAATGATCCAGCGGTATGACATCAAGATCGAGCATGGTGTCAAAATCAAGTGAAATCAAGCGAAGAAACTCTCATGCGGCTGAGATAACACAAAGAGTCTTTAAGGTAAAAAATGATGCAACGAACAATTCTCTATTTGGATGACGACGCAGCCTGTCTCAACCTTCTCCGAGACACACTCGGCGAAGATTACGAAGTCCGCACGGCTGAGACGCATGTAGAAGCACGTCATCTGCTCTCCTTGAGTCGGGCCGATATCGTCATCAGCGATCAAGTCATGCCTGATATCAAAGGGGCTGAGTTTTTGCGTGAGGTCGCCGAAGCATACCCGGAGAGTTTCCGTGTATTGCTCACCGGAGGAGACACGGTCGGTAATTTATTGCGGGAGATCAGTACCGGCGTTATCAACCTCTTCCTCACGAAACCGTGGACGGAGCAGGAGATGAAACGAATGTTGGAACTTGCCACTTTGACCTGTGACTCGCGCGGCAACGCCTGTCGGGAGCACTCGGCGCGCAAAGATTAATGAGAGTTAATGCCTATAGCTTTCTCAGGGTCATGTAGATGACGGTCGGGCTTCAATAGGTCTCAATCGTTTAATTTCAAATGGTACAAAATATTCATAATCCGGCTGTGGACGCAGCGCCATCCGCCAACTCTATATCTGTAGATGATTGTGACAACCGCATTCTTATTGTTGACGATGAAGAGCCAGTTCGCAGGCTGTTTGCCAGTTGCTTGAGCGAGCGCTACGTGTGCGTGACTGCATCGGATGCTCATGAAGCCCTGTTGCGTATGGTCAGCGAACCCATTGCCCTCGTTCTCTCAGACGTACAAATGCCGGGATTGAACGGCATCGAACTCTTGCGCAAGCTTACCGATCAGTTTCCGGATACCGCCGTCGTCATGGTGTCCGGTATAGACCGCACGCAACGCGTCCTGGATGCCATCCGCCTCGGAGCTTACGACTATCTCATCAAGCCTTGCGATTTGGGCGTGCTCGAACTCACGGTTGAACGCGCCCTGGAGAGGCGCAAGCTACTGCGCAACGGGAAACGCTATAAGAAGGATTTGGAAAAGCAAAACACGGAGTTGGCGCGCAGTAAAGCCGAACTCGAACGCCTGCAAACGCAGATAATCCACAGCGAGAAGATGGCTTCCTTAGGCCAGTTGGCCGCGGGCGTCGCGCACGAACTCAATAACCCGGCAGGATTCATCTACGGAAACATGGAAATCCTTCACACCTGCGCCGCCGGGCTGGAACGACTCTTGAGTTTTTACGACAACGCGCAGCTACCCGAATCTCTGACCGCCGAAGTCAAAGCCATTAAAGAAGAGACTGATTACGAGCATTCTTTGGAAGACCTGAAGTCTATTATCGCGGACTGTTACAGCGGGGCAGAGCGAATCCGCGACATCGTGCAGAACCTGCGCCTTTTCTCGCGCCTCGATGAGGCCGAATTCAAGATGGTCAACCTTCATGATGGCATCGAATCTACCATCCGCCTGCTTTCTCAATACTACAACTCCGGCCACACTACACTCGAACGCCATTACACCGATCTGCCGCCGGTAACTTGCTATGCAGGACAGTTGAATCAGGTGTGGATGAACCTCTTGACCAACGCGGCGCAGGCGATAGGTTCTGAAGGAAGGGTGTGTGTGACGACGCGCAGGGAAAACGATATGGCCGTCGTTGCGATCAGCGATACCGGGAAAGGTATCGCGCCCGAACATCTGAAGAAGATTTTCGATCCGTTCTTCACGACCAAACAAGTCGGCGAGGGAACAGGGCTAGGGTTATCCATAACTTACGGCATTATTGAACGCCATGGCGGCTCGATCAATGTTGAAAGCCGTCCGGGCGAGGGCACGACATTCACTGTCACACTCCCTATTAACGCGAACCCGCCCGCGTGAGTGGGCTCTGGTAAAAGTAACTTAATGGCTTGTCATTCATCTTAATTTGCAAAGGAGCTTCATCACGAGTGTCTTACAAAATCATAATTGTTGACGACGAACCGGCCAACCTACGCGTGCTCGAAAGACTTTTCCGCCGAGACTACCAGGTCATCACGGCGGAATCAGGCGAAGAAGCATTGCGGCAGCTTGGCCAGCACGATGCTGCGCTGCTGATCACCGACCAGCGGATGCCGGGGATGACGGGTGTCGAACTGCTGAAACATACTGCGACGATCAGGCCACATATGGTCCGCATCATTCTCACTGGCTATACCGACGTTGAGGCACTCGTGGAAGCGATTAATAGCGGCCTGGTCTACAAGTACGTGACAAAGCCCTGGAACAATGAAGAACTGCGTCTGACCGTCAGCCGCGCGCTTGCGCACTACGAGACTACAAAAGCGCGCTACGAACTTGAGATGATGAACCAGCGACTCGTCGCTCGGCTTCGAGAGATACAGCAACTCGCCGCTCCCGATGAAAATAGCTCCCATGAACTTGCGTGGCCACGAGTGTAAAGCACGACTCTTCTCAATATATTTATGGTGACCTTGAACTTAAAAAATTCTCTCAAGGAGAACTGCTTTCCGGCACAGCAGATGCAAACTCAAAGGTGATTGCTGCGTTTTATGCGCTGCAACCGTGCGGGAGGGGACGAATTGCACAGGTGTAACACCCCATCAAGTCCCAATTCACCCGGCGACAATCAAACGTCGAAAGAGAACCGGTCTTCACGGCGCTGTTGTACTTCATCGGTTTCATACCACCAGGAGATATCATGCTCATTCAGCCAAATCGCTATTTAGGATTCACCTCTGTGCTCTGCTTAATTATCCTCTGTTCTATTGGACAGGGGCAAAAGACAAAAAAGGTTCAGCCACAGAGCGTTTCTACGTTCTCCGCCACCTCCATAGCGAATCCTGGCAGCGGAACCATCATCAACATGCAGGTCTTTGTCAGCAATAACATTGACGAAACACTCGGCAATGGCATGATGACCAAACTGCCATCACCGCTCTGGACTTATAACAAAATCAGCAGCACCAGCACGCTCAGGATAAATTACCAGGATTCTGTCACAAATAAGGGGATGGATGAAGGAACATGCCAGTGGCAAATCAGGGTTGACGATCAGCAAAGCCCTCATCCCTTATGTGATCCGTTATATCCGAGCGTCTATTGCATGTATTTCACCACCCCGCTGATTGTGGCCTCAAGCGTCACCAGCATCAGTTTGACTTCAAGCGGTCTTTTTCGCGGCCTGATTGCAGGAGACCATGAAATCTCCATCTATCAGAGGAGCGCCGGAGCTACTCAGTGCATCCGCAATTCCGGGGGGTTCACGACGACAGTGACGGTCGAAGAAATTGAATTGCCCTAATTTCTCCCGGCCACTCCTCTTCATTCGAGATGTGGCTGAAGCCGTTATGCTTTGAGTGATCTTTACGGATCATGTTTTTTCATTGCTCCCCTAGAGCTTCTCTGAAAAACAATCAGATGAACCTCTTCAGCAAGTAATAAGCAACGAGCAAACCTACCACCGCGATCACGCCGAAGTGCAGCCAGCTCATCGTCGATTTTTTGCAATTAGGACACTTCATCTTCCAAAGCGGCAACTTCGTCCCACAAAAATGACATGACCAGATAAATTTCAGCGCTGGCAAGGCGGGCACTGGCACGATTGGTTTCCTGCTTATCCGGCACCCATCCGCTTCTGAACCTGCACCGCCCGGCGCTGGGTCGGAACTGGTACTTTCTGAACCGCGCTAACTTCACCGGCAACGACAACCTCCACCGTAACAAGCGCAACTGCTAACCGCCCGCTCTCGATCACCAACTGCTCACAAGTCACCAGCCCATCATTAATCGTAGCCAAGCGATTCAAGGCCAGACCATGCAGCTCATCAGCCCGCTCTCTCCTGCCCGGCTGCATCAGGTACTTCGCGTAGTTATCCAGATGGCCGCCCAGCTCACGCGCCGTCCGCGCGCTCTTGCGCGCCTCATCCGCCGCACTCTGCAATGCCTCTTTTTCTCCCATTATTTTTTTCACCATTCCCCTCTATTTTCCAATTACCAAGTAATCACAGATCACAGGATGGCCACCGTCAGGTCGCCAGCACGCTTTAACGGTTCAGCGCCTGAGCGCGGAATCAACCCCTTGCGGCGCTCGATCCCGTAAACCCTCACATCTTCGCCCCCAATCTTTCGCTGCGCTGACCAGATTTGCCGCAGGTTCATTAACTGGTTGATAGTCATGCCCAAGCCCTCCGCATTGATTGCGGCTAACTTGATTAGCGTGTCCCAGGTCTGAATACCTCGCTCTTCCAGAACGCCCAGCACTCTTTGTTGTCTCGTCAGTTCCGCCACCACTTAAAATTGCTCGCTTACTCTAAACAGCCTAAGTCTCAGCACTGCGCCCGGCCAGATTCGCTACCACGGTCGCCAACTCCAGAGGCTCAACCGGCTTAGAAATATGCCTCTGGTAGCCGGCTGAGCGCGCGCGCATCCCATATTCAACTCCGACGCAGGCCGTGACCACTTCAGCGCCACGCCCGGAAAGAACCACCTCGATAAGTTCCTGCGAGTCAGGCTCATCGTCAACGACGAGCACACGAAGACCCGTGAGCGATGGCTGCCAGCCGGTCAGCGTTTTACTTCCAATCATATTATCCGTCAGCTCTCCGTCGTTCGGTTCGTGATGAACGCTCATCAGCGGGAGGATGACCTTGAAGATTGTGCCCGCGCCTTCACCCGTGCTCTCAGCCGTCACCGTCCCGCCATGTATTTCGACCAACTGGCGCACGATTGCCAAACCCAGGCCGAGCCCACCGTGCCTGCGTGTGCTCGACGAGTCGGACTGGCGGAAGCGTTCAAAGACATGAAGCAGCAACTCGGGAGCGATGCCTTGCCCTGGGTCGCTGACGGTAATCTCCATGTGGGAGGCGATGCTTTAATCAGGTCATAAAATACAGACAGCACAAGAAGAGGGTGACGAGTCCGATTCCGGTGACGAGAGCTGAATGCTCAAAAAGGATTGACGCTCTATGAGTAACACAGGAGAGGCAAAGCCGTCTGTGAGACAGCATACATATAGGGCTGTGTTCTATGAAAGGGGCGTGTCAAGGAAAAACTTCTCTCAAGTGGCGATTCCGTGATAGACGCCTTAGGACCAGATGTGGGCAAGCGGGGCCGACTGTGCCGGGGGCCGCCGCGTGGGCGAGGGGTGGATCGCGGCGGCCTCTCTATTTTGCTTGATCATCGTTTGATCTTCCTAAGAATCGCCTCTCCTGGAAGTACTCGCCTACGACGAACTGGAGTTGCCGGACAAGCTGCCATGCGCGGGCCTCTTCACCCCGCTTGTGCTTGCCGTTCTCCGCTCGCAGCTTATCATTGAGCGCCGCAGTTGGGCGGTCCGCTCCTCAACTTTTCTCAAGTTCACTCCGCGCTATGAAGGATTGAGATTTCCACATAACCCCGCCTCCAGACGGACACACCAAGGGGCCCTTAGCCAATCTTACTCGAACGGATGATAAGCGTATCCAGAAACGAGAGAGTTTGACCTAGTCTTCACAATACGTGACAGAACAGAAACAACAATGGACACGCAGTCCCCTGGGTTAAATACTGCCGTCCTGTGGTAAAGACGAGAAAAGTGCTGTCATCGTTAAAAAGGCGGATGCATGTTCCAGCGAGAGGATTTTCCACCCCATGGATGTTATCGAAGAGCCGCCATCCGTCTGCGAATTTCATAACCTCAACTGCCGTCCATACAGATTTCTCCGAGACCCATTTTCGTTTGAGGTTTTCTGCATGGAGAACATCAAGATCATCTTTTTCGTTCCACCTATCCTCATCTCCTAGAAGCTGTCCGTCACGGATAAACAGCGCGGTCTCAAAATCAGGCGTGACTCCGGCTTCTAGGAGTTCCGTTCTCATGACGCCGAACTGATTTAGTAGACCTTCGTATAAGCTGTCCTTAGGGATAGGCTCTGCTTTACTTTTCCCGATAGGAATCTCGTCAGGTCTGAATATAAGAGTTTGTTGAGGCTGGCTAAAGCCGTAGCCAAAACAAGAAACTGCATGTGTGTTGTGAGCCCCACCAACATCTATCCCGAGCTGCACGTTGTAGTTGAAGCCTTCTGCTGGCACAAAGGGAATCCAATGGTGCTTGATCAGAAGGTTCAAGACGCATAATTCGTAACGCTGTTTCAGCCGCCTTACCAAGTTTTTCTCTTGCTGCCATAATTCCTCTGGAGAAAGACTTACCAGTCTGCGGGGAAGCGTGTTACGAGCTAGGATACATTGCGATGGCACCTCAATTGTTTTCTTTACCTGCTCATAGAAGTCTATCTTTTTCCCATCTGCGAATTTATCTGGAAGCACCACAAGTAAGGCATCATGATTCCCCTTCTCGATCTCCTTTCTGATCTCTTCAACGTTATTAAAAAGGCAGTGTGCAAAGCGATACTCGATGCCCTGCGCGTCTAATAGTTTATTAAGTTGCTCCTCCATACGTTTGCCACCCGCCTCAGTCATGTGTCGGGGATAGGCCAAAAGCGGTCTGATCGGTCTCTCTTCGAGGTATCCATTTTCCCGAATTCGCTTGGCCCGCATTTTCACACGCTCTTTTAGTACCGCCACGGACAAGCTGCGCGGGGCGGGGATAATCTCCGGCCTACCATTTGCGCCTCTGACTAGAATGGCAGGTGGTGGTATGACCTCGACTGGCAGCGAGGTTGCATCCACAGGTAGATGGGCCAGGGAAAGCCTTCGCCCATAAATTTCGGCTCCATCAAGGAAGTTGCGGAGCTTCTCCGTATAGCTAAATCTTTCCTTTGGCTCGAGGATGGTCTCCGAATGTTCATCCTGAGTGATTTGTGAATCTAGCACTAGGAACAATTCAGCTAATGGAACTGGCTCTGGATCTCGCGGAAACGCGCGGCAGAAGGTAGTGCTCTTAGCTAATTCCGCTTGTTTTTCAATGGGAAGGGAAGCCATCTCCGCAAAGGTTTCTGGGTTCTCCAAGTCCATAGGCACAATAGCGCTCCCGCCAGTTCCCGTAAGGTGTAAAACTCTGACGCCAAAAGGCTGGTTCTGACGATTAAACTTTCCGGCCTGTTTTGCAGAGATGTATCTGGCAAGTATATCTCCCTCGCCCCTCAAGAAGTAGTCCCCTAAAGAGCGACCATCGAGCATGGCGGTGCTAACTCTGCACTGCATCACGACCTGATTACCACTCAATATCTTCACCCCTGCAAAATAGCGACGGTACAAACCAAATTCGGTCCCAGCAAGCCTGTGAGGCATTTCGCAAAAACTCCTTCCATCTTGCCATAACTCACCGAACGCAGAGCCATACTTATTATCTTTGAAATGCGCCTTGATCCCTTCACGAATAATCCCGATAGCGGCCTTTTGTATAAGCGGATCTGGGCTGGCTGGAGTAATTGTGATCTGCTTTTCGCGCGTAACTCGAAACGAGTTAATCTCCTCTTGATGAGGAAATTGCCAAGTAGTTGGGATCGCTACTTGATCAGGTGAGACATCAACGACGTATCCGTAACCTTGGCAGCGGTCTTTATGTTTCCTACGCAACTGCCACATTAACTGCTTTATATCACCGCGCTCATCGTGAGTTTGGGAGCGCTGGTTAACGCGCTGAATCTTGTACAAATTAGCCGTCCATACCATCTCTGAAGCATTCGTGATGACATAAGCATTCAGAAAGCTTTCAGGTAGCCCCGTGGTTGGAAAAATGCTGGGCTGTGGCGTAACTGAAGTTGTATGAATGTCTTTCACGTTTCACTTCTCCTTTGTGAAGTAATAGGTGACGGCTGATCCCGCCAAGCCTGTGATTACTGGTAGCCAGTTGTTGAAAATTTTTGATAGGCTCTCGACGGCCTCTCGTTTATCGTAAAACTCAAGAATCATCGTGCAGGTGTAATGCATAATGATTAGGAGCAGTAAAGGAGGTGCTACCTGATGGGCAGAGCTACTCGTCCCCGGCCACAGCGGCTTGCTGAGAAACTTTCTCATATACGAACTGCACTTGATTTATCTCAGAATGGGATAATCAGACATCTGGGATTAGTTGATGAACTAACTCAGGACTACATCTCAGCTTATGAGCGGGGCGTGCGCGAGCCACCTTTAACTGTACTGTTGAAATATGCCCAAGCAGCAGGAATTTATGTTGATGTCTTGATTGACGATGAAGTAGATCTTCCTCCAAAGCTACCATCAGTGCCAAAGAGCGAAGGATCCAAGGGAGGAAGAACGCAAAAGAAGCGGTGAGCCGAATTTAGACCTCGACTCACCGCTACTTTCAGTTACTAACTTTATTGATTAGTTACCGACTTTATTGTCTAGTTACCAACTTTATTGTCATCGCACATGAGTGACCGTCAGGGGGTTTAGTGTCCCTGCGATAGTTTACCGATGAGCGTGAAGAGCGGCAGGTACATGGCAATCACGATGGAGCCGATGGTGACGCCGAGAAAGCCGATGAGGAGGGGTTCGATCATCGTCAGCAGGTTGGCGATGGCCGAGTCAACTTCCTGCTCATAGAAGTCCGCGATCTTGGAGAGCATCGCGTCGAGTGCGCCGGTCTGCTCGCCGATCCCAACCATTTGCGAGACCATGTGCGGAAATACTTCGGTCGCCTGGAGAGGATCAACAAAATTCTCGCCGCGCTCAACGCCTGCGCGTACTTTAAGGATAGCTTGCTCAATGACCACGTTGCCGGCGGTGCGCGCTGTGATGTCGAGAGATTGCAGAATCGGCACGCCGGATGAAAGCAGCGTGGAGAGCGTCCGCGAAAAACGCGCGACGGCGATTTTACGCAGAATGCCACCGAGCACGGGAATTTTCAGCATGATGCCGTCAATCTTCATGCGCCCGCCCGGAGTTTTATAGTAAGTGCGAATCACTACCACCGCCGCGACGATAGCTCCGAGGATGCCAAGCCCGCCCCACCCGGCGAGGAAATTACTGGTGTTGACGACGATTTGCGTGGGCATCGGTAATTGTTCGCCGGGGCCGAGCAGCCCGACGAAGATCGTCTGAAATTGTGGAATCACGACGACCATAATCACGGCGATTGCCGCAATCGCCATCAGGATGACCGCTGTCGGGTAGATCATCGCCGACATGACATCTTTCTTCAGCTTGACGAGCTTCTCGATGAAGGTTGAAAGACGCTGGAGGATGAGGTCTAGAATACCGCCCGTCTCACCCGCCTCAACCATGTTTGAGTAGAGTTGATCGAAGACCTTCGGATGCCGCGCCATCGCTGCCGCCAAAGTTGAGCCTTCTTCCACGTCCTGGCGCACCTGTAGCAAAGTCTGCTGGAAATATTTGTTCTGCTGCTGTTGCGCGAGAATATCGAGGCACTGCACGAGCGGAAGGCCAGCGTCAATCATTACCGAGAACTGGCGCGTGAAGATGGCCAGGTCTTTGGATTTGACCTTTCTCTTCCCACCGATTTTGGGGAGGCTGATCTCGCGCCCCTTCTCCTTGACGGAGGTGAGCGTGACCTGCTCGCGGCGCAAAATCTGGCGCAAGGCTTCACGATTATCTGCAACACGCTCGCCGACGACGATCTCGTTGAGTCGGTTGCGGCCTTTGAAGACGTAAGTGGGCATCTGTGACAACTCCTGTGTGCCAGTCGCGTTCTCTTTAAGAACGCATGACTGACGAGGCTAATGAATCGGTAATTACTTCAAACTCGCGCAGGTGCGCGTCGAATGTTTCGGGGGAAGCGCAGCAAACGACGACGAAGAGTCGTCCCTGCCGTTCGAAAATGTTGATTGCGGCGCGCACGGCGACACGGCGCGCTATTTGTTGGTCGGCGATGATGCGCAGCCCCGCACCTCTATTTGAAACGACTGGCTCGACTGAAATGAGCGCAGAATTGTTGCTCAGGAAGCGAGCAGTGAGCATGGCGGCAAGCTCGCGCTGACCGTCCGCGCCGAGGCTTGACGGATCAATGGTGGGAAGATTGCTACCCGTTAGGACGTAAACATTGGCGGTCGCCGATGAGAAGCCTTCGGCTTCAACCCGACGAAATGAGCGCTGGTTGTAAATTCTTCCGGCGCTTCCCGCTCGTGGGTTAACGCGCCAGTTGCCGTTCGGAAAGCTGAGCGTAAAAGCTCCCGCTGGGTCGCGGTAATGAGTAGCACCAGAGCTGATCGCCCCGCCTGATGAAGAGGCGACGGCATTGGACACTGGTTGCGGGATATAAATCACGGGTCGGTTGAGCAGGTCTTCGCTCGTCAAAGAACGCGCCGGACGACGCCCCGATTCCTGCGCTGAAGAGACCTGGACGAGGGCACACGACAAAAGCACGAGCGCGCAAATGAAGCGCACGATGCTCTGTCTGTGGCTGATCTTTTTCGTTGTCCGCATCTTCAGCTTTCTTTATTCCTCTTGAGGGCTCGACGATTCTCAGGGGTGAGAAATTATCTTGTGCCGGGTCGAGTTCCGATGGGTCTGGGTTGTGCGTAAGGGCTTGGGTGTGCGCCCGGCTTCTGATTGAAACCGTTACCGTTGCCTGTGTTGAGGCCGGAGCCGCGATCAATCAGCTCCTTCAACTCATCCGAGTTCGATGAGCGCTGCATGGCAACTTCCAAACTAATCTGTCGCTTGTGATAAAGCGTGGCGAGCGACTGGTTGAAAGTCTGCATCCCGTACTTGTCCTGGCCGGTCTGCATCATGGAGTAAATCTGGTGGACTTTGTCTTCGCGGATCAGGTTGCGGATAGCTGCGTTCGGGACCAGAATTTCGAGAGCCATCGCGCGCCCCTGTCCGCCTGCTTTGGGAAGAAGCGCCTGGCAGAGGATGCCTTCGAGCACGAGCGAGAGCTGAGCGCGCACTTGCGACTGCTGCTCGGAAGGGAACACGTCAATGATGCGGTTAATCGTCGAGGCGGCTGAGTTCGTGTGCAGCGTGGCGAAAGTCAGGTGGCCTGTCTCCGCGATGCGCAGCGCAGATTCGATTGTCTCGAGGTCGCGCATTTCGCCCACCAGCACCACATC
The DNA here is from genome assembly GCA_032160705.1 of Acidobacteriota bacterium. Classification (GTDB taxonomy): domain Bacteria; phylum Acidobacteriota; class Blastocatellia; order Pyrinomonadales; family Pyrinomonadaceae; genus QHXM01. Next base: position 22,696 of record JAVHVE010000009.1, on the reverse strand, counting down.
GGGGTCTTGACGCAGGGCGGTTCTCAAGGCTTCGGCAAAGCCGCGCGTGTCGGCGTTGACTTCGCGCTGGTTGACAAGGCAGCTCTTGTGATTGTGCAGAAACTCAATCGGGTCTTCAATGGTCAGGATGTGCTCGTGGCGATCCGAATTGATCTTGTCAATCATGGCGGCGAGCGTCGTTGATTTACCTGAGCCGGTTGGCCCCGTCACGAGAATCAGACCGCGCGGCTTGTTGCACAATTCTTTGACGACAGGCGGCAGCCCCAGCGCCTCAAACGGCTTGATCTCGTAAGGAATGGCGCGAAAGACTGCGCCGACCGCGCCGCGCTGGTTGAAAATGTTGGCGCGAAAGCGCGAGAGACCCTTGACGCCGAAGGAAAAGTCCAACTCAAGATTCTCTTCAAAGCGGTGCTTCTGCGCGTCCGTCAAAACAGAATAAGCGAGTTGCTTGGTGTCTGCGGAGGTGAGAACCTTGTAGCCTTCAAGCGGGCGCAGGTGTCCGTCAACGCGAACCTGCGGCGGGGTGTTGGTCGTGATATGAAGGTCTGAGCCGCCGAACTCGGCGAGCTTTTTCAGAAGCTCGGAGAGCGTCACCTGCGGGACAGTTTCATTTAATGACATAAAATTCTCCTGAATTGGGTCTCTTGAAAGTCTGCGCCTGGGTGACGCGAGACATAGGGGCACGAACCGTCCGCTTGTCGAGGACTGTTTAGCGGAGCGATGTCTCGATCAACGTCGAGCGATTTACGTGAAACGAAGCCATCAACTCAGTTGATTCGTTGGCCACACGGTCAGCAAATTCAAGCAGCGAATTGGTAGCGAGACTGTAGATGCGGCCTTCGACTTCCGTAAAGTAGAAGACCCATGATTGTTGCGGCACGCGCCCGTCACTTGAAGCAGCGGTCTGCGCGAGAACGATAAAGACAGGACGCCCTCCAATCTCACGCGTGATGTCATTGGTGACCCAGCCGTTGGCCGCAACCATTTTGTCTATCACCGTGCGGCGCAGTTCTGTGAAAGAAACTCCGCCAAGCATTTTGCGTTGCGTCCGGGCTGTGGCAGCCGGTTCAACTGACGCGCTCATATTGATGACTGCAAACCTGGCCTCTCCCACGGTGCGCCCATCCTGTGCGTTGACAACAAACTTCATCTCACCACCGGCAGCGGCAGCAACGCGTCTGCTCCAACCAGCCGGAAGAGCAGGATTCCACCCGCTGACAGGATTTTTAAAGCTGCTGACGGTAGAGAGCTTGTCGGGTAAAGCTGCGCTTTTGTGGCTGTCAGCTACCGCGTTCAGATTTGTGCCGCCGCGTGCGCGCAAGATGGCCTGCTGGCGTCTGAGAGCAGCACGATTGCGACGCAGACGGGCGCGATAGCGTCGCCACCAGGCGCGCGAGTGGCGACGATTCATGTGGGAACGACGACTGACGGAAGAACGCCCGCTATGATGCGCCGACGAATCACTCGTCGGCAGCATCACGATCACTGAAACTAAAACTAATAGAGATAAAGCGGCAGCGCGCAGCATAAGTCTTTCACCTCTTCTAAGCCACCGTCTCCCGCACGACTTCTTCGATGGTGGTAACTCCGTTGCGTATCTTGTAAAGACCGGATTCGCGAAGCGTAATCATGCCGTCGTCTATGGCTTTCTTGCGAAGCTCCAAAGCTGAAGCTCCGATCAAGATTAATTCGCGAACGTCGTCCGTCACTTCCATTACTTCATAAAGACCGACACGACCTTTGTAGCCGGTGTTATTGCAGGTCTGGCAGCCACTTCCCTTATAGGTTTTAAGCTGCTTGGCTTCCTCAGCCGAAAAGCCTATCTCAAGCAGAGCTTCGACAGGCATCGGATGCTCCGTCTTACAGTCTTTGCAGATGCGGCGGATGAGTCGCTGTGCCTGAATAAGGTTCACCGAAGTTGCGACAAGAAAAGGCTCGATGCCCATGTTCATCAGGCGCGAGATGGTAGAGGGAGCGTCATTGGTGTGGAGAGTTGAGAGAACGAGGTGACCCGTGAGCGCGGCCTTGATAGCGATCTCGGCGGTTTCAAAATCGCGGACTTCGCCGACGAGGATGATGTTCGGGTCTTGCCGCAGGAAGGAACGAAGGGCGGCGGCAAAGTTGAGGCCGATCTGCTCCTTCATCTGAACCTGATTGATCCCCGCGAGATTGAACTCGACAGGGTCTTCGGCAGTCATGATGTTGGTCGCACTCGTATTCAGCGATTGCAGCGCAGAATAGAGCGTGTTGGTCTTGCCTGAGCCGGTCGGGCCGGTCACGAGCACCATGCCGTAGGGACGCGAGATGTTGCGCTGAAACTTGACCAGCGATTCAGGCTCAAACCCGAGCTTCGTCATGTCGAGCATCAGATTATCTTTGTCGAGCAGGCGCAGCACGACCTTCTCGCCAAAAAGCGTCGGCAAGGTCGAGACACGGAAATCCAGCTCGCGCGAGCGGGCATCAACCTTCACTTTGATTTTGATGCGACCATCCTGCGGTAGCCGCTTCTCGGAGATGTCCAGCTTCGACATAATCTTGAGACGCGAGATCATCGCATCGCGCATCTTCAAGGGCGGGTGCATCACGTCGTAAAGCACGCCGTCAATGCGGAAGCGGATGCGCAGCTCTTTTTCGTAAGGCTCAATGTGAATGTCGGAAGCGCCGCGCCGGAGAGCATCGACCATCAGGACATTGACTAGACGGACAACGGGCGCGTCTTCGCTCATGCGCGAAAGCGTCGAGAGGTCTATCTCCTCATTGTCTTCAATGATCTCAAGACCTTCGGCGGCTTCCGTGTCAAAGTCCAGGCTATCGAGCGAGACGAGGTCTTCGTGCCTGATGGTGCCGTTATGCCCGTTGCCGTTCCTGCCCAAACCGCTGACTTCGACTTCGGGCTCGCCCATCGCGGCCAGCTCAATCTCGCGCGAAGAGCCGTAATATTTCGCGATGGCCTCCTGAACGCTCGCTTCGGAGACGACGACGGGTTCAATATTAAGCCCCGTCATGAACTTGATGTCGTCCATGGCGAAGACATTGGTGGGGTCAACCATCGCCAGCGTCAGACTCGCGCCGACACGGGAAAGGGGAAGCACAGAATATTTCTGCGCCACTTCCTGCGGGATGAGGCGAATGACGGAAGGCTCTATGTCGAACAATTCCAGATTGACGGAGGGGACACCGTACTGGCGGGAAAGCACAGCCGTAATCATGTCGTCGGAGACAAGGCCCATCTTGACCAGATTGAAGCCCAGCCGTCCACCATGCGCACGCTGGTAATCAAGAGCTTCGCGCAATTGCTGCGCGCTGAGAAGGTTTTCGCGGACAAGGATTTCGCCTAGTTTGGCTGACATCTTTTAGAAGTTCCAGTAGAGAAAAGCTTCAAAGGGGTAGGGACGCTAGAAGTTTGAACGGCAGATGGATGCACGTAAAAGAGCATCCTCGATTCAAACACAAAGCAAAGGCAACAATGCTTAACATCGTTGCTCAAAGCATATTACAGTTTAACCGGGTGAGGTGTCAAGATGATAATTTGTTCAGTCAAATTGATATGAAAAGGCCGTGCCGGATAAGGTTCTCTCCAGCACGGCCTATCTGAAATGTGTTGATAAAGCTGATTCCTAGCCGCGACGGCGACCTCCCGTCGTGGTCGTCTTTTGTGGCTTAACGTTCTCGGCGCTCTTCAAGTAATCAAGCGCGTCTTTCGCAGAGGCTCGCAGTCTATGGGTCTCAGGAGCTTTATCCACAAAATGCTGGAGGTAGTTGGCGGCTTCCTGAAATTTGGCCTTGTCGCCCGATTGAAAAAGAGCCAGCCCAGCGCCCAGCATCGCGTCTATGTTCTCTGGATTCTCGGCCAGGATTTTTTGAAACTCCGTGTATGCTTTGTCCGATACGCCTGCATCAAGCAACATTTGCGCCGCATCAACCTGAGCCTTAGCTTTCTTGTCGGGAGCGGTTTCAACGGCCATGTATTCTTGAAAAGCAACAAGTCCTGCATCGGCCTGTGATGGATCAGCTTTAATTACGAGAAGTCGCATGGCTTCGGCACGCGCCGCAAGCGCAAGGTATTTATTGGTGTTATGGTTTGTCTGAGCAGCCGGGTCTGTTGGCACAGGCAGAGCTTTAAGCGCTTCCACTGCCTTTGTCGAGGCTTCTACCGCATCTCGGAAATCTTTTTTAGCGGCTTCCAGCCCGGATGTTTTCACCGCATCATCCGTCGCTGTGACCGCCGCGTTGTAGCGGTCAACACCACGCGCCCTGAGCGCGATGGACTTATTTGTTAAGAGGACAGGCGCTCCGGGATGCGTGGGGTCGGCGTTAATACCCTCTGTGTATAACGCAATCGCCTCATCATACTTTTTGGCGTTTAATGCATCGTTACCAGCCTTGAAAGTGCGAGTGACGGTTGCATTAGTTTCTTCAATCTTTTTATTACCCTCTTCAACCTTTGCGTTCTCCCTCAGCATTTCTTCGCGCTTCTTGCGGTCTTCCGCGCTCTCCGCAGGCGCTGCACCGCCGCTACTGGGAGTCCCTCCACCAGTCATCGCTTTCGCTTCTGCTTCAGTCAGGCGCTTACCGTCACCTGGCAAAAGAGTAAGTTTGTAAATTACATCTTGTCCGACTTTGACTCCGCCAATAACGTCAGGTCTGGCATTGGGGGCACTGGCTGCAATGACATAAGTGCCGAGCGCAGGAATCCCGGCAAATGAGAACTTACCTTTTTTGTCTGTCTTGGTATTGTACTTGCTCGCTATATCTGTTCGGAAAACGTCAATTTGTGCTCCGGCAGCCGGAACTTTGGTTCCATCGGCTTGCTGCATCGTGACTTCGCCGACCAATGGTGCGATTTGCGCTGAGACAGTCAGATTGCCGAGGAGCAGCATGGTGGCTGCCAAGAAAGTAAAGAAAAAGTATTTGCGGCGCATAACGTAAGATTCCTCCAGAGATTATCAAACCCTCATCTCGCAGGGGCTTGAATAAGATGCCGGGGACAATAAACGGGTTGTCATTCAAATACTTGAGAAACGGCCTCTTTGTCAACACTTAATTGGGAGAAACGGCTCTTGAATCAAGGGCGCACATTCAGACCCAGCATGCTCGCTTTTGAGGATTCAAAATTTATCTTACCAGGCACACGGTGTCAAAGCCATCGCGGACGAGCTTCGGTGCGCGACAAGTGAGGGCAAAGGCATAGCCTTCGTTTCGTCAAGCATCGAAAGCGTGTTCGAGTACGTCGGAAAGAGCGCGGGTTCGTGATAGCATAGAACCGTCAAGCAGGTTCAGAATCGTAAAGCCCCCGTGAGCCAGACAAACATACAAACGCAGAAACTCGTAGATGAAGGCACGACACGGCTGCTGGCGCGTGCGACGGATGCCCGCGCGCTCGACATCGCAGCGCTCGCAACGCGTGTGCGCGCAGCACTCGACAAGTATCTTTTGTCTACAGATGCGAAAGCTTCAGCGCAGGCGATTAACGAGTTCATAGATGCGCTTCATGCGGATGATCTCTGTTTGATTGTAGCTTGCGAGCGTGGCGACCAGCAGGCCTGGAGCGATCTGGTCGAACAGTTTGGGACGACCGTCAGGTCGGCTGCGCGCTCCGCCAGTTCCAACGAAGATGCGGCAGAAGATTTAGCGCAATCCATCTGGGCTGAGCTGCATGGCCTGCGCGTGCGCGATGATGGCCGCCCGTCTGGGAAGATTGCTTATTATTCGGGGCGGGGCTCGCTCGGCGGCTGGCTGCGCGCGGTGGTCGGCCAACTGGCGATTGACCAGCATCGTAAATCATCCCGGCTGGTGCAGACCGAACTCGATATGGATTTTGACCGCCTGGCGCGAGAGTCTCATCAGGCTGAAGACTCTTTCAGCTTGACACATGCTCCACCCGACCCTGAAAGTGCGCTCGCTGACAGGAGGGCTGCCGGTGATGTCGAAGCGGCGCTCGCGCGAGCCGTGGGCGAGCTTGACGCGGAAGACAGGTTGCTCGTCAAGCTTTACTATTTCGACGGGCTGCGCCTGCGCGAGGCTGGCGCAGTGCTGGGCGTGCATGAGGCAACGGCCAGCCGTCGTCTGACACGCATCCATGCGGAGGTGCGCGAGCGTGTGGAAGCAGTCTTGATGAAAGAGCACGGCTGGACGCAAAGTGAAACGGAGCGCTCGCTTGCTGAGGCCGCGACGCATCTGGACAGTGATCTGGAACTGATGCTGACCAGCGAGAATGCCGGCAGCGAGCGACCAGCGGGGCGAGATGAAAAGGTTTGATGAAAAGCGCACTTACCCTAAGCTCTGGCCGCAAGCAAAACGGCTTTGGAACGTTCTTTAGTCGGTCACGCTAACGGGCAAGCGAGATTCCTTGAATTCGATGAAGCATTCTGACAGCACAGAGATGGATCGTCTGCTCCGCCGCCACGCACGGCGGGGCGGTGAAACTCTGCCTGCGCGGCGCGGCGCAAGCGACGACGCTGCGGCTGAAGAGGCGAGCAGTGTCGTGCATCTGGATGCGGACGAAATGAACGCTTACGCTGAAGGCGCTTTGCCCGAAGCGGCGCGCTCGCGTTACTTCGCTCATCTGGCGGATTGTGAGACCTGTCGAAAGCTCGTCACAGACCTGACGCTTGCTGCCAGTCGTGCCGATGAAGGGAAGGCGCGTATCGCGTCTCTAGCCACCACGCCGTCGAAGTCCTGGCGCGGGTGGCTGGCAGCGATCTTCTCTCCGCCCGTGCTGCGTTACGGCGTGCCTGCGTTGGCGCTGTTTGCCATCATCACCGTTGCCATCGTGGCGATGATGACTCAGAGAAAAGAATCATCCGTCGCGCAGAACGAAGCAAGATATTCTGCTCCGTCAGCCACGACCACTTCAAATTCCGCAGTGGAGAATACGACAGCGACCGGGACTGGCGAGAATCACTCTACCAGCAACGTCGCTCCGCTTGCCGAGCAGCAAAGTCCGGCTCAACCCGTCGCAGCCGCCACGCCTCAAGCGAAGCCCGCGCCGATGGAAGGGGATGCGCCCATCGTTTCTCAGGAAGGGGTGGCCAAATCCGCGACCACAGCGCAGACCAGTGTTACTGAAAACAAATCAGGTGAGTTCGGGATAGCGGGCAAACGCGGGCAGGAAGAGGTTGCGGCTGCTCCCCCTCCTCCCGCGTCTCAGTCCCCGGTACTGTCAACGCCTGCCACCACTGCACCGGGCAACAGGGACAAGCGAGAAGAGCCGAAGAAAGCCAAAGCTGCCGGGAAAGACGATAATGATGCCATCAGCGTTGATGGGACAACTGCGGGCGGGGCTATCGCGGATAGAGCAGAGACCAACGAGGATCGCAAGGACGTGGGAAGAGCGGCCACCGCGCGTGCCGCTCAGAATCAGCCGCGTCAAAGACCTTCAACCGCCGCCAAGAGCGGCCCTCCTTCAAACGTAGCTATAGAAAAAGAGCGTTCAGCAGAGACACGCAGCGTTGGTGGTCGGCGTTTTCGGAGACAGGGCAGCGCGTGGGTAGACACAGCATACAATCCTTCACGGCAGACGAAGAACGTTGCTCGCGGCTCAGAACAATATCGCGCGCTCATGGCAGACGAGCCCGCCTTGCGCCCAATCGCAGAACAACTCGGCGGCGAAGTCATCGTCGTCTGGAAAAGCCGCGCCTACCGCTTTTATTAACTCTTAACGAAACTGCCGCAGCGACAAGAAAGAAATAGACAGGATTAACAGGATGGACAGGATGAAGAGAAGAAGCATCAAGCAATATTCACTTGTCTTCTCTGCTTAATCTTGCTAATCCTGTTAATCCTGTCTATTGCTTATCCGTCCGTTCTGTTATCCCGCTCCACGATTGTTGCTTTGATGTTCGACTTCGCGTTACCTTAGCGGCGCTCCAACCTATCTCGCATCAGTCGCCCGGAAACGGAGTCGAGATGAAGATCACAAGACAACCCTACGCCGTTCGAATGCTCACAGCCACGCTCACGCTCCAGGCTTTGTTCATCAGTGCTTTTGCGCTCGTTCCAGCTTCGCATGCACAACGAAGACGCGAAGGGCAGCAGCGCGAAACCGGCGTTGCCGCGCAGGCGTCGGCATCGCCGCGCAACATAGGAATTGCGCGCATCGTCTCCGAAATCAATGCGCGCAACATCGAGCGCACAATCCGCAAGCTCGTCTCCTTTGGCACGCGCAACACGCTCTCCGCGCAGGATAATCCGACGCGCGGAATAGGCGCGGCGCGCGACTGGCTCTACGGCGAATTTCAAAAGATCAGTGAAACTTCGGGCGGGCGCATGACGGTCGAAAAACAGAGCTTTGAGCAACAGCCTGGCAAGTACCCGCGCATCGCGCGCCCAACAACAGTCGCCAATGTTGTCGCAACGCTTCGCGGCACACAGCCAGCCTCCGCGAATCGCCTGTACGTCGTCAGCGGACATTACGATTCGATGTGTACGAGTCCGACCGACGCCGAATGCGACGCGCCGGGCGCGAACGACGATGCGTCTGGAACATCCGCCGTGCTGGAGATGGCGCGCGTGATGGCAAAATACGAGTTTGACGCGACGATCATTTTCATGGCCGTTGCCGGTGAGGAGCAGGGACTGGTCGGGTCTGGGTATTTCGCAGAGCAAGCGAAGCTGAAAGATTGGAACATTGAAGCGATGTTCACCAACGACATCGTCGGCAACACGCTGGGCGGAAACGGCGTCCGCGACCGGCGAACCCTGCGCGTCTTCTCCGAAGGCGTGCCGACGAATGAAACGACGGAAGAAGCAGGCGTGCGACGCGGCGTCGGTGGTGAAAATGATTCAACCTCGCGCCAGCTTGCGCGCTTCATCAAAGAAGTCGGGTCGCGCTATGTACCGCAGGTGCGAGTGATGATGGTCTATCGTCGTGATAGATATTTGCGCGGCGGCGATCACATTCCTTTTCTCGAACGCGGCTACGCGGCTGTGCGCTTTACGGAGCCGAACGAAGAATACAAGCACCAGCACCAGAACGTGAGGGTTGAGAATGGCGCGCAGTACGGCGATTTGCCGGAGTTCGTTGACTTCGTCTACATCGCGCAGGTGGCGCGCGTCAACGCCGCGAGTCTTGCCGCGCTAGCTCTCGCCCCGGCTCGTCCCAAAAACGTCGGCATCGTGACAACGCGCCTGACCAACGACACGGATTTGAAGTGGGACGCGAACACGGAGCCTGACCTAACAGGCTACGAAATCGTCTGGCGCGACACCACTTCACCTGTCTGGACAAACGCGCGCATGGTCGGTCGTGTGACGAGCTACACGATGAAAGGCATGTCAAAGGACAACTACTTTTTCGGCGTCCGCGCCGTTGACCGGCAAGGGAATCGAAGCCCCGTCAGTTTCCCAAGACCTGTGCGGTAAAAATCAAGTTAGATGCCCATGTGGTGTTTGGGCGGGATAACTATTCATGCCGAACGTATTGAAGACAGGTCCGTATCGTATCTATTTCTACAGCCATGAGCCTAATGAGCCTCCTCATGTTCATGTTGATCGGGATTGGCTTTCTGCGAAGTTTTGGTTGAATCCTGTAGGCTTGCGCGTAACCTTGGGTTTAGTGCGAGGGAGTTGCGGCAAATTGAGAAAATAATCCGGGAACATTAAACGAAATTATTGGAGGCTTGGAATGGGTATTTTGGCGCTGGCGGCTGATGAGCGCGTCGCAGATGTAGAAGTCACCGAAGATGAGCTGAGCGTCCGGTTGATGGACGGCAGGACGATCTCTGTCCCTGTGGTGTGGTATCCGCGTTTGTTGAATGCTACGGAGGCGCAAAGAAAGAATTGGCAAATTATCGGCGGTGGATATGGCATTCACTGGGAAGACATTGATGAAGACTTGAGTACTGAAGGATTGTTGCGTGGTGCTCCCGCGCCGCGTCAGTATGAAAGAGACAAATCAAGCGATCTTGCTTGAAATATAGTTTCCTTAAATCATAATCCCTGCTGTTTTTCCCTAAACTTTTTCAACCTTCCTTCCTCCCCCCGCGTCTAAATCCACAGCAAAAGTGGGATTTGAGTGTTGCAGCCATCTAGCGAGAAGTTAATTTTCAGCCGAAATTGTCATGGTGATGAGATGAGAGCTTACAAAATGAGTTCACGAAATGGATTTTCCAGTGCTGCCCGCCGCGCTGTGGCGCTCCTTTCTGTCTGGACGCTTCTGGTTGGCGCTCTGGCCTTCGGGGTGGGTGCGCAACAGCCGCAGAAGGCGCAGCGTCTGTCTGAAGACCAGCGCATTTTGCACGTGCTCAATCGCCTTGGTTTTGGCGCGCGTCCCGGCGACGTTGAGCGGGTACGCGGTATCGGACTTGAGCGCTACATAGAGCAGCAGCTTTACCCTGAAAAGATTACGGACGCGGTGGCCGACACTAAAGTGAAAAATCTACCGGCATTACAGCTTTCCACACCGGAGCTTTTTGCGAAGTACCCGCAGCCGAATGCGCTCCTGCGAATCATGGAGCGGCGCGGTGAAGTTCCGCCGGAACTCGCGCCCATCGTCGCGGCGCGCAAAAAAGCAGAAGCGGCGCGGAATGCTCCCAATGCTCCGATGGCGGACGGCGGCGGTGAGATGGCGAAGGCGGAAGGCGCAGCCAAGGAAGACGAGGCGCAGCAGAACAACGCACAGGCGCGCAGGGCGTTTCGAGATTACCTCGCCAAAAACGGCCTGCGCGCCCCGCAAGCCCTGACGGCAGAGTTGCAGGCTTCGCGCATCCTGCGCGCCGTCTATAGCGAGCGGCAGTTGCAGGAAGTGATGGTTGATTTCTGGACGAACCACTTCAACGTCTTCGCGGGCAAAGCTGCCGACAGGTGGCTGCTCATCTCATACGACCGCGACACGATTCGCCCGAACACATTTGCAAAGTTCTACGATCTCCTGAAGGCGACCGCCGAAAGCCCTGCAATGCTTTTCTTCCTGGATAATTTCCAGAGCGTCAGCCCGAATGCCCGGATGGGCGGAGGCCGTATGGGGCAGCGCCAGCAGAATCAACGCGGTGGCGGCGGCTTGCTCGGGATGTTGATGGGACGCGGCGGTGCGCGTCGCAATCAACAGCAGGGAGACGGAGAGATGCCGCGCCCCGCACAGCAGCAACAGCAGCGACGGACTCGCGGCATCAACGAAAACTACGCGCGCGAGTTGATGGAATTGCACACGCTCGGAGTTGACGGCGGCTACACGCAGAAAGATGTGCAGGAAGTCGCGCGCTGCTTCACGGGCTGGACGATCATCGATCCGCGCGGCTATCGCAGCGCAGCGCTCCGAGAAATGGGCGCTGGTATGAAATTGGACGACAACGCCGGACAGTTTTACTTCAATGCGCGCCTGCATGATGACGGCGAGAAGCTTGTGCTGGGTCATAAGATTCCGGCTGGCGGAGGCGTCAAAGATGGCTTGATGGTGCTGGATATTCTCGCGCACCATCCTTCGACGGCGAAGTTCATCGCAACGAAGCTGGCGCGTCGTTTCGTCTCAGACAATCCGAGCCCCGCGTTCGTCTCGCGCGTCGCCGCAGCTTTCACAAGGAGCGATGGCGACATACGCGAAACCTTGCGCGCACTGTTTACTTCGCCCGAGTTCAACTCGGCGGAAAGTTATCGCGCCAAGATTAAGACTCCGTTTGAGCTGGCCGTTAGCTCGATTCGCTCGCTCGGTGGCGAGACGAACGGCGGCCCGGGCGTCCACCAGTGGATTGCGCGGATGGGCGAGCCGCTCTACATGTATCAAGCGCCGACGGGCTATCCAGACATGGCCGAGAACTGGGTCAACACGGGCGCGCTGCTTGAGCGTTTGAACTTCGGCCTGGCGCTTGCCAGCAATCAAATTCCCGGCACGCGCGTTGACCTCATGCGCTTCACCGGAAGCGTTGCGAAGGATTCAACGAATCTGGAGCAGGTGATGAATCGCTTCCTCGAAATAATCGTGCAGGGAGACGTTTCACCGAAGACGAAAGCAACGCTGCTCAGGCAACTGCGCGAGCCTCTGCCAGCCGCGCCGCCTCAGACCGCAGCGACGAGTATGATGGAAGATGACAGTGACGCGATGATGCGTCCGGCAGGCGGCGGCGGCGGACGACGCAATCAGCAAGCGCGTGTTGCGATGGCCGATCTCTCGCGCACAAGCCACCCGGAAGTCGTCAAAGTGGTCGGCCTGATTCTTGGCTCACCGGAGTTTCAAAGACAGTGAAGAGCCGTGACAGGTGATAAGAACAGTTTACAGTTTTGAGTTTTCAGTTTTCAGCAAAGACAAGCTGCTTTTACTGAAAACCAAAAACTGAAAACTTAAAACTCATCTTCTCCTGTCACTTGTCACGAGGTTAAAGCTATGAACAGAAGATTCTTTCTAAAATCGGGCGGCATCGCGTTGGCGAGTATCGGGGTGGCGCAGAGCGTACCATCGTTTCTGGAGCGCACGGTGATGGCGCAGGGGTTGAATCGTTCGATGACCGCTCGGCGCAAAACTCTGATCGCTATCTTCCAGCGTGGCGCGGTGGACGGCCTCAACATGGTCGTACCCTATGGCGAAAGCGCGTACTACAGTTTGCGTCCGACGCTGGCGATTGCGAAACCGAAAGGGGCGGGTGATTCGCGCGAGGCGGCGATTGATCTGGATGGTTTTTTTGGATTGCATCCGGCGCTCGCACCGTTCAAGCCGTTGTGGGATGCGAAGCGGTTGGCGATTGTTGACGCGGTTGGCTCTCCCGACAGCACTCGCTCACATTTCGACGCGCAGGATTACATGGAATCGGCCACGCCCGGCAGGAAGGGAACGCCCGACGGTTGGCTCAATCGTTACCTGCAATCGAAGCCCGAACAGAAAGCCTCGCCGTTTCGCGCCGTCTCGATGACGCAGAACATGCCACGCGCTCTCTACGGGCGCGCGCCTGCGGTCGCCATCTCGAATCTGGCAGACTTCTCGATCCGCGCGGGCGCGTATTCACAAAACGTGCAGGGCGGCTTTGAATCTATCTACGATCAGAGCGTGGGCGATGTGCTCGGCGGCACAGGGCGCGAGACTTTCGAGGCGGTCAACTTTTTGAAGAAGATCAATCCGGCGCAGTTTCGTCCCGAAAACGGCGCGCAGTATCCGCGCACGCCTTTCGGCAACAGCCTGCTCCAAATCTCGCAGATGATTAAAGCGGGCGTCGGTCTGGAGGTCGCTTTCACGGACATCAATGGTTGGGACACGCACTCGAATCAGGGTAATGCGCGCGGTCAGTTGGCGCTCCGTTTGACGGAGTTCGGCGCAGGCATCAGCGCGCTCGTCGCGGATTTGGGAGCGCGGATGGACGATGTCATTATCTTAACCATGTCGGAGTTTGGCCGCACCGCCCGCGAAAACGGAACGCGCGGCACGGATCACGGCCATGCTAACGCGATGTTCGTCATCGGCAACCACGTGCGCGGCGGGAAAGTTCATGGCCAGTGGCCGGGCTTAAACTCCAATGACCTATATGAAGGCCGCGACCTGGCTTTGACGACAGACTTCCGCGATGTCTTCGGCGAACTCGTGCAAAAGCATCTCGGCAACTCGAACCTAGAGGCCGTCTTTCCCGGTTACGCTGCAAGCGCAACGAAGTTTCGCGGCGTCATCTGAAGAAGGCAAATAACAGTAGGCAGTGGGCAGTGAAAACAAAAGGCAGTAGAGACTCGTCATGTCTTTACTGCCTTTCTTGCTTTTCTTGCTTTTTCTGCCAACTACCAACTGCCTGCTGCCAACTTTTCATTGCCTACTGCCAAAGCGGTTGATGAAGTAGAGCATGACGACGGCGATGAGCGAGACGATGACGGCGAGCGTGAAAGCTTCGTTATCGCGTCCGGCCTGCACGGCGTCGTAGATGGCGACTGAGGCCGTCTGCGTTTTGCCGGGGATATTTCCGGCGATCATGATGGTGACGCCGAAATCGCCGAGGGCGCGCGCGAAAGCAAGCGCCGTTGCGGCCAGCACGCCGCGCGACGCCAGAGGCAGCGTGACGCGAAAGAAGATACGCCGGTTGTTAAGCCCAAGCGTGCGCGCGGCGGCTTCCAACTGCGGGTCAACGCTCTCAAAGGCTGCGCGCAGGCTCTTGGTGACAAGCGGCAGCGCGTGAATCGTCGCCGCGATGATGGCCGCCGTGACGGTGAACGTCAGACGGACGCCGAAGTTTCGATAAAGGAAACCGCCGAAAGAGGAGCGTGTACCGAGCAGGACAAGCAGGTAGTAGCCGAGCACCGTCGGAGGCAGCACGAGCGGCAGCGTGATGATCGCATCCACAACATCACGCCCCGGAAAACGCTTGCGCGCCAGCAGCCACGCCAACCCACCGCCAGCGACCAGCGCAATCAACGTCGCCGCGCTCGCCACAGCGAACGAGAGTTTTATCGGAAACCAATCAATCTCGCTCCCATTCATGATGTTTAATATGTACGAACTGCTTGACGCTGGAAAGCTACCGTACTAGGTTGTTTCTCGCAAGCAGATAAGAACGCCCTTGCTGCCCATCATGAAAACGGCTCTGCGTCCAATGATTCTCAGATTCGATTCGCTGCCTTCGACGAACACGGAGGCTGCGCGACAGGCCATGCTTGGCGCACCGGAAGGATTGTGTATCGTTGCGCGCGAGCAAACACAGGGGCGCGGGCGGCAGCAGCGTGTCTGGATTTCACCCGCAGATGCCGGTCTCTATTTCAGCCTCGTGCTCAGACCTGCGCGCCTGATGGATCGCGCGTGGCCGCTGCTGACGTTGATGGCTGCGCTCGCCGTGCGGGACGCACTTGTGGAAGCCTGCGAGCTGGAGACGGACATTAAATGGCCGAACGACATCATGGTTGAAGAGCGCAAATTGTGCGGCATCCTCGCCGAAACAATTGAGACGGAAACCGGGCGCGCAGTCATCATCGGCATCGGCATCAACCTGGACAACCGAGCGTTTCCACCGGAACTAAGAGCGGTCGCCACCTCCGTTTCATCTTCGACTGGAAAGATGCCCGATGCCGAAACGCTGATGCAATCGCTCATTCGCTCCCTTGAGAAGTATTACAAAATTCTGCAAGCTGCCAACGGCGCGGAAGAAATAATCAGCGAATGGTCGCGCCGCTCATCCTACGCGCGCAATCGTCGTGTGCGAGCCACTCTGGCCACAGAAACTTTCGAGGGATGGACGCGCGGCCTTGAACCCGATGGCGCTTTGCGTGTAGAAACTTCCACAGGAGAAATCAGGATCGTGCGCGCAGGCGACATCACATCACTACGCGTGACAGGTGACAAGTGACAGGTGACAAGATAAAAGCTTGTTCTTTCCTGTCACCTGTCACCTGTTACCTGTCACGGCTTTTATGCTTCTCGTCATAGATACCGGAAATACGAACACGACGCTCGGCGTCTTCGACCGTGACGAACTTGTCGTGCACTGGCGCTTGACGACGGCGCGGGCGCGGACGGTGGACGAGTACGGCGTGTATGCGCGGAATCTCTTTGAGCTGGCCGGGATTGATTTCAAAGCGATCACGGCGGTCGCCATCGCGTCCGTCGTTCCGCCTCTGAACTACACGTTGAAGAGAATGTCAGAGGTCTATTTCAACGTCACGCCGCTGATGATTGACCACACGACCGACATGGGGCTGGAGATTCTCTACAATCCGCCGTCGGATGTCGGAGCAGACCGTCTCGTTGATGCGGTCGCGGCGATTCACAAATACGGTGCGCCGTGCATCGTCGTGGATTTCGGGACGGCCACGACTTTCAATGCCATTGACGCTGAAGGTAGGTATCTCGGCGGGGTCATCACGCCCGGCATCAGCATCTCCAGCGAAGCCCTCTTTCAAAGAGCGGCGCGCTTGCCGCCCGTCGAGATCAAACGCCCGCAGACGGTCATCGGCTCATCAACCGTCGGCTCAATGCAATCAGGGCTCTACTATGGCTTCGTCGGATTGGTTGATGGAATTCTGCGGCGGATGCTCGAAGAACTCGGCGCTTCCACACACGTCGTCGCCACCGGCGGCCTCGCCTCCCTCATCGTCACCGGCTCCGAACTCATCAACACCGTTGACTCGACGCTCACGCTCGAAGGTTTAAGATTAGTTTATGAACGGAGTCAGAATTCAGGAGTCAGGAGTCAGGAGCCAGAATGAAAGGCTCAGAACCTCTTCCGTTTTCCTTCTGACTCCTAGCTTCTGGATTCTGCCTTGAATTATTTTAATTATTTCACCGAGATCGAAGACACTTTCATCCGCCGCCGGGGGAAACACCTGTTGCTGAGTCCGATGGACTGGGCGTTGATTGAGAGCTGGAAAGAGATGGGCGTGCCGCTGCACGTCGCGCTGCGCGGCATTGAGCATGCCTTCGATTCATTCAACGCGAAGCCGAGACGGCGAACTGTCAAATCGTTGTTGTATTGCCAGGAGGAAGTTGAAGCGCAATTTGCCGAATGGCAGGAGGCGCAGGTCGGCGCGAGCGCGAAGAAAAACGGCGAGCGCGTCGTCGAAAAGACATTTGATGATACGCACCTGCCTTTTCCGCGCACCGTTATCCTTGAACACGTGGAGCGCGTGCGCGCCTTGCTCCTACAGGTTTGCGAAGAGCGGAAGAAATCGCGCCAGGACGATTTCTGCCTCGCTCTCTCGCGTGCGGCTTCACGCCTGAAAGAGTTGGAAGAAGATTTCGCACGCGCCGCGCGACCCGACGCAGAGAAGCTCGAAGATTCGCTGACGGCTCTGGAAAAGATGCTGGACGAAGCCCTGCTCGCCAATCTTTCAGCACATGAGTTGGCGGCGGCGCAGACCATTGCTGAAGAGCAGTTGCAGCCCTACCGCAGCCGGATGGAACGCCCCATCTTCGAGCAGACGCTCAATAACCTGCTCCTCAAACGACTGCGCGACGCGCACGAGTTGCCGCGTTTGAGTTTGTTTTATCTCTAGTGGGAATCGAAATGAAAAAACGGAAGGGGGCGCGCCCTGTAGACCAGCGTCAGCCACAAGGGGAGCAAAATGCGGGCGCGATTGTCGAAGTCACCATCGAGCGTATCCTGCCGGGCGGCGCTGGCCTCGCTCATGCGGACGGGCGAACACTGCTGGTCGCGCTGGCTGCGCCGGGAGATCGCGCGGTGGTGCGAATCGAGCGCATGCAGGGGCGTGTGGCCTTCGCTTCGATTGTCGAAATCATCTCGCCTTCTCCTGTCCGCGTCGAGCCGCCTTGTCCTTACTTCGGACGCTGCGGCGGTTGCGATTTTCAGCAGTTGAGCTACGAAGCCCAGTTGCAAGCCAAAGTCGAGATCATCCGCGACTGTCTGCACCGCATCGCGCATTTAGAGTTCGCGGGCGACATTCCCGTCACTGGTTCTCCCAACATCTGGCACTACCGCTCACGCGCCCAATGGCAGCACGATCCGCTCAGGAAACGGTTAGGTTATTTCGAGCGTGCCTCTCATCGTGTTTGTGACGTGGTGCATTGCCCTGTCCTCGTCCCAGAGCTGGAGGCGACGCTGGAGAGCTTGCGCGAACAGATGAAAGAGGGCTTGCTGCCTGAGGAGGTGACGGAGCTTCAGGCGGTCGCTGGCGATGACGGCGCATCGCTTGCGCCACCTGTGCCGGAACATCCGACGCGCGAGGTCTGCCGCCGCATCGGTGAAGACAATTACTGTTTCAGCGCCGAAGGTTTTTTTCAAATCAACCATGAGTTGCTGGAATCTTTGATTGCTGCCGCATTGGGCGACGCGCGCGGGCAAACGGCGATTGATCTCTACTGCGGAGCAGGACTCTTCACGCTTCCTCTGGCGCGACGGTTCACAAACGTCTTCGGCGTCGAAGCGAACGCGACGGCCATCGGCTATGCGCGCCGCAATCTGGAAGGCGCACAGCTTGCCGGTGCGACCTTTGAAATCACCAGAGTCGGGGATTGGCTGACGGAGAATAGCGAGCGGCTCGCTCCCATCGATTTCGTCCTGCTCGACCCGCCGCGCGCCGGAGCGGAAACGGAAGTGATTGACGGCATCCTCGCGCTCAAGCCCCGGCGCATCTCATACGTCTCCTGTGATCCTGCGACGCTCGCACGCGACCTCAAAGGCTTGACCGCAGGCGGCTACAGGCTTGACTCTCTAGCGGCATTTGATATGTTCCCGCAGACTCATCACGTCGAGACGGTGGCGCATCTCAGAGCAGAGTCATATCCTCATTGACCCTCTGCTTGAAGCGCTGTATAGTTCCGCTGCTTCCGCTGTTTGCCGGTAGGCATCTGCTGGGTCTCACCTGTAGTCCCCACCTGCCCGGCTTTTGTCATTCATTCTCGCGCGAGTTGATTGCTCCTTTGGAGCGAAAGAGCCTGAAACTATGCATAAGCCAAAGACCTCCCAGTTACCGGCAGGCTTCCGGCAGCAGCAATCAAAGCCGATAAGTCATCAACAGCCATTCAAACCGGTTGTCGCGCAGGCGAAAAGTAATCCTCTTTTTATGACAAGGCAGCCAGCCGCTCCGCCGGTCTACCGCCCTCAGCCTGTGCCTAAAGTTTTGCAACTTAAGATGGCAGCCGGAGAGCCTCGCCAGCCGACACCGGTGCATCGTCAAGTACCAAAGCCTCCACAGCCGAAGCCAGCGCAACACGGA
Organism: Acidobacteriota bacterium; assembly: GCA_032160705.1. Classification (GTDB taxonomy): domain Bacteria; phylum Acidobacteriota; class Blastocatellia; order Pyrinomonadales; family Pyrinomonadaceae; genus QHXM01. The sequence goes on along the minus strand of JAVHVE010000009.1, from coordinate 4,129 downwards.
CAAGCGACCGCTCAGCCAAAACTGTCCGGGTCGAAGCCGACCAGTAGTGCTTTGAGTTTGCGCCCGGCAGCGGGGGCGAACATGACACGCCGCCCGAACGTTTCCGAGCGACCGGGACAAATTGTTTCCCGGCCCAGTCAAGCGATAGTGGCGCAACCTCGAAAGCCACAAACGCCAATGAACTCGACGCGTCTGCCGCCTAAGACGATTCTGCCGAAAACGCAGGGAGTCACCCCGGCTCAGCCCTTACCCCGGAAAACCGCGCCCGCCCGTTACGTGCCCGGAGCCCGAACGATTCTGCTGAAACCATTGCGCGGTCTTGCAGTGCTCCAAAGAAAGCTGGCCAGCCAATGCGCCAGACACAATGCCACTGTGCCAAGACAGCCTGCCGCCAACCACGGGCGAGCGGGTGCTATTCAGGCGAAGTTCGCCCGTTCTATGCCGCAGAGTCGCGGTGTCATCCAGCGACTCGTGCCGTTGTATAAAGTCTACGGATTTACAGGCCCGGAAGAGATGGTTAATTTAAATGAGCAAATACTGGAGGATCTCACCACCGTCCAGAATCTCTTGAGCACAGGAAACTTTAATATCTCCGAAAGATACCTGTCCGAACTCAATGATAATGTCGATTGGTTTATGCAACACTTCCAACATCTGAGCGACCCGGCGATAGCTCTGGACAATGCCCTCCTGGAGCAGGAAGCAAAGTGGATGAAAGGGAAAGGCGCGATGTTCACCGTCCCGCGCGGGCAGCCATTAACTCCAACAGCATTCACGACGGCGGTCTGGAACGAAGAAGGGCGGGCGCTGCATGATATTGGCGCACGTAATGTTCACGGGGAGTTCGCCCACAGAATACAGTGGTATATCATTTCGCGGTATCACGAGGATCATCCGAACAGCTTCACCTTAGGCGTTTGGGACATTTATGAATTTCTGACGACTCCCGAGGCCGTAAAGAATCAAGGCACTCCGAATGAGCGCTCGCTCTGGGACATGGTGATTGATGTTCAGGGCAGAGAAACACGCGAAGGCGGCCCCTACGGAGATGCTCACGCTTATTCGGATGTCGGTTATGCTGCCCCTGTCAACCTGACGGGTGCTTTAAGCAGCCATCAGTTTCCCAGTTTCGTTGGCAACAAGGAAGACGCGCGCGGGCAGTTTCCGGGCAAACTTTCAACTCTCACACATCTGAGCGCAGCCGTGACCACCCGCCGCGAATTGCGTTACGAAGAGGAGCGCCCGAAGCCCAAACTGCTGTGAATCGTTCTACGAAACCAGGAAAGAAACCGAATCGGAATACCCATAGATTAGTGAGATACCGGGTTTGAAATCTCTCGTTTCAAATCTCAGACATTTCGCTCATGCGTGCTGCTCCTCACCAGCCCGTCTTTCTTCCTCATCCGCTCGCGGTCTTAGCCGCGTCTTTCGCGCTGGGCATTCTCATTGCTCGTTTCACTACATTGCCTGTCAGGTTTGCGCTCGGGTGCGGTGCGGCTTGCTCGCTGGCTGCTGTTTACAGTTATGCGAGAAGGTGGACGCTCACTGCTGCGCTGCTGCTCGCGCTCGCGTTCTGCTCCACAGGCGCAATGCTGATGGTGTTAGAGAAAGAGAGCGCAACGGCTGGACGCATCGGGCGGCTGTATGAAGATGAGGTGATTAAATCGGGTAATCCGGTGGAAGTAACCGGCGTCATGGCGCGTGCGCCGGAATTTGCGCCGGATGGTTTCTATCTCACTTTAAGCGTTGAAAAAATAAGATTCAAGGACGTGGAGCGCGAAGTCTCCGGGCAGGTGTTGCTCTTTGCTCCGATGCTTGATCGTGGCACGCAGGCAGAGTACGAGCTGCTGGAATTGCGTTACGGCGCGCGCCTGCGCGTAATGGCTGCGCTCAACCGGATGGAGAACTTTCGCAATCCCGGAGTCTCTTCTCTGACGGAATATCTCGAACGGCGGAATCTGGATGCGACCGCCACGATCAAAAGCCCGCTGCTCGTCGAGCGTCTGGATGACGAGCGTGTGTTTCTGCCGCTCGCTTTAGTTTATGAGTGGCGGCAACGCCTGCTGGCAGAGATTGACAGGAAATTCTCGCTCTCGACCGCCGGAGTCTTGAAAGCCGCGCTGCTCGGCAATCGTCACCAGTTGTCGCATACGACGTCGGAGCGTTTTCGTGAGGGCGGGACTTTTCACGTCCTGGTCATCAGCGGCCTGCACATTAGTTTCATCGGCGGCATGATCCTCTTCCTGATGCGACGTGTGACGAAGCGGGGCGTCTGGCAGTTTGCCGTGTCCGCTGCGTTTCTGTGGGGCTATACGATTGCAGTTGGAGCGGAAGTGTCTGTGGCGCGCGCCGCGTTGATGTTTACAGTGGTTGCGCTTGCACCTGTGCTTCATCGGCGCGCAAGGTCTCTGAATGCGCTTGGCTGTGCGACGCTCCTGCTGCTTATCTGGCGTCCCTCAGATTTGTTCGATCCGTCATTCCAATTAACTTTCCTCTCCGTGCTGGCCATCATCGTCATCAGTTGGCCGTTGATCGAGAGACTGAGAGATGTCGGCGCATGGCGACCGACGCGCGAGACACCGTATCCGCCCGAGTGCTCGCGCATCCTTCGGCTGCTCGGCGAGACGCTCTTTTGGAGTGAGCGAGACTGGCGGCGCGAGATTGCGAAGTCAAACTACAGCTACAGGCTTTTCAAAAATCCTTTGGCCGCGCGTCTGGAGAAGCTTCACGTGCAACGTCTCCTGCGTTACGCCTTCAGCGCAATTGTCGTTTCTTTGAGCGTGCAGTTGATGCTCCTGCCGCTGCTCGTGCTCTACTTTCATCGCTTCTCACTCGCCGCGCTCGTGCTGAACATCCTGGTCGGAGCGTTGATGGCGGGTCTGGCGTTGGTTGCGCTCGCGGCGCTTTTGATTTCTCAACTGAGCGCGTGGCTCGCCGCACCGCTTTTCAGACTCGCCGAAGCCTTGAACTGGCTGATGGTTCATAGCGTTGACCCCTTCGCCAGTGCGGGTCTGGCGTCCGTGCGCTTACCGGAGTACACAGGCTGGCCTGCTCTCATCTACTTTCTTTACTACGCGCCGCTTATCGCTCTCGCCATCGCACTGGCCCGATGGAATCCGGTTGCCCGCACGTTGACAACGAAAGAGAATGGCAAGCCATCGCTGCTCATGAGGCCGCAACTTGCCGCCATTGCGCTTGTCTTCCTCTTCGTGCTGATTGTGACGCACCCGTTCAGCGCGGGTAGCGCCGATGGCAGGCTGCGGATTGATTTCCTTGATGTCGGCCAGGGCGATGCGGCACTGGTGACGATGCCGGATGGAACGATGCTGCTGGTGGACGCGGGCGGTCAGCCGCGCTTTGACAATGCGCGGGGGAGCGCCAGCGAAGACGAGGCAGACGAGGCTTTCGAGCGTGATACTCGAAGCATTGGCGAACGGGTCGTCTCCGAATACTTATGGTGGCGCGGGCTTGATCGTGTTGACTACATTCTGGCAACCCACGCCGACGCAGATCATATAGACGGCTTGAATGATGTCGCTCGCAACTTCCATGTACGCGCTGCGATTGTCGCGCGTGCGCCAACTATTGATCGTGAATTCAGTCAATTCGCGGCGACAATGCAGAGGTACAATGTGCCTGTGCGTCTGGTCGGTCGTGGCGACATCTTCCGCTTCGGGGCGGTTGAAGCGGAAGTGCTCTGGCCTCCACGCTCGGAGAACACGGCTGCGCCTTCCGGCAACGACGATTCAATCGTGCTGAGTCTGCGGTTTGGCCAGCGCGTTTTTCTCCTGACAGGCGACATCGAAAAAGAGACGGAAGCCGCGCTCACAGGCGGGCAGGATGATCTTCACTGCGATGTCCTCAAGGTCGCGCATCACGGCAGCAAGACCTCTTCCACAGACGCTTTCGTCAAGGCAACGCAGCCCGCACTAGCCATTATCTCCGTCGGCCTCACCTCGATCTTCGGCCACCCTCACAAAGAAGTGCTGGAACGCTGGCGCGCAAACGGCACGCAGATTCTCACCACAGGACAACGCGGCACAATCACCATCAGCACCGATGGCAGCGATTTGAAAGTGGACACGTATGTAAAGCCGTGACAGGTGACAAGTGACAGGAAAGAACAAGG
>JAVHVE010000008.1:0-27171 GCA_032160705.1 Acidobacteriota bacterium | reverse complement strand
CTCAACCGATAACCTCTTCACGCGCGCTGATGCAAACGACTCGGCTTATCTGCGCCTGCGTAACCGTTTCACCCCGCGTCGTGATCTGGCAATCACACTCTCGCTCGTGACTCGTGACGACAACAATCCCGGCGATTTCGATCCCATCTTAGCGCCGGAGCTACAGGGCTTAGGCGCAGAAATAAATAGCCGCACCTTTTCCTCGACAGTTGACTGGACGCCCAGCAATAAATTCTCTCTGAGTACGGGCTACACCTTCACGGACATCACGAGCAACGTTGACATCATCTTCTTTACGACGGGGAGCGCGCGGCGGACGGGGCAGAGCCAGTATTTCATGCGCGACAATTATTTCTTCGCCAGCGCGAGCATCCAGCCCCATCCGCGCTTTAGTGCCTATCTCGGCTATCGCATCAACAGAGACCCGGGGCAGGGGGATCGTCCCTCGCAGCCCGATCCAAGCATCTTCGTGAGGTCTCTTCCGTATCGTCTCCAGTCGCCCGAAGCCCGTCTGGTTTTCAAGCTGCACAACCGGATGGATTTGAACTTGGGCTATCAATATTTCGGTTACAAAGATGAGACTAAATCCGCGCTGGATTTAAGGGTTCCCCAATCGTACACGGCGCACTTGCCTTATGCTTCGCTGCGGTTCTATTTTGGTCGAAACGACCGTTAACTGTTCAGGTTCTCTAAGGGGGGTTAAGGTGATGAAACTCTTTCTCGCACTCGTGATAGCAATCGGTTGTCTGGGGCTGATATTTGGGACTAACGTCTCGACAGAGAAGGCAAGCCAACCTGCTTCACAGGAGCAGGGCGGGCATACACCCCCCGGTGTGGTTAAGCTGGCGTTGGAAAATAAGCTTGGGTCTGTGACATTCAATCACACCGCCCACATAACTGAGAACCGCAATCTTGCGGGCACGGGGCCAATTGGCTGCGTCGAGTGTCATCACACGGCGCAACCCGCATCGGAACTTGCCAAACATCCGCCGCTTAAAACCGCTTGGCCGGCTGACCGCACCGTGACGCTGACGGCTGAAACCGTCAAAGACCCTAAGACGCCGGACGTGGTCAACTGCCGCGACTGTCACGCGCGCAAGGACGAGAAACCGAAACTCCTGCCTGCAATTCCAGAGATCAAGCACGAAGCCAGCACGGCTCTGATCACTCTAACGAACCAGCAGGCTTTTCATCGTAATTGCGCCTCATGCCATGACGAAGTCATGAAGCAGAGGCCGACTGCCAAAGCCCCTAAGACGATGCAGTGCACCATGTGTCACAAGAAGACGGCTTGATTTCAAAACGGGTTTGTTGGACGCGCTTGATTTGCCGATTAACGATTCACAATTGGTGATAGATGAGACTCCGGGCAGCGGCCTTAGCCATATTCATCGTCTTCGCCTTTTCAGCCTTCGTGTGTCCGCGACTCATCTCAAGAACAGTCGTCGCTGGTGTCGAACACTTTCCTTCGCAACCCCGCCCGCAGACCAGACGCCCGCAAGCAGGAGGCCGCCGGAGAACGCGATCTGCCAGGCAAGTCGCACGGCGCGACTACTCGAAATTTGCTCATAGCTCTCAGGCGCACCGGCAGCAGGCGTGCGATTCATGTCATAAATTCCCGACGCCGAACTGGAATAAGGTGCGCAAAGAGGGTGAGGCGTTCGAGGACGTGACGGATTATCCCGTCCACGCTTCCTGCCTCAATTGTCACCATGAGCAGTTTTTTGCGGGAGCGCGTCCCGCCATCTGCACGAATTGTCACACGAACCCTTCTCCGCGCGACAGCACACGACACCCCTTCCCGAACCCTCGAGAGATTTTTGATAAATCAGTGAAGGGACAAACATCCTTTTCGGAGTTCCAGATCAATTTCCCGCATGATAAGCACATAGATTTATTCGGACAGAGTCGCCCCGGTTTGGGAACGGACGTGGGCGCGCGCACCTTTCGCGCCTCCTGGCGAAAGAGCCGCGACATCCAGAATAAGGATAGCTGCTCAAACTGCCATCAAACTTACATGCCACAGGGCGATGCTGAGGACGAGTTTGTCACACCTCCGCCGAAGGATTTACCCGAAGATGCTTTCTGGCTGAAGAAGGGCGCGTTTAAAACCACGCCGACGAGTCACGAGACTTGCTTTGCCTGCCACACGGCGGATAGCGGACTAAAACCCGCGCAAGCTGACTGCGCCACCTGCCATCAGCTTCGACCGTCAATAGAAGCGCGCGCCGATTTCGACCCCCGGCTGGCAACGACGATGGGGATAAAAGATAAGACGCTTCTGGAGAAGTGGCGTCGCCGCGAGGTTGGAAGATTCAGGCACGAGTGGATCAGTCACGCGGAACTGGCTTGCGCCGCCTGTCATGACGTGACGAAGATAAACACGCTGGACGAGAGGACGAAGAAAGTTCCCATCCTGAGTTGCGGGGGCGCAGGCTCAGGCTGCCACACGGGAGAGCCGGACAGCGCCTTAAACGAGGCGGTCGCCAAGAAGAAGGCCGAGCCTAACTTCGTTTGCACGAAGTGTCACGTTGTCTTCGGGCGCGACCCCTTACCGGCTTCCCATCTCAACGCCGTTCAGACAACTCAGCCGAAGTGAGCGGGATTTGTGACCGAGTATGTGGGACACAGGAGCGCACAATCAACAACCAGCGCATACGCGTCATGTCCTCGGCAGACGGCGCGTGCTCTCCATCGTTATCCTTATCATGGGCTGCGGCGGCTCAATTTTTATTCTCTTACTCAGCTCGCACGCAGCCAATTTATCGTCTGACCCGGCGGCGATGGAATCACTGCCCGAAGTTATGAATTCATTACCAGCGGAAAATGCGAAAGGAGATTTTTCCGTTTTCCCGCATACGGAGGCGGGACACGCGCGGCTCCCTTGTTTACTGTGCCATCAGCGTGTGGACAACTCTCCGCGACCACGATTACCCGGACACACGCCGTGCACGGGGTGTCACGCGCAGCAGTTCGCCAATTCGAGCAGCCCCATCTGCACGATCTGTCATACGGATGCCGGGTCGGGTGCGGTCAAATCACTCCCCCCGCTCAAGAGTTTCAATGTCGTCTTCGATCACGCGCGCCACACAGCGGGTTTGCGTGCGTCCTGCGCCACCTGTCACAAACCTGCGCGTCGCGGCGTCGCCCTTTCGATACCTGCCAGACAGGGCGCACACCCGACCTGCTTTCAATGTCACACGCCAAGCGCACGTTCAGGTGAACGCGACATCTCTTCTTGTAACACATGCCACCACATCGGGGGATTCGCGCGCACTCCCGAATGGGCGCAGGCTTATAGAGTTAATTTCAGCCACGCCAAACACGGCGCGGGCGCGCGGTTGAGCTGTAATAGTTGCCACCAGGTTAGAGCAGGCGCACCGCAGCGCCGACAGGTCACTGCGCCCGTGCCACAGGAACATAACAGGAGCATTCGCGCGCAGAGCTGCATGACCTGCCACGACGATAAGCGGGCCTTCGGCGGCTATGATTTTTCGAGCTGCAAGAGATGCCACACGGGAGGGAATTTCCGCTTTTAGCGAGTGACCGAAAAGTGGTTTAAGGAGTCTTATGAGTGAGGAAGCACAAGAGACAAATAACCAGCCGACCAAGCCTGATGTGAAAAAGCCGAGCCTTCTTCGCAACTACGTGAGCTTTATCGGAATGGCCATCGTCTTCGCGAGTTTCGCGAGCATCGTCTTACTGTTTCTCCTGGAAACCTCGGCATCGGCTAATAATCCTTATCTAGGAATCTTCACCTACATACTCTTCCCGGCCATCATGATCTTCGGCCTTCTGGTTATGTTCCTGGGAACGATCAGGGAGCGGCGCAGAAGACGCAGCGTTTCGCCTGACGCAGTAGCGGCGTACCCCATTCTGGATTTGAACGACCCACGACGGCGACGTTCCTTTTTCGTCTTTCTCGGCCTCTCCTTCATCTTCGTCTTCATGACCGTTTTCGGGAGCTACCGCGCCTACGAATACAGCGAGTCAGTCGCCTTCTGCGGCCAGACCTGCCATACGGTGATGAAGCCGGAATTCGTCGCCCTCCAGGCCTCGCCGCACGCGAGCCTGCGTTGCGTGGATTGTCACGTCGGGTCGGGGGCGGGCGGATACGTGCGCGCGAAATTCGCGGGCGTGCGCCAGCTCTTCGGAGTTATCTTCAATAACTATTCAAAACCCGTCCGCACCCCCGTTCACAACATGCCTGCCCCGCAGGAGACCTGCATGCATTGCCACTGGTCTGAAAAGTTTCATGGCGATCAACTGAGAGTGTTAAATCATTACGCGGCGGACGAGAAGAATACTTTCGGTCAGACACGGATGCTGGTTCACGTCGGTGGCGGGAACCCCGCGACCGGCCCCGTGTCAGGCATTCACTGGCACATGAACCTTGCCAATGAAGTTGATTACATTGCGACGGACGAGCAGCGTCAGGTTATTCCCTGGGTCCGCATGAAGGACAGGCAGGGAAACGTCATGGAGTATCTGGCCAGCAACGCTCAGCTAACGCCCGAGCAAGTCACACAGGCTCCGAAACGGCGGATGGACTGTATTGATTGCCATAATCGCCCGGCACACGTCTACCTGCCACCCGACGTTGCCTTAAACAATGCTTTCATTGCGGGCAAGCTCGACGCCACACTCCCCTACCTCAAGCGTCAGGCGATGGAAGTCCTCGACAAAAATTATTCTACAAACGACGAGGCGCTCGGTTCTATCGCTTCCGGCCTCGACGGATTTTATCGCGCTAACTACGCGGACGTGTACTCGCAAAAGGGAGATTCAATCAAAGGGGCAATCAGTGAAGTCCAGCGCATTTATCAAACCTACTTCTTCCCCGAAATGAAAACTAACTGGCGAACCCACCCGAACAACATCGGCCACTACTATTTTCAAGGGTGCTTCCGCTGCCACGACGGCGAGCACGTGAGCAAAACGGGCAAAGTCATCAGCAACGATTGCAACGTCTGCCATACGATACTGGATCAGACCGCTTCGCTCGCGCCGGGGGCTGTGCAGGGCGGCGAGTTCCGTCATCCGGTCGCCCTGGGCGATCTGGCGAAACTGAAATGCACGGTCTGCCACAAGGAGAACCGTCCGTTCCAGCATCCGGTCAATCTCGGCGATATTTCAAGGTTCAGTTGCGTCGATTGCCATTCGGGAAAAGTGTGGACGAAAGGCAGTGATGGGTGATAAGAGAAAAGCCGTAAACAGTGACAGGTGACAGGTGACAGGTTAGAACAAGCTTTTACTTGTCACCCGTCACGGCTCTTTCTTATCACTTGCCTTCCGCCATCTGTTTATATTGGTGGCAGCGCCCCCCTCATCAAACGGCCATTTGCCTGGAGCGCTCCTGCTCGATGTGTTGAATCCGCAAGCGTAGCCACGTCTTGACGGATTCCTCCATCTTCTGCTGGTTCTCTTCCGTTTCAAGCGTCTCGATTGTGTCTCCCGCCTCGTTGAGCGGAATGTGATGGCAGGGGACGATTTGCGTGCGCCCATCAATCGGCACGAAGTCCATCAAGCGACACTCGGAGCACGGATGAGCCTGATGCGTATAACCGTAATTGAGGCACGAGAGAGAATCCTGGAAGATGGAGGTCGGCTTCCAAGGCGTTTTGACGGAACGCCCGTAGCAGCCCTTCTCTAAAAAATCGAGTTCCTCGTAAAGTAGTTCAAGAGCATCGCGTTTATCTTCAGCCATTGTTGTTACTCCAATCTAAATTTGCCCTGGTCGGCCAGACCTCTATTTATCAAACCCTGCCCGGCGGGATGGGTTTCTTCTTGAGGATTACAAGAGCAATGAATGTGCCGGAAGTTTTGGAAGGTTTTTAGCAGTAAACGGGGCAGCAAAATGATGAAACCTGCGGAAAGTTACCCACCGCTCTGGGCGAAAGCCCGCAACTCGGAGGGCAGGAGAAGCCAGCTCATAAATAGCATTCAAGGGCTTAGAGTTCACGCTTCAGCGTGCGTTCTTTCTGAAAACCTCAAACTAAAGTTTGAACTCTGAACATTTATGAGACCATTTCTAGACGGATGTTCGGCATACCCCGGCGGAGGAGACGTTGGAGAATCGCATCGGAACAAGGCTTGCGGAGTCGCCTTTATGAAATGTGCAAAACTGTTATGATTGAAGGCGAAGACTTAAAGACGAAGGTTCGACACAGAGCCCTTCAAATGACCGCGAAGGAAACCGAGTCGTGACGGCAAACACAACCTCGCAGGCTGACATTCCAAACTTCATCGAGCGGTGGGCCTCATCCGGGGCCGCCGAAAGAGCCAACTATCAAATCTTCCTCACCGAACTTTGCGACGTACTGAATGTGCCGCGTCCCGAACCGACGAAACCAGACGAGGACGACAACGCATACGTTTTTGAAAAGGCCGTTACTTTCCACCACGGCGACGGCACGAGCAGCACGGGGCGGATTGATCTTTACAAACGAGGGTGTTTCGTCCTCGAAGCCAAGCAGGGAAGCGATCAGAACAATCAACCTCAGCCGGAACTGGTTCCAAGAACAAGGCGAGCGCGTAGAGGAACGGCTGTCCGGGGTACGCAGAGCTGGGATCAGGCGATGATGGCCGCTCGCGGTCAGGCAGAACAGTATGCACGCGCGTTGCCGACCGTCGAGGGGCGGCCTCCGTTTCTCATCGTCGTTGACGTGGGACATTCAATTGCCCTGTATTCGGAATTTTCGCGAACCGGCGGCGCATACGTTCCTTTCCCCGATTCGGCACGATTCCGCATCCCGCTCGGCGATCTCGAAAGGGAAGAAGTGCGTGATTTGCTGCGCGCGGTCTGGACAGACCCTCTCGCGCTCGACCCGACTCAGCGCAGCGCCCGGATCACGCGCGACATCGCCGAGCGGCTCGCACGCCTCGCCAAATCTTTGGAAGCGTCAGGCCACAAGCCTGAGCGGGTGGCGTCATTCCTGATGCGTGCGATCTTCACGATGTTCGCGGAAGACGTGCGGCTGGTGCCGAAAGCCGGGTTCACCGAACTTCTGGAGAGCATCCGCGGGCAAGTCACAATCTTTCCAGACATGGTCGAGTCTCTGTGGCGCGCGATGGCCGAAGGCAGCTTCTCGCCGACGCTCAGGCAGAAGTTGTTGCGCTTCAACGGCGGACTCTTCGAGAGCGCTGAAGCGCTGCCGGTCACGGACGAAGAACTTGAGCTACTGATTGAAGCGAGCCGTGCGGACTGGCACGACGTTGAGCCAGCCATCTTCGGCACACTCGTCGAACAGGCTCTCGACCCGGTGGAGCGTCACCGCCTCGGCGCACACTACACGCCGCGCGCTTACGTCGAAAGGCTCGTCCTGCCGACGGTCATCGAGCCGCTCAGGGAAGAGTGGGCAGCGGCGCAGGCGGCGGCGGTCACGCTCGCCAAAGCAGGGAAGTTGGATGAAGCAATCGGGGAGGTGAAGAGATTCCACCAACACCTCTGTAACGTGCGCGTGCTCGACCCGGCCTGTGGGACGGGCAACTTTCTCTACGTCACGCTCGAACACATGAAGCGGCTCGAAGGCGAAGTGCTGACGGCGCTCGAAGACTTCGGCGAGCAACAGCGTGAGCTGATCGAGGTTGACCCGCACCAACTGCTGGGGCTGGAAGTCAATCCGCGCGCGGCGGCGATTGCCGACCTCGTGTTATGGATCGGCCACCTGCAATGGCATTTCCGCACGCGCGGGCGTGCGATGCCGCAAGAGCCTGTCCTGAAGAAGTTTCACAACATCGAGAACAGGGATGCGGTGCTGGCTTACGACGATGTTGAAGTCGTGACTGATGAAAGCGGCAATCCCGTCACACGTTGGGACGGGCGCACAATGAAACCGTCTCCGGTGACTGGCGAACCAGTGCCGGACGAGGCAGCGCGCGTCAACGTCTTGCGCTACACAAACCCGCGCAAAGCCGAATGGCAGGCGGCTGACTACATCATCGGCAACCCGCCGTTTATCGGCAGCAGGAAGATGCGCACAGTTCTTGGAGATGGTTATGTTCAGTCGCTACGAGAGGCACATAACGATGTGCCGGAGAATTCAGATTATGTGATGTATTGGTGGAATCATGCCGCTAACCTACTTCGTGATAGTGAACTGCGGCGCTTCGGTTTCGTGACTACGAATAGCATCACGCAAACACTCAACCGAAAGGTGCTTCAAGAACACTTGAAAGCTAAAGATGGATTATCAGTTGTGTTTGCGATTCCCGATCATCCTTGGGTAGATGTAGCAAGCGGAGCGGCGGTACGAATCGCAATGAGCGTCGCACAGAAAGGTGTTGAGGATGGAACACTCAGCGTAGTTGTTAACGAAGAGTACGAAAGTACGGATGGAGTCTCAACCGTCACTTTCAAGGAGCATGTCGGTAAAATTACCAGTGACTTTAATATCGGAATTGATGTCACATCAACCAAGCCGCTCAAATCAAACGAGAAGTTGTGTTGGCAAGGCTGCAAACTCGTTGGTAGGCACTTCCAAATCGCGCCGGAAATATATGAACGATTCGTAAGTGACAATCCAGATACGAAAGAACGTTTGCCAAGCTACTGGGCTGGCAATGACATCACTCAAACCGCGACGTTGCGATATGTTATTGACTTTTATGGTCTGACGGAGAAAGAAGCGAGAGAACAATATCCTTTGCTGATGCAGCATCTGATTGATTGGGTGAAACCGGAGCGAGAGCAAAACCGTGATCGAACATTCCGTGAGAAATGGTGGTTGTTTGGCCGCCCACGTCCCGACCTGAGAGCCGCGAACGCCGCCCTTACTCGTTACATCGCGACAAGTGAAGTTGCCAAGCATCGAACCTTTGTCTTTCTTAAATGGAGAGATGATTTAATTGATGGTTCAATAGTCGCCATCTCACACGATGATTATTTTGTTCTCGGAGTACTATCAAGCCGGATTCATGTTGCTTGGGCACTCGCTACAAGCGGGACATTGGAGGATCGCCCTCGCTATCAAACAACGCAATGCTTTGACACTTTTGCGTTTCCTGATGCGACCGACGAGCAGAAGCAGCGCATCCGTGAACTAGCCGAATCGCTCGACGCGCACCGGAAGCGACAACAGGCGCAGCACCCGCGTCTGACCATCACCGAGATGTACAACGTCCTCGCTTCCCTGCGCGCCGGTGAAACTTTGAGCGAGCGCGAGCGCGTCATCCACGAGCAGGGGCTGGTCTCAGTCCTCAAAGATTTGCACGACGATCTGGACAAAGCTGTCTGCGATGCCTACGGCTGGGAGCAGGACATCTCCGACGAAGAGATATTGCTGCGGCTTGTCGCGCTTAACCACGAGCGCGCGGAGGAAGAGCGCGGCGGGCTGGTGCGCTGGCTGCGCCCCGAATACCAGCATCCGCAGGGGACGGCGCAAGCATCACTCGACATTAAAGGCGAGCGGGCGGCGAAGGCCGTCGCAGGGAGTAAGGCGAAGCCGCCGTTCCCGGCTAACCTCGCCGAACAGGCCAGAGCCGTGCGGGGCGCGCTCTCCGCGCACTCCGGGGTGGTCACACCGGCGCAACTGGCGAAGTCGTTCCAGCGCGCGCGCGTGGATCGCATCGAAGAGCTGTTGCAGACGCTCGTTCTGCTGGGTCAGGCGCGGCAAGTCGAAGAAGGGAAGTACGCTGCCTGAATCCCGTTGGGCAACCTCGAACGTCAGCAGGCGACGCCTTGCGAGAGATTCCGATTGATGAAGAGACGTTGAAGCGTTAGCGATTCTCAAATGAGTGCGGGCGAGTTTAGAGTTCAGCCATAAGGGCTGTTTTCGCAAGCACGCTTAAGCGTGAACTCTGAACAAGTCGCATCCAATTGAGAACTGCTAGTGGCCTGAACTTCACGCTGACGACCGGCAATCTTTTATTCTTTTGATGATGCTGACTTTTCAACTCCCGGAGAAACTGTGAGAGAAACCGAGATGGAAAGCGGTAGGATCGCTCAAGCAGCGGCTAATCTATTTCCGGGCTACTTCGCCCTCGTCATGGCGACCGGAATCATTTCAATTGCCGCATATCTGCTTGGGATGAGAGCGTTGGCGTGGGCTCTGTTGGGAGTCAACGTCGTCGCCTATGTATTCCTCTGGTTGCTGCTGCTCATTCGCCTGACGCGCTTCTTTCCGCGTGTGAAGGCCGACATGACGGATCACATGCGCGGACCCGGTTTCTTCACGGTCGTCGCCGGAACATGTGTGCTGGGAAGCCAGTTGGTGATTATCGCCGGACAGTACACGGCGGCGAGTCTCCTTTGGCTCGTCGGACTCCTGCTGTGGGGCGTCATCATGTACACGTTCTTCACGGCTGTCACGGTGCGGGAGAATAAGCCTCCAATGGAAACCGGAATCAGTGGTACGTGGTTGCTCGCGGCGGTGGCGACGCAATCAATTTCCGTGTTGGGAACGCTCTTGGCAGATCAGTTTGATTCATACCGCGAGCCTTTGCTTTTCTTCACGCTCTGTATGTTTCTCCTGGGCTGCATGCTCTACCTGATCCTCATCACGCTCATCTTTTATCGTTTCACATTCGTTAACCTGACGACTGTGACGCTCACTCCCCCGTACTGGATTAACATGGGAGCAGTCGCCATTACGACTCTCGCGGGAGCAGGGTTGATTATAGCTGCCCCCAAGTGGAGCTTTCTTGGTGAAATTTTGCCGTTCCTCAAAGGCTTTACTTTGTTCTTCTGGGCGGCGGGTACGTGGTGGATTCCGTTGCTGTTCATCCTTGGGGTCTGGCGGCATCTCCACAAGCATTTTCCGCTCATGTACGACCCGCTGTACTGGGGCATGGTCTTCCCCTTAGGCATGTACACGGTTTGCACTTTTCAATTATCAAAAGCTCTTAATCTGGCCTTCCTGTTGCCCATCCCACGCTTCTTCATCTTCGTCGCCCTCGCAGCCTGGCTGATTACGTTCGTCGGATTGATTCACAGCTTACTGATTAAGAGGAGCTGAAATAAAACTTTCTGCATTAATATGAGGCTTGATGAGCACAGACAAAATAGCCGCCCTCCGGCGGACGGCGCTCTTTAATGAGCTGGATGAAGACACGCTGCGTGCGCTCGCTGCGCGCGCCATCGAGCGTCGGTTTCAAAAAGATGAGGTTCTCTTCATTGCAGGTGAAGAAGCGCACGGGCTGTACGTGATCGTAGAGGGCGCGGTGCGGGCTTTCCGTGAGAGCGCGGATGGCCGCGAGCAGGTCATCCACGTCGAGCGCGCCGGAGCAAGCGTCGCCGAAGTGCCGGTCTTCGATGATGGCGCTTTCCCTTCGACGGTCGCCGCGGAAACCGACTCCGTCCTTCTCTTTATTGATAAGCGCGACGTGCGAAGCCTGTGCTTAGAACACCCGCAGATCGCGCTCGCTGCACTCAAAGTGCTGGCCGGGAGATTGAGACGTTGCGCGGAGCTTGTCGAGACGCTCAGTTTGCGTGAAGTCGGGCAGCGGCTCGCGCGCTTTCTTTTGGCGGAGGCGCGCGCCAGGGGAGTGCGGACGAAAGGCGGTTTCGAGGTCACTCTCACTGTCACTAACCAGCAGATCGCGGCGCGCGTCGGCTCCGTGCGTGAAGTAGTCTCGCGCGCGCTCACTCGACTCCAACAGGACGGGCTGGTCGCGCTCAAAGGTCGCCGCCTGTCCATTCCCGATGAAGAAGCGCTCTCCGCTTACGCGGGCGAAGAGAGAGGCTCAAGCCACGCTTGAGCCTCTCTCCGCATCGGTCTCTTCCATCCTTAGAAATTGTTTGAAAAAGTCCCGGCAGGGACTTTCGTGATAATAGCCCAGCAATTTATTGCTGGGAGAGAGCGGATAATTTTACCGAGTCCCGTAGGGACGACTGAATAGGGGCGTATCCATCCGCTTCAGCCGTCCCTACGGGACTCAGGTCTATTCACTATTTCTATTCCCAGCGATAAATCGCTGGGCTATTATCAAATGTCCCTGACGGGACAGGAAGCGCCCGTTACTTTTCAAACAGCTTCTTAAATCAAATCACTTCAATTTGGCTAAGTGATGCTTCCATTTTCGCTGCACGCGGAAACAGGATGTTATTTTCGAGATGAATATGCTGGTGCAGATCAGCTTCCAAAGCGGCCAGCGCGCCATACAATGTTTGGTAGCTGATGCAGGCATCCTCCGGCACCGTGTAGTCAGAACTCAGCTCACGCATTTCGCGCAAGGTATCTCCTGCTGCATCGTGCTCGGCCATCATCACCTTCACGGGATTCCGCACTGTCCCGAAAGGCGGCGCGGGGGGCGTGCGATTATTCTTCGCCGCTTCCTCCATCTGAATGATGTAGGGGAAGAGCATTCTCTCCTCTTTGAGCATGTGCGGTTCGAGATCGCGGCTCAATTCCTGAAATTGCTTCTGGATGTGAAATAGTTCCTGATGGTTCTGCCCGTGAACGCCGCACACTTTGACGAGTAAAGCGTCGAGCCGCGCTAACTCCTGCCGCGTAAACGTGTGATGTTTATCCACGATATGGGTGATTAGTTCGGCAAGCGACGCTGTTTGCCATCCTTCGCTACGGGACGTTGCGTCAGAGCGCTCAGTCCCTTCAAGCGAACCGAGCACTTCATCCACCGCGACACCTGCTTTGGCACAAGCGTCCGCGAGACTTTTGCCGCCCCCGCAGCAGTAATCAATTCCGAGTTTCTCGAAGATGCGAGTCGCACCCGGCATCTCCAACGCGTATTCTCTAACAGTTTTTGTAGATTCAAGCATTATTACTTCTCCTTATCCACAAACAGTCTACAGTTGATTACACTTCGGCGCAGTGACTTAAATCACGCTTTGTGAGAAATAAATCGAGACATCTACCGATACCTAAAGATTTCGGTTTCACCGTGACATAAGTCATATCGCGCCTGTGCCGAACAGGGCTATCCTTCATGTTGCTGAGGAAGAAGAAGATTTACTTCGACTAAGAGGAGCAGTGCAGCCGAAAAGAGGAGAAGAAATGAACAACGTCATAACGATGAACAGCCCGGGCGGGGGTCTCGCCACACCAAAGATGCCGGGTCACTGGGTGCTGGCACGGCTGGGGAAACGCGTGTTGCGTCCCGGAGGGATGGAACTGACCCGACGAATGCTTGACGCGCTGTGCGTCGGAGCAAAGGACGATGTAGTAGAGTTTGCGCCGGGACTAGGGTTGACCGCGCAACTTACGCTGAAGCGCCACCCGGCTTCTTACACGGCAATTGAACGCGACGCGGCGGCGGCTGAGATAGTCCGCGGTTATTTGAAAGGCTCACGGCAAAAGTGCGTGACGGGAAGCGCCGACGAGACTGGACTGCCCAGCGAGGTCGCCACAGTGGTCTATGGGGAGGCGATGCTCACTATGCAGACCCCGGAGATGAAGCGCCGGATCATCACTGAGGCACGCAGGCTGCTAAAGCCTGGTGGCCGTTACGCGATACACGAGATGTGCCTGGTCGGTGATGATCTGGACGAGGAGGTTAAGAAGGAGATAAATCAAGCTCTCTCCCGTGCGATACACGTCGGAGTGCGGCCTCTTTCCGTCTCGGAATGGCGCGAGCTGATGGAAGCGGAAGGCTTTGAAGTTCAATCAGAGGTGCGCGCCCCGATGCATCTGCTTGAGCCCCATCGTTTGCTGCGTGACGAAGGACTGAGGGGCACACTCCGATTCATATGGAATGTCCTGCGTGACCACGATGCTCGCGGGCGAGTCTTGATGATGAGGAATGTTTTCCGTCGTTATCAATCCCATCTCGCAGCCGTCACGCTCGTCGGTGTTAAGCGCTCTTAGAGGATTTCGTTTGAAAGAACAGGCTGATTGCAGTATCTTGCCGGAAACTAAATCTAACGAAGCTGCTCTCTCGACCCGAGGAGTTCACTGAGGGGGTGGAAGCCGACTTGAGGATATACCAGGGGACTCCTTCATGCCCGCGCCAGTCAATCATCGCCGCCCGGTACTGCTCGCGCTTGCAGCCTCAGCCGGACTGACTGCTCTCATCATCATCGGTTCACGCAACCTCGAACACTACGATGCCGCACTCTTCGGTTACACGGTGGCGAGTGTGGTTGCCTTCGGCGCAATCGTCTTTCGTTACGTCATCTGGTTGCAGCGCCCGGCGACCCGTCGTTACTGGTTACGCGGTTGGCAGTTATTCCGCGAACGCAAGAAACTGCTAGCCAACACGAAGATCGCAGCAGAGACAGTGACGACAAACTTAATCGCCCAAAAATTCATCTTCAAGCGCGGTTCCGCGCGGTGGCTGATGCACTTCCTCATTATGTGGGGGTGCGTTCTTTCCGCGTTGATTACATTTCCGCTCGTCTTCGGCTGGGTGCATTTCAAACTGGAAGGGGCACAAGGCTATCGCCCCTACGTCTTCGGCTTTCCGATGCCCTTAATGCAAGGTCGCGAAATTCTCGCGTGGCTCACGTTTCACGCGCTTGATTTCACCGCCATCATGGTCATCGCGGGCTGCGCCATCGCCATCCACCGCCGTTTGCGTGATCGTGGGGCAATCGCCTTGCAACAGTACATGCTCGACTTCGTGCCGCATCTTCTCCTGATCTCTGTTTCGGCGACTGGTCTGATGCTGACGGTTTCGAGTCTGTGGCTGGGCGGGTACATGTATTACTTCATCGCGCTCACCCACCAGGCTCTCGTCATCATGACGCTCTTCTACCTGCCCTTCGGAAAGCTCTTCCATGTCATACAGCGCCCCGCCTCAATCGGCGTCGAACTCTATCAACGTCGCTCGCGCGAGATGCCGCAGGCGGCCTGCGCGCGCTGCGGGACGGAGTTCATCGGGCAGATGTGGATTGACGATCTGAAGAAGGTAGTTGACGAACTGGGCTTTGATTACCGGATGGAGAACGGACGCCACCTGCAAGACTACTGCCCGCGCTGCAAACGCATCATGCGGGGACTGGCTTATGCTTCGCTGCCTGACCGTTATGAGAAAGTCTTTCAAGGGGAGAGAGCAGAACGAAGGGATGGAGGATGAGGGATGAGGGATGAAATGGATTGAGTGATTGATTCACTTGACGCTTTCACTAATTCATCCCTCATCCCTCCGCCCTCATCCCTTAAGAGTTATGGGTAAAGTCGGAAATCTGGAACAGATCGTCAAAGAATTCGGTCCGCACCTGCACGATACGCCGCATGATGGCTGGCGCTCTGACCGTATCATTGACAAGGTTGTGCCGACGCACTGTCCATACTGTGCAGTCCAGTGCGGGATGAACCTGCTCGTCGAGAAAGACCACGTCGTAGGATTCGAGCCGCGCTATGACTTTCCCGTCAATGAAGGTCGCTTGTGTCCCAAGGGTGTGACGGCTTATCTACAGGTTCATCACCCAGATCGACTCCTTCATCCCCTCATCAAGCGAAACGGGCGGTTCGAGCGCGCGACGTGGGATGAAGCCCTCGATCTCGTCGTCTCTAAATTCAAGGAGCTACAGGCGAGGAGCGGCAAAGATTCCATCGGCGTTTATTCCGGGTCGTCTCTGACAACGGAGAAGACCTATTTGATGGGCAAGTTCGCCCGCGCCGGGTTGGGAACGCGCTACGTTGACTATAACGGGCGGCTCTGCATGGTGTCGGCTGCTGCGGGTAACAACAAGGCTTTCGGCATTGACCGCGCCGCGAACCCGTGGGACGACATCCCACTTGCTGAGGTGCTTTTGATCGCGGGCGCGAACTGCGCCGAAACTTTTCCCGTGCTCAATAAGTTCCTCTGGCAGCAGCGCGACAATGGCGGGCGCTGGATTATCATTGACCCCCGCGAAACACCGACCGCCCGACAGGGCGATCTTCATCTTCAACTAAAACCCGGCACTGACGTTGCGCTCGCTAACGGAATGCTGCACGTTTTAATTGAAGAGAATTTAGTTGATGAAAGCTTCATCAACTCGCGCACGAATGGCTGGGAAGAGACGAAGGCCGTGATGGCGCGTTACACGCCTGATGTGGCATCACAAATCTCAGGCGTTCCAGCGGACAAGATCGTTAAGGCGGCGCGTGTCTACGGTCGCGCGAAGACCGGCATGATGATGCACGCGCGTGGCATCGAGCATCACACGAACGGCGTCAACAACGTCCTCTCTTACATCAACATCGTTCTCGCTACGGGCAAGATCGGAAAGCCCGGCAGCGGATACGGCACGATTACGGGTCAGGGCAACGGGCAGGGCGGGCGCGAGCACGGGCAGAAGGCGGATCAACTACCGGGGCAGCGTTCAATGCTGAACCCTGAACATAGAAAGCATGTTTGCGAGGTCTGGGGATTGCCCGAAGAAGAGTTGCCGCAGGCGGGGGTCTCGGTCGTCGAGATGTTCGACAAGATGCGCGAGGGAGAGATTCACGGCCTGCTCTCGATCTGCAATAACGTGATGGTCAGTCTACCGGACACGAACATGGTGCGCCGCTCGCTCGAAGGCCTGGACTTTTACGTCTGCATAGACTTCTTCATGTCGGAAGGCTCACGCTACGCGGACGTTGTCCTGCCCGGCTCGGCGTGGAGCGAAGACGAAGGCGTGACGTGCAACAGCGAGGGGCGCGTCGTCAAAATCAATAAGGCGAACGAACCGCCGGGCGAGGCGCGCGTTGACTGGTGGATTATTCAGGAGATCGCGCGCCGCATGGGGCGCGGAAAGTATTTCAACTTCAACAGCCCGCGAGAAATCTTCGACGAACTGCGCGTCGCATCGCGTGGTGCAAACTGCGATTACTACGGCATCACGTATGAAAAGATCGAAGCGAACAACGGCGTGTTCTGGCCATGCCCGACTGAAGATCATCCCGGCACCCCGCGTCTCTTTGAGGAGAAGTTCTACCACCCGGACGGGCGTGCGAAGTTCCACGCCGTCGAATTCAATCCCCCGGCTGAGACGCCCGACGACGAGTACCCGCTGATTCTCACGAGCGGGCGGGTCGTCTATCAATATCTCTCCGGGAATCAGACCAGACGCATTGGTTTTCTTGTTGAGCAGTGCCCGGAACCTTACGTCGAGGTTCATCCTGAAACTGCGATGAAACTCAAGATCAACGACGGCGAGCGCGTCCGCGTGCGTTCACGTCGCGGCGAGGGCATCTTCCCGGTGCTCGTCGTGCGTACCATTCGCCCCGATACGATCTTCATCCCGTACCACTGGGGCGAGGAACTCGCGGCGAACCAGTTGACGAACCCGGCGCTCGACCCCACGTCGAAGATACCGGAGTACAAAGCGTGCGCCGCGCGCATCGAGAAGATTCATTCGCGACAGTTGCCGATTCTGGGCAAACAGCGCAAAGGCGCTTCACAAAGCGAAGTGAGGTGAAAGGAGTTTTCGGTTTTCAGTTTTCAGTTTTGAGCTATAGACGTTATGCCAACGTCGCATGAGGCCAAGACTAATCAGCAAACAGTTGTTCATCGCAGATTGCTCGAAACTGAAAACTGAAAACCGAAAACTGAAAACTGCTTATGGAAGAGACGATGTTCATAGACCCGCAGCGCTGCATCGGCTGCCGCGCGTGCGTCGCAGCGTGTCGCGAGTGCGCTACCCATAAAGGCTACTCAATGATCTTCGTGGACTATCTCGACCGTGCGGAGACGACCGCGACGATGCCGACCGTCTGCATGCACTGCACAGAGCCGACGTGCGCCCTCGTCTGCCCGGCGGACGCTATCAAAGTGTCGGAGGAGGGCGTCGTGATGTCGGCCCTGAAGCCGCGCTGCCTCGACTGCCGCAATTGCGTCAACGCCTGCCCGTTCGGCGTGCCGAAGTACAACACCGAAATGCACCTCCAGATGAAGTGCGACATGTGCTACGACCGCTCATCAGAAGGTCTGAAACCAATGTGCGCGAGCGTCTGCCCGACGGGCGCGATCTCTTTCGGCAAATATGAGCAGATCGTCCCGCTTCGTCGCACCAAGCCGGTTAACGTTCACGTCTTTGGCAATCAGCACGTTGAAACGAAAGTCTACTTGATGCTGCCGACCGACGCGGACACCGTTAACGTGGACGGCTGCGGCGTGTTCGAGGGGCAGCTCTCGCTCACTGGGGAGCAGCAGCCCGCGACGGTCGAGTCATGGATTGATACTCAGGTGGAGGGTTCGGACAAGAGCAATGAGTTCTGAAAATTCTAAATTATCAAACAGCATTAAAGCTGTTCTCGCTGAGGAGGTGTCCCATGCCACGTCCGATGAAAGCGACGTGCGCGCGGCAACCCGTCCGCACCAGCACGACTTTCCGTATGATCGCGGTGAAGAGGCGCAGGTCACGCGGCGGGAGTTCTGCAACTTCCTTGCTGTGACTTCAACCGCACTCTTCGTCGGGGCCGCAGGGTTCGCGGGCAAAGCGATGCTTGAGCGAAACCGCACCGCGCAATACACGCCAGCGAAAATTGAAGGCGCGGAAGCGCTCGTGCCTGGTTCCTCCTTAAACTTTCGTTACCCGACCGAGAAAGACACAGCGATACTCGTTCGCGCCGCAGATGGGCAATACTTTGCATACGGGCAGAAATGCACACACCTTTCATGCCCCGTCTATTTTGAAAGAGAACATGGGCGACTTGAGTGTCCCTGCCACGAAGGCGGCTTCGACGTGCAGACGGGCAACGTCTTATACGGACCGCCGCCGCGCCCGCTCGACCGCATAGAACTTGAAGTGCGGGAGGGCGGGGAAGTGTGGGCGTTGGGGAGAAAGGCAGGTAGTGATGAGCACTCGGTATGAAACGACCCCTGTGAAGGGCGGACGGACGGATGAATCACGCGCTATCCACGGTCACGCAGCAGTCTGGCAAACGCGGCTCATCCTGCTCGTGATGATAAACGTCGCGCAACTCTGGATTCTCTCGGCCACAGTTGAAGCTGCGCTTGCCGCTCACTACCGTGTGCTGCTTCCGCTCGTAATCTCGTCGGCCATCTGTTGGTTGATAACGCTCTCCATCATCTTCTGGTGGAAACCCGTCTCACGCCGGTATACGAGCACCGGATATATTCGCAACAAGCCTGAGTAGTTATCAGAAATACCACGATGGAGATCGTCAGACACTGAAACAGAAGATCATCGGCTTTCACACGGACGAGCAGGAAGACTGGGTCGCGGATTTGGAGTGTGGGCATCAGCAGCACGTTCGTCACAAACCGCCCTGGATGATGCGTCCGTGGATTGAGACACCCGAAGGTCGAAAGACACGCATCGGAGTGGAGTTAGACTGTAAGCACTGCGATGAGCCGAAGGGGGCATAAAAAAAAACCTTTTGTCTTAATTTCTTTATCCTCTCAACCTTGTTAATCTCGGTCTACTACTTTCGTGGCTTGGTTAGACGCTCTTAAGTATGAGTTGCCGCGAGCAATTCCTGTAACCTTCCTTTCAAGCTGCCCCCTGCTTATAATGACGGAACATTTTCCCAGCAGAGTTTAGCGTACTCATTAATGTTCAAAGATAAAATTCTCATAGTTGATGACGAGCAGTTGATCCGCTGGACGCTGACAGAAGCGTTGCGTGGTTGGGGCTACGTGCCGGTCGAGGCCGGGACGGTTGCCGGCGCGCTGGCGGCATTTGAAGCCGAGCAACCCGCTGCCGTCCTGCTCGACATCAACCTGCCCGACGGCTCGGGCCTCGACGTGCTGCGCGAGATCAAGGGGCGGAGGCCCGATGCGGTCGTCATCATGATCACAGCCAACGTGCTAGTGGATGACACGCTCGCCGCGCTTCGAGGCGGCGCATACGATTTTATCGGCAAGCCCATCAACCTCGAAGAGCTTCAGGTGACCATCCGCAACGGCCTTGAGGCGCAACGGCTCCGTAAGGAAGTCAACCTGATTCGGCGTGAGCGGTCGCAGCAGTTCGGCTTCGACCGGATCGTCGGAGAGTCACCCGCGATGAGGGAAATGCTCCAGATGGCGCACAAGGTGGCCGAAAGCGAGGTCTTATTTGTTTTGCTGCAAGGCGAATCGGGCACCGGCAAAGACCTCGTGGCGAAAGCGATTCACTACGCTTCACACCGCGCTACGGGGCCGTTCGTCGCCATCAATTGCGCCGCGCTGCCCGCCAATCTGGTCGAGAGCGAAATATTCGGCTATGAAAAAGGCGCGTTCACCGACGCCAAAAGCCGCAAAGAAGGGTTATTCGAGCAGGCCGAAGGGGGCACACTCTTTCTTGACGAGATCGGAGAACTGGAGCTTGGCCTCCAAGCCAAACTCCTGCGCGTCCTCGAAGAAGGCGCTTTCCGTCGCGTCGGCGGCTTGAAGGAAATCCCGCTCGACGTGCGTGTCGTCGCTTCCTCAAATCGCGATCTCAAAACTGAGAGCGACATGGGGCGCTTCCGCCTGGACCTCTACTACCGCCTATCCGTCATCCAGATTGACATGCCGCCGCTTCGTGAGCGCGGGCAGGATGTGCTGCTCCTGGCCGAACATTACATTAAGGTTTTCGGCGAAGGCATGCGCCGCCAGCACATTCGTGGATTGACACCTGAAATTGCCGCCGCCTTCCGCAGCTACCCGTGGCCGGGCAACGTGCGCGAACTCAGGAACGTCATTGAGCGGGCTTTGATTCTCGAAGATGATGACCTCATCACGACGAAGTATTTGCCGCCCGGCATTGCTCAGGGGACCAAACAGATGTTGGTTGGCGCGCAGGCGGGGCAGGGAGAACCTCACGACGGATTTCGACTACCAACCGGCGGGCTTGCGCTCGACGAGGTTGAGATGTCTCTGGTACGGCAGGCCATCGAGCAAAGCGGCGGCAATCAGACGCGCGCCGCAGAACTGCTAGGCATCTCCCGCGACCAACTCCGCTACCGCCTCAAAAAGATCGAAAGCCCGGCTGAATAAGCGTTGCCGTTGAGGATGCCAGGAATGACCGAGAGCACGGACAAGATACTGACGATTGGCGCGAAGCATGGGATCAGCACCGAAGAGGCGCTCAGGCAGTCGCTCAAAGAACTCGCAGACATCAAGTTCGCGCTCGATGAATCTGCAATCGTGGCGATCACAGACCAGCGCGGCGTCATCACCTTCGTCAACGACAAGTTCTGCGAAATCTCGAAATACTCCAGAGAGGAGCTACTCGGCCAGGATCACCGTATCATCAATAGCCGCTACCACCCCAGGGAGTTCATCAGAAACCTCTGGACGACGATTGCCGGTGGGCAGGTCTGGCGCGGCGAGATCAGGAACCGCGCGAAGGACGGAAGCCATTACTGGGTGGACACGACCATCGTCCCTTTCCTCAACTCGGAGGGAAAACCGTACCAGTATGTCGCGATCCGCAGCGACATCACCGTGCGCAAACGACTCGAAGCGGAACTCGTGCGCGCGGCGCAGCTATCGCTCATCGGCGAACTGGCGGCCAACCTCGCGCACGAGATCAAGAACCCGCTCGCCGGTATTCAGGGCGCAGTGGACATCCTCATCCGGCGTCGCGAGCAAGATGACCCGGAGCGCGCGGTGCTGGAAGGCGTCCGCCACGAGATCGGACGGATTGACGGGACGGTGCGAGCCCTCCTGGAGCGCGCCCGCCCGCGCGCTCTCCAAGTCGCTCCTACTACACTCACCGAGGTGGTACATCATGCTGTGCAATTGGCGCGCGATCAGGCGGCAATCTCCTCACTCGACGGGCCGAACGTCTGTATCGAGTTCGAGCCTGCGACCGATGAGCTTCGCTTACCCTTAGACGCCGCGCAGATCGAGGACGCGGTGCTGAACCTCATCATCAATGCCGTCGAAGCGGTCGAAGGGGAAGGCCGCGTCACCGTCCGCGTTCGCAGTCGTTTGGCCGGAGACGCTAACAATGATCGTGGCGAAGCGGTCATCGAGGTGGAAGATAACGGGCGCGGGATCAGTAAAGATGACCTCCCGCGCATCTTCAACCCCTTCTACACGACGACGCGCGGTGGGACGGGACTCGGCCTTCCAGCCGCGCGCCGCATCGCGCGAGCCCACGGAGGGCAATTGGATGTCTGCTCGACGCCCGGCCACGGCTCCACTTTTACGCTTCGTTTGCCTCTCTCAACATCGTTCTAATCCCAAGGGTATCCACTGACTGCGGAATTCTCCGCACCCCTTTCAGTCAAATTACACAACAATGCCGATAGTGGGCTGAAAAAGTGCCTTTTTCGTCGCGGCATACTCATTGCCCTGAGCCTCTCCTGTAAAGGAGGGCGCTCGCACAGAAGGGCGCTGAAAATAGGTGAACAAGATTGAACGAATAATGTGCCCGATCAACCTGGCGCACGGCGCAGGGCAAGAGAAGGCACTGCGTTACGCTGCAACACTGGCACGCATGTTCGCGGCGAAACTCTATGTCTGCCACTCGATAGAGAACGTCGAGCTGCTCGGCACGCAAATAATAGAAGCCACGGAAGCAGACCTGCGGAAGTATGTCGGGGAACTCATGAGCATGCTCTTCTTTCAAGCAGAAGAGGCCGCGCCGGATTGGGAAAGCTTTGTCGTGAGTGATAACGATCCAAGTGAAGCCATTGCTCGTGAAGCTGCGAAACGTCGAGTTGATCTAATTGTCATGTGTTCGCGCCGTCGCCCGTTGCGCGCGGCGCTCATCGGCTCGACCGCCGAGCGGGTCTGCCGCACCGCCCCGTGCCCCGTGCTCGTCACACACCCGGATCAGCGCGAATGGATGAACGGTAAGCCCGATGCGTTGAGCCTCAAACGTGTACTCGTCGCCCACGACTTTTCCGATTATGCGGAGGTGGCGCTCAATTGCGCCCGCCTCTTCGCGCAGAAAAACAGAGTGGAACTGCATCTGCTGCACGTTCTTCCTGCACCCTTGATAAATGAACCGGAGCTAGCGTGGACGCAGGGTGTGGCCGAAGGCACATACCACAAAGCGGCCCGCCAACTCCAACACTTCGTCCCGACGGAGGCCAGGAGATGGCACGAGGTCAAGACCCTAGTGCGTTGGGGAAAGCCTTATGGTGAAGTGCTCGCTTACGCTAAGGATCAACAGATTGATCTGATCTGCATGGGCGCGCACGGGGCGGGCTTCGAGATGCAGGCGCTCTTCGGCTCGAACGTTGACCGCGTGCTGCGCCAAGCTCCCTGCCCCGTGCTTATCGCCAGACCGCTCAAGCCAAGCCTTGCCGCACCGGACTTACAGGACTTAGCTAGGAGCACTAGCGAACACCTTAACCGAAATTAACCTTTGTGCGGGCGTGGCGACGGTCGCGGCATAGTCACCCTGAGGGAGAGATTCGAAATGGCAAATGTGCTTATTCTGGGTGGCGGGTTCGGTGGCGTTGTCGCCGCAGAGCGGCTGGCTAAAACGCTCGGCGAGAAACATCAGATTACCCTTGTTTCGCACAATAGAGAATTCGTCTTCTACCCGGCGTTGGTGCGTCTGGCCTTCGGTCTTTGCGCGCCCGAAGATGTCTCTTTTGACCTCAGTTCTGCAATGCTCAACCGCCGCATACGCTTCGTCGAGGGGGAAGTCGCGCGGCTCGACCCGCATGCGCGCAGGGTGATTATTTCCCACGGCGAAGTGGAGGGCGCGCTTGGTTACGATTATCTCATCTACGCCTTGGGACGCCGCCTTGCTACGGAGCATGTGCCGGGATTCTTCGAGCACGCGCACCACCTGCTCAACGTCGAGGCGGCTTTGAAGTTTGGTAAAGCGGTGCGCGAGTTTAATGGAGGCCATGCTGTCATTGGCTCTTGTCCGGGTGCGCGCTTGACAGTACCTGTTTACGAAACAGCTTTTGCGCTTTCAAGACTTCTCGATGAACGGGGAGCGCGGAAGCGCACGAGAATCACACTCGTCAGTCCCGAACCGTTCGACGATGCGTTGGCCGGGGTAGAGGTGGCAGGCACTCTTCATAGTGCTCTTAATGAACATCACATCAAGTCTTTGCCTGACTTCCCTATCAGCCAAATTACATCAAGCGCCGTGCGAACAAACGGCGGAGACAATTTAGGCTATGACCTGCTGATGCTCATCCCGCCGTTTCGAGGAACGGGCGCGGTCACAGGTCTGGAGATTACGGACTCACACGGCTACGTTCTGGTTGACAAGACCATGCGCGTGCCCGGAGTTGAAGGCATGTACGCGGCGGGCGACGCGGTGAGTTTCGGGGGGCCGAAGATGGGTCACATGGCCGTGCGGCAGGGCGAGGTTGCCGCCACCAATGTCGCCGCCGAAATAGAAGGGCGGGAGACTGTGGCTGAATACGATCACGAGATGAGGTTCGTCATTGACGAGGGGGGCCGGGATTCAATCTACATGCAGAAGAAATTATGGGCTGACGAACCGGCCAGCATCAGGCAAGGCCGCTTCTGGAGTTGGGCCAAGCACGCACATGAAAAATACTGGCAACAGCAACATGATTAATAGGGATTCAAATTTCCCATGTTTCCTATAAGGACTGTATTGAAGGAGTGATAATGTTAAAGGTGAAGGACATGGCGATGGGCGAGATGCAGGCCCTTCTGCTGCGTGTGGGATTCGGGCACTTGGGATGCACGCGAGACGACCACCCTTACGTCGTGCCAATGCACTACGCTTATGACGGGCAAGACCTTTATTTCTTCACGACCGAAGGGACGAAGACTGAATTCATCGCCGCCAACCATGAGGTGTGCTTTCAGGTCGAAGAGATCACTGACTCATCGAACTGGCGCAGTGTGATGGTCATCGGTGAGGCGCAGAGGATTACTAAGCCGGATGAGACGGAGCATGCGATGCAACTCATCACCGAACGCAATCAGACGCTCACTCCCGCCCTTAACAAGACGGACATCGGCGCATGGCATCGTCTGAGCAACATTGCAATTTACCGCGTTCGGACTAGCGCTATCTACGGACGTAAGGCCAACTGAGGCAGCGATCATAACTAATGAGTTAGGCGCTTAATCCCTCGCCTGCGCTTTGTTTGAAAAGTGAAACTCAAGTCTGTTCTACCTGCTAAAGATGATCGGCATACATCTAGTAAATCATTCTCGCGAGGCAATCGTTAGCAGCTCTATCATGATGGCCCAAGGTAGAGGGTTGTTGATAACTAAAATACGTAGTAGCTATTCTCCCGTCTCATCCTTCTCATCTTGAGCATTTCCCATTCGCCCATCTGGGTTATCTCTCAGAAAGAGCGGGGTCGAGGATTCGGCGACAGGGGTTACATCAATCTGCTCTTTAGGCTCACCTTCTTTTAGTGCCTGACCCAATGCATTACCGGCTTTCCAGTTCTTTGTGTCCTCTGCGGAATTTAGCCCGGCTTCAACCCCTTCGTTGAACTCCGTAGAATTCGTGTCTACCTTCTGTTTTGTGTTTGCGCTCATTATTGGCTCCTTCTGGAATGAATATTATATTTAATGTGAACCTGCCGCGACACTCCCATCTTCGCTTAAAGAATTGGAGACGCGGCGTATCGCTCGGCAAGATTTGCTACAACGGTTGTTAACTCGGCTGGCTCGACCGGTTTCGGAATGTGTATCTGGTAGCCAGCCGAGAGCACTCGCATCCGGTCTTCGACACCGGCGTAGGCTGTTAATGCCGCGGCTGGAATTCTGCCCCCGCGCTCTACTGGTAACTGGCGTATTTTGCTAATCAGCGCGTAGCCATCCATCCCCGGCATCCCGATGTCCGAGACCAGCACGTCGAAGCGTTGTCGCTCCATTTCTGCCAACGCTTCAACTGCTGACCCGGCCTCGACCACTTCTGCATCGCGCCCCGTCAGCACCACCCTGATAAGTTCGCGCGCGTCAGGTTCGTCATCAACGACGAGCACTCGAAGACCCTTGAGCGATGGCTGCCGGTCGGCTAGAGGATTACTCCCAATCTGGGGGCGCGTCCATCTTACGTCACTCAGCTCTCGATGTACGCTTATCATGGGCAATATGACCCTGAAGGTTGTGCCCTCTCCTTCACCCGGACTCTCAGCCTCCACCGTCCCGCCGTGCAACTCAACCAACTGGCGCACGATAGAGAGTCCGAGTCCAAGGCCACTGTGCCTACGTGTGCTCGACGAGTCGAACTGACGGAAGCGGTCGAAGATGTGTGGCAGAAGTTCCGGGGAGATGCCTTGCCCCGTGTCGCTGATGGTAATTTCCACGTGGGATTCGATACGCTCAAACCGCAATTGCACGCGCCCGCCTTTGGGTGTGAACTTGATGGCGTTGGTTAAGAGATTCCAGATAATTTGTTGCAGCCGGTCGGGGTCGCCGGAGATCGGGCTTGTTAGTGAATCAAGCGTTGTCTGGAGATGAATGTTTCTGGCATCTGCCGCCGGGCGCACGCCGTCAATGACTGCCTCGATTAACGGCGCGAGTTCAACGGATCGCACGTCGAGGCGTAGCTTGCCCGTGATGATGCGCGAGATGTCGAGCAGATCGTCAATGAGTTGTCTTTGCGCGCGGGCATTACGGACGATGGTCTCAAGAGCGCGTTTTGATGCTTCCTCATCTAGATTGCCGTCGGCGAGCATCTTTGACCAGCCGAGAATCGATGTCAGAGGAGTACGCAATTCATGTGACAGCGTGGTGAGAAACTCGTCCTTAACGCTGTTAGCCGTGTGGGCCTCCGCATGTGCCGCCTCGCAACTCTCCAAAAGCAGCGCGTGTTCTTCCTCTGCCTGCTTGCGGGCCGCGATGTCGCGGATGTTGCATTGAATAACCTGCTGTCCATCTTCGTCATAGACGTTGCAGACAAACTCCACCTCACGGCTCTCCCCGCTCTTTGTTTGCAGTGGTAAATCTTCGTGACGGATGTACCCCATCTCCTGCAACTCTCGAAACGCAGCCTGACTAGCTTCCTTATCACTGAAGAGACCGATTTCCCAAAGCTCCTTGCCTAGAAATTCGGCGCGTGAATAGCCTAACAACTCAGTCATAAATGGGTTCACATCGGTGATTTTCAGAGTGACGGCATTAAGAATAAGTATCCCGTCTCGTGCGGACTCGAAGAGCCGCCGGTAACGGATTTCCGAAGTCCGCAGCCCTTCTTGCGTCGACTGGTTTCTAACCAGTACAGCTTGTTTTGTAGATAGCATGTGGAAACCCCTGACGTTTGCTCATGTCATGAAAGACGAGAGACAGCACAAGAAGAAGGTGACGGGTCCGATCCAGATGGCGAGAGCCGAATGCTCAAAAAGGGCTGACGCACTATGAGTAACACGGGCGAGGAAGGGGCGTCTGTGCGGCAACACACTTATACCGAGAAGTTGGGAAATGATGAGAGGCGGCTCTTAGCCAAGCAAGCGGTCGTACTCG
>JAVHVE010000007.1:0-4186 GCA_032160705.1 Acidobacteriota bacterium | reverse complement strand
CGAGTACGACCGCTTGCTTGGCTAAGAGCCGCCTCTCATCATTTCCCAACTTCTCGGTATAAGTGTGTTGCCGCACAGACGCCCCTTCCTCGCCCGTGTTACTCATAGTGCGTCAGCCCTTTTTGAGTATTCAATTCTCACCGCCGGAATCGGACTCTTATCCCACTATAGTAATATCCCGGCGCTTGCAACTGAATACCACAATGGCGCATCATACATGGTGATTCCTTCTCTCGCGCATCGCGACGGTGATGCGCACCCCGTCTTTGTATGGCGGAGGCGTTAAAGATGATTCGAGAGCGGGCCGATTTTAACCGCAGAAGCCGCTCTCTTGAGCATTCGAACCGAGCCTTCGCTGCTAACCGTTTTCATCGAAGCACACTTTGATTCGCAGCTTCTCTTCATACTCCCGCAAAGGGGAGAGGGATAAGTATATTTATGTCTATGAAACTCTATGTCGGTAATCTCTCGTTCGAAACTTCGAGCGATGAGTTGCAGCAACTGTTCGCGCAGGCGGGCACGGTCGAGTCAGTGTCGGTCATCGAAGACCGCGAAACGGGGCGCTCACGCGGCTTCGGCTTCATCGAAATGTCCTCGACCGAAGAAGGCAAAGCAGCCATCGAGAAGTTCAACGGCCAGGAAATTGGCGGGCGCGCTCTGAACGTCAACGAAGCCAAGCCACGCGAAGATCGCGGCGGCTTTGGTGGCAACCGCAACGGCGGCGGGCGCGGCGGCAACTCTCGCTACTAACCTTACTGTTCGCAAATTCCGGCGACTCTGTTACAGAAAGCCTCCGGCGAAAACTCTTGCCGGAGGCTTTTTCTTTTGTTCACACGTTCGATAGCTGTTGAGCTAATAAAGGAGAACACTTCTTGTCTAAAGAAGACTTAATCCCCGCCGAGGGAGTAATCATTGATAAGCAGCCAAACGCATTCTTCAAAGTGCAGCTTGATAGCAGCGAGCACGTCGTGCTGGCACAGATTTCCGGCAAGATGCGTAAGAATCGCATCCGCATCCTGATGGGTGACCGCGTGAGCGTCGAGATGTCGCCTTACGACCTGAGTCGTGGGCGCATCACTTACAGGTATAAATGAAAGAAAAGAGAGAGGGTGATATGGAGAAGCAGATATATGCAGTCGGGGAGCGGGTGGATAAATTATGCGTGCCGTGCAACGAGGAGCGTGGGCACATTATCGCGTCCGTCACCAAGGTCGGGAACATCTCTCGCGTGAGCTGTCCGAAATGCAGCACAATCAGCACTTTCAAAGGTAGTTCGCGCACGGCGCAGCGCCCGCCTGCGCAATCCGGTTCGGCCTACGACCGGGCACGCACGTATCGCGCCGGGCAGACCATGACGCACCCGACTTACGGGCAGGGCGAAGTCACTTCGTTGATCGAGCCGCAGAAGATTGATGTGCTTTTTGCAGATCGCGTGCGCAGGCTAATACATTCACGTGTTTAAGCGTTAAGGGCGGATGGCTCGCTCCAAAAGAAAGAAGCCGGATATTCAAAGCTGAACGAAAACCGGCAGGAATTCTCGCGCCTTTGCGCGAAACTTCGGACATTTGCAGCGTCGGTAAAATACCGCCGCGCGACAACGCCCACTCCGCCGCCGCGCGCAGTTCATTCATGTTCCTTCGTGAACGTCTCGACTTCTTCCAGATAGACGAGGTCGCGCCCTTCCACTTCCACAGAGCGGAAGCGCCTGCGACGCACGAGGTCGTGAATCGCAGCACGCGTCACCCCGCACATCTCCGCTGCTTTGGCCTGGCTAATCAACGGTGCATCAACCGTGTCAGTTAGCTTCTCCGGTTTCTTTCTCATAGAATCACCTTTTGAACACCTGCGCTTGGGCTGCATGAGAGACCCTAACTTCTCTCCTGCTTATTTTCTCGCTGCTCGCGTCTTACCTGTCTTCTTCGCGTTCGCCAGCCTCAGCACGTCGCCCGGTTGACAGTCAAGCCTCTGGCAGAGCTTCTCCAAAGTATCAAAGTTGATTCCGAGAGCTTTACCCTTCTTCAACCGCCACAGCGTCGTATGGCTGATGCCCGTCTCTTTGGCCAGCCAGTAGAAAGTCCGCCCGTGCTCTTTCAATAGCTCATCAACTCGAATCTCAATCATCATCATGCCGTCCTTACTGATGTGCACCATTTACCACATACACAATATATTACATATAAGGTATATCCTACACTTGACATATACATTTGTCTACCGTAAGATGATTGAGAACCGAGGCCAGCTTACTCTCTTCTCTGCGGAACGTCCTGAACGTTCCGCAAAGCTAAATGTTTTGCCTGAGCCGAGCTAGAGTTTGCCGGAATCAACGCGGCTGCCACGAATTGTACAAAGGTGGCAGCCGCTTCCTGCGAGAGACTTTCTTCGCTTTAGAATTTTCGACCCGGCGAAAGTCACACGCTGCGCGCTGCAACAACGCCGCATCAATTGCTGGTTCGCTCAGGGCTAAACGGACAGGTCGCTGCTCGTCGAAGCCATAGATTTATTTCACACAAACGTTGGAGGTCTACATGAAAAACTTTAGTAATGCACTGTTGTGGACTGTTGGTTTGCTGATGGCCGCAATCGCGACCTGGCAGTTCTACCTGTTCGTCGCGTTCAAGGATTCGCAGGGTTTTCTGGAAACTCAGGGAGGGTCGCTTCATTTATGGCTGGCTATCGGAGCCGCCGTGATGACCTGTCTGTGCGCTTTTGTGGGCATCTTCCGTCGGATCAATAAGACGGAAGAGCTTCACATCACTACTTCTTGAGCCCCGGCTCGTTGAGGGGAATGGGGAAGGAGCTTTTGCGATGAGCAGTATGTATGCCATGCAGCGCGCCAATGGTGATTGGTTCGCGTTCGAGGATCATGGACAGCTTCGTGTGCCGGTGTTTAGCAGCAGCGGTGAGGCGATGCAGGCACGCGCGCATAACTGGGGAATGCTGCTCTTCAAACCCGTCATCTTTGACGAGCGTGCGCTGAACGGATTCGCGCCGACAGTTGGCGATAGTGGCTCATACTTCTGGCTGGCTGACGGGTCATCCACCAAATTGAACCACGGCCACTCAATAAGCCATGAGCAACTTGCCTTGCTCATGCATGATTTGACGGAGCAACCACCAAAATAATTGTGGGATTTAAGTGCCATTGAGATAATCTCGATGGCATGGGAAAAATATTATGACCACCGGCAGCAAGACAGATGAAACCTTTACTTTCGGATTCATAGATGAAGGATCGAAGGTTCTTTTGGAAGTGATGAACGAGAGCGATCAGACGCTCAAGTGTGTCGAGATTCTAACCGTCTTCCTGAAAGATGAAGAAACTCCAGGCGCCCCTTCACGAGTCCATATCAGCTTTGAGGCTCTCAGCTCTATCCGACCGAAAGCAAAGTCCATCATGTCTCACAAAACCTGGATTGATGGTAAACCGGCAACTCCTGAGTACGATCAATTGAAACGTCTTAAAGAGATGGCAGGTGAAAACAGACCTTACGCACTGGATATTTCGTGGGAGGACGCGCAAGGGAAAACACGCTTTCAACGAATACCGGTAGGGCACTGATTACGAAGTAGAGTCTTTGAAGGAAGTGCATGATGATAGTTTGCGAGTTCTGTTCGCACTACCAGCGAGATGATAAGTGTGAACTCGGCCTTGACATCCCGAAGAGCATGCGTTGCCCTGGATTTGGCCCGGGCATGGCGAGGTTCTGCGCCGACCCGAAAGATTTTGTGAATCCAAACCAGATTGTCCAGATGGCTATGTTTTTCGGAATGAAGGGAACGGAGCTGAAGAAGGTTAAGCTGATGGCTGCAAGGGAAGAAAGCGCCCGGTTGTAGATTCCTGTCATTCAGTTGGTTAATCATTTTGAAAGCCAGTGATTCCTACGTATGCCAGCGCACGCAAGGTGGTATACTCCTGCCGAACAACTCTCCGCTAGACATCTGGATCGAGCGCCCCAACTCCCTCCTTGTGCCATTTGCTTTGTTGTTTATTCCCCTCTAACGACCACGCAAAGGGTCAGACGAATTTTCGTGATGATCGAGAATGGCAGGAACGGATTATGAAAATACTCTTATACAACCCGGACAACGGAGTGACGCGGAACTTCATGCCGCATCTCTGGATGTTTTTGCTCCAGACATTAACCCCCTCGGGCCATGAAGTATTGTTGATCGACGGCAACGC
>JAVHVE010000006.1:0-113433 GCA_032160705.1 Acidobacteriota bacterium | reverse complement strand
TAAGTCGTAATCCGGCGCAGGTTGTTGACCGGCGGTGTGGCGTTGAGCGGATCTGTGATGCCTGAGTTAGAGAAGGTGAAAGGCGGATTGGAATTGGCATTCTCGTCAGGATTGTTGAAGCTGAACGCATAACGATTGCCGCCGATCACAAATTCGTTGGTGATGCTTCCCGTCGGTGACCAACGATAATTGATTGCCAGGTTCTTGGGATCACGAAACGTGTCAACGAAGTTTGCAGGGCTATCAGGAAAAGCGGGTCTGCCGCCGTTTGCCGAGTCGCCGAACGTGTTCTGTTGGCCTTGCGCATAGCGAACGTACAGAAAACTCCTATCGGTCATGTTGTAGTCAACCTTGGCCGTGAAGTCGTACTGCTTCTCGCGCTGCGGCGACGCGAAACTGAATCCGGCAGTATTCAGCCCGTCTCCAACGGAATAATTATTTGGAGCCGGGGTCAGCGCCAGCAGTTTTAGTATGGTCGGATCGAGCCCGCAGTTTGTTGGAAATGTAATGCACAGCGGATCACGAGCCCCAATGTCATAGGTGCTGATTTTCGCTGGCGCAATAATTACATTGCCGGCGGTGTCCACGGTCGAATTGCTGGCTCCGGCAGGAGCGTTCGCCACACCGTCGTTGCGATACCGGAAAAATCCCTGACGCGCCAGGGGCGTGTAAACCGTGCGTGTGACTAACGCAGTATCGTAAGAGCGCAGGAGTTGCAGATTGGTAAAGAAGAATAGCTTGTCTTTCTTAATCGGCCCGCCAATGCTGCCGCCGTAGATGTGCTGGACGAATTGACCGCGCGGCTGCTCCGTCGGCACACCGTTCACCAGCCGCGTGTTGATTTTGTTTCCGTATTCGTTGGCGTTCAAGCCCGGGGTCTGGTAGAACCAGAAGCCCGTCCCGTGAAACTCATTCGTTCCAGAGCGTGTGACGAGCGTAATTTGTGCTCCGCTGCTCCGGCCTAACTCAGCCGTGAAATTGCTGGTGACGACTTGAAACTGGGTGATGGAATCGGGGTTCGTTCTAATCGGGCTTAAATTAGAGCCGCCAAAGCTGGATTCATTGCTGTCAATTCCATCAAGGGTGTAATTGAAAGCGCGGTCGCGCGAGCCGTGAACGTGGATGCCGCCGCCCGCCGTAATATCCTGCGTACTTGAAACGCCAGGCTGGAAGAGGAGGAAGGTCAGCGGATTGCGTCCACGATTACCGACGATGGGCAAAGTCTCAAGTGTGCGCTGCTCAACAGTGTTGCCGAAGTTGCCGGAGCTGCTTGTTTGCACCAGCTCCGCCGAGCTGCTGACGGTGACGACATCATTGATGCCGCCAATTTCGAGTACCGCATCCACAGTCGCGGGTTGATTGACGTTGACCTGATTGCCGGTCGAAACGAACTTCTTGAAGCCCTGCATCTCAACCGTCACGGTGTAGACGCCGACCTGTAGCAAATCAAAAACGTAAGTTCCGGTCGAAGTCGTCTCCATGGTGAGCGACGCGTTTGTTCCCTCGTTGGTCAGGGTCACAGTCGCGCCGGTTACGACCGAGCCTTGCGGATCTGTGACAACGCCGGTCACGCGCGAGGTAGTCCCCTGCCCCAGCGCGATTCCGGTTGCGATCAGCAAGAGGAAAAGACTGAAGGCGAAATGCGACGGTAGAGTTCGTTTCATTTTCTAGCTCCTGTTTCTGGTAATTGTCTCTCGACACTTGTGGCGCAAAGCTCTCCGCAGAAAGCGGCCAGCAGATTTCTGTGTTGCCTCTTGATCTCTAGAGGGAAATATCATTGCACCTATCGTCTTCCTGACTGGAAAGACCACAGCACAAAGATCAAGCAAAGCCCCGGTGTAAGTTTTAGTGGTAAATAACGACTAAGGAATTGAACGAATGCTTTTCCTGTAATTCGGGATTATTCTAGGTGCTTCTTTGACAATAGTCAAAGCTAAAAGATTTTATCAATGAAATAAGCTCCGCTGATAGCTCAACTGAGGACAGTTAAGTGACTGTGGGCCTGACGGGCGCATGGCCATCAGCAAATTCAATTATATCCTCAACGCCGAGGGCTTTGAGCAGCGCGCGTGCTTTGACGAGCGATTCTTCATACTCAAGTGCCGGGCAGCTATCGGCGACGATGCCTCCACCAACATTGAAGCGCGCCACAGAATCGCGCACCACCATTGTGCGGATAGCGACGTTCAGATCGAGCGAGCCGTCAAAAGAAAAATACCCAAGAGCGCCCATCGAGAGTCCGCGCGGGCTCGGCTCAGTCTCACTGATGATCTCCATCGCACGGATTTTCGGCGCTCCAGTGATCGAGCCGCAGGGGAAAGCCGCGCGCAAGAGAGCGCCCGCTGTAATTTCCTCGCGCAATGTTCCGCGCACTTTCGAGACGAGATGAAAGAGCGTCGGATGCTCTTCGAGCGCGCACAGCTCTGTGGCTTCGACCGAGCCATACTGACAGACGCGCCCCAGATCGTTTCTCAAGAGATCAACGATCATAATGTTCTCCGCTCGATCCTTCTCGCTCGTCAACAGCTCTGCGCGCAGCCGCGCATCTTCTTCTCTATTCTGCCCGCGCGGGCGCGTGCCCTTAATCGGCCAGGCATGGACGACGCGCGCATCGTCTCGCGCTTCCACGCACAAAAATCTTTCGGGTGATGCGCTGATGACAACATCCTCCCGGCGGCGGATAAAGGCCGCGAACGAAGCCGGGTGATCGCGGCGCAGGCGCAGGAAGACATCCTCCGGCCTGGATTCAAGGGAGAGCGGACAACTGATTCGCTGTGTGAGATTCGCTTGATAAATATCTCCGGCGGCAATGTGCTCCTTGATGCTGCGAACCGCCGCGAGATATTCATCACGCGTGAGATTAGATTCGACGGCACGAACGGCAGGCGGGCTCGCTTCCGCTTTCTCTACGCCGCGAGCGAGCGCCTCAGCCAGAGTTTCAGAGGTCTCAGCCACACGTCGCGGGTCTCCGACGCCCACAATCCGAGTTATTCCGTTGCGGTAATCGTGAATGACGAGCGTGTCGTAGAAAGCCAGCACAACGTCAGGCTCATCCGACGTACGCGGCACGGAACTGAGGCGCAGACGCTCCAGACGATGGCCAAGCTCGTAGGAGAAGGTTGCGATACAAGCTCCGGCCACAGGCAGATGCTCCGGCAGCCGGTGTTGGAAACGGTATCGGGCAAGGCGCTCATCAAGCACACCAAGCGCATCACTATTCGTGACATGCTCATCGTTCTCACCGCGCACCGCGCAGCGCATCTCAGCTCCGCGCGCCTCGATTATTTCAAAAGGATCAAAGCCTGCGATGAGGAAATGCGCCGCTGGCTCACGCGCGCCACAGCTATCAAGAATGCTCACTCGTCGGCTGGGAGATAGTGAGAGCAGGGCGCGCACCAGATTATCTGCCGAAACATCTGCCGAAACATCTGCCGGAAAATCCGTCGAAAAATAGGCATCGCAAATTGTCGGCATCAGCGGATTGCCTGTCTCTCGTGCGCGCTTTTGCATTCCATTTCCATTGACCGCTATTGATAAAGGAGAACACGCGAACGCGCTCGACGAAATGCGGAAAGCTCATCAGCCCACAAGCGCATGATTGCCTCTGGCTCATCCATGCGTTTCACCGCCGCATGGGTTTCTGCATTGACGAGCAGGCGCGCATAATCGTCAACCTTCCATTCCATTGGATAAAGCCTTCTCAGCGCGATGGCGATTTCCAGCCCCATCTGCACAGGATGAAGACGCGCGCGATCCGTAACGAGGATATTGACGCCGCCACACTCTTCATTCTTGAAGACGGAAGACTTCGGCGTAAAACGAACGGGCACGAAGCGCACGCCCGCGATTTTTCGATTGTTCAGGTAGCTGGCGAGACGCGGCCCATCGAGCCAGGGCGCGCCGATGATTTCAAATGGAGTATCCGTGCCGCGCCCGACGGAAAGGTTCGTCGTCTCAAGCAAGCCGATGCCGGGATAGAGCGTCGCTTCCATGAGGCTTCGCATGTTGGGCGAAGGGTTCACCCATGTCAGGTTTGTCGCGTCGAGCCACATTCCGCGCCGCCACTTTTCCATCTTGATGACGCGCAGGTCACAATTAATCTTCCGCTCTTCGTTGAAGAGCCGCGCCAGCTCACCCGTGGTCATCCCGTGACGCACGGGAATTCTGTGATAAGCGATAAATGAGAGTTTATCGGCATCCGCGACAGGGCCTTCAACTTCGACGCCTCCGATAGGGTTCGGACGGTCTAGCACAAAGACAGGCAGATGCGCCCGTGCCGCTTCCTCCATCACGTAACCGAGCGTCGAGATGTAAGTATAAAATCGTGTCCCGACGTCTTGAATGTCAAAGACCAGGGCGTCGAGGTCTTTCAACTGCTCAGGCTTCGGGCGGCGCGTCTCGCCATACAGCGAGTAAACGGGTAAGCCTGTCTTTTCATCTTTCGAGTCTGAGACCTTTTCATCCACCAACCCTCGAATTCCGTGCTCAGGCGAAAAGAGTGCGACGAGTTTGACACCCGCCGCCGTTTGCAAAACGTCAATCGTCTGACGGCCTGCGCGGTCGCGCCCCGTGTGATTCGTCACCAGCCCGACACGCATCCCCGCAAGTTGCTTGAAATCGTCTCGCTCAAGCACGTCAATCCCCGTCAGGACTTCCGCGTCGGCGGATGCGTCGAGACTCGCTGCGGTCGCATTTGTTCGGCTTGAAAGTCGTGCCACGCTGGTCAACATCTCCGAGGCGAATTGAGCGGATTCGCCACGCGCCCGCTCAGTTGTGCTGTCAGTGATTGAAGCGGCGACGATTGAAGCGACGCGCCCGCGCAAAGACCCGACATCGCCTTTGCCGTCCGGGTGGACACGGTTGCTGAGGAAGACGACGAAAGTTTCGCTCGCCGGATCAAGCCAGAGAGACGTGCCTGTGAAACCCGTGTGGCCGAACGAGCCGAGCGGAAACAAATCGCCGCGATTGGTTGAAAAGCTGCTGGCAATGTCCCAGCCCAGCCCGCGCGCCGCGCCATTTTCCGTCACCGCGCGCGGCCTCGTCATCGTTGCCACACTCATCGGGCTCAGGATGCGAACGCCCGCGTATTCTCCGCCGTTCATAATCATCTGGCAGTAGATAGCCAGATCATCAGCCGTCGAAAAAAGTCCGGCATGACCGGCGACACCATTCATCCGATAAGCCGTCGGGTCATGCACCGCGCCGCGCAGCCAGCGCGCGCCTTCCGTAGTCTTATCTCCAACGCCGCCTAGATAACTTCCGGCAGCGCGCCGCGTTTCAGTGGGCGCAATGCGCTCGCTGGTCTGTGAGTCGTTGCGTGGCGGGCGTTGTGTTTGGGAATGAATCTCAGCAAAACTCCGAAAACCCGTATCGCGCATCTGCAAAGGCCCAAAAATATTTTTCTGGGCAAACTCGTCCAATGTCATTCCGCTGACGCGATGAACGATTTCGCCGAGCGCAATGTAGCCGATGTCGCTATAGACGAATCGCGTGTCAGGCGGATTGCGCAAGGTCTCTGTCGCCAGACGCTTCATCGCTTCATCGTAGCCGCTCCACTGCTCGCGCAGATCGAAATCCGGGGCGTAACCCGCACGGTGCGTCAGCAGTTGCTCGATGGTGATGCTCTCTCTCGATTCGCCCTTCAGCTCCGGGAGATACAGCGAGGCCGGATCACTCAGGCGCAAAGACCCACGCTCGACCAATATCATAATGCTCGTCGCCGTCGCGACCACTTTCGTCAAGCTCGCCAGATCAAAGATCGTGTCAACGGTCATCGCTTCGCGCTCAGGCAAGACGGCGCGCGAGCCGTAAGCTTTGCGCCAGACGATGCGCCCGCGTCTTGCAACCAGCACGACTGCACCTGGCAGCTCATGTTTCGTAATTGAATCCGTAACCGCGCGATCAATGTGTGCGAGTTGTTTGGCCGACATTCCGACCGTCGCTGGCGAAGCCACCGGCAGGTTGGCAGCGAATGTTTGAATGGTGAAAGTGAAAAGGAGAATGAAGGCGCAGGAAATGACAATTCCTCCACGCAGCGGCGCGAATTTAGTTAAGCCTGATTTCATTTGTTGATAAGCTCTGCTGTTCGTTTCGACGTTGCTTTCATCTGGATTCCTGTTCCGCGAGCATAGAGCGATGGCAGCGTAATCGGAAGCCTGCCCGTGATGTCAGTCTCGCCCAGCAGGGCGCGCGCCGTTGCCTGTTGCAGCGCAGGCATATCTCCATACGCCACTAGATAAGTCTTCATCGTCGGGAAATTTTGCAGTAGATATGGATTTCCAAAGCTGATGCCGATGACGGGAGCATCGCGGCTGAGCAAGACTTTGAGCGCGCGCACGCCGGGTTCGGGCAGACCGATACTGCTGGATTGTCCTGTGCGAACTCGCCCGTAGAGTGAAGCGATGACGACATCCGCACCCTCGGCGCGCTCAATGACTTTCTGCACATCTGCTTCGGATGAGCGTTCGTCCAGGACAATGGTTTCGATGCGCTTGCCTCTGCGCGTGATAGCAGAAACAAAAGAATTGGCAACCAACAAACGGTCATCGCCATTGGTGATAGCCAGATTAAAGATGCGCGCACTGGAGCGTAGATTGTTAAGCGGCAGAAGGCGTGCATCGTTGCGGACGAGTGTAATGGCATGCTCGGCAATCTCGCTCGCTAATTGCAGGGCTTCGCGCGAGGACACGAGGCGATCAATCTCGTCAATCGGAGTGAGGCGCTGCCTGACCAATCCGAGATCGTACTTGGCTGCCAGGATACGCCGCGCAGATTCTTCAATTCTCTTTTCTGTGATTCTTCCCGAATGCACAGCCTCGCGCAAACCGCGCAAGGCCAGCGTGGCGTCAGCCCCTTCCGGCTTGAGCAGCATATCCGCGCCCGCGAGGACGGCGCGCACGGCGGCTTCATCCTGTTTGAAGTAGATGGTCAGGCCGCTCATGTCCATTGCATCCGTGACAATCATCCCTTCAAAATTGAGTTCACGGCGTAGTAAGCCTGTCAGCGACGGCGAGAGAGTCGCAGGCATGGTCGCGTTCTCAATCAGGACTTCCTTGTCTGCGTAACTTGGTTTTTTATCCGGCTTCTGCGGTAGCGGCGTGAGCACTGTCGGGTCAATCCTGGGAACTCCAATGTGTCCGACCATCACGGAGCCGATGCCTGCATCAACTGTAGCGCGAAACGGGACGAGTTCCAGGCTATTGAGTTGCGCTAAAGTAAAATCCAGGCTTGGCAAGCCACGATGAGAGTCTGTCGCAGTGTTGCCATGTCCCGGAAAATGCTTGGCCGTCGCGATCACGCCCCTGCTTTGCGCCCCTTTGACGAATGCGGCAGCGTAGCGTCCAACCTCCACAGGGTCTTCGCCAAAGGAGCGAACGTTAATCACAGGGTTGACAGCATTGTTATTGACATCAACGACGGGAGCAAGGATGTGTTGAATGCCGAGCGCGCGAGCTTCCATTCCGGTAATCTCGCCCATGCGTCGCGCATAATCCGGGTCGCCGGTCGCCCCCGTTGCCATCACCCAGCCGAAGTCCGTCGTATCGAAAAGCCGCATCCCTGCGCCCCGCTCTAAATCAGCCGAGATGAGCAGCGGGCGGCGCGCAAGCTGCTGCATCCGATTGACGAGGACAACCGATTCATAGACGGGACTGCCGAACAGGATGATACCGCCGACGTGATTCTCTTCCACCTGCCGACGCAGAGCCTTGTAAGCATCACTCTCACGATTGAGAAACGTCGCATTGACGCCGATGGAGATAAGCTGTCCGAGCTTTTCATCCAACGACATCTTCTTCAATTCCGCGTCCGCCCACTTCAAAGCATCTTTTGACGGACGACGGGGATACTGGGGGGAGAAGTTGGCAGTAGGCAGTGGGCAGTTGGCAGTTAAAGGCAAAAGCTCAATGCCGTTCACCGCTCTTTCTTTACTGCCCACTGCCAACTGCCCACTGCCTACTGTTAAGGCAATGAATAAAGCAATGGCGCGAGTTCGCTTCATCTTCATGCTTTTCCTTCAGGCAAGAGTTCTTCGACTGCGCCGCCCGGAGCCAACTCGTCTCGCTTATTCTTGGGCGCGGGCGCGAAGGCATAACTCACAGCCCACGCCACCAGAAACGTCACAGCGCTTCCGATGACTCCGTACCACGTCCAGGCGATCTTTGTTCCGAAGTAAACGTAGAGCATCACCGCGATGCTGGCTGCCATGCCGATGAGCGCGGGCGGTTCGCTGACGCGCCTCAGGAATGTGCCGACGAGAAAGACGCCGAGCACCGGGCCGTTAATCAGAGCGGCGACGGATAATGCCAGATCGAGCGCCGAGCGATTTTGACGGCGCATCAAAAGCGCCACTCCAATCTGCACCACGCCCCAGAGCAGCGTCAGCCAGTGCGAGACTTTCAGATAATGCTTGTCGCTCTCGTTCGGTCTGAAAGGTTTGTAGAGATCGTTGACAGCCGTCGCCGCAATCGAGTTGAGCGACGAAGACATTGCGGCGGCGAAAATGG
Source organism: Acidobacteriota bacterium (assembly GCA_032160705.1). Lineage (GTDB taxonomy): Bacteria > Acidobacteriota > Blastocatellia > Pyrinomonadales > Pyrinomonadaceae > QHXM01. The sequence goes on along the minus strand of JAVHVE010000006.1, from coordinate 104,929 downwards.
CGGCGACGACTAGACCCGAAAGTCCCGACGGAAGATGCTGCGTGATGAAGTTTGGGAAAACCTGGTCGCCTCCGCCAAAGGGGAAATTCACAGGCGCAGAGACGTAAGCCGCATCCGTGTAAGGATGATAGAACGCGAACAGCAATACGCCGATGAAAAGGAAGCCGATGAATTGTGCGAACACGATAGCGCCGCTGGTCAGCAGCGCCGCCGCCGCACGGCGCGGGCGATCCGTGCAGAGATAACGCTGCACGAGGTATTGATCTGTCCCATGCGTGCTCATCGTCAGAAAGCATCCGCCGATCAGCCCTGCCCAGAAGGTGAACGTCTTCGTAAAATCGAGTGTGAAGTCGAACAGGCTGAACTTTCCATATTCGCCCCCCGCAGCCATCGCCGCGCTCAAGCCTCCTTCCGTCGAACTAATAATAACAAGAGCCGCCGCGATTGCGCCGACGATATAGATGCCAAGCTGCACGACTTCAATCCAGATGACGGCCTCCATGCCGCCGAAGTAGGTGAAGACGATCATCACGACGCCGATCAGGATGACGGACAGGACGATGAGCGTGCCTTGATCCGTTCCCGGCTGGAAAGCCACATAAACGGCGGCGAGAACCAGTGCCGTCAGGAGCAGGCGGATGCCGTCGGCGATGTTGCGCATCACGACGAAGAGTGATGCCGCCAGCATTTTGATACGGCCACCGAAGCGGCGATCAAGAAGCTGGTAAACCGTCAACAGCTCGCCGCGAAAGTAAGATGGAATGAAGAGCAGCGAGATGACCACGCGCCCCAGCATGTAGCCGAAGACGAGTTGCAGGAATTGAAAGTTGCCGCCGCGCGCAAACGCGATGCCGGGAACGGAGATGAAAGTGATCGTGGAGGTTTCGGTCGCAACGATGGATGCGGCAATCGCCCACCAGGGCACTGTCCTATCGCCCAGAAAATAATCGCGCGTCGTCTCCTGCTTGCGGGCGAACCACGTCCCGATCAGGACGACGCCGATCAGGTAGCCAAAGATGATGGCAAGGTCGAACGCACTCATTAAAGTAAAATCCCTATGCAAAGCAGGCTTAGTCTCACGATAATATTCCCGGTATTATTCCTTGCAGGACTTACCAACTAACCACACTTTTATTGCATTGTGCAGTATAATTAAACAGCGCACTGGATGATACTATTCCTCGCAAACCAGTTAAAGATACTCTGCCTTGACTCCAGATGTGCGCTAAAATGCTTGATGTCCGCTAACAATGCTTTCTAATTTCTTGTCAATAGTTGAATGGAGCAGGAATTATTATGATGCATGATCTTTTTATCTCGTACTCAGCGAGTGACGGACTGGCTTTGGCCAGGTTGATCTCCGAAACGCTGGAGAAAAATTTTTTGTTTGATATTTTTATGGCGGATAAGGAGATCAAGGCGGTTGAATCCATAGATTCCAAAGTAAGAGATGCTCTCAATGGCTCTAAGCGTATTTTAGTCCTCTTTACTGCTAATGCTATCACATCCGAATGGGTAACAAGTGAAATCACTCTGGCCCTGGATCTGAATAAAGATATTATCGTTTGCCGACATCAAGGTGTCGAGAAACAAAACCTTCCAATACGTCTACTGCAAAGAGAGCACATAATCTTTAAAGATGGAGATGATCTGGTCGAATCGTTAAATAGAATGAGATGGGGCATCCCTGTCATCATCCCTGCGGCTGGAAAATCCGGCGGCCTGTATCCCTTGAATATGGGGATGCCGAAACTTCTTCTTCCTGTCGGCGAGAAACCCATCCTTCATCATATCGTGGAGAAGATTAATAAGACGCCAAAAGCCTTTTCCAAGATCATCATCCTCACAAAAGAATTCTCAAAAATGATTGAATATTATGCCGGGCTGATGAAATCTGAATTGCCGGTTGAATGTCGAGAAACCCTTGACCCAAAGCTACCAATGGCGCTGAAGAAACTATCCTTGAAAACAGCTTTCATGATTCATTACTCAGATATTCTGATTGAAGGAGATTTTAACTGGACACATTTCCTTCAGCATCATAAATACTACCGAGACACCAGCAACGTGCTGGGGACGCTGATGGCGAGCGATAACTATAAACTTCCTGTGGGAAGGATCAGAACTGGCGGCCAGCAGTTGCTTAAAGAATTTACAGAGAAGCCAAAGAGCATTGAGGCTGTCGGTTATACCATCAACATGGCTGTCTCCATTTTTGAGCCGGAATTTCTCGACAAGATAGAAGATAACGACGTCAGTCTTTATGGCGATAGCCTGAGCAAGGCGATGAAAAAAGGTGGAAATTTCTGTCTTTATAATCACGATAAATGGCGTCATATTCAGACGCTGGGCGACTGGTATGAAGCCCAGAGAGATTATTATACTGAGGAATATTTCCTGAATGATGTTATCTCTGACGAGCAGCAAAAGAGAATTTAAGTGTCCCTGCCGCGTCGGTCGTCACCTTATTCTTTGAGGCTTTGCCCTTTTGCCACCATCATCTTGCTAAGGAGATAAACTTGATAGCGTCGTGAACGACGCCGTTAGTTTTCACTAGGGCATGCTCGGCCTCCTCGCGTGAACATTCCGTTTTTGTCATCACCAGTGCCGGGCGTAAATCTCCGCCTGCCCTTTCAAGTTGAGCGCTCGCCGCCGTTTCATCCAATCCAGTCTCAGCCATAAGGATTCGCACAGCACGCGCGTACAGCTTTGAATTCCTCGTCAGCATGTTCGTCATGCGATTGCCTGTGACGTAACCGAGACGAATCATCGTTGCGGTCGAAAGCATATTGAGAATCATCTTCTGCGCCGTTCCCGCCTTAAGCCGCGTTGACCCGGCGATAACTTCAGCGCCAACCACAGCAACAATGCTCACTTCAGCCACTCGCGTAATCTCCGAATCCGGCGCGCAGGTGATTGCGATGGTGAACGCGCCACGCGAGCGCGCGTGCTCAACTGCCCCGACTGTATAAGGCGTGCGACCCGATGCGGCAATGCCGACGACGGCATCCTGTTCTTTCATCCCTCGCTCGTCCAGGTCACGCCCGCCCGCACCGCTATCATCCTCCGACGCTTCGACCGCGCGATAAGTGGCATCATAACCGCCCGCAATGATTCCCTGCACCAGTTCCGGCGCAACGCCAAAGGTCGGCGGACACTCCGCAGCGTCCAGCACGCCGAGCCTGCCGGAAGTTCCCGCGCCGATGTAGAAAAGACGCCCGCCCGCCTTGAGCCGCTCGACGATTCCATCCACAGCCCGCGCTACCTCAGGCAAAACCTGTCCCACAGCCGCCGCTACCAGCGCATCTTCCTCGTTCATCAACCGAACAACCTCAAGCGTCGGCAACCGACCTATTCCAGCCGTGCGCGGATTCTCCTGTTCCGTCAAAGGAAGATTCATAAAAGCCGTGACAAGTGACAGGTGACAAGTGACAGGACAAAAGCGTTTTCTCTTGTCACTTGTCACCTGTCACTTGTCACAGTTTTTAAACCGCGACAGGCATTCTGTGCAATTGCCCGCGTGCCATGCGTGCGGCGGCGATAGCTGGCGAGAGATGGGGCGGGGCGATGTAGGCCTTTGGAGCGGCGCGAGCAATCTCCGCGCGCATGGGGTCGAGCAAGAGATCGCCCGCGGCGAAGACACCGCCGACGTAAGCCACCTGAAATCGCTCGCGCCCCATGCGCAGCTTGCGGATGACGGCGGTGGCGGCGAGTCCAAGCTCACGGCCTGCCTCGGCTACTATCCCGCGCGCCACCTCATCACCGCTCTGTGCAGCTTCGATGACGCGCTTACCAAAGCCTGCAATCCGGTCGTTCGTCATCCCGGGCGCGTAGATCGCAATCAGCAGATCGTCCGTCGTCGCCACATTAAAGTGAGAGCAGGCCGCCGTCTCCAGAATGGTTTCCTTGCCGCGCCCGTCGCACGCACGCGCCATCGCCTGCAAAGCTCGCCGTGCCATCCATGAACCGCTTCCCTCGTCGCCCGCGAGCGGCCCCCACCCACCCGCGCAAGCGTGCTTGCCTTGCGCATTAAGGCCGCAACAGATAGAGCCTGTGCCGGAGATGATGACCAGCCCCGGCTCGCCCTCTGTCGCTCCGAATAAAGCGATGTCCGCATCTGTCACCACTTCGATTGCGTGGATGCCCAGCCCGCTCAAAGCCTCGCGCATCCGCAATCTCAAATCTCCGCGCCTGACACCTGCCAGCCCGATTTCAGCGGCGACAATATCCGTACGCTGTACGCGTGCCTCCGCGCAGGCCTTGTCAATCGCCTCACGAATAGCCGAAGCCGCATTGCCTATTCCAACCCGCAAAGGATTAGAGGGTCCGGCCAAGCCTTCGCCCAGCACTTGCTGCCGCGCATCAACGATGACGGCGCGTGTCTTCGTGCCTCCGCCATCAACTCCCAGCACAAGCTCGCGGCCATGAATTTGTCGGGGAGACATAAAATTCGCAATCTTGGACTTCGTTTTCATTACTTCTTAAAGCTCTCAACTGCCTGGCAAACGACTACTCTTGCCGCAACTCGCTGGCCTCGATTATAGTCAGTGCCATCTCATAATAGAAACTAAAAGATTTTATCCACGCGATAACCATTTCTGATAAACTTGATGGCCATGGAAATCCGGCAACTGAGAGCTTTTACTGCCATCGCCGAGACGGGGACGTTCACCGCCGGGGCGCAGCGTGTGCATATCACGCAGGCAGCAGTCAGCATGCAGATTCGGCAATTGGAGATCGAATTGGGTGCGCCATTGTTTGTTCGCGCGCCGCGTCGTGTGATTTTGACGGAAGCCGGAGAAGCCTTGCTCGAACGCGCGCGGCGCATCCTGCGTGAGCATGACGTGGCAGTGGCGGAGATAGCGGAACTAGCCGGAGCCGAGCGCGGACGACTTCGCGTGGGAAGCGCGTCGGCGATGGTCAGCGCAGACCCCTTGCCGCAAATTTTGAAAGAGTTGCGTGAGCGTCACCCGCGCGCTGAAGTGACAATCGTTTCGGGAACGAGCGATGCGCTTGTCCGGCAAATCCTCGCGGGCGAACTCGACATGGCTTTCGTTTCTCTGCCTGTCGAGGCGCGCGGCATTCAGACCGAAGGCTTGAGCCGCGACGAATTGGTCGCCATCGTCAGCCCGCGCCATCGGCTGGCGAAGCAGAAGGTTATCAGTGTGTTTACGCTGGCGGGTGAGAAGCTGATCCTCGGCGAGCGCGGCGGCAATACGCGCCGTTTGATTGACGAACTTTTTGCGGAGGCAGGCGTTCAGCCCGTCGTCGCGATGGAGTTGAGCAGGCTGGCGGCAATCAAGCGGATGGTCGAGGAAGAGATGGGCATCGGTATTATTCCTTTGCGTTCTGCGCGGGAAGAAATCAGTGAAGGGCGGCTCGTCCCATGGTGGATAGAAGGCGCGCAGATCAACTGGGAACTCGGTTTGGCCAAACTCGCAGGCGATTATGATTCTCCTATCGGCCAGACTTTTCTGAGCCTGTGCAAGAAGCATTTCAATTCCGAAGCGCAGAGGCCAGCACCAAAACAGAAATCAAAATCCACCGGAGAGAAGCGCAAACGCGCCGCACACGCCAGATAATATGATTGCGGAATGCTGATTAGAAAAGCGGTTAAGCGAGAAGCGTGCGTCAATCAGCCGCGTGAGCGGCGGCATGAATTTAGCCCGGCCTTTCAAGGCCGGGACAAGGTGAGAGTGTGTTGCCCGCGTCGCGTCAGCGACGATTGAATCAGCCTCTTCGATGAGTTCAACCGTCGCTGACGCGACGCAAATCATAAATTACCAATTGTGTTCCCGGCCTTGAAAGGCCAGGCTAAACTCACGCGCCGCTCACGCGGCGTTTTTGTGCGAAGTCTTTGATTAACTGCCTTCCAATCCGCATTCAGCATTCCAAATTTGAAACTCACGCTCGCATTTCATTCAACGCCACCATCAGACGCTCAATGTCCGCTTCGTTATTGAAGAAATGCGTGGCGACGCGGATGCCCTCCGGTTTTTCTGTGATGGCGATGCCACGGCGAGCCAGATGCGCGACCACACGCTTCGGGCGCTCTGCGGCAACCAGGGTTTCGCCTGAGCGTGAGCTTTCATTTCTTAATGGAGAAAGAACGCGCCAACCCTCATCGGCAAGACGCCCGGTTAAATGACGATTGAGCGCCAGCACGCGCTGCTCAATCTCGTGCGTTCCAATCTGCAAGAGGTAATCAACAGCCGCGCCGAGCGCGAAGATGCCTGCAAAATGAGGGCATCCCCATTCAATGCGCGCCGCCGCATCCGCGCGGACTTTGAAATAGCGGTTGCGATCCCCGAAAGGCTCTTCGACGCTGAGCCAGCCGATGGCTCGCGCTCGCCGTTCGTCCAACAACTTCCTGCTGAGATAGACAAAGCCTGAGCCATAGCCGGAGAGCATCCACTTGTGCCCCGTCGCACACAGCGCATCAATTCGCATCCGCTTGACGTCAATCTCAAACGCGCCTGCCGACTGGCTGGCGTTGACGACCCATGCGTGATTGCTCTTGTTATTTCCTAGTTCCTCAAGATTGCTACGGAATCCGTTTGAGTATTGCACGTGGCTCAGGCAGATGATCGCCGTTTTTTCATTCATCGCTCGCCGCACATCTTCGATGCGGAGTTCACCGTCAACCGCTTCGATCAGCTTAACGTTAATGCCGCGATGAAGCCACGTAATCGTCGAGACGGGAAATTCCAGGTTGCAGGAGATAACATCGCCGCGCCCTTCAAGCGCGTCCACGATTGTGTTCATGCCCGACGAGGTGTTCGTCGTCAAAGCAATCTCATCCGGCTCGGCATTGATAAACTGTGCGATGCGTCTTCTGACAATCTCGCGCCGCTCAAGCCATTCATCCCACCTAGCATCGCCCTCTTCCATCATCTCCCGGTAATATCCGGTGGCCGCCTCCATCACCGGGCGCGGCACAGGGCCCGCCGCCGCGCTATTCAAATAAACCACGCGCTCGGTCACAGGAAAATCAAGTCTGACCTGTTCCCAATCAAGCATAACGGAAAGCAGGAGACAGGAGTCAGAAGACAGGAGTCAGAATGGATAAGGCGGCAACCGCATTCACAGATTTTCTTTTCTCCTGACTTCTGTCTTCTGTCTTCTGTCTCCTGCTTTTCACATTCCTATTCCCTTGAGATGGTAGCGTTCCGTGTCGTAATAGCGCGGAACGTCTACGGTGTTGATCTGGCCGAGCACGGACGAGATGGCCACGAGCGAGAGGTCGCAGGCCGGGGCAACGCCGCGCGCCGAAACCATTTTGCCGAAGTCTCCTTCAGCCACAGCATCCGCCGCGCGTGAGCCGAAGAGCAAGCCCATGATGCGATCAGTCGGCGAAGGCACGCCGCCGCGCTGAGGATGTCCAAGCATGGCGGAGCGCGCATCGTAAGGCGTCTCGCTCATTATTCTCCTGGCCAGAACTTCGCCAATGCCACCGAGCCGCGCATGACCGAAAGCGTCGTGGCGATCATCAACAGTAATCAATTCCCCGTCTTCCGCGTATGCGCCTTCGGAGACGACGATGACGGAATAGCGCGGGCGCGCGGAATCACGCGGATGAGCAATGGTGTCGCCCAGACGATCTTTCAAGTGATGGTAAATCTTCTCGTAGCGAAACGGATGCTCCGGGATGAGGATGAGATCGGCCTGGCCGGCTACGCCCGACCAGAGCGCCAGATGCCCTGCATGGCGTCCCATCACTTCGATGACCTGCACCCAGCCGTGCGAGCCTGCGGGCGTGCGCGAGCGCTCAATCACTTCCGTCACGTTTCGCAAAGCCGTATCGAAGCCGAGCGTGTAATCTGTCCCCGCCAAATCTTTGTCAATCGTCTTCGGCACTCCGACCACCGCGACGCCTTTCTCCGACAGCCTGGCGGCGACGCCCAGCGTGTCTTCCCCGCCGCAGACGACAATGGCGTCAAGGCCCAGCTTCTCGATGTTGGTGATGACTTCATCCGACCTGTCAATGCGCTCGCCCTCTTCATTGGTTGTCCTGAACGGGTTGGTGCGCGACGAGCCGAGATTTGTTCCGCCGTCACGATCCCAGCGGCGCACTGCCGCGCGATCAAGCGCCAGGACACTGGCAAGCGGATTGAGCAAACTTCGCCAGCCGTCGTAGAGGCCGACTGTCTCGATGCCAAGTTCAGAGGCGCGATAAACCAGCCCTTTGATCGCTGGATTCAATCCGGGCGCATCGCCCCCGCCTGTCAATACCCCAATACGTTTCACTTCAGCCATGACTCCCCTTGCAAAGATTTACATCTATGAAAACTTGCGCGTCTTACCTGACGATGATTCGATGCTCTTTTCCATCATCTTCAATCGAGATTCCAACCGCGCCTTTCCCACTGTGATAGCCAACGCTCTTTCCATCCGCGCCGCCAGCCACAAGCCGCTTGCTGTCGAGCGTCACTTCTCGAATCGTTCCGGCGAACGGAGCGACGAATAGAAATTTTCTAGCGCCCGGCTGATAATTGCCTTCGGGCGGGCTGACGATTATCTCTAAACCTTTGTCTGAGGATGCGACACTCACCTGCGTGCGGCGATAGACGCCTCGTTTGTAAGCCGGGCTTGTTCCGTCGTCTTCATAGAGAGTCGTGATTGCTCGCCCTTTCTCGTCCGGGTGGATGTAGAAGCTGATGGGGTCGAAAGGCTTTTCGCCGACGTAGTTCATCTCCGGGCCTTCCGGGATGATTGAGCCGCCGCGGATGAACATTGGAACAACTTCGAGCGGCGCATCCACGCGAATCATCGTCCCACCTTTTTGTTTTCTATTCGTCCAATAATCGTACCAGACACCTTCCGGCAGATAGACCAGACGGCTCGTCTGGTTCGGTTGCAGAATGGGTGCGACGAGCAAGTCGCTGCCAATCATAAACTCGTCGTCGAGGTTGAGAGTGTTTGAGTCCGCCTGATAGTTCAAGACGAGCGGGCGGAAGAGCGGCACACCCGTTTGGTGCGCCTCTTGAAGCGTCGTGTAAAGAAACGGCAGCAGGCGATAACGCAGCTTGAGATATTTGCGAATGATGTCTTCGTAATATTCCCCGAAGCGCCAGGGCTCCTGATCGTATCCGTCAATGACTTTGTGGTTGCGACAAAAGGGCGCGAGGAAACTGACTTGATAAGAGCGCACGAGCAATTCACCATTGCCGCGCCCCATGAAGCCGCCCACGTCGCTCCCGACAAAAGACTCACCCGAAAGTCCGAGCGTTTGAAAAACGGGGATGCTCAGAGCCAGCGTGTCCCAGGTGCTCGTCGTATCGCCTGTCCACATCGTCGAATAACGCTGGATGCCTGCGTAAGCGGCGCGCGAGATGATGTATGGGCGCTTGTCCGGTTGCAGGCGCTCCAATCCTTCATAGGTTGCGCGCGCCATCAGGAGCGCAAACACGTTGCGGTTCTTGGCGTGTGTGGAGTTTTCGCCTTCGTCGTAACTGACGACATCCATCTGATTCTTGCCCGTTTGATCTACGAAGTCTGAAGGCTCATTCATGTCGTTCCAGATTCCCGCGACTCCGTTGTCGGTGTAGGCGCGATGCAGGTCGCCCCACCACTTGCGCGCATCCGGCAAAGTGAAATCAACAAAGGCGCTCTCGCCCGGCCAGACTCTTGGAATAAATGGCTTCCCGCCCTTGCGCTTCTGAAAATAATCTTTCTCAACTCCCTGATTGTAGACGTAGTAACTTTTGTCCTGTGGCGTGAGTTCAGGATTGACAAGAGAGGCGTTTTGATCGCGCGCATCCTTCGCAGGAGGTTGATATTTTACGCCGGGGTCAACGATGGTGATGACCTTGACACCCTGTTGCTTGAGCTTATCCGTCAGTCTCTTCGGATTCGGAAAGCGATCCGTGTTCCAGGTAAACACCCTGTAGCCCTGCATGTAATCAATGTCGAGATGCAGCACGTCGAGCGGTAAATCTCTCTCACGATATTGCCGCACGACCTCTTCGGCCATCGCTTCCGGGTAGTAGCTCCAGCGGCTCTGCTGGTTGCCGAGCGCCCACATCGGCGGCATCTGCATTCGACCTGTCAATTCCGTGTAGCGATTCAGAATTTTCTTGATTGCAGGCCCGTAGAAAAAATAGTAATTCAGCTCGCCCCCTTCAGCGCCGAATGCGGCGTAGGCTTGCGAGTTTTTGCCGAAATCGAAATAGCTGCGATAGCTGTTGTCGAAGAAGATGCCGTAAGCAAGGCCACGTTGCAGCCCAATGTAAAAAGGAATGGTTTGATAAATCGGGTCTTTACCTTCAGTGTAGCCGGGCGTGTCCGAGTTCCAGTTGGTGAAGAAGCTGCGCCGCTTATCAAGGCGCGCGGCCTTCTCGCCGAGACCATAAAAGTGTTCGTCGAATCCGAGCTTCTTCGCCACAGAGATAAATGTTCCCGCCTTCGGGTCGAACATCATCCCGGCGAGCGTTCCCTTCACGTCCGCCATCATCGGACGCTCATCCGAGTTGATGACGGCCTGTGTCTTCGCGTCTCTAAATTCGATGAGCAGCGGCGCGCGGCGGACAACCACCTCAAGCTCGTCTGTCGAGATAACGACGCTGTCCGCCGTCTCTTTCAGATTCCACGCGACAGCGTTCCAACTCTCCTTTGCGATGGCCCACGAATGATCGCGCGCGGGCAACGCTTTTCTGAACGAAGCTCGCACCCGAATGAGATCAGCAGCCAGAATCGAGACGCGCACCTCTGACCCGTCCTGACATTTAAAGGTGACGGCTGCGTCGCTCTTTGTGAAACTGTTGACTGCGCCGATGGGTTCAAGGCCATTGACGATGTCCTGCGCCTCGACATTGGCAGCGCAGAGCACGATGGCCAGACAGCAGAGCGTTAGAAGTGATTTGTTCATGATTCGTTTCTTCCGTTAATGATTGAAAGCAAGCTGCGCTGCGCCTAACAGCCCTGCGTCGTCGCCGCATTCTGCACGAACGATCTCCGCGCGACGTGCCGGGATGGGAAAGGCGCGCTCAGCGATCTGCTCACGCACATGGGCGATGAACAAATCCCAACCGTCGGCCACACCTCCGCCGATGACGATCATCTCCGGGTTGAAAATATTAATCAGACTCGCCAGGCCAACGCCGAGGTAAATCCCCATCCGACGAAAGACCTCCAGCGCCAGCTCATCGCCTTCGAGGCCACTCTCGTAAATGCTCTTGGCGGTTAGTTCCTCGCTCGTATGCAGGGGTGAATTCGGATAGCGTGGACGCGCCTCGCGCGTCATCCGCACAATTGCCGTCGCCGAGGCAAAGACCTCCAGACAACCGCGACTGCCGCACGTGCAGGCCACACCGCCAAAAGGCTCGACGCCGATATGCCCAAGCTCGCCCGCCGACCCATCAACGCCTCGCCATAACTGTCCGTCAAGGATGATTCCGCCGCCGACGCCTGTTCCCAGCGTCACGCAGATAATGCTGCCGTGTCCCTGCCCCGCGCCCTTCCACATTTCGCCGACCGCCGCAGCATTGGCATCGTTCTCAAGCAAAGCCGGCCATTTCAACTCGCTCTGAAGCGCGGCGGCGAGACGAAAGCCATCCAGGCAGGGAACGTTCGGCGCTTTCATCACGACTCCGTTTTCCACCTGCACTGTTCCGGGGACGACGACCGAAAGGGCGCGAATCTGCGCGCTCCCATCGAGGCTGCGACTCTCGCATTCACGCGCTGCCGCAACGATGGCGCGCACGATCTCGCTTGCCTTCTCTGCCTTCGGCGTGTGCTGCTTGACGCGCTCGTGAATCCGCCCGCGCCGGTCAACGGTGGCCGCACGCAGGTTCGTCCCGCCGAGGTCGGCGGCGATGACAAGCTCGCTATCTGAAATGCTGTCGGCTTTATCCTGATCGGGTTCTATCATATCGGTTCAATCAAATCACTCACTGCTTGAGGTAGCGTTTCGCAACGATGTCTGGCGTATCAAGGTTGCGCCCTTCCTGAAGATTGACGGCGAGGCGGATGAATTGAGCCATAGACCACGCGAGAGGCGTTGCCGAGCCTGTGCCCTCGCCGAATAGAAATTCGGGAGCAGGGCTGTCGGGCTGGTCCCAAATCTGCTCCGGGATCATCAATCCCTCATTGGCAAACGTCGTCATCGCATCGAGCCGCTCCAAAGCCTGCGCCTTTTCACCCCGCGCCAACTCATACTGGCCGCGTTCGCCCGTTAGCAATGTCCAGAGCCTTCCCCTTCCGGCTCTCGCATCATAACGCCCGCCGTCCGCCCTTTCGCCATAGGCATCGTGGTTGTAGCGATACCAGGCTGCACCTTTCGGCGTTTTAACTTCAATCATTTCATCAACGACGGCGAGAGATTTAACGATGAGAGGATCATCTGCGCGCTTGATGCCGAGCCTGACCAGTTCCAGGAAACCCGCGTCAACAATCTCGCGCTCGTCGTATGTTCCTCCGTTGCTGTTAATCTCAAGCTGCGCGCCGTCGTTCGGATCGTCGTCGTCCGAGATGCGTATGTAATAGTTCTTATCCCCGTATGTGCCGTTCGTCGTCGCTGTCCAGCGATCAACTTTGCGCGCCCATTCATCAGCCGTTGCGAGATAAGTTCTGGCGGATGCTTCATCATTGTTGCGGCGCGCAATCTCCGCCGCGCAGACCAATCCTGCAATCTCCGCCGCGATGGTCGAAGGCGAGTAGCCCGCTTCCTCTTCCCAACGCTCCTGCGGCGTGGCCGGGCCTTTCCGAACTATGAAATCCGCCGCGGGCTTGACGTGCTTTGTCCACGTTTCATTGTCCATGCGTCCCAGTTGGTAGGCGAGGATGAGAGGATATGCGACCTCATCCATCTGAAGGCCGCCACCTGCCGGTCGCCCGTCGAGCCATGAGTTCTGCGGAAAGCTGCCGTCCGCTTTCTGCTGCACGGTGAAGAGATAATTGAGCGCCCTGTCGGCAGCCGCCTTGTCGCCCATTGCAGAACAGGCGGTCGCTACCTGATAAAGATCGCGCGCCCAGACCGTGTGATAGCCACCGACGTTTGGCTCGTTGGCGTTCGCGCCCCCGCCCCACGGGACTGAAAGTGAAGCGACCATCGCGCCCCTGTAAGTTTTATCCTCGTGCGCTTTCAAAATCATCGCGGCCACGTCGAACTGACGCTGGTATTTCTGCTCGACTTTCCGCAAAGTGCTGAGATACTCGTGCCAGCCCGTATCATACTCCGTTCGGACGTTGGCAAAACTTCTGGTCAAAGAAGCGCGCGCATTCTTGAGAGCCTCATTCGCCTCTTTCCCGAAACCAAGCGCGAGGTAGAAGGTGGCAGGATTTTTTACGCGCGCCATCTGGACAACGTTGCCGTTCATTGCGCGCGCGTAGCTTCTGGCAATCCGTCCTCCTCGAAATAATATTTTATCTTCCGAGCCTGAGCTGTAACCTTTTGCCGCTTGGGCTTCGCGTCGCAACTCCGTCAAGCCATCGCTTGTCTCGAAATAACCGTTCGTCATCTCCTCAAAACCTGTGCTGGAAATGAGAGCGGAGGTTTTATCACCATCGGAAGCAAGCAGCGCATCGCCTTGCGTCCATGCCGAATCATGCATCCCGCTATTATTCAAAGAGGGATCGTAATAAACGTAGAGGCGGTACAAGGCTTTATTTCGCGTCTCAAAATGCACGGCGATTTGAAGCGCGTGCCGCTGAGCATCAACCACGTAGGTCTTCCTGATTGTGTAAGCGCCGCTCTTCGCTTGATTGACATGGCTAAACGTCAAAGACTGCGGGTCGAGAACAAGGATGGAGTGCGTCGTGGCTTCGCTTTCGACTTCAACGCTTTTGCCATCCATGCTGACCACGACGAACTGCAACAGGCGCACGTTTGCTGTATCAACCGTCGGGTAATAAACCTCTGTCATCACCCCGCCACGCAGCGTGAACCAGACTTTCGATTCGAGCGAGGCGGACGTGCCGATACCCTCCTTGCCCGCGCTCTCCCACTGCGCGTCTTTGCCGGGAGCGCCGGGGGCGAGATTGTTTGTCGTCTGAGCAAACAAAGATGCTGCCCCGAAGATGCTGCTGAAGATGAAGATCAATCCAACTATTTTCATCGGAATCCCGGCACGTTTACCACAACGACCGTTGGTTTATCTGCTTAAACTCTTGACTCTGCATCTGGCGCACGCCAAAGGAAAAGCTCAGCCACGCTTTCTTCCAAGCATATCAAGTCCGACAGCCGCGACGAGAATCGCGCCCTTGATGATGTCCTTCTTGTAATCCTGAACGCCGAGCAGCCCCATCCCGTTATCCAAACTCGCCATGATGAGCGCGCCCAGACATGCGCCAAAGATTGTTCCCCGCCCTCCCATCAAACTCGTGCCGCCAATGACGCACGCCGCAATCGCATCGAGTTCCAGCAGGACTCCCGCGTCCGGCGCACCACTCGCCAGTCTCGATGTAAGGATAATCGCGGCCACGCCCGTCAGCGCGCCCATGACACAAAAGACCATCAGGATGTGCTTGCGTATGCTGATGCCGGAAAGACGCGCCGCGTCGGGGTTGCCACCGATGGCGAAGAGATAACGCCCGAACGTCGTGTTCTGCGTCAAAAACGCTCCCAACAGCGCAACCACCAGAAAGATCAGCACCGAAATCGGCAGACCCGCATAAACTCCCGGCGCAAGCTCATAAGCATTCATCACCATGATGAACCCGACGATGACAATAGCAGGCAGGATGATTCTCAGCACAGTGCTGAGCAGACTGGGGGCAGGCTGGCCATGCCGCACGCGTGCGCGATTACGGTTCAGCGTCATCCATACGATGCCAATAACAGCCACAGCCGCGATGATGTCACCGACCAGAGGGCCGACGTAATTGCCGCCGATAGCTTTGAACGCGGGGATGTTGACGCGAACGGTCTGTCCCTCGCTGATGCCTTTAATCACGCCGCGCCAGGCGAGCAATCCGCCGAGCGTGACAATGAAGGCGGGAATGTTGACATAAGCTATCAACGCGCCCTGCACTGCCCCGATAGCTACGCCGAGCAGGATCGCGGCCAGGAGCGCCGGCACGAGTCCCCAACTCTGCCACACCAGCAGCATCGCCGCGACTCCACCCGTCAACCCGACCACCGAACCGACAGAGAGATCAATCTGCCCGGCCACGATGACCATCAGCATCCCGACCGCCAGCACGCCTGTCACGGCCATCTGCTGAAGCAGAATGGACATATTGCGCGATGTCAGGAAAATTCCGCCTGTGGCGTAATGAAAGTAGGCCCAGATGGCTGCGAGCGCAAAGAGCATGGTGTACGCGCGCAGTTGCTCGGACGGCACTTTAATTCGACCAATCCGCGTCTGCGGCGTAACATCGGCGGTCACGGGCGGGCGATCAATCGGCGGCTCGTTGGCTGTCTCATTCATAGGGAGACCTCGATTCCAGATGCTAGATGCTAGATGTCAGTGAAAACCAGCATCCGACATCTGACATCTAACATCTGCTTTTATGCTGCGTGCTGCGCGCTTCCCGTTGCGCAGGCCATGACGCCTTCGGGTGTCACTTGTGCGCGAGAGAATTCGCCCGTAACACGTCCTTCGTGCAGAACAAGAACTCGGTCGGAGAGGCCGAGCACTTCCGGCAGTTCCGAAGAGACAAGCACGATGGCTAACCCGGCGCGTGCCAGGTTATTGATTTGCGCGTAAATCTCCTGCTTCGCGCCAACATCAATCCCGCGCGTCGGCTCGTCCAGAAACAACACGCGCGGTTTCGTCAACAGCCATTTCGCCAGCACGACCTTCTGCTGATTACCGCCGGAGAGCGTGCCTGCGACGGTGAACACGGAATTCGCCTTGACGCGCAGTTCACGCATTGAACGTTCGCCCGCAGACGCTTCCGCATCAGTGTTTGTGACGAAGCGACCCGAAAGATGTTTGAGTCCTGCCAACGTCATGTTGTTCAGGATGGTTTGATCGAGGATCAGTCCGAATCGCTTGCGGTCTTCTGTGACGAAACCGATGCCGTGTTTGATAGCATCTGAGGGGCGCGTGATGCGAACCTTTTTGCCTTCGACGTAAACGCTTCCGGTCGTGCGCCCCGCATGCGCCCCGAAGACTGCCATCAGGAGATCGCTGCGACCCGCGCCCATCAACCCCGCGACGCCCAGAACTTCGCCGCGCCGCACGTTGAAACTGATGTTATTGACGAGCATCTTACCGGCGAGGTTCGGGTCTTCGACGCTCAGGTTTTTGATTTCAAGCGCAACCTCGCCGCGTTCGTGATCCGCAACGGGGAAGATGTCGCCGACCTCGCGCCCGACCATGCGTGCAATCACGCGCGACTCGTCCAGTTCACTCGTGCGCTCAGTCCCGACCGTGCGACCGTCGCGCAGAACTGTGATGCGATCCGAGATATGAAACACCTCGTCCAGCTTGTGCGAGATGTAAACCATCGCCACCGACTGCGAGCGAAGCTTGTTGAGAATGTTGAAGAGAGATTCAACCTCCGCATCGGTCAGCGCGGCAGTTGGTTCGTCCAGAACCAGAATGCGCGCTTTCTGTGAAAGCGCTTTGGCGATCTCCACCATTTGTTGCTGCCCGATGCCTAGATGACCGACAGGAGTTCGCGGGTCTAGATTAAGATGCAGGTCTTTGAGCAATTTTCCGGCGCGACTGTAGACTTCATCCCAACGAATGACGCCGAAGCGATGCGGCTCGCGTCCCAGAAAGATGTTCTCGCCAATAGTCATCTCTTTGACGAGCGAAAGCTCCTGGAAGATGACGGCAATACCGGCGGCTTCCGCATCACGAATACCGCCGAAGCGGCGCGCCTCGCCCTCAATCAGAATCTCCCCGCCGTACTGCGGGTGCGGGTAAACGCCGCCGAGAATTTTCATCAAGGTGGACTTACCTGCGCCGTTCTCGCCGACGAGCGCATGAATCTCTCCGGCGCGAAGATCAAACGTCACACCGTCGAGCGCACGCACACCCGGAAAAGTTTTGGTGATGTCGCGCATCTCCAAGAGAGTCTGGAGTCTGGAGTCTGGAGTCTGGGGTCTCATAGCTAAGAGCGACTAACGAAACTCACCACGAAGGCACAAAGTCACTAAGAAAGTTAACCCCTATTCCGGTAGTGGGTCAGTTGAGAGTTCAACCTTTAGGTTGCGCCTTGCCGCACGCACAAGCTAAAGCTTGAACTCTCAACTGAACTCTCAACCGCTTCTTCACATTGTCCCACTATCCCTATTCCCCTTTGTGTCTTCATGCCTTTGTGGTTGTGATAAACATTCTAAGCTTTAGGCCACTGGTCTTTGGGTACGTTGCGATAGATGTCTTCCATCTTGAGATAGCCGTCTTTGACAACCGTGCCCATGATGTTGTCCTTGCCGACGGCAATCGGCTCTTGAAGAATCGCCGGGACATCCTTCTTGCCATTGTTGATGGTGGTCGTGGTCGTCAGCTTCTCGCCGCGCGCGAGTTTGATGGCCGCATCAACGGCGCTCTCGGCGAGCGGCTTGATGGGTTTGTAAACCGTCATCGTCTGCTTGCCTTCGGCGATGCGCTGCAAAGCCGCGAGGTCTGCGTCCTGACCTGAGACCAGAACTTTACCGGCTAACCCTTGCGCTTCGAGCGCCTGAACAACGCCGCCCGCCGTCCCGTCATTTGAAGCCACGACAGCCTGCACGTTGTTATTATTTTGAGTGAGCGCGTTCTCCGTGTGCTTCATGGCCTCGTTCGGTTGCCACTCCCTGGCGAAAGGATCGGCGACGATCTTGATGTCGCCGCGATCAACGTAAGGCTTCAAAACCTTCATCTGACCTTCGCGCAGCAGCAGCGCATTATTGTCTGTGGGAGCGCCGCCGATCAGGACGTAGTTGCCTTTTGGCTGCCTGTCCACCAGATACTGCGCCTGCATCTCGCCGATTTTGACAACCTGGTGAGAGACATAAAGGTCAACGTCGCTGTCTTTGATTAGCCGGTCGTAGCTGATGACGGGTTTGCCCGCGCGCTTTCCCGCCTCGACAATCGAGGCCGCCGCTTCGGCGTTGTGCGGCACGATTACGAGCACATCCACACCCTTCGTCAGCAAGTTCTCGGCTTGCTTCTGTTGCTCGGCGTCGCTCCCGTTAGAGACGAGCGTCGTCACTTCAGCGCCTTGTTGTTTGGCATAAGCCTCGAACAAATCCTTATCGCGCTGCCAGCGTTCCTCCTTGAGCGTGTCCATCAAAAAACCGATGCGGACGGTGCCGGTAGCCTTGCTCGGCGTGTTGCCCGTGCCCTGATTCTGCGTCCCGCTGACGCACCCACCAATCATTAAGGCCATGACTATCAGGAATGCCGCGTATAATCGAATAGTTCGCATAATTTTCAGATTCCTTCCTTCTCGTTAATCAAATCTGACAGACGGCGCTCGACGGAGGCGAAAGTAGTGATGGCGAGACCGCAGCATCCGTGCGCCGGGCGCGCAGGGCGAAAGAGCGGCAACGGACGACAAACGCCCAACTGGTTCAGACAGGGCTCTTATTTGGCAAGCCTCATGGTGCGCCCGATTTCCAGGGGATCAGCGGATAAACTATCTGATCGAGGCCCTTAGCTTAACAGAGCAATGGCGAGAATTTCCATTGAAATTTTCAGGTACGGATGATATTTTGCCTGTACGTAATCCCCCGACAATTAGTGAGCTGTAAAAAGGAAAGACGCACAGCCCGGCTCTGCCAGGAGATACGCCTTTCAGAAGTAAAGTATTTTGCCGAAATCTTGCGCTATGTGTGTTATTACACAGACGGAGGCCTGTTCGGCTGATATGCTGACGACGGGCTTAATCTAACAGAAAAGGATTCTTCGGCAGGCTGAAAGAGTTTTGGGCGAGTTGTGCTTTTTTGTCAAACCCAACGGCTTTTCATTAACAGTCTTGAATTAGTTCCTTAAAAATCGTGTGGCTCTCTGACCATGCGCAACAATTGTTACTCAACATGCTTGCGCGCCCGCGCGTCCCTCGCCCCTCCAGACACAAGGGACTGCACCGCGCGACCAATTCCGCTTCGGAGGATTTAGTCATGCGCTCGATGCTCTCCATCTCTTTTCGCACACTTCTTGGTGGAGCAATTCTGCTCCTCTTGACCGCGACTGCCAACGCGCAGTTCAAAGCCAGCGTTCAGGGAACTGTCACGGACACAACGGGCGCTATCGTCCCCGAAGCCGCCGTCACACTGACTAATAAGGAAACCAACAAAACGCAAACTGTCACCGCCAGCGAAGATGGCTTTTACCGCATCTCAGGGCTGCCGCCGGGCGAGTACTCGCTGAGCGCAGAAAAGGCAGGCTACAAGAGGCAGGTGCTGGAAAATCTGACCGTCAATGCCGAGGGAACGCAGGGCGTTGACCTCAGCCTTGAAGTAGGCGAGGTCACGGCGACGGTGACGGTGACGGACGAATTAACCCAACAACTCGAAACCGAGAACGGCAATATCTCGAAGGCCATCACCACCGAACAGGTGCGCCAGTTGCCGCAGGCCGGGCGCGATCCCTATGAGCTGCTGCGCCTGGCACCCGGCATCTTCGGAACCGGCGCGCGCAGCGGAGGCGGCGCATCCTTAGGGTTTCCAAACGGGCCGGGCAATGATCCGAACGTGGCCGGGCCGGGCGGCTCGAACACTTCGATCTTTCAGACGGAGAATCAAGTTCCGATTTCCGCAAACGGCCAGAGAGTTTCAAACAACAACTTTACGATTGACGGCGTCAGCGTTAACAGTCTGGGTTTTGGCGGCGCGGCGGTCGTGACGCCGAACCAGGAATCCGTCAAAGAGGTGCGCGTGCTGTCTTCAAGCTACTCGGCGGAAGATGGGCGCAACTCCGGCGCGCAAGTCAAAGTGGTTTCGCAAAGCGGAGGCAACGAATTTCACGGCAGCGCTTTCTTCAAATACAACGATCCAGGTCTCAATGCCTTTAATAAGTTTGGCGACATCTTCGGTGGCCCGCCGACGCGCGTCGAGAATCGCTTCCGGCAATTCGGTGGCAGCCTCGGCGGCCCGCTTCCCCTCCCGCGTTTTGGCGAAGGCAATCCCCCGGCGTTCAAGCTTGGCAAGGATCACGCATTCTTCTTCGTTTCCTTTGAGGCATTGCGTAATCGCACCAACAATCCCGTCACCCGTTACGTCGAAACGCCACAGTTCCGGCAACTCATTCAACAGATACGTCCCGGCAGTGTTACGGCCAGAGTCTTAGCCTCAGCGGGCGTCGAGCCGCGCATCATCAGCGTGCTTCCGGTCAACTGCGGCATCTTTGGCAATGATCTCAATCGCTGCCGAGTGGTTCCGGGCGGCCTGGATCTTGGTTCACCAACCGGCGCGGTTGGCCAGTATATAGGCTTCAACAATCCGACCGGCGGGGGCTTTGACAACATTCCGGACATTCAATTAGTCCAGATAGCCGACCCTGACAGCACGCGCGGCCTCCAGATCAATCCCCGTTTTGACTTTAACTTCGGTGCCAATCAAATCGCCTTGAGCGTTTACACGACGAAACTTGAAAATAACAACAGCGATATCGGAGCCCAGAGTCGTCCGATGGCTGACTTGATTTTCAAGCCGGTGAATTCGGCGGCCACGTTGACTTTCAATCGAGTCATCAATGCCACGACCTTTAACGAAGCGCGCGTCAACTTCACGCGCTTTGCCGCCGATCAGGTCGAGTCATCAGCAAGCACCAATTTCGGCATCCCGCGCATTGAAGTCGAAAGTTTGAACTTGCCCCAGGGTGAGCGCATCAGATTCGGCGCGGAGCGCGCGGAGACCACTCCCGGAATTTTCGCTCAGAACACTTTTGAGTTCAGCGATACGCTCAGCAAAGTGTTCGGCAATCACGCCATGAAATTCGGTGGGTTGATGCGTCGCGAGATGGACAATAACAGTCTCGTCGGAGGCGCGCGTCCCAAATACTCTTTCAACGGGCTGTTCAATTTCGCCAACGGCACGCCGATCTTAGAAGAGGTCAACGTAGACCCGCGCACCGGCGGCCCGGCGGACGCGAAGCGTCATTTCCGCTCCGGCGACTACGCTTTCTTCGTCCAGGACGATTGGAAGGTGCGTCCCAATCTGACGCTCAATCTGGGATTGCGCTATGAATATTTCACGCCGCTGACAGAGAAGGACGGACTCCTCTCCGTGCTCCGTTTCGGCTCGCAAGGGTTGAAAAACTCTCACGTCGAAGTTGTTGACCAGTTTTTCAAGCCGGATCGCAATAACTTCGGGCCGCGCTTCGGCTTCGCTTACAGCCCGAACTTCGGTGATCTATTGAAGGAGGGGCGTGCCGTTATTCGCGGCGGCGCAGGGATTCAGTACAACCGCATTCCCAACGTGCTCTTTGCCAACTCACGCGGTAATCCTCCGTTCTTTGCGCGCCACACCGACCTCTGCTGCGCCAACCTCGCATCCGAGTTCAGCACCCCGTTCCTTGACGGCAAAATTCTTTACGCGCTCGGAGCCAACAACTCTCCATTCAGTTATCCGGCGAATCCAGTTCTGGGACAGGGCATTGACCCGGTGACGGGCGGCGTGCTCAACAGTACTGTTGAAATCTATGGGAGTGATACTGAGGTTCCGAACTCTTACGTTTACACGTACTCGCTGGAGATGCAGTACGAGTTACCGCTGAATCTGGTCGGCACTGTCGGCTATCAAGGTAGCTCAGCACACAAATTGATTCGCATCGTCAATGAGAATTTGATCTATCCTCGGAACCCAAGCTTCAATCCGGTCTATTTCATTCAGCCGGATGTCAACTCGCATTACAACGCGCTCAACGTGCGCCTGGAACGCCGTTTATCCGACGGCTTGCAGTTGGATGCGAACTACCGCTTCAGCAAGAGCATTGATACGCTCTCCTATGAAGGCCCCGGCGGAGGAACCAATCAGACCAATCCGGGTGATCTCGCTTCAGAGGTCGGGCCTTCGGATTTCGATGTCAGGCATAGCTTCAACCTGTCGGGACTTTACGAATTGCCGCTCTTCCGCCACCGCCGCGACGTGGTGGGCAAAGTGTTCGGCGGCTTCCAGCTCACAGGTATTGTGACGGCGAACTCCGGCTTTCCATTTACGCCGAAAATCTTTGTTGACCTCAGACAGCCGAGCGGAGAATTCTTCGGGCCGACTCGCCCGACAGCTTATTTGGGTGGAGCGCTTGATGACACATCGAACGAAGCTTTCCTTAGACCCGGCGGTAATTTTCCCGGCGGCGGCACAAAATATTTCCCTCTCAATTCAGGCCCTCCGGGCATCGGACGCAACTCGTTTCGCGGGCCGCGATACTTCTCCGTGGACATGAGCGTCGTGAAAAAGACCGGGCTGCCGGGTTTTCTCGGCGAAGATGCCAACCTCGAATTGCGCGCGAATTTCTTCAACATTTTCAACCAACTGAATCTTCAGCCGATTCGCTTCTTCGATGACGGCTCGATTGTCACCAGTCCGAATTTCGGGCGCTCAACACGCGGGCTGGCCGGGCGCGTCGTCGAGTTTCAGGCACGTTTCAGGTTTTAACTCTTAATCGTAAGGAGATGCGCGAATGGATGAACGCAGAAGTTGTTCATCCATTCGCGTTTTCTTTCGCTTGCTGCCTCCTGAGCGCGTCAAATAGATTACCCCTCGCATTTTTACTGAAACTTTTTCGCCCCTTCCAGAGTATTTAATGTTCACGTCCGCAAGAGAGAGCAATCGTTAATGATTCACCGAAGTGATTGCCTTAAAGTTTTCAAATTTTCAGGAGAATAAAAGATGAGACGACGCCCATTTGCAGTCTCGCTCTTTTTGTTGTGCGCGATGCTTGTTTCCAGTCTGCCCACGCCCGCGCAGCAGCCTGTAGCGCCCCCCAAAGACCCGAACGACCCCATCGAGCGCATCAAGGATGAAGGCATGAATCGCTCGCAGGTGATGCAGACTTTGAGTTATTTGTCCGACGTGATCGGCCCGCGTCTGACTGCTTCACCGAATATGAAACGCGCCAACGAATGGACGCGCGACAAGCTGACCGCGTGGGGATTGCAGAACGCGCACCTTGAGGCATGGGGGCCTTTTGGTCGCGGCTGGGCGTTGAAAGATTTTTCGGCGGCAGTCGTTGCGCCGCAGGCGATTCCCCTCATCGCATATCCGAAAGCGTGGTCGCCCGGCGCGCAGATTACAAACGGCGATGTCGTCTTTGTGGATGCGAAGGACGAAAATGATTTGCAGCGGTTCAAGGGCACATTGCGCCGCAAGATTGTGCTGGCGAGTTCGATGCGCGAAGTCAAAGCGCATTTTGAGGCACAGGGAAAGCGTCTCTCGGAAAAAGAATTGCTCCAACTCGCCGATGCGCCCGAACCGGGCGGGAATCCTTTCAACCCGAACAACCCGCAGTTTCAAAATTTCCTCAAGAATCAAATTTTCAACGCCAAGAAGCTACAATTTTTCAGCGATGAAGGGGCGGCGCTGGTGATTGAAGCGAGCCAGGGCGATGGCGGAACACTCTTCGTTTCGGGCGCGAACGTTCCTCAGCCGCTTGATTTGTCCTCGCCGATAGCCACGCTCCGCAGTCTTTTCCTGGGAGGGGTTCATCCGTATGACAAGAACGCGCCGCAAGTCGTTCCACAGATGGTTCTCGCCGTCGAACACTACAATCGCCTCCTACGCATGATTCAGGCGGGCGAGAAAGTGCAGATGAACGTCAAAATCGTCGCCCAGTTTTACGACAAAGATTTGATGGGCTACAACACCGTCGCGGAGATTCCAGGCACGGATAAAAAAGATGAACTCGTGATGGTCGGCGGGCACATGGATTCGTGGCATTCGGGAACGGGCGCGACCGACAACGGTGCGGGCGTAGCGGTTGCGATGGAAGCCGTGCGAATTCTGAAAGCGCTGAACTTGCAACCGCGCCGGACGATTCGCGTCGCCCTGTGGAGCGGTGAGGAGCAAGGTCTCCTGGGTTCGCAGGCTTATGTGGCGCAACATTTCGGTAAAGTTGAGGAATCGAAGGAAGCGAGTTTTGCGCGCCTGGTCGCGGGTGGCGGCGCTGCGCCGAAAGTCACTCCCGGCGCGGAATACGACAAACTCTCAGCCTATTTCAATCTGGATAACGGCACAGGCAAAATCAGGGGCGTCTATCTACAGGGCAATGAACTCGTGCGCCCGATTTTCCGGCAATGGCTCGCGCCGTTTCGCGACATGGACGCAGCGACTCTGACGATTTCAAATACGGGCGGGACAGACCATCTTTCGTTCGACGCCATCGGCTTGCCCGGTTTCCAGTTCATTCAGGACGAAGTGGAATACGGCTCACGCACACACCATTCGAATCAAGATGTCTTCGACCGTATCCAGGCGGATGACATGAAGCAAGCCGCAACCATCATGGCGGTGTTCCTCTACAACACGGCGATGCGCGAAGATAAGTTGCCGCGCAAATCAACAATCAAATAATACCGGGTCGCAGAATAAAAGAAGGAGATGACGAACCACTAAGTAACACGAAACGACACGAACAGAATTTATCTCTGTCGCTCTCTTTCGTGCTGTTTCGTGTGATTTAGTGGCTCGTCATGCCTTTCTCTCTGATCTTGAACTCGCGTTGGATGATTGCCTTATTCGGGTGGCGGCGACGGAGGCGAGACGCTCTGGATGTAATCTTCCTGCTCGCTCCGACCTTCTTTCTCAAGACGCTTGCGCTCCTCATCTAATTTCCTGAAAAGCGCCATCTCGCTGTCGGCTTCCTTTTTCCGATTGAGCCGGGAAAAGGCCAGGAACAATTGATAATGAACGTCCGCGTTATTAGTCTTCAAGGCGGCGGCGCGTTGGAGCAGTGGGAGCGCGTCATCATAGCGCTTCTGTTTGACCAGTAGGCGACCGAGATCATAATGAGCGAAGAAATGCTTATCGCTGAAACTGATTGCGCGCCGCAATAACTTTTCGGCCTCTGGATACTCGCCGCGCTCGCCCGCGATGAAACCCAGTTGAGCCAGGGCATCAACGTTCTCCGGCTGAAGCGCGAGTGTTCTGCGAAATGCCGCGCTTGCCACATCGTATTCCGCTTTGCCCCGCGCCGCGATGCCGACAAAATAATGTGCTTCGGCTATCTGAGGAAAACGCTCTGCCGCTCGCTGAAAGATTTGCAGCGCGGGGTCGTAGCGAAAGAGCACCAGGTAAGCGCCGCCCAACCGGACGTAGTAAATCAGCTTTGAAGAATCCTGCGAGAGCGCCCGCTCATAAAATTCAGCCGCGTCCGCGTAACGGTGTTGCTTCTTCAGTTCTTCACCGATCATGAAGCTGGCCTCGGCGAAGTTGGAGCGCAAGGCCAGCGCTCTTTGCCAGAAGCCTACCGCATCCTCGCTTCTGTCGCGCGAGGAAGCAATCAGCCCCAGATAATAGAGAGGTTCGGGAGCGGCGGGCGCAAGCGCCGACGCGGATTCAAATCGAGCGGCGGCTTCGTCAAAACGCTTGAGATGATAAAGCGCTATTCCGAGGTTGAAGATGAATTCAAACGTCTGCGGGCGTGAAATGTCGAGGCGCTCAAATAAATTCAGGGCGCGAAGATGGTCGCCACGCGCGGCATACTGCAATCCTAGATTGAAAGTCGCTTGCGGGTGGTCTGGAACCTGACGCAAGACCGACTCAAAAGATTGAATCGCTTCCTCAGAACGCCCGGAGCGCGCCAGCAGAACGCCGAGATTGGCGAGCGCCGAAACAGCTTTCGGATTGAGACGCAACGCCTCGCGGTACTCGCGCTCGGCCTCCGCGAACTGCTTGTGCTGATCGAGGATCACGCCCAGCAGATTATGCGCATCCGCATTTCGCGGTTGAGCAGAGACGACGCGGCGAACGATCACTTCCGCTTCGTCGAGCCTCTTAGCAAGCAACAGCGCGACCGCCTCGCTCAGCGCGGTCGCATCCGCGTCGCGCTGCGCAGTAGTGACATCCGGTTTGGCTTTAGCGGAGGCTTGCCGCCTCTGCGCCGCAGCGCTGTGTGGCGCAGACATAACGAGCATCCCTAAAGCAACGATGCCAGTCGTGATGCGCGATAGCGGACGCGCCAGGCCTTGCGGTGTTCGACAGACGCTCATCAGCTCAAAATTGTAAAGCAGTTGGCAAAAAATATTTTCGGTTCTCTCCACCAGCTACATTAACTCTCACTCTTTGCCCCTTGTTCATGCGCTGGTATTCCCCGGCACGGCGCAGACCGGCCAATCGCATCGCTCGCGGAATCTCTGAGTTCCGCATAAACCACCGCCAGACGTTTCCTGAACGCAGATTCTCGGCGCTGAGCAGGATGATGCCGATATCAATCCCGATCACATCCGGCCCCGTCCATCCGTTGTTCGGGTTGAAAGCATCCGTAAAACCATAGCGGCCATAAACGCGGTCGCCGAATTTCTCCCGCATCGCTTTGAGCGCCGCGAGTGAAATGTCCGGCGTGAACATCAAGGAGCCACCGGCAGCGCACGGGACGACTGTCCCATCAATGGCCGGGTCACGCGGCGGCCCTCCCCACGCCACGTAGCCCTTTGCGCTGTCGGATGCTGTGATGCCCCACACGTTTTCGGAATAGCCGGGAAACTCGTCCGCCAAGCTGATGCAGAATTCTCTGTGGGCGCGTGTCGCGGCAACCGAGTTGGCGAAGTAATCCGTGAAGGGCGACCAGCTTTCGCGCCAGTTACGAAAATCAACCCAGGCGTGCGAATACTGGTGCGTGAAAAGCGGCCCGCCGGTGAGATACGTGTAGCCTGCGTAAGTGATGCGCTTGCGCTGCCAAGCGCGCCAGGAAAGTGGGCTGACCGCGTGCGTGGGCGAGCCGATGGAGAGGAGGTCTAGGATTAAGTGCTCGCTGTAAGTGTCCCAGCGCGGTTTGAGAAATCCCGTCTCAGGTTTCCAGCCGTGAGAAAGAAGTGTTGGATGCCCATTCAGCATCCACTTGAAATCCACGCGTTCGTAAATGAGCGTGGCCAGTTTTTTAATCTCAGCATCGTCGCGGAAATACTGTCGCGCTGTTAAGACGCCGCCGAGCAGCAGCGCCGTATCAATGGAAGAGTATTCGCTCTGCCAGCGCCTTTCACCATTGGAGCTGTCCATCCAATGAAGAAACCAGCCGTGTTCCTGCGGCGCGCGTTCGGCGAAAAAGCGCAAGGTCTGGCGCATACGCTCGCGCGCTTTCGCGCGTGAAATCCAGCCTCGCTCGGCGGCGATGCACAGGGCAGTTAAGCCAAAGCCGGTGGAGGCGCTGCTGGCAATGTTGTGGCTGGGGTGGCTCGCGTCATGCGCTGCGCCGTCCGTGCGCGCGCGGTCGAGCACGAGTCCTGTGACGGGGTCGGCGTGCTCCTCAAAGTAGCGAAAAGCGCGGTGAGACAGGTCTTCAAGAAACGCTTCATCCCGTGCGGAGAGATGTGGGCGCGTTTGTGTGGCGGCAGTCCGCGCGGGTGCGCGCTGGGCAATAACCGGCGGGTGAATACTGGCGACGAACGCGCAGCCGAGCAGGAAGAGAGAGATTGCGCGGAGACGCCGGATCAACTTATGTCTAAACACCACCTGTCCCCTCTTCAAAACGTTGGACGCTCAGCCCCGGAGGGGCAGAATACCAGTAGCCCAGGGCGTCAGCCCTGGGTTATTGTGCAAGAATTATTTCAAAGCCCCGGAGGGGCGATATAGATTATTTCGCCCCTCCGGGGCTTGATGATTTTTATTTGCACCCTAACCCATGACTTACGTCATGGGCTACTGATATATCGCCCCTCCGGGGCTGGAAACGCAGCCGACCTTTTATATCGGCCTCACGCTATTTACTTCTCGCTAACTTCAAAACTCGCTTCAAGGCCGCCCAGAGAGCTATTACCGACAAAAACTTTGAACTCGCCCGGCTCGACCACGAAACGCATCTCGCGGTTGTAGAAGCCCAGTTGATCGGGCGCAAGCGTGAACTCGACGCGTCGCTTCTCTCCGGCATTGAGTGTGATTCGCTCAAAGCCTTTCAGTTCTCTGACAGGGCGCGTCCGGCTCGCCGCCATATCCCTGACGTACAGTTGCACGACCTCATCGCCCGCGCGTTTTCCAGAATTCATCACCTCAACGCTCGCCGTCAATCGCCCACCGGGCGGAATGCTTCGTGCGCTCAATTGAAGATTCGCCAATTGAAACTGGGTATAGCTCAAGCCAAAGCCAAACGGAAAGAGCGGGGTGACGAGCACGTCCAGATATTTCGACGTGTATTTGTTATTCACGTCAGGCGGGCGACCTGTGTTTTTATGATTATAGTAAATCGGAATCTGGCCGACGCTGCGCGGAAACGTGACGGGGAGCTTGCCGCCCGGGTTCACGTCTCCGAAAAGCACGTCCGCGATGGCGTTCCCCGCCTGTGTGCCCGCAAACCATGTTTCCAGAATCGCGGGCGAATTCTCCGCAATCCAATTAATCGTCAACGGTCGCCCATTCATCAAGACGACAACATAGGGCTTCCCCGTTGCGTGAATCGCTTTGATTAAATCCAACTGCCTACCGGGTAGATCAAGCGAGCTACGCGAAGCCGCCTCGCCGCTCATCTCCGCCGATTCGCCGACGACGACGAGCGCGACATCCGCTTCCCCGGCAACGCGCACCGCCTCCGCGAAACCGTCTGCGCTGTCGCCTGTAATCTCACAACCTTTAGCATAAGCAACTTTGGTCTGTGGCGAAACTTTCGCTTTGATTCCGGCGAGCACGCTGACGGCATCCTCCGCTTTCCCGTCGCCCGACCACGACCCGATCACATCTTTTTGAGAGTCGGCCAGCGGGCCAATCACTGCGATTGTTTTCAGATTCTTAGCAAGCGGCAACATCTCACGCTCATTTTTCAGCAGCACCATCGAGCGCCCGGCGATCTCGCGCGCGGCAGCGATTGATTCCGCGTTGAAGATACTTGCACTCACGCGTCCTTCGTCCGTGTAGGGCTTATCAAATAGTCCGAGGCGAAACTTGATTCTGAGAATGCGCCGCACGGCTTCGTCAATCGTCGCCTGCGAAACCTTGCCCTCTTTAAGAAGTAGAGCGCCGTGCTGGTTGTAAAGTCGGCTGACCATTTCCATGTCCACGCCCGCGTTCACACCTGCGCGCGCTGCTTCCGCTTCCGTCGCCGCCAGCCCGTGATTCATCAATTCCCTCACGGACTCGTAATCGCTGACAACAAAACCGTCAAACTTCCATTCGCGGCGCAACACTTCTGTCAACGTGAAAGGATTGGCAGAGGTGGGCACGCCGTTGAGGTCGTTGAAGGCGGACATGAATGTCCCGACTCCTGCGTCCACTGCCGCCTTGAACGGCGGAAAATAAACTTCACGCAGTGTCGTCTCCGACATATCGGTCGTGTTGTAATCGCGCCCGCCCTCAGCCGCGCCGTATGCGACCCAGTGCTTGGCGCAGGCGACAACGCGGTCGGGAGCGCTGTAATCCGTGCCTTGAAACCCGCGCACGCGCGCACGCGCCATGGCCGCGCCTAAAAATGTATCTTCGCCCGCACCTTCGGCGATTCGTCCCCAGCGCGGGTCACGCGCGATGTCAACCATCGGCGCAAAAGTCCAATGCACTCCGGCAGCTCTCGCTTCCGCCGCCGCGATGTGCGCCGCCCTTTCCACAGCCACGCGATCCCAACTGCTCGCTTCGCCAAGTGGAATCGGAAAGATTGTGCGGTAGCCGTGAATCACGTCGAAGCCGAAAATGAGCGGTATCTTCAGGCGCGAGTCGTTGACCGCGATTTTCTGCAATTCGTTCGTCTGTCGCGCGCCGCGCACGTTCAAGGTCGAGCCGAGCAAGCCCCGCCGCACGAGGTCTGGCTGCTCGTCTTTGTATCTGCCATCGGCATGCCCGTCTAACTGTTGAAGCTGGCCGAGCTTCTCTTCAAGCGTCATTCGCGCGAGCAGGGTGTTGATTCTCGCTTCGATGTCTGCCTGAGAAGACTTTGCGTTAACGCGCGGCGTTGAAGCCGGGGACAGAACTGTCAGCAGGATGAGAGCGAGAACCAATAATAGGCCTGTCAGTTTTCCGGGTTTCATTTTACAACCTCCCTGGCATTAAAGAGGGCGGCGGACAATTCGGGGGGCTTAGCTTGAGAATTATTCTTTTTGAATTTCACTTCAAAGCGCGACGAAAGATGCGAAAGCCCCAGGAATCGAGCGCGAGCGCGGGCAAGCCAATGGCGCGCGTTCTGGCTGCGCGCTGCGGCGCTGGCGCATCGGGCGGAAGCGGCGGCTGAACGTCGGGCGTCACGTCCGCGAAACCTGCGCTGCCGATTTCAACAAAGCCGACAAACGGTTGATTCGAGAAGTTGATCGCCACCAGGATTTCCTCTTCGCCGGTGCGCCGCGCATAAGTCACAACGCGCGACTCGTCCGAGTTGCGTAACCATTGCATCTCGCCGCGCCGCAACGCTTCGCTCGATTTCCTCAAAGCAATCATCTGTTTGTAGAAGCGCGGGAATTCCGGGCGACGCTCCGCGATCTGCCACAGGATGGGAATTTTCTCAAAAAGCGCGGGCGAACCCGATTCAGCCGTGTCTCCGACCTCCATCCCATTATAAATGAGCGGGACGCCGTCGAGCGTGAACATCAGGGCGGAGGCCGCGAGCGCGCCGCGTTCCCCAAAGCGCGCAACCGCCCGCCGCTCATCGTGATTATCCGAGAAACGCATGTGCAGAGCACCACGCGGAAATTTTTTCCGCTCATCCTCCCATGTTTGGCGAAAAGCGGTCGCAGGCTTCATCCCCATCAAAACTTCCGTCAGCGCGCTGTGCATCGGCCACGCGTAATCAAAATCGAAGGCTTTGACGAGCAGGTCGGGGCTGTCC
Organism: Acidobacteriota bacterium; assembly: GCA_032160705.1. Classification (GTDB taxonomy): domain Bacteria; phylum Acidobacteriota; class Blastocatellia; order Pyrinomonadales; family Pyrinomonadaceae; genus QHXM01. The sequence goes on along the minus strand of JAVHVE010000006.1, from coordinate 74,162 downwards.
CATTCGGCCAGCATGACGATGTCCGGCTTGATTCGTTCAAGCTCTGTGCGCGCACGTTCCCAGAAATCTGTCGGCACAAATCCCGCCACGTCGCAACGAAAACCGTCCAGGTCAAATTCTTTGAGCCAGTATTTCAGCATCTCGACCATGTAATCGCGCAAGCGTGGGTTGTCGTAATTAAGGTCGGCAACGTCAGCCCAATCCGGCACGGGCGGAATAATTTTGCCGCTCGCATCATGCGTGTAGAAATCGGACTGCTTCATCAAGACGCTGTCCCAGGACGTGTGATTGGCCACGATGTCAATGATGACTTTCATCCCGCGCCGGTGAGCTTCCCCCACCAGACGCTTCAAATCTTCTTTCGTGCCGTAATCCGGGTTAATTGCATAATAATCGCGCACGGCATAAGGGCTGCCGATAGTTCCCTTCTTCTTCTCCTGCCCGACAGGGTGAATCGGCATCAGCCACAAAATAGTCACGCCCACATCTTTCAACTGGTCGAGCCGCGCCGTCACGCCATTAAAATTTCCTTCAGGAGAGAAAACGCGCGGGAAGATTTCATAGATCACACCGTCGCGCACCCACTGGCGACTCGTGCGCGCAGTCTCTTTTGAAAAATCACGCGGCGCGGTTTGCTGTGCGCTGGCCTGAACACATGAGAGGGCGAAAACGCTTGCCAGCAGCAATGCGCCCAGTCCCGTTTGCCAGAGCCTCGATAATCGCTTGCGAAATGCCGTGCGCGACCAATCGCCTGCGCGCTCAACCTCTTTTGTGCTGTTCATCCTGAAATTCACCGTCCCTCATCAATCAATCCCGTGCTCGGCACGGGTTGGGCTGTGCCCTGCGTCATCAGAGGCTCGTGCTCATCCGCTTCGATAACTTTTCCGACCGGAATCTTATCCGAGACATCACGCACGATTGAGACGAGCGCAGCGGCAACCAGCAAACAAACTCCGCCGAGCATGACGACGTAGAGCGGGTTGTTATTGAAGACATACTTGACGAGCGGCTGGAACGTCAGCGAGGCGATGATTTCGGGAATGACAATGAAGAAGTTGAAAATACCCATATAGACGCCCATCCGCGCAGGCGGCAGCGAGCCCGCCAGAATCGCATACGGCATCGAGAGGATTGACGCCCAGGCGATGCCAACCCCGACCATGCTCACGAGCCAGATATTTTTATCGTGAATGAAATAGGTCGAGAGCAAACCAACGCCGCCGCAGATGAGCGCGAGGGCGTGAACCGTCTTCCGGCTCGTCGCCGCCGCCAGCTTCGGCAGGATGAAGGCAATGGCAAAGCAGACGATTGAATAGACGGAGAACCCGAACCCGCCCCATTCGTTGCCCATATCTTTGAGCACCCTCTGGGCTGGATCATCCAGATTGGTGACGCCGAAAACCTGTTGCGCTGTCGTCAGTCCGAAAAACATCCACATGCAGAACAGCCCCAGCCAGGTGAACACCTGCACCACTGCCAACTGCTTCATCGTCTGCGGCATTTCGCGCATGGCGGAAAAGATTTCTTTGAACCAGTTCCCAACGCCTCGCGATTCGGCGCGCTTACGCTTGAACTCTTCAAGGTTTTCCGGCGGATACTCTTTAGAAGTGAAGACAGTCCACAGCACTGCGATCAGCAAAGCGGCTGCGCCGACCTGAAATGAGTATTTGACTGTCAGCGGCACTCCGCTCGTGGTTTCATCCGTCACACCAAACTTACGGAACATCCAGGGCAGCGCGCTGGCTATTGCTGCGCCCGCGCCGATGAAAAAGCTCTGCATGACAAACCCGGTAGTCCGCTGATCTGTATTGAGCTTGTCGGCGACGAAGGCGCGAAACGGCTCCATGCTGATGTTGACGCTGGCATCCAGCAGCCAGAGAAAAACCACCGCCATCCAGACCGCTGACGAATTGGGCATGAAGAAGAGCGCGAAAGCGGAGAGAATCGCGCCGACCAGAAAGAAGGGACGACGCCGTCCCAGGCGATTCCACGTCCGGTCACTCATCGAACCGATGATCGGCTGCACGATCAGGCCGGTCAGCGGCGCAGCCAGCCAGAGAATCGGGATGTCATCAGTCGCCGCCCCCAGATTCTTGAAGATGTTGCTCATGTTGGCCTGCTGCAAGCCAAATGCAAACTGAATCCCGAAGAACCCGAAACTCATGTTCCAGATTTGCCAGAAGCTCAAACGCGGTTTCTGCTGCATGAAGCGCTCCTCTCGAAAAAAGTCTGGAGTCTGGAGTCAAGGAGTCTGAAGTCAACTGGTCAAAAACAATTTCTGTCTTTTGACTCCAGACTTCAGACTCCAGACTCATCTCGCATAGATGTTGATGTCTTCGACGACCACGTCACGGTCGAGTGTGAGCGCGAACAAGAGCGTGCGCGCCATGTTCCTGACGTGAATCGCGCCCGCACGCGGTTCTTCCTTTTCACCTGTGTGTTCTACGTCAACCAATCCGGGACAGAAATTGAAGATGCGGATGTTTGCGCCCGACTTGCGAACGTCATCTCGCAGGGCTTCAGCGAATCCCAGCAGGCCGAATTTCGAGGCGCAGTAAGACGGCACGTCCGCGTAGCCGTGCTTCCCGGCCTGTGACGAGACGTTCACCACGTCGCCGAAATCTTGCGCGATCATCACAGGCAACGCGGCTTGCACGAACCACATTGCGCCGCGCAGATTCGTGTCCATCACTTTATCCCAGCCTTCGTCCGTAATCTCTGCGACGGTTTCCGGCACGGCAAGCCCCGCGTTGTTAATCAGCACGTCAATGGAATGGAAACGCTCCATCGTGTAGCTGACGAGCGATTCAACCTCGGCGCGACTGCGCACGTCGAACGCATATGGATAAACCCGTTCGGCGTTCGCCTTCGCATTCAATTCATCCGCAGTCTGCCGCAACATCTCTTCACGACGCGAAGCGATGACGACGCGCGCACCTGCTTGAGAGAGAGCTTCGCTGAACGCGCGCCCGATGCCTGTGCCGCCGCCCGTAATGATCGCAACCTGTTCCGAAAATGGCTTGTTATTCAAGGCTGTCATAATCTCGTGTAGATGGCTGCTATCGTTCTGAAAGAATGCTTGCGGAGCGCGCGGGCAAAGTAACTCTCAGTATTCCATTATGGACGCTACCTCTGCCCGCCGTTCCGAGATGGACGCTGAGGGCTGCGTCATTCTCAATGCCCGCTCTCGTCACGTCGAACTCCATGGTCGAAGGCTGTGTATCGTTGTTGATAACGACGATGACGGAGGCGCGCGTCGTCACACGCGCGTAAGCATATTGTTGCGGCGCGACGTGTAGATTGATAAGTGAACCTCGCCTCAAAGGTTCAAGCTCCGCGCGCATCTGCAACAATTTACGCACGTGCTCGAAGAGGTTTTGCTCTTCGGGAGTGCGACCATTTTTGGTGAACGCATTGCGACGGTCGCCGGGAAAACCGCCGGGGAAATCCTGTCGCGTGGTCGGCTCGTCCGCGCCGGTCATGGCGATTTCGTCGCCGTAGTAAAGCTGCGGGATGCCGCGTGTCGTTAACAGGAACGTGTGCGCGAGCTTTAACCCGGTCACGGTTGCCCCTGGCTCGCTCATAAAACGCTTGTCGTCGTGATCGCCGAGCAATGTGACCAGAATATCAGGGTTGGTGTAGATGTAATCCTTCGCCAGCGTCTTCGGCACTTCGTCCAGATTCTTTCCTTCGGCGAAGGCGTGGCGGATGGGATAGAAGAGAGGAAAATCCAGAAGCGTATCAAGGCCGGAGTCAACGCCGTCGAAGCGCACGCGCCCGCCCTGAAAGAATGAAACGTGGACTGCGTCGCCGTCCTTTACTTCACCGACGACGCGAAAATTTGGGTACTCGCGCTTGATCGCCGCCGTCCATTCCCGCCAAAAACTATTCGGAACATACTGCCACGTATCCTGCCGGATTCCGTCAAGTCCGGTCGTTCCAATCCACCAGAGCGTATTTTGAATCAGGTACCGCTCGACCTCTTCATCGGTTTGATTAAGGTCTGGCAGGAAATCCAGAAACCAGCCTTCCATCGTTTCGCGCTTGGCTATTGCTTCAGCGCGCGGGTCGTGAAGCATCCAGGTTTGAAAGACGTTCTTCAGATGCGCCGCTCGCGTACCGTTATACCAGGTGGGCGTCGGCGAGTCGTCCACCCAAGGGTGATACGGGCCTGTGTGATTCGCCACCTCGTCCTGAATGATCTTGATTCCCTGCTTGTGCGCTTCGTCAACCAATTCACGGAGCTTGTTGAGTGTGCCGAAGTGTTCCTCAACGCCGTAGAAATCTATCGCCCCGTAGCCGTGAAAGCCTGTGGTCGTGCCGCCTTCTTTTTTCTCAATCTCGTCGGGGTGATTAACGTTATCGTACCAGGGCGTGAGCCAGATTGCCGTGATGCCCAAATCTTTCAGGTAAGGCAGGCGATTAATGACGCCCTGCAAGTCGCCGCCGTGATAACGAAATTTGTTCGCCCTGTCATAGAGGCCGCGTGATTGCGGAGGGTCGTTATTAGTAGGATCGCCATCGCTGAAGCGGTCAGGCATCAACAGGTAGATCACGTCGTCGGTTGAAAAGCCTTGAAAGCGCCCGGCGCGGTTGAGCGGAGCGTTGATTTCAAAAGGCGCATCTGTCGTTCCGTTACTGGTCGTGATGCGAAGCGCGCGACCGCCCGGCTTCGCCTGGGGGTCAATCAAGACATCCACGAACATGTATGTCCCCGCCGCGTTGACGCGCGTCAATCCGGTCTTCAAGCCTGCGCCCACAGCCTCGACCCGCGCCCCATTTAAATTGTTTCCGCGAATCAGCACGCGCACAGGGTTGATCGAGTGGCCAATCCACCAGTTTGGCGGTTCGACTTTGAGGACTGCCGGAGCGTTCTGCGCTGGACACACGGAGGTGGTAAAGAATAAGAGAAGGATGAAGGCCGCGCCGCGCCCAAATTTTTTGTAAAGATTCTTGCTCATGTAACCCTGAATGATGGAAACCTAAATATCCCTCAACCTGCAACCGAGGCATCCCCGAAGGGGATGAACATAATAGCCGAGGGCAACGCCCTCGGAACGGCATCGAACAAATGTTTCGACCCTGAAAGGGTCGCACCATTGCTAATCCCACACGTATTTTTCATCGAAACTAATTCATTTTCAAAACTTTCCTTTCGGTGCTTCTCTTTCTGCCGCGCGATATATTGCTTCAGCGCCGGAACATTCGATTCGCCGATTGAGAAAGCTCCGTATCCATCCTGCCATTGAAAATTCTTAAACTTCGCGCCCCGCGCTTTAATCCACCTTGACGTACTCTTTTTAAGTTCCTGTATTAAGAGACTGAGCGCGACATTCTTTGATTGTGCGATAAGCAAATGGACATGATTGGCTGTCCCGTTGGCCGCCAGAAGCCGCGAGTCATGGTTTTTCAGGACGCCTGCCATAAACGCGAAGAGGTCGGCTTCAATCTCCGGCACAATTAGATTGGCGCGATGCTTTGTCGAGAACACTACATGCACCAACAGGCTGACCAAGCTCTGTGGCATCGCCGTTCACCCGTTCTCTTTCGGATGCGCGACCCTTTCAGGGTCGGGACGTTTATTATCATGTTACCGGGGGCGGCGCGCTCACGCGCTTGCCCCCGGCTATTATGTTTATCCCCTTCGGGGATGTTATTAATTCAACACCTGCAGTTTTTTCTACCTATACTTTCTCTTCCCGTTTCTGTTCACGCCCGTAAACCTGCGTCAGTTTCTTCAAACGCTCTCCAAGCTCATCATTAAGCGCGCCTGCTTTGTAGCGCCAGCCCCAGTTGCCCGATGTGCTGTTCGGTAGATTCATGCGCGCTTCCGTGCCGAGCCCCAAGAGGTCTTGCAATGGAATAATCGCCGTGTCTGCGACCGAGGCGAGCACGGCGCGGATGAAGTCCCAGTGGATTTCGCGGCCATCCGTGTTGAGATAGTTGAGACAGAACTGGCGCTCGCGTTCGATCTGTTCGCTGTCGCGCGTTGACCCCTCGCCCGCGACGCTCGTGAACCAGCCGAGCGTCGTGTCGTTGTCGTGCGTGCCCGTGTAGACGACACAGTTTTTGATGTAGTTGTGCGGGAGATCATGATTCAGGGTATCACCGCCGAAAGCGAATTGCAGGATACGCATGCCGGGCAATCCGAAATCGTCGCGCAGGGCTTCAACGTCCGGCGTGATGACGCCTAAATCCTCCGCGATGATTGGCAAATCGCCGAGCGCATCCTTGATGGCGGTGAATAGTTCCCTGCCCGGCACATTGACCCAGCGCCCGCGCTCCGCTGTTTTATCTCCGCCCGGAATCTCCCAACTGGCTGCGAAGCCGCGAAAATGATCTATGCGAACGATGTCGAAAATTTCCAGAGTCGCGCGCACGCGCTCAATCCACCAGCGGAAACCATCGCGCAGCATCTTGTCCCAGTTGTAAATGGGATTTCCCCAGAGCTGGCCTGTCGCGCTGAAGTAGTCTGGCGGAACGCCCGCGATGACTAAGGGATTGCCCGCTTCGTCCAGCTTGAACTCGTCCGGGTTCATCCAGACATCAGCCGAATCGCGCGCGACGAAGATGGGAATGTCGCCAACGAGTTTGACTCCATGCTCGTGTGCGTAAGCTTTGAGCGCCGCCCACTGCTTGAAGAAGAGAAACTGGTAGAACTTCTGTGCATCAATTTGTTCGCGTAGCTGCTCGCGCTCGCCAGCCAGTGCCGCAGTGTCGCGGCGAGCGAGTTTCGGCTCCCACTCGTTCCAGGCCTTGCCACTTTGCGCGTCCTTCAACGCGCGATACAGCGCGTAGTCTTCGAGCCAGGAAGAAGCTTGCTGAGAGAATCGCTCGAAGTAAGCTCGCAAGCTGTGATCGGATGTTTGCTTGAAACGCTCGAACGCTTGCTTGAGAAGCGCGTTCTTAAACGTGATAACGTTGCCGAAGTCAATTCTCTCGTCAGGAAAATCTGGCGCGGCATCGAGGTCTTGCTGGCTGAGCAGCCCTTCATGGACGAGCCTTTCCGGGCTGATGAGCAGGGTGTTGCCCGCAAACGCGGAGAAGCACTGATAGGGAGAATCGCCGTAGCCGGTCGGCCCCAATGGCAACACCTGCCAGAGACTTTGCTCGCTCGCCGCAAGAAAATCCACGAAGCGATAGGCTTCATCCCCTAAGTCGCCGATGCCGAAACGTCCGGGCAGGCTGGTCGGATGCAGAAGTATGCCGCTCGATCTAGGGAAGCTCACAGCTCCCTCCTCGAATCAATATCCGAAATTCCGCTAAAGACTTTTGATTGCCAGTATAACCTAAATGCCTTTGAACTCGGTCATGTTATTCCGCGCCGATTAACTTGTAAGCGACCATCGTTCTGGGCGGAACGTCGAACGTAAAACTTCCCCCTGCCGCACGGATTCGCTCTTTCGCCGAGAGGAGCGGAATCAGTTGAGCGCCGTCTGCGGTCTCGATCAAAGCAATCGGAATTGTCGTCTTCTGAGGTGTCGGGGCGCGGTTGATTGCCACGACGATAATTTCACCGGCAGAGCGGCGCGCGAAGACATAGGTGTCGTCCGTATAAACCAGGTCAATCGTGTGGCCTTGACGAAGCGCTCGCTGCTCGCGGCGCAAGTGAACGAGTGAGCGCGTCCATTCGTACATGCGCTGCTCTTCGGGAGTGCGCCCATTTTTGGTGAAAGCGCTGCGCTTATCTCCGGGAAAGCCGCCGGGAAAATCGCGCCGGTTGTCCGGGTCATCATTGCCGGGAAGCGCAATCTCGTCGCCGTAGTAAAGCTGCGGGATGCCTCTCACCGTGAGGAGAAATCCTGTGTGCAGCATCGCGCCTTCGAGCGTCATACCCTCGATTGAGATGGTGCGCTTCACGTCGTGATTGTTAAGCATCGTGGTCAGGCGCAAGGCATCTGGATAATTCGCATCGTACTTTAACGTGTCCCGCAGATGCCGCACGGGCTTCTTGCCGCTGAAGACATCGAGCGACGCCTGCCAGAGCGCGAAGTCGAAAACCGAATCAAGCTCGGTATCTATGCCGTCCCACCCTTTGCGCCCGCCCATGAAGAATGCCGTGTGCGCGGGGTCGCGGTCGAAGACTTCGCCGACCATCCACATCTTCGGATACTCCTGATGGAGCGCACGTGAAAGATCGCGGATGAAGGAACGCGGCATGTATTGAATTGTGTCCTGACGGATGCCGTCGAGTCCGGTCACGCCAATCCACCAGAGCGCGTTCTGAATTTCGTAGCGCGCAACTTCCGGCTCTTCCTGATTCATGTCCGGCAAGGCATCGTTGAACCAGCCGTCGAGCGTCGGGCGACGTTCTTCACGGGCGGCGTTAGGCGTCAGCAGCAAGTCGCCGCGAAAAGGATTTTGAATGTGGCGTGTGGGCGTGCCGTGAAACCAGTTGTCGAGCGGCGGGTTTGTTGACCAGGGGTGCTGGATGCCGACGTGGTTCGCCACCTGGTCTTGAATAATCTTGATTCCGAGACGGTGCGCTTTCTCGACCAGCTCGCGCAAAGTCCGCAGGTCTCCGAAGTGGTCTTCGACTCCGTAGTAATCAATCGCGTGATAACCGTGATAATTCGTGTTCGGACACCAGGGCTTGTCGCAGGTGTTTACAGTGTTCGGATTATCGTACCAGGGATTAATCCAGAGCGCCGTCACGCCCAGTTCTTTCAGGTAAGGCAAATGATTGATGATGCCGCGCAGGTCGCCGCCGTGAAAGGCGCGCGAATTTTTTCGGTCGTTGGCTTCTGTGGGAGAGCCTGCGGGTGCATCGTTCGTCATGTCCCCGTTGCTGAAGCGGTCGGGCATGATGAGGTAGATAACGTCGTCGTTCGTGATGCCCTGAAAATTGGTCGCCGCATCGAGCGGAGCGTTGACGCGAAACGGAATCGTGGTTTTGCCTGCGGCGGTTTCAAGCTGCAAAGGATAATCGCCGGGTTGCGCCGCCGCACTTATCTGGACGCTGACGAAGAGATACGTGCCCGCAGGATTGATGACGACGGCTGAAGGGGAAGTCTCAGGACGTGTGGCCGTGACGCGCGCCCCCGTAAGATTCGTGCCGCGCACAAGCAAGCGCACGGGATTGATTGAATGCCCTGCCCACCACGAAGGCGGTTCGACTTTGAGAATCGCGGGCGGCAGAGCGGTCTGCGCCTGTACCAGACCCGCGCTCTGGAGAACACAGGCGAGTGTCCAAAGGATGGCAGCGATAGTTTTGAGTTTGATGTTTGGCAACTTGGTTCAGGGCTTTTTTGAAGTTGAACTGCCTGTCGCCGGTGAAGGCAATCCATTCATCGTTTCACTATTATCTTCGCTCGCACTACGATTTTTGCGCTCTTCTTCAAGTCGCTTGAAGATGGCAAGCTCGCGGTCGGCGTCCGCTTTGCGCTTGAGACGCGAATAGGCGAGGAAGAGTTGATAATGCACACCGGGGTCGTTCTGGATGAGCTGCGTGCCACGCTCAAGGAGCGGCAGCGCCTCGTCGTAGCGCGTCAGGCGCACGAGCAGGCGTCCCAGATCGTAAGTCGCGGGATAGTTGTCGGGGTCGAGCGCCAGCGCGCGACGCAACAAACGCTCGGCCTCTTCGTGCTGCCCGCGCTCGGCGGCCAGAAATCCGAGGTTAGCGTAGGCCGCAGGATTGTCCGGCTGTAATTCGACCGAGCGCTGGAAGGCTTTGAGCGCCGAGTCGAATTGTCCTTCGGCACGCGCGACGTAGCCGACGATGTAGTAGAGCGTAGCGTTGTCGGGAAAGCGCGCGAGCGCCTGCTCTAATGTTTCGCGCGCTTGCTGGTTGCGGTGTGCGCGAAAGTGCGCCACGCCGAGGCGGATGCGATACAGCGGCTGCGACGGGTCTTCTTCGATGGCGCGCTCGTAGAAAGGGATGGCGCGCTCGCCGCGCCGGTTTTTGACAAGCTCCTCGGCGATCATGAAGTAAGCCTCCGCATATTCGGGGCGCAGCTTGACGGTGCGTTGCCAGAGACCGAGTGCGTTCTCGCTCTCGCCCTTCGCAGAGGCGACGAGTCCCAGGCGGTAAAAAACTTCCGGCCCATCGGGATGCAATGTCGCGGCGTCCTGCAAAGCTTTGCGTGCCTCGTCGAGCCGATCAAGGTTGAAGAGCGCGACGCCGAAGTTGTAGAGCACTTCGTATGACTTCGGGCGGAGTTGGTTTGTCCGCTCGAAGAGACGTGCGGCGCGTGCGTAAGCGCCCGCGTCGGCGAGCGCGAGGCCGAGCGTGAAGAGAACGCGTGGGTCGTCGCCAGCGCGCCGCTCAATCAGGTCGGAGAGCTTTTCGGTATCACTGGCGCGTCCCGCATGGGCGTATGTGTCTGCGAGCGTGAGCAGCAGCGCCATGTCCGCCGACTCCATTCCGCCCTTCATCCCTGCCAGGCGTTCCAGCAGCGGGATCGCACGCGTGTAATCTTTGCGCGTGACGTAGAGCACGGCGAGGTTGTAGGTAGCCTGCGCGTGACCGGGTGAAAACCGGAGCGCCGCCTCGAAAGTTTTGAGAGCCTCGTCTGCCCGGTTAGTGCGGACGAGGAGGACGCCGAGGTTCGTCAGCGCGCCCGCCGATTCAGGATTGATGCGTACCGCTTCGCGCAACTCGCGCTCGGCCTCGCCCTGACGACCTTGCTGGTCAAGAATGACGCCGAGCAATGCGTGCGCTTCCGAGTCGCGCGGCGCGGCGGCCACGGCGCTGCGCGCAGCCATCTCTGCCTCTTTGAGCTTCCCTGCTTGCAGCAACGTGGCGGCGTCGCGCACGATCCGCGAGACGTTCCCGCGTTGCGCAGGCGTTTTCGTCTGGCTCTTCTGCGCGCTCCCATCGCGACGAACTTGCTGCGCCGCCGTCTGAGGCGCGAGCAGCCATGTGCAACTGAGCGCGACGAGAAACGCCAACAGTGCCGGACGCGCCGTGCGCAACCTGAGATTTAAAGCCTGTCGTGACATATAAAAATCACTTACTTGTCGGGCGGCGTCGGGGCACTCGCCTGTGGGCCACCGCGACGCGATTCGTGGATGCGTTTGACGATGACAGACTCTGCGGCGGCTTCCTCTTTCCGCCCCAGGTGACGATAGGCAAGCGAGAGTTGGTAGTGCGGCTCAGGATTGTCCGGCGCAAGTTCGGCGGCGCGGCGCAAGTGCTCGACGGCCTCGCCTGCGCGCCCCTGCGCGACGAGCGCGCGACCCAGCGAGATGCGCGCTTCGTAGAGATTCGGGTTTATTTCAAGCGCGCGCAGCAACACCCTGATCCCCTCATTCGCTCCACCGCGCTTCAAAAGCAGGACGCCCAGGCCCAGATGTCCCTCAGCCGTGCGAGGCTGCCGCGCAATCAGCTCACGATAAGCCGCGAGAGCAGCCTCCGCATCGCCGCCGTGTTCGAGCGCTGTCGCCAGGAAAAATAGAGAGCGCGCGTCCGAAGGTCTCAGCGCAACCGCCGCGCGGAAGGCTCGCACCGCGCCCGCATCGTCGCCTACGCCGAAGAGCGCTCGACCGAGCGCCAACTGTGCATCGAAGTTATCAGGCGCAAGGCGAACGGCATGTTCTACCGATTTGAGCGCGCCCGCGTCGTCGCCTCTAACTGCCAGCACGACTGCCAGCAGCACGAGCGCATCGGCGGCGCGTTCCTTCTCCGTCCCTCCGGCGTTTGTCGCTTGCGCGGCGGCGAGGGCAGCGTCAACCGCCCTGCGCGCAAAGGGCTCGGCCTCTGTCGCCCGACCCGCGTTGAAAGTCGCGAGCGCCGCGCCGTAAAGAACCGCCGGGTCACGCGGTCGCTTCTCAGCGAGCGCACCAAAGAGTTCCGCCGCCTCCGCGTAGCGAGCCTCACGGAGCAGTGCGCCACCGAGTGCGAGCGCCTGCGCGTGCGTGCTTTCGTCATCAGCCTGTTGCCGCACGCGCTCGACCACCTGCATGACCTGCGCCGGAGGAACAGACCCGCTCCGATCTTGCGCCAGCGCCGCTGCCGAATGGAGCGCGATGGCGCATGTCGCCACGCACTTCAACATCCGGCGACTGAATATTTGTGCGCTCGCACTCATCGAAAACTTCCGGGCGGGCATCGCACGCGAACACGAGTTCGCGGCGGGCTGAAAAGATTTAACGTCAGGGGCGAAGGAGAGACGCTGATAAATTAAACTCTTTCGATAGTGAACTCAAGCAACACCGCCTGCGCTCTCTGCCGCACACCCTGTAATTAAAGCAGAGGGCGTCCTCTGCGCAGGACGCCCTCCACCTATTGCTATTTGCTCAGATGAACTTCTGTCCGAGCCCAATGTTAGAACAGCAGCCTCATCCCGAACTCAAGCTGGCGGCGGCGCTGCTCGGAAGTATCTATGCCGAAGTTGCCGCTGGTCAGGTTGGTTTCCGGGCGGAATCTATTCACGTGATTGAACAGATTGTAGGCCTGCGCGCGGAACTGGACGGTGAACGATTCTGTGACATGAAGGTTCTTGAAGAGCGAGGCGTTCACGAATTCCTGCCGCTGGCCACGAAAGACATTGCGACCGAGGCTGCCGAACTTCGGCCCTGTCGGGTCAGTGGCGAAGACGGGTGTGACCGCCGGACGGAACGCCAACGGGTTAAGCTCCAGCCCGCGCGCGCGCTGGTCAGATGTGGGCGTCGGATCGCCAATGACGTCGGCGCGAACGCCACCGGCGAAGACAGAATATGGCGGGCCGCTCTGAATAGTGATGTCTGTGTTGAGCTGCCAGCCGCCGACCAACAAGTTAAGCGGGCGCGAGATGTCACGTAAGTAGTGGCGTCCTCTCCCGAATGGCAAATCCCACACGCTCGCAAAGTTGAAGCGGTGGCGAACATCAAAGTCGGCGTTGCCTTTGTCGAGTTCGGGACGCAAGGGGTTGGCGAAGCCGCAGGTGCTTGGTCCCGTGCCGCCCGTGCAAAAGTTGCCCGGCGAATTATCAATCGCGTGCGACCAAACGTAAGTCGAAATGAGTGACAGGCCGCCCGTGAAGCGACGTTCAAGTTTCGACTGCAAGCTGTCGTACCATGATTTGCCGGTGTACTCGACCGTCGAAACGATGCTGCGATTCGTTATCTGGCGCGAGCCGGGAATGCCGCTGGAGTTGTTGCCGATGTTCCGCACGACGAGCAGGTTGCGCCCACGGCTGCCGACATAGCCGACCTCCGCCAGCCAGTTCGGGCGAAACTCCCACTGCGTTATCAGATTGAACTGGTGGAACATTTCGTTAGAGATGTTTGGATTGACGTAGACAAGGTTGCTGCCCGCCGGGGCCGAGAAGGTCTGTCCCGGCGTGGTGGTATTGTTCACCAGCGGAAACGGGATGCCCGTATCGAGGTTGAAGAAAGCCGGAAGTTGCGGGCAAGCTGGCGTGCCATAGTCGAGTCTGCCGCACCCGTAGCTGCCACCACTCGGCGGGTTGGACTGGAGGATGCCGGGGATGCCTGGGGTGTCCACTGCATACTTGAGGGCATAGCCTCCACGGACGACAACCGTCTTATCGCTCTTCAAGCCGCTCCATGCGAAGCCGATGGCCGGTCCGAAGTTGTTCATGTCTGAATTCACAAGGTCACGACCAGTCGGTGCATTATCACCGGCGCGCGTCAGCGTGTCGTTGGCCGGATTGTAGTTTGATTGATTGTTGTAACGCTCGACGGGCTGCGTGAAGAGGTCCCAGCGCAGGCCGAGGTTGAGCGTCAGGGTCGGGCTGACTTTCCAATCGTCCTGACCGAAGAAGGATATCTCCTTGTTCGACAGGAAGGGGGGAGTGCCCGGCGTGCCACGGCTGGTGAAAGCTGGTTCATAGCCGAGCAGGAAATTAGCGCCGCCGGAGCCGGAGTCTTCCGGCCCGATGGGTGTGCCGCCATAGTTGCCTGAGATGAAGCCGCCGACGCCTGTGCCGTACTGGTACTGTCCCTTAATAGCCCCGGCGCGTCCCGCGTCAAAGTTGCTGTTCTGGCGGACGCGGTAGTCGCCGCCGAACCTGAAGACGTGCGAGCCGCGAACGTAGGTCAGCGCGTCGGCGAAGCTGAAGTTGTTTGAGGTGAAATAGAATGGGCCGCCATCGCCGATGAACTCCAACTGGTTCTGACGACCGCGCTGGAACGGCTCTTCAATGCCGAGCAGGATTGCGCCCGTGCATTCGCCGCAGACGTTGGCGTTGGCAACGCCGAGGGCAGCCGAGATGTTCGGGTCGTAACCGCCCGCGCCGCCGACGCCGGTATTGAAGATGCCGATCTCGACGCGTGTCGCGCCAAAGCGCGCTTCGTTGATGACGGACGGCGAGAAAGTATGCGTCTCGCCGAGGCGAACGCCACGCGAGTTGCCGAACTCATCGCCAGCGCCGAAGCCCGAGGGCAAATCCTTGCTGGTGGGCGAAGAGCCAATCGGGAAATTGTTGTCACGGGCGCGAGAACTCTCGTCTTTGCTGTAAGCGAAGAAAATCGTGTCGGTCTGGCCGATGTTATGGTCGAACCTCAATCCTAAGCCGTCGCGGTTATACTTCTCCTTACGGTTGGTGGCGAAGTTGTCAAAGATTCTGTTCGTGACGGTCGGGAGCGGGTAGGCTTGAAAGATGTTCAAGGCCGCGCGCGAGAGCGTCTGGCCGCAGTTGCGTATGTCATTGCCCGTAGCAGCGAAGCCGTTGGCGCAGAAGACCGTGCCAATGGGCGCGACGACCGGGCCCCTGACTGTGTTAAAGGGCATAGCAGTGCCGGGCTGGAGCAACTCGCCGAAGTCGCCGACGCGCATTCTCGTGGTTGGGACGCTGACGAAGCCGAAGTCGCCAGTGGTCGAGGGCGTCGAGTTGCGCTGGCCTTCGTAATACAGGAACCAGAAGGTTCGATTGCGCCCATCGTAAAAATAGGGTGTGCCTTCGCCTGGGCGCGGCAGGAAGACCGGGCCGCCGACAGTGCCGCCGAACTGGTGCGTGTTCCGGTTCGCCAGCGAGTTCGGATTTTCTCTGAAGCTGAGCGCGCTCAGGATGCGTCCCTGATAAAACTCATAGGCACTGCCGTGCAGGCTGTTAGTGCCCGACTTCGTCGTCGTGCTGATGATGCCGCCGCCCGCTCGCCCGCCTTCGGCTGGGGCAACGCTGGTCTGAATCTTAAACTCCGCGATGGCATCCGGGGGCGGGTAGATACCGATCTGGCCGAACTGCCCTTCGTTGTTATCCGTCCCGTCAAGCGTAAAGTTGTTATTGGTCGGGCGCGCGCCGTTGACAACCAGGACCGAGCCGCCTGACTCACGGAAGCGCGTTGATTCAGTTGACGTGCCGGTGGGATTGCCGCCCGCCTCGAAATTCCCGCCGCCGCCGATGACACCCACGAAGGGGCGACTAACGCCGGGCGAGAGCGTGGCGAGCAGCGTAAAGTTGCGTTGCGGGATGGGCAGGTCTGTGATCTGCTTGCCGGTGATGACCGTGCCGAGGTCACTGGTCTCTGACTGCACCAGCGGCGCTGCCGCAGTGATCGTCACATTGCCTCCTACTTGTCCAGCCGTCATTACAACATCCACCACCTGAGTGCTGGCGGTCTGCACGATGACGTTTTCCTGCGTCGTGTCCGGGAAGGTGGACGCTTTGACGGTCAGGTTGTATTTACCAGGGTCCAGCAATGGAAATTCATACGTTCCATCGTCGCCGGTGTTGACCGTGCGTTCAGCATTCGTATCAACGTTTGTGGCCGTAACGGCAGCATCGCGAACGACCGCTCCGGTCTGATCCGTCACAGTTCCTTTAATCGTTCCTTTATTGGTTTGGGCAAATGCCGGAAGCGCGAAGACGGCGAGCAATAAAACTAGGACACTGACCTCAGGGAGAAGATGTGTGATTCTCCGGTTTGTCGTCATGGCTGGACCTCGTGTGCGAGCAGAAGAGTTAACGGTTGCACTTTCACCGCGCAAGCGGCGAAAGTATTTGTTTCGCGCTCAACAATAGATTTATAGCCGGAGGCGGAGTTCACCACGCTCAGGCTCTTGGATTTTGTCGAATTAACTGAAAAGTAACGGCGATTGAAGTTTGTTGCCTTACCGAACGAAGTAATAATTAATACAGTTTTGGCGGGCTGTCAACACTTTTCTGGCTCTGGCGGTAAAAAAGGTTTCAGGCTAAGGGGCGCTCAGGCGGCAGAGGCGGAGGCGAATTTATTGGCGAGAACGAGGCTCAAAGCTCCCAGCAATGTCGGTGGGTCGCCCAGGGTTGAGGCCAGGATGCGCGCTGAAGGCAGGCCGCGCCTGATGCTTCGCTCGACGGTTTCACCCAGAGCATCGGCCACGAGCGACCAGGCGCGAGCGATGCGTCCGCCAACGATCACGGCCTCTGGACTGAAGCCGACAATCAGATTCGAGATGCCGATGCCGAGATAGTGCGCCGTTTCAAGCAAAGCATCTTCCGCAGCACGTTCGCCGCCAAGCGCCCGCTCGACCAATTCTGTGAAGTCGCTCGGGTGAGTGTTGGCGCTGGCGCTCCTCATCTGCTGGTAACGCGCCAGCGCGGCGCGCTCTGAAGAGAAAGCCTCCCAGCAATCGTAGTTGCCGCAGGAACAGGCCACGGGCGCTCCCTGCCCGATAATCATGTGGCCGAACTCGCCAGCCGCGCTGTACTGCCCCTTATATATTTGCCCGTCGAAAACGATTCCCGTCCCGATGCCTTCGGCCACCAGCACCATGACGAAGTCTCTGATCTGGCTGACCTCCGGGCGACCGAACCACAACTCTGCCAGCGCAGCCGCGTTCGCGTCGTTCTCAACCGTCACGTCCAGTCCTGTGGCGTTAGTAATGATTTCGGCAATCTCTAAGTCGCGCCATTTGAAATACGGAACGTAGAGCACACGGCTCATGGCCGTATCAACCAGCCCCGGCAGACTGACTCCGACGGCCTCTATCGAGCCTTTGTATTTACAAGCCATCGCCTGCACACAATCAACGACGCGCCGGATCGTCTTCTCGAATTGAGGATCGGTCGGAAATTTCTCCTGTTCGAGCACGCGTCCCGCAAGATTGCTGGTGGCGATGATGGTTTGCGACGGGGTGATGTCAACGCCGATAGCCATCACGCCCGAAGTGCGAATTCTGAGAAGCGTCGGACGGCGTCCCCCTGTGGATTCGCCAGCCCCGATTTCTTCAATCAGGCCGTCGGCCTGAAGAGCATCGACGATGGTCGAGACGGTGGAACGCTGCAATTCGGTTTCGCGTGCGATGTCCGCACGAGAGATTGGTTCTTTTTCGCGCACGTAGTTGAGCACGATCTGCCGGTTGATGTCGCGGATCGTGTTGGCGCGCGCGGCTTGCACTCTTGTCAGATCAATTCGACGCACAGGGTACGCTCCCGTCAGGCGGAATCAGTCTCGAATCAGGGAATGGCAGAATGCCGCCCGGCATGTAAGCTCAAAAAAAGAAGAAAAAGAGAAAAAGGTCTGACCGCTGGCTCATTCCGAAAAGCGAGGAGAACGCATCATACAACTTTTTTGCCCCGATGCGACGAGAATATTTTAAGAAACAATGGATGAGGAACGCTGAACGATGAACTGAAAAGCTTTTGTCTTTCAGTTCATCGCTTCACCGGCTCACTTGCCGGAAACGCCTTTACCCTGCACGATGGTCAGGACACGATCCACGCCGGGAACATTGATTGTCTCCGTCGTCCCATTCGGCCAGACGATTTCAAGCTTATCAATTTTGGTCGCTGCCCCGAGGCCGAAATGTAGGCGCATATCGTTCTGTGAAGCGTAGCCCGCGCCGCTAATGACATCCTGACGCTGGCGCATCTTGCCGATGGTCACAAAGGCAATCGCGCCAACTGCATCCTTCGGACTCTTTTTCGCCACGTCGCCGATCAATCGCAGCGAGAGCCAGTGCGCGGCCTGTTTGGTTGCGTTTCTGAGCACAGTCGGTCTCGTATCAATATTGTTGACGACAGCGTCAAGTCGCCCATCGCCGTCCAGATCGCCGACGGCCAGCCCGCGCGCCGGGAGAGCGATGGCCAGCCCGCTTCCGGGCGCTGCGCCAACGCGCCCGAACCTGCCCGTTCCAAGATTGCGAAATAGCAAGAGCTGCTGCGCGAAGCTCGTTCCCCATTGATGCTCGTCCACCGCCGGGTAGACATGGCCGTTAGCCACAAGGACATCCTTCCAGCCATCATTATCGTAATCTATAAAACTCGTGCCCCAGCCCAGGAAAGGAATCGTCGCCTCGCCATGCCCTGCCTGAAAAGTAACGTCCGTGAAGTTGCCGCCGCCATCGTTGTGATAGAGCGTGTTTGAATCATCCGAAAAGTTTGTGACGTAGAAATCAATGCGGCCATCATTATCGTAATCGCCGATGCCGAGCCCCATCCCGGCCTGTTCGCGCCCGTTCTCATTCAAGGCCACGCCCGCCGGGTAGCCGACTTCTTCAAATGTTCCGTCGCCTTTATTGATATAAAACAATTTCGGAGTCGAATCGTTGACGACGATCAAATCGAGCAGGTCATCATCGTCCGCATGAATGAAAGCGGAAGTAAAGCCGTAAAACTTTCCCGGGTCGTTGACGCCCGCCTTCAGGCTGACATCTTCAAACGTGCCGTCCGCCTTCTGATGATAGAGCGTGTCGCCCTCGCCTTTCAGACCGCGCGGCCCGCACATCACGGGAGTGCCGCGAAACTGGCAGAAGTTTTTTCCCGTGCCGCCGGGCTTGCCAGCTTCGCTCGGGTTGGGCGGCAAATTATTCAAATCGAAATCCAGATAGCCCGGCACGAACAGGTCTAACCTTCCGTCATTGTCGTAATCGCCGAACGTTGCTCCCGTACTCCAGCCTTTGCGCGCCACGCCCAGTTTCTCCGCCACATCCGTGAACGTGCCGTCACCATTATTGTGATAAAGGCGCGAGACGCCGAAGTTGCCGACGTACATATCCGGGCGACCATCATTGTCGTAGTCGCCGACGGCGACACCGAATCCCCAGCGCTCGTTCGCCACACCCGCCCTCTCCGTCACATCTTCAAACTGCCAGTTGCCCTTGTTGCGAAAGAGCGCGGCGCGTGGCGGTTTTTCCTTGCCCTGCATCGCGGCAAAGGTTGAGCCGTTGACGAGGTAAATGTCTGGCCGCCCGTCACCGTCATAGTCGAAGATGGCGACTCCGCCCGATGGTGTCTCGACAATGTAATCTTTCGCATGGCCGCCTGAGCGATGAATAAAAGATTGCAGCCCGGTTTGTGCTGTGATGTCTTCAAAGACAACCGGAGCATTGGCATCAGTGATGCCGACCGTGCGCCGCGAAGTATAATTAATGGCCGCTCCCGTAGAGACGCCGCCCATCTGCTGCGTCGGAGTGGGAGAAGGTGTTGGCGTCTGCGCGACGACGGCCAGAGGCGCGCAAGCGAAGATGAAAACAGTGAAGAAAGAGATGACGTTGGAAAGGAAGAAGCTGTTGGCTAGTATTGACCGCACATGATAAAGCTTATGGAGTCCCGTCAGGGACTCTTGATAATAGCCCAGCACTTCAGTGCTGGGAATGAAATCAGGAGATAGGTCTGAGTCCCGTAGGGACGACTGAACAAATGCGTGACTTTTATCTTCAGTCGTCCCGCCGGGACTCTCTTTCAGTTCCTGCTTCTTAACCCAGCACTGAAGTGCTGGGCTAAATTCACACGCCCCTGACGGGGCTAAAAACTTATGCATAGCGTTAGCAATGCTCATTCTGACTTCTGACTCCTAACTACTAACTTCTGTCTCCTGTCTTATTCTTTCGCTGTCGCATCCTGTTCCTTAATCGTCAGGTAACGATCAGGCGACGGGTTCGTGATGCGCTGAGTGCGGCCTCCCGGCCAGCGCACCTCCACAGCTTTGATGCTCGTCGCCGTTCCGATGCCAAAGATGAGGCGCGGGTCATTTGACGAAAGATAGCTGCCTGCGCTCGTCACTTCATGCGCTTGCTGTCGCCCGCTGCCATCCGTCAAAGTGATTCGCGCGCCAAGCCCGTTGCGATTCGACTTCGCGCCCGTGAGCGTCACACCCAGCCAGTGGTTTCGCGTGCCGTCGTTTCTCAAGATGACGGGCGAGCCTTCGACGACTCCAATTACAATATCCGTATCACCGTCATTGTCCAGATCACCGAACGCCGCGCCGCGAGCGGCAATCGGTTGACTAAAGGGCTGCCCGGCACTCAGCGAGACATTGACAAATCCCTTGCCGGTGTTCCGCATCAAGAGCGGCGTCTGTTTATATTTCAAATAAGCAGAAGTTTTCTCAATCGTATCGAGCACATGTCCCTGCGCGACGAAGATGTCCAGCCAGCCGTCATTGTCCGCATCGAAAAAGCGCGTGCCCCACCCGGAATAAAGAAGCGTAATCTGGCCGACGCCCGTCGAGTTGGTCGTGTAGGTAAACGAGCCGTCGCCGTTGTTGCGATAGAGCGGATAGGTTTCGTTCGACAGCGCGGTGATGAAAATGTCCGGCAATCCATCGTTGTCGTAATCACGCGCGTCAACGCCCATCCCCGCAAACGTCTTCCCGTTTTCGTCGTAACCAACCCCGGCCATCAATGCTAACTCTTCAAACTGGCCATCGCCCTTGTTACGATAAAGCTGTTGCCGCACACTGTCATTGGCGACGAGAATATCCGTCCACCCGTCGTTATCAAAATCCGCGAACGCGACTCCCAGCCCTTTTCCGTTTGGGTCTGTGATTTTTGATTGTGCCGATACGTCTTCAAACGTGCCGTCCGCTTTTTGATGAAAGAGCAGGTTCGACGCGCCTTTGAAGTTATCCGGGTGACAGTAGGCGCGGAAACCCGGACGCGGATCGCCGCAGTAAATAGAGCCTTTCTCGAAATCCCAATCGGCGTAGCGCGCGACGAAAAGGTCGAGCCTTCCATCGTGGTCGTAATCCAGCCAACCCGCGCTCGTGCTCCAACCGCCAGCAGTAACGTGCGCTCTCTTCGTTACGTCCTCAAACGTTCCGTCGCCGCGATTACGATAGAGGTGGTTAGAGCCATACGCCGTCACATAAAAATCGCAGAACCCGTCCGAGTCGTAATCGCCCGCCGCGACACCCATCGAATAGCCTTCGCCTTTCACGCCTGCACGCTCCGTCACATCCTCGAACGTGCCGTCCGGTTTCTGATGATAGAGACGATTCCAGAATTTAGGGTCGCGCTTGTCCGGGCTAGAGCCTTTCGGCATGGGATCATCAAGACGCGCTCCGTTGGTGAAGTAGAGATCGAGACGATTATCATTATCATAGTCAAACATCGCCACCCCGCCGCCCATCGATTCCAGCAGGTACTTTTGCGACGTGGGCGAGGCCGCTTGCCTGAAATCGATTTTTGCCTGCGCCGTAATATCTGTGAACGTCACGGGCGAAGGCGCTTGCGGCCCCGGCGGCGGAGGCGGCCCTTTTGCCTCGCTGCCGCCGTAGGCGCGTCCCGTGCGCTGGGGCGCAGGCGTCGGTGTCGGCGTCGGCTTTTGAGCCACGACCGTATGAGCGCCGTGAAGGAATGAAAGCGTCAATGCCGCTAGTATGAGGCGCAGGCGGTGCTTGGTGAAGTGATGGGAAAAACTCATGTAAGAAAATCGGAGACTCTCTCAAGTTGCACAATAAAAGAATGGGGAACGATCCACGAAATAACACGAAGCGACACTAAACATTTATCGTCTTCGTGTCTCTTCGTGTAACTTAGTGGATCGTTTCTCGCCTTACTTTGTTCTGCAACTCGC
Source organism: Acidobacteriota bacterium (assembly GCA_032160705.1). GTDB lineage: Bacteria > Acidobacteriota > Blastocatellia > Pyrinomonadales > Pyrinomonadaceae > QHXM01. The sequence continues at coordinate 52,503 of JAVHVE010000006.1, read as the reverse complement.
TACTACCTGTATAAGCTCTGACCTCGCGCGCAGTAGAAAGCATATCCGCCCACCCATAACGCGCAGTAAGCTATGACGGAAATCCAGAGGACATCCACCCCCGGCCCTAGACGGAAGACGGAGGTAAAACAAAAAACGGAGACTAATCCGGCCAACGCACCGAAGCCAGCCCCATGCAGCGCAGCCGTCCAACGATCTTTCCCACTGGCCATTCGCGGAATCAACATTCCCAGCGCCACGCCTAAAGGTATCACCAACCAGAACGTATAGAAGAGACCATACAAAGGGAGGAGGGAGAATATCACCAGCAGACCTTTCGGCCCTTCAAGGAAGAAGAAGAGCACTCCCGGAAACAAATATGTTGCGACGAGTGCGATGACTATCCCCAGCAATACATTTTTGATGATCCTGTTTTTCATTATCTTCGGCTCCTTCATTTAATCCTGAAGACGCTTGCTGAGACGCAGCTTTGCTTCGTCAATCAACTGATTATTCCGCTCATACGAAAGCTGATTCGATTCAGCATCGTTTTCGTCAAGCTTCGGCGGATACCTGTGCTCGCCATACACCGGGTAAGCCTCTGTCCGAAGATGCGCGAGCATGTGATGCCCGCGCCTGACGGCGCGCTCGTGCCTGAGCGCCGTGATGTCAACGGGCGCGACGACGATTCTCTCGCCCGGCCCCGGACTGGCCTGTGCGAGAATGCGTCCGTCGTAATCAACGACCTGACTTCCGCCCGGCCATGAATACGGCGGGTAATGCTTGAGGCTTGCACCCTGGTTGGCTGCGACGACGTAAGCCGTGTTCTCAAGCGCGCGGCAGCGATTGACCACAGTCCACCAGTCCATTGGCTCGGTCGCGCCCCAGGGGTCCATGTACGCCGAGACGCGCACCAACACCTCCGCGCCGTTGGCCGCCAACTGACGAATTGCTTCCGGGAACAGCCAGTCGTAGCAGATCGCGCAGCCGATGCGCCCAATCGCTGTGTCGGCAACCGGAAATAGAGGCTCGTCGTAGCCTTCCAGATCGTGCGGGCTCGCGTGGACTTCATACGGAATCCACGTGTTGACCTTCCGGTATTTATACAAAATCCCTTCAGGCCCAATCAGGCAGGTCGTATTGAAAACCACATCGGGCCACTTCGCATCCACCTCCAGCATCGAGCCGCTCTGAATGTAGATGTCGTACTCGCGCGCTTTCTGTTCGAGTCGCTCGGTGTGCTCGTTAGGGATTCGCACCGCTAGTTTTTCAATCAACTCCGCAACTGTCGGAAAAACCGGAGCAGCGTGCGCAAACTCCGGGAAGACGACGAGACGCACCGGCAGAAACGGCGCAGCGCCCGCCACCGCCGAATCAATCATCGAAAGCATGCGATCCGTGTTAGCGCGCATTTGCTTCCGCTCAATCGGATTCGACAAATCCGTTTGACATGCTGCGACTGAATATCTGATGTGTTCCATAAATCTAAAAGCCGGGACAGGTGACAAGTGACAGGTGACAGGAAAGAAAGTTTTCTCTTGTCACCTGTTACTTGTCACTTGTCACTAACGTAGTTATTGGTGATGCGACGATTCGCGTATTGTAATTATCCATGTAAGCGCGGCGCTCCCCGGTCATTGGATAGGCTTCGGGTGCGCGGTACGGGTAACGGCTCATGCCGTGAAATGGAAGCGGCGTGACCTGATCGGGGCTGGCCGAGTTGATGTCCATCTCTTTGCTGAAGCCGTCGGAGTAGAGCAGGAAGGTTCGCGTCCAGCCCGCAGGCAATAGCCCCTGCAACCTGGTGGCGTCGAACGAAAGGCTCAGCTCATCGCCTGTACGCGCGATGACGAAGATGTCGTCCGTCTTTGACAGCAATTCGCTCACGTTTCCCTCGCGCGTGTAGCGACCCGGCACTACCTTCCAGGGCGCAGTGAAAGAGACCTGCTCGTAATCATAGCTGAAAGGCTCGCGCCCGTCCGGCGTGACTTCGCGCGAATAACCTCGCCAGCTTAAATTTGCCTGCAACAGATTAAGACGCACCATGAGATGCGGCGTGATGCTATTAGAAGTATCAACGAGAATCTGATCCCAGTAGATTCGCATGTTCGTCAGGATGCGGACCTCGCGGCTCGCCGAGAGGAATTTTCCGGTCAGATCAACCGTCACCGTCTGCGGTCGCCCGACCGGAATGCCTATATCTTCGATAACCGTGCGCCACTCTCCCTCGGTATCTTTGACTTGCAACGCGGGCAGCTTCGTCTCAAGTCCGGCGTGCGAGGCCGCGACGTTGTCGCTCGAAAATGCGTAATCCGTCCAGCCGGTCAGGAGCAGAAGCGTGCGCCCCCCTCGCCCATCTTTGTCGAGCTTCATCGTCAGACTGTGCTCGCCCGCATAGCCGCGAATGCGGTCGAGTGGGAAGTCGTCCGGGTACTGGCGATCAACTTTGGCGATGCGCGCGAGAACGTCGTGGCCGTGCTCGTCCACAGCCGCAAGCGGAGGGCGCGCATCTTTCGTGACGTAGAGCTTGGAAGGACGCGGCGGGCTGGTCATTCCTTCGTTCGGATAAACTTCAACGCCGATGGGGTGCGCGACCGCGATTAGTTGCAGGCGATCAACGTAGAGAACTTCTTCAAGCTCATTGGTGACGCGAAGCTCAAAACGTCCGTTGCGCTCCTTCAACTGGTCGCCACGAATGCGGACATACTCATCCGGGTCGGGCGTGTTGTAGTGCCCCGGTGCTTCCCAGTAACCCATCTCGCCGCCGCCCATGAAATCCGTGATGAACTCGAACCGCTTGCCATTCCACGTATAAAGATAAGGGCAAGAGGATGGCTTGCGATCAAGCTCTGTGACGGGCAGCGTGGTCGCCGTCTTCTTCGGGTCAGCGCCGCGCGCCGCAACCTCTGTCTCAGCCTGCACGATTCCGGCAGGCCAGAGCACACGCACGGCGTCCGCCACGGCGCGCTTTCCCAGACCGAAGACGACATCTGCCGGAGCAGGCGAAGGCGTGGCCGAATAGGTTTCCAGCTTTTGCACGAGACTTCCGGCTCGCGCTTCAACCTTAGCCCCGACGCCGCTTCGATTGCTGACCTTGCCGAACAAATTAACGCGCAGGCTGCGGTTTGTGTTTCCGCCATCATTGCGCGCGATTTTCAAATTGCCTGAGCTTGAGCGCAGCACCAGATCAGTGTCGCCGTCATTGTCTAAATCACCCGATGCGAGCGTGCGGGTTGAAGCATCAATTGCCGCCGCGAAGGTCAACGGAAACGCCCGCGCTGACACGTCCGCCCACTCGCCGCCTACGTTTCGCAAGACGAGCAAGCCCGCACTCGTCAGCATCACGCAGTCGAGCAATCCATCGTTGTCATAATCCAGAAACTGAGTTGCGCTGGCCCCCTTCGTGGCAGGCGGCGCTCCCGTAGTCTTGAATCTTCCCTGCCCATCGCTGATGGCGAACAATCCGGCGGCGTCCGCGCCCGCGAAGAAGAAATCTGTAAAGCCGTCTTTGTTGACATCACCCGCCGCCACAGAAGTGCCGTGCCCCTGTGCATCGAGGCCGACTTCGCTCCCGACGTTGCGGAAACTGCCGTCGCGCTGGTTGCTGAAAAGGTCAGATGGCGCGCCGTAGTTGACGACGAGCAAATCTATATCACGACGATTGTCGTAATCGGTTGGAACAATCGCCACTGCGTGATTCATCATCGCGCCGATCTTCGCAGTCGCCGTCACGTCCGTGAACTTTCCCGTGCCGTCGTTTCGCAAGAGCATGTTCGGCGCGCCCGCGAAATCTTCGGGTAAGCTCGGCGAGGCATTCGCGCCGCGCGGTTTGGAGAGATCAATGAAGCCAGCGATGACGATGTCCAGGTCTCCGTCGTGATCCGCGTCAACGAAGGCGGTCGAGATGGAGAAATAAGGATAGCGCGGAATCCCTGCCGCGCTCGTCACATCCGAAAACTTTCCCTCGCCGTCATTATGATAAAGCGCGCTCGCGCCGCCTGTGCGTAGAATGAAGAGGTCAGGCTTTCCATCGTTGTCATAATCGCCCGCCACAGCCCCGACGCCGAAGCCGCTCGATTTCACGCTCAACGCTCCAGCCTTATCCGTCACGTCCAAGAACTTGCCACCGTCATTGCGAAAGAGGCGAGACTCAAGGGGCGCAACCGACAGCAGATCGAGGTCGCCGTCCATGTCGTAATCGAAAAGCGTTACTCCACCGCCGAGCGCGGCGGCCATGTCGCGCTCCGTGGCATCGGTCACGCCTCCCTGCAAACTACTGCCGAGCGCTGGCGCTGGATTGTTCGATGCGCCGCCGACTGTCGCGCCCGTTGGCGGCAACATGCTCTCGGTCGCGTCCGTGTACTTCACATCGGGCACGGCGCGATCAACCAGCTCGGCTTCAGCGCCTGTCGAAGCGACTGCTTCCGCATAGCGCCCCTGTTCCAGATAGTTTTGCCCGATGGTCGTGCCCGCTCCGCTCTGGCGTAGTTGCTGGAAGCGCTGAATCATTTGCTGGCCTTCCGCGCGCTCATTATTGCGTGTCAACGCCAGCCCCAGATTGTAAAGAGCGGTCATGTTATAAGGCTCGACCGCAATCGCAGTGCGAAAGGCTGCGATGGCTTCCGCGTACTTTTTCTGCTGCGCGTAGAGTTGGCCAAGGTTAACATTCGCGCCCGTATCGCGCGGATCAATTTTCAGAACTTTTTGGAAGGACGCGATGGCGTCTTCCGTGCGGTTCTGCGATTTGGCGATGAGGCCGAGAATGTAAGCAGGCTGCGGGGCGTTCGGATTTGCGGCGGCGGCTTTTTCCGCCTCGCGCTGCGCGCCCACGAGGTCTGGCACGTTGAAGAGCGCGATGCTCAGATTGATGCGCGCCAGTTGCAGTTTCGGGTCAAGCTGCAAAGCGCGCGTGAAGCTTTCAGCGCCCTCTTTGTACTTGTACTGCTCGAGCAATGCAACGCCGAGATTATTGGCGCGGTAGGCGTCCTCGCGTGTGGCCTGCGAAGACTGTTGCGCATTCGGAGTTTGGATTTGCGTGCTGCCCGTGAGGGTCGCCAGCAGAGTTCCAACCAGGACAATTATCAAGACGGAGAAACACTGGAAGGTCTTCATCTGTGGTTTGGGTGAAAAAATGGTTTCTAACTATGAATCGAGGAGCAACCTTTTTCGGACAAAACTATCGGGAGACTTATGTCCCGACTATAGAGCAGACGACTGTAATGTCAAGTTTTCATCAAATGATGAATCCTGTTCCAATCCGAGGACTGTCAGAATGCGGTGCATCGCCTCGACCACTTCCGGGTGCGTCGGGTCGCGCGGTCGTTCCAACTCAAGTTGCAGCTCGCAGCGGATGCGCGCCGGGCGTTCCGAGAGCACGACCACACGATCTGCAAGCTGCGCCGCCTCTTCAATGTCGTGCGTGACGAGCACGACCGTGCGCGGACGCTCCGTCAGCAGTCGCACCAACTCGCGTCTGAGGCGTAGTCGCTTCAGATAGTCGAGCGACGAAAACGGCTCGTCGAGCAGCAGCGTCTCCGTGTCTCCTGCGAGCGCGCGTGCCAACTCGACACGCTGGCGCATGCCGCCCGAAAGCTGGTGCGGATATGAATCCTCAAAGCCTTCAAGACCGATGAGTGCCAGCATCTCTTTCAATTCGCGCTCGCGCGCCGCTTCGTCCTTGAAGTGGCGCAGCCCCATCTGGATATTCTCCGCCACCGTGCGCCAGGGGAATAATCCATCCTGCTGATAGACCATCCGCACTCGCCCACGGCTGACCACGCGCCCGGCAGACGGCTTATCGAAACCTGCCAGCAGATTAAGCAACGTCGTCTTGCCACAGCCCGACGGCCCGACGATGGCGACGAACTCTCCCCCGTTGATGTCGAGCGAAAAATCGCGCAGGACTTCAACCTCGCCGAACGACCGCGAGATGGCTTCAACAATGAGCGGTTTATCTTTCATAGCCCCAGCGCACGCTTGGAATTTTAGTCAACTGCAACAGCAGGCGATCAATCACTACGCCGATGAAGCCGATGACGATCATATTGACGACCAGCAAGTCTACGCGCAGCCCGTTGCGCGAATCCCAGATGGCGAATCCTAAGCCATCCTGTCCCGCAATCATCTCCGCCGCGACGACCACCACCCAGGCCAGCCCCGCAGTGATGCGCAAAGCTGTGATGACCTGCGGCACGATTGCCGGGAGCGTCACTTTCGTCAACAGTTCCGCGCCGCGATAACCGTAGTTCTGCGCGACACGAAAGAAAACTGCGGGGATGCTCGCCACGGCAGCAATCGTGGCGAGCACCAGCGGAAAGAACGAGGCCATAAAGATCAGAAAGATTGCGGGCTTATCGCCGATGCCGAACCAGAGAATCGCAAACGGAATCCACGCGAGCGGTGAGAGATTGCGGAAGAAGTTGACCGTTGGCAGCAGCGCCGCCCGCGCCCGCGCGCGATGCCCCAGCATCAGACCCAATGGCACGCCGAGAGCGACGGCGAGCGCAAAGCCTGTCAGGACGCGATAGAGTGATGCAATCAGGTCATCAAACAGTCGCCCCGCTTTGAACTCTTCGCCGAACCCGCGCACGACCGCCTGCGGAGACGGAAACGCCGACTCCGGGTAGATGCCAAGAAGCGAGAGCATCCACCACAGAGCCACCAGCAGAATCAGAACGAAGATGGGAAGAAGACGAGTCTTCGAGGATAATTTCTCTTCCTTCATTAGCAGCTAAAGCAAATAATCTGAAGCAGGCACGTAAATCCGCCGCGTTAGCGGCCACCTGAGTTGAGCCCGGATTCTAAATTTCAAATGTTCAATCTGGACATGTTCGATGGGCGGCCAAGCCCTTCTGACAACCTTTGCTCTGTTATGTTATAACATGAGCCTGTTAAGTATGAAGCGCGCGTTGCGCGTCGCACGCCCCGGTTGGCACGCTGCGACGTGCCTTCATTTGCATCCTCTGAAAGTAACTTCTATTCATGCGCCTTTGTTTCGCTGTTTCTCGTCAACTCAATCTTTTCTTCGCTCTCTTTCTGCTCATGGCTCTCTGCCTGATGGGATGCCGGAGCGCATCGCAACTGCCCGCGAAATCCACCAAAGAATACAACGACACCGTGCGCGCTTTTTATGTGGGTTTGGCCGCGCTCCAGGTTGGCGACGACGTGCGCGCTGAAGCGGAATTGACGAAGGCGACCGAGCTTGCGCCGGACGAGCCAGCATCGTGGGCTAACTTAGGGTTGCTCAGTCTGCGCCAGCGAAACCTGGACAAGGCTGCCGAGAAATTAGAGAAGGCGCGCTCGCTTGCGCCCGATAACTCGCGTGTTCATGTTCTGCTCGCCATCATGGAAAGCAATCGCGGGCGGTTTACGGAATCCATCAACAACCTGCGAAAGAGCATCGAGCTTGATCCGAAAAACCTGAAAGCGATCTACATGCTCGCGGAGGAAATCGAACGCCAGAATGATGAAGCAACTGCTGGCGAAGTTCAAAAACTGCTCTCACGGATTCTTGAGCTACAGCCTGACAATCTCGCCGTCCAGTTGGAAGCGACACGCATCGCGGCCAAGCGCAATGATGCCGCGACGCTCAAATCTTTGGTGGCGCGCATCGGTGAACGCGCGGGCGCGTGGCCTGTGGAAGTCCAACAGCAAGTCAAAGCTTTGCAGGATGCCGTGTCTAGCGCAGACACACGCGCTGCTGCGACGCGCGTCGCGTTTCTTCGTAACGTTCTCGTCCGCGTCCCCGAATACCGGAATAGCCTCTCTGCCGTCAAAATGCAGCCCGGCGAAGACGCTGAACCTTTCACGCAATTTCTTCGTCTCGAAAATCCTGTCTTCACGCCCGCACCACCCGACGAAGCTTTAACTTTCAACGCAGAGCCAATCGCCGAATTTCAATCGGGCAAGTGGGACTGGATCGGCGCAATCTCTCTCGACGGCGAAGGCGCGCCGGTGGTCGCCGTCGCCAACGGGCGCGAGGTGCGTCTATTGAGCGGCGCAACGCTTCCCTTTCCCGGCGGCTCGAATGCGACGCCTCCGACGCCTCATGGGATTCTCGCCGTAGATTTCAACTACGACTTCAAGACAGACCTCGTGCTGGCGGGCGCGGGCGGGCTGCGCTTCTTCAAACAGGACAATCCCAATTCCTTCACCGATGTCACCGCACAAACCAAACTACCGGCCTCTTCATTGGGCTTGACCTATTTGGACGTGTGGTCGGCAGATGTCGAAGCTGATGGCGACATGGACATCATTGCCCCGGCATTAGGCGGAGTTTCCACGGAGTTGAGAAACAACGGAGACGGGACATTCACAGAGGCGCGCCCGTTCGAGGGATCAACGGGTCTGCGCGATTTTCTTTGGGCTGATTTTGACGCTGACGGCGATGCTGACGCTGCGCTGCTCGATTCACGCGGCCTTCAGGTTTACACCAATGAGCGCGGCGGCCAGTTTCGTGCCCGAACTATGCCTGCCGACTTGCAAGCGATAGCTTCCATCACCGCCGCCGATGTGAACAGTGACGGAATTCTCGACCTTTTAGCTTTACGGACTGACGGCACTATCTTGCGTCTTTCCGATAAAGAGGAAAAAGAATGGGAGGTAGCAGAACTCGCCCGTGTCCCTGATTCTACGGCCTTCACGGGAGGCGAGCTTCGCCTCTTTTCAACGGATGTAGACAATAACGGCAGTCTTGATTTAGTCGTCTCCAGAGCCAATCTGTCTCCAACCGACGTTGGCTGCCCTCCCATCTGTCCCGGCGGATTCGTGTGGTTGAGCGATCAGAACGGCAAATTCAACCCGCTCAACGCGGCAGTCGCGGCGCGAATTTTCTCCGTCAGCGATGTGGACGGAGACGGACGACTCGACTTACTGGGTATCTCGAAGAATGAAGAGCGCCTGAGTCCGGTTCGTTTACTCAATCGCGGCTCGAAAAATTATCACTGGCAGCAGGTGCGCCCGCGCGCCAAGCAGGCCACGGGCGACCAGCGCATTAATTCATTCGGCATCGGCGGCGAGATGGAGATTCGCTCCGGCCTGCTCGTGCAGAAACAACTCATCACAGGGCCGCTCGTTCATTTCGGTTTGGGCGAGCAGACGAATGCTGATGTCGTCCGCATCATCTGGCCGAATGGTTCTGTGCGCGCCGAGTTTGATTTGAAAGCCGACGAGACGATTCTGGCGGAACAGAGACTGAAAGGCTCTTGTCCATTTCTCTTTGCTTATAACGGCCATGAGATGAAGTTTGTGAAGGACGCCGTGCCGTGGAGTTCCGCGATTGGTCTGCGCATCAACACACTGGGCACGGCGCGGGTGGAAGCGACCGAAGAATGGTACAAGATCGGACGCGACCAACTCGCCGCGCGCGACGGCTACTATGATTTACGCATCACGGCGGAGTTGTGGGAGACCTACTATTACGATCAACTCGCGCTGATGGCGGTTGACCACCCAACAGGGACGGAAATCTTCGTGGACGAGCGATTCGTCATCCCCCCGGCGAAGCTTGCCATCACGACTGTCTCGACGCCGCACAAGATCGCCCGTGCAGTTGACGACAACGGGCAGGACGTAACGGATGTTGTGAGCGAGTTGGACGAAAAGTACCTGGACACGTTCGGGCGCGGTCAGTATCAGGGAATCACGCGCGACCATTACGTCGAAATTGATCTGGGCACGGATGCGCCTGAGAGCGGCCCGTTATTTTTAATCGCTCATGGCTGGATGCATCCGACAGATTCATCTATCAACGTCGCCATCAGCCAGGGACAGAGCTACAAGCCTGCGCCCTTGAGCTTGGAAGTGCCGGATGGAAAGGGCGGATGGGTCGTCGCCAAACCAAATCTGGGCTTCCCTGCCGGGCGGAAGAAGATTTCCCTGTTCGATCTCACCGGTGTCTTTCGTCCCAACACACCGCGCCGTGTGCGCCTCAGGACTAACCTTGAAATTTTCTGGGACAAGCTGGAATGGGCGCAAAGTTTGCCCCAGGCAGAACTGCGAACGACGAAACTGAACGCGGATCTGGCCGACCTTCATTATCGCGGCTACTCCGTCATCAACCAGCCCGATACTTCTTCGCCGGAAGTGCCGGATTACAACCACATCGCATCGTCAAAACAAATCTGGCGCGACCTCGTCGGCTATTACACACGCTTTGGTGACGTGCGCGAGCTATTGAAACAGGCGGACGACCGCTACGTGATTATGAACGCGGGCGACGAAATGACGTTTCGCTTCACTGCGCCGCAACCTCCGGCAGCAGGGTGGGTGCGCGACTTCATTATCATCGGCGACGGCTGGATCAAGGATGGCGATTACAACTCAACTTTTTCTAAAACGGTGCTTCCCCTGCCGTATCATGAGAAGCAGGAATACACTACGCCTCCCGGCAGACTTGAGGATGAAGAGGTCTATCGCCGCCATCCGCAGGACTGGCAGACATACCACACACGTTACATCACGCCGGAAATATTTCAAAACGCACTGAGAGTTAAGTGACTTTGGATGCAATTTGTAGTGTCCTGGCATAAGATAGCGGCTGAAGCTGGAGAAAAAGCCTTGTCAATCAAAGAGCAAGTTGTAGCGGAGCTAAAAACTTTCACCGAAGCAGAACTCAAAGAGGTGGCAGAGTATCTGGCATTTCTAAAGTTTCGCGCTCGACGTGCAGCGCCAGCACTTGACGAAACACAATTAGCCGCTTTGTACGCTGAATTTGCTGATGAGGATCGCAATCTCGCTGAAGAAGGCGTGGCGGATTATGCTGTGAGCTTGCTGGAAGAGGATGCTGGATGACGGTCAAACGCGGCGAAATCTGGCTGGCGAATCTTAATCCCACACGTGGCTCTGAGCAGGCAGGGACTCGCCCCGTCCTCATCTTCCAGAACGACATTATCAGCAAATATACGACAACGATTCTTGCCATTCCGTTGACAACAAACTTGCGCCGTGCGTCTCTGCCTTCCTGCACGCAAATCTCAAAGGAAGAAGGTGGGCTGGCGAGTGACTCCGTTGCGCTCTGTCATCAGTTGAGAGTGCTGGATAAAACACGCTTATTGAAAAAGCTTGGCACAGTCAGCGAGCAAACAATCCTGGCAGTCGAAAATCGTGTGATGTTTACGATGGGAATATCCTGAGAGATCAGAGCCGTAGCGAATTCCAACTTTTATTCTCAATCGCTTCCGACCAAGCTTAAACATTTTCATGTTGGGTAGTAACAATAATAGTGCAGGGTCGTCTTCCTAAAATCTTGCTTGTCCTCTTTTTCGTTGCGCTGCTGACCACGCCGCTCGTCGTTAAGCGTCTGTCACATCAGGGGAATTCCTCCGCAGCTTCGGCGGACAGGCAAAGCGCGTTGACGCGCTACGGCTTTCGTCTGGAAGAAGTATCAAAAGCTTCCGGCATTGATTTCAAACATCAGGCTCCAACGCTCGACCACAAACTCGACCACATTATGCCGCAGGTCGCTTCGATGGGCGCGGCTGTGTCAATCGTTGATTTCGACCGCGACGGCTGGCAAGACCTCTACGTGACCAATAGCGGCGAAGGAACGAAGAACTGTCTCTATCGCAATCTGTCGGACGGTATGTTCCGTGATGTCGCGGCGGAGATGTTGGTGGCGGACGTGAACCAGCCAGGCACGGGCGTCTCCATGGGTGCCGTCTGGGGCGATTATGACAATGACGGTTACGAAGATTTGTTTCTCTACAAGTGGGGTCGCCCAGAGCTTTTTCATAACGACGCCGGAAAAAAGTTTACGCGCACCACAGAACAAGCGGGCTTGCCTTCATGGGTCAACGCCAACACAGCAATCTGGCTCGACTATGACCGCGACGGACGTTTAGACCTTTTCCTGGGTGGTTACTATTCTGAAACGATTGACCTCTGGCATCTGACGACGACTTTGATGATGCCTGAGAGCTTCGAGTATGCGCGAAACGGCGGGCGCAAGTTTCTCTTTCATAATCTGGGTGACGGGCGTTTTGAAGAGACGAGCGAGAAACTGGGAATCAACACTCGCCGCTGGGCGCTCGCGGCTTCTGCCGCCGATCTTCGGGGCACGGGCTATCCAGACTTATTTATAGCCAACGACTACGGCGTCGCGGAGCTGTTCATCAATCAGAATGGAAAAAGGTTTGATGATGCGGGCGAGAAGACGGGCGTCGGTTTCGCGCCCAAGAGCGGGATGAACGTCGCGTTCGGCGACATCCTGAATCAGGGCAAGCTGGCCATCTACGTGACGAACATCTCCGAAGAAGGCGTCCTGCTTCAGGGCAATAACCTCTGGGTGGCGCGCGAAGGAACAGCGGGCGATGCAATTCAGTATGACAATCTCGCGCGCGACATGGGCGTAGAATTGGGCGGCTGGAGTTTCGGCGCGCAGTTTGGCGATTTGAACAACGACGGCACGCTCGACCTCTATTTAACCAACGGCTACGTCTCCGGCGAGAAGGGGTCGAATTACTGGTACGACTTCTCCAAAATCGCCAGCGGTAATAGCGCGATTATCGCCGATGCCGCCTACTGGCCACCGATGCAGGGTCGCAGCCTTTCAGGCTATCAACAGAAAAAAGTCTGGCTCAACGATGGCGCAGGCCGCTTCACCGAAGTCGCGCAGGTCATCGGCGCAACAGACACTTTTGATGGCCGCTCGGTCGCGCAGGCAGACCTCTGGAATCGCGGGGTGCTGGATGTCCTGGTCGCCAATCAGCGCGGGCCGCTCCTGCTTTACAGGAACACAGTCGCGCCGGAGAACAACTGGATTGAGTTTGAGCTGGAAGGAACATCGAGCAACCGTAGCGCCATCGGCGCTGAGGTGCGCGTCTTCTGGAACAACCAGCAGCAGGTGCAGGAGGTTTCCGGCGGGAGCGGCTTTTGCGCGCAGAACCAGCGACGGCTTCACTTCGGTCTGGGCAGGAACGCGCGCGTGGAGAAAGTTGAGATTCGCTGGCCTTCGGGTAAAATACAGACCCTCGAAGGGGTGGAAGTCGGCAAGCTTAACAAGGTGAAGGAGCCTATCCTGTGAACCCGGAGCTGATAGCCCCAGCCAGTTCTCAAACAACCATCAGTGATGCGCCGGAGAAGCGTCGCCGCTCATGGCTTAGTTTTGACAATCGCTTTCTGCCTCCCGTTTTCATCACTTTCATCCTGCTTGTCGGGCAGCTTTCCTTCGGTATCCTTGAAAGCTACGAGAAGACGCTGCTCGCCATCGGGGCGGCAATCGCAACGGAAATCTTCCTGGGTCGCGTCTTCACAGGCAAGTGGCCGCATCTGGCCAGCTCCTATATCACGGGTATCAGCGTCGGCATCCTCGTGCGCTCGCCCGCCGTCTGGCCTTACCTTTGGTGCAGCGTAGTTTCGATCACCTCAAAATATGTCTTGCGTGTGCGAGGCCGTCACATCTGGAATCCGTCGAACTTCGGTATCAGCGCGATGCTGTTTCTGGCCTCGTTTACGGGTGCGACGCTGAGCGTGCAGTGGGGCAACAATCTCTGGCCGATGCTCGTCATCTGGACGCTCGGCTCGCTCATCATCTACCGCCTGAAACGCTTTCACATCAGCGCGACGTACGTTGTTTGCTTCTTCCTCTTCGCACTGGTCAGAAGCTGGGCGACGGGTCATGGCTTTCTGGCAGAGGTCGCGCCCATCACCGGCCCGATGTACCAGCTTTTCGTCTTCTTCATGATTACCGACCCGAAGACGACCGTGCATTCAAAGCTGGGGCAGTGCGCTGTCGCCGCCGGGGTTGCGTTCGTCGAGATGATGTTCAGACTGCTTGAGGTCGTGCATGCTCCGTACTACGCGCTCTTCCTCGTTGGGCCAACGGCCAACCTCATTGAAATCTGGCTGACTAAGCGCCAGGATTTTGCAAATCGCGCTTCAGCATCCGAATCTCCGGCCAGCCAGTAGACACACGACCACCTTGCCGCGCGTGAGTTATCTACGGCAGCCTCAATCAATCGTAATTAAGCGCCACCCTTAGAAAATCGAGAGCAAGTTTTGCAACAGACTCAGCGTAAAATCAGTCAACGGATCAATCGCTGATGTGACGCCAAACGGCATCTCGCCAGTCACCGAAGCTTGTGACGAAGGTGACGTTGAGGTAACTCCACATGGCAAATCACCTGTTACTGAAGCTCCTGACGAAGGTGACGGTGAAGTAAAACCCTGTGGCATATCCCCAGCTAAGGCGGAAGAAGCTGCCAGCACCACGGTTAGCAGAATTGTCGCGCATAGTAGGCGAACCCGATTCATTGGTCATTCTCCTTAGTTTGTGGCGGTTAGCAATCGAATGAGGATAGCCAACCGAAATTAGAAATGATTTGCAAAAATCTTTGCAACTGCCTTGAGCGGGTCGTATAATATCACCAACGCGGCGATATCCAAGTTCCTTCACGACTCCAAAGAAAGGTTGATCTCACATGCATCTACATACCTCACTATTGCGCCAACTGGACAATCCCGGACTCAGCCGTAATGAGCGGGCGGAATTGCGCTGCCGACTGTCGAAAGAACTGGAAGAGGCAGGTAACTACGAAGCCGCGCGCAACGCTCTGGGCGAGTTGTGGCAGCGCATCGGTGAGCGTCCGAGGGTTGAAGGCTTAGACCCGCATATTGCGGCTGAAGTGTTATTGCGGGCTGGTTCTCTGGCAGGATGGATTGGCAGTTCACAGCAGATTGAAGGCGCGCAGGAGACGGCGAAAAATCTCATTAGCGAGAGCATGACTACATTTGAGTCGCTGGGAGAGGTAGAGAAAGCAGTCGAGGCGGAGACAGACTTAGCATATTGCTACTGGAGAGAAGGCGCGTTCGAGGAAGCGCGTGTGATATTGCGTGATGTGCTCGGTCGTCTTACGAATACAGAAGGTGAAGTAAAAGCTATCGCTTTACTGCATAGCGCCATCGTGGAACTATCGGCAAACCGGACTTATGACGCATTACGCCTGTTAACTGATGCTGCACCTTTGATCGAAGCGAGCAGCAGCCATGCCTTGAAGGGAAAATATCACGGCAATCTTGGAATCATCCTGAAGAATCTCAGTAATGATGAACAGTGCGAAGACTATCTTGACCGTGCACTGATCGAATACGCCGCCGCCAGTTTCCATTATGAGCAAGCCGGACACACGCGCTACCGCGCCCGCAATGAAAACAGTCTCGGATTCATTTACTTCAAAGCCGCAAGATTTAACGAAGCTCACGATCATCTGGATCGCGCTCGCCGATTATTCATTAGCCTTAAAGAGAACGGCAGCGTTGCCCAAGTAGATGAGACGCGAGCGCGTACACTGCTCGCACAGGGGAGAAACGCAGACGCTGAGAGAATCGCCCGTTTAGCCGTCGGCACTCTTGAAAAAGGTGATGAAAGATTTGTCCTGGCAGAAGCATTGGCGACGCACGGTACTGCGCTGGCGCGGCTGGGTCACTACGAGCAGGCGCGCTCGACGCTGCAACGTGCTATCGAGGTGGCTCACCAGGCGGGTAGTCTTGACCGCGCAGGCCAGGCGGCGCTGACAATGCTTGAAGAGTTAGGTGAGCGCCTGACGCTCGCCGAGATGCAGTCCATCTATGCCAGGGCTGACGATTTATTAGCTCATTCGACAGACCGGGCGACACTCTCGCGTCTGCGGTCGTGTGCGCGTCCGGTGGTGACGGCCCAACAGTCCCGCGCGCAGATCGCGCAATCAGGAGTTGCAGATTACCCAACCGGCTTTGTCTACGCATCCGAGCAGACAGCATCTCTACTGCGTGACGCTCATCGTATTGCGAGCACCTCCAGCCCGGTGCTGATAACCGGCGAGACCGGCACAGGCAAAGAACTGCTCGCACGCTTGATTCATCAATGGAGCGGACGCTCTGGCGAGTTTGTCGCCCTCAACTGTGTTGCGCTGCCCGACACGCTGATCGAATCGCAACTCTTCGGCCACCGTAAAGGCAGCTTCACTGATGCCATCGAAGATTATCCGGGCGCAGTCCGTCAGGCACGAGGCGGGACACTCTTTTTGGATGAAATTGGCGAGCTGAGCACCGGTAATCAGAGTAAGCTTTTGCGCCTGGTCGAACGCTACGAGATTCATCCAATCGGTGCACCGGGGCCGGAGCAGGTTGACGTGCGGATCGTCGCTGCCACGAACTGCAACCTCAAACAAGAAGTGGCGCAAGGTCTGTTTCGCAGCGATCTGTTCTACAGGCTGCAAACCTTTCATCTTGAGCTACCGCCGCTCAGAGAGCGTGCTGACGATATTCCCGTTCTCGCCGAGCACTTCATTAAAGAGGCTTTTGCCAGGCACGGCCAGCGTGTGACATTCACGCCTGAAGCCATCGAAGCGATTCGCCAATTACCGCTCAGAGGCAACGCGCGAGAGTTGCGCTCGTTGATTGAACGCACGATGTTGATCGCTCCGCAGGGAGCAACCGTTACGCAAGAAGCGGTCGAGACGCTGGTGATGCGCCAGACAAAGACTGCCGGTCTGGCAGATGCCTGGGCGGGATGCTCGCTTGAAGAAGAGGTCAGGCTCTATGAGGGTGGTCTGATTCAGATGGCTTTAAAAGCCGCGCAGGGGCACATCACACGCGCGGCGCGTCTTCTGGGAATTACACACCAGAGACTGTCGAGCATCTTGCAAGGGCGGCATAAAGCTTTACTTACTGTGAGAACGCCGGTGAAGCGCCGCAGGCGCACGATTATCAAAAAAACAGTCTTGAGCCGGGCTCTTCCAAAGCCATTTGCGAATGGATGAGTCTTCTTCAGCAAGAGACATTTGATCCACGAGCCCTCGAATTGCGACCTCCGAATCAGACTTTATTTGAGGGGGCGTTTGACATCCAGCGCCTTGCCTCATAACATGCGCGCACAGCCTGAAACAATTCAGACCGAAGGCTCAAGTTCTATCTAATAAAACCCCGGAGTAGGTGTAATGGCAGACAACGATCAAGTAATCGCCAATCAGGAACAGATTAAGGCGAATCAGGAAGAGATCAAGCGAAACCAGGAAGAGATCAAATCGAATCAGGGCAAACTCGATCAAATTCTCGCTAACCAGGCGCGTCTGGAAGAGAATCAAAAACAGATTCTCGCCAATCAGGAAAAGATTCTTGCGAAATAAGTCCAGTCGCCTTTGAGTGTGCAGGCAGGTAGTTTGCCGGACAGCTACTGCCCACCTGCCGCCCGAAGGCTAATCAAGATTCGCCGGTAACTGTTAAGGTTAAGATAACTCAAGGCATAAAACGTACACCCCGGTAGTTCTCCACCCGTAAATCAAGAAGCAAATCGGTAAGTACAGATGCGATTCCCTCGAATTATTTGCGTCCTGCTATTTTCATTCTCTTTGCTGCTGGCGGGTTGTAAGAAAGACGCCACCCAGGAATCAACCACGAACGCGACGGCTCCTGAACAGGCAGCTAATCAGGACGCTGCGCAGCAAGCTCCTGTTACCGCCGCCGCCAGACCATCAGGCCCAATTGAATTCACGGATGTCACGGCGCAGGCCGGGATTCGTTTCAAACACAACTCGGGAGCGTTCGGCAAAAAATATCTTCCCGAAACTTTGGGACCCGGCTGCGCCTTTCTCGATTACGACTCGGACGGCTGGCAGGACATCCTGCTCGTTAATTCAACCAACTGGCCGGAGAAGAAGGGGCCGAAAACCTTTCCGGCCCTCTATCACAATAACCAGAACGGCACGTTCACGGATGTGACCGGCGCAGCGGGTCTCGCGGTCGAGATGTACGGGCTGGGCGCGGCCATCGCCGATTATGACTCAGACGGCTTCGTGGACATCTACATCACAGCCGTCGGTGCGAATCATCTTTTTCGCAATCTGGGCAACGGCAAGTTCACGGACGTGACAGCGCGTGCGGGCGTCGGCGATCCGGGATTCTCGACGAGCGCCGCATGGTTCGATTATGACAAAGATGGAAGGCTTGACCTCTTCGTCTGCAACTACGTCGAATGGTCTGTCGAGAAAGATCAATTCTGCACGCTCGACGGCAAGAACAAATCTTACTGCACGCCGCAATCCTACAAAGGCCAAAGTGCAACGCTCTACAAAAACAGAGGCAATGGAACTTTCGAGAACGTCACGCAGCGCGCGGGGCTGAATGATCCGACGAGCAAATCCCTGGGCGTTGCCGTCTTCGATTACAACAATGATGGGTGGTCTGACCTCTTCGTAGCCAACGACACAGAGCCGAACAAGCTCTACAAGAACAACGGCAACGGCACGTTCACAGACGAAGCTTTGACGGCGGGTGTCGCTTTCAGTGAAGCCGGGACACCGCGCGCAGGGATGGGCGTGGACACCGCCGACTACGACGGCTCAGGACGCCAGGGTATTGTCATCGGCAATTTCACCAACGAGAGCATGGCGCTGTATCGCAACGATGGCACAGGCCTTTTCACGGATGAAGCTGGAGCATCAGGCATCGGCAAGATGTCGGCACAATCTCTGACCTTTGCCACCTTCTTCTTTGACTACGACCTCGACGGCTTGCCGGACATTTTCGCCGCTAACGGCCACGTCTCCGACGACATCTCGGTCGTGCAGCCGAATGTTAAGTATCAGCAACCGCCGCATCTCTTTCGCAATAAGGGCAAGAAAAAATTTGAGGAAGCGACAGCGAGATTGGGCAAAGCGATGCAACGCGCCATCGTCGGGCGCGGCGCAGCCTACGGCGATATTGATAACGACGGAGACCTTGATCTCCTCATCACCGCCAACAACGGCGCGGCGCGCCTTCTGAGGAATGACAACGGTAATCAAAACGATCTCTTGCGTGTGAGAACCGTCGGCTCACGTTCTAACCGCGACGGCATCGGCGCGCGAGTGACTTTGAAGACTGCGGCGGGCGCGCATTTGACGAGCGTGGTCAAGACAGGCTCAAGCTATTGTTCGCAGAGCGAGCTGCCTTTGACGTTCGGTCTCGGCAAATCTGACCCGGCTAAAGGTATGACGCTGGAAATAGTATGGCCGAGCGGTCAGACGGACATTATCCCGGACGTGAAGCCCAACCAATCAATCGCCGTTCAGGAAGGCAAAGGCATCATCAACGCCGCGCCAATTGTCTTCGTCAAGCCTGAGCAGCAACTATCGCCTTCGCCAACCCCGCCGCATTAGCGGCAACGAACAGCCCCGCTAGGGGCGACTGAAAATAGCTCAACCATTTATGGCTGGGAAATAGAGTGGTAAAAATAATTGAGTCCCGTGGGGACGACTGAACAGCAGCGAATCTCTTATCAGTCGTCCCTCCGGGACTCAAGATACTTTAGAAATTCCATATGGCGTTTCAGCGGCTCTTCTTTAGGCTGCCAGCGTCATGGGTCTGACGGCGCGGCGCAATCTGTTTTTCAGCGCGCCCCGCTTCGGCCTATCGGTGCGCGGCGACCAGATGTTCTCGACGTAATCAATCGCTGCGACGCGAAAGCCCACATCGCGTCCCAGACGCTCGCTGATGTACCACTTGTGATCCAGAATTCGCGGCCACACGGCGCGCGCTTCATCTGAGCTGATTTTTATTCCGGTCAACTCCCTCAACACGCTTTGCTCGTCCGTCGTCGCGGCAAGCGTCCTCTCAATGACGTAATCCAATCTGAATGGTATCGGCATAAAACCTCCCGTTTTACTCTCAAACAAGATTGCCGGGAACACTCCGGCAACCACTCCTGCTTTTTGTTGCTTGTCCGAAGTGTTCGATGGGAATACTACCGGAGTGGCTGTCCCAACGGCCAACTCATTGTTATAATCCAGGCGATTAATAATCTTCATGCCTGAAAACTAGAGTCGGGAGCTAAATGATGGAGCTTTGGCAACTCCGCACCTTTCGAGTTGTGGCCGAAACCCTGAATTTTACCCGTGCAGCCGAGCGTCTCAACCTGACGCAATCGGCGGTCAGTCACCAGATCAAGGCGCTTGAAGCTGAATTGGGCGAGCCTCTCTTCATCCGCGCCAAGCGCGGTGTGAAGCTGTCACAGGCGGGCAAGGTCGCGCTTGAATACGTCGAGAGAATTCTAGACGAAGCGCAAACATTGAAGGAGCGCGTCACTGGCCGCGAGCACTCCCCCGTTGGCCGCGTCCGTGCGGCGGCGGCAACGCAGGCATTCGTGCATCTCTTCGCCACGCTCTTTGAATCCTTCATGCGAACGCACCCTGGCGTAGAGCTTTCATTTCGCACCACAGCCAGCACGGATCAGACCGTGACGGACATCCTCAACGGCGCGGCTGACGTGGGCTTTGCCTCCATGCCCGTTTACTCGCCAGCGCTTCAGGTGACCGAATTGTTTGAAGACGAACTGGTGCTCATCGTCGGCCATGAGCACAAACTGGCGAAGCGGGCAGAGGCGACCGTTGAAGAGATCAAGCGCGAGCGCCTGATTCTCTTTGAGCGCGGCGCATCAATCCGCCGGGCAACGGAAGATTTTTTCAAGCGCGTTGACATCAGGCCGGAGCTTGCGCTTGAATCCAACGACACGTATTTCATCAAGTTGATGGTCGAGCATGGGATGGGGATTTCTCTGCTGCCCGCCTGGGCTGTGCGCGATGAAGTGCTGGCAGGCCGCCTCGCGCAGCTACGAATCAGCGATCATCGTTTACTGCGTACGGTGGCAATGCTCTCGCTTGGCCGCTTCCAGCCATCCCCCACACGCGCCTTTCTTTCTTTCATTCTTCGCAATAAGGAGAGACTTCAGGCGATGGCAAAATTAGGGGATAGTTAAATCAGAGCGAATGCGTCAGGTTCATCTTTAATCACTACTGGTCATTCATTCCGCTATCGCGTCAATCAGGTTTCGTGATGTAATATGCTCCTAAAAAATTTACCGGAAAGAGGACTCTATGAAACGCTACGCTACCGGAGTGTTGCTGCTTGTGCTGGCGCTCGCCTGCTCAGCGGCAGGCCAGACTTTTCGACAATTCACCATCAACGACCTGCTCAAAGTACGTCGCGTCGGCGACCCTCAGCTTTCGCCCGATGGCCGGATGATCGCTTACACGATCACGGACATAGACAAAACGGCCAATCGCGGAATCAGCCAAATCTATCTGGTGTCGGTGACGGGCGGCGAGCCCAAACTTCTCGGCAGCGGCCTGCGCTCAAACTCGCCGCGCTGGTCGCCCGACGGCAGGAAGATTGCCTACATCAGCGGCGGGCAAATCTGGACGATTGATGTGGCGAGCGGCGAGACCAAGAAGATTACCAGCATTTCAACCGGCGCAGGCGATCCCGTCTGGTCGCCCGATGGACGAATGCTCGCCTTCGTCTCTGATGTTTACCCCGATTGCACGACCGATGATTGCAACCGCCAGCGCGATCAGGCAGCCGAAGAGAGCAAGGTCAAGGCGAAGACGACGGAGCGTCTCTTGTTCCGTCACTGGAACGCGTGGAAGGATAACAAGCGAACGCACGTCTTCGTCGTCGCGGTTGATAATGGCGACACGACCGACTTGACGCCGGGCGATTGGGACGCGCCGCCCTTTAGTCTCGGCGGGCCGACCGATTATGCCTTCGCGCCGGATTCAAAAAAACTCGCCTTCGTCCGCAACACAGACAAGGTCGAAGCCATCTCGACCAACAATGATGTCTTCATCGTGCCGGTGACGGGCGGCGAGCCTGCGCGCATCACTGGCAGCAACCTCGGCGCGGATTCCTCGCCCGTCTTTTCGCCTGACGGTCGCTACATGGCCTATCGCTCGCAAGCTCGCGCAGGTTTCGAGGCAGACATCTGGAAACTGATGCTCTATGACCGCGAGTCCGGGAAGTCGCGCGTGTTGGGAGACAAGTATGATTTTCAAGTTGATAGCTTCACCTTCTCGCCCGACAGCCAGAAGATTTACTTCATCGCCGGCGAGCGCGGGCTTGCTCCCGTCTACTCAATGTCAATCAACGACGGCCAGATGACGAAAATTATTGCCGAAGGCTCCAACGACGGCGTGCAGATTTCTTCGGACAGCAAAACGCTCATCTTCACGCGCAGCAGCTCAACCATGCCGACCGAAGTTTTCCGCGCCAACGCGGACGGAAGCGGTGTCACGCAAATCACACACACCAACGAGACCTTCCTCAACGGCTTCGCTCTTAAGCCAATCGAATCCGTCACGTGGAAAGGTGCGGGCGGGACTTCCGTTCACGGCTTTATCGCCAAGCCCGCGAATTTCACGCCGACGAAGAAGTGGCCGCTGCTCGTTTTGATTCATGGTGGACCGCAATCGGCCTGGAACGACAACTGGGGCTACCGCTGGAATCCGCAGGTCTTTGCATCGGCTGGCTACGTCGTCTTCATGCCGAACCCGCGCGGCTCGACCGGCTACGGCCAGAAATTTGTAGATGAAATCTCCGGCGACTGGGGCGGCAAGGCCTATACGGACATCATGAACGGCGTCGCTCAGGTTATCTCGACCAACGATTTCATTGACCGGGAGCGAATCGGCGCGGCTGGCGCTTCTTATGGCGGCTACATGGTTAACTGGATCGAGGGTCACAACAACGACAAGCGATTCCAGTTCAAGGTGCTCGTCTCACATGACGGCGTCTATAACCTGACCAGCATGTACGGCGCGACAGAAGAGTTGTGGTTCACGGATTGGGAGTTCAAAGGAACGCCCTGGACTAACCCCGCGATGTACGAGCGCTGGTCGCCGCACATGTTCGTCAGGAATTTCAAAACGCCGATGCTCATCATTCACGGCGAATTGGATTACCGCGTGCCCGTCGGTGAAGGCCTGCAATTATTCACGGCGCTTCAGCGAATGGGCGTGGATTCCAAGCTCCTCTACTTCCCGGACGAAGGCCACTGGGTCTTAAAACCGCAGAACTCCGAGTTCTGGTACACGAACGTTCTGGGCTGGCTCAGCAAGTATTTGAAGCCGAACTCCTAGACAGATTGCGGAATGCGGATTTCGGATTGCGGATTGAAAGACAGTTAATCAATCCGCCGCGTGAGCGGCGGGTGAGTTTAGCCCGGCCTTTCAAGGCCGGGAACACAATGGGTAATTGATGATGTGCGTCGCGTCAGCGACGGTTGAATCAACCTCTTCGATTATGTTCAACCGTCGCTGACGCGACGCCGGTTAATCTATCGCTCAACTGACCCGGCCTTGAAAGGCCGGGCTACATTCATGCCGCCGCTGACGCGGCGGATTGCGGCGGATTGACGCACGCTTCTCACTTGACCACTTTCCAATCCGAAATCCGCATTCCGCAATCGAATGGTTTACTCGCCCGCTCACTCGTGATATTTTGCCACTCTCGCCCGGAAAATTGTTTGCTGTCTGAGCGCCTGCGTGTAGATGAGTTAATTTTCTTCCCTCTCCGAAGCGCCGCACACGATGGGGTTAGCTCCGCTGAAATCCTCGCCCTGATCTTAATTTATCGGTCGTGGCCTGTCTTTGCTCGAAGATCACGTCCGATCCTTTAACACATGGAGGTCGGCCTCATGAAAAAACTATCGCACAGAATCTTCGCCACTCTGTTCTTCACTTTCATACTTGGCTTTGCTCCGCTTGCAACGCTAGCGTCAGACTTCAAGCGCGAAGTCATCTATCAAATCATCACAGACCGTTTCTTTGACGGCAACGCGGCCAACAACAATCCGGCGCAAAGTTCCGGCCTTTACGATTCAACGAAAACAAACTGGCGTGCATACTGGGGGGGCGACCTGCAAGGGATTCAAGCTAAGATTTCTTACCTGGCCGGAATGGGCGTGACGGCCATCTGGATTTCGCCGCCGGTTGATAATTTGAACGCCAACATCCCAGACGGGAACGGTAATCCGACGGCCTCTTATCATGGCTATCAGGGACGCGACTTCAAGCGCATCGAAGAGCATTTCGGTGATGCGAGTAATTCCTGGACGGCGTTTGATAATCTGGTCACAGCCGCGCACGCGAGCGGCATCAAAGTGATTATTGATTTCGCGCCCAACCATTCAACCCAGGACAACGCGGGCGAATTCGGCGCGCTCTACGACAACGGCACGCTTTTGGGGAACTACACCAGCGACACCAACGGCTACTTTCACCACAACGCAAACATTTCCGGCGGCGGCTGGGACGACCGTTATCAGGTCGAATACTTCACTCTCTTCGACCTCTCCGATATCAATCAGGAAAACTCGACGATGGATGCCTACTTGAAATCGGCGGCGCAGCTTTTCCAGCAGCACGGCGTGGACGGCTTCCGCATAGATGCCGTCAAGCATCTGGGCTGGGGCTGGCAGTACAGCCTGGCGAATTCCATCTACACCTACGGCGACAGCTTTCTTTTCGGCGAGTGGTATCAGGGCAATACCAACGACCCGCTCTATCACGACTCGTACAAGTTCGCCAACAAGAGCGGCATCTCGCTGCTGGACTTCCCGCTCAACACCGCGATTCGCAGCGTCTTCGCATCGAACGCGAACTTCTCTGACATTGATACGGTGCTGACACAGGAAGGCAGCAATTTTATATGGAAAGAAGACCTCGTCACCTTCATAGACAATCACGACATGGCGCGTTTTCTTTCCGTCAACAATAACAACAACCGGCTGCACGAGGCGCTGGCCTTCGTCCTCACGTCGCGCGGCATCCCGTGCATTTACTATGGCACGGAGCAGTACCTGCACAACGACACGTCAGGCGGCACAGACCCGTACAACCGACCGATGATGTCCGGCTTTTCTACGACCACAACCGCGTATCAACTGACCAACAAACTCTCCACGCTTAGGAGTAACAATCCGGCCATTGGCTACGGCTCTCTTACCCAACGCTGGATGAACAATGACGTATACATCTACGAACGAAAATTTTTCAACGGCGTCGTGCTCGTCGCCATCAACAAAAATGAGACTTCTTCTTACAACATCACAGGACTGAACACGTCGCTGCCCGCCGGTAGCTATGCGGACTACCTCACAGGCTTGCTTGGCGGTTCCTCCATCACGGTCACGTCCGGCTCAGGCGGCAACAATCCGGTCTCCAATTTCACGCTGCCCGCGCACACTGTTGCGGTCTGGCAATACGTTGAAGGGGCAGGCACGCCGAAAATCGGCTCGATTGGGCCGACGCTTGGTCAACCCGGCGTGAAAGTCACCATCGGCGGGAAGGACTTTGGCTCCGCAACGGGCACGGTCAAGTTCGGCACGACGACCGCCACAGTCGTCTCATGGTCTCCGACGAAGATCGTCGCCACCACGCCTGCTGTCGCAAACGGCAACTACAACGTCACCATCACGAATTCGTCGAGCCAGGTGTCTAACGGCATCCAGTACACTGTGCTGACGGCTAAACTGACTCCCGTGACCTTCACGGTTTACAATGCGTCGCCGACGCAAACGGGCGATTACATTTTCCTGACCGGCAACACAGTTGAACTCGGCAACTGGAGCACAACCTGGGACGGAGCGACAGGGCCGATGTTGACGCCTAACTATCCGACCTGGTTTCTCAACGCGAGTGTGCCCGGCGGACAGACGATTCAATTCAAGTTCATCAAGATCGCAGCCAATGGCACAGTCACATGGGAAGCGGGAGCCAACCACACATTCACCGTGCCGACGAGTGGCGTAGGATTCGTCAACGTAAATTGGCAATATTAGAATTAAGGTGAGGAGTGTGCAGCAATGCGCCGCGTCGCGTCAGCGACGATTGAATACTACATCGCGGGTGTTCAACCGTCGCTGACGCGACGCAGAATCATTACCATTTGTTTCCCGTGCGTTGAAACGCACGGCTAAATTCAAGCCGCCGCTCACGCGGCAGGAAAAACGAACAGGCGCTCGAATAATGAAGCGGCTATCAATCTTCATCGGATTCGCCCTTGTGCTGAGCTTTCACGTCTGGCAAATGCAGGTGTGCATAGCTCAATCGCAATCCACGCCGCCAGCCGCTTCTCAGTCTAAGCCTGACAAGAACCCCGCGCCCAAAGTCAAGCTTGAGACTTTGAAGAAATACGTCGGACGTTACACTCTTGAGGTCGGCATCATTCCCATCTCCACGCTCGACGTGAGGCTGGAAAATGATGCGCTGTGGGTCAAGCCTTCGCTCGTCAAAAAGCGCAGGCTCATTCCGCAATCAGGGTCTCTGTTTCTTGACGAAGTCGAAGGCACAAGATACAGATTCAACAGTGACGCGGACGGCAATTATTCCACTCTGACTTTTGAATACGAAGGAAGCGAATATCAGGCGGAGAGAGTCGTCCTGCCCCCGCCCAGTCTCAAGGGAAACACGACTTTCCGTTTGAAGGGATACCGCGACGCGCGAATAGTCACGCTGGCAGGCTCTTTCAATGACTGGAATCAATCGCAGCTTGTCTGCGGCCACGAGGGTGAGGCATGGGTCTGCCGCGTTGATCTTGAAGCGGGCTATCACATCTACAAATTTATCGTTGACGGCAACTGGGTGCTTGACCCGGACAATCCGAACACAGCGATAGACGATGCCGGAAATACAAACAACGTGCTCATCAAAAAATAGGCACAGAATCTGCCGACATGAAGAAAAAACAATTAACCGACCTTGAACGCCTGGCGATCCGCGAGCGCCCTAAGGGGCAAGCGATCATTCATCAGGATTGGGGCAAGCTGCTCTTCATGCACTGGCGCATGGAGGAGAAAGCTTTACGTCCTTTAATCCCTGAGCGGTTGACGATTGACACTTTCGACGGCTCTGCGTGGATTGCCGTCACGCCGTTTACGATGTGGGACATTCGCGCCTTCCCGCCGCTTTTGCCGCCGATTCCGGGCTTGAGCCGGATGCACGAATTAAACGTCCGCACCTACGTTCATCTGGACAATGTTCCGGGCGTCTGGTTCTTCTCGCTTGATGCCAATAGCTCTGTGGCGGTTTTGACGGCACGCACCCTCTTTCATCTTCCATACTTCAACGCCGAAATGTCGCTTGAGCAGGAAAAGGAAACAATCCATTACTCTTCGACGCGCACGGCAGAAGATGCGCCGGAGGCGGAGCTTAATGCCACCTGGAAGATTGGCGAGACTTTAGCCTACTCACATCCCGGCTCGCTGGAGTTTTTCCTGACAGAGCGTTACTGCCTCTACGCTGCTCATAAACAGAAACTCTATCGCTGCCGAATCTTTCATGAGCCCTGGCCGTTGCAGAAAGCTTCCGTTTCATCCTTCGACTCGACCATGATCGAATCGCATGGATTGCCGACGCCCAAAGACGAGGCACTGCTCCACTACGCCGAAGAGATCAGCGTGGACATCTGGCCGCTGGAAGAAGTTTAAGGTACATCAATCGCCGTCAATCAAGTAAATCGTCTTGATGTACGGACGCCTGTTTCTATAGCCGTAGGTGACTTTTTGTAGATACAAATTGTTGTGCAGCATACCTACTTGTTCGTATGTGCAGACACCTTTCCTGCATCGTTGCAGCGATCCGCTATTTCTAGCAGGGCTGTCAGCTCTCTCCCGGCTTGTCAGCCACCGTTCGCCCTGTTCGAGTGTTCTGACCTGCCTGACCTCAAACCTATCCTTGGCCGTATCCTCAGCCAGCGAATGCTCGATAATGATTTTCACCCGACCGAAATAAGGGCGCTCAGCATCGAGCCTGCCCAGCGATTTCGCCGTAAAAGCATCGGCCAGCGCCTGTGCAAGCTGCTCAATCGTAGAGCTGGATGAAGCAGAGCCACTACTGCCCGCGTGATTACCGGCTGCTTCCCAACTGGAGAGCGAGTATTTGTCTTTGAGATTCCTGTAAACGACCGCTGTCACATCCTGACTCTGACCATTAACCTTCACTTTCAGACGAAGCATGTAGTTGAGCCCCGCCACCACTTGCACTTCCGAATGCTCGATTGAAAGCAGTGTGACGCGAGCACCAGCTTTACGTCCCGCCGCTCTGACGGCGAACCTGGCTGCCGACACTACTTCAGGGTCAGTGCGAGAAGTTTCTGCATAACCGCCCGCGATAGGCACTTGTTGCGCTAAAGCCCCGGACATCCCACCGAAAACGATATTCAGCGCGATAATCATCAGCACAGCTTGCCAGTTCTTTTTCATTCGTCACCTCACATCTTTCAGAATTCATGTACGTTTTACTGCTTACCCGCAATCCTGGACAGCGCCCCCTGCGGGTCAATGACATCCTTCAAGACGTTGTAAGGGATCAACACCGTGTGCGGGCCTTCGGCATATGAAGCCACTTGATACGGATTGAAAGTCACTTCCAACCCTTTACGGTTGATGTTCCAGCTTTAATAGTTCTTCTCTTCCGCGCCTGCGCCGCTCTGTATCCAGTCAGAGTCCGCGTCGGGCGACTCTTTCTTGAGAGACTTGATGGCGTAGTCAGAGATCGGTTTCAAGTAATTAGAGTTTGGCTTGAACAGGTCTGCCAGTTTCAGCAGCGCGCCGGTTTTAAGATCGTAATTGAAGCTGATGTCGCTGTAATTTCCATGAACAGCCCCCTCGAAGTAAGTATTGATGATGAAACTGATGCTCACAAGATCATTGGTGGCGTGCTCAACCTGATACCTTGAATCAAAGGAACTCTCCCCGCTGAGCATTCGCTCTTCGGGAGCCTGGAAATCTGTCGTGAAGTCGCGCACCTCTTTCATAAGACCTGTTGCGTGATAAGGCTTCAAGAGCTAAGTTTGCGTAACGGAGTCATCCAATATGTCCCTCTATCACAAACTCAGCCGGAAGCCGCAACTGTTTCTCTCCGTCACAGGCATGAACCTTCACCAGTTTCAAACACTGTTGCCGCAATTCGAGCAGGCCGCTGAGAAGTTGGAACGACGACGCAAAAAGCGAGTTGTCGTCACCGGCAAGAAACGCCTGCGAGGGATTGGTGGCGGCGCACAGTTTGCGAACTCTCTACCCGACCGCTTGTTGATGCTGCTTTTCTACTACCGGCTCTATCTGACGCAAGAGTTTCTGACATTGCTGTTCACCGCTGAACATAAAAGTGTTATCTGCCGCGCCATTCAATTGATGCGTCCTGTCTTCGAGTCGATCTTGCCGGTGCCGGAGCAGGCTCGCCGCAGGATTCTCTGCTTAGCCGACAAAGAACAGAAGCGGCGCAAAAAGCGCATCGGCAGTATCGAAGAGTTTCAAAAGGCATATCCCGAACTCTCCTTCATTATCGATGGCGTGGAGCAGCCCAAGCGCAAGCCGCAGAAACCAGCGAAACGCAAATCGGATTACTCCGGCAAGAAGAAGCGACACACGCTCAAGCAACTTGTGATCGGCACGCCTTCCGGCATCATCGTTGACCAAAGCCCATCAACGGGAGGCCGTCCGCACGACTTCAAAGTCTTCAAAGACGACCATGCGCAGCGCGCCATTTCGAACGAATTCAAAGACTATCGAGTGACGCTGTATGGCGACAGCGGCTTTGACGGGATGGGCGCAATGGGCTTACCCGTGACCGTCAGGCTCAACGAAAAAGCGCGTCGCAACCGTCCACTCTCGCGCGAGCAGAAAAAGCTGAACCGGCTGCGCTCTTCCACACGCATCAAAATTGAGCATACCTTCTCACGACGCAAGAAGTACGCAATCGCATCTGACATCTACCGCAACCGTGATGAAGATTACGACCAAACGATGAACATCGTGGCTGGGTTAGTCAACCTCAGAGCTTATGAGAGAATCTTTCAAAGAACAGGATTGCAGTTGTAATGTCAGTGAACTGAACGGCAGCTTTGTCTTTTGTTAAGCTGCCTTATCACGCAACGGGTCTATTGTATGACGCAGCAAAGGTTACGACAAAGCAGACTCTGAATTACTCCTCAAATATCTACAAGAAAAAAGACCGCGAGCCCGGAAAGCTCGCAGTCTTCAAAATTAAAGACTATACCGTACTTCGTTATGCGGCGCGGCGATCATCCGCCGTTTCGGCGAATACGCGGCGACCGTTCAAAGCGTCATCAATGATTTCACGTACGGCTGAGGTATCCGGGTTGACATCCATCCGGTCGCAGGCGCGCAAGTGACGCATGATACCTTCGGTCGCAATGTCCAGAGCCGTCCCGCCCAGTTTCGAGAAACGGCGTGCCTGTATGTGGTCAATTCTCAATAACCGCTCATCCAGCGGCAGATGCCTGTTGAAAGTCACTTTTCCTAGCTCCTTGTGTGCCCGAAAGCCCGTTCTAAACTTCCCCTCTACGAAAGCCCTCGAAGCAGTATTTTTAGGCAAGATTTTAGATGCCCGACGCGCCTCTCAGGATGCAAAAGTGTTGCATTCCCAAGAGATTTTGTCTGGAAAGACAAACCTGGAATAACTCACTCCAGATAGCTCTCTAAATCTGTCCCCAACAAAACGGATGATTGTAGTGGAAAACGATAAAAAATGGAAGATTTATTTCTGTCTGGGTAGCAACTTGGCCTCTGTGAGACGCTCGCCGGGTGTAATTGGCCGCTTTTCTACAGAAAA
Source organism: Acidobacteriota bacterium (assembly GCA_032160705.1). GTDB lineage: Bacteria > Acidobacteriota > Blastocatellia > Pyrinomonadales > Pyrinomonadaceae > QHXM01. The sequence continues at coordinate 22,165 of JAVHVE010000006.1, read as the reverse complement.
GGGCTGAAAATGACAGCGCCGCCCATGAATTCTGCTGCGGTTTCGTCAGGCAGAATCCCTGAGGCGGCGCTCGTGGTATTGAAGACCGTATGGTTTGAAAACAGCCTACTTCTTGGGAACGACCGAATCCTTCATGCCTTTGCCAACGCGGAATTTGAGCGTTGTTTTGGCTGGTATTTGAATCGTCTCACCTGTCGCCGGGTTTCGGCCTTCGCGCGCTTTGCGCTCGGAAAGAACGAGCTTGCCGAAACCCGGCAAAACGAACTCTCCGTTTGACTTAACTTCTGATTGAGCCAGATTCCCCAGCTCATCGAAAAGCTCTTTAGCCTGTGCGCGCTTCATCCCGAATTTTTCGGCGAAGTGATTGATTACCTCAGATTGGGTCATTCGTTTCTTGCCTGCCGCATTGGTCGCCATGGCGTGGTGTGATTACCTCCGGTGAATTGGGCGAAAATTGAAAAAGCTTACAAACCAACATATATCACACCGAAAGGCCTCGCGTCTGCAAAAAACGGCGATTTTAAGCCATTTCGAGTGAAATTTTTTGAAATTCAAAAACCTGATGCCGCCCGATAATCTCTATCAAATCTGTGATCTATCAGGAAACAACAAAGAAGCAACCTATGGCTGCTTTCCATGAAATAAAGCTGGTCGGGGCGAGAGGATTCGAACCTCCGACCTCTCGGTCCCAAACCGAGCGCACTACCAGGCTGTGCTACGCCCCGCCAATGAAATCTCAAACGACGCATTCTAGCGGTCGGTTAGAACATGGGTCAAGCCGTGCTTTGAAAACTATTGACGAGAAAGGAGTGCGCTCCCTGCATCGCAAGTGCCCGGTGGCTAATGCTCTGCTTGATTCCCGGCAATAACTCGCCAAAGGTTTGATTAAAGCCTTGGGGGACGAAAACGGGGTCGTACCCGAACCCCCCTGTCCCTCGCGGAGCATGAATGATTCGCCCTTCGCATCTTCCTGTTGAAAGATGAGCTATCTGCCCCTGCGCGTCGGCTATCGCTATGACGCAGATAAAGCGCGCACGCCTTTCCTGCTCGGCGCATTGAGATAGCTCCTCAAGCAATCGTTCGATGCGTTGGCTATCAGTTGCTTCCTCGCCTGCGTAACGTGCGGAGAAGACGCCGGGAGCGCCATTGAGGGCATCAACCTCCAGCCCGGAATCGTCTGCCAGTGTCCAGAGACCTGTTTGTCCGGCATAACCCCTTGCTTTGAGAACAGCGTTGTCGGAGAAGGTCGTCCCTGTTTCTTTAACCTCTCTGATCTCTGGAAACTCCACGAGATTTCTCAGGCGCAATGGCAGCGAAGATAGAAGCGACTGGAACTCGACAATCTTTCCCTTGTTGCCTGTGGCGATGAGTAGTTCGTGTGGGGTGGTTTTTGTCATCTTAAATGCTGCGCCTCGAAAATATTGCTCGACCGCAAATAATTATTTTGCCAGTCGAGGGATTTCGCGCTTACAATCGGATGGGCGCGCTCTTTGTAGAGCAAGCACGAGAACGATTATAAGGGGAATGCTTAAACTATGTTCAGTCCCTCCGCAGAAACATCCTCGCTCCCTGAAGATAAAGATTTTCCTCCGCCATCAACAAAACACGATCATCCAGGTGACTCCAGCGACCGACAGAGACGTGAAATCAGCGCATGGATGCGCAGCCTTCAAAGTTTCTTCAATCTTTACAATCACCCGTTCTCTGAAGCCAGTCAGGCAAATCTGATCGCGCATGATTGGGCTAACGAATTGCGCATCGTTCGCGGAACGTTGCTCCGCTGTTCACAACTCGTCTTTCAGTCAGTCCATTTTGAGAAATCCGACAATACAATTTTTGATGAAACAGATGCTCCTGTCGCGCTCGCCCATCAAGAGGTAAAAACAGGAGTGAAAGATAGCTCACTCCTCGCGCTGGCAACAGCCCTGGGAGATGCTCATGCCTCATGCCAGTCGTTGCTCAATCTGCGCCCGGTAAGTTTACACGCCTGGGTCAACCTGGGGCAGCGTCTGGATGGTGAGCTGGACAAACTTGAAGGCACAAAGATTCTGGCAGGAGCTTATTCCCGGCAAGGGTGGATGAACATCCCTGCGCCGCTGCTCGACCTGACGCGGGAAGTCATCAAGCCTGTTGCGCTTGGCACGGATGTGCTTTTCATTTTCTCAAGTCTTTTCAGGTTGCTCGAATATTTGCGCTTCGTTGAAACGTTTCTCCGCCAGGATCAATCCCTTAAGCAAACTCTTCCGATCTTTACGCTCGTCCACGAAGAGACCCGCTTGCTGACCGAGTTTATTGAAACACGGGCGCTGCAAATAGAAGGATTGGAGAAAAGCATCTTTGATGCGCTCGATAGCATGAACTATGCGATCAAGATGGAGTTGCGTAAGGTCTTCGCGTATGAGTTGGTGGGGCTGAGTTCGCTGCAACAAGCTCCGGTGATCTATGTCAAAGTTGAGAACTCTCATGGGCTTCTGCGCGACTCGTTTCAGCAATCGGTGGTGGGCCTCACGCAACTCTTCAATCCTGCGCTTGATGGAACACAACTCTTTGACGCATTCCGAACCAAGCTCGAACAATCGCTTGCGCTCCGCCGCGATTTATGGACGCTGCTGCAACTCGTCAGACGCTGCGAGAATGAGCCGGACGCGGACGCAATCGACAACCTTCTTAAAAGTCTCGCTTGGTTTCGCGAGGGGAGTTTGCGTTATTTGATGTTCAAAGATTGGGAAGCAAGCGAGCGTTTTATGGAAGAGGTTGACGCCGCGCGCGGCCATGTCGAGATTGCAGCGGTGCTCCATCGCTACGCGGCATACCTTGAAGCTCTCAGCAGCCAGGTCAGCATGCGCGCCGTGCTGGTCAATCATCCATTCGATTATCCTGAGCCGGAAGGTCTGTCATAGCAGTCTTGCGCGGGCAAAGGATAGTCGCTTCGATGCTTCCTCATTGCGGAGACGCCGTCGAATCATTAGCCGGAGCAAACTGTGAAGCGAGCGCGCCGAACTGTCCGAATGATGAACGTGTCCTTTTTTCAAAGCCGCCGTCAACAATCTGTGTTTCGCTGACAGCATAGCGTAAACGCTTGAGCAAGCCTTCCAACTCCGTCTCATTAACTGGCCGCTCATGGATACCGCGCTGTGTGGCAATCGCTGTGATAAAAGTTCGCGCGGGTGCGTAATCTTCCGTGAACGTTACGACATTCGCTGAATTGCCCGCAGCGACAAGGCGCGCGGTTCGCTGAAAATCATCGTCGGCTGCGAGCGTCTGGTTCGTCCTCAACGCTTCAAGACAGCGGCGGACGTTGTCCGCCGTTCCCATGATGAGATGCCCCTGGACGAAGCTCGAAGCGTCGCGCTTCTCGTTATTGGCAACGAGCATTTCCGCATCGCCGATGGTCTCAGCGCGCGGCTTTGCGCCGAGGCGTTTGGCAATAAAGTCACGCAAAGTCTTTTCATCGCGCACTTCGACAATCGTCACAGTGCTTGACCCGGAATCATCAAGACGCGCCGTCACTATCTCAGAGCCAATTGCCTGTAGAAAATTGTCCGGTTCTTCGATGCCGTAGGGCTTGAGCGAAGCATCCAGCAGGCGAGTGAGTAACACAGAGCCGAGCGTATCAGCTTGAGCGGCAATGGTGGAATTCAAACCACGCCAGGCTCCAGCCGGGTCACGATAGTTGTACCGCGATAAAGAATAAATTTCCGCCGGGAGTAATTCGCTGGCGCTCAGAGCCACGTTCTGTTGCGAGGCGAGCGCGGATTGCAGTTTAGTGGCGACGCCATTCTGGAGACCGAGAAAGTAGCGATCCTCAACGATGCCTTCTGAGAGTCGTGCGCTCCAGCCTGCGCCCCCGAGGATTTTTTTCGCCAGCGGCGGCAGCATGCTTGCGGCGGCGCTCTGTGCGCGCGGGTCTGAAGAAATCTGCCCGGCGTAAGCGGTGGCTGCCATTTCCAGCAGTTTCGTCGCGCCTTCCGGTGAGACGTAACCGAAAGCGAGCGCGTCGTTGCCGCCAACGCGCCGCCGCATCTCTTCTACCTGTGGATTGCCCACAAGGCTCGGACGTTCATTGCGGCGAACCGCCAGACACGCCTGCACAGCCCCTTCATCATTACCGATGACGGCCACGCTGCCCATCACTGCGGCAACGATGCGGCGTTCACCGTCGGGCGCAACCCAGGTTGTAAATTTCGCCCCGTCAGTTTCCTTCTGCTCGACGCGCGGCGCTCCATAAGCGCGCCGTGCGAAATCACCCACTCGATTTTCGACTGCGTAACGCGCGCGCGACTCGCCCGTGTGAGTTTCAACAACGAGCGCGTAGCGCGGCTTGATCTTCAATGTATCACCGGCATCAGCCGCATCCAGACCAAGAACGGTGACGGCAATCTGTGCGCGTGAAAGAACAACGCTGTCCGCCGGGCCAATTCCCGTCCATGAAGCCAGGCGGCTCAACCAACCCAAATTCCCCAGATTTGATTTGATCCCGGCAGCGGGCGCGAGCGCCTTCCATGCGTCAGTTGAAATAATCCCACTGGCGATGTCCGGCAGATCGTTCGCTTCCAGATAAATCAATGAATCGGCAGGGACATAGGCCGTCATGTTCACCTTGCGCGGGCGATTCCACCAAATCCAGATGGCCAGAACGAGTAGCAGAGCGAAAAAGAGTATTAGTGCTTTACGAAAAAATTTCATCCTGATTGAAATCCTAGCTTCAGTTTTGGTGACAGGCAAGACGGCACGAGGGCCAGCGCGATGAAGCTCAGCCGTAAAGCCTGGTTAAAGAATCACCGGGGCGCGGACGGACATTGATGCGCTCCTTTTGACTGTGCTACTTTGATGCTTGTTTCATTATTCTTTAATTCAAGGCAGTGCTGCGCGAATTCTTTGTGTATTCCCGGAGGGTAGATCGCGTATGACTTATCGTCAGATACGCGCCCAGCCGCAGGCTGAGGCAGATTTCGATGAGTTCCTGGAAAGCTTGCATCTCGCTCTGACGAACGGAAAGCGCGATCCGAACGATGTTGTTCGCGATACGCTCTACGATCTTTACTACGGGGCGGGAAGAATTGGTGAGGGCACAGGGCATCTTCCTGAACCGTCAAGCTTGAACCTTTCGGCGCGCGCTGTCCTGCATAGCTTCGATCCGCGCAATATCACCACCGAGCCGGAGTACTACACGGACATTGACAGCGCAGCCTACAGCGAGCGCAAGCCCTTCATCTGGCTCTGGCAGATGTACGACCGCTCACCCATCGGGCAAAACGCGCTGCTCGGCCATCGTTTTCGCAGGATGCTCGCCCCGCTTATCTTTCGTCGAGTGGGCGAGAATTTTAAGTGCTGGCATTTTGTCGAGTGGTCTTACGGCTACAATCTGTCGTTTGGAGACAACGTTGTCGTGCATCGCCATGTGCTGCTCGATGATCGCGGCGGGATAGAGATCGGCAATAACGTGTCAATCTCCGATTACGCCAACATCTATTCTCACACACACGACATCGAAGACATTCACAAGGTTTACAATCTCAAAACGCGCATCGGTGATGGCGCACGCATTACCTATCACGCAACCGTGCTGGCAGGCACGCAGGTCGGAGAACATGCGATGGTTGGAACGGGAGCGGTCACAACAAAGGACGTTGAGCCTTATCACATCAAAGTCGGCATTCCGGCCAAGACCGTGAAAGTTAAGCAGGGCGCTGATGCAGTTGAGACCGATGACCAAGACGTGAAAAGAATTAGTGAGCGTTAGAATCATCCCTTGGAGCGCGGCAGTCTTGAAATCGGGTGCAGAAGCGGCCAGAGTGATTTACTCTGGAGAAAGCAAGCGGAGGCTATAGCCATGATCGTCGTCATGAATCGGATTACTGTCGCAGAAGGGCGCGAGCTAGATTTCGAAAAGACGTTTACAGAGCGCGACCGGGCGGTTGACCGGATGCCCGGCTTCGTTGACTTGCAGGTCTTACGTCCTGCGGAAGGCCGCACCTACGTCGTGATGACCCGCTGGAAATCACGCGAAGCCTTTGACGAGTGAACTCAATCGGAAGCCTTCATCTCAGCCCACCGCAAGCAGTCTCCAAGCCTCGCCGAAAACAGGCCTACTCTGGAAATCTACGAGGTCTTCACCGAGTGAAAATCTGGAAGAAAACCAGATTTATTCCAGAAAAATTCCCTGAACCCCTCAATCAAACTTCCATTTCTCGGTATATATCCTTGTCAAAGGACGCTTTAAACAATGGAAAATAGCGATTGACAATGGTTGGCCGGTGTTGTACTCTGGCTTTGGCGGTGGTCTTCAGACCACCTGGCAAAGGCATGAGTCCTTGATCTCAGAGAGAGCAGAGAGTCGCGTCAGCCGCCTTTTGAAAGTCAGCCGATAAAGGCACACCCCGTGTGAGCGGGGGTCGCAAAGCCAACGGGAGTCGGATTTGGGAAAGATTTATTCCGACTCGGCTGGGTTGCCGAAGTATGACGGTCAAGCTTCAGGCGCACCACCTGGCACGTTCCGAGTTTGTCCTTCCCGCTTTTCCATTCGTTTTGGCTTCGATAACGCCCGCGCACCCACGATGTTCAATCTGAGTTTCTCCGTCAAATTCTGAGCGGCACTCGCTCAAAACACGTTCAGCCATAAGCAATCGCTACGGCGTCGAAACTACGATGAAATCCGCAAGCCAGATACAGCAAACGAAAACCACACACATTAAGCTTTCCAGGGCGCGAAAGGCCCGCATCCGTCTTCGACAACTTCATCGCAGGCAATCTTCAGTGTCGAGAGGAAAACAGTAATTATGTTGAAAAGAGGTTTCGGCAAAAAGAACTTGGTCGGGGTGGACATCGGTTCCAGCTCTGTCAAAGCCGTTGAGTTGCAGGGCAAGCCCGGCAACCTTCAGCTCGTCAGTCTCGGCTACGAAAACCTTCAAACCGACTCAATCGTTGACGGGCAGATCATGGAATTGAATGACGTCTCGAACGTTATCACAAACATCTTTCGCGAGCACCAGATCAAAACAGATCGCATCGCGGCGGGAGTCAGCGGGCATTCTGTGATCGTCAAGAATATCGTTGTGCCGCAGATGAGCGCCGACGAGCTTGAAGAGTCTATCGAGTGGCACGCGGAGGAACACATTCCTTTCGACATCAGTGATGTCAGCATGGACTATCAGGTGACAGGCTCATCGCCGGATGCGCTGCATGTCCTGATGGCCGCCTGCAAGCGCGATAAAATCGCCAACGTTAAGCAGGCGATTCAGCTTGCCGGAAAGCAGCCCGCGATTATTGACGTTGATGCCTTCGCTCTTCAGAACTGCTACGACGTGAACTATCAGCCGAAGCCGGGCCAGGTCGTGGCGCTGCTCAATATCGGCGCTTCCACTATGAACATCAACATTCTTAACGGCAACAGGTCGGTGTTCACTCGCGACGTCTCGGTCGGTGGCAGCCAGTACACAGCGCTTTTGCAGAAAGAGCTAAACCTGACTTTCGAGCAGGCCGAAGCGGTCAAGCGTGGAATGCCTACGCCTGATGGCAAAGAGGTTCAGGGACTTGAGCCGATGCTGGAAACCGTCTCGGATATGCTGGCGCTGGAAATCTCCAAGACGATGGATTTCTATCGCGCGACTGCCGAAGACGGCGATGGCACGGTTCATAAGATTCTGATTTCAGGCGGCGGCTCTAAACTGATGGGATTCCCCGAATATCTCGCCAACCGCTTTGAGATACCCATTGAGGTCTTTGATCCGTTTCGCCAGATCAAGGTTGATGCGAGACGTTTCGATCCAGATTACATGCGCGAGGTTGTGCCGGAGATGGCGGTGGCCGTCGGTCTCGCTTTGAGAGGAGTTGACGCACAATGATTAAAGTCAACCTTTTAGATTCAGTGACTGACAGGGCCAAAGGTGTCGCCGCTGTCGAACAGAAAGTGGCGAACCCGCGCACGCAGACGATGCTGCTCGCGCTGGTCGTCTTCGGATTGCTCATCGCCGGGATGCTCTACGACTACTACAGCTCTTCGAGTGCACGCGACGCGCAACTGGCCGAGAAAGCGGAGCAGGAGCGCATCAAGACACAGATGGTCGCCGTCAACAAAGAGCGCACCGATCTTGAAAAGAAGACGTCGGACACGCAGGCTCGCATCGACGCCATTCAAAAATTGCGTACCTCGCAGCAAGGGCCGGGCACTGTGCTCAGAGAAATCAAGACGCGATTTGATAGCGTGCCGGGTTTGTACTTGAGGAGTGTGGAGCAGAAGGGCACGGACCTGGTCATCAAGGGCGAATCGCCGAGCGAAGCCTCGGTGACGAATTTCGCCAAGAGCCTGGAGTTTTCCTCAGGTCTCTTTACCAACCTCAGTATCGAAACGCAGCGGGAAGAAGCGAAGGTTGAGAATGAGGCGGATAAATCTTCTGCTGCTGCGGAAGAAAAGGACGCTCCCAAACCAGAAGTCATCACCTTCACCATCAAATGCACGTTCGCTCCGACGAGCCCCGCGCCCGCCGCCGCGCCCGTGCAGGCAGCTCCCACCAATCAAGTCGCGCAGAAGTAACTCACCGAAGAAGCGACCAGGCCTTGGTCGCTACAAAAAAAGCGCCCGCGAGCAAACCTTTATGCGGGAAGGGAAGAAGTTGAGATGAAAATAGGAAACTTGCAAGAACTGCCCTGGTATTACCGCCTGGCTATCTTCGGCGGAATCGCCATCGCCGTCTACGTTGGGTTCTGGTATTTCATGACCAGCGGAATGCACGACGAAGTTAATGCGCTGAAGGATGAAGTGGCGTCTTTGAAGCAGCAGAACATGAGCGCCCAGATTGATTCGCAGCGCCTCGCCAACTTCAAGGCGCTCTACCAGAGCAAGCAGCAGGAGTACGAAGACCTGAAGTCGCTCTTGCCGGAACAGCGCGAGCTGACCAACGTGCTGCAAGGCATCCAGGATCGCGCGAGCAGCTCACGACTGGTCTTACGCAGCTTCTCGCCCAAAGAAGATTTCCAGCAGGATTTCTATAACGGCAAGAAAATCTCCGTCGGAGTCACCAGCTCCTACGCCAGCCTGCGCGAATTCTTCGAGCTGATGGCGCGCTACCAGCGCATCGTCTCAATTACAAACTTTGAGATCACGCAGCTCCCCAAGCAGAGCCAGGGCAAAACCATTGACGCCAAGTTCGAGCTGACGGCTTATTACGTCTCTGCCGAATCGCTTCAGCGAGCAACGCCGCCCAGTGCGCCTCCCGCGCCAAACGGTGCAGCGCCTCAGCCCGCCGGAGCGCCGCAAATAAAAATCCCGGCCCCGGCCCCTGCCCAGTAAGAGGTTAACCAACTTTCCGCCGCCGGACCGGGCGGCATTCTTGAGAAGACACCATGAAGAATTACGCACACATGATTCGTTACAGCATTAGTGGCCTCGCTCTGTTGAGCGCACTCTTCGTCAGCGGCGCACAGTTGAGCGTCTCAGCGCAGGAAGCGAGCAAGGAAAGCGCGCCCGGGCAGGTGAAGATTCGCGGGCCGCGCGATCCATTTGTCCCGTATGTCCCGCCCACCAGAAAGAAGAAGACCGTTAACGGCGCGTCTCCCGTCTCCGTGCCTTCGATTCAAGAGCGCATTGATAAATACAAAGCGCAGAAACGTGAGGCGATGAACAAGCTGCAACCTGCGCCGAAGCCGACGACCGCGCTCCTGCTCAGCGAAATGCAGGTGACGGGAATCTTCCGCACCCCGCGCGGCTATGCAGCGATGGTCGAAGCCACGCCCATCAAGCTTTCCTACGTCATCTATCCCGGCGAGATGTTCTACGATGGTCAACTCGTCGCCATTGAAGAAGACCGCCTGGTCTTCCGCCATGAAACCCGCTGGACAGACGGTCGCGTCGAAAAAGCGGTCGAGAACAAACCCCTGCGCCAGCCCAATGCCGTCGCCGACTCGCTGACGGCGACAAAGGCTGCGACTGACAACGGCAACGGAGCCGCCGCCACCACCACTCCGGCAATCGGAGACGAAAAAGCTCCGACTCCTGAAAAGCAGTAAAGTTTTTCCGGTTTCGCTACGAACGGGTGCCTGAGCCCGAACACCGGCGAGACCCTTTCCCTGCGCGCGCACGCTGATTCAACTCAGGCTCACCAGCCTTGAGCTTTATCGGGTGCGCGCCAGTTTGACAACCCCTGTGGGTCCGAGTTTCCGTTCTGTGCGGCGCGCGCTTCAATACTCTTACGGTAAGAATAACGAGCGTAGCGCGTGGCGGAAAGTTTTGCCCCAGCTTCCCTGAAGGAGGGAAATATGTCTCAACATCCGTTCGCAATCATCAGACGAGGAGCGCTCGTTCTCCTGCTGATGTGCTTGCTCTCGGTGCACGCATTCGCGGGCACAAAGAATGCGCCGGTGGCGACCAGCGTCAGCGCCTACACCTCCGGCTCGTCCACCCTCATCACCGTCTACGGCACCGCGCCGATGGCCTATTCGGTCTCGCGTCCCGATGCGCGCACGATCATGGTGAATCTTCCCGGCGTTGACGCTTCGCGCCTCTCAAATAATTATTCGGTGACATCACCGCTCGTCTCCAGCGTCGTTATCGAGCGCGAGCTGCGTGGGCCTGATGACATGTCAGCACGCATGCGTATCGCCTTGATTGCGCCTGCGCGTGACCGCTACCGGCTTGCCGATAATAACCTTGTGTTGGAGTTGACACCCGCTGGCGCGACCGCTGCTCCTCAGCCTGCGAAGAATTCCGCACTCGTCGAGGGCGGCACCACCACTGCGCAGCAAGAGCCTCAAACGCGGCCTACGCCAACGCCTGCGCGCCCGAACATCAGCATCAGTAGTTCGCAGGACGGGCAGCAACAATCACAGGGTGAGCAGTACGGCAAACCCGGCTTCGTCGGCGAGCCGATCAACCTCAACGTCGTCAACGCTGACATTCGCGACATTCTCAACTACATCACGGAGCAGTACGGCGTAAACTTTGTGATTGATAATTCCGTTGGGCCTGTCCCCGTGACGGTCAACGTGACGGACGTTCCCTGGAACGTCGCGCTCAATGCCATCCTGAGAGCTAATCGCCTCGGCGTTGACGCCAACGGCAATATTCTACGAATCGCGACCATCGATGTCCTGGCCAATGAAGCAGCCTCGCAGCAGAAGATTAACGATGCGCGCCTCGACAATTCGCCCTTGGTCACAGAATTTATCCGCCTCAACTACGCACGCGCTTCGGGCACGCTCGCGCAGGCCGCAGGCTCGACCGGCGGCTTCGCAGGGGGCGCAACCAACCTGAGCTTTTCGGGCGGCGCTGGCGGCGATGCCACAGGCGGCGGCGGCGATCAGGGATTGCTGCCGATCATCCAGCGCAGGCTCTCGCGTCGCGGCGCAATCGAGGTTGATGGGCGCAGCAACACGCTCATCGTCACGGATGTGCGTGAGAACATCGAAGCCATTCGTCAACTCGTCGCCATCATGGATCAGCCTGAGCCGCAGGTTGAGATTGAAACGCGAATCGTCATCGCCTCGCGCAACTTCAGCCGCGATCTGGGCGTGCAAATCGGCGCGGCCATCGTCAGCCTGAGAGGTGGATTGCCTAACGCCGTCGGCTCTTTCAGCACGCTTCCCGGGTCTACTTCCGGCGCGGGCGGCGGCACTGGCGGTCAGACAACAGGACTCCCGACCGGCCCGAATCCGGGTAGTGTCCCCGGCGGTCTCGGCGGAACGTTCCAACCGCTCAATAACCTCAGCGCGGCAGCACCCAACACGGTCATCGGTTTGACGACCGGCATTTTCGGCACGGCGCAAATCAGCGCGCTGATTACGGCTGGCGAGAGCAAGGGACAGGCCAAGACCGTTGCCACTCCGCGCGTGACGGCGCTGAACAATCGTCCGGCACAGATTGAAAGTGGAACGCAGATTCCGGTGCAGACGACGGGCGCACTCGGCGTTGTCACAACGACGTTTGTCTCCGTGCCCCTGCGTCTCTCCATCACGCCGCAGATCACGGATGCCGGAACTGTCGTGCTGCGCGTGACGATTGAAAACAACACCATCAACACAGGCATCGCCGTCGGCGGTGTGCCGGGAATCAATACCCAGCGCATGCAGTCTGAAGTGCTCGTGCCAGATGGCGGCACAACCGTCATGGGCGGCGTGCTGATAGACACCGAAGGCGAAACGCAATCGCGCACGCCGGGGCTGGCCAGCATCCCCGTTCTCGGCAACCTCTTCAAGCGCAAACAGACGACACGCGGAACTGACGAGATTCTTTTCTTCATCACGCCGCGTATCTATCGCCCGGACTATCAGGGCAAGCAGACTTCCGGCACGGTCAGCAATGGAACACGGACGACCACGATCAATCAGCCTGTGACGCCCGGCAATCCCTCGACCAACACGCCGACGCCGACCAACCTCGAACAGCAGCAGAGCGTGCCGCAGCAGAATCCGGGCGCGCCGGGTCAGCCGATGACCACTCCGGTCATCCAGCAACCCGCGCCCGTCCCGAGCGGCCAGCCTGCGCGCCCGACTTCACTCAGCACACGCCCATAAAAGGAGGATCGTCTAAAATGTTCAAAGAAGCACTGGAAGCGATCATCGAGCGCACCGATGGCAGCATTGGCGCGTTGATTATGGGGACGGACGGCATCGCGGTTGAAAAGGTCATGAGCGCAGAGGCGCACGATGCCAATCTGGACGTAGCCGCCGCCGAATTCACTTCGCTCATCCGCAACGCACAGCGGTCGGGCAGTGATATCGGACTTGGCAACTTGCAAGAACTCGTCGTCCACCTGGAGAACGCCGTCATCATCATGCGCCTCTTCACACGCGACTACTTCGTCGTGCTGGCGCTCAAGCCGGACGGCAACTACGGGCGCGGGCGATTCGAACTGCGAAAAGCGGAGCTTCAACTCGCACGAGAATTTGCCATGTAGAACAAGGTAAAAGTAAAAGGGTAAAAGGCAAAAGTGAGGCGGAAGCCAGTTTTAATAAACTTGGCTTCCGCCTCACTTTTGCCTTTTACCTTTCTTCATCCCGTGCCTTCCGGCATCTTCACGTAAGGCATTCCGCGCAGGATGATCTTCTGGCGGCGCGCGAGGCGGCGTGGATTTTTATACGGGTTGAAGAGGTTGAGCGGGCTGGGAATCATCGCTGAAAGAAACGCGGATTCGTTCTGTGTCAGAGCCGAAGCAGGTTTGTGAAAGTAGGTCTGCGCGGCGGCCTCCGCGCCGTAGATGCCGTCGCCCCACTCGATGACGTTCAGGTAGATTTCCAAAATCCGACGCTTCGAGAGCGTGCGTTCCATGAAGTAGGTGATGGCGGCCTCGCGCACTTTACGAATAATGGAGCGCTCGCTCGACAGATAGAGATTTTTAGCCAACTGCTGCGAGATGGTCGAGCCGCCGCGCCTGAAGGAAGAAAAATCAGGAAACCAGCTTGATTCATCGTTGCCTGCTTCCTTCGCTACTTCTTTCTGCCCTGCCTCGTATGCCTTGCGGATAGCTTCGTAGTCGAAACCGCGATGCGCGGCAAAGTTTGTGTCCTCGCCCGCCAGGACTGCGCGCTGCAAGTACGGCGAAATCTTTTCCAGCGGAACCCAGGCCTGTACGCGCCTTGGCACTTCGCCGCGAGCACGGGCTTCGCGCGCACGTGTCTCAATCATCGCGGTCGTTTCAGGATTGCTATCTTTCAGCCGGGCAAGGTCTGGAAAAGTGAGGTACTCGTAGATGAGCCACCCCAGAAGGACGCCGGTCAAACCGAAGATAGTGAATTTAATATATCGCCACATTTGTCTTCAACAAAGGTAATTATATTGCAAATTAGAAATATACGACTAGCACTTTAGCCTGCGTAGCAGGCGGAATATCAGTAGCCCACGACGTGAGTCGTGGGACGAGAGCCACCATATTCAACAAAAGCCCTCGAAGAGGGCGACATAAGTTTAGACGGAGATAGAAGCGTTAAACGTTTTATGCCGCCCACTTCGCGGGCTTAATAACTTCATTCATACCGTTCCCCACAGCTTACGCTGTGGGCTACTGATATTCCGCCCGTTCCACGGGCTGGCGTTCCGACTGAATCAAAAACCGCGCACGCCGCGCGAATCGTGTTGCAATGAATCTCCACCGTGTCGCTAATCTCCGCTGCGTAGCCGCCGGACATGGTGGTCGCAACCGGAATGCTGCGGGCGCGGCATTCGGAGAGCACTCGGTGGTCGCGGGCGCGCAAGCCTTCAATCGTGAGCGCGAGGCGTCCGAGCTTATCACCCTTGTATGGGTCTGCGCCGCCGAGATAGAAAACGATGTCGGGCGCGTGCGCGAAGACGCGCGGCAAGTGCGTCGCAAGAGTTTCCAGGTATTCCTCATCCTGCGTCCCATCAGGCAGCTCGACATCCAGCGTCGAGCGCTCTTTAAAGAGTGGATAGTTCTTCGCCCCGTGCATCGAGAAAGTGAAGACGCTTTCATCGTCTTCAAAAATCGCCGCTGTGCCGTTGCCCTGGTGAACGTCGCAGTCAATGATTGCCGCGCGTTTGATTAAGCAATCACGACGGAGTGCCCGAATCGCAATCGCCACATCATTGAGGACGCAGAAACCCTCGCCGCGATCAGGGAAAGCGTGATGAGTGCCGCCCGCGAGATTCGAGCCGACGCCTGCGGAGAGCGCGAAGCGCGCGGCATTGAGCGTTCCTCCGGCTGCCAGAAAAGAGCGGCGCACCAGAGCTTTCGACCAGGGCAAACCCAGGCGTCTCAGTTCGCGCGACGTGAGAGTTCCGGCGCGCAGCCGCGTCACATAATCATCAGTATGAACGAGCAGCACGTCTCGAAGAGCGGCGGGCTGCGGCTCAACGATGTCTGCCGGGCGCAATGTTCCTTCACGCAACAGGCAGTCGCGCACCAACTCGAACTTGCGAATTGGAAAGACGTGGCCTTCGCCAATGTCTGCGTAGTATCGCGGTGTGTAGGAAACACGCATGGTTAAATTTTTGATTTGCGATTTTAGATTTTTGATTGGAAGAAGCGGAGAACCGCTTTCACAGATTTAAAAGCCAGATTCATAGAATCTGGCCTTATCCAATCGCAAATCAAAAATCTAAAATCGCAAATTAATATTGTATCAGGCTCCCTTCGCGTTTAGCCCGGCGGACGGCGCGCGAGAAGACCCAGAGTGAGAAGGGAAGCAGGATGGCAAGGAAAATCAGGAGTGTGACAAGTGGTTGGCGCACCTGGGAGAATCCCTGTCCTTCAATCAGCACGCGGCGGATGCCATCAAGACCGTAGGTCGGCGGGAGGAGGCGCGAGATCGTGCCGAAGCCTGAGCCGAGAAGCTGTGTTGGAAAAAAGACGCCGGAAAAAAGCGCCGAGCCTGTGCCGAGCAAGATGCCAAACGGGTCTCCGCGCTTGAAGACCATCGCAAAACTCGCGGAGAGAATGCCGATGCAGGCGAGCACGAGTGTCGTCAAGACGAGAAAGAGAAGCGCGAGCAGAAAGCTTCCCTGATAGTGGACATCAAAGAAGAGCCAGCCGAAGAAAAGATAAAGAGAGGAATGAAAAGTCGCCTGCACGAAATCCCAGGCAGAGCTTGAGACCAGCAGCGTCGGCACACTGATTGGCGAGAGCAACACGCTCTCTAATGTTCCCTGCATTTGCTCCGAGCGAATGGCGTTGGCGAGACTCGAAAAGCCTGTCATGAAATAGTTGAGCACGGCCAGACCCGTGATCCAGGCGGCCAGCGGATCGCGCCACTGCGAAAACGCCGTATTGCTGCCAACGAAAATTTTTGAGACGAAGTAAAACGTCGTGACGACCAGCAGGATTGTCAGGATGCGCAGAAAAAACTCCAGCCGGTAGCTCACGGCCAACTGGAAATCACGCACCACGAAGGCGCGCACACGGCGCAAAAGGAGTGTGGCGGCTGCGAGCATTATGATTCTTCGCTTGCCTCCTGCTCTTTTTCGTAGCTTTCCAGCACGTCCAGCAACGTTGCCCGCTCACGGTCGAAGGCGAGTAGCTTCCCGTCGTTTTCCTGCAAAGCGCGCACGGTCACGTCCAACAGGTCGTCGCCGCTCTCGTGCATGAAAGCAATGTGAAGCGTCTGACCCTCCTCTTTCAATTCAAGACCATCCAGCGTGGACGCCAGCACGCTTCGGGCACGCTCAAGCGGGATGCCGCGAACTGTTAGCTCCACACGCTCGGTCTGCCTGTGTGTCGTGCGCAGGCTTTGCGGTGTGTCGAGCGCGCGAATCCGCCCGCGACTGATGACGGCTACGCGCGCGCAGAGTTCTTCGACTTCAGTCAGATTGTGCGAGGTCAGCAAGATAGTCACAGGCGGGTCGCCGCCCGCGAGCGAATTAATCAGCGCACGCATGCGCGCCGCAGCCATCGGGTCGAGCGAGCGAGTGGGCTCGTCCAATAGCAGAACGGGTGGCCTGGCGAGCATCGCGCGGGCGAACGCCATGCGCTGCTTGTTGCCTGTCGAAAGCTCGCCAAAGCGACGGCTGACCAGTTCTTTCAATTCAAACTGGTTGACAAGCTCGATGATGCGCCGCCGTGCCGTAGCATCGCTCAAGCCGTAGAGCCGGGCAAAGAACATCAAATTCTGCTCAACCGTCAGTCGCCAGTAAAAACTCCGCTCTTCGGCTGTCGCCAGCCCGACCTGTGCGCGCACCTTTCCATCGTCGCGCACGCTGTCAAAGCCGTTGACCGAGACAGCGCCGGAAGTCGGCTGGACGAGCGTGGCGATGATCTTCGTCAGCGTTGTTTTCCCTGCGCCGTTGCGTCCGATGAGGCCGAAGATTTCACCCGCGTGAACGTCCAATGAAACTTCGCTCAATGCCTGAACGGGAGGTTTGACCGGACGGCGAAAGAATTGTTTGAGTCGCGTGAGCGGAATAGGAAAGGCTTTCGAGATGCAGTCAATCGAAATGACAACTGCGCCGGGTGAAGGTCTTTGTGCTGCGCTCATCTCGGTGATTATCGCTTGCGCTGTCTTGGGTCTAGATACTCGCGCAGGCCGTCGCCGATGAAGTTGAAGGCGAGGACTGTCAAAGCGAGGGCGATGGCGGGAAAGAGCAGGACGTGCAGCGGCGTCTCCATCCCGCGCGCTTCGTCAATCATCTTGCCCCACGAAGGTATCTTTGCCTGGACGCCGAGTCCGAGAAATGAGAGCGAGGCTTCCGAGAGCACCGCGCCTGCCATGCCGAGGCTCGCCTGCACGATCAGCGGTTGAATCGCGTTTGGTAGAATGTGCCGGATGAGGATGCGTAAATCGCCAGCGCCGAGTGCGCGCGCCGCCTGCACAAAATCATACTCGCGCACCTTCAGCACCTGTCCGCGAATCAGCCGTGCGTAACCCACCCAGCCGATGACGCAGAGCGCAAGAATCAGTTTATCAACCCCGTTGCCGAGAAACCCTACCAGGGCAATCGCCAGCAGCAAGCCGGGAAACGCCAGAAAGACGTTGAAGACATAGCCTGAAATGAAGCGATCAATCCAACCACCATAAAAACCAGAGAGTGCGCCTAAGATAGTGCCAACCAGCGCCGAGACGAAGACGACGATTAAACCGACCTGCAAAGAAACACGCGCGCCGTAAATAATCTGCGAGAAAATATCGCGCCCTCTGGAGTCTGTCCCGAAGAAGTGTTGGGACGATGGCGGCTGGAAGCGGATTTCGGTATGGGTCGTTTCATAGTCCTGCTGCGCCACCACAGGTGCAAAAATAGCGGCGAGCACCAGCACGCCGACGATAACGAATCCGAAAATAGCGAGACGGTTCATAAAAAGCAGGAGACAGAAGACAGAAGTCAGGAGACAGAAGAGAAGAATATCTGTGAATGCGGTTGCCGCCTTATTCCTTCTGACTCCTGTTTTCTGTCTTCTGTCTTCTATCGTTAAGCTACCCTGATCCGTGGATCGAGGAAGCGATAAACCATATCGGTCAGCAAATTGACGCCTATGTACGTGATGCTGATGACCAGAACGCAGCCCTGCACGACGCGATAGTCGAGACTGCCGATTCCTTCTTCCAATAAAAGCGTGCCGATGCCGCGCCAGATGAAAATCTTCTCCGTGATAATCGCGCCCGCCAGCAGCACGCCGAGTTGTAAGCCTAAGATCGTGACCACCGGAATCAGACCATTCTTCAGCACGTGCTTGTAAACCACCTTTTGCTCGCTCAATCCTTTGGCGCGTGCCGTTCTGACGTAGTCTTCATTCAATTCTTCGATGACGCTTGAGCGCACCATCCTCGTCAGGATGGCCGAGAGCGCCGCACCCAGCGTGATTGCTGGCAGAATAATGTCTTCCGGGTACTGATTGCCGGAGACACTGACCCAGCCGAGCTTAACGGCGAAGAAGTAAACCAGAAGCGGCCCGATGACGAAACCGGGCAGGCTAATGCCGATGAGCGCGACAACCGAAGACAGACTGTCGATCCACGTCCCCTTATTTTTCCCGGCAAAGACGCCGAGCGGAATTGCAATACAGACGGCAATCAACATCGCGGCGAGCGCGAGCTTAATCGTCGCCGGATAGCGTTCGAGGATGAGATCGAGCACGGGGCGGTCGCCTCTGAATGACAGTCCCATGTCGCCATGCAGGATGTTGCGCCAGTATTCCACGTAGCGATTTTCCCAGCCGTGCCACTTGAAATGTCTCTGGCCTCCCGAGTCGCGCGGAAACGAGAAGAAGAACGGCGGGCGGTCAAGCCCATGCTTCTGATTAAAATTCGCGATCTGCTCAGGCGGGGCATTCTCGCCGAGAATCGCCGTCGCCGGGTCGCCCGGGATGACTTCAATCAGCAGGGTGACGATGGAGACGACCGTGAAGACGACCAGCACCAGCATCACAATCCGACGCAGTGCGCCGAGCAGCTTGCGCCTGATCGAAGACCACACGGAGCGCTTTTTCGCGTCGGGGCTACTTTGAGCGTCAGCTATTTGGTCGTCCTCTAAAGGCACGCTGGCGAATTCTCACAATTTTGATTCAGATGGCAAGTCGAAGAGGATGATAGCAGAAAAAGCAGGAGACAGAACACAGAAGACAGAAGACAGGAGAAAAGAAAATCAGTCACAGCGGTTCTCCGCCTGATTATTCTGACTTCTGACTCCTGGATTCTGTCTTCTGTTTTTCGCTGTCTCCTGACCAAAAACGTAGCCTGAAGGAATACGTGATGCTCGACTCATGCAGCGGCCCCGACAACCGTGCACGATTGAGACACGCGCATCCTTCAGGCTATGCGTTGGTTGCAACAATGCAACCAATCTTGAATGTTCAGCGGGGGCGCGTTCCCAAGTGAAGCGCTGCCACTCCGCCCGTTAAATTCTGGTACTCGACCTCTTCAAACCCTGCTTCGCGCATCAACGCGGCGAGCCGCTTCTGATCTGGAAAGCGCGAAACGGAGTCGGGTAGATATTCATAAGCGCCGCGCGAGCCGCTAATCAGCCCGCCAATCTTTGGTAGAACGCGCGTAAAGTAGAACTGAAAGAGCGCACGAAAGCCCGGCACAACGGGACTCGAAAATTCTAAGATGGCGGCGCGTCCCGTCGGCTTCAGAACTCGCCACAATTCTTTCAAACCAGCTTCGACGCTCACGAGATTCCGCAGGCCGAAGGCGATGCTGACGGCATCGAACGAGCAATCTGCGAATGGTAGCTTGAGCGCATCGCCTTCGACGAACGGAATCTCCGAAACATCGCTCGCCGAAGCTTTGCGCGCAGCTATCTCAAGCATCGGTCGGCAAAAGTCTGTGCCGACGACGCGCGCTCCTGTCCCTTTAGCCAACGCCAGCGAAAGGTCGCCTGTCCCACAGGCCACATCAAGCGCACGCGCACCCTTAACCGACAACACCTCGTGCAATCTCTTCGCCACAAGCCGCCGCCAGCGCTTGTCCGTGTTGCCTGACAGGAGATGGTTCAAAAGATCGTAGCGATTCGCAATACCGGCAAACATTTCGCGCACGCGGCGCGCCTGCTCGCTGTCTGTTGCGTTTTTCTTGTCAGGCACAGTTAACAGAATTTGGTCAGAGGGATGGTTGCAGGTGGCTTGCGAATAGTTTGTGAATTGGCTACTGCTTTTTGACAGGGTTCGGAGCAGGAGCAGACACGGGCGCGCTGACTTCGCCGAGAACTTCGACCTTGCCTCCGCGCTCCAAATCAGCTTTCAGCCGGGCGGCATTACCGGCAGCAACCGAAACAACCGGCGCATCTTTGAAAAGCCTGTTCGCCGTGCGGACGAGATCGGCAGCCGTCACACTCTTCAGTTGACGCAGCCGCTCATCGAAAGAAGCGAGTTGAAAAGTATCCGCGTCGAGCCACAGGTCGGCCAAAGATTCTGGACGGTCAAGCTGCTTCGTGAGTTCAGCGATGGCTTCGCTTCTGACGCGCTCCAGCAAGTCCGGGGCGACACCTGACTTCATGAGCGTGTTCAAAACATCGCGCGCTTTGGCAAGTGTCCTGGCGGCTTCTGATGTGGGCACGGATGCGCCCATGATGAACATGCCGGGAAGTTGATGCGCTTCGTGGCGGACGAAGAATCCGGTTTTGGCTAGTTCCGGCTGCCGCGTTTGCCAGAGGTCGCGCGCCGCGAGCGCCAGCAACGCGGTGGCTGCCGCGTCTCTGTCCGAGCGTGCCAGACCGCGCGCGGCAAGCCTGACTTCGACAGCCTCTGTGCCCGGAAGATCAACAATCAGGGGGCGCGCATCGGGCGCTTCCGGCTGGCGAAAAGTCGCGGGCACGATCAATTCACTTTTGCGCCAGTTGCCCAGAAGCTGCTTCAATGCCCTCATCGCGCGTTTCTCGTCCACGCCGCCGACGATGGCCAGCGTGGCATTGTTTGGATTGAGAAACCGCTCGCGTGCCTGCATCAGGTCGGGGCGCTCCACGCGAGCCAGTGTTTCCTGCGAGCCAGTGCGTGGGCGTCCGTACGGATAATTCCCGAAGAGCCTGGCAGCGATGGCGCGGTCGGCGGCCAAAGCGGGCGAGACATCGAGTTCACGAACCATCTTGATGCGCGCGTCACGCAATCTCGTTATCACAGGGGGCGTCAGGTCTGTGCTGATGAGAGCCGTGCTCAACAACTCGATGATGCGCTCGAACTTGGAAGCATTCCCGGAGAGCATCACATCGATGCAATCGTAATCACTGGTTACTTCAACGCGGCCACCGAGTTCTTCAACGAAATACTCGCGTGTCTCGGGGTCAGGAAACAGCGCATCGCTCAACAGCGCCATCGTGCCGGACTTGCCTGCGAGATCAAAGGCTGCTCCGCTATGAATCCGCAGCTTCAGATAGACATTGGCGTCGGCAGGCCGATTCCATAAAAGAACGCGCAGGCCGTTCAAAAGCTGCTCGCGGCGCGGCTCAGTGGCGGTCTGAGCCACAAGGGATGATGAAACATTGAGCGCGAAAGCCAGCAGAACCGCCACCCGGAAGGCTTTTTTGAAGAATCTGGTCTGAAATTTCATGGTTTGCTTGCCAGGATGATCACGAGATAATGGATACCTGGAAAATTTCCAGCCTTTTTACAGGAAACCAGGACGGGGAGTAACCGAAAACAGTTTAGATGCCGCCCACAGCCCCCGTCAAACCGTTTGGCTCTCCGGTGCATCAAACAGGGCGTTCAGGCAGGTTTACGCCCTCAGTGTGCCTGCTTAGGCAAAGAGTAGTATAATGCGGTTCGGGCTAAGGTTAAGAGTGGATTAGTGATGAGCCGCCGGAGCCGATCCCCTGAAAAGATTTTTAGAGACACCGCTGGCGGGGAAGGGTCAGAGACCCATAGTTCGTTCCCTCTAGCTGCCACGAGGATAAAGATGAAACAGTGTTCCACCTGTCGGGAAGAGTTCGCCGACAAGTTCAGTTTTTGCCCCGTTGACGGCACACCGCTCGTAGAGCCGGCAGATGCCCTCGTTGACCAGCCCCCTGTTCATCAAACAGAGCAGACCGTCTCGTCGCTATCTGCCTCACCTGACAGCTACGCCGTGAACACTAGCGAGGACGTACCGGCATCAACGGTATCGTCAGCCGCCCTTATACCTGCAAATGAATATCATCTGACGTTTGTAGATGACACGGGATTAACCCGCCGTTTGATGGGTGAACTCAAGGAAGTAGCGCATCATTCCGAGTTGACGTGGCCAGAGTTCAAGCGCGACCCCTTGGGCTACAGCAAACGCTTTGTGGTTGGCTACAGTTCTCTGGTCTGGCGCTTCTTTT
>JAVHVE010000005.1:0-29972 GCA_032160705.1 Acidobacteriota bacterium | reverse complement strand
CAACCGTCGCTGACGCGACGCGGCTTTGACCCGGCGCTCTCGCCCGGCGTTAAAACGCCGGGCTAAATTCATACGCCGCTAACGCGGCGAATCCGTGACGATGCCGGTTTCGCTCGAAAGATTCAGGTCGAAAAAGCGCGAGAAGTTCTCAGTCGTCCGGCGTCCCATCTCCTCTGTCGTCGTGTCATGAAGCTCTGCCAGAAAGCGTGCGACTTCGATGACAAGCGCCGGTTCGTTGCGCCGCCCGCGAAACGGCACGGGCGTTAAGTATGGGCAATCCGTTTCGATGAGTAATCGTTCAACGGGAACATGCCGCGCCACTTCCCGCAAATCCTCGGCCTTCTTAAACGTCAGATTCCCGGCAAACGAAATCATAAAACCCAGTTCGACGACCTGCTCCATCATCGAAAGACTTCCGCCGAAACAGTGCATCACGCCGCCTCGTTTCATCCCTTGCCATTCGGCGCGCAGGATATTAACCGTGTCCTCGTCCGCCTCACGCGAATGAATCACAACCGGAAGCCCGGCTTCCAGCGCCAGCCTTAATTGTCTGGTGAAGACCTCGCGCTGCACTTCGCGCGGCGAGTTGTCGTAATGATAATCGAGGCCGATCTCTCCCCAGGCGATCACGCGCGAACTCTGCTCGACCAACGCTTGAATGCGCCGCGCCGCCTCCGTATCAAAAAGGCGCGCGTCATGCGGATGCACACCGACCGCCGCATAAACGTCCTTGTATCTTTCGGCGACTTCAACCGCGCGCTCAAGCGAGCCGCTGTGCGGGTCGCCTGTACCCACATTCAAGATCGCGCAGACTCCCGCCTCACGCGCCCGCTCGACCACCTCATCACGGTCAGCCGCGTACTCCTCACCATCAATATGTGCGTGGGAATCGACAAACATAAGAGCAGGAGTCAGAATACAGAAGTCAGGAGACAGAAGAAAAGAAAATCAGAAGAAGCGACTCTCCGCCTTATTTATTCTGACTTCTGTCTCCTGACTTCTGTATTCTGCTTTCACTTGAGTCTCGCTCCGTTCGGGACGTCTTCCGTGAAGGTGGCGATGACGGGCTTGCCTTCGTCGCCGACGGAGGCGGCGAGGATCATGCCCTGCGATTCAAAGCCGCGAAGTTTGCGCGGTTTGAGATTGGCGACGACGGCCACCTTGCGCCCGATCATCTTTTCCGGCTCGTAATATTCCGCAATGCCCGCCAGAATCTGGCGCGGCTCATCCTCGCCCACGTCCACCGTGAAGCGCAGCAGCTTGTCGGATTTCGGCACACGCTCGGCGGTCAGAATCTGGCCGACGCGCATGTCAACTTTTGCGAAGTCACCGATCTCGATGAAACTCGCTTCCGCTTGCGCTTCTGTGTGTCCGCCCGCGACGGCATCGGCTTCGGTTGCGCCCTGCATTGGTGGAGCAGGTTTCGTCTCATCGCTGATGGGTGTGCCTGCGACTGCGTCAGCCTCGGTCGCATGTGTGCCCTGCCGTGCAGTCTCTTTTTCTATTTCAGCCATTGTTTTCGCTTTGTCTATACGTGGGAAGAGAGGCTTGACCTCACCAACCCGCGTTCCCTCCTGTAAAGTTCCCCAGACGAGCTTCGTTAGGTCTGCCTCTGCCAGCTTGCCCGTCAAACCGAGATGCTCGTAAATCTTCGTGGTCGCTTCCGGCATCACCGGATTGAGCAGCACGGAGAGCCAGCGCAAGGTCTCGGCGGCTCTATACAAAACTGCGTTCAGCGTCTCGCGCTGCTCTTCGTTTTTCACCAGCTCCCAGGGCTTCGCGTCGGAAATCATCTTGTCCACGCGCGCGATGATGCTCCAGGCCACTTCAAGAGCGCGGCTGACGGCGTAGTCTTCAAAGTGCATGACGAACTGGTCTCTCGCGTGCTCCAATGCAGAAGCAAGCGATTGTGCGTCCGGGTCAACTCCGGCGCGCTTGGCCACGAGGTACTTCTCCTCGCCGATGCGCGGGCTGGGAACAATTCCGTCACAGTAGCGATGAATCATCGTCAGCGTGCGGCTCGAAAGATTGCCAAGCCCGCTCGCCAGATCGCTGTTCGTGCGGTCAATCAGACTCTCGTATCCAAACTTCCCATCCTGCCCGAAGACCATCTCGCGCAAACAGTAGTAGCGCACGACATCGTTTGAGAAATGCTTATGCACGATGTCCAGATCAATCGCATTGCCGAGCGATTTGGACATTCTGCGCCCCGTCGGGTCGAGCCACATCCCGTGAGCGAAGATTGTTCGCGGCGGCTCAAGACCTCCCGCGAGAAGAAACGCAGGCCAGTAGACAGCATGAAACCGCAGAATGTCTTTGCCGACCAGATGCACGGCAGGCCAGAACTTCTCAAAACCGACAGCGCGCTCTCGCTCTTCGTTGCCGAAGCCGATAGCAGTGATGTAGTTCGTCAGCGCGTCGAACCAGACGTAAATCGTGTGCGTCGGATCATCCGGCACGGGAATGCCCCAACTGACCGAACTCTTCTGCCGACTGATGGACAAATCCTGAAGACCACCGCGCACGAAGCTGAGGACTTCATTGCGCCGCGCTTCAGGTCGAATGAAACCGGGCTGAGCTTCGTAGAGCGCGAGCAGCGTTTCCGCGTAATCCGACAGGCGAAAGAAATAGCTCTCTTCGGCGACATGGTCGAGCGGCTTCAGATGCTCGAGACAGATAGGCGGATCACCCTCGCGCTCAGGCTTCGCATATTCTTCCTCAGACTTGTAGGCCGCGCACGAGGCGCAAAACCAGCCTTCATAGTGCCCCTTGTAAATTGCATCTTGTCCCTTCGGCGTCTTTGTGCGCGCCACTCGTCGCCACAACTCGCTCACGCCTTCGTAGTGAAAGGCGTTGGTGGTTCGCATGAAGATGTCGTAGCCGCCGTGTTCCGTGTCGAGGCCGAACTCGCTGAATGTCTTTTTGAAATGAGCGATGATGTTGTCCGCATATTCTTTGGGCGTGACTCCGCTGCGCTCGGCGAGGCGTTGAATGTTGATGCCGTGCTCGTCCGTGCCTGTCAGGAAATAGGTCTCAACCCCGCGCTGCCGGTAATGGCGTCGCAAGCAATCGGCCACGATGGTCGGATAGAGACTCCCCAGATGCGGGAAGCTGTTGGCGTAGAAAATGGGAGTTGTAACGTAGAAAGTTTTCATCTTCAATTGCGTCTATGGAGCAAACATCTCTCCTAAGACTGATAAGACTTCCGCTTGAGTTTGTTTGTCTATCCTGCCTAGTCTTCTCACCAGGCGCGCTTTATCTACAGTGCGAATCTGATCGAGGACAACCTGCCCCCGTTTTCCTTGAAATTTGCATGCCACTCTCGTCGGATAAGCAGCGCCTTTCGTGGTCATCGGTGCGACAATAACTGCCCTAATAAAGCGATTCATTTCATCCGGCGAGATAATGAGGCAGGGTCGGGTTTTCCGTATCTCACTGCCGACTGTCGGGTCGAGGTTAATCAAATAGACGTCGAAACGCTTGACTACCATTGCCACTCATCCTCATCCCACCGAGTTTGAGCGAGCAATTTTTTATCTAACAACTCATCATCGCCACGTTCGGCCATCGCGCGAAACGCGCTTTCCCAATCTTGACGCGGTTGCCTGGCCGAGCGAATGATGAGTTGATGATCCTGCGCTTCCAGTTCTACTTCTTCTGCAAGATTACTACGTTCCAGAAGCAACTTCGGGATACGAATGCCTTGCGAGTTGCCGATTTTGACGATTCGAGCTTTCATAGCTACATTGTAATTACAAGCCCCTTCTCTTTCAAGCGGCCTGGGTGAAAGTATTCCTGCGCTGCTTTTTTGCTTGCGCCTAACGGTTCACAATTTACCTTCGTTGCGCTTTCGCAAACTCATCATCCGGGTTGAAGCGTGGCATCTCCGGCGCATCAGCGACGCGGCGGCCAATCGCCAGCGCGATCTCTGCTGTCTGAATCATCCCCTTGAGATTCCAGGAGTCGCTGTACTCGTCCGAAGGCTGGTGATAGTTGGCCGTGTTGTAGGCTTTGAATTGCTCTTCGCCCCATTCCTTTGAATGCCCGACGAAATCCTTTCCTTCCTTCAAGCTGATAGAGGGCACACCCACTTTAGCAAACGGAAAATGGTCTGAGCGATAAAACGAGCCCTGTTCCGGGCGAGGGTCTGGAACAACCGTCATCCCCCGTTCGCGTGCGACCTGTTCGACCACCGCGCGCAAGGTAGAACGCTCTGCGCCGAGCGGCACGAAGTCGCGCGTCAGGCCGAGAATGTTCATCGAATCCAGGTTGACGTTCGCCGCCGTTTTCTTTAACGGCACGACCGGATTTCTCGCGTACCACTCTGCACCGAGCAAGCCCTGCTCTTCGGCGGTCGGAAAAAGAAAGAGGCTTGAGCGGCGCGGCTTCTCATTGGCCGGAAGCCTGGAGAGAGCTTCCGCGATGGCGAGCACCGAAGCCACTCCCGACGCATTATCCACCGCGCCGTTATAGATATTGTCACCTTTCTTGTTCGGCTCGCCAACGCCTAGATGATCCCAGTGCGCCGAATAGACAACGTACTCGTCGCGCAGTCTGGCATCGCGCCCCGGCAAAATAGCGACCACGTTGGGCGCTTTGACGCGCTTCAACTCGCTCTTGATGTCAATCGAGGCCGTCAGATTGAGTTTAATGGGCTGAAAGTCACGAGACGCCGCCTGCCGTCTCAGCTCATCCAGATTCCTTCCACCAAGCTGCATCATGCGCCGCGCCGCATCATTGGTCATCCAGGAGCGCAGCTTGAGATACGGGGTTGAATCACCATCGCCGCGCGCAATATCAAATCTCCAAGAGCCGTTCGAGGTTCGCACCACGCTCCAGGGATAGCCTGCCGATTCATCCGTGTGCAGCAGAATCACGCCCGCCGCGCCGCGTCGTGCCGCCTCTTCAAACTTGTACGTCCAGCGACCGTAGTAAGTGAGAGCGCGCCCGCCAAAAAGATTCGGCTCAATCGCAGTCGCAGGCGGGTCGTTGACCATCATCACGAGAATCTTGCCGCGATAATCTCGCGCGTCGCCCTTGTAGTCGCTCCAACGCTGTTCAGGAGCGTCAATTCCGTAGCCAACGAAAACCAGCTCGGCATTAACATCGACTTCGGGCGCTTGCGCCCCTGTGAAAGCGACGAACTCATCAGCGAACTTGAAAGTCTCACGTCTCGTGCCCGCGCTGATGGTGAGCGTCGTCTGCGGGTCTGCCTTGACGCCGACAAGCGAGACGGGTTGGAAGAAACTGCCGTCGCGCCCCGCGCCTTTCAAGCCCATCGCTTCCAACTGCGCGGCGATGTACTTGGCAGCCAATTCGCCGCCGGGCGCGCCCGTGCCCCGCCCTTCGAGTTGATCGTCAGAGAGATATTTGATGTGCGCTCGCAGGAATTGCTCGCTAATCGGGCTGGGCAGAGGCGCAGCAGCGCGTCTCTGCGCCGGGGCACTAAGCGAGAGAGCAGCAACCAGCAAAGCTGCGCACAATGCGTTTAGTCTTCTCATTATCTTCACTCGCCTCTTAAAGTTCACTTCCCTTTAATCAACGCCATCGCCTCGGCTCGCGTGCGCGGGTCTTTGCGAAAGCCGCCAAGCACGGTTGACGTGATCGTGATCGCTCCGGGCTTTTTCACGCCTCTCAATGTCATGCAGGTATGCTCGGCCTCAATCACCACCATCACGCCAAGCGGCTTCAAGCCTTCGTACAGCGTATTAGCAATCTGGGATGTCAGGCGCTCCTGCACCTGTAGACGCCTGGCGAAGACTTCGGCGAGCCGCGCCAGCTTTGACAATCCGACGATGCGCCCGTTCTTTGGAATGTATGCGATGTGGCAACGCCCGACAAACGGCGCGAGATGATGCTCGCAGAGCGAAGCGATGTTGATGTCTTTGACGATCACCATCTCGTCGTGCGTATCGCCGGGCAGCGGTATGACATGAGGCTGCGGGTCTTCGCGCATCCCGGCGGTCAATTCCTGATACATCTCCGCCACGCGGCGCGGGGTCTCTTGTAAACCCGCGCGCTCCGGGTCTTCGCCGATTCCTTCGAGGATCATCCGCACACCGCGGGCGATCAACTCAAGGTCAACCTTGGAGCGCTCGACCGACAACTCTTCGGCGTCAGACAATTTCGTGCTCATACTATTACTCCAGCGACAAGAAGACCGAAGCGCAAGTCTTTAGCTCCGTTAGGAGCAATTGATAATAGCCCAGCACTTTAGTGCTGGGAGAGATAGCGAGATAATTTATCGAGTCCCGGAGGGACGATTGAAGATTTCAGCCGTCCCTCCGGGACTCAACGATTGATACCCGCTTGATTCCCAGCCATGAATGGCTGGGCTATTATCAACCGTCCCTCCGGGACGCGCCATTTACATTTTGCTCCGCAACTTAACGAAAGAGTCGCGCGCCGCCTGCTCAACCGTCTGCAAAGGAACATTCGCTTTCGCGGCGGCGGCGCGGCACTGTTCATATTCAGGCATCTCCTTGACCACTCGCCCGTCGAGATGAGCCACCTTAACATCAATAGGCCCGAACTCTGTCTCGACTTTTACCATCTCACGTTCGAGTGCGCGACGCAGAACTTCATAGAACCGAACGCCGAGCGTCGTTGTCTCTGTCAGCAGCAGCTCGCACATCGCATCGCGCTCATGTGGGCGGCAAAGGATGGAGATGAGCACGCCGGGACGGTTTTTCTTCATCTGCACGGGCGCGAAGTAGCAATCGAGCGCGCCCTGCTTCAAAGCCTCGTCCATGATGTGCCCGTAAATCTGCGGCGACATGTCGTCAATGTTTGTCTCGACTACAACCAAGCGTTCGTCGCCTGATGCTTCCACTCCCCCGTCTTCTCCGATCATCAAGCGCAGCACGTTCGGAAAGTTCTGATACTCGCGCTTGCCTGCGCCGTAGCCTGTTCGTTCGATCTTCATCATGGGCAACGCGCCGAATTCCCGGCAGACGGTGCTGATAATCGCCGCGCCCGTAGGTGTGACCAGCTCGCCCACGATGTTCGAAGAATAAATGGGCGCGTCTCTCAAAATTTCGGCGACGGCTGGCGGAGGGACAGGGAAACGCCCGTGCGCCATCTCTACCGTGCCGCTCCCGACGTGCAATGCAGAACAAATGAAACGCTCGACTCCGAGCAATTCAAATCCGATGCACGCCCCAACGACATCTATGATTGCGTCCAACGCGCCAACTTCATGAAAATGTATGCGCTCTACGGGGACGTTGTGAACCCGCGCTTCTGCTTCAGCCAGCCGCGAGAAGATGCGCGCGGCGCGCTCCTTCACCTTGTCGCTCAAACGCGAGTCGTAAATGATCTTTAGGATGTCGCCGAGATGACGATGCGCGTGCTCGTGAGCAGTGCTGACGTGCGCTCGCGTTGCGCTGATGCCCGAACGATCAACCGTCTCGAAGTTGATTTCGTAGCCGGAGACATTGAGCAAGGTCAAGGCTTCTGTCAGAGCGTGCGGGTCAACTCCGACGCCGACCAGCGCGCCGAGAATCATGTCGCCGCTCGCACCGGCGAAACAATCGAAGTACAAAGTTCTCATGCAATCAACAAAAGAGCGGCAGAATCTCTCCGGCCTTTCCCTGGATGACTTCGTCGCACAACTCCGACAGCGGCGTTTGTTCCGGGTTGACCTCGACCGTGTACGCGCCAGCCGCTTTTGCAATCTCAGGCAAGCCCGCCGCCGGATAGACGAGCGCCGAAGTTCCGACCACGAAGCACAACTCGCAATTCCTGGCCGCAGCCGCCGCACGCTCGAACGCGCCTGCGGGCAACATCTCGCCGAACAACACAACATCAGGCCGCAAGTAGTTTCCGCAATCCGAACAGATGAACGTTCGACTCGCGGCCACTTCTCTATCACGCAAGTCGTAGCGGGTCGCGCACGTCGTGCAACGCGCGCGCCAGATGTTGCCGTGAAGCTCCAGGACATCGCTTGAGCCCGCCGCCTGGTGCAACCCGTCAACGTTCTGCGTCACGAGCGTGAAATCGGGAAAGCGTAGTTGCCACTTGGCAAGCGCGCGGTGCGCCGCGTTCGGAGCGATTTTCTCAAGCAAGTCGCGGCGATAACTGAACCACTCCCAGACCTCCGCCAGATTACGTTCCAGCATCCCGGCAGACGAAATCTGATCGAACGGCATCCCCTTCCAGACAGCCGATTGGCCTCCGCCCCTAAAAGTCGGCACACCTGATTCAGCGCTCACGCCCGCGCCTGTCAACACGACGACGCGGCGTGCATCGGCGAAGCGTCTCCGCAACTCGGCGGAGATAGTCAGCAATTGATCTGCCATCCTTCGTAAAAAAGGATGGTAACAGAGCGCACGGGAAACATGTCAAGCATTACCGCCTGATGCGGAAACGGTCTGGCCTTGGGACTCTTCCACCTCGCGTAAGAGTTAAGTTTATGTTGCGGGGAATGGTAAAAGGGCTGCCACACCGTGAATTGGTTGACAGCAGCCTAACTTAGTAATGACGACTGCGACATAATTAGCGTTAGGCGCAAATTATGTAGTGGGCGCGCAACTCCAGGTTGGACGCTGTGGTTTATGTCTATCTCATTGGCTAGCGATTCACCACCTACAAATTGCTTTCAAACTCATCAATTTTGTAGTAAGGTTACGTCCACCTTTTCTCAAAGGAGATAAATCATGTACCCCTCAGGACTTTGGTATAACGAACTCGGCTCACAAATGGAATTGAACGTTTCCGGCAATAACGTTTGGGGATGGTATTATTCGGCTGTTGGAGTTGCCGCATTTACATACCCTCTTGCTGGGCAGATCAACCCGCAGCCCTACCCTTTTAGTCAGGTACTGGGCTGGGCTGTGGCTTGGACAAATGCCTATCAGAAGGCTCACAGTGTCACCACTTGGTCAGGTCAATATCAAACCATCGATAATCAGGAAGAGATTATCGCTTTCTGGTTACTGACCAATGAGACACAGGAAGCGCAGGACTGGGAGGCTACAAACGTAGGCCAAGATGTATTCACACGCACGATGCCTACGGAAGAGGAGATAGAAAGAAATCGGAAGAGGAGAGCTAAGTCTCATCCTTCCGAGGGGAATTCATAAATAAGTGTTTATGGAGACCGATCAATTCTATTGCCGGTGCGTAGTCGTCTCTCACGGATGTTGGCGGCAGCAGTTATAGACAGTTTGGAAAGGCAGATGGCCTGGTAGGTTACTCACGATAGAGCACTGTCTCACAACGCTTCCAATACTCGCTGTTTAATGGCTTCCGCTCAGTGCCATAATTCCCTTCTATCGCCTAGTAGCTCATTAGGAGCGCCGGATGTCTATCTTTGCGCTCAGTTCGCATCCGCACTAAGGCTAATTAGAAGCACAGATGAAGAATCGAATTAAGATTCTATGGATGAGCGACCCGCCCACCTTCTTTACAGGTTTTGGCACGGTGACAAGGGAGATTCTGACTCGCCTGGCGCATACTGACAGATATCAGATTGCGTGCTTGGGGTGGGGCTATAACGGATGGCCTTATGATCGGCAGCAAATCCCGTTCGATATATATCCTTCGTATAACCCAAATCTGAACCGGGATATTCTCTTAAAAGCTCTGGAAGAATTTCAGCCGGATATACTTATTACCTTGGGCGACATCTGGATGGTTGACTGGGTTGTCGGTCTCCCAAACCTGGGGAATTTCAAGTTTGTGCTCTATTTCCCCATAGATGGAGAACCGCTATACCCGCCCTGGGGCAAATTTATTCGCGCTGCCGATGTTCCGGTGACCTGTTCCAAGTTTGCTCAACGAGTTGTTCAGGAAACTCTTCCAGACGTCAGCCCGCAGCTTATCTATCATGGGGTTGACACCCGTGTCTTCCGCCCACTAAATAAAGAAGACCATCAACGCCCCGCCGCATTGAAGAATAAATTCATCGTCGGATGCGTCGCCAGGAATCAACCGCGCAAGAATTTACCAACGCTCATCAAAGCATTCGCTCGTTTCTGTCAAGATAAAGATGATGCCGTTCTCTACTTGCATACAAATCCGGATGACATCGGCTGGGACATATTGGATCTGCTCAAACGATACGAGGTCTTTAATAGAACGTGCATATCTAAATCCGCATCCATTCAAAAAGGCTTGGATAAGGGTCAGCTTAACGAGATATATAATCTTTTCGATGTCATGGTTCTTCCTACTGCGGGAGAGGGATTCGGATTGCCAATTGTGGAGGCTATGGCTGCTGGCGTGCCTGTGATTGCTACCGGCTATAGTTCATGTGTGGAGTTGCTGGAGGGCCGGGGAGAACTCATTAAGGTTAAGGAGTTTCTTACGGCGGGACGACATAATATCGAATATGCCATTCCAGATATAGAAGACCTAGTAGCCAAACTTAATTTGTTATACAGGCGGTCAGATTTGCGGGAGAAACATAGCGGGTCGGGACTACAATTTGCCCACACGTTAGATTGGGATGAGATTGTTAAAAGCTGGGATAGTCTATTGATGAATGTTGTATCAAGGAATTGAGCAAAAGCATCTTTGAAGCTAAGGGATTTTACGAATTCATACCCTGCGTATACCATCTCATTCAACCCAACCCCGTGATAGCATTCCTTTCATCAGCTCTCCTTACGGTGTAGATTGAAGACTGCTCGCGCTGGGCGGGTTAGCTCGGGTGTTAGGCGTATCAACCCTACACCGATACTCGTTAATGCCCGCGATTTCTTCCTCTTTCGATAGCTGCATTGATGAGATTAAGCGGCTCATCTTGCGGCTTCAATTTCCCCTCTAATGAGAGCACGTACAGCTTGAGAGCAGCTTTGTGGGCGCTGGTGTGAAGGTATATCAACTCAATACCATTGAGTAGCGTTTTGCTTGCCTGCATTGCCCCTTCTGGCCCACTATCAATTGCCTTCTTAATCGTGAAAAGTAGGCGTGTCAATAATTCGATAGCGGCTTCATCTTGACATAAGACAGGCTCAAGAATCGCCGTCCATGTTTCGGCGTCTGCGAGCAAGTTCTCGCTTTGGCATTCCATCAATTTAACCTGTTCATAAAGGTGGAGTATGTGAATTCTACGTAAGCAGAATATGTCAATTTTGTATATCAGTCAATATGTTCATATAACATATTGGATGAAGAAGAGAATTTACATCGCTCAGCGCAATCTTATGACTGGCCTCTTGCGAGAAGTAAGGCTCGAAGCTGGCCTGACACAGGTCGAGTTGGCCTCACGTATCAAGAAAGAGCAAGCCTATGTTTCAAGATATGAAAGTGGTCAAAGGCGGCTGGATGTACTGGAGGTTCGAGAGATATGCCAAGCTATCGGAATCACCTTAGAGAAGTTCGTCAAAAGGTTAGAAAAGGCGCTGAAGTAATTTCAGCGAGATACAACAAATCATTCGACCATCCAACACCTCGCCTTTCGTCAATTAGTTGCTAAGCATTACCCGCAGCTAGAGGCTGCTCACGAGGCGACCTCACTCATCAAGAGGGTTTTATAATCTCCAATAAATTATTTACGCTACTACCTGCCGATGCTGATTGGCAAGACGCACGCGCGCTACGCTATACTGCCTGCTTTGCTGTAAGTGAGAATTGGCGACCGTAGACGTGAGGATTATGGCGGGACTGAGCCTGGTTAATTTGCAGAAATCTTTGCGCGACCGCGTGCGCGGGGCGGCGCAGGATTTATTCAACATCGAGCTTGAACAGGTCGCGGCAGAAGTGCCGCCGCGAACGGAGTTGGGCGATCTGGCCTTTCCGGTCGCGTTCGAGTTGGCGAAGCGCATCAAGCAGGCGACGGGCGAGAAACGCGCGCCGCGCATCATTGCCGAACAACTGGCCAAGGCGCTCGAAGCGAGCCCAGGGGTAGCGCGGGTCGAGGTCGCGGGCGCTGGCTATCTCAACGTCTTCTTTGATCGCACCGATCTTCTTGCCAGATTCTCGTCCTCAGCACAGGATGCCTCTCAGAAAGATTCTTCACCCGACACGCGCCCCAAACGTATGGTCGAGCACACGAGTATCAATCCGAATAAGGCCGCGCATATCGGCCACGTTCGTAATGCGGTGCTTGGCGATACGTTCGTTCGCATCCTGCGCGCGGCTGGTGAACGCGTCGAAGTTCAAAATTACATAGACAACACGGGCGTGCAGGTCGCAGATGTCGTGGTCGGCTTCATACACCTTGAGCGGATGACACTCGAAGACATCAAAGCTCTCGACAATTCCCTGCCGGATGGTCGTCCGTTCGATTATTACTGCTGGGATTTGTATACACGGGTCGGCCTCTTCTATCGCAACGACGACCCCAACGGCGAGCCAAACGCTGAACGCCTGAAGCTGCGCGCCGAAACGCTTCATCAAATCGAAGAAGGCGACAATCCGACGGCCTTGCTTGCGGATTACGTCGCCACGCGCAACGTCGAGTGCATCCTCGATACGATGGAGCGGCTCGGCATACGTTACGACGTGCTCCCGCGCGAATCGGAAATCCTGCGCCTCAAGTTCTGGGATCGCGCCTTTGAGCGCATGAAGCAGACGGGCGCGATTCATTTCGAGACCGAAGGGCGGAACTGTGGCTGCTGGGTAATGCCATTTGAATCCCACACCGGAACGGACGAGCACGAGGCGGATAAAATCATCGTCCGCTCCAACGGCACTGTGACCTACACGGGCAAGGACATCGCCTATCAACTCTGGAAACTCGGTCAGCTCGGATTGGATTTTCATTACAAACCGTTTCGCAGTTACCCGGATGGCTATCTCACCTGGATGAGCACGAGTGAGCCGCAGCCCGCAGAGACCTGCGAGCCGAATGAAAACGTGCTGCCGCATTTTGGCGAAGGCTCGACTGTTTATAACGTGATTGATTCGCGCCAGTCTTACACGCAGGACATCGTGCGCAGGGGCGTGGCGGCGGTTGCGCCTGAAGTCGGTGAGGAAGCGAGCGTGCATCTCGGCTATGAAATGGTCGCGCTCTCCATCGCCGCGTGCGAAGAACTCGGAATCCGTTTGTCTGACGAAGACCGCGCCCGCCCTTTTGTTGAGATGAGCGGACGCAAAGGGCTCGGCGTCAAGGCAGACGATCTCATCACCCGTCTCGAAATGGATGCCCTGCGCGAAGTGGAAACCCGGCATCCAGATATTTCAGATGAAGAGAAACGCGAGACCGCGCACATCATCGCCGTCGGCGCGCTTCGTTACTTTCTCTTAAAATTCACGCGCAACTCCGTCATCGCCTTCGATTTCAAAGAGGCGCTTTCGTTCGAGGGCGAAACAGGGCCTTACTGCCAGTATTCCGCCGTGCGCGCTAATTCCATCTTTCGCAAGCTGGAGGCGTCGGCACTGCCTGAATCAATCGAGAAGATTCGCCAGGCGGCAAGCAACAAGGCGGCTCTCCGTGATGAGGTGACGCGCGTGCTCGAAGGCGAAGGCGGAGATGAAATCTGGTCGCTCGTGGCACTGGCGGCAAGATTTGACGAAGCAATCGCGCAGGCAGTTGCGGCGGCAGAGCCATCGCTCGTCGCCAAGTACACGTTCAACCTAGCACGTGCATTTAACCTCTTCTATCACCGCCACCGGATTATCGCGGAAGAGGACGCGACGCGACGCGCCGTGCTTATCACAGTCGCCGACCTCGCCAGGCAACAACTAACTTCCGCCCTGGCCACGCTCGGCATCCGTGTTCCCGAACGAATGTAGCTTGTAAGCAACTTTGCTATACTTTTATAAAAGGTGATAGCTTCGGAGAAATTATGCTAATTGTTATGAAGACGGACGCGACCGAAGCGGACATCGAGCGTGTCGTCCAGATAGTCAATGAACTTGGTTTTCGTGCGCATCCGATGCCGGGCGCGACTCGCACGGCCATCGGCATCACCGGCAATCAGGGCGCGGTTGATATCTCGCGCTTCGAGAATCTGCCCGGTGTAGCCGAGGCCATCCGTGTCAGCAAGCCTTACAAATTAATTTCTCTCGATCTCAGGCCGGAGAAGACGATTGTGCGCGTCGGCGACGCGACGATTGGCGGTGATGAACTGGCGATTATCGCCGGGCCGTGCGCCATCGAAAGCCGCGCGCAGGCTTTCAGTATCGCGGAGGCTGTGCGTCGCAGCGGCGCAAGATTCTTTCGCGGCGGCGCGTTCAAGCCGCGCACCTCGCCTTACGCTTTTCAGGGACTCGGCGAAGAAGGCTTGAAGATTCTGGCGGAAGTCCGCGAGGTGTATGGTCTGAAAATCGTTACGGAGGCTCTGGACGAAGCAAGCGTTGATCTGGTCGAACGCTACGGCGACATGATCCAGATCGGCGCGCGCAACATGCAGAACTTTAGCTTGCTCCGTCGTGCGGGGCGCTCACAGCTTCCCATCCTGCTCAAACGCGGACTGTCGGCGACGCTCGACGAATGGCTGCTGGCGGCTGAGTACATCATGGCTGAAGGAAACTACAACGTCGTCCTGTGCGAGCGCGGCATCCGTACCTTCGCGCAGCACACGCGCAACACGCTCGACCTGGCCTCGATTCCGGCGGTGCGTCGTCTCTCGCACCTGCCTGTTGTCGTTGACCCTTCGCACGGGACGGGCAAAAACTACATGGTCATCCCGCTCGCTCGCGCCGGAGTCGCCGTCGGCTCAGACGGCCTGATTGTCGAAGTCCACGATCAACCGGAGCGCGCGCTCTCGGACGGCGCGCAGGCGCTGAACCTCGAACAGTACGACCAACTCGTACAGGAAGTGCGCGCCATCCATGAAGTGATTACACCGGCCACTGTCGGTTGAAAGCAATCAAAAGAAAGGCACGAGGAGGAAAAGGAATTACATGGCAAACAATTTAGGAACTGAAGTGACAGCGATGCCCATCAACATCGGTATCGAAGAGAAGGATCGGACGGAGATCGCTAAAGGTTTATCAAAGCTTCTGGCCGATACCTTCACGCTCTACTTAAAGACGCACAACTTTCACTGGAACGTCACGGGGCCAATGTTTCGCACGCTCCACGTCATGTTCGAGGAGCAATACAATGAGCTGTGGACGGCTGTGGACTTGCTGGCCGAACGCATCCGCGCGCTCGGCGTGTTCGCTCCGGCCACGTACAAAGAGTTCGAGCGGCTGGCATCTATCAAAGAAGAAAACGGCATCCCGGCAGCCACAGACATGATTCGCCTGCTGGTCGAGGGACACGAAACTGCCGCGCGCACGGCTCGCACGGCATTCACGGTTGCGGAAGAAGCGTCGGACGCGCCGACAGCCGATCTCCTGACTGAGAGAATGCAGGTGCACGAAAAGACCGCCTGGATGCTGAGAAGTCTGCTGGCTGAAGAAGGCAGCGCGGCGGCGCAGACCGCATGAAAACTGCCCTTGAAGTCAGACCAGTCCGTCTGGCTTCGGCGGTTAGAATCCATCTCCGCTTCGAGCAATTCGCGGGAAGGCGTCCAGGTCGGACGCCTTCCCGTTCAGTTTGTGAGAAGATAATCTGATAAAAGCATATTTAGATAGTCAAAGAGTTCGGCCAGTTTTTCGGCATCAGGTGAATTATGAACCGAAGACAATTTGTTAAGAGCACAGCCTTGAGCTTGGCGATGTTGGGCATGGGCAGAACTGCGCTTTTGTCCGCCGATCAGAAACCGCGAATCGCCATCACAATGGACGACTTTAACGTGTTCGACACTCCGGCCTTGTCTGGGACGGCGCGCAATCAGGCCATTCTCGATGCGCTTCGTCAATTCAACCTCAGAGCGGCGATGTTTGTTGCAGGCAAGTATGCTGACAATGAGAAGAACCTGGCCTTGCTGCACGCCTGGAATGCTCAAAAGCACTTGATCGGCAATCACACCTACTCACATCGGTACTATCCCAACATCAAATTTGAAGAATACACGCAGGACATTCTGCGTAACGAGACACTACTCAAACAGTTTCCTCACTATCGTCGATTTTTTCGTTTCCCGTACCTGCAAGAAGGTAAGACCGTTGAGCAGAGAGACCGGATGCGCGCCTTTTTGAAAGAGCGCGGCTATCGCAACGGGCACGTCACCGTTGATGCCTCTGACTGGTATGTGGACGACAGGTTACGCAAGAGGCTGAAGGACGATCCGAAGGCGGACGTGAAACCATACAGAGATTTTTATTTGAATCATCTCTGGGAGCGTGCAACGTATTACGACGAGCTTTCGCGCAAGACATTAGGGCGCAGCGTCAGGCACACGCTGCTGGTGCATCACAATGTTTTGAACGGCCTGTTTCTCGGCGACGTGCTGCACATGTTCAAGAGCAAAGGCTGGAAACTCATTGACGCGGGCGAGGCGTTCACCGACCCTGTCTTCTCTGCCGAGCCGCAAATTTTGCCTGCCGGGCAAAGCATCATCTGGGCACTGGCCAAAGAGACCGGAAAGTTTGACCAACTGCTGCGGTATCCGGGCGAGGACGGCGATTACGAGAAACCTAAAATGGATGCTCTTGGCTTGTGAGCCGCGTCTGAAATATTCTCTGGACTCATTTTTAAGGAGGCACTTATGCAATACACCCGGCTGGGCAGCACCGGCTTGATAATTTCCCGCCTGTCTTTCGGCACGATGACGTTTGGCAGCGATCCTTCGATGCCGAACATTTACAAAGTCTCGCAGGAGAACGCGCGAGCGATGGTCGAGAAGTCGCTTGAGGCGGGCATCAATTTCTTTGACACGGCGGACGGCTACTCAAGCGGGCAATCGGAGACGATGCTTGGTGAATTGCTGAGCGAGAGGCGAAAGGATGTGGTGCTCGCCACGAAGGTCGGCTTCCGCACAGGCGATGCTTTGACGCAGGCCGGTCTTTCAAGACGGCACATCCTCGCTTCGTGCGAAGCGAGTCTCAAGCGGCTCAAGACAGACTACGTTGACCTCTACATCGTGCACAAGGAAGACCCTTTCACCCCGCTCGAAGAAACGCTTGCAGCCTTGAATGATCTGGTGCGCGCGGGCAAGGTCAGGTATTTGGGCTTCTCAAACTGGGCGGCGTGGAAGGCTGCGACCGCGCTCCAGATGCAGAAGGCAAATGGCTGGGCGCAGTTCACCAGCGGGCAGATGTACTACTCGCTCGTCGGGCGTGATGTAGAGCATGACGTTGTGCCATTCATGCGGCACGCGGGCTTGAGTATGAACGTCTGGAGTCCGCTCGCCGGAGGTTTTTTGAGCGGCAAGTACACGCGAGATAATTTGAAAGACGAAGACAACAGGCTTTCAGGTGGCGATTTTCTGCCGATTGATAAAGAGTCGGGCTTTAAGGTTGTCGAAAGAATGCGCCAGATAGCCGAAGAGCACAAAGCGAGCGTGGCGCAGGTGGCGCTTGCGTGGCTGCTCAGCAAAGCGGTCGTGTCGAGCATCATCGTCGGCGCAAGTAAACTTCATCAACTCGAGGATAATTTGCGGGCGGTTGAAGTGAAACTGAGCGAAGCCGAAGAAGCCGAACTCGACGCGATGACCGCCCCCGCGACGCTCTATCCGCACTGGTTCAACATCAATTTAGTTGATGCGAAGCACAAAGAGGTTCTGACACCGCCTGGTTCTTAAGCCCCGACAGGGGCGACTGAAAATAGCCCGGCACTTCAGTGCTGGAGAAAAGTTGGAGAATAAAGATTGAGTCCCGGAGGGACGACTGAACGGAAGATATGATTCTCTTCAGTCGTCCCTCCGGGACTCAACTCATATTTCCCTACTTATCCCAGCGATAAATCGCTGGGCTATTTTCATTCGTCCCTGACGGGACTCCTTAAACCTTAGAACTTTCACAGGGTGTTAAGCTACTCTGGTTTGCTTCCAGCGCCGCCTAAAATCTCCGGTAGATTTTTACTGAAGGCCGAGCGCGGCATCACGCGGTCGTAACCTGATTGCTCAGCTCTGTGCTGCAACTCTGTTTGCACATGAGAGAAGAAGCCGACGAGCGGCACGGCGCGCAAGGTTTCATCAGCTTTCAATTGTTCGGCGAGACTAAACGGGTCGCATTTCTGCGCGTGAAGGTCTGCGATGATGAGCGAAGGCTCTTCTGCGCGCGCGACTTTCAGAGCTTCGTCAGTGCTCCGCGCGAAACGCACCGGCACGCCCAGATGCTCGGCTGTGGCGCGTATCTTCGAGGCAAAGAACATATCGTCAACGACGGCAATCACCGGCTTACTCATCAGCAGCTCACTTTCCTAACTTCTTTTCAAGCGCGGCCAAAGCTTTGCATTGGCGCGCTGTTTCGCGTAAAAGAAAATCCTGATGGCGACTATCGAGCAAGCACGCGAGCCGGTTTTCGACGCTGCCACGGACGGCATCGAGCTTGATAGTTTCGCTCCGCCGGACGGAACTAAACAGGCGCGCTCAACGCTCGTCATCGCTTCTTACAACATACGCTACGCTGTCGGCTCTTTTTTAATCACCGGCAGCATTGGCCGTCGCTTAGGGTTGTCGCTCCGCGCTCGCCGCCCGCGTCTCGTCGCACATCATCTGCGAAAAGCTGCTCAGGCTCTGTCCGATGGCAGACGTCTTCCGCCCGCAGACATTGTAGCATTGCAGGAGACGGACAAGCTGACGGCACGCGCAGGTCGCCATGACATTGCGCGCCAACTGGCACGCGAGCTTCAGATGCACTACGCCCGCGCCGCATCAATTCGTCCCGCGCGCGGGCTTGAGCCAAAATCAAAACATTGGTATCTGGACTTTGAAGAACACATCTCGCCCGAGGAGAAGGGCGATACGGGTATCGCAATTCTCAGCCGTCTGCCCTTTGAGAGCCCTCCGGTGCGAATTGATCTACCCTGGAGTGAATGCGAGTGGCGACCAAGATTGGCGCTCGCCTCGACGATTCAAAACGGCGAGCAAAGCCTGCACATCTTCAACTCACACATTGACCCACATGCCGCGATTCCTGAGCAGCTAGAGCAGCACGCGGCAATTCTCGCCCGCGCCGGAGAGTTAAAGGGGGCAACAATTTTGCTCGGAGATTTCAACACGCTCTCGCGTAGTTCGTGCCGCGAGATGCAATGCCTGCTGGAATCAAAAGGGTTCAGCACGCCGTTTCCTCTCGGCGCGGCGACGTGGCGCGCGGGTTTGATTCGCCTGCATACGGACTGGATTTTTGTGCGCGGCGTGGAGGTAAGGCGCTGGGGCGTGGCCAGGCTTCGGGGAATCTCAGACCATTGGCCTGTCTGGGTTGAAATTGACTTGAGGGAGAGCGGACGATAGACGATTGCAAGCTTGCCAGGCAGCCTGTCTTTAATCGTCCATCCTTCATCGCCCGATTATTATGAGCGAGAAAACAATCACCAGTCGTGACAACGCGCTCGTCAAGCACGCGCGTGCGGTGCGCGATGGCAAGGACGCCCGGCAAATCTTCGTTGAGGGCTTGCGGCTGTGTGAAGAAGCGCAGCAGGCTCTCAGTGTAGATGACATCAAGGAGGTCATCTACACTGAGAGAATCGCGCAGGACGAGCGTGGGCTCAGGCTACTGGAGGCTCTGAAAATTTCCGGCAAGCGAACGGCAAGCGTCAGCGAATCGGTTTTCGCTTCTATCTCGGACACGAAAACTCCGCAGGGCATCGTGCTGCTGGCATCCAGACCCAGAACAGAGCGCAGCGCGCTCATTAAAAGCGCGGATGGAGTTCCCTTAATCATCATTCTGCATCGCATCAATAATCCGGCGAACGCCGGGGCAATCCTCAGGACGGCGGAAGCTGCGGGCGCGAGCGCCGCCATCCTGACGGAAGGGACTTCCGACATCTTTTCACCGAAGGCGCTGCGCGGCGCAATGGGATCGAGCTTTCGCCTGCCGCTCTGGACAGGCGCTTCCTTTAAGGCTGCGCTCGCGTGGTGTCAGGAACAAGGCATCAGCACCATCTCAGCCTCCCTGCGCGCGCGAC
Source organism: Acidobacteriota bacterium (assembly GCA_032160705.1). Lineage (GTDB taxonomy): Bacteria > Acidobacteriota > Blastocatellia > Pyrinomonadales > Pyrinomonadaceae > QHXM01. The sequence continues at coordinate 10,120 of JAVHVE010000005.1, read as the reverse complement.
ATCTGCACACGGAAATTGACTGGACGCAGCCTTCTGCGCTCGTCGTCGGTGCGGAAAGCTCAGGGCTAACGACCGCCGAGATAGCTCAAGCCGATCAAGCCCTGAGAATCCCGATGCGCTCTCCGGTCGAAAGTCTCAACGTCGGGGCGGCAGCCGCGATTGTGCTCTACGAAGCGGCAAGGCAGAGAAAAGTTGGCAGTTAGCAGTGGGCAGTTGGCAGTTAAAAGCAAAAGCTTGATGCTGGTCGCCGCCTGTTCTTGACTGCTAACTGCCAACTGCCTGCTGCCAACTGTTTCTTAGCTGGCAATTTTCGGCTAGAATGGCGGGGAGTTAATTCGAGACAATTCGCTTCTCTCCCCAATGAGTTATGGTTTGGTGTCTGGAGACTTATCCAAACGCCGGTTGAGCAACCCTGACGCCGCTCGCGGCGCGCAAAGGATTCACTGTAGCCTTTTATGAAAAAAGAGCCAGAGAAGAAATCGGATCATAAGCGCGAAGAAGCCTTGCCGGAGCGCCTGTTGCGCCGCGTCTTCGAAGGCATGGGCGCGGCTGTTGATCGCGGACTGGGGCGCGAGGCCACCACTTCGCAAAGCGGTCTGACCACGACCGCGCTCATCGAGCGGATGAAGCGCTTGATTGACGAGCGCGTGCGCGACGAAGAGCGCGGCGTGCGGATTGCGCCGCATTTCCTCAAACTCAAGGTGGAATGGGGCACGCATGCGGAAGCGCCGCCTGAGATTATTCAGGAATTGGAGCACGAGATTTTGGCCGCCGCGATTGATTACATCAACGACAATCGTTACAGCACGCTTGCCCCGGTCCAGATTGAGACCGAAATTGATATCTTCACTTCGGGCGTCGCGGTTGATCCGACCTTCGGAGAATTCGAGCAGCAATTAAAAGAGCAGGACGAAGAGAAGCGTCGGCTTGAAGAACTCGGCACTCCCAGGTTTGCAAAATCCCAGGTCCATAATGTGAGCGTCATCGCGCGCCTGACTTTGCCTGGTGGAACGCGCGAGACACCGCTGGTGTTCACGCCTGGCGGGAGGCGCATCAGCGTGGGACGCGGCACAGACAACGACCTGCACATCAACGACAAAAGCGTCTCGAAGATTCATGCCGCGCTCGTGATGAACAAAGAAGGGACGCTCCTTGTCTCAGACACGGGCTCGACCAACGGGACTTTCATCAACGGTCGCCGCATCGCTTACGGCGAGGCTCGTCAAATTGAAGATGGGGATGTCGTCAGTTTCGGCGACATCGAAGTTCGCTTTCGTAAAACCTAATCCTGATATGTCATTCATACTGCTTTTACAAGCGGCCACCAGCAATGCGAACAGCGCCGCTCAAAATCCTTCGCTCGAAAAGAGACCGGCGCTGCTCAGTCTCATTTACATGGGCGGGCTTGCCCTGATGATTCTCTGGCTGATCGTCGCGCTGATCCGCTATCGCCGCCAGCGTTCGGCTCTCGCGGCGGTCGCGCCGGAAGATTTGCCGGACGAGGTGCGCCAGCGCTTGGGCTCGACCTCGACCAACCGGGGCTTGCGCTTCCTGCGCGTGTTCTACATCGTGCTGGCTCTCGCGGTCTTCGGCTTTCACGTCTACTGGGCGCGCTATGCCGCCGGGAGCAACGAGCGCTTTGCGCAGCTTAACTACAAAGACCTGCGTAACCGCCGATTGAGCGAGTCCACGCTGCGCGGGTGGATTCTGGATCGCACGGGCAAGCTGGAAAATGCGCTGGCTCTGTACCGCCGAGACCCTTCTGGCAGCATCGTCCGCGATTACCAGATGGACACGCAGTTCGCGCATCTCTTTGGCTCAGACCGTGGCGACCCCGGCCTTGAACGCTCGCTCTTCGGCATCCAGAGCGGCGAAGTGCCGGAAGCCTTGCAGGTCGTGATGGGCGAGAATATACAGCAGCGAGCCACGCGTGACATTCAATTGACCATCCATCACGAGTTGCAGCAGACAGCCGTTGACCAGCTCAAGGGCAAGCACGGCGCTGTCGTCGTCTTCAATCCGCAGACGGGCGAAGTGCTGGCGATGTACAGCAATCCTTCCTATAGCCTCAAGGAAGTTCAGGACGAAGCGCGCTGGATTGAGCTTGATGCGGACGAGCGCGACAAACCGCTCGTCAATCGCGCGCTCGGTTCCTATTACATTCCCGGCTCGACTTTCAAAACCTTCATGATGATCGCCGCGCATCGCGCAGGCATTCAGGACACTCAGTTTGTTTGCAGCGGCGGCGGCTTCTATGCGATGCCGGGCGCAAAGCCGATCTTCGACGATGGAGGCGCGGGCGAAGTTCACGGGTTGCTGGGGATTGATCGTGCGTATGAAGTTTCGTGCAACCAGTATTTCGCGCAGATGGCTGTGAAGCTGGGACCCGAAAGAATCAAGGAGACGGCCAAGCTGCTCGGCGTCGGAGCTTACGACACACCGGAAGAAACGACGCGCGGACGCCGTCTGCCCGAAATCTGGAATGCCAGCTCCGACGCCGTCAAGCGCGCGATTGCGCCGCGTGAGTCAACACTGGTTGCCGGGCCGCTTGGTCGGAACTTCAATAAATTCGATCTGGCGCTCGAAGGTTACGGGCAAGGATACGCAGGGCAGATGACGCCGTTTCAAATGGCGCTCTTCGCTGCGACTATCGGCAACCTCGAAGGCAAGCTGATGAAGCCCAGGATTGAGATGGATCGCCCCAACGAAGTTTACAACCAGGTCACGACGCCGCAGATCGCCGCCCGGCTCAGAGAGATTATGGGACTCGTCACGGGCGGGCCTGAAGGAACGGCGCGCGGTGTCTTCGCACCCGTCAAAGCCGCAGGCATCAACACGGGCGGCAAGACCGGAACAGCACAAAAGGATGTTCCCGTCTATGATCCAAAGACGGGCGAGCCTGTGCGGAAGAAGAAGTATGAGAAAGACCCGAAGGGCAATATCATACGCGAGTATGAAGTGCTGGTGATGTCCGACAAGCCGCGCATAGATGGCTGGTTTCTCTGCATCGCGCCGCTTGAAAATCCGCAGGTGGCGATGGCGGTCATTGTCGAAGGCGGCGGCTACGGCTCGCGCTCCGCCGCTCCGATTGCGGCGCAGTTGGTGCTGAAGGCTAAAGAGCTGGGACTGCTCGGCGGCGGTGGTGGTGGCGGCCAGCAAAAGAAACCGAACGAAGCTGCCCCGCCGAAAAAGCGTCCACAGACGAAACCGTCTGGACAATAGCAATATTTGAAATTTACCGTCTGAGATTTCAAATCAGAAACTTTCTATGAAAAATCGCGCATCGTCACACCTGCTCGCACTGCTCCTTATTATCGGCTTCGAGGTCGTCGGCTATTACGGCGTTCATCGCGCGGCGCTGATTCGTGGCTACGAAACCTCCTGGGTCAGCGGCATGCGCGACCTCTTGATGTTCGTTCCCATCGTCTTCATCGTCTTCTGGCTGACGCGCGCGAAGAAGTACGCGGGCAACTGGACGCTCTATACGACAGCCATCCTGCTCTTCTCCGTCGGGATGCTCGTGCAGTATCGCCTCTACTCTGACCCGGAATACAACGCGCGGAACAAGGCCGACGCGCGCGCGCAGAAAACAGACACGCTCAGGATGCGCTACATCAACGAGAACTACGATGCGGCGAAGAAGAAGATGATGGGTTTGCCGGACACGCCTGCCCAGCCAACAGACATCGAGAACGCGCCGACGGTCAAAGCCAATTACACGCTGAGCAACGCCTTAACGTCCGGCTCGACCTGGATTCCGATTATGGCGTTCATCGCGTTTGTCATCGCATTCACTTTCTGCATCCGCGAGGATTTCCTGCTCTGGGTGCAGCGGCACAGTTTTATGATCGTGGTGCTGACATTGATTCCGCTCGGCATCGCTGTCGCCACCTCACGTTTTGGCAAAGCGGGAGGCAACATGACGCCCTGGGAGCCGTCGAAGATTCCTTTTCTTCTGGGCTTCGCAGGAATCCTGACGGCGCGCTACAAAGATTTGGCGCGCACCTACTGGGGCATTCCGCGCGCACGCGATATTGTGCCCCTGCTCGCGATGGCGGTCATGCCGTTCATCCCGTTCTTCGTGCTCAAAGATTTCGGGCAGATGCTCGTCTTCAGCGGCGCATACGCCACGCTTTATCTGGTGGCCGTCAGGCGTTGGCCGCAGATGCTTCTCTTTGTCGGTTCGGTGCTGCTGGTCGTGAGCGTTCTGGTGGTCGGCGCGTTGCCGCTTGATGTGCAGGAGAAAGTTCCCTTCCTGCCGACCATCGCGCGCCCCGTCAAAGCCGCGTTGCCTGATCGCATCCAGCAGCGTTTCCACCTCTGGCTCGACGGATTCAATCCGCCTTCGCCGGAGATTGCCTGGTGGAAGAAGGATTACGATGACGCGCTCTCCAAAGATCAGAAGAAGAAAGAGCTGGCCGACGAGAGCGCGGCGATGCAGAGGGTGGTTAACGTTGATGTCTGGTTTGACCGCGCCGCCTTCCAACCCGCGCAGGCGACGTTCGGCATTGCCGCCGGGGGAATCACAGGCCGAGGCTTAGGGCTTGGCTTTGCCGAAGTCATCCCCGTGGCGGATTCGGATTATATCTATGCGGCCATCGCTGAAGAGATGGGGCTCGCCGGGGGAGCGATCATTATTCTCGCCCTGATTATTTTCGTCTGGGCGGGCGTTCGCACTTCGATTGATGCGCGTGATATGTTTACCAAGCTCTGCTCTGCGGGGCTGACGGCTTTCATCGGATTTCAGGCGCTCGTCAACATCGGCGGCGTCACTCGCGCGCTCCCGATGACGGGAATCACGCTGCCGTTTGTCAGTCACGGAGGATTTAGTCTGATTACCAGTTTTGCCATGCTCGGAATGCTGATGGCCTTTTCGCACCGTAACGCTCGTGATGCGAGCGGCGTTGTCCGAAAAGGCAGGCGAAAAGTCGGCGATCCCGCTGTCCCGGAGGCAGTTCAATGAGCGAGTCGAATAACGTGCCCTTGCAGGTGGCATTCATCAGTGATCGGGGACTGAGCGAAAAGCGTCCGCTCAACGAAGATTCATTTCTGGCCGACATTGAGCGGCGCGTCTTCGTCGTCGCAGACGGAGTGGGCGGCGCGCAGGCCGGTGAAGTCGCCTCGAAGACTGCCGTTGAAGTTCTCGATGAAGCCTTTCGTCATCAGGTGGACGGCGCGGACATCGAAGACTTGATGGAGATTGCGATTCAGCGCGCCAACTCTTCAATCTTCCAGATGGCGCACGATTCGCCGAAGCTCTCCGCGATGGCCACCACGGTCGTCGCGCTTCATCTGGACGGCCACGTGGCGACCATCGGCCACGTCGGAGACTCGCGCCTTTATCGCATCAGCCCGGACACGAGCCTGCACCGTGAGACCGCAGACCATTCGGTCGTCGAAGAAGAGGTGCGCGCAGGCCGGATGACGCCCGAACAGGCCGCGCATCATCCTTCGCGCAACGTCATCAGCCGCGCGCTCGGCGCAGAATCCGGCGTCGAAGTTGACATGAAGACCATCGAGGTGGAAGACGGAACGGCATTCCTGCTGTGCTCCGACGGCATCACGCGCCATCTCCCCGATAGCGAAATCCGCGACCTGCTCGTCAGCACACCGGACGTTGAAGAGATTTGCGCTGAAATGAAGAAACGGTGTTACGAGCGCGGTGCGGAAGACAATTTGACGGCGGTCATCGTGCGCGTCGGCTCATTCGTGCCCGCTCCGGCGTTAGACGCAGATGATGAGCGAACAATTTTAGCGACGCGCCCTGAGCAATTGGCGACGACCAGTCCGAGTTTGCACGAGACCGTGCCCGCCGAAGCTCCAGCGCAAGTCGTTCCAATCAGCGAGACTGCTCCGGTCACTTCGCCATCCCCCGCTCTGCCTCCACCGCCCGTCGGCGAGAACAACGCGCACGTCACAAATCCGGTTCTCGCTCTCGAAGAAAAAGCCAAAGCGCGCAAGCGTCAGGGCGGGGGCGGGCGTTCCCTCCTGCTGCTCCTGCTCTTTGCCGGAATCGCCGCCGGTGCGTTTTACGGCGGCATGTACTTTCAACGTCAGAGAACGGAAAGCGTGCCGCAGGCCGCCGCGACGCCGACGCCGACGCCAACGCCCGTTGACACGATCAGAGAGTTTGAGAATAAGCGGCAGCAGGTGGATAAAGACCCGGCCAACATGGTGAAGACAATGCGCGAAGAGATGATTGCCAAGGGGGCGCAAGACCCCTTGAATTCCACCGACCCGGAATTCCTTTATCTCTACGGGCGAGCGTTGATGCTGATGGGCGACAATCTCAACGCGATGACTGCGTTCGAGCACTCAATCGCTAATCTCAAAGAGAACACGTCGCCGCTGCACGATAAGCTGCGGGTCGAATCCAGACTGGCGGCGATGGGCGTCGCCCTCAAGATCAGATTTTTACAGCCCCAGGCTGGAGAAAGAGCGATTCGCTCTTTCGACGAATTGATTAATAAAGGCTCTAGCCAACTCGATCCGTCACAGTAAGCGCTCAATACGGTTTGAAGGAGACTTGAGATGCTAGCCCCACACGAATGTTCACCGGAAACGCCCTTCCCTCGCGCGCTCCGCAACAATCCCCCTTTGAGCAGCATCTAACCGGGGCGAGCATTTTTTTGCTCGAATGGTAAGCGCGAGAAAAATGACGGAACTCAAACTTCAACAGTCTTTGCTGGATGGCCGCTACGAGATACTGGAGTGTCTGGGGCGCGGCAGCTACGCCGAAATCTACGTCGCGCGTGATTTGAGCGCGGCTGACGGCGAGCCGCAGACTGTTGTCATCAAGGTGCTGAACGTTCTCCTGCAAGGAGTGCCCGATGCAGACCTTGAACGCACTTTGATCGAGAATTTTCAGAACGAAGCGGTCGCGCTCGACCGTGTGCGTCACCCGAATATCATCAGCCGACTGGGGCACGGCACGGCCATTGATCTCGTCGGAACGGCTTTTCATTATATCGTGCTTGAATACCTGGCAGGCGGCGAGCTGGGCGCGCGTGTTCGCCAGCAACCGTTCTCGCTCGAACGAGCACTTTTTTATCTCGAACAGGTCTGTTCAGGTCTGGCGCACGCGCACGACTGCGGCGTCATTCACCGCGACATCAAGCCGCAGAATCTGCTGCTGACCGCCGACGGGCAGACGGTCAAGATTGCCGACTTCGGCGTCGCTAAACTCGAAGCGACCGAAGGCGCAATCACGCGCGTCGGGACAAACATCTATGCCGCGCCTGAGCATAATCCGCTGGTTCAAACAGGCCCGCTCGACACAGCGTCGCTCTCCTCGTCGCAACCGCACCTGACGCCTGCCGCAGACATCTATTCGCTGGCCAAGACCACCTACACGCTCCTGGCAGGCGAAGCGCCGCGCCGCTTCTCGCATCACCAGATCAGGGAATTGCCGGAGTCAATCGCCAACAAGACCTGGGGCAAGGACGTGCTGCGCGTTTTGCGCCGCGCCACCGAAGACAAACCCGGCGATCGTTATCAAACCGTTCAGGAGTTCTGGGAGGAGTTGTCGGACGCATCGCTTCCGCCCACGCAGTTGCTCAGGCCTCCGGGCGGTGAAGCAGGTGAACGCCGTGTTACTAAACAACTGCCGAGCAAAACGGAAGCAGTCGTAGAAGCCCCGCCGCGACCGCGTTTCGATTCGCGCGATGTTATCAAGCGAACCCAGATGGGCGGTAATGGAAGCAATCGCCCGCGAATAGTTGTTCCCGTCGCCGCGACGCAGCACAACTTGAATTTCCCCACGACGGGAGCGGCTGTGCGTTCACCAGCTCATGATGGGACTGTGCACGTGCCCGTGCAGCATGTACAATCTGCGGATGAGTTTATTGCTGCTCAGCAAGAGGAACAGGTCAGGGGGCGGGGCTTTCGTGCGCTCGTTGCGCTGTTGATTATTGTGGTCTTTGCCGGAATCCTGCTCGCCACGCATTATTATGTCAGTCGCCAGAGGGCGAGTAGTAGTTCTCCAACCGCGAGCGAGCCGTCTGAGGAAGTTGGACTCGAAGGCATCGTGAGAACTGATGTAAGATTGCGTCCCGATCCGAGCGTGAACAATCGAGCCAATGGCATCGTGACAACGGGGTCACGGGTGCGTGTTCTGAGCGTGAAGAATAACTGGTACGAGATAGAAGTTTTGCAGCAGGGACGTGACGACCCGCAATCCGCCAATCGCGGGTGGATTAATAAAAGATTTCTCGATGCGAATTAAGAGGCGCTTTTTTCCAAGCGAGAGGAGAGCTAAGAACTGTGGGGCTAATTGACTCCATCAGACGATGGATTGACGGCGAGGGAGCGGAAGACCCCTTGATGGAGGCCGACGAGCAGGCGCGACCGCGCCGCGTCTGGGAAGAGTTTCTCGTCAAGGTGGCGCGCGAGGTCGAAGCCGTGATGCAGCGTGAGATGTTTACGCCGCCCGGCGGGCCGACCTACATTCCCCGCGAGTATATCGTCTATTTGAGCAACGACGACGACCGCGACTGGCAGGGCGACAAGCGTCGCGGCCTTGAGCAGGGACTCTTTCACGTTCTCTCGGAGCGCGCCCGCGAACTCTCCGGCATGACGCAGCTTGCCACCAAATCTTTCGCCGTCGAACTCCGCGTTGACGGCACGCTCAGCAAGGGCGAATTCCGCGTCCAGCCCGTCTGGGACGAAACCGAAAGCGGCCACACGATGGTGACCGCGCGCCCGAACGAAGAACTCCTGAAAACCTCCATGCCGAATGTCGCACCGGACGGCGCAGCCCCAGGGCTTGAGCAGCCGGAAGACGATTCGACCGTGGTGCGCCCTCGTGTAACCGTTCTCTTCAACGTCGAAGTCTGGCGCGCGGGTGTGCGCCAGGCGGTCGTGCCAATCTCCAAACCGGAAATCACCATCGGGCGCGGCTCGCGCTCAGTCACAGTTGACCTGCCGCTCAAAGGCGACCCGGAAGTGAGTCGCATCCACGCCGTACTCGCGCGCGACGAGCAGGGGCAATACTGGCTCACGCCAAAAGGCAGGAATCTCACGCTGCTCAACGGCCATGAACTCCCGCGCGAACAACGCACACAGGTTTCACCCGACAACAAGATTGAGATTTGCAGCTTTAGTTTGCGGATTCAACCGCAGTAAGCAGGAATAGCTCAGGCGAGCGTCACAAACTATTGCAGGTCTCCATTTCGTGTAGCCCTTATCTGCCCGGATGTTGCACAGTGTAATACTCAGGCCACTTCATATTTACCAGGGCTTTGAAGATTTCTGAGATATCAGGCTGCGAAATGGGCGTGTTTTGTGAGAGCGACTAGGGCGTCTAATAGTTAAGCGTCTCCCTTAGCAGTACCCAAATTATTGAAAATTGAAGACATTGACTTAAACTCAGCATTAGACATACAGTTCCTTTGTTCTTCAAAGGCATGTTTGCCGATAGACGGGTCAACTTCAGGAGGGAATATTAGAATCAAGTTCGTTCTACTGACAACACTCATTCTGGCGCTCGGTCTGGCCGGGTTCGCCCAGTCGAAAACAACTTCCGCGGCGAGAGATGCCGGGCAGTCACGCGCCCACCTATCGCCTCAAACGCAAACCATCCAGCAACTCGCCAATGCCGCAGCCAAGGCTTGGAGCGAAGGAAATTTAGGCAGCCTTGATGCAGGGCGGCCCTATGTGGGATCGGTGAGGGTCATCGTCGAGGGCACGCTCGGCGAGCCTCCCAATGTCGAGCGCAAGACCTTCAGGACGCTCGCGCAGGTCGACAGGTGGTTTAAGAGGAATGAGCGGGCAGACGGCCCCGGCAGGAATGTCGGGCCGCTAGAGCAATGCCGCAAAGGCGTCTGCACTTTCGAGGTGGTGGGGATGAACCACAATAATCTGTTCCTACAAAAAATCACCTACGGCATGAGGAAGGGGAAGCCCTACATCAAGGCGATCCACATCTTGGACGGCGATTAAGTCTGCCCACGGGTGAAACCGGCGGCGCGGCCTGACTGTCATTGCGGGTCGCGCCTAACTGATATATGAAAGGGCACCCCTGATGGTGGTAACTTGAAGTTGTCGAAGCTTTAAGTTTCCAGCGAAAGGAGTACCCTATGAAGAACTATTATGTCGGGATGGACGTGCATCTGGCAACCAT
>JAVHVE010000004.1:0-5920 GCA_032160705.1 Acidobacteriota bacterium | reverse complement strand
TGAAGCCAAAAGGTTGGGGATGGCGATGGCCGCGATGATGCCGATGATCGCGACGACGATTAAAAGCTCAATGAGCGAGAAGCCGGTCTGGCCTTTTTTCTGTTGCATTTCGTTCTTAGTGCTCCTTCGGAGGTGGGTAAGGGTTTATTTGGATGTTAAAGTCGCGCCATCGGCTCGTCTCATGTAATGATGCCGCGCGGCGGCGCGCGATGTGTCATGATACTCCTATCAAGCAGCGTGCCGCAGACTTTTGCGATTCAGGGAAGCTGGAAATCCAGCATGAAACCGCTTTTATTGCCCGAAAATGGACTTTTATCCCGATTCGTTTGGAGCAGCATCGGATTGACTGCTTACAAATTACGGCAGGTGTGAAGTGACAATTTTCGGTGCGATAGGATGAAGGAGCATCAACTGCGGAGGGAAGTTTATTTGGAAACCAAAATCAAGCAATGTAAACTCCAGCCTTGCGCCGCTTGCCCGAGAAAGAGAGCATTTAAAGCGGACGTGGAGTCAAAGCGTTCGAGAAACCACCGGCAATTTTCCTACTTGAATGGAGTTTGGAAGTAAGACTATGAAAGCAATCAGAGTTGAAGAGTATGGCGGGGCTGACAAACTCGTCTATCAGGATGTTGATAAGCCTGAGCCAAAATCCGGCGAAGCGCTGGTCAAGATAGAGGCCATCGGCGTCAACTACATTGATGTCTACCACCGCACAGGGCTTTATCCAGTGCCGCTTCCCTTTACGCCGGGAACCGAAGCGGCAGGCATAGTGGAAACGGTCGCGCCGGACGTGAGCGACATCGAGGTCGGAGACAGGGTTGCTTACGCGATGGCCTTGGGGTCATACGCCGAGTATGCGACAGTTCCCGCCGCGAAACTCGTGAAGATGCCCGATGGGATAGACGCGCAGTCAGCGGCAGCAGCGATGCTCCAGGGCATGACCGCTCACTATCTGTCCACTTCGACTTACACACTGAAGAACGGAGACACCGCGCTCGTCCATGCAGCAGCCGGAGGCGTTGGGCTGCTGCTCGTCCAGATGGCGAAACGAATGGGCGCGCGCGTCTTCGGCACTGTCTCAACGGAAGAGAAAGCCAGGCTCGCGCGCGAAGCGGGCGCGGATGAAGTGATTATTTACACCGAGCAGGATTTTCAGGAAGAGGTTAAGCGCCTGACCGAGGGCAACGGTGTACAGGTCGTCTATGACTCGGTCGGGAAGACGACTTTTATGAAGAGCCTGGATTCGCTTGCGCCGCGCGGACTCCTTGCGTTGTTCGGGCAATCAAGCGGCTCGGTCGCGCCTTTCGATGGCGCGCTTCTTGGACAAAAGGGGTCGCTGTATTTAACCAGGCCAAGCCTCGCGCATTACACGGCGACTCGTGAAGAGTTGTTATGGCGAGCCGGAGATGTGCTCAAGTGGATCACGGCGGGTGAATTGAAGCTGCGGATCGGGAAAACATTTCCGCTGGCTGAAGCCGCCGAGGCGCACAAGCAGCTTGAGGGTCGAGTAACTACTGGAAAAATTCTGCTCATCCCTTAAGAGCTTAAGTATGGAAAAGCCCCGCTCAAAAGAACGGGGTTTTCGCATGAGCGGCCTTTCTACGTTTTCTTATCTAGGCTCGCGCTGCTTGATGGAGACGCCGCCGTTGGTCGTATGGATGCGGAGATTTGTGCCGCCGGAGCCAAGATTCAGCGATAACTGTTTTGCTCCGCGCGCCACCTCGCCGAGAGCGGGGCTGACAGCAAAGCTGCCGTTGACCGTCCCTGCCTCCAGATGCGCCGAGTAGTTATCCGGGACTGAGACAGATAGTCCGCCATTGGTCGTCTTGACATTGAGTCCTTCGCCTTCCCAACTACCGCCAGCCAGTTCAACTGAGAGCCCGCCGTTGACCGTCTCGCCCGTCACGTTGCCCCCGACGCGTTTCAACGAGACACCGCCATTTTGAGCATCAAAGCTAATCCGGCCACGAACGTCCGAGACGGAGACCCCGCCGTTGTGCGTGTGGAGCGACAAATCTGATTGACGCGGGACGAATATCTCGTAGCCCACATCCCAGTGAGAATTCTCGCCCTGCTCAGGCCCTTCGGCGCGAACCTGTCCGCCCGCCGTCGTGACTCTGATCTGCGAGGCCAGACTATCCGCCTCGGCCTGGGTTGAAGCCTGCGTCTGAATGCGATAACGCACAAGAATCTCATTGCGCTCCCAACCTTTAATGGAGATTCCGCCGTTCTGCATTCCGTCAACGCTGAGCGTGCCGCCGGTCGCCGTCAGGGTTTGCTCCTTCACCTCGCAGTGGCGAGCGCGCGAATCGCTGGAATAATTGTCCTGGTCGCGACAACTGAGCGAGTAGCGCGCGTTGCCCCCCTGTGCAAAAGCTGCTGAAACGGCGAGACCGAGCGCGGCACAGGTCAGCGCTGTGTGTGCCAATATTTTTCTAATCATCTCAATTTTCTCTCCTCAGGATGGAATCGCCTGTGCAAAACAAGCTACAGATTCGGTGTTCTATAAGGGCAAACACCGCCCGCGCTCGTTTTGTGGCAGAAAATTCAGATTGTCTTCCCGGCTAATACTTTGGTACGTTTCCGTCAACCTCATTTGACCAGGAGGTAATGCCGCCCTTGAGATTGATTAAGCGCCCGGCAAAACCGGCTCGCTTGAGGGCTTCGATGGCCTTGGCGCTGCGGACACCCCCCTTACAATGCACAACCGTCTCGCGCGTCTCGTCAATCTCGCCCATGCGATTGACGACCTGCCCCAAAGGAATCAACTTTGAGTCCTCAAGCCTCGCAATCTCATATTCGTTCGGCTCGCGCACGTCTATGATCTGAACGTCAAGCCCGCTCTCCAGCCGTTGTTTGAGTTCAGTGGCGGTCATCTCCTCCATCGCCTGCTCCGTCTGCGCGGCGACGGGCAATGGTTTCAGGCCGCAGAATTCTTCATAGTCAATCAATTCTTTAATCGTCGCGTCTTCGCCGCAGACCGGGCACGAAGGGTCTTTGCGCAGCTTCAACTCGCGGAAGCGCATCCGCCATGCGTCAAAGAGAAGCAGCCGGCTGACCAGGATGCCTTCAGCGCCGAGGATGATTTTGATGGTCTCGTTGGCCTGAATCGCGCCGACGATGCCGGGCAGCACACCGAGCACTCCGCCTTCGGCGCAACTGGGCACAAGTCCGGGCGGCGGCGGCTCCGGGTATAAACAGCGATAGCACGCGCCGCGCTCTGCCCAGAAGACGCTTGCCTGTCCCTCGAAGCGGAAGATAGAGCCGTAGACGTTAGGCTTACCAGTGAGTACGCACGCATCGTTGACCAGATAGCGCGTCGGAAAATTGTCTGTGCCGTCCACGATGACATCATAATCGCGGAATAGTTTCAGCGCGTTCTCGCTTGTCAGGCGAGTTTCGTAAGTGTCTAGTTGGACGTGCGGGTTGATGTCATGCAGGCGGTCGCGCGCGGATTCTATCTTGGGACGCCCGACATCTTTTGTGCCGTGAATAATCTGGCGCTGCAAGTTGGATTCGTCCACCACATCGAAATCCAGAATGCCCAGACGCCCGACGCCAGCGGCTGCCAGGTACATCCCCGTCGGCGCGCCCAAACCACCTGTGCCGATCATCAGCACGCTTGAGGCTTTGAGCCGTCGCTGACCCTCCATCCCGACTTCCGGCATGATGAGGTGACGGCTGTAACGCGCAATCTCATCATTTGTCAGCGCGGGCAAAGTCTCAACATCTTCCGACGCCGTTGACCCTCCCGCAATCGAAGGCACGATCATCAGAGTATCACCGTCATTGAGCGGCGTGTCCGAGCCGGAAGCATGGCGAATATCTTCATCGTTGAGATAGACGTTGACGAAACTGCGCAGCTTGTCTTGATCATTGTAGAGATGTTTGCGAAGTTCCGTGTGCGTCGAGGTCAGACGCTCCAGCGCCTCGCCTGCGGTGGTCGCTTCGACTTCGATCTCCGAATTGTCGCTCGCATACTGGCGCAGCGCCGTTGGAATGATGATGGTGACTGCCATAGCTTCAGCTTCCTTTCAGAATTTCCTCTTCATTAAAACGCGACCTGTCAGCTTCCAGCTCCCAGGAACGCACGTCTCTCATTTGCCGCTCGTGCACGGAGACCACGATGCAGGACATCGTCGTCCAGGGCGCAAGATGCTCCAAATCAAACGAGGACGGCACTGCCGGATGGTCAGGGTGCGAATGATAATTGCCCACCACGCCGAGTCCCTGCTTGACGAATTGACGTTCGGCTCGCATGTAGTCCTGCGGCGTAATCAGCATCCGGCGGTGCATCGTCTCGCTCTCTCCCCAATTGTTCGCAACCGGATACGTCTCGACAACTACACGGGTGCGCCCGCCGTCTTCAATGCGCCCGATCAGCAGCCCGCAACATTCTCGCGGGTACTCACTTTCGGCGTGCCGCTTGATGTCATCGAGCAGCCGCGCCTCTATCTTAATCATCTCTCTTCTTCCCAGAAGTGTTCGCTCAAATAACGGCCTCCGCCATCGCACAGGATAGTCACGACGATTGACCCCGGCGCTAACTCGCGCGCGAGCCGGAGCGCGGCATAGACGTTTGCGCCGGAACTGATGCCGACGAGCAAGCCCTCCTCGCGCGCCAGCCGACGAGTCATCTCTTCGGCATCTTCGGTCGCCACTTCTACGTTCTCGTCAGCCAGGGTGGGATCGTAGATGCCCGGAACAATCGCCGTCTGCATGTGCTTCATTCCTTCCAACCCGTGCAAAGGTGAATCAGGCTGCATGGAGACGGCGCGAATCTCTGCGCGATACTGTTTGAGCCTGCGCGCCACACCCATGAACGTGCCGGAGGTTCCGAGCCCCGCGAGAAAGTGCGTGATGCGCCCATTGGTCTGCTCCCAGATTTCAGGCGCAGTTCCCTGAAAGTGTGCGCGCCAGTTCGCCTCGTTGTTGTATTGATCTGGATAAAAATATTTCTCCGGCTCAAGGGCTGCCAGCTCTCTGGCTTTTGTTTGCGCGCCGTCCGTGCCCTGCATCGGGTCGGTTTCGATAATCTCTGCGCCGTAGATTCGCAGGATGCGTTTACGTTCCCTACTCGCATTCTTCGGCAGGCAGAGCGCGACCTTGTAGCCGTGTGCCGCGCCGATCATCGCGTAGGCAATGCCAGTGTTGCCGCTCGTCGCATCGAGAATGATTTGGCCGGGACGCAACTGCCCGCTCCTCTCGCCTTCGAGGATCATCGAGAGCGCCGCGCGGTCCTTCACGCTTCCACCCGGATTCAGGTGCTCGGCCTTGGCGAAGACTTCTACCTCTGCGGGCACATCACGCGTCACGCGCCGCAGACGAATGAGCGGCGTCCGGCCTATGCTCGACGACAGATCATCGCCCTGGATAATTCGTGCAGGTTGTTCTAAAAGCCTCTGAGGCATTATCAACTCTCTTGGTCGAATCTCTTCATCAAATTGTTATCCGCATCGGAAAATGCAGCAGCCGCGACCTTCCTCATCGGGGAAGAGCGCGGCTGGCTTTGTCCTAAACTTTCTGCGGCGTCTAAGTTTGGGGTCTCAATCCTTCACGCGCACCACAAGCATCGCCCACGCTGCTCCTCTATCCTCAGGAGAAACAACAAAGACAGGCGAAGCAACAGCACTTTGTATCACTCATCATCATGGCCGGAAGAGAGCACAAACTATACGCAAGGTTTTAGAAGGGTGTCAACATTCCGTGTCGGAGGGTAGTGGGGTAATAATTTGTTGCTGGCGCAAATTAGCTGACTTGTGCCCGAAATGTCGCCTGAGAGTGTAAAAGATTTATTAGACCTGTTGCGTGATAAGGCTTCAAGAGCTAAGTTTGCGTAACGGAGTCATCCAATATGTCCCTCTATCACAAACTCAGCCGGAAGCCGCAACTGTTTCTCTCCGTCACAGGCATGAACCTT
>JAVHVE010000003.1:0-85773 GCA_032160705.1 Acidobacteriota bacterium | reverse complement strand
TCCGCGACTCCTTCATCGTGGGCAATTCGGGCGTCGGGGTGAAAACCTCAGTGAACGCGGGCACTATCCTTGAGCGGACGATGATTGATTCCAACGGGACGGGACTTCAGCCCGGTGCGGGCACGACAACCGATATTTCCAATGTTTCCATCATCGGCAACACCCTCGGTATTGCCACGACCGGCGGGACAGTCCAATCGCACGCTGATAATCAGATCAACTTGAACACTACGCCTGGGGCCATTCCGACGGGCGGTGCGATCATCGGGCAGCAGTAGACTGCGTTAAGACTCCATGTTCCAGTTTTGTCCGCCTTCACATCATCGGGAGGCGGACAAAACTGGAGCGGTTTTCTCTCTCTCATCGGTGGTGACTATGGTGAGAAGCGATACCTAATTAAGAACCCGCAGAGTATCTCCATCCGAATCATTCTCTTCACGCCAAGCCACAGCTTCAAAGTTACTCATCATTTCTCTAGAGAAGTGTCATCTCAATTAGAGTGTGCTTGCTTGCACGTCAGGGTCAGCTAATTTATTGTTATCTTTGTATGCAGCAAATTTCACTCTGTACAAATTGCGGCGCAGAAATCCCAGGCGGGGCTAGATTCTGTAGAAGCTGCGGGCAACGCTCGAACCAACTTAATCCGAACAGCGTGGCAGAAGGGACGACGCGCTTGCTGGAAACGCCTGAGCCAAATGCTCCGTTTGGTCAGAACGTGTATGAACATCACGGTGGCCTGGCTCAGCCGACAAGCCGCATTCCTCTGGAAGCCAATTCCACCAGTCGGAGTCTGGAAACAAACCCTCAGCCCCATAATTGGGTGCTGATCGGTTCGATCCTGGTTGCGACCTTGGCTCTTATCCTGACAGCCCTGTATATCACGCTGCGGAATAGCCCTACGACAACGCCGCCCGCTTCTCCGCCCGCTGTGACAATACCCGAACTACCGCCCGTCCAACCTCCGCAACCGCCAACTCCGCCGCAAGGCATTCCTTCAGGCAGCAACACCACTATCAGCCGCGAATTCGTCTATCCCGGTGCTGAGACGACAATGGAGGTGACGGACGTTTCCGAAGGCGCTGTGCTTCAGCTCCAAACTTCCGATTCATTCGATAAGGTTGTGAAGTGGTACACGGAAAAGCTCAAGCCGACGAAGGTCATGAGAGTATCCATCCCGACCCCAAGCGTTATTCTTGAGGCGGGTGAGATGAAAGCCATCATCAATACAGAGGGCGGCAGGACTATCATCATGCTCACACAAGGCGACGACTGACCTGATTTTTCATCAAAGCTCGCGCAACCCATCCGGCGAAGCTGACTAATTTTTGCGTCAGGATTTTTGCCTCCTTTAATCCTGAGCGGCCAAAGCAATTCGTATTGTAAGGTGCGCGCATCAGACTTTTCCTGCTGCCGCGAGGAGTGGTATAAATCCCCCGTCAACCGCCAACAAAGAAGCGTTCTCTGCGCGAGGATTACTTTGATCTCCGCAGGACACAGGTTTATTCCCATACTGGAGCTACATCATGCTGAGAAAGCTTGCCGCCCTGATAGTGTTTATTTGCCTGCTGAGCCCGCTCCCCGCCAGTAGCCAGGATTCCGCCAGCAAGCGGGAGCGAGATGAAACGGAAGCCTACTGGAAGATTCGCCGGGAGGCAACGGAGAACTCTCAGATATTGCAGACGGTGCATGTCCTCGCGGACGTGTACGGGCCGCGTCTGACCGGCTCGCCAAATCACAAGGCCGCAGCCGAGTGGGCTTTGAAGCAGATGCAGTCATGGGGACTGCGAAACGCTCATCTCGAACCGTGGGATTTCGGTCATCCGGGCTGGCTCAACGAACGCTTCTCCGCGCACATCACTTCGCCCGTCAAAGACCAGTTGACCTGTGAAGTGCTGGCATGGACGCCGAGCACCAACGGCACGGTGAGCGGGAGAGCAATGCAGTTGGTGGCTCCCGAACGCCCGACGAAACAGCAACTCGATTCATACCTCGAAAATATTAAAAACCAGGTCAGGGGCAAAATCGTTCTGGTCGGCAAACACCAGCAAGTGCTCGTCACCTTCAATCCTCCTCCGAAGCGGCGTGATGAGCAGGAGGCGCGCAATCAGTTCGACCCGAACAATCCGACATCGGCGCAACCGCCCGTCGCACCTTCACCGTCTCCGACTCCCACAGGCCCGCCCGTGATGACTGCGGCGCAGATCAGCGAGCAAATCGACCAGTTCCTCTTGACTAACGGCGCGCTCGTCCGCATCAACGACGCTGGCCGCGAGCACGGCCAGATACGCGCCTTCCAGAATCGCACCTATGACCCGTCAAGGGTCGTGCCCACCGTCATCATGCGAAACGAAGATTACGGGCGCATCACACGTCTTTTGGCGGATGGCGCTCCGGTCGAGCTGGAATTCAACATCGTCAACCGCGTCTATCCTGAAGGCCGCACGTCGTACAACACGATTGCCGAGATTCCCGGGACGGATAAGAAGGATGAAGTCATCATGCTCGGCGGTCACCTGGACTCCTGGCACGCGGCAACGGGGGCGACCGACAATGCAATCGGGTGCGCGATGATGATGGAGGTGGCGCGCATCCTCAAAGCTATCGGCGTCAAGCCCCGGCGCACGATCCGCGTCGCACTCTGGAGCGGCGAAGAGCAAGGGCTGCTGGGCTCCAAAGCCTACGTCAAGGAACACTTCGGCACGTTCGAGAGCCCCAAACCGGAGTATTCTAAATTCAACGGCTATTTCAACATTGATTCGGGCACAGGGCGCGTGCGCGGCGCGTCCGTCTTCGGCCCGCCCGAGGCTGCTACCATTCTGCGTGAGGCGCTCGTGCCTTTCGAGGATTTGGGAGTAGAGGGTGCTATCGCGACCACCAGCCGACGCACCGGCGGCAGCGATCACACGTCATTCAACGAGGCGGGGCTGCCGGGCATCGGCATGGGACAAGACCCGATTGAGTATGGCACTCACACCTGGCACACGAACCTGGATACCTATGAACGCATCGTTGAGGATGATGTTAAGAGCGCGGCCATAGTAATCGCAGCCGCCGTCTATCATCTCGCCATGCGCGACGAGATGCTGCCTCGCTTTAGTAAGGAGAGGATGCCGCCGCCGACTCCTGCGCCGACGCCTACTCCCAGCCCTACACCGAGCCCGGCTGCGTCGTCTCAATAGACGCAGCAATGGTTGAAATGAACTCACGTAAACGACTCTCTATTTCGTCTTGGTGAGACGCACGGCTTAATCCTGCTGGTCAAAATTACACGTGTCTCGTCCATCCTCCAATGAGATGTTCATCCTTTTGCCACAAAAATAATTCCTGCGGTGTTTTATCAATGACGGTTTTAATTCAGGAGGGGAATATTTTATGAAATTGCGTGGAAATATTTTTCTGTTCGGGTTTTGTTTTCTTTTTCTTTCGACGTTTGCCGTGAAGGCTCAAATTGGCATTGTTGACAGAGATGCCAGGGTCAAGCCGACGCTTGTTATTTTGGGGACTTATCATATGGGAACTCCCGGAAACAATGTGGTGAACGGCAAGGTTGACGATGTGACCTCTCCCGAACGACAAAAGCAGATGGTTGAACTTGTCGAAAAGCTGAAAAATTTCAAACCGACTAAGATCGTGGTCGAATGCGACCTTGAGGACGATGCGAAAACTCAGGAAACTTACAATCGATACTCAGCGGGAAGCTATCAACTCTCAAAAAACGAAACCAATCAGATAGGTTTTCGCCTGGCGAAAGAGTTAGGTCACAAAAAAGTTTACTGTGTTGATTGGAGTGACTTCTGGGACGATCCTTCCATCAATTATGAAAAATATGCTTCCAAAGATGTCGAGTTGGATAGTTTCCTAAAAGGAGTTTATCGAAATCTAAAGAAAGAAGTAGAGGCGGAACACGAAAAGCTATTCACACTGCCCGTGATCGAACAGCTTGTCCTTCTCAATCAGCCCGACCGAATCGAGAAAGACCATAAAATATATTTTGACCTCATGCGAATCGGACGCGGTAAAGAGTATATCGGAGCAAATTATGTTTCGTGGTGGTATAGAAGAAATCTGACAATTCTCGACAACATCATCAGACTCACCGATTCGCCGAAGGACCGAGTCCTCGTAATTTACGGCTCTGGACACCTTAAACTTCTGACGCAGTTTGCAAAAGAATCAGATTTTTATAACGTTGAAAGTCCCTTGAAATATCTGGCAAGTAAGAAGTAAAAATCTTTATTGAAATAAAAAAACTGTCTGCAAAACTCATCGCACATCGGACGTTTTCACACTCTCAGCCAGAGAAGTTGAGGTGGGGGCTGCTGATGAACTCACGCAAACGCTGCTCAATCTCATCACGGACACGCCGGAAGACAGCCAAAACAGCCTTTTCATCACCTTCCGCTTTTGCCGGATCATCGAAGCTCCAGTGGAGGCGCTTGGTCTTTCCCGGAAACTCGGGGCATCGCTCAAGCGCGTTGTCGCAGACGGTAATCACGTAATCAAACTCCTGCCCACTGAATTCATCCACAGACTTTGAACGATGCTCCGAAATATCAATGCCGATCTCTCGCATCGCTGCGATGGCCTGCGGTCGAATGCGACTCGGCTCAACGCCCGCGCTCTCTACTTCAAAGCAATCACCCGCGAGGTGGCGCAATAAACCTTCGGCCATCTGGCTGCGCGCAGAGTTTCCCGTGCAGAGAATCAGCACGCGCTTTTTATCACTCATTCGTCTTTTCCCTTTCCGCCATGCGGCACTACAACCTCCTCCGCATCTTTCGGCAGCCCCGGCACGAGCCAGCGTAAGAGCGCGGTTGCAGCGAGCGCGCCCGTGAGTTGCGCGATGATGAAGCCGGGCACATCTATTGGGCGAATGCCCGCGAAAGTATCGCTCATCGAGCGCGCTAAGGTCACAGCAGGATTGGCAAAAGACGTTGATGCCGTGAACCAGTAGGCCGCAACGATATACGCAGCGACAGCGAAAGGAATAACCGTCGCCCGTACGCGCCGCACACATCCCCAGATCACCGCCAGCAATCCGAAAGTAGCGACAAATTCGCTGAACATTTGAGCCGCGCCGGAGCGCGCATGATGCGAGGCGAAGAACACCGGCAATTCAAACATCACATTGGCACAGGCGACGCCAGCGTATGCACCCGCGATCTGAGCAGTGATGTATGCGGGCACGTCGCGCCAGGCAAGACCTCCCTGCGAAGCATCGCTGAGCGTCACTGCCGGGTTGAAGTGCCCGCCCGAAATGGGTCCGAACGTGAGAATCAATGCGACGAGCGCCGCGCCGGTGGCAATCGTGTTGGCCAGTAAAGCCACAGCCACATTGCCCCCGGCCAGTCGCTCCGCCATGATGCCAGAGCCAACGACCGCCGCCAGCAGCAGCATTGTTCCCAACGCTTCGGCAACGGCGCGGCGCGCAAGCGTCGCCCGCTCGCGGTTTTGCTTCACAAACGTTGTCTGCCTTTCACCGCGCAAGGCCGCCGATCTCAACTGCCTGCGGTTGTCCGCTACAGCATGAGACCGCTTCAGCAGTTGCGGAAACTGCCGCCGCATCTTCGGGGACAGCACACGCGGAAGCCTGAACATCTTTCTGCTGGGTCGCAGCCGTTCCGCAACACGCCGCTGTCTCCGTGAGATTGTCTTGCAGCACGACGAAGACTTCCCATTCATTGCCGTCCGGGTCATGCACCCACGTCTTGTCTTGCAGCGCGTAGCAACAGTTGGTCTGCATCTCGTCGCGCGTGACGAGTCCGGCCTCCGCCCATTTCTCACGCATCGCCAGCACGTCAGAGGTTTCCGCCACCTGAATGCCGAGGTGCGAGAGAGCGCCGCGCTCGCCGAACGACGATTGGTTGAGCGTCAGGTTGAGCGGCGGGTTCTCGACATCGAACTTCGCGTAACCCTGACGCACTTTGCTTGGCTCTAACCCCAGCATCCGTCTGTAAAACTCCGTGCTGCGCTCCACATTTTTGACGTTGAGCGCCAGATGCGCCTTCAGCGCCTGCACCCGTTTGGTCTCAGCTTTTTCCATCTTGAATCTCCTTCAAACCAACTCAATCTCATATTCGCCTTTGCGAATATGAGCGCAGCATACGCCCACCCCGACATATCTGTCAAGGCATATTTGTACGCTCTGTGCTAAAATGTTTCCATGAGTAAACGGAAGAGGACTTTTGACGACGAATTATTGTTTTTCCGCGCGCTGGCCGATTACACGCGGCTGCGGCTGCTGAACCTGATGGGCGACGATGAAGTCTGCGTCTGCTTCTTCGTTGAAGTCTTGCGGGTCAATCAGCCGAAGATTTCCCGCCACCTCGCTTACCTGCGTCGCGCTGGCGTGGTGGCGGCAAGGCGCGAAGGGAAATGGATGCACTACCGCATCGTTGAGCCGCCCGACGCACATGCCGCGCGCATCTTCCACGAGGTGCGCGAGTGGCTCACAGAAGACGCCGAAATGCAGCGCGACCGCGAGCGCATGGTCAAAGTCTGCTGTGCCCCGCAGCCTCCCGTTCAACTGCGCGGTGCACCGCGCCCTGCAAGCCTAATCGTGTAGTCCAGCGATCTCTATATGACAACCGAAATCACAAGGCATTTGATCGACTGGCGCAACGGTGATAAAACGGCTGCCGAAAAGCTGCTGCCGATTGTCTATCAAGAATTAAAATTTCTGGCGCGTCGTTATCTGCGACGTGAACAACAAGACGTTTCGCTGCAAACGACAGAGCTGATTAACGAAGCATATTTAAAATTGGTTGACCAGCGCGAGACCGATTGGCAAAGCCGTCTACATTTTTTCTCGGTCGCGGCTCGCGCGATGAGAAATTTCCTGGTGGATCACGCACGCCGTAAACTCTACGCCAAACGCGGCGCGGGAGCGAAAAAAATCTCGCTTGATAGCGTTCAAATCTCCTTTCCCAAAACTGACGTTGACATTCTCAAATTAAACGAAGCTCTCGAAAGTCTCGCCGAAGTTGATGAGCGCAAAAGCCGGATTGTCGAACTGCGTTTCTTCGGCGGCTTAAACTCGCAGGAAACGGCAGAGATTCTTGGCGTTTCGGAGATTACAATCAAGCGCGAATGGCTGAAGGCCAAAGCATTTCTGTACGCTGAATTGAGCAGCAATGAATAGCTCGAAATCAAAACGCTGGCAGGCGGTTGATAGATTACTTGACGAAGCTTTGAACGTCTCGCCTTCCGAGCGCGATTTGTTGCTACGCGAACGCTGTGGCGATGATGTTTCTTTGCGTCGCCGGGTCGAAAAGCTGCTGGCGGCAACCGACGCGGGCGAAGGTTTTCTTGAGACTCCGGCAATCGGCGCGGCTTTGAAAATCTTTGACCACGAAGCGACGGACAAATTCGTCGGCGCGACAATCGGCAATTATCGTCTGCTGGAATTAATCGGACGCGGCGGCATGGGCGCGGTTTATCTGGCCATGCGGATTGATAAAGAGTTCTCACAAAAAGTCGCGATCAAAATCGTCGCGCCGTTTTTTACGGATAAAGAAGCGGAAACCAGTTTCCGCCGCGAGCGTCAAATCCTTGCCAAGCTCAGTCACCCGAACATCGCCCGCTTGCTCGACGGCGGCACGACCGAAGAAGGTATGCCGTTTTTGGCGATGGAATATGTTGAAGGTGCGACGATCATAGATTATTGCGAGCGCGCAGCGTCGCCGATCAAAGCGCGGCTCGATCTGTTTCTAGAAGTTTGCGGAGCAGTCAAATTCGCGCATCAGAATCTGACGATCCACCGTGATCTGAAGCCTTCAAATATTCTGGTGACGGCTGATGGGACGCCGAAACTTTTAGACTTCGGCCTAGCGAAGCTGTTGCAGCCCGGGCTTTTTGAATTGACCGGAAATTTTACCGTCGGCGCGAATATCTTAACGCCGAATTACGCTTCACCCGAACAACTGAAAAATGAAACGATTACGACCGCGAGCGATGTCTATTCGCTTGGCGTGATTCTCTACGAATTGCTGACGGGCAAACGCCCGCACGATCTGAAAGATAAAAGCCTGCCCGAAGTCTTGAGAATCATCACCGAAGAACAACCCGTTCTGCCGAGCCATGTTGTTTCAAACGAAAGCCAGAGCGTGCCACCCGAAGCCGCTCCAAAATCCAGAATCGAAAATCCAAAATCGCTCAAGGGCGATCTGGACAACATCTGCCTCAAAGCACTAGCCAAAGAGCGAACGGAGCGTTACCAGACCGTCGAAGCTTTTCGCGCGGACATCATTCGTCACTTGCAGAATTTGCCGATCACGGCGCGGCCACCGGCGCTCGCCTACCGCATGAAAAAATATGTCAGGCGACACCAGGTCGGCGTGACGGCGGCGGTGGCGATTTTGATTCTTCTGCTCGGCTGGCTGACGAGCGCGATTTGGCAGAGAAACACGGCGCGGGCGCAAGCGCGGGAAAATCTGCGACGCGCCTATTCGGCTGATATGAATCTGGCGATGCTGGCGTATGAAACGGCGAATCTGACCAGGCTCAGGGAAATTTTGGCGCGTTACGAAAATACGGATTTTCGGCTGAACTGGGAATATCGCTTTTTGCAAAATCTTTCCGAACCGAAAGGCAAGCTGCTGGCGATTCCGCACGAAGCGGAAGTTTGGAACATCGCGTTTTCGCCAGATTCGTCAAAAATGGCGACCGCCTGCGCCGACGGTTTCGCACGCATCTACGAAGTGCCGAGCGGAAAGCTTCTCACGACGACTGCCGTGCAGGAGAAGAACGTCTGGCGCGTCAAGTTTTCGCCCGACGGCAGATTTTTGGCGACCGCCTCGGGCGACATGAGTTCCAGTTCGGCGAAAATCTGGGACGCGGCAACCGGCTCGGAATTTCTTTCGCTTGTCGGACACACGGCGCGCGTGCGGGCGATTGATTTTTCCTTTGACGGGAAACTGATCGCGACGGGCAGCCGGGACAAAACGGTCAGGATTTGGGACGCTCTGAACGGGCGAGAATTAAAAAGGCTCAGCGTCAAACAGACCCAGGCAGAGCCGGAAATAACCGATGTCAGGTTCACGCCTGATGGTCGCCGACTGATCGCGGCGAATAATTACAGCGCCAGAATGTGGGAAGTTTCGAGCGGGAAAGTCATTTTTGATTTAGCGCAATTTGCGCTCACCGTCGCCGTTTCGCCGGACAGCAAACGATTCGCGCTTGGCAAAACAGATTTCACGATTGAAATCTTCGACGCGGAAACAGGCAAGCCCCTTCTCGAAATCGCCAGACATGAAGCGAAAATCAATGACCTCGCTTTTTCGCCCGACGGAAAGATTATCGCTTCGGCAAGCTCGGATCGCACCGTTAGATTTTTCGAAGCCAACACCGGGGCAGAAATTAAAAGTCTGAAAGCGCATGTTAATGATGCCTGGAGCGTGGCTTTCTCGCCCGATGGAAAATACGTCGCCACCGGAGGGACTGATTTCAACTCCTTTCTGTTCGACGCGGCGGCGTTGTTGCCAACGTCCTCATTTGCCGTTCCGCTCTCTTTCGGCGGCAGTTGGGCGGCGATCTCTGCTGACCGAACTAAGATGGCCACACATAATCATGGTTTAGCCAACAAACAATCAATCTGGAACATTCAGGGAAAAACCAGGATCGTTGAGCTTTCTGACGAAGTAGTTGACGCCGGAGCGTTTTCGCCCGACGGCACGGTTTTGGTGACTGGCGCACGCGACGGCTCAATTGTTTTGTGGAACAGCACGAGCGGGGCGCAACTCAAACGCTTCAAAGCACACGATGCGCGAGTGACAAGCCTGTCTTTTACGCCTGACGGAAAGCAATTGGTATCGGGAAGCTGGGACAAAACAGTAAGGGTTTGGAATCTGGCCGATGGCAGTTTAGTTCGTGAGTTGTGCCGTTTTGAAAATTACGTCAGCGCGTCGGCAATCTCGCCCGATGGAATGAAGGTCTTTGCCGCGAGTTACGACACCAACGCGAAGCTTTTCGATCTGGCGACGGGAAAAATCATCGCCGAACTTGGCAAACGACGAAAAGCGATTTTGTCAGTTGCCTTTGCGCCTGACGGCCAGACTTTTGCCACAGGCGACGCTGACGGCACAATCGAGATTCGTCAAACCTCCGACGGCAAACTGCTCGACACCTTGACCGGAAACGCCGGATTCATCTGGGCTTTGACCTTCTCGCCCGACAATGCGCGGCTCGCGTCGGCAAGCGGCGAAGGCATTATCCGGCTCTGGGACACTGAGACGAAAGCGCAGGTCATCGCAATCCGCACCGGCTCGGCGATGACTACAATCCTCGCCTTCACGCCTGACGGCAACACGCTCATCTCGTACGGCACGACGGAAAAACTGAAACTCTGGGAAGCCGCACGGTTGGAACAAGCGTCTGCCGGAAAATAATTTCAAAAATATTTATTTCAATGATACGACTTGCCGATTTTTCTCGCTTATAGAGGTCAAGCACGGAGAAAGGCGAGGGGCCTCGTGCGAAACGCTCACACACTATGAAGGAGAAAAGTTATGTTAAGAAGAATGAATCTGGTGATTGCAAGTTTCGCATTTGCAATTTTGATTTCCGGCATGTCGTCGGTGATGGCGCAACGCTCGCCCAGTCCGGACCCAATCGGAATCGCTGTTCAAACCGGCACCCCGACGCTCGGCTGTTGCAAATGTTTGGGAGGGGCCAACTCTTCGGACCTCAGCACAATCAGCTCTAACAGTTGGATGGTGAAAAATAGTCCGGCAGTGATTCAAGCGTCACCGCATTCGGCATGGAATCTTAACACCGGAGGGGCCAAATGGCTTTCGTTGGTCGCCAACGGCTCTTCGAGCAATATTCCTGCAGGCCCGTACGATTACAAGCTGACGTTTGTCGTCCCGGATTGCACGATTGACCAGCAAGTAACTCTGAAGGGGAGCTATGGGGGCGACGACGACGTACAAGTCTTTTTGGACAACACGGCGGGCGCGCCGCTCTCAGCCTGTAGCGGCGGCTGGTGCTTCAACACCAAAAACACGCCGACGCCGTTTGTGAAAAGCGGTATCATCCCCGGCACCCATATTCTGATAGTAAGAGTTACGAACAGTAGCGCCAGCCCGTCCGGGATGTTCGTTAATGCACAATTGACAAGCGCCTGCTCGGATAGGATGACTAAACAAAATGTCGGATCAGCCCTGAGGTGATTCTCACATTAAACACTGCTTCGTACATTTTAAGCTTTGTCCATTAGCCAAATCGTCGAACAAATGGTTGGCGCGAATGTGGCTAATAATTTCTTTCAGGTAGTGTTCCAGGTTAAAGTCATCGCTCACGCGGCTCGTCCTGCTTGCGCCTTGACAATCTCGCCTCGCGGATTAGAATAAACCTTCGCCTGAGAGGGCTCTCGCGGAGATGTGGCCGAGTGGCTGAAGGCGGCGGTTTGCTAAACCGTTATGGGTCAAAAGCCCATCACAGGTTCGAATCCTGTCATCTCCGCCATTATTTTCGGAAGGCAAACCGAAGACGGGTTACCTGAAAAACATCACAGGTAGCCCGTTTGCTCTTTGTCGTGCATCGTTCGCTCATGAACTGCATCGCTCTTGACGCATAACAAAAACCTGGTGAGATACCTTGCGTCCGGGTTTATAGTCTCCTTCAGAAAACCCCATGCTTGTGAGATACGGGACGAAGGAGACTACACATGATGCTACCTGCTCTTTGGAATGACGCGGTCGCACGCGATATGTTCCAACTGGCGTTGCCAGTAGCCGAGAAGATGGTGCGCCCCATCCTCGTCTATCTTTTTCTGGTCGTCGTGCTGCGCATCTTCGGCAAGCGTGAACTGGCGCAGCTCAATCCCTTCGATCTGGTGGTGCTGCTCTCGCTGTCAAACACCGTGCAGAACGCCATCATCGGGGATGACAATACGGTCACGGGCGGCCTCATCGGCGCTTTCACCTTACTGGCCGTCAACTACTTTGTGGTACGCTTCGTCTTCAAACACAGACGCCTCGACCAGTTAATTGAAGGCCAGCCGACCGTGCTGATTAAAAACGGGCGGCTCAGCCGTGAGGCGCTGGCGAAAGAGTTGTTGACGGAATCGGAACTGCGAACGGTCGCTCATCGTCAGGGCTTCAAGAGCCTCGACGAGATTGAGCAGTGCGTCATTGAGCCGGGCGGCACATTCTATGTGCAGGGCAAAGAGCCTGCACACGCCGACCGCCAGCACAACGAGCTGCTCGCGCGCCTCGATGACCTGAGCAAACAGATCGCAGAACTAAAGGAAGGCAAAAGGTAAAAGTAAAAAGGCAAAAGGAAGGCGGAGAACCGCTTCTAAATTTAATGTGGTCTCCGCCTCACTTTTACCTTTTACCTTTTACCTTTTACCTTTTTACTTTTTACTTATGAGCATTCGCGTTCGTTTCGCACCATCGCCGACAGGCTACCTGCACATTGGGGCGGCGCGTTCCGCCCTGTTCAACTGGCTCTACGCGCGCAAAATGGGAGGGAAATTCTTACTCCGCATTGAAGACACGGACTTGCAGCGTTCGACTGAAGCCTCGACGCGCTCGATCATCGAAGGTCTGGAGTGGCTCGGCCTTGATTACGACGAAGAAACAGTCTTTCAATCCGACAATGCGCCGAAACACAGGACAGCGGCGCTTCAATTGCTTGATGAAGGCAAAGCCTACCGCGATTTCACGCCGCGTGAAGAACGCGCGGACGCGAACATCAAGCAGGGTATCGCGGAGCGCGCACGCGCTCACGCCGCCGAAGGTCAGGATCACAGAAGCAATCCTTATCGCGACCTGACTAAAGAAGAGTCTGACAGTCGCGCTGCTGCGGGTGAGCCTTTCGCCGTGCGCCTGAAAGTCGCGCGCGAAGGCAAAACGCATTTTGAGGACGCCGTGTACGGCCCGCAGGAGCGTGACTATGCGGAGATTGAAGACCTCGTGCTGCTGCGCTCCGATGGTCATCCGCTCTACAATTTGTCGGTCGTTCTCGACGACATTGAGATGAATATCACGGACGTGATTCGCGGGCAGGATCATCTGACGAACACGCACAAGCAGATTTTGCTTTACCAGGCTTTTAATGTTGCGCCCCCACGCTTCGCGCACCTGCCGCTGATTCTCGCGCCGAACAAGGGCAAGCTCTCCAAGCGCAAGCACGGCGAGGTCGTTTCCTTAACGACTTATCGTGACAGAGGGTTTGTGCCCGCAGCGTTTCGCAATTTCCTGGCGCTCATGGGCTGGTCGCCTGACAGCGAGCAGGAGATTATGACGCTTGACGAACTGACAGAGAAATTTTCGCTCGCAGGCATCAGCCGCTCAAACGCCATCTTCAACTTCAGCGAATCAGACCCGCGCCAGTGGACGGACGCGAAAGCTCTCTGGATGAATGCCGAGTATATCCGCACGATGCCGATTGATGAGCTTTTGCCGATGGTCAAGGCGGAGTTGCGCGCCAGTAAGCTCTGGCGCGAAGAGTATGAGGAAGATGAGCGCGCGCGGCTGGAGAAGACTCTCAACCTGATTCGCCAGCGTTTTCACACGCTCAAAGATTTCTCCGCGCAGGGTCGAGCCTATTTCTCCGACGACTTTGATTTCGACGAAGCGGCGGTGAAGAAAAATCTTTTGAAAGAGCCGCGCCTGCGTGAGCTACTGCCCGCGCTGGCCGAGAAGATGGAAAGGGTCGAGCCTTTCACAGCCGAGACGAGCGAAGCGGCTTTGCGCTCCTTCGCAGAAGAAGCCGGTGTTAAGCCCGGCCTTTTAATCAACGCCGCGCGCACAATGCTCACGGGTCAGGCAGTCGGCCCCTCCATGTTCGAGGTCTTCGAGACGGTCGGGCGCGAGCGTTCCGTGCGGCGGCTGAAGAGCCAGGAGCCATGGTTCGCCAGCGAATCCTGAGCTTGTTTTAATCCAGATTTGAGGAGTTGAGTATGCTGAAAAGATTATTCTTTATCATCGCGCTCATTGGGGAGCTTGGCCTCATGAGCTTTGCACAGAATGCTAACACGTCCAACGCGACGCGCCAGCGCACGTCTTCTGCCGCGCCGAAAACTCCGGCGCGGAATGTCGAAGAAGCGGGCACGCCGCAGGCCACGCCGACCCCGACGCCCCGCACGACCACAGGTAGGCGCGCGGCGGGGAGCAAGACCGAGCCGTCAGCGAAAGACATCATCGCTATCGTCAATGCTCTGAAAGCAGGCATCGAGGCCACCAACGTAGACGCGGTCACAGGCGTTTACTGGAATTCTCCGCAGCTCGTTCTCTTTAACAACAACGGCTCGGTGACTAAAGGCTGGGAGCAGATGCGCAAGAATCGTGAGAGTTCCTATCCAAAGCTGAAAGACGTGAAGCTGGAAATGCGCGACTTGCGTGTGCAGATGCTCGGGCGCGACGGCGCAGTGGCGAACTTTCTCTGGACGCAATCTCAAACTTACGACGGCACGCCTGAAACCGTGACGGGACGCACGACGCTCGTCTTTCGCCGCATCGGCAACTCCTGGAAAGCCGTTCACCTGCACAGTTCGCCCGATTCGCCCGATCAATCGCGCGTCCTTCCTTCAGAGCGAACGACCCCGACGCCGACGCCGAAAGCAACCCCTTAGCCGTTTGGCGTGTATCTGTAGTAAGCTGATGGTATCCCCAACATAAAAAGCCCCCGGACATCAGCAGCAGCAACCGCGCCCCGTCGCCTTTTGATGCGATTTCGGCGGCGCGTTCTCGAAGATAACTGAGAAGGAGAACTGGCAAACATGGATTTAATGAAAGATTTGAGTGGGCTTTTACAACAATACCAGGGCGCGGAACCGGGTCAGGCACCGGATACGGTTGACGACGATTTTGACCAGGTCGCCCAGGCTGCGCCGCAGCCTGCGCTCGCCGATGGGTTGGCCGCAGCTTTTCGTTCCGAGCAAACACCGGAGTTTGGCCAGATGACCGCCAACCTCTTCAACAATTCCAATCCTCAACAACAGGCGGGTCTGCTCAACACCATCCTGAAATATGTCGGGCCAGCGATTTTAGGGCGCGTCATGTCAGGCGGTGACGGCGGTGGCGGCACAAGCAGCACCGGAGGCGGTGGCGGCCTCTCCGATCTCATCAACATTTTCAAAGGCGGCGGCCAGCAGGAAGTGACGCCTGAACAGGCCGGACAGATTCCGCCTGAAGCCGTGCAGCAGGTCGCAGAAGAGGCGCAGAAGCACGACCCTTCCATCATTGAGAGAATCAGCGAATTTTATGCGGAGCATCCGACGCTCGTTAAAACACTCGGCACGGCGGCTCTGACCATCGCGCTCTCCAAGATCGCTAACCGCCAATTCAAGTAAGGCAAAGGGTAAAAGTAAAAAGGCAAAAGGAAGGCGGAAACCACTTTTAATTTAGAAGTGGCTTCCGCCTCACTTTTGCCTTTTTACTTTTTACTTTTACCTTATTGATTTGCCTTATTGAAAAGAGTTCAGGTATTCGATAAAGCGTGCGCGATCTTCGTCGCCGATTTTCGTAATCTGCGCGCCGATGAGGATGAGCGACCCCGACTTGCCTTCATTGATGTGCTGGTAGCGCGCCGGTGTCACCTCCAACTCAACCGGCCCTGTTGGCAGCGACAACACCAGTTGGAGCTTGTAGTCCTGGCCAAGGCTGTAGAGCACGCTCATGCTCTTGGCGGAGACAAGGAGCGCCAGCCCAGACTCGCTGATGTCGCGCGTGTAGCCAATGAGCGGAAGCGTCTGCTCTTCGCCCTCAGCGCTGATTTTCGTGGCTACGAGCAACACCCTAAACTCAAGTTTGAGGGTGCGTCGTGGAGCTGCCCGTCGCTCGGTATTGAATTCCCACATTATATTTTTCAGCTCAAACCTATACCTGTAGACGCGAGGAACAATTTCTGGGCTGAAAGGGCGAATGATTGAAAGCGTGAGCGTCCGCCCTGCGTCAAGCACCTTACCACTGCCTAGAACCCGGCGGCAAGTTTAAAGAAAAAGGCCGCTCACGATTAATCATGAGCGGCCTTCCGGTGAACTGATGGGATTGCCCTGCACATCATCCGTGCGCCTGTGAAACTCCTGACTGGCGCGACTGAACGAAACTACCGGACGGAAATCCTAATATTATCCTGACTCTATCCGGTCTTCAGGACTCAGCCACCTCACTGTGATTAGAACTCATATGTTTTTTTGATCACCTCCTTTCCAGTGTTGCCGCCGATAATAAATGACAATAAGTTGTGCGTCAAGCATTCTCTTTTCGCACCTCCCTGACGCTCTTCTTTTTTGTTGACAAGCTCTGAGGTTGAGGATATAAGCGCCGGGAATTCCGATGTTGCTCGCGCGGTGCGCTTCGCCAATCGCTACTCTATCCCGCTCTCAAAAGTCGCAACCGCTTTGCTTCACGAAATTCTCTCACAATCGCCTCGCGCCAAAGTTTGACCAACAGATGTTGCAGGAGACTCCCACATGCCAGTTAAATTTCTCAAGACCTATCATCGCGTCCTGGATTGGATCAAGGCTTTCTCTCACGTCGCTTTCGTCATTCGCTTCAGCATCGCCATGTCTTTGCTGGCGGGCATCGCCCTCCGCTTAGCAGACCAATCTCTGGAAGCTCTGCGGGTGCTGGCCGCGCACGACTCCGCGCAATTTTGGCCGCGCGTCTTCTTCATCATCGCGGCGCTGATTCTCTCCCTCTTGTCCTGGTATTGCGCGCGCGTCCTTCTCTACCTGATTGACCCGCTGCCGAAGGCCGAAGGCGAGGTAGAGCGCGCGAAAAAGTTTTGGATTCGTCACCTACCGAGAATTTTCGGCGCTGTGCCACTGCTCTTCACCGCCTGGGCGCTGTGGGCGGCAGCTAAGTGGGATGCCGTCGAAAAAAACTACGGCCTTCTCAAAACACTGGCCGTCGCCTGCCTGGTGGCGACCTTCTTCCTATACAGCTTCTTTCACTTCCGCCGCTGGCTGTCAGCCCGGCTGAAAGGCCGTAAGCCCGGAACGGTCGCCGACCGAGCTTTAGATGAAGGCGCGATCCTCCCCGGCGTGTCGAATCTGGCTAAATCGGGCAAGATCGTGCTTATCTTCTCCCTCTTTTTATGGGTCTGCCTGCTGCTCTTCTTCACCTTCGAGTTCGGCAGACATACGGTGGTCGAGATGGCAATTCTTTTCGGCCCGCTGGCGATTCTCCTGCTCTTCGCCGCCATCTGGATTCCGGTCGGCAGCGCGCTGGTCTACGCCGGGAATCTCACGCGCCTGCCCCTCTTCCTGATCCTCCTGGTCTGCGCCTTCAGTTTTAGCGCCGCCGATTGTAACGACAACCACCTGGTTCGTTACAAGAGCGTGGCCGGACAGACCAAGCCGATGGACATCAACGAGGGCTTCAAAAAGTGGCTGGAAGGGCGCTGTGACAAGAACAATTACAAGAACAGCGATGGCAAATCTGAATATCCAGTCTTCATCGTTTCAGCGGAAGGCGGCGGTTTGCGCGCGGCCTACTTTGCCTCGCTCATACTCACTAAACTGCAAGACGAAAATCCTGCCTTCGCGCACCACGTTTTCGGCATCAGCGGCGTTTCGGGCGGCAGCCTAGGCGGGGCAGTCTTCGCAGCCCTCGCCGACAAGTACGTCAAACAGGACGGAGCGGATCCCTGCAACTTCCAGGTGAGCCTGCCCGACAAGGCGCAAGGCAAGATGCGTATCTTGAACGACCAGATTCTGGGGGACGACATACTCTCCCCGATTCTGGCTTCGCTGCTCTTCCCCGATCTCTTGCAGCGCTTCCTCTTCTTTCCGGTTCAGAGGTTCGACCGCTCCCGCGCGGCGGAGGACGCCCTGGGCTACTACTGGAAACAGGCTACCGGCGGCGAGGAGTTTTACAAAAACTTCCATCTCTACGACCTCTATCAAGATCGCGCAACTCATCAATCCACTTTCGCCAAGCGCTCAACCCCGGCGCTGTTTCTCAACGTCACCAGGGTTGAGACGGGCGAGCAGTTGGTCGTCAGCAGCCTGAATCCCAATGGGCCTGACGAGGAACGAAATAAACGCCTGAACGGGCTGAAGAGTCTGGCCGATTTTGACCCTGCCATCTCGCTGCCGCTGAGCACTGCGGCCTACCTGAGCGCGCGCTTTCCCGTCGTGGCGTCGGCGGGCTACCTACAGCTCCCAGGCGGGAAAGCCCGCTTTATTGATGGAGGCTATTTCGAGAACTCCGGCACGGCCACCGTTCTGGACTTGCTCTCGGCCATGCGCCTGAAGGATGTGGCTAAAGACCAGGAGATCAACATCCGTCTCATCATCATTCGCATCGGCACTGATCCGGGTGAGCTTCAGTACAAGAAGCAGGGGCTCGGCGAAATCACGTCTCCGATCTTCGGCCTCCTGAATACGATGACTGCGCGCGGCACCTTATCCACACTGGAAATGAGGACGGCACTGGCACAACTCGGAGACCAAAACTCGAAGGGGCAGGGCAACGCGCCGGGGGAGTTGGAAAAGGCGATAGCGCAGCGAATCGAGGTGTCCGAACCCAACGCGAAATTCGGCCTGCGTTCGGCTGAGCAAGCCCACTTTCAAGTCAATGAGACTGCTAGCGTCAAGCTTCCCCTCGGCTACCTGCTCTCAAAAGAGGCGCGCGAATACATGAACCAGGAGATAGAATCATTTCAGCAGTGCAGCCCCGACACGGATCGCAACTATTGCTCGTTCATGCGGGTGCTCGAAGTGTTGAAGAAGCGTTGAAGCGGAAAGGGTGATTAACGACCGAAGGCCATGCGTCCCTCGACGTAAACCGTGTGCGCGTGCTCGACGCCGAAGAAGTAGGCCACTTCGCGATAGTCCGCGCAATCGTGGATGACGAAATCGGCGCGCTTGCCCGCTTCGAGAGAGCCTAGAGAGTCGCCCCGCCCCAGGCTGTAGGCCGCATTGATGGTCGCGGCGGTGATGCTTTCGGCGGGCGTCATTTTCATGTGCGTCGAAGCAATAGATAGCACCATCGGCATGGAGGGTGTGGGCGATGAGCCCGGATTGAAATCTGTCGCGAGCACCACGGCCAGCCCCGCGTCAATCATCTCGCGCGCCGCGGGGTAGCGCTCAGAGCCGAGCGCATAAACCGAGCCTGGAAGGAGCACCGGCTGAACGTTCGCAGATTTTAAGGCGTTGATGCCGTCCATGTCCGTGTGCTCCAGATGATCGGCTGTCGTTGCCTTCAGTTCCGCCGCGAGTCTTGCACCGCCCGACAGCGACAATTGATCCGCATGAAGGCGTAAGCCCAAACCGAGCCCGCGCGCCGCCGTCAGAATGCGCCGCGACTCTTCGACGGTGAAGACTCGCTCCTCGCAGAAAACGTCCGCATACTCCGCCAGTTTCTCTTCCGCTACGCGCGGCAACATCTCTTCGATGACGAGAGCAACGTACTCTTCGCGCCGCGCGCGGTACTCTTCCGGGATGTCATGCGCGCCGAGGAAGGTCGGGACGTATCGAAGCGGCGTCTCACCATCCAGTTGTTTGATTGCGCGCAGGATTTTCAACTCATCTTCGACTGACAACCCGTAACCCGATTTCGCCTCGACAGTCGTTGTGCCGCCACGCAGAAACCACCGGTTGTAACGCTTGGAGGCATGAACCAACTCTTCAAGCGTTGCCTCTCGTGTCAGCCTGACAGTTGAGCGGATGCCGCCGCCGCGCGCAGCAATCTCCTGGTAGGTTGCGCCGCGCGCTCTTTGCTCATACTCACCGGCGCGCGTGCCCGCGAAGACCGGATGCGCGTGCGCGTCCACGAATCCCGGCATCACGATGCGCCCCTCGGCGTCAATCACCCGGCTATCGGCTTTGATGAGCGGTTCGATCTCGCGGCGCGCGCCCACTCTCTCAATCAGCGCATCGCGCACCAGCATCGCGCCATCTTCAATGATGGAAAGCTCGCTCATCGCCGTGCCCGTGCGCGCTCCCTTAAGTGAGTTGGCGAGCGTGACGAGTTGCGAGCAGCCGATGATTACGAGCGTCTGTTCAGCCACTATAATCTTTTACGAAGCGGAAGAGGTGTGGTCGTGGACGATACGCCAATTCTGTCCCCGGCGACGGAAGATGAGCGTGAATCGTCCGTGCGGCATATCTTTCGCGCGTGTCAGTTGCCAGCGGCCAAGCGCAACGGCTGCATCTTTGCTGATGACGTTTATCTCCAGGTCGGAAAAGGCGAGCGTGCCCATCTTCTCGCGCGTGTCGTAGCCTTTCCTGTAGCGATCGAGCACCGTCTGCCACCCATAAGTCACCGTGTCGCCGGAAACAAAAACAGTCTCTTCGGAGCGCGCGTAGCCGTCCATGAAACCTTCTATGTCGCCGCGATTCCAAGCAGCCACCTGCGCGTCCAACACTGCGCGAATCGCCGCGATTGCTTTCGCGTCGCGACCATTGGGTTTCGACTGCGCGTTGCTCTTCTGCGGCGTGAATAAGCTGGCCGCGAGCGCCAGAGCAATGATGACAAAGATGCGTTTCATATTTTCAGGTTCACTTTCTGGCTGGTTGGATCAAGGTGAATATACTCGCGAGGGCGTCACGGCTTCAACTTTTGTCGCACAGCCGGTGCATCAAAAAAGCATGACAGGCTGAGAATGCCTGTCCTACATCTCAGCGTGAGCTTTCAACCATGCGCTAAGGTCCTCGCGCATCTCCGGCGTCATCTCATGCGCGGCATCGTAGGCTTTCACTTCGACATCGTGCGCCCGTTTCCGAAGCTGTGCGGCGTAATCCTCCACGCGCGCGGGAGGATAAAACTCATCGTGTTCGCCGGAGAGATGAAACACGGCGGCGTTTGTCGGCTTGTACAGCTCGCTTGATTCCCAATCGCCCGGCAGCCCGCCGCAGATGCCGACAATCCCGCGCAACTGCTCTGGATGCGTGAAGGCGAAGCGGTAATTGAGCGCGCAGGATTGAGAGAAACCGAGCAGGAAGATATGCTCGCGGGAAGCGATGCCTTCATCCACGAGCGAGTTAATCAAATCGAGCAGCGCGCGATGATGAACCGCGATTGAGTCTTCCGGCTGAAAACTCGTCAGCCAACCGAAAGCGTACCTGAGCGGCCCACCCTCCTCCTTCGGCTCTTTGATGTGTTGATGAAAACCCTGCAACGAAGCGAGGGCGAAACCGGGCGGCGCGATGGCGCGCGCCTCGCGCATCATCTGTCGTTTGTTCGCGCCGTAGCCATGCAGCGCGATAAGCAGCGCAGACGGAGTTTCAGTTGGTACAGCGAGATCATAGTACAGCTTGATTTCAGCCGTCAGGGTGCGCTCCTGCGCCTGCGATTCACTTCCGTTTTTGATTGACGATGACATACGAGTTTTGGCAGCAAGCTCAATTGATGTATTTCTGTGATTCATCCTCAACGGAAGAGAGCAGACCCGTGTCTTCTTCTTCCAAACTCCAGATGTCGTAAAGCTCCGGCGGAACTTCCGTCACGAAGCGCGAGGGTTTCTGCACAACCGTCTGGCGGTTGTAGTCGGTAATCATCAAAGGATAGGTGATGTAGAGCTGCTCGCCCGCGCGCGTCAGCGCGACGTACCAGAGGCGACGTTCTTCCTCTTCGCCTTCAGCGTCACGCAGGGAGCGCGGGCTGGGGAATTTGCCGTCAGCCGCCCAGATGATGAAGACCGCGCGCCATTCCAGCCCTTTGGCTTGATGCACGGACGTTAAGGTCAAAAGCTCGTCTTCATCGCTGCCCATCACGACATCTTCGCCCGTCACCGATTGCGGCGCGGTGTAGCGTTCGGTTGAGAGCAGCGCCAACTCGGACAGAAAATCTTCGGTCGAATTATAACGGGAGCTATAGAGCGCAAGCTGCCGCAGGTCTTCAAGCCGCGCCTCGGCGTTTTCGTAATTGCCAGCCAGGTGTGCTTCATACCCGCGCGCCAGAATTATTTCAATCTGCCTTGCAGGGTTGCCGCGCGTTTCGTCCTGCACGAGATTTTCGAGCAGGGAGAGAAACTCCGTCCAGCCCGCGCCGCGTTTCGGGACGACGTTGAAATCTTCACGCCGCACGAGCGCCAGGGGGTCAGGCGCATAGGCCAGCCGCTCCCAGATTCTGTTGGCCGTCGCGTTGCCGATTTGCGGAACCAGACGCAGGATGCGTTTCCATGCCAACTCGTCGCGCGGATTGGTGATGACTCTCAGGTAAGAGATGACATCTTTGATGTGCGCCTGCTCGAAGAAGCGCACGCCGCTGCGAACGCGATACGGGATGCCGCGCCGCGTCAATTCCAACTGCAATTCGAGCGAGTGATAGTGAGAGCGATAGAGCACCGCTGTTTCTTCCAATGGGATGCCTTCGTCGCGTATCTCAAGAATTCTTGAAGCGATGAAAGCGGCCTGCTGGTCTGCGTCGCGGCAGGGGATGAGCGCGGGCGGCATTCCTTTTGAGTCGCGCGCCGCGCGCAGGGTTTTGGGAAACTGCTTACGGTTCGAGGCGATTGAGACGTTGGCGAGCGCGAGAATCTCCGGCGTCGAGCGATAGTTGGTTTCGAGCCGGAAGACGCGTGCCTCCGGGTAGCGGGTGGGAAACTCGTAGATGTTCGTAAATTCCGCGCCGCGCCAGGCGTAGATGCTCTGCGCGTCGTCGCCAACCACCATCACGTTGCGATGCTTGACAGCCAACAGGTCAACAATCTCCGCCTGGAGCTTATTCGTGTCCTGATACTCGTCAATCAGAATGTGCTGAAATTGATCTGCATAGAGATTGGCGATGTCCGGCTTTTCCATCAACAATCTTTTCCAGTTGAGCAGGAGATCGTCGTAGTCCATCACGTTGCGCTCGCGCTTGCGCTCCATGTAAATCATGTCAACGCGCTTGACCGATTGCGTCAGCGGCTCGAAATGCGGGTAGCGGCGCGCGACTACATCTTCGATGGGGCGGTCAGTGTTGTTGGCAAAGCTAATCACGTCCTGCAAGACTTCCGCTTTCGGAAAGCGGCGCGCACGCCGTTCAATGCCCGCTTCGTCAACACACGCTGCGAGGAAATCGCGCGCGTCCTCCGAATCGAGAATTGTATAGTTGGCTTCATAGCCGATGCTCGCGGCGTGGCGGCGCAAGACAAGATTGGCGATGCGATGAAACGTTCCGCCCCAGACACGTTTGACATCACCGCCGCTTGTCAGTAGCTCGACGCGGCGCAACATTTCGCGCGCCGCGCGATTCGTAAACGTGGCGAGCATGATGCGCGTAGGCGCAACGCCCTGTTCAACGAGATACGCGACGCGGTACGTGATCGCGCGCGTTTTGCCTGAGCCTGCGCCCGCGACCACCAGCGCCGCGCCCGGATTGGCCGTCGCAACCTGGAACTGCTCTTCATTGAGTTCCGCGCGATAACGCGCCAACTTGTCTGGCGCTTCCCCGCGTTTTATTACATAACGTGTCATTGGCCTACTCTGGCTTATAGCATGTCCCGACGCAGCAAGAAAACTAGAAATGGTCTCATAAATGTTCAGAGTTCAAACTTCAGTTTGATGTTTTTCAATAAAACGCACGCTGAAGCGTGAACTCTCAACGCTTGAATGCTATTTATGAGATGACTTCTAGAAGTAGTCGTCCCCAGCCTGAATTTTGGCTTGCAGGCAACTGCCTTCTGTCATTATTGACTCCGCATCGGCCATTGCCTTATCGTGGCGGCGCATTGAAAATTTACGAGCCAGGCACTTATCGCTGACGCCAATTCTTTCGCGTAGCTTTCGCTTCAACTAAAGCGCGTTCACGCCACCCTCGGGTGAATGCCTTTTTCCTAAAGGAGATTATAAATGCTGAGGAAAACAATCTGTCTGGCAAGTCTCTTCGTCTGCATGTTGCAGCCTCTGCCAGCTCGAACTCACGCTCCAGCGAATATGCCTGATTTGTGGGTCAGGCAATATCAGTTCGCTCCCACCAATGACAAAGCAGTGCGGGTGCAGGTGGCCAATAAAGGGAATGCGGCGTCCACGGCGTGCCGCCTGGAAATAACCATCCGCAAGATCAATGGCACTCCCGTCGGGAGGACGTTATTCCGTGTGATTCAACCCATCCAGCCGGGTCAGGGTGATTGGGTCCTGGTAGACGCCAAGAGCATCCTCCCGAACAATGTCAGCCTGAACGACACTACTTTCAAACTCATTGCTGACGCCAAAAATCAGGTTAGCGAGTCAGACGAAACCAATAATGAGAAGTGGCACAATTTGAACTAAGCGCGACCTCTAACTTTCCAGAAGACTTTCCCGTCTGGCCCTGGCTTGGCAGTTCAGGGCCAGACGATTTTTGGAGGGCAGTTAAGCTGTCAGGATGGCCGGGCTACTCGCCGCCGAGCGGCGTTTGCATTCATCTCTAATGAAAGTTAGGATTGTGGCGTACATCAATATCAGAAAATTTCACCCAACGCAGAAGAGAGGTCAAGCAGATGAAATTTCCCGGCGGCATGAATATTCAGCAGATGATGAAGCAGGCGCAACAGATGCAGGAGAAGATGGCGAAGGAGATGGAAGAATTGGTCGTCGAGGCTTCATCGGGTGGCGGTGTGGTGACCGTCCAGATGAAGGGGACGCACGAGATCACGCAGCTCAAGATTGACCCCGAAGCCGTCAAGGAAGACGACCTGGAGATGCTTCAGGACATGATCGTCGCCGCCGTCAACGAAGCGAACCGTAAAATTGACGAAGCGATGAAAGGCAAGCTCGGCGGCATGCTCCCACCCGGCCTCGGAGGACTCTTCTAAAGTCAGAATTCAGGAGTCAGAAGACAGAAGACAGAATAGAGGCTGCAACCACTTCTTCTGATTTTCTTTTCTTCTGTCTCCTGACTTCTGACTTCTGGATTCTGTTTTATGCTTGATTACGCTGAATCAGTTACGAAGTTAATTGACGAGTTCAAACGCCTGCCGGGTATCGGGCACAAGACCGCGCAGCGGCTGGCGTTTTATATCCTGCGTGTGCCCGAGGCGGATGTCGAGCGTTTCGCTGAGGCTATGCGCGAGGTCAAGCGGCGCATCATCTTCTGCACAGTGTGCAACAACCTGACGGACGTTGACCCGTGCCGCTATTGCTCCAATCCCTCGCGCGACCGCTCCATGATCTGCGTGGTCGAAGAGCCTTACAATCTGGTCGCGGTGGAAAAGACGCGCAGCTACAAGGGACTCTATCACGTGCTGCACGGGAGTCTCTCGCCGATTAGAGGCTTAGGGCCGGACGACCTGCATCTGGCGAATCTGCTGCCGCGCTTAAAGCCTGAGAATAATGACGGGGTGGAAGTGCGCGAAGTGATTCTGGCAACCAATCCGAACACCGAAGGCGAAGCGACCGCCAACTACATCAGCCGCCTCTTAAAACCTCTCGGCGCGAAAGTCACGCGCATCGCGATGGGCATGCCGGTCGGCTCTGACCTCGAATACGTTGACGAAGTGACGATGGACAAGGCGCTCGCCAATAGACACGAAATGTAACGAAAAGCAGAAGACAGAAGTCAGGAGTCAGGAGTCAGAATAAAAACAAAAGCGGGTTGCAGCCTTTCATTCTGACTCCTGAATTCTGCTTTTCCTTCTGTCTCCTGACTTCTGTCTTCTGACTCCTGCTTTTAGAACCGCACGTGCTCTTCAGCCGCGCCGTCTTGGCAGTCCTTGCAGTCTTCAGGGCGGTCGTACATGTGAGATTCAAAGTCTATTAGTGATTTGATGGGTACGTCGCCGATGCTTTCGGGCGCGGAAGTGAAGCGCACGATTGTCCCGCAGCCGATAATCTTTGCGCCGAGTTCCTTGACCCGCTCGGCGGTCTCCTCTATTGCGCTGCCGCTGCGGATGATGTCGTCAACAATGATGCAGGGATTAACTTCGCCCTGATTGACATACTGGCGAAACATGCGCTTGCCGCCGTCTTCTCTCTCCGCCCAGTAAATCTGTTCGGCGCTCAAGGCTTCGCGGACGCCGAAGGCGACAGGGATGCCCCCCGAACTAGGGCTAATGATCGCCACTTTCGGCAACTGGCTGGAGATGTCACGGTCAATACGAAACTTGCGCGAGAGCGCGACCGCCAGCACGCGCGCCGTATCGTAATAGCGAAAGGCGAGCGGCATCTGGAAGTAATGCGGCGTGTGTTTACCCGAAGGGTAGACGAAATGGCCTTCACGATAAGCTTTCGTGCGCGTCAGAATCTGCATGACGGCTTCGGGCGATGGAATCAGGTTTACCATTGATTTTGTCTCCGACAAAATAAATAAAGTGATGAGTGATGAGTGATGAGTGATGAGTAAGAGCCTTTGACTCATTACTCATCACTCATCACTCATCACTTCTTTTCGTGTCGCCTAGCATACATCAATCAGGCGGTTTTGCTCCATTGTTGAGAGCGCGCCCGATCAATTCGTGTTGATCCGGGGGTAGCCCCTTTGGGAGATGATCGAGCGTGAACCATTCGGCGCTTCTAATCTCGATGCTCTGACTTGCGGTCTGCCCGCGCGCCCGGCAACGAAAAATAATCTCGACCTGGCTTGGCGTTTTGAGCGTTCGCACGAAAGCAATTTCGGCGCGCTCAAGCTCCAGCCCGATCTCTTCGCGCAGCTCGCGGCGGAGAGCTTCTTCGGGCTGCTCGCCTTTTTCGATGAAGCCGCCCGGAATCCCCCATCCAGACCCGGTGCGAAAGACGTGATTGAGCAGGAGCACGCGCCCGCCGTCATCCGTAATGACCGCTCCGGCTGTCACGGTAAAGCGCGGCTCAACCAGGCGCACACTCCACCTGCGCAAACTCTTCGGCGCATGACGCCACAAAGCACCGAGCACCTTTTTCAACATGCGCTCGCTAATATAAATGGGAAAAGTAAAAAGGTAAAAGGCAAAAGTTAAAGAGTTAAGCGTTTTTTGCCTTTTACCTTTTTACTTTTGTCTTTATTATTATCTTCGTTCTCGAAAGCAAACTTTCCGCCGCTCGTGCGAATCTTCGGACAAAAGGACAAGGCCATCATGTCAGCCAACGCGACCGACACACAGAATGCCGCTAATACTCAGGCGCAGCCGGTTGAGCAACCCGGCGTGCCCAGGAAGATCACCAACGCGCAGACCGTCTGCAATGTGAAGAACGAGAAAGGCAAGCTGTGCAACGGACATCTGAAGCAACTGAGCACCGGGGGCGAGGGCTCGGAAGTTCACCTGCGCGGCGATGACGTGCTCTTCAAGTGTCAATCATGCGGCACACTCTACATGGGGCCGCCGCTTGGCCACCTGCGCGACCCCTTCAAGCAGCAACGTTTCGTCGAGCTGGAATTGTCTTCGATCTTGCAAGCTGCGGGTGGAACGCTGCCCGCTATCGTCAAAAACGAGCGCGGCGTCTTTGTGCTGGCCGAAGAGACAGCTCATCACGCGCCCGCGACCGCCACTAAGCCTGCTGCGGCGAAACCCGCTGCTGCTGCGTCCGGCGAGACTGCCGAGAAGAAATCTCCGGCAGCGACAAGCCCCGCCACGTCCGGCACTCAAGCACCGCCAGCTTCGCTTGGCCCGATTCCCGGAGCCGATGGCCCCGTTCCGGGTGAGACTCGTGAACAGAAGTTAGAGCGCCTGAGAGGGGTCGTCGCCGAAGCCAAGCGACGCCACGAATTGTACGGCGGCAGCGAAGCCGCGCCCGCCGCAGGGAAAGCAGCCGCGCAGACCAAGCCAGCAGCCGCTTCGACTTCCGGCACGGATTCATCCCCGCAGGCGGACGCGCATCGCCCTGCCGCAGAAGCTCAGGCCGCCACAGGCCAGGCTTCAGCCGCGCCCTTGAGTCCGGCGGCAGCGACCGCTTCGCCGGTTGCCGGAGCAGAGACGCCCGCAGACCTCGCGCCGGACACAGTCAACGAACAGGCCGCGACCGCTCCGGCGCGCAGAGCCACACCCGGCGGCACGCTCTTTCGCGCAGCGTTCGACACAGGCCCCGTACCCGGTGAAACCCACGAGCAGAAGATTGAGCGGCTAAGAGCCGTCGTTTCCGCCGCCAAAGAGCGTGC
Source organism: Acidobacteriota bacterium (assembly GCA_032160705.1). GTDB lineage: Bacteria > Acidobacteriota > Blastocatellia > Pyrinomonadales > Pyrinomonadaceae > QHXM01. The sequence continues at coordinate 57,847 of JAVHVE010000003.1, read as the reverse complement.
AGAAAGTTAAGGATGAAGGAATGAGAGAGCGCGCCCTGCCTGACCCTGAAAGGGTCATATAAAATAGCCAGGGGTAAGCGCGTCAGCGCGCCACCCCTGGACGAAGGTGACAAAAGTTATTCCGACCCTGAAGGGGTCGCACATTCTTTCGTTGAACGTGCGACCCCTTCAGGGTCGGATTCTTTATTGTGTCTCTCACCGGGGGCGACGCGCTTGCGCGCTTGCCCCCGGCTCTTTTGTTCATCCCCTTCGGGGATAAAACTGGATTGCTAAATTGCTTTGCCCCGCGCTCCTCTCACATCCCGCGCAGCCTCTTTAGTATCTGTGCCGCATTGGCGTTCGACGGGTCTAGCTCCAGCGCCTTTTCATAGTTCTTGATCGCCAGCTCTTTGTTGCCTTTGTTCATGTAGGCTTCGCCGAGACTGTCCCAGACGTTGGAAGACTGCGGGTAGGCTTCCGTGTTGAGCTTAAAAATTTCGATGGCCTGATCCAGACGCTTCATCCCAATCAGACGGTAGCCGAAGCTGTTCATCGTGCCCTCGATATTGAGATACGTGTTGGCCGGGTCTGATTTGAACTCGCGGAAGCGTTTGGCGGCGAGCGCCACGTCATTGGCGTCGAGCGCTTCCATCAACTGTTCCGTCAACTCTTTCTTCGAGGTGTAATTCAGAATGGCTTTGAGCGCCGGGTCGTTGTTGGTGAAGTAATCATGGGAAGTCAATTCGGCGGCGATCTGCGGCCCCGTCCACAGGCGACGGTCGCGCGGGTCAAGGTTCTGCCACCAGAGAGTGGAAGTTCGGACGACCAGCTTACTGTTGGGCAACTCGATGCGCGCCGCGTCGCCGTAGAAGTTGACGTTCTCGCCCGTCGGCTCGCCAACGAAAATCGTGTTGGTGTATTTCTCAAGCTCGTTGACCAGATTCTGCGCGGCGGAAAAAGTGTAGCGACTGATGATGGTAAAAAGTTTTCCGCGCTCGTCAATCTTCGACTTAATCAATCCGAGGATGAGCGGTTTGTTGAGAAAGTTGTTTCCACCGCCGTTCCAGCGTAGATCGAGGATGAGCCGGTCAACCGGATTCTTCTCGACGAAAGCGAAAAGGCGCTTGCTGAAATCGGCGACCGTCTCGTTCTCCTTGTCCGCCACACCGTTGAACTGCACGTAGACGGTTTTTGAATCCGCGAGATATTCAAACCAGAACAGGTCTCTCACGTTCTTGAGCCATAAAGGTGTCGGGGCTGAGGCGCTGTCGCGCGCATCTACCCAACCTTTCGGTTTGACGTAATCCCAGATGCTGTGCATCTCTTCGGTGCGTCTCGCCACGGGCTTCAACTCAACGGTCATCTGCTTCCCGTCTTTCTCAAGAACGAACTGCGCCTTGTCCATGTCCTCAATGATGCCGACCGCGTGCAGCACTTCCGGCGTGACCAGCACAAACGGTGCGTTGGCTTTCTGACCAAACTCGTTATCGTGATCGTGGAAGACCAGCCCCTTGACGGCGTTGTATGCTTGCTCCGCGCTGGCGTTGCCGATTTTCAAGACCTTTGCGCCGACTGCCGCCGCGTGCTCTTGATCCGCCGTCATCACGAACAGCCCGTCTTTGAAGAAATACAGTGTCAGAGGATAAGAGCGAAATCCTATCTTCGGGTCAGTCATCAAGTCTGCGATGCTGGTGTGGCCGTCCTCGACCATCGCCACGATGCGTGTCAACTCCACAATGATTTGATTGCGCGTCAGCGAAGGAATGCGCTCGTTGAGACTTTTGACAGCCTGGTCAAATTGCTCGCGCGTCATCGCGTGAAAGAGATTCCGGTGACGTTTGGGCATCTCCTCGGCCATATAGCGCAAATCCTCGCGCCATTTATCGGCTTCAGCCGCGCTGATTGCGCCGACGACAGATTTGCTGTTCTGGGCGAGGAGCGGGACACAGGAAAGAGCTAAACAAAAGATAATACATAGATATAATCGGCTAGTTTTTAACATCGCTTTTCTCCTCGGATAAGCAGCAGAGCTGAAAATGGGTAAGAAAATGGAAGGAACTTCCGGTTTCTCGCTGGTTGTTTTAGGGGATAACCGCATCCCTTGAGCACTGCGGATTCTTTATCTTTACGGCCAGCACGGGCGTGAAGTTCGCGGAAGTTTTATTACGACCAACCTCAAAAGTCCAGCAAGACCGGCTAAACTCTTTCCAGGCTGATTCCAGATTTACCGCGCTCATTAAGACGATAGATTGCCCCTTGATGTTAACCGCTCCAGTTAGAATAAGGAATGAATGAACCACGAAGTCACACGAAGAAACACGAAAGGGCTGAAGTGTTCGTGCTCTTCGTGCGATTTCGTGTCCTTTCGTGGTTCGTTTCGCCCTCACTTTTGACTGCCGTTCAGTATGAGCTAACTGCTTTGAGCATTCATTTCATCAGCCCAGTAATCCGGCGTTTCCTGCGTGTCAGGGTCGCGCCTCTCCATCCACCGTTCGGGGCGTTTCAGTTCAGAGAATCCGAACTTGCGGTAAATTTCGTGAGCGTCCTTGGTGGCGAGCGTCCACCGGCGGAAACCTTGCAACTCAGGATGCGCGAGAATCACTTCGACGAGCCATGTGCCCAGGCCAAGACCTCGCGCTTCTTCCAGCACGAACACGTCCGCCAGCCAGGCGAAAGTCGCGTAATCGGTGACGACTCGCGCAAAGCCTACCTGCTTCTCATTGTCATAGAGACCGAACGGGAGCGAATGCTCGATTGAGCGCCTGACAGTTTCCAGTTTTCGTCCCACTGCCCAGTAAGAAGAGTTCGTCAGAAAGTTGTGAATGACATTGAAGTCGAGCCGCGCCCGATCCGTACTGATGACGTAAGGCCCACGCCTGTATTCTTGAATCATCTCTTCACCTCATCTCCTGCTAACACGCGCTTCATTCTCCGCAGCACAACCACACCGATTCCGGCCATGATGCAAGCACCGCCTACAGCAATTCTCCACGTCAACTCTTCACCGCGCACCATCATCCCCAGACTGACGGCGATGAGCGGAGTGACGAGCGAGATCAACATCGTCTTCGTCACCTCCATGTGCCTCACTAGCCAGTAGTACAAGAGAAAAGCCACCGCCGAGCCGACGAGCGCCAGGTAAAAAAGTGAGATTACAGCCAGCGGCGTCCAATGCAACTTTAATGGATTCCCCTCGAAGACAGTTCCGACGATGAGCAGCGGCACGAGGCCGAAGATCATCTGTCCGGCGGCGAGCGCCGCGTAATCCAGATGGCCTCCGCGCGACTTAATCAAGACGTTGGAGTAAGCGGCTCCGAACGCGCCGACGACAATCGCCACGCTTCCCTGAAACGCGTCGCGCCCGCCCGCAGCCATCTGATTAGAGAAGATGAGCGCCACGCCCGCTATTCCCAAGATCACGCCGATGAGTTTCGGCCACGTGATGCGTTCCTCCGGCAGATGCAGGTGGGCGAGGACAAGCCCGAAGACAGGGATAATCGTCTGAAGGACGGCGGCGAGACCCGAAGAGGTGCGCTGTTCTCCCCAGAAGAGCAGCCCGTAATTGAAGCTGAAGGCCAGGATACCTGTGCCCGCAATCAAAGCCCAATCGCGGCCTGCACGAGGCAGCGGTCGCCGACGAGCGGCAATCACAATCAGAAGAATGATTGCTGCGATGACGAACCGGATGCCCGCGAACGTGAAAGGCGGCAAATCTTCGAGGCCGAGCTTGATAAAAAGCCACGTCGAGCCCCAGATCAAGGCCAGGACAAGCCAGATGATGATGGGGAGTTTTGAACGATGAGTCGCGGCCAAACGGCGCGGCAAACTCCTGCTCGCTGCTTTCCGAACCGCAAGCGGCACGGGCGGAGCATTCGGTTCAACCACCTCAAGCTCATGATCTACAGATTGCCGGGGCATCCACCACATCATAAACCGGAGGCTCATCGTTTATGAAATCAAGTGCAATCCGGGCACAGCGTTGTTAACACTAAGTTCGGATGAAGTTCAGATGAATGTAACATTGCCCGGTTAACCTTCCATCCTTTGAAGCCTCTAAAAAGTATCGAAGGAGATGCTCTCATGCCCCCTCTGAAAATGCTGACACGCGCCGCTTCCGCGCTTCTTATCCTGTCTCTCCTTGTGCTGTCGTTTGGTTGCAGCGGCCAACCGGGCGGCGTTGAAGGCGGCAGCGCAGTTCGCCTGAACGGCATGGGCGCGACCTTTCCCTATCCGCTCTACCAGAAATGGATGAGCGAGTATGGCAAGCTCAACGCAAACGCGCGAATTGACTACAACTCGCAAGGCTCAGGCGCGGGCATTCAGGGCATCTTGAAACAGACCGTTGATTTTGGCGCATCCGACGGGCCGATGACCGACGCCGAATTGAAAACCGCCCCCGCCGAAATTCTCCATGTTCCGACGGTGCTCGGCGCAGTCGTGCTGACCTATAACTTGCCGGGCATCTCGCAGCATCTGCGCTTCTCGCCCGAAGTGATTGCAGACATTTTCCTCGGCAAGATAAAGAAGTGGGACGACGAACGGATTAAGCGTGACAACGAGGGCGTCAATCTTCCGAACACGGAGATTACGGTCGTCCATCGCTCCGACGGCAGCGGCACATCCGATGTTTTCACAGACTACCTGTCGAAAGTCAGCCCCGAATGGAAAGAGAAAGTCGGAAGGAACAAATCGCCACAGTGGCCGACGGGCATCGGCGGCAAAGGCAATGAGGGCGTCACAGGCCAGATTAAGAATACGCCCAACACCATCGGCTACGTCGAACTGGCCTACGCCGTGCAGAACAAAATGCCAGTCGCACCCATCAAAAATAAATCGGGCAACTTCGTCGAGCCGTCGCTGGATGCCGTCACGGCAGCGGCTGCCGAAACTGTCGGAAGCATCCCGGAAGACCTGCGCGCTTCAATCACGGATGCTGCGGGCGCGAGTGTCTATCCGATTTCGAGCTACACCTATATCCTCGTCTATCAAGATCAGAAGGACGCCGTCAAAGGCAAACTCCTCGTTGATTTCCTCTGGTGGGGCATTCACGACGGCGAAAAGTATGCGAAGGACTTGCAATACGCCCCGCTTCCTGAAGAAATCGTCAAACGCGCCGAAGCCAAGATTAACTCGATCACTTCCGGCGGAAAACCATTGAGACAGCAAAAATGAGAGCAATTTAATGAGCCGCGAGAGCGGCGGCAGAAGGTAGCCAGTGGTAAGGCGTAGCCGCAGCCACTGGTTAAGATCAAGGGAAATCATTCGCGCGCCGCAAGGTGCGCGGGGACAAATGACGCGCTAGTCATCTGCGCGCCCCTTTAGGACGCGACCATTGATGATTACTATTCCAGTGGCTGCGCCTACGGCTTGGCCTGTGGCTACCTTCTGCCGCTCCTGCGGAGCTGATCGAGAGACTTGCGATACATTGCTTCATAGTTCAGCCGCATACCGCGCGTGAACCAATGATTCAATCAGCACGTCTTCCCGCATTTAATTATGTCCAGAGTTCCATCCCCAGCCGATGAGTTCGGCGCGCACGCGCGTGCGTGGAACTGGCGGCGTGCTCTATCGCCTACGGGCAGCCGGGGCGATGCGGTGTTTCGCGCCCTGCTATTCCTGAGCGCGCTTATTCTGCTCCTGATCGTCGGTTCGATGATCGTCTCAATGTCGGTCAATTCAAAGCTCTCGATTGATAAATTCGGCTGGGGATTTCTGACGGGACAGACATGGAATCCAGCCGGAAGCGAATTCGGCGCGCTGCCATTCATCTACGGCACGGTGATGTCTTCGCTCATCGCGCTCACTATCGCCGTTCCCCTCTCGCTTGGTGGCGCCGTCTTTCTGGTTGAACAAGCGCCGCGCGGGCTTGCGCGCCCCATCGCATTTTTGGTCGAACTGCTCGCCTCTATCCCTTCGGTCGTTTACGGTCTCTGGGGCATCTTCGTCCTCGCGCCCTTCCTGCGCGAATACGTTGATCCATTTCTGGCGCGCATGTTTGGCTGGCTGCCGCTTTTTCAAGGCTCGCCCACCGGCATCGGGCTGCTCACGGGCGGCATCATCCTGGCCATTATGATTACGCCAATCATCTCTGCTGTGGTCAGGGATGTCTTGACCGCCGTGCCCGTCTCGCAACGTGAAGCGGCGCTCGCGCTCGGCGCAACCCGTTGGGAAACGACGCGCGTCGTGCTGGCAAATGCTTCTTCAGGAATAGCGGGAGCAATCATTCTCGGCTTGGGACGCGCACTGGGCGAGACGATGGCCGTCACGATGGTCATCGGCAATCGTCCCGAAATCAGCGCATCGTTTTTCGACCCGTCATACACCATCGCTTCAGTCATTGCCAACGAATTTACGGAAGCGACGGATGAGTTGTACCTGAGCGCGCTTGTCGAAATCGGTTTGATTCTCTTTCTAGTGACTTTCATCGTCAACGGCATTGCCAAACTGCTCGTCTGGAGCGTCACGCGCGGCACGAGCGGAACAGCGAGGGCGACTTAAGATGGCGGCAACCCATTTACCCCGCCTCAATCATCGCCGTCTGACGAACGCCATCATGACGAGTTTGACGGCTGCCTGCACCGTCATCGCCGTCACGATTCTCCTGTTGATTCTCGGCTACATCGCTTATCGCGGCATAACTTCGATCAGCTTCCAATTTTTGACGGACACGCCGAAGCCTGTCGGCGAAGGCGGCGGCATTGGCCACGCGATTGTCGGAACACTCATCCTGCTCGCACTTGCTTCTGCCATCGGTTTACCCATCGGCATTGCGGGCGGAGTTTACCTGGCGGAGTTTGGCAGCGGCTGGTTCGGACACACCGTGCGCTTCATCACAGACACCTTGACGGGCGTTCCTTCAATCGTCGTCGGCGTCTTCGTCTATACCCTGATCGTGCTTCCGATGAGGCACTATTCGGCGCTCGCCGGGGGCATCGCGCTGGCGGTGGTGATGATTCCGATTGTGACGCGCACAACCGAAGAGATGATTCGTCTTGTCCCCGTATCCTTGCGCGAAGGCGCGCTCGCGCTCGGCGCTCCGCAATGGAGGGTGATGATGGGAGTGGTGCTTCCGGCAGCGGCTTCAGGAATTGCGACGGGGGCGATGCTCGCCATCGCGCGCGTTTCGGGCGAGACCGCGCCGCTGCTCTTTACAGCTTTCGGCAGCCGCTTTTTCAACACGTATCTCGATCAACCGATGGCCAGCTTGACCGTACAGATTTACAACTATGCCATCTCGCCTTACGATGAATGGCACGCGCAGGCGTGGGCGGCCACACTGGTTTTAATGACCATCATTCTGGCAATCAATCTCATCGTGCGATTTTTTACGAGGAAGAAAGATTGAAAAGAAGAATACAGAAGACAGGAGACAGAAGTCAGAATAAAGAAGCAGAGAACCGCTGTCACAGTTATGCTTTTCTTCTGTCTCCTGTCTTCTGACTTCTGTCTCCTGCTTTTATGTCTACTCCGACTCAAACAACTGCGCCGAAGCCCTTCGTGCCTGAATCGCGGGGTGAGGAGCGAGATTCGTCCACGTGGACGGAAGGCACTGGCGCGGGAACGAAGATCAGCATCCGCGACATGAACTTTTTCTACGGTCGCGCGCAGGCTTTGCATCACATTTCGCTGGAAATCCCCGAACGAATGGTGATGGCTTTCATCGGGCCTTCAGGCTGCGGCAAGTCAACTTTCCTGCGGACGCTCAACCGAATGAACGACACCATTCCGGCGACGCGCGTTGAAGGTAGTGTTGAGATTGATGGGCAGGATATTTACGCGCCCGGCACGGACGTGGTCGAGTTGCGGCGTAAAGTCGGGATGGTCTTTCAGAAATCGAACCCCTTTCCCAAATCCATCTTCGATAACGTCGCCTACGGCCTGCGCATCAATCGCATGGCATCGAGCAAAATAGATTTGAGCGAGCGTGTCGAGAAAGCTCTGACGGACGCAGCGCTCTGGCCTGAAGTCAAAGACCGATTGAAATCTTCCGCGCTCAGTCTCTCCGGTGGGCAGCAGCAGCGCCTGTGCATCGCACGCGCACTTGCTGTCCGTCCCGAAGTCGTCCTGATGGATGAACCCGCGTCCGCCCTTGACCCGATTGCCACACAGAAGATTGAAGAGTTGATTGTTGAGCTGAAGAAGGAGTACACCATCGCCATCGTGACGCATAACATGCAGCAGGCCGCCCGCGTCTCTGACCAGACGGCCTTCTTCTGGCTCGGCAAGCTGATCGAAGTCAACGACACGGAGCGAATGTTCACCAACCCTGACGAGAAGCTGACGGAGGATTACATCACGGGGCGATTTGGATGAAAGGAGTGGTCAGTGGTCGGTGGTCAGTTAAAAACAAGCAACACGCTGTTTTGGCTGTTCACTGACCACTGACCACTGACCACTGAGTCATGGAACAACACAGACGACTTGATCGCGACCTAGACCATCTGCGTGACCGCCTGTTGCTGCTCGGCGGCGAGACGGAGACGGCGCTGGAGCGCGCCACCTTCGCGCTTGCCGAGCGCGACAGCGAAACGGCGCAGGCAGTCCTCGCGGGCGATGACGACATAGATCAACTGGAAGTCGAGATTGACCGGCTCTGCGTTGACATCATCGCCCTTCGGCAGCCTGCGGCGCGCGACCTGCGCTTCGTCATCTCGGTGGCAAAGATTGCTCCCATCCTGGAGCGCATCGCCGACCACGCCTGCAACATCGCCCGCGCCGTCGTTGACCTCAACGACGAGCCGCAGTTGAACGTTTACGTGGATTTGCCGCGCATGGCCGAGCACGCCGCCCTGATGCTCCACGCCGCGCTCGACGCTTTCACCTCGAACGATGCGGCAGCCGCCCGCGAGGTCATCATGCGCGACGACGAGATAGACGAAACCTACAATCGCATCTTTAACAAACTGATTGACATGATGGTGGCCGACTCCGCGACGACGCGCCGCGCCGCCCGGCTGCTCTTTGTCGCCAAGCACATCGAGCGCATCGCCGATTACGTCACGGACATCTGCGAGCTGACGGTCTACATGACGCAAGCCCAATTTATCAAGCACAGCAACTAACGAAGGGATGAGGGATGAGGGATGAATGAAAGCCATTGAATCAATGGTTCGATGTGCGATTCACTCAAACCCTTTCATCCCTACATTTATGCGTCCTGTACTGATTGTCGAAGACGACCCGGACATCGCGGAGAGCCTGCGGTACAATCTTGAGCGCGAGGGATGGTCGGCGCGGATTGCTGAGACCGGAGAAAAAGGTCTCGTGGCCGCGCTCGACGCGAAGAATCCGCCGGCGCTGGTGATTCTCGATCTGATGCTGCCGGGCATGAGCGGCACGGAGCTTTGCCGCCGTCTGCGGCGCGAGCCTGCCACGCGGCGCACGCCGATTATTATGCTGACGGCACGTGTGTCGGAAGCTGACCGCATCAGTGGCTTCGATCTCGGCGCGGATGATTACATCACGAAGCCTTTTTCGGTGCGCGAATTGATGGCGCGGGTGCGCGCCGTGCTGCGGCGCGTTGATGAAAGCTCTGTTGCGCGTTATGAAGACGGTCGTTTGACGATTGATTTCGCAGATATGCATGTCACCTGCGATGGGACAAACATCAAGCTGACGCGCAAAGAATTTGCGCTGCTCTCAATGCTCGCAAAAAGCGCGGGACGTGTCGCCACGCGCCAGCGCCTGCTCGATGACGTGTGGGGTCATCAATATTACGGCGACACGCGAACGCTCGACGTACACATCCGCCGCCTCCGCCAAAAACTCGGGGATTGCAGCGACTGCATCGAAACAGTCATCGGCGTCGGCTATCGTTTCGTCGGCTGCTCGCAAAAATCAACGACGAGCGACGAGTGAATATTAAACGCTAAATCTTGCCCGTCACTCGCCGCTCGTTCTACATCAGTATCTTTATGTCTCCTCTGCGCAAGTTTATTCTTTTCATGTCGAGCATGGTGACGGCAGGACTGCTCGTTAGTTCCGTCTGGACCCTGCGCACAAGGCTAGCTATTTTCTTTTCGCTTCTGGCGGGCGTAATTCTGGGAAAGCTCTTCTCAGACTTGCGGGAAGATATGAAAGAGAAAGCGCCCACCGTAGCTGACCCTTCTGATGCGCGAATAAAAGAGGCGCGCCGCGCCGAGGTGCGTGCGGGTGCACTACTTGAAGTGATAATGAGCGGCATGCGCGAGGGCGTGCTGGTCGTGGACGGGGAGAAGCACGTCGTCGCGTCAAACCGTGCCGCGCGGGAGATTTTCGGCCCAAGTAAAATCGCGCCTGAAGGGCGACGCCTATCTGATTTGACGCGCAACCCGGCAATTCATTCCGTCTTCACCTCCACGCTCAATAGACGCGAACAGGCTGGCAGTAAAGTCGAGATGCAGGGCTCAGGCGGGCCAATCTTTGATTTAAGGGTAGTTCCCTTACGACTCGATACGGAGGAGAACTCTCAGGGTGCGCTGGGCGTCTTCTTCGACATCACACGCCTTGAAAGGTTGGAGCGCGTGCGACAGGAATTTCTCTCGAACGTCTCGCACGAATTGCGCACGCCGCTCACCTCCATCATCGCTTTCGTCGAGACGCTGGAAGATGGAGCGATGGAGGATCAAGCGAGCAATCGCCGCTTCCTCTCCATCATCCGCAAGAACGCGGAGCGGATGCACAATCTAATAGACGACATTCTGGAGCTATCAGCCATCGAAGCCGGGACGGTCGAGGTCGCAATCGAACCCGTACCCTTGAGCGCGTTGGTCAACGACGTTCTGACCGCGCTCGCCTCACGCGCCGCCGCGCGCCGTGTGACGCTCAACAACAAAGTTTCTCTTGACGCAATCGTCTTCGCAGATGCGCGCCGCCTCGAACAGATGTTGACGAATCTCGTTGACAACGCGATCAAGTTCAACCGCGAAGAGGGCTCTGTAACAATCAGACACAAGCGGGTGGAGGCGCGCGACCGTATTACTGTCATCGACACGGGCGACGGCATTCCGCCCGAACACGTCAAGCGCATCTTCGAGCGCTTCTACAGAGTAGACCGCGCCCGCTCGCGCGAAATGGGAGGGACAGGCCTGGGGCTCGCCATCGTCAAGCACCTCGCACGCGCGCATGGTGGCGACGTGGATGTTCAATCAACCCCCGGCCAAGGCTCAACATTCGCTATCGAACTGCCTGTTCAAGAAATGGAAGAAGCGGAAGACTCGCAATCTGTTTCGCAGACAAAAGAACAGGAGCGCGCCTCACACGCACTCCAATCGAACTAGCCGCGCGTCATTTGACCGAAATATCAAAAGGGTAAATAGCGGATGACATTTATCCATTCGTCATTTTCACTACAAGTTATCATCAACTCCAAATCTTCAATTACCTGATTAAGCGGCAGACTACGAAGCACAACAAAAAGTCCGGCGATATTTTCTCCCTTGCTCATCAAGTTAGCTGCGTGTACAGGCATGGTTGTCCGGTCATGTGTAACGATGATGCGTCCTGCTTGCACTGCCCAGGTTAATAGTTCCGGGTCAGTTGCTCTGCTCATGCCAATTTCAAAGGCTGTCACAGCATCGAGTTGTGGGATGCGCCGTATCAATCCGCGCAGGATGTCATGATCGAGGTCTTGGTCTATTAACAAACGCAACATGAATTCCACTTCGCGCAAGAATATGCGTGCCTCCCAATGGCTACAGTTTATGGAAGGTATGTATAGGTAGCGAGAAGTTTAAGACCCATTAAGTGCCAATAAGGGGTGTTAAGCGCAATCGAGCAAGCTCACTTTAGCTCTGATTTGCGTGCAAGCAACTTTGAGCGGAGTTCGGCAGATTTTTTTTGATGTTGAGGGTTAGACTCTATTTGCTTTTGAACTTCATTGCCTTTTGCTTCTTGTTGTCGCAGGTACTCTTCGACAGCTTCTTCGTGCTTGAGATAGTAGGTGATTGCGGCGTACACATCCGCCAAATCAAGCGCAGGAAATTTTTGGACGATTTGTTCGGCAGATGCCCCAAGCTTGTAATGATAGACAACCGAGTCAAGGCTCACGCGCGAATCTGCAATGCGGATCGTTCCGTCTTCCGTCAATCGCAAAGGCAAAGTTTGAGATGTTTCCAGCGTTGTCATAATTTCAAATGCAGTTTAATACTTCAGCGAAGTATTTTCTAGTTCCAAATATAACCCTTACTGCAATTCAGCCCCGTGTCAAATGGCGATACTTGATGCGGTGTGGCTGGTCGGCTGCCGCGCCGAGTCTCGCCTTTCTATCCGTTTCGTAATCCGAATAATTTCCTTCGAACCAAACTACGCGGCTCTCGCCCTCGAAAGCGAGAATGTGTGTGGCGATGCGATCCAGAAACCACCGGTCGTGGCTGATGACGACGGCGCATCCGGCGAAGTTTTCCAGTGCCTCTTCGAGAGCGCGCATCGTGTTGACGTCGAGGTCGTTGGTCGGCTCATCCAGAAGCAGGACGTTCGCGCCCTCCTTGAGCACCTTCGCTAAGTGAACCCGGTTACGCATTCCTCCCGAAAGCTCACCGATCTTTTTCTGCTGGTCTGTGCCCGAAAAGTTGAACCGCGCAACGTAGGCGCGCGAGTTGACTTCACGGCTACCGAGCATGACTACATCCTGACCGCCGGAAATTTCCTCCCAGATGGTTTTGTCCGCATGAAGCGTATCGCGGCTCTGGTCAACGTAGGCAAGCCGCACCGTTTCTCCGATTTTGATAGTGCCGGAGTCGGGCTGTTCCTGATTGGTAATCATCCTGAAGAGCGTCGTCTTGCCAGCGCCGTTTGGCCCGATGATGCCGACGATGCCGCCCGGAGGAAGCTGAAACGTCATTTCTTCGACGAGCAGGTTATCACCGTAAGCTTTTGTCACATGCTCGGCTTCAATCACCTTTTGGCCAAGACGCGGCCCCGGCGGAATGTAAATCTCCAAATCCTGACGGCTCTTTTCACTTTCCTGACTGAGCAACGCCTCGTAAGAATTGATGCGCGCCTTGCCTTTCGCCTGACGCCCTTTGGGCGACATGCGAATCCACTCCAGCTCGCGCTGCAATGTTTTCTGCCGCTCGCTCTCACTCTTCTCTTCGCGCCGCAATCGTTCCTGCTTCTGTTCGAGCCACGATGAGTAGTTGCCTTTCCAGGGAATGCCTTCGCCGCGATCCAGCTCCAGAATCCAGCCCGCGACGTTGTCCAGAAAGTAGCGGTCGTGTGTGACGGCGATGACCGTACCCGCGTATTTCTGCAAGTGCTGTTCGAGCCATCCGACAGATTCGGCATCAAGGTGATTCGTCGGCTCGTCGAGCAAGAGGATGTCGGGCTTTTGCAGGAGCAGACGACAGAGCGCGACGCGGCGGCGCTCGCCGCCTGAAAGAATTTTAACGGGCGTCTCGCCGGGCGGGCAGCGCAGCGCGTCCATCGCCATCTCCAGACGCGAATCCAAATCCCAGGCGTCCGCAGCGTCTAGCTTTTCCTGCACCGCGCCCTGGCGTTCGAGAAGTTGTGCCATCTCGTCGTCCGTCACGGGGTCAGAAAATTTCGCGTTGATCTCGTCATACTCTTTGAGCAGGTCGACGGTTTCCTGCGCGCCCTGCTCCACGATTTCTCTGACGGTCTTCGTCTCATCAAGCTGCGGCTCCTGCTCAAGAAAGCCAACCGTATAGCCGGGTGAAATGACGGTCTCGCCGACAATTTCTTTATCAACTCCGGCGAGGATTCTCAGGAGCGACGATTTGCCTGAGCCGTTGAGACCGATGACGCCGATCTTCGCGCCGTAGAAGTAGGAAAGGTAAATATCTTTGAGGACAGGTTTCTTGTCGTAATACTTTCCGACTCCAACCATCGAGTAGATAATTTTATTGGGAACAGTGCTCATCGTTTATTCTAATTAACCTCCAACGATGAATCCTAACAGATTTCGCGGCGAGGATGCACAGGGGCTCATTAATTTAGTGACGGAGCGTGTTATCATAAACAATGTGATCTAACGAGACCGTCGGGTGTCGTAACGCATTATTGGTTATCCCAATGTCGGAGGCTAAAATGAGTAAAACGCTTGAGGCGATTTTCGATGGTGAAGTGCTACGCCCGGATGAGCCAATTGAGATGGAGCCTAATACCCGCGTGCGGCTGACGATTGAGTCTGTCAACGTGTCTGAAAAGGAGCCAAAATCTTTTCTCCAGACGGCGCGCTCACTTAATCTGCACGGCCCATCCAATTGGTCAGAGCGGCTGGATGAATACCTTTATGGGACAGAAGGCGACGGTCAATGACTGAAGTTTTCCTTGATACTTCGTCTGCTATCGCTTTATCTGCGTCAAACGATGAGCACCATGAGCACGCTGTAAAACTAGCAGAACAATTAGAGGCAGACGGGACACAATTAATTACTACGCGCGCTATTATATTAGAAATCGGTAATACTCTGGCGAGGGCACGCTACCGGACAGCCGCCGTAGAATTACTCGACGCGCTTGAAAATGATCCCAAAGTTGAAATCATTCCTGCCTCAGAAGAATTATGTGCGCGAGCGTTTCAGTTGTATCGAAATCGTCTGGACAAGGAATGGGGCTTGATAGACTGCATATCTTTTATCATCATGACAGACCGGAGCATAGCGGAAGCATTAACGACTGATGCTCACTTTCGGCAAGCTGGTTTTAGAGCTTTGCTACAGGAAAGTTGAAACTACAATCCGTCTGACCAAAGTGAAGAATATGGTCGGTTGATAATTTAAACGCCTCACTTGATTCCGTCCGTACCCATTGTTCGAGGAGCGGTTTCACTTCCGGGAAACTCAGCCCCTCGCCAGCCCAACTGTATTCGCTCAAGCCCGCGACGGCATTCCAGGTCGGGTGATAACGCAGGTAAATGTCTTCCTCAAACACGTCGCCCCAACTGCCGTCCCGGTTCTGGTGCGAAAGATAATACTCCATGCCGGCGCGAATCAGCGGGTCGGAGGTTTTGAGACCGAAGGCGCGAAGCGAATCCATGAATTCGCCGAGCATGTCGGCGTCATCATCGGCAATCGCCGCCTTGAAGTTTGTCTTGAGAAACTCGAACTCCTGCGGCAACAACTGCTGGCTCAGTTTGTATTGACTGTAGTTGTTCAGCGTGTAAACGATGTGCGTGATGGCGTAGACCGTGTCGTGAAATTCTTCCCCTTCGCTTTGCGGCGTGGCGCGATACGGGCGCAAGGTCGGCAGCCACTTGAGCACATCTTCGTAGCGCGCTCCCAGGTTGATGCCTGAACGTGTCCCTACGTAAGCGGTAATCAGCGCGTCGTACCAGACATCGTAGCGAGTTCGCATCACGAGCGGAGTTTTGCAGATCAAGCAGACCTTACTCCCGCGCGAGTTGCTCGCTCCGCAGCGTTTGCAGTCATCCGGCACATCATCGGGCGGCGGTTCAACGAGCGGATCGAAAAGAAGATAATCGCGTGCTTTGAAATAAACGGCTGCGCGTTTGAGTTGCGCCTTCAATCCGTCATCGTGGACGCCGAGGCTGTCTGCCGCATCGTTGCCGTAGGCCAGATTGGAGATGGTCGCGGCGTCCGTGTCCGCCGGGACGAAGCGGTGCGCGCGCCGCCAGACGCGCGCGCGTTCAATTCCCATCCGCCGAGCCATGCGCCGCACCTCAACGTCTCGCACCGCCGCCGAAAGACTGTA
The DNA here is from genome assembly GCA_032160705.1 of Acidobacteriota bacterium. GTDB lineage: Bacteria > Acidobacteriota > Blastocatellia > Pyrinomonadales > Pyrinomonadaceae > QHXM01. Next base: position 42,217 of record JAVHVE010000003.1, on the reverse strand, counting down.
GAAGCACCACAGGTAATCCTGCCCGTAGTCCTTGAAGTTTTGTTGTTTGAGCGCGGTGCGATAGATGAACTTGAGTCCGCGCATGATAGCCTGCACGCGATCTGCTTCAGTAAAGCGCGAGCCAGGCCAGAGCGGTCGCCCGCGAGTTATCTTCCGAGAAGCTGCGCGGGTCTGAACCGGCGACGCTTCGCTTGAAAATGGATGCGAGTGCTCGGTAGCTGCCGTAACCGTTAATAAATGAAACGAGGCTGTTGATTGCAGTGTGAAGAAAATCAGGAACAGGCAGAGCAGTTTTCGGAGCATCGGTTTTTTTACCTTGAGAGGAGCTAAAAACTTAGGAAAACTGTGCGCTGAGCAGTATTATACACTGAATAATGTGTCTTGCGACTCTTGCCTGAGTATGAATAGGCGGCGTCGCCCAACAAATTGTTCAAGCCGAACGTCGATCTCGCCTTCGCAATATTGGAATTTGACTCCTCGCTCGATCACCTGACATTTGGAAAAGGGAGAATAGTCATGAAGGACAACCGCGAAATGTTGGAAGACCAACTGGAGAATTTCGAAACGCAGTTACGGAGCCTTAATTCATATCTCAAAGAACTGAAAGATAAGACTGCTGAGCATGGCACGGACAGGGCGCAGTTTGAAGAGGACTTGATTGAGGCGGAGAACAACGTGAAATATTATGAGGGTGAAATAGCGCGGCTGAAGAAGGAGGTCGGAAAATCGGATCAAGGGGCAGGCACTCGAACCGTAGCGGATTCCATCTTGCCCCGGACAGCGAAGCAGGGGATCGGCTCTTTCGTCCTTTCTGCGATTAGTTTCGTCTCCGGCGCACTCCTCGGCTCTAAACTGAAAGCCCGGCAGGCCAGTAAAGACGCGCCGGAGGGAAAAGAGAAAGTTGACTAATCGCCAGGGAGCGGAAGATGCCACTTAATCTTGAAAGGATGCAGCAATAAAAAGGTTAAGAATTATTTCCCTCATGCTTGTCGCGCTCGTTCCGACTGTATTGACACTGGCCGGGCACAGACGCCCCGTTCCTCGCGCCGACAATTCGCAGATGGGTAAAATCACCGGCACCGTGCTTGATAAGAATGAGGCGCGGATAGCCGGGGCCACAATCGAATTCGAGAATGCGGAGTTGAGCAGTGTGGTGCGATCAAATAGTGAAGGCTATTTTGAAGTCAAGCTGCCTGTGGGCACGTATCGGATGACGGTCGAGATGGCCGGGTTCAAAAGATTCGTGGTTTCCCTTTTCCGCGTCAAGGCTCAGGTGAGGAAATCAGTCAGCGTCCGCATGGAAGTTAAGCCTCCGGCATCCATGCTGAAAATCGAGTAAGTTACAGGCTTGCGCTCCATCCAGAATGTCGGCATACTTGGCGGTGTTAGATTCCTGCTCTCGCGCATCAATGGTGACTGCGCCTGCCCGTGACCGCAAAGCGACGAGTGTTCGGCTGAAGAGAGAGCGAGGCTAGTTGTCAACCTGTTAGAAGCCGCTCTTGGGTAATAGCTAGAGCGCCGGGCGCGCGTCGCGTTTCGCCGAAAAGGATCAGGACTCCCCGCCTTATCTTGCGATTCCATATTGCCCACAGCTTCCTTTCACCTCAAAAGGACTAAGAAGAAGAAATGGCTACGAAACTCTATGTCGGTAATTTGTCGTTCAAGACGACGGGCGACTCCCTGCGCGAGGTTTTCTCGCAGGCGGGCACGGTAGAATCAGCATCAATCATCGAAGACCGCGAGACGGGACGCTCGCGCGGCTTCGGCTTCGTCGAAATGGCGACGCCGGAAGAAGCTGCGGCGGCCATCGAAAAGTTTAATGGCAAGGAAGTCGACGGTCGCGCTCTGACCGTCAACGAGGCCAAGCCGAAGACTGATCGCGGCGGTGGCGGCGGACGCGGCGGATACGGTGGCGGCGGTGGCGGACGTGATCGCGGTGGCTACGGCGGCGGCGGTGGCGGCGGCGACCGTGGCGGTTATGGCGGTGGCGGCGGCGGACGCAATGACCGCGAGCCCCGTTGGTAAGGCAAAAGTAAAAAGGTAAAAGGCAAAAGGTAGGCAGAGAACCACTTCTAAATTAAAAGTGGTTTCAGCCACACTTTTGCCTTTTACCTTTTACCTTTTTACTTCCGCGCAGCGGGCGTGAGTTTCAACTTGAGCGTCTCGCTGCCCCGGACAATTTCTACTTCGTATTCCTGCCCGGCTTTCATCTCTCCGAGCGCGTAGGTGTAATCGTAAACGTTGCGGACTTCGCGCCCGGCCATCCTGATAATTCTGTCTCCGGCTTTCAGTCCGGCTTTTGATGCAGGGGAATCCTCGCGCACTCCGTCGAGCTTCAATCCGTCGTTTGATTCAGAGTAGTTCGGAATCGTGCCCAGATAGACACGAAAGCCGAGGGAACGTCCCTGCGATTCGCTTTTGGCAACCGTGTATGTCGGACGCTTTGCGAGGGCATCAACCGAGCGCACCAGGCTGGCAACGAAGGAGAGAATACGCGCTTCGTCCGCATAGTTGATCTTCTCTGCCGTGTCCGTAGGCTTGTGATAATCGTCGTGCGTGCCTGTGAAGAAGAAGAGCACGGGAACTTGTTTGGCGTAGAAGGAAGAATGGTCTGATGGGCCGTAGCCGTCTTCATTCAGCGTGAGCGCAAGCTGCTTTGCGGGATCGAAATGAACGACCGCCTGACCATTGGCGGCGACGACGACAGGGACGTTCAGCGTTTGAGTCTTCCTTTCAGCTTCTGATTGTGCGCGTGATGGTGAGTTGCTGGCCGTCACATTCATGCCGCGAGCAAGATTGGCCGTCGCGATCATCTCTCGCCATTCGGACGATGTGCCGACGCCGCCGATCATCAAGCGGTTCTCTTTCATTCGCCCGATCATGTCCATGTTAATCATCGCGATGGTCTGACTATTCGGCAAGATCGGATGATTGACGAAATAGTTTGAGCCGAGCAAGCCTTCTTCCTCGCCGCTGAAAGCAACGAAGACGAGCGTGCGTTTCATCTTCGCCCGTTGTGCCGAAAAGATGCGCGCCAACTCAAGCACACCGGCCACGCCCGAGGCGTTGTCGTCCGCGCCGTGATGTATGTCGCCTTCGCGCGTGGCGAGACTCCCCTCACCGCCGCGCCCCAGATGATCGTAGTGCGCGCCGATGACAATAACTTCATTCTTCAGGACGGGGTCAGAGCCTTCGAGAATGCCCGCGACGTTGTAGGCCGGAGCATTGCGACGCAAGATGTCAGTCTTGATGGAGAGAGTGACATTCTGAAGCGGTGCGGCAACATTCTTTCGATTCTCGCCGGATGATTTCACGGCGGCGGGCTCAGTCGTCGGCGCGCTTGTCATTGAGCGAACTGTGCTCGCAGCTTTTTCCAATTCAGCCAGCGGCGCGAGTCCTCCCGCTTCCAGAATGCGTTGTGCCGCCTGGCGCGAGATGACGACGACAGGCAAACCTGCCTCACCCCCGCTGTTGTCATAGCTAAGATGTGAGAGACGGTCGTCTTTGAAATTCTCTTCCGCCGCGATAACGACGAGCGCTGCCGCGCCATGCTCGCGCGCCGCAATCGCTTTCCAGCGCACGCTCGCGTAGCGCGCGAACTGTCCGTGCGGATTGTCGCCGTCAGGCGTTCCTGCCAGCGCGATGGCGATGCGATTTGTAATTTGCGCGCCCGCGTAATCGTCCGCATTCAATTCGTCGGCCTTGATACCGTAGCCGACAAACGTTGCGGGAGTGGCTGCTAAATTCGCGCTCGACGAAAAGCCAAGCGGCATCCAGTCTTCGCCGGGACGAAGATCGAATGCTGCGGCGCGTGCGCTCGTTTGCGCCCCAGGGGTTTCACCCTGTGCGCGCGGCGTGAACAGCATCGAATTGTTGCGGCCTAACTCGATGCCCGCGACGAACGGAAACTCCTGCATGTAGCGGCGCGGGCTATCGGCTTCCAGAATAGACATGCCGGGCAAATCACGACCGATGCTGCGGCGCAGACCGTAACGCGCAAACTCTCTGGCGATGTACTCCGCCGCCGCGTTTGCCCCACTGCTTCCGGTTCTGCGCCCCTCCAACTTGTCGGAAGCAAGATAGGAGACGTGAGCGCGCAGGCGTTCCATCTCCGGTTGGGATTCGTTCGCTCGCTGCTGCTGCGCGAGGGCACTGAAAGCCAGAGCGAGAATCAGCGAAAGGGAAAGAACTTTTCGTCGCATAATTTTAATCTACCCAATCCGCGATGAAGACGTTCGTGTCGCCGCGCGTCTTCGCGTTGCGGTTCGAGGCGAAGACGAGCTTTCGCCCGTCCGGCGAGAACATCGGAAAGCCGTCGAAGGTTTCTTCATAGGTGATGCGTTCCAAACCCGTCCCGTCAACATTCACCATGTAGAGATCGAAGTTGCGCCCTTTGGGGTCGTTGACGTTCGAGGCGAAGATGATGCGTCGCCCATCAGGCAGGAAGTAAGGCGCAAAGCTCGCCGCGCCTAATCGTGTCACCTGCCGCTTGTTTGTCCCGTCGGCGTTCATCACCCAGAGTTCAAAGACGGTCGGCTCGATTAAATTTTCCGTGAGCTTCTGCTTGTAGCGCGCCACCTGTTCGGGCGTCTGCGGGTGATAGGCGCGATAGACTATCTGACGACCATCGCGCGAGAAGAAGGGGCCGCCATCGTAGCCAAGCTCCGAAGTCAGGCGGCGCACGTGTTTGCCGTTCGCATCCATCGTGTAAATGTCCAGGTCGCCGTCGCGCATCGAAGTGAAGACGATCTTGCTCCCGTCCGTCGAGATGGTCGCTTCGGCGTCATAGCCGGACGTGCTGGTTAATTGCTTGAGGTCTGAGCCATCGGTGCGCGCAGTGAAGATGTCATACGATGGATAGATCGGCCAGACGTAGCCGCGCCGGAAATCCGGTCTCGGCGGACACTCTTTCGCAGCCCTGTGCGTGGACGCATACAGGATGCGCCGCTTTTTCGGAAAGAAGTAGGAACAGGTCGTGCGCCCTTCGCCGGTCGAGACCATCCGCACGCCAGCGCCGTCCGCGCCCATCGTGTATATCTGGTCGCACTCGCGCCCATCGCGCTTGGATTGGAAGATCAACTCGCGTCCATCCCCGGAAAAATACGCTTCGGCGTTCTCGCCGCCGAACGTCAACTGCCGCACGTTTCGCAAATGCTTCTCAGCAGGCAGCGCGAGGTCATCGTCAGGCGAGACTGCACGGACGGTCGGTTCGACGGATTTAAGCGGAGCGATGAGGAGAATAAAGACAAGGAGCGTAGATAGATATTTCATAAAAATCGTGACAGGTGACAGGTGACAAGTGACAGGAGAAGACGAGTTTTCAGTTTTCAGTTTTCGGTTTTCAGTTTCAGTGGCCAGCGAAGTTTTGCTGAAAACTGAAAACTAAAAACTGAAAACTGTTCTTGTCACCTGTCACCTGTCACGGCTTTTACCCGTGCTTCTTTTCAAACTCTTTCATAAACGAGACTAGAGCTTCGACGCCTTCGCGCGGGAAAGCGTTGTAGATTGAGGCGCGGATGCCGCCGACGGAGCGGTGGCCTTTCAAGCCATCCAGCCCGGCAGCAGTCGCTTCGCTGGCGAACCTTTTCTCCAACTCTTCTGAGGGCAGTCGGAACGTGACATTCATAATCGAGCGCGAGTCCGCGTCGGCGTGGCCGCGATAAAACGAGGTCGCGTCAATCGCATCATACAGCAACCCGGCTTTCTCTTCGTTCTCACGCTCCATGCCCGCGAGCCCGCCCTTGCCCTGAAGCCACTTGCAGACGAGATCAATGATGTAGATGCCCCAGGTGTTCGGCGTGTTGTAGAGCGACTTGTTCTCGACGTGTGTGCGATAGTCTAGCATCGTGTGCAGCCCTTCGGGGATGCGCTGCAAAAGATCGTCGCGGATGATGACGAGGGTGACGCCGCTCGGCCCCATGTTCTTCTGCGCTCCGGCATAGATGAGCGCGTATTTTTCGACCGGGATGCGATGCGAAAGAATATCGCTCGAAGCATCCGCGACGAGCGGCACGTCCCCCGTCTCAGGCTCACTCTTCCACTCCACACCTTCAATCGTCTCGTTCGTCGTCAGGTGAACATACGCGGCCTTCGGGTCGAGTTTGAGTTCATCCTGTTGAGGTGTGCGTGTGAAGCCGCCATCGGCCATCGTCGCCGCGAGGTTCACCGCCCCCTCGCGCTTCGCTTCTTTGACGGCCTTCTTGCCCCAGCTTCCAGTGACGATGTAATCGGCGCTTCCCTCTTTTGGCAGCAGGTTCATCGGAATCATCGAAAACTGTAAACTCGCGCCGCCCTGCAAAAAGAGCACGTGATAGCTTTCGGGCAAACCAAACAACTCTCGCAAACCCGCCTCCGCCCGCCCGATGATCTCGTCAAACGCCTTCGAGCGATGACTAATCTCCATCACGGACATCCCCACACCGGGCAAACTCACCAATTCGCGCTGCGCCTCTTCCAAAACAGGCAGCGGCAACATCGCCGGGCCAGCACTGAAGTTAAAAATTCTCTCGGTCATTCTTTTCTCTCCTAAAAGCCGTGACAGGTGACAGGTGACAAGTTAAATCCTTGTTCTTTCTTGTCACCTGTCACCTGTCACTTGTCACTGTTTTTAGCGTACTTTGGTCGCATCGCTTTGCCCGCGATGCGGGCGACGACAGAGCGCGGAACGAGCCGCTCGGATTCGGTCATAATGTAATTCGTCCAGCCGGAAATGATGTGGCTCTTGCCGCGTTTGAGCCCCGTGAGCGCCGTGTCAACCACCTGGTCAGCGGTCTGCGCGACGCGCATCGGCGGCTTGTCGGAGTTTGCCGCCGCGAAGAAATTTGTCTCCGTCACGCCGGGGCAAAGCGCCATGACGTGAACATTGAACGCGCGATTCTCGTCCCACAGGGCTTCGGAGAAAGCGAGCACGAAGGCTTTGGTCGCGGCGTAGGTCGCCATGTACGGCACGCCCTGAAAGGCTGCGGTCGAAGCGACGTTGATGATCGTGCCGCTTTTGCGCTCGCGCATCGGCTTGAGGTAAAGGTGCGTCAGCGCGACGAGTGACTTGATGTTCAGGTCAATCATCTCAAGCTCGCGCTCCACGTCGAGCGCCGTGAAATCCCCCATCGAACCAAAGCCCGCGTTGTTGATGAGCATCTCGACTTCAAGCTCGCGCTGGTTTGTCTCTTCCAATAATCTCGCCGCCGCATCCTTCTCGGTCAAATCCAGCGCAACATATTGCGCGCTGACGTTATCTGCCCGACCAAGCTCATTACACAGGCTCGCCAGCTTATCTTCCGAGCGCGCCACCAGCAAGACATTCTCGCCTCGCGCCGCCAACCTGCGCGCAAAGGCTTCACCGATGCCGCTCGACGCGCCTGTGATGAGTGTGCAGTTCATGTGTTTAGCTTCTGATTTCCAGAAGACTAAGTTCCAGGATGTCCGGGTTCTCTGAGCGCAGCCGCTCAAGCGTGTCTGCCGGCGGCGCGGCTTCTAAGTTAATGCGGGCGACTGCCGCCTCAGAGCCTTCAAAGATGATGTTTTCCATCTCCTGCACGTTGATGTTCGCGCTACGGACGGCGTCGAGGACGTGCGCGAGCACGCCGGGGCGATCCTGATGGCGAACGACGAGCGTGTGCGTGGCGGGCGTGCCCTGCGCGAGGTTGACGACGTTCGGCACACGGCCTGTCTCTTTGAAAGATTGCACGATGCGGACGGTCTCGGCAGCAATCGCCTCCTGCGCCTGATCGGTCGAAGCGCCGATGTGATGCGTGCCGTAAAGATTCTCTTCCCTCGCAATCTCGTCCGTAAACTCGCCCACAGCCGAAGTCGGCTCTTGCGCGAAAACGTCCAACCCCGCGCGAATGTTGCGAGTCTTCAACGCATGAGCGAGAGCATTCTGATCTAGGACCTCGCCGCGCGAAGTGTTGATGAAGATTGCGCCTTCCTTCATCGAGTTGAAGATGTCCGCGCCGACGAGCGAGCGCGTCTCAGGTTTTAATGCCAGATGCACACTGACCACATCTGCGACGCGCGCGACCGCCTGCGGAGTGTCCAGACGTTCGACGCCTAAGCTCGCGGCGCGCTCAGCCGTCAAACTGCGACTCCACGCGACGACGTTCATGCCAAACGCTCGCGCACGTGGAATCATCTCCTGCCCGATCTGCCCCGTGCCGATTAAGCCGAGAGTGCGACCATAAAGCCCGCGCGCTTTGGAAAACTCTTTCTTGTTCCATTCGCCGCGCCGCAGACTGATGACGTTATCCGCAATGCGGCGGTCGAGCGCGAGAACAAGGGCGAAAGCAAGCTCGGCGACGGCGATGGCGTTTTTGCCGGGACAGTTTGAGACGTAGATGCCGCGACGCGATGCTGCCGCCACGTCAATCGTGTTGTAGCCCGCGCCCGCGCGCACGACCAGCTTCAACGCGCCCGCCTCCAGCATCGCCTCAGTAACTTTCGTCGAACGCACGACCAGCACATCCGGGTTCAGCGTCTGGATCGCTTCGACGAGCGCCCCATCCTTCAAATCAGGCTGGAACGAAACCTCGCACCCAATCGCGGCCAAACCGTCGCGCCCCGACTGCTCAAATTTATCAGCTATCAGTACGTGCATAAGCGAAAAGCAGAATACAGAAGACAGGAGTCAGGAGTCAGAATAATAAGGTGGCAACCACATTCACAGATTTTCTTTTCTTCTGTCTCCTGACTCCTGTCTTCTGTCTCCTGTTAGATATTATGAATCAGAATTCCGTCTCTCAGTTTCGGCTCGAACCAGGTTGACTTGGGCGGCATGATGCCTTCGGCGTCCGCGACGCGCAAGAGGTCTTCGACGGTCGTCGGGTGAAGCGAGAAGGCCACGGCGGCTTGACGGTCTTCCACCAGCCTTTCCAGCTCCTCCGTGCCGCGAATGCCGCCGATGAAATCTATGCGCTTGTCTGTCCGCACGTCCTTAATGCCAAGGATAGGATCAAGCAGGTAATCTTGCAGCAGGCTCACGTCGAGCGAAGCCACAGGATCGTCCGTTTGTGCGGGAGCATCTTTGAGCGTCAATCCGTACCAGCGTTTGACGAAGTACATGCTCCATTGTCCCGGTCTCGCGGGCGTGGGCGGCGCGTCTTCCATGACGTCGAATTTCGTTGTGACTTTCAGGAAAAACTCGCCTGCCGTCAGGTTGTTCAGATCGCGGACGATGCGGTTGTAGGGAAGTATCTGCAACTGCTGGTCGGGAAAAATCACACTGAGAAAATAGTTGTACTCTTCATCGCCCGTATAGCCGAAGCTGCGATCTTTCAAGTCGGCGCGGGCGCGCGACGCGCTCGCCGCGCGGTGATGCCCGTCGGCGATATAGAGCAGCGGCACTTCGCGAAAAGCCTGGACGAAGCGCACGGGGTCTGGAGCGCGCCAGACTGTGTGCTGGACGCCGTCGGGGGCTGTGAAATCGTAGAGGGCAGCACTTCCGGTCGTCTCCATCACCATCATGTCTATCTCAGGTCGGGCGCGATAGGTGAGAAAGACGGGGCCGGTCTGCGAATTTAAAGTCAGCATGTGGCGCGTGCGGTCGTCCTCTTTGTCGCGGCGCGTGCGCTCGTGTTTGCGAATCAAGTTCCGGTCGTAGTCATCAACCGAGCAGCAGGCGACGACGCCGATCTGCTCATGCTCACCCATAATCAGGCGATAGAGATAGACGCTCGGCGTCTCTTCCTCTGCGAGCGGGCACTCCCTTCTCAACTTCTCAAAATTGTCTGCGGCTTTCCCGTAAACTGCGTCCGAATGGATGTCCATGCCTTCGGGCAAATCAATCTCCGGGCGCGAGACGTGAAGAAAACTCAAAGGATTATCGGCGGCCAATGAGCGCGCTTCTTCCGTGCTGACGACATCGTAAGGCGGACTTGCAACCAGCGCGACTTTCTCGGCAGGTGGTCGCAAAGCGCTAAAAGGCTGGATGATTGCCACGAATGTTCTCCTTAAAAAAGGAATCAGTTTTCAGTTTTCAGTTTTCAGCAAGGGACAGCCGAATCTTGCTGAAAACTGAAAACTGAAAACTAAAAACTGATAGCTTGACCTGTAAGACTATCCGCTTGCGAGGCTGTTTGCCAAGTCTCCACCGCCCGGTTCAGACCGTAGATTCCTAGCTTGCAGGTTCTTTTCATCCCGGTGGCATCATCGGCTAGAATGCACTTGACTGGATAAAATTATAAGTCGAGGGAAGAAGGATGAACGATCTGGCGAGCCGCGACTGCGTGCCGTGTCGCGGCGGAGTGCCGCCCTTGCGCGGTGCTGAGATACAAAACCTCCTCCGGGAATTGGACGGCTGGGACGTGATTGAGGAGCATCACCTGCGGAAAATTTTCGAGTTTAAGAATTTCCGCGAGGCGCTCCTTTTCGTCAATCGCGTCGGAGAACTGGCGGAAGAGCAGGGACATCACCCGGACATCTCTTTCGGCTGGGGACGCGCAGAGATCACCATCTGGACGCACAAGATTGACGGCCTCACCGAGAGCGACTTTATCCTTGCCGCGAAAATTGACGCACGGGAGACGGGAAAGCAGAATACAGAATCCAGGAGTCAGAAGTCAGAATAATAAGGCGGAAACCCACATCAACAGATTTTCTTTTATTCTGTCTCCTGACTTCTGTCTTCTGTCTCCTGCACTTCAAAATAGACTTGCTCAGTTGCGTCAACCATGCGGTCGAGGCTGAAGCGTTCGCGCGCATGTGCCTGGGCGAGTTTGCCGATGCGCGCGCGCGAGTTATCGTCTTCGAGCAGATTCAGGACGGAAGCTGCCATCGCTTGATGATCTCCGACCGCGACGATTATGCCCTTCTCTTCATCATCAATAATTTCGCGCGCGCCTTCGGTCGCGGTCGCGACTACCGCGCGCCCCGCGGCCATCGCTTCGACTATCGCCAGGCCGAATGATTCCGTGTGCGACGCTGAGACGTAAACATCGAGCGCGGACAGAAGCGGTGCAATGTCGTCGAGCCAGCCCGTGAGATGCACGCGACCCGTTAAATTAAGCTCGGCGACGAGGCGTTCGAGATGTGCGCGATGCTCGCCCGTGCGCGTGCTGTCTCCGCCCGCGATGACGAAATGCACGTTGCTTTTCTCGCGCGCGATGATGGCCGCTGCGCGCAAGTATTCTTCGTGGCCTTTTTGACGCTTAATCTCCCCAACAGTTCCGACGAACACACTCCCCGCCGGGATCTTCATCCGGCGACGCAACGCCTCACGGTCGAATCCTTGCAGACTCGCGTCAAAGCGGCGAAAGTCAATCCCGTTTGGAATGACCGTAATTTTTCGCGCGGGGAAAATCTTTTGGGCGGCGAGAGAGCGCCCGACCGCCTGAGAGACGGCGATGACGCGGCGTGCCTGACGAAACGTGACAGCGTGAAGCCGGTTAAGCCGAAAAAGAACGTGGCGCGTGATGATGAGCTTGGCGGGGGAAGCGCGGCTAACGGCGAGCGCCGCCAGCGGGTAGTCACGCGCCACGTGAGCGTGAACAATCTCTATTCGATGGTCGCGAACGTGTCGCGCGAGTTCCAGTGCGCTGCCAATGTCGAGCGCGTTGCGTAGACGCAAGGTAAAAATGTTCGTCGCAGGCAGAGCGTTGAGTTCAGCCCGAAGCGGGGAGGTGGAAGGGAGCGCGGCGTAAACTTCGTGCCCGCGCTCCTGAAGCGCGCCAGCCAAATCGGCCAGATGTCTTTCGCCGCCGCCAAGCGCGCGCGCCGAGCTAAGGTGCAGGATTCTCAAAGCAGTTAGCAGTTGGCAGTGGGCAGTGGGCAGTGGATAGCAAGAACGTCTTTTGTCTTTACTGCCAACTGCCAACTGCCAACTGCTAACTGTTTATTTCTCTTTCGCAATTAAAGTTTCTTCGTAGCGTGCGAGCAGGTCAGCCGGGTCATGGTAGATTTGAACGCAGCCAGCCGCGCGCAATTCTGTTTCGGGGAAGCCGCCGCAGAGCACGCCGATGGTGCGTAAATTTATTTTTCCTGCCGCTTCCGCATCGTAGGGCGTGTCGCCGACAACGATTGCTTCATGTGTCTCGACATCGCCTAAACGCTCCATGGCGGCCTCGAAGATGTCCGGGTGCGGCTTCGACTTGTCCGCATCGTCGGCAGAAGTTTCTTCTTCCACGAGGTCTTCGATTCGAGCAATCTTTTTATAAGCTGCAAGCTCTTCCTCTTTGGCGGATGAAGCAAGGGCGAGACGAAGCCCGTCATCTTTGATCTTCTGAAATAGTTCGCGGACACGAGGGAAAGCGCGCACGCGTGGGAGATAGTCGCGCTGGAAAAGCTCGCCCCGGTATTTCTCCATCTCCTCACCAAACTCATCCAGTTCCTCTTTCGAGAAAAAGACGGGCATGAGTTGATCGCCGCCCTTGCCGATCTGGTGGCGCACCTGCTCGTATGGGATCTCTTTTCCAAAATGCTTGAAGGTCTCCTGCCACGCACGCGCGTGCAGGTCAACCGAATCAACCAGCGTTCCATCAATGTCAAAGATAACTGCCTTTATCATTCTTCTCCCCCTGGTAAAAGTCTGGAGTCTGGAGTCTAGAGTCTGAAGTCAGAAGAGTCAAAGCAGACTCCAGACTTCAGACTCCAGACTTCAGACTGTTTTCGACGAGTGTTCTAATAACATCACCACTTGAAGCCAAACACGCTGTCCTTGTTTTGCTTTGATACGCCGGAAGGGGAGGCGACCCGCACGCTTCTTTGGCAGATAGTTGACAGCGTGCGTGCGGCTGTACGAACATAACAGGCAAATCCCCTTCAAATCCCCTGCCGTGAGGCTGAAGAGGCGCATTGTCGGCACAGTGTTTGCCGTTTCAAGGCTCTGGTCTAAATGCGAATATTCTCGGCCTATTAAAGAAATTTCGGTTATCGAAGGAGTGAATAACAGCTATGGCTACTAAAGCGACATTGGTGACAGGACTTTTCAAAACACGCGCGGCGGCTGAGGCAGCCGTGGATGCGTTGATGAAACGCGGCTATACGCGCGACGAGATCAGCGTCTTGATGTCCGACTCAACGAAGAGCAAAGAGTTTGCCGTCGAGACTCGCTCGCACGCTGCTGACGGCGCAGGCATCGGCGGAGCGGTTGGCGGAACTATCGGGGCAGTGCTCGCGGCAATCGTCGCGGTCGGAACTTCGATTGCTATTCCGGGTCTCGGCCTGGTTGTCGCCGGGCCGATTGTGGCGGCGCTGGCAGGCGCTGGCGCGGGCGCGGCAACGGGCGGCATCGTCGGCGCGCTCATCGGCGCAGGCATCCCCGAACATCGCGCCAGAGTTTACGACGCGGGCATACGCAGCGGCGGCATCCTGCTCGGCGTCGAAGCCAGAAGCGACAGCGATGCGGATAACCTGCAAAAGTTTCTGGAAGACCTGGGAGCTGAACACGTGCGTCAGGAATAGACCACTGACGATTGGATGATGGACGAAGAGCAGCAATACTTGTCCTTGATCGTGCAATTGTGCAATCGTCCAATGAGGGGTTTGAGTCATGGAGAGAACAGAAAAATCTATCGAGATAAATGCGCCTGTCGGCGTCGTCTTTGATCTCTACAGCGATTTCGAGAAGTTCCCGGAGTGGATGGAGCACATCAAGGAGGTCAGACAAACCGAGCCGCGCTTCACGAAGTGGGCGGCTGATGCCCCTCTCGGAATCAACGTGGAGTGGGAAGCCGAGACGACCGAGTTCGAGCCGAATCGCAAGATAGCCTGGCGAACGGTGCGCGGCGATGTCGAGATGCAGGGCGAAGTGACTTTTGAAGAGACGGGGCGCGGCGCTACGGTGATGCACATCTCGCTCGCGTATGAGCCGCCCGCCGGTCATCTCGGCACATTGCTCGCAAAATTTTTCGGTAACGATCCAGAGAAGCAGATGGACGAAGACCTGCAACGCTTTATTAAGCTGGCCGAAGGTCGAGCGAAGAAGCGTCAGCGTCGCGGCAAGAAAGAACGACCCGGTGAAAGCCCTCGATCTTCCAAACGCAGAGCGGCATAAGAATATAGATCAACGTCAAAGTAAAAGAGCCACACGGGAAATTGTGCAATTCCCCGTGTGGCTCTTCGCTCTCGGTTTGAAAAGCTATTTGCCGACAGCTTTACCGATGTCTTCGATTGTCTCTCCAACTTTACGTTTGGCTGTCCCGTAGCCTTCCTGTAGATTGCCGCCAGCGCGGTCGGAAGCGCCTTCGGTCTCCATCTCTTTATCATCTATCGCTCGACCGACGTTCTCTTTCACCGCGCCTTTCGCCTGATCGAATTTTCCTGCGACCTCATCCTTGTTCGGTAGACCCATGATTCCAACCCTCACTTTCCGAAATTCTTAATCAAATGGAGCGCGAGCCGTTTTGCTCAGCTCATGCCATTGTTGCCTGTATGAGATAGCAAGCAACGTGCCAGCAAATATGAAGATAATCAAATTGTCTTCTATTGCGGGTAAAGTATTGAAGAGGAACAAAGGGCAGGTATTTCTGAACAAATCTGAGCGACCACTTAAGCACACGCGTTTTCGTACATCTGCTCCCACCCAATGCTTGATCTTCGGACAAAGAAGGTCATAAACGAGTGATGAGTGATGAGTAACAGACAATTCCGTGCTTTTAACTCATTACTCATCACTCATCACTTTCTTTTATTGCGGCTTCGCTTCGTAGACGGGCAGCCTGACTTCAAAGCGAGTGCCGAGGCCGGGTTCGCTGACGACCATGATTTGCCCCTGGTGGCGCGTGATGATGCCGTGCGAGGCCGAAAGGCCGAGCCCCGTACCGCCTTCTCCTTTGGTCGTGTAGAAAGGCTCGAAGATGCGCTCGACCGTTTCGGGCGTCATGCCCTTGCCGGTATCTGCGACCCAGAAGCAGGCGCTCTCCAGTTCGCCGCGCGTGCCGATCTCTATCTCGCCGCCATCGGGCATGGCGTCCACCGCGTTGAAGAGAAGATTGAGCACCACCTCGCGCAACTCCGCTTTCTCGCCAAGCACATAAACGGGGGTGCGCGTCTCCACATGCACGTTGACGCACCCCGGCCCTGCGCCGGACTTGCGATGCCACTTTGGTTTCGCAATCTCGACACTCGTCTTGATTAACTCTGTCAGGTCAAGTGGAGCAAACTCTTTCGCCTGCTCGCGCCGCGCGAAATCCAGAATGCGACGGAGCGTCTGCGAGCCGTCTGCGACCGCCTGGACGATCACTTCCAGACTCTTCGACGTGGCTTCATCCGCTGCGCGTCGTTGCAGGAGCTGCGCGCGACCCTGGATGACCGTCAGCGAGTTGTTCAAATTGTGAGCGACGCCCGCCGCCAGCTCGCCGACAGCGCGCAGCTTGTCCGATTGCGCCATCCGCTCGTGCGCGCGGCGGCGCTCCGTCAAATCGCGCAGGAAGACCAGCACGCCTGCGACCGCGCCGTCTTTCCAGAGCGGCGAAGTGTGAGCTTCGACAAAACGCGTGGCATCATCGCCAGCGCGCACGGCTTGAATCTCGCCCTGTGTGTCGTCGCCCGCGAGCGTGCGCTTGATGTTGGCAGCAACCGCATCTCTGGATTCCGGGGAAACTATCTCGTCCAACTGCCTGCCGACGAGCGCAGTTGGCATGACGCCGTTAGCTCCTTCGGCGCGCTCGTTCATCCAGGTGATGCGCCCAACGGTGTCGAGCGCGTAGATTTCATCTGGAACCAAATCGGCGAGGCTCGCCATGAAAGCCTTGTGCTCGAAAGCTTCTGCTTCGGCACGACGCAACTCAGAGATGTCGCGCGCCACGACCATCACGCTGCCTGTCAACGCGCTTTGCGCGTCACGAATGGGGACGACGATCATGAGCGTCGGTCTATCACCACGCTCGCCCGCCAGAATTTCCACTTCAACTTTTTCACCGCCAGCGAGCGCACGCTCGACCAGACATTCGGGTGCGTCCTCGACGCGCCAGAACATCTCGCAGCAACGGCGACCGACGAGAGACTCAGCCTCCGCGTTTTCCAGAAGCGCGCCCGCGCGATTTGTCCGGCTCAAATGTTTCTCGGCGTCGAAGAGATAAAAGGCGTCGGGCAGCGCATCGAACGCCGCGCTCAGGACTTCGACATAGCTGGTTTGAACCAGCGGCGGGCGATTGCCGGCTGAATCTATCAGGGGAAAATCTATCTGTTCCATAGGCATCAACAAGGTGGAAGCTGTCGGGGCGGTTGCGAGAAGCCATAGCGCCCGCGGGGCAGGATTATCTTAGCAGAAACCAGGCGCAAGTGGGGGGAATTTTCTCCACTGACGAAGAAACGGCTCCCGGCAAAGGGTCTGCCCCCCTTAGTCAGCAGAAACAAAGAGGGTGCGCTTTTATTAATAAAAGCGCACCCTTTGAGCTTTGCCGTTTTTACTTCCCGTTAGAACTGGAAGCGGAGAGCGAATTGTATCTGACGCTCACGATAAAGCGAATTACCTGTTCCACTGGGCACTCCGAAGTTCGGACCATTAGGAGTAAAGCTCAGGTTTGAACCGGAGAAGGTGTAGAGAGTGGTATTGACGCTCGTCACCTGATAGCGGTTGAAGAGGTTGAAGGCTTCGGCCAGAAACTCAAGGTTCATTGATTCGGTAAAGCGGAAACGACGGGAAAGCCGCAGGTCAACGTTGACGATCTTGGGTTGACGGAAAGCATTGCGCTCGAAAAGTCCAGGAATGCGTCCAAGTGCTCCCGAACCGGTAATACCACCGGCAACCGAGCTTGGCCCGAATCCGCTGATGTTCCCCGAATAGGCGGTGCCGGATTGAACCAGGACGATAGGCGAAATGGTGAATCCTCCAAAGATCGCCTTACCTGCTTTGCTATTTTCCAATCCGAACGGTACTCCCGGCGTCCAGACCGCGCTCGCCACGAAGCGATGCGGAATATCTAAATTCGACCGTCCGGGCTCCAGACTGAGATCAAAAGGATTGAGCGGGCCGTTGGTAAACGTAAAGGTCGCCGAATTCTGCCCGGTGTCCGTTGTTCTGGAGCGAGTGTAATTGATCTGGAATTGTAATCCCTTCGACATACGACGGTTGGCCTGCAACACAATCGCCTCATACTCCGACTTGATTTCGCTGGTAATCTCCGTAATTGCGCCGAATCTGGTGTCCGGCCTGGCTCCCGTAAAGAAGGGAACCGTAATACTCTGGCCGTCGAGCGGACCTCCATTGATGAACGGAAAGGTTCTGGAGACCGGAGCGGGCAGGTTGCGATCCGTAAAGGTCGGAAGCCTGCGCCCAAGACTGACCAGAAAAGATACGGAGACCACAGTGTTAGGAAGAATCTCTCTTTCAAAGACCACGTCCGCCTGGTGAATCTGCGGATTAGCCATCTTCCCCGAAAACACGACGATGTTGGGCGCACCAACAGTTAAGGCGGGCGCGGCGGCGAAGACGTTCGGGAAAACCGGCGCACCAGCAGCCGTCGCAGCAAGCGAGAAGACCCGCTGTGAT
Source organism: Acidobacteriota bacterium (assembly GCA_032160705.1). Taxonomy (GTDB): domain Bacteria; phylum Acidobacteriota; class Blastocatellia; order Pyrinomonadales; family Pyrinomonadaceae; genus QHXM01. The sequence continues at coordinate 24,795 of JAVHVE010000003.1, read as the reverse complement.
TCGGCCACACCCGTATTGTTAATGGCATTGATGATCGTCGAATTAATGATTCGACCGTAGTAGATGCCATAGCCACCGCGAACGGATGTTTTGCCATCGCCCATAATGTCGTAGGCGAAACCAAAACGCGGTCCGAAGTTGTTTTTGTCAGAGGGCAGTCGTTTCGTCTGCTCCGGCCCGACGATTTGACCTGTCAGATTCGTCAGCGCGCTGGGAATCTGCGGGTCAGGCAACTTCTCGTACTCGTAGCGCATGCCGAGATTGACGGTCAAGCGCCGGGTGACACGGATGTCATCCTGAAGGAACAGGTTGTAGTCGGTGGTCTTAATTGCGAAGGCAGTCGGGCCGAATGCTTGCTGGAAGTTGCTGGTGTAACACTGTCCAGCCCTCAAGACAGCTCTTGCAAGAGTATTAGTAAAGCACTGGACGTTACCGGCAGTTCTCAAATCCCCCGACCCTGCGCGGTTGGCGTAATCAACGATAAAATCGCCGAGGTTGCTGTAATTGTAACTGCCGCCTTCGAGCCTCAGGTTATCCAGCAGGTCGTTAACGCGATTAACGTCTCCCCCGAACTTGAAGGTATGCATACCGCGTGAAACCGTCATCGTATCGGCATACTGCCAACGCTTTTCATCCGGGTTGGAGTATCGTTCAAGGAAATCCTGCTTACCAAACGTAAAGCCGTTGACGCCGATTTGCGGCGGACGCCCACCGATACCCGTAGCCAGGAGCGCTTCTCCTGCCGAGGGGTCATTGCTGGAAGCGAATAAATTATCGCGCCCATACTGGAAACGCGCTTCATTCAAAATCGTCGGCGTAATGGTCGAGGTCAGACGTAAATTGAAGCTGTCTGTTTGCACAAAATCGTCGCCAAAGGTAGCGATGCCTTTAGTGGTCGTCGGCTGCGTCTCAATTCCCGAAGGGGACTGAGAGCGCATCCGGTTGTATGACGCCGTAAAGGTGTTGCTGTTGTTAACCACCCAATCAATCTTGGGGAAGAAGATGCGCTGATTTTGCGTGCGCGGCACGGGGCCGGTCAAACCGGCCAGGAAACTCAGAGCGTTGTCAATCCGCGCATCCGTGATGAGCGCTGAACGCGACTTGAGCGTAGTTCTATCGGCAGTGCTGAGATTGAGATAGGTGGCAGTGGGGAAGACCGCTGCGCCGGGGAAGTTTCTCCTCTGCTCGTCATAGGTAAAGAAGAAGAAGAGTTTGTCCTTGACGATGCGACCACCGACCGAGCCACCAAACTGTTTGCGAACATCTACGGGCTTGAAAGTTTGCGGGACGCCGACGCCATTGACCAAGACCGTGCGGGTTGTCGTCGGGTTAGTCGCACCCAATTTGTTGTCGCGCAGGTAATAGAAAAGGCTGCCGTGGAAGTCGTTAGTTCCGCTCTGGGTGACGGTATTAATGACGCCCCCCGCAGCGCGCCCGTATTCGGCGGAATAGTTCGAGGTATTAACCTGAAACTCACGGATGGAAGCCTGGCTGACGACATAGCTGATGCGCGTGCGCCCGCGCTCTTCCGAGTAGAAAGCATTATTGTTGTCGCCGCCGTCCACCGTGTTGTTGTTAAGCAAGCCGGAGATACCGCGAAAACTAATCAGACCGAAGTTGCCGTCAGGCACCACGCCCGGCGTCAGCAACACGAAATTAGAGGCGCGACGCCCGTTGATGGGAAGCTCGTTGATCGAGGTCTGATTGACGTTGGTGGAGAAATCCTGCTGCGACGTATTAATGACCGGCGCTTCAGATGTCACCTCGACATTGGCCGTCTGGCCACCAATCGTCAGCGGAGAGTCAATAGAAGTGACGCGGCCAACTTCGACCACGACCTTATCCTGAGTGTAAGCGCCGAAGCCCGACGCATTGATCGTCACACTGTAATTACCGGGCTGAAGGTTGACGACGCGGGCGCGACCTTCATCATCGGTGGTGACCGTTTCTTCTTTGTTGGTTTCAACGTTGCGAACTACTACGTTGGCATTCGGCACGACCGCGCCCTGCGGGTCAGTAACCGTAATGCCGATAGCGCCCGTCGTGGTGGACTGGGCAAAGGCCAGCGCGCTCAGCGCAAAAACGAGGAGCGTGGCAATAGAGAGTCGAAAGAATTTATGCATGCTGGGGAACTCCTTCAAGAGCGATTTGATGAGAGTTGAAGTTGTTAAGCCGCGCACTAGCCGGGCAGGCGCGGAGAGCTACCTTGGATGACGAAAACATTTTAGAACTGCTGATTTCAAGAGGCGTGACATCAAACGCTTGATAACACCTAGTGTAGAAGCAACTTTCTATCATGCCGGAAGTCATTTACGCAAGTCTGTCGCGTGAGTGAGCGGCCTGTTAAATCAGTGGTCTTTCTGCTCAAGGCGCTTCAGGCTGAATTCAAAGCTTCGGTGTGCGAAAACGCAACTCATGCGTTGCGGCAAAAGCTATGCCGGGAGAGGGAAAGAAATCTCGGCCTGACATAAGGATATGATTTAATAGGGATTACACTAAAAAGCCAGTCGGCGGCAGACAAACGCACACTCAAATTTTTGGATTTTTATATGAGAAACGGGAAAAAGCCGTGACGGGGGACAGGTGACAGGGAAGAATCGTGACAGGTGACAGGTGACAGGTGACAAGTGATGGGAAAGAACAAGGCTTTAATCTTGTCACCTGTCACCTGTCACGGCTTTTACACCCTCTCGCAGATGATGGCGATGCCCTGGCCGCCGCCGATGCAGGCGGTTGCCAGCCCGTAGCGACGTTCGCGCCGTCTGAGTTCGTTGAGCATTGTCAGAACGAGCCGCGTCCCGGAAGCGCCGAGCGGGTGGCCGAGCGCGATTGCGCCGCCGTTGACGTTTGTCAGCGAGCGGTCAAGACCCAGTTCTTTCTCAACGGCGAGATACTGCGCCGCGAAAGCTTCGTTGACTTCGATGAGATCAATCTCTTCGAGTTTCAATCCGGCCTTCTCCAGAGCCAGGCGAGTCGCGGGCACAGGCCCGATGCCCATGATTTCAGGTTCGACTCCGGCATAAGCCCAGCTCACGATGCGTCCCAGCGGTTTGAGGTCGCGCGCTTTGACAAACTCCTCGCCTGCGATGACTAGTGCCGCTGCGCCGTCAACGATGCCGGAAGCATTGCCCGCCGTGACAAAACCGTCTTTGCTGAATGCAGGACGAAGTTTCGCCAGCCCCTCAAGCGTGGTGTCAGGGCGCAGGTGATCGTCCTGCGCGAAGATGTCCGTTCCCTTGCGGGTCTTGATTTCGACAGGCACGATCTCTTCCGCGAAGACTCCGGCATCTAAAGCACGCTTGGCTTCCACTTGCGACCGCAACGCGTACTTGTCCTGCTCCTCGCGTGAGATTTCGTGGCGGCGCGCAAGATTCTCAGCCGTGCCCGCCATCGGGATGTTGCAGTAGGTATCAAGGAGCGCGACCATCAAGCTGTCTTCCAACTTGCCCTGTCCGAGAGCGAAGCCTGAGCGCGCGCCCCTGATGACGTGCGGGGCTTGCGACATTGATTCCATGCCGCCAACGAGTGCGGTCTTGGCTTCACCTAATTGAATCATCTGCGCGCCCGAAATGATTGATTGAATGCCGCTGCCGCACAGACGATTGACAGTCAGCGCGGGACGATCAACGGGCACGCCCGCTTTCAAAGCTACGTGGCGCGCGCCGTAAATCGCGTCGCCCGAAGTTTGCAGCGCATTGCCGATAACGGTGTGATCTATTTCATCGGCGGAAACTTTTGTCGCTTCCAATGCGCCGCGTGCCGCAATCGCGCCCAGATCAATCGCCGATATATCTTTGAGCGCGCCGACATACTCGCCCATCGGCGTCCGTTTGCCGCCCAGAATAAAAACATCACGAGACATTTTTCAATTGCCCTTTCGATGGTAGAAATACTGACCAACGTTGGAAACAGAAAAGAGTAGCAGACGATTGGTGAGCGGGTCAATTAGACGTTTTTGCTCTGCAAAGCGCGTGTTTCTGACCATTCTTCCTCGCCCTTAGATTGAGGGCTTTGATGGGAAATTTGAGAGCTTGGCTGTCGCCTTGCATTTTGGTGGTTGGTTGTGGCAATATCTGCGCGCTTTAGCAGTTGTCCTTCCCGGCCTCGAAGCCGCTTCAGACCTCAGCTAAGAAGTAAGAACCAGCGGGAACCCCCCAATAATAATAACTTGTCCGCAGTGTCCCGGTTTCAATTGGCAGCGCCGTGCTTAGGTGCCGAAGATCACTGGGGGTTGCGAACCCCAGGTGTTAGAGATTGCCTTGAGAGTCATTGCGGCTCTTCAGGCAATAGACAATTGCGGGACATGCCAATTCTTCAATAGAAATATAAGGAGACATCTCACAATATTCGGAAGTTCCCCACAAGGGCGTCCCCCTGTGCGCCACTCGCTGACGTTTATTGCTCTCTTTGGTCTGCTGATGTGCGGCAGTTTGCAGCTTTCGCACGCCCAGCAATTTGGCGCTCTTGAGCGTGACCGTGCGGGCGTCATGCTTAACAGTGTGAAAAATGAGATCAAAAAGAATTATTATGATCCGACCTTTCACGGGGTGGATATAGATGCGCGCTTCAAGGCCGCCGGAGATAAGATTAAGCAGTCCACGTCTCTCGGTCAGGTGTTCGCCATCATCGCACAGGCCGTCCTTGACCTTAACGATTCACACACTTTCTTCATCCCGCCCGAGCGAGCAGTTAGCGTGGAATACGGGTGGCAGATGCAGATGATCGGCGATAAGTGTTACGTCACAGCCATCAAGCCCCGTAGCGACGCCGAAGCCAAAGGACTCAAAGTCGGAGATCAAGTGATCTCAGTTGATGGATACCAGCCGACACGCGATATTCTGTGGAAGTTGCAGTATCTCTATTACACATTGCGGCCTCAGCCCGGTATGCGCGTGGTCGTGCAAAGTCCTGATGACCAGCCGCGCCAGCTCGACGTGCTTGCGAAGACTAAGGAAGGCAAACGATTCCTCAATCTTACCTTCATGGATGCTGGCCAAGATTACTTTGACTTAATCAGACAGGCAGAAAATGAGTCGCGTCTGTATGAGCATCGCCATATCTCTGCCGGTGATAATAAAGAACTCTTTATCTGGAAGATGCCTCAATTCGGTGCCTCCGAAACGGTGGATGAGATGATGGGCAAAGCGAAAGATAGCAAAGCTCTCATCCTCGATCTCCGTGGCAATGGCGGTGGTGCTGAGCAAACATTGCTGCGTCTCATCGGCTACTTTTTCGATAAGGATGTAAAAGTCGGTGATATTAAGAGGCGGAAGGAAACGAAGCCACTGGTCGCCAGTACGCGCGGTGGGAGCAGTTACAAGGGTCGGCTGATTGTCTTGGTTGATAGCGAGTCAGCCTCTTCATCGGAAATCTTCGCGCGGATCATTCAGATGGAAAAGCGCGGCACCGTGATTGGCGACAATACGGCGGGCGCGGTGATGAGAGCGATAACTTCGCCGCTCCAACTGGGAGCCGACACGGTCGTTTATTATGCCGCACAGGTGACCGACGCTGATTTGATAATGAGTGACGGCAAGAGCCTTGAAGGCGCGGGCGTCACCCCGGACGAGCGCATGACAGCAAGCGCGAAAGACATGGCGGCGGGTCTTGATCCGGTTCTCTCTCACGCGGCCTCACTGGCCGGGGTGAAGATCGCGCCGGAGAAGGCTGGCCAGTTCTTTCCCGTTCAGTGGAAAAAGTAGCGGAATAAGCAGCCGTTAAAAACCGTCATTGAAAATCAAGAGCGGGCGTGGTGTCTTTCGGCACAGCGCCCGCTTCGGTTTTACGACAACGATTCCGACGCTATCGATCAAGTGGAGCGACACTACCTGCAATAGCTAACTGGTGAACCTGTGTGTAGCACGATAGCGGTGCAGGAGTTCTTCCAGAAAACCTTCGTAGGTGAAAGTTGCCAGATCATAGCCGGGGCGCAGCTTGTACAGGAGAGGCATCGCCACGCGCCAGGCCATCCACATGCGTGCCTGGTCGGGCAAGTCCCAGCGGCGACGCAGGTATGTTTCAACGACCTCGATTTCGCGTTCGGTGACGGAATTAATCTCCGCCGTAAACTCGACGGGCTTGAACGAGCGGCGCAGCGCCGTATCGGAGACGGGAGCATTGAAGACCTGGCTGAAAGTCGGCGCTTCCGTTTCGCGCTCACGCACCACCACACTCCCGGCCACGAGATCGCCGACACGCTGATCGCGTGTGCTGACGAAGACAGAGATGAGACCGATGGAGTAGAAGGGAAACGGCATGATGTCGAAGATGCGCAGGAGATTGCGTACAGCCGCTTCCCAGAAAGTGATGGGTCGCCCGTCTTCGCGGATGACGCGCAGCTTCAACCAGCGCTTGCCAGGCGTCTGCCCGTTCCACAGCCACTCGAAGATGACGAAATAGCTCGACCAGATGATGAACCCTAAGAGGATGAGCAGCGCGAGCGCCCACTTCGGCGCATTCTTGAGACCACCAAAGTCGAGCATGTTGCCGACGAGGGTGAAGCTGATATAGAGCAGCACGATGAGAATCGTCTGCAACGCATGGTCGAACGCGCACGCCAGAAAGCGATTGCCAATCGAGGCCAGGGCGAAGTGCAAGGGCACACGCTCCGGCGTCTCGATGATGAGAGTCTCTTCGTTGGTGATGGCAGCCGACATTAATGACTTAATTGTTTAGCGAGCGCGCAGGCCTCTTGCCGAAGCATTGAAAAATGCGACCCGCATGAGCGGCTACATCTTGATCGCGCCGATTTGCTGAAACATGGCCATGAAGTCAAAGTTGTTCCAGGCTTCGACGATCTTGCCATCCTTGATGCGCGCGATGGTGATGCCGGTAATTTCGATTGGCTGTTGCGTCGCTGCGAATCCGAGGCTATCTCCCTGATGCTTTCCGCGCACGACACAACGACCCGCCACCTTGTCGCCTTCCACCACGGTGTCTTCGACAATCACTTCGATGTCGGGAAAAGCGTTGCGAAACTTTTGATGGAAAGCTTTGAAATTGGCCGGGCCGCGCAAGGGGTTGCCTCTTTCATCCGCGAGACCATTGGCGATGCCGTCTTCGGCAAACATTTCGTCAATGGCTTCCGCGCGACCTTTGTTCCAGACCTCTTCAAACCAGCGATGAAGTAAAGCTCTGTTTTCTTCTGACATATCTGTTTCCTTTCTCAAGAGTGAGGACTCCGTTGAGGCTACGCGCCACGCACGCGCAAGAAGCGGCGCTTGCCGACTTGTAAAAGACTCTCCTCGCCAGGGTTTATTTTGAATACAATGCCTGTGTCCGTCTGACGCACACCTCCAATTCGCACGCCCCCTTGCTCGATCAATCGTCGAGCTTCGGCGACTGACGCAGCGAGTCCTATTTTAAATAGCAGATGCGGGAGCGGCCACGATGCGCCCGCTTCTACTTCGCGGATTTCGATTTCTTCTGGCACTTCCTTGAGCTTGAAGACGCGGTTGAACTCTTCTTCAGCTTTCCTCGCATCCTCGACCGAATGAAAATCTGTGATGATACGCTTCGCCAGCTCAACTTTGATGTCGCGCGGGTTGCGCTCGCCCCGTTCCGCTGCTGCGCGCAGGGCAGCAATCTCTTCCGCGCGCAGGTCTGTGCAAAGCTCATAGTAATGCCACATCAATTCGTCGGAGATGGACATGACCTTGCCGAACATCTCGGCGGGCGGCTCGTTGATGCCGATGTAATTGCCGAGCGACTTGGACATCTTCTGGACACCGTCCGTGCCCACCAGCAACGGCATGATGATGCACACCTGCGCTTCCTGCTCGTACTCGCGCTGTAGATTTCGGCCTAGCAGCAGATTGAATTTTTGATCTGTGCCGCCGAGTTCCACGTCCGCAGCAAGCGCGACTGAATCGTAAGCCTGCGTCAGCGGGTAGAGTAGTTCGTGCAAGGCGATGGGACGCTCTTCCTTGATGCGCTTCGCGAAATCGTCGCGCTCTAATATTTGTTTGACGGTGATGTGGGAAGCGAGACGGATAAAGCCGTCAGAGCCGAGCTTGTCCATCCACTCGGAGTTGAAGCGGATTTCGGTCTTGTCAGGATCGAGCAGCTTGAAGATTTGCGCCTTGTAGGTTTCGGCGTTATTCGCAATCTCTTCGCGCGTCAGTTGCGGGCGCGTCGCAGACTTGCCCGACGGGTCGCCGATGAGCCCCGTGAAATCGCCGATGAGAAAAATGACCGTGTGGCCGAGTTCCTGAAACGCACGGAGCTTGCGGATGACGACCGTGTGGCCGAGATGTATGTCCGGCGCGGTCGGGTCTGCGCCCAACTTGACGCGCAGGGGCACACCCTTGCGCGCGCTCTTTTCAAGCTTGGCGCGCAGGTCTTCCTCGCGGATGATTTCCACTGTTCCTTTGCGAAGATATGCGAGTTGTTCGTCAATCGTCATAGCAGATAAAAATCATTTCACACCGGAGGCACAAAGGAGAAAACGTTAGATGCGGAGGATAAGCAATAGTAATTTGAGTTAAGTCTTGACGCCTCCAGCGTGAAAGTTTTTCAAAGTCTGAAGAGATAGAGTAGCGCATCTCGTGGCGGCTGCGCTATCTTCTCGGCAGGCATCAGTTCTCAAAATCCCGCGTCAACGAAGAAAAAATTGAGATGAACATTTCACAGGAAACAGACCACACAGCGAACACGAACCCTCTCAAGGGCACGCAGTTGTCATTCATCGGCTGCGGCATGATGGCCGAGGCGATGATCGCCGGGCTGCTCAGGCAAAAGCTCGTCACGCCCGAACAGATTACGGGCAGCCACCCGCGCGTCGCGCGCCGCGAGGAGCTTCAGGCGAGATACGGCATGCGCGTCTTTGAGAGCAATCGTGAGGCAGTGACCGAGCCGCTGGTAGCCAAGGGCGCATCCAGCGAGGTGCGCTCCAATTCGATCATCATTCTCGCCGTCAAGCCGCAGCGGCTCGCTCTCGTACTCAACGAATTGAAGGGAGCTTTGCACCTGGATCAACTGGTGCTCTCTATTGTAGCGGGCGCGCACGGCGAGACGATTGCCGGAGAATTGCTGCACCCGGCCATTGTGCGCGCGATGCCGAACACGCCCGCGCAGATCGGTCAGGGGATGACCGCGTGGACGGCGACGCCGGAAGTCACCGAAGCGCAGCAGGCTCAGGTGCGCGCCATGCTTGCTGCTCTGGGGCGTGAGATGTACGTGGAGACCGAGAGGATGATTGATATGGCGACCGCGCTGTCTGCGACCGGGCCAACCTACATCTTTCTGGTCATGGAAGCTCTCGTGGACGCGGGCGTGCACATGGGATTCTCGCGCCACGTCGCGCAGGAGTTGGTGTTGCAAACGATGCTCGGCTCAGTCCTCTTCGCGCAGGAATCAGGCAAGCATCCGGCTGAATTGAGGAACATGGTCACGTCTCCCGGCGGCACATCAGCCGAAGCGATTTACCAGATGGAGAAAGGCTCGCTCCGCACTGTGCTCTCGAAAGCCGTCTATGCCGCATTCAACCGTGCTGTCGCTCTCGGCGGTAAAAAGAAGAGCGGATGATTCACAAGGGAACAACGCGAGCCACGCGCTTCGCATGACTGGTATTAAATTCTCTCCAATTCTGGAAGCGTTAATTCGTCTTCGACGTTGCCCGTGTTGAGTGTCGAGACTGGCTCGAACAGCAGGACGTGGGCTTCTTCCTCGGCGATGGGTCTATGCTCGATGCCGCGCGGGACGACGATGAACTCGCCCTCTTCAATCCATTCGCTGCGATCCTCGAACTCCATCCGAAATCGCCCCTTCACGACAAAGAACATCTCGTCCTCTTGGTCGTGGTGATGCCAGACGAACGCCCCCTTAAACTTCACCAGCTTGATGTATTGACCGTTCAATTCTCCGGCGATCTTCGGCTTCCAGTGCTCACTGAACAGTGAGAGCTTTTGTTCGATGTTTACTTTTTCCATTTGCATCTCCGGCTATGATATTCCTCAAGCAAAATTTAGACAGGATTAACAAGATGGACAGGATGAAAGAAATAATATCAAGCTCTTCTGTCCTACCTCTTCTTCTTAATCTTGATAATCCTGTCAAATTCTTTTCTCGTCACGTCTATCGGGTCTGGCCATTATCGGATGAAGGTCTTCTTTTGACGCGCCGCCCCGCGATTTCATACTCGCTGCTGACGACGAGCGCGACTGCCTCCGCATAAGCCCGGTGTTCTTCGACAAGAATGCGCGCCGACAGAGTCTCAACCGTGTCATTGCCTTCGACCGGCACAGGAGTTTGCGCGACGATTGGGCCGCCGTCGAGTGTTTCGTCAACGAAGTGGACAGTGCAGCCCGTCCATTTGACGCCGTGTTCGATGGCCTGTCGCTGCGGGTCGAGGCCAGGAAACGAGGGCAGCAAGGAAGGATGAATGTTGAGGATGCGATGACGGTAGGCTTCGATGAACTCGACGGAGAGCAGCCGCATGTAACCGGCGAGACAGACTAAATCAACTTGATGTTCCTGCAAGGTGGCGATTGTTTCGCGGTCGTGCTCGACGCGCGTGCGCCCTCGTCGCTCGATGACGAGAGTTTTAATCCCGCGCTCGGCAGCCCGCGCAATGCCCGCCGCGCTCGCCTGGTCGCTGATGACGATGGCTATTCCAGCGCCGGGAATGCGCCCTTCAGCAACAGCGTCCGCTAGCGCCAGCATGTTCGAGCCGCGACCGGAAATCAGAATGCCAATATGAAGCATAAGTCTGGAGACTGAAGTCTGGAGTCTGGAGTCCGAGGTCAAAAGCATTTCTCTTTCTTTTGACTTCAGACTTCAGTCTCCAGACTTCAGACTTGATTTTATTCGATAACGACTTCGCGCTCGCCTTCCGTCACGCGCCCAATTTCGTAGATGGTTTCGCCGCGCTGTTTGATGTGAGCTTTGATTGCTTCCGCGTCCTGCGGGGTGGCAATGATGACCATGCCGACTCCCATGTTGAAGGTGCGATACATCTCCGCGCCGGGGACGTTGCCGATCTCCTGCATCAGTTTGAAGACGGGAAGCACAGGCCATGTATCCCTATTGATATGAACGCCCGTTCCTTCGGGCAGGATGCGCGGGATGTTCTCGGTCAAGCCGCCGCCCGTGATGTGCGCCAGACCTTTGATGAGATTTGAGTCGAGCAACCCTGCGAGCGCGGGCAGGTAACTGGCGTGAGGTGCGAGAAGCGCAGCGCCAACTGTCTCACCTAGCTCATCCAGGCGTGTGTCAACCTGATAGCCTGCCACTTCAAAGAAGAGTTTCCGGGCAAGCGAGTAGCCGTTAGTATGCAGGCCAACACTGGGAAGCACGAGTACCGTATCGCCCGCCACAATCCGCTGCCCGTCAATCACCTTCTCGCGGTCAACCACGCCGACGATAAAACCCGCGACATCATATTCACCTTCACCGTAAAAGCCTGGCATCTCCGCCGTCTCTCCCCCAAGCAACACGCAGCCGTTCTCGCGGCATCCTGTCGCAACACCCTCGACTATGCCCGCGACCACATCGGGCGCGAGCACGCCCGTTGCGATGTAATCGAGAAAGAAGAGCGGGCGCGCGCCCTGAACCAGAATATCGTTGGTGCAGTGATTAACCAGGTCGCGCCCGATGGTGTTGTGCGTGTTAGTAGCAAATGCGATTTTGAGTTTCGTGCCGACGCCGTCAGCCGAGGCGACGAGCACCGGCTGCTTGAGGCCTGGGAACGCGCCGTCAAACATCCCGCCGAAGCTTCCAATCTCGGAAAGCGTGCGCTCGTTGAACGTCGCCCGCGCCAACCGCTTAATCTTTTCCGTCGCGGCATTCGCCGCATCAATCGAAACGCCCGCGTCGCTGTAAGTAATATTCATAATTCAAGTGAGAGGTGACGGAAAGCAGAATCCAGAATTCAGAATCCAGGAGTCAGAATAATAAGGCGGAGAACCACTGCTACAGATATTCTTTTCTTCTGACTTCTGACTTCTGTCTCCTGACTCCTGCTTTCCATCACTTTTTCCTTTGTCTCGGTGGTGGGCCGTAGTCGCCGTAGGTGATGAAGCCGGAGCTTGAGGAGTCGTTCTTTTCACCCTCGCGCCCGAGCCAGAGATCGCTTTTGGTTTCTTTCGCGGCCTTAATCTCGTAGAGCTTTCCGTCTTTCAGCTTGCCGGTCGTGGTGATGGCAATCTCTCCTTGCAAATCTGTGCGGTAGAGCTGTGTGACACCCGCCGCTTTCAGGCGATTGAGCACATCCTGATTGGGATGGCCGTAGCGATTGAACTCAGCCATGGAAATGATCGCGGCCTTCGGCTGGACGCGTCGGAGAAAGCCTTCAGAAGACGCATACTTCGACCCGTGATGCGCGACCTTCAAAACAGTCGCCTGAAGGTTCGTCTCCTTCTGGACGAGGCGTTCTTCCGTTTGCTCTTCGGCGTCGCCGGTGAGCAGCATGGAGAAGTCTCCGTAGTCGAGACGCATGACGATGGAGTTGGCGTTTGACTCGTTGCCTTTGCGGCTGGCGGCGATCTTCTCTTTCGTGAAGAGGGGCGGGATGGGAGCGAGCACTGTCAAAATCGCGCCGCCGCCCAGCTCGATCTTCTGTTCAGGCTCGGCCTTTTTGAATTCCGCACCCGCCTGCTCCACGGCGCTCTTGAAACCGTTGTAGGCTTTGACGGGCGGCAATTCCACAACCTTGCCCTGCCTCTTTGGCGCTGGCTGTTTCTTGCTCTGCTTTTTATCTCCGCTCTGAGCGGCGTTGGCAGCCTCGTTTGCTGCGACGACTTCCGGCGGCGGAAAATCGTTATGCAGCACCGTGCCCACTTTGAAGCTGGCGAAGACATCGGGCGCGCCGCCGATGTGATCCGGGTGCGCGTGCGTGGCTATGAAGTAATCAATCTGCTGAACACCTTTGAGCCTGAGCGCCTCGACCACCTTCTTGCCGTTCTTCTCGTCGCCCGCATCAATCAGCACGACTTTTTCAGGCCCAACGATGAGGATTGCATCCCCCTGCCCCACGTCCAGCACATGAACGCGCAACTCTTTGCCAGACGCGGGCGGCGGCTGCTTATTCCACCAGGGCAAGACAAATTTGTAGCCAATGAAGCCCAGCGCGCCGAGAAAAACCACCAGCACCGCTATCGCGCACCCGCATCCGCCTTTAGTTCGCGCCACTGAAATATCCTCTTTTTTTCGCTTTATTCAATCTCGATGCGATAGCTCACCCATCCACAACTCGACTTGTTCGAGGCGCGCTCTCCAGCGATTCTTGAACTCCTTCATCCAGCGACGATTCTTCGGCGAGTCAGGTAGATCAACAACAATTCGCACCAGATTATCCCGGTAGAGAACACCGCCATGCCGCCAGTGCCCTTCAACCTTCTGCGTTTCGTAACTGGCTGCGCCGGAATAATCAACAATTCTAAGACCGCTTCAGCGAGCCATTCACCCGGCACATCTCGCCCGTTATTGAACTGGAGTGGAAGCAGCACCTCGAATCGCCGCTATCTGCTGCTCATAGGTTGTTTTTCCCTTGACGGTAAACGGAATATTCTGGTCCGCGAGCGCTTCCAGCGCAGACTCGGGCACTAAATGTTCGCCTGAGCGGAGAACCCGACCAGAAAAACGTCCGAGCAAGAAGGCGAGCGCCCGCTTCTCAGTCTCACGGTCGGAAAATGTGATAGTCACCATATACTATTTACCTCTCCTATCAGGGGGATTGTATCATTCATCTGGAACTCTAAGGAGAAGGGCTAGTCAAGAAATCATCATCAGAGCTTGAAATCCTTTTGCTCCTCAGCGCCGCCCGTTTGCGCCAGCTTGTCCTGCAATTTTTTGACGCGGGCTGCCGATTCGTCCCTTGATCCTTTATCAATCGAGATGGTGATGCGCAAGTGATCGCCGTCGCCTGCGCCTTCGGGCAGCAACGCGACGGGTACGTCCAACTGCGTCTTGCCGTCATCATTAACCAGCAGGACGGCCATCTTATTATCTTCGATTCGATCTATCTCCGCACGGATTTGTCTCGAAGCCGCGCGCTTCGATTGATCGTCGCGGTCAGCCATTTATTCTTTCTCCTTAAAGCCGTCCCTGCCGAGACTTCTCAAACAGCTTCTCAAGCGTTGCTGCTTACCTGCCACTTCCGGCGCGCCTTGATTGTCTTGATGACTGTCCCGTCTCGCCCAGGTCGGACTGTTCACGCGCCGCGTCGTCTTTTGGCGGCGTGCGCCCCGCCCACAAATCGCCGGTCGCTGTTCGCTCGGTTCTAATCTCGTAGCCAGACCCGCGCGAGACGATTGTAATCTCGCCTTCCAAATCCGTCCGGTAGAGTTTCATGCCCATCTGTCTGAAGCGATTCAGGGCTTCCTGGCTGGGATGGCCGTAACGATTCTCTGCGCCGTCAGAGATAATCGCCGCTTCAAACCCGCCCTGACGAAGAAACTTTTCCGAAGAAGCATAGCGCGAGCCGTGATGCCCGACCTTGAGCACCTTTGTCTTGATGTTAGCATTGGTCTTCATCAAGCGCTCTTCGGTTTCGGCTTCGGCATCGCCCGTCAGCAGCATGGAAAAATCTCCGTAGTCGAGACGCGCGACGACCGAATTGGCGTTCGGCTCGTTTGCGCCCGAACGCAATTGATTTTTGGTGAAGAAAGGCTGGATAGGCGCGAGCACTGTGAGCTGCGCGTTGCCGCCAAGATCAAATGTCTGCCCCGGCGATGCCGCGATGTATTTTGCTCCGCTCTGGTTCACGGCTGCGAGAAAGTCCTCGTAGTTTTTCGTCGTGTGCGGAACACGGCTGTCGAGCACTGTGCTGACTTTAGTGGCGTGCAAGACTTCATCTGCGCCGCCGATGTGGTCTGCGTGCGCGTGCGTGGCGATCATCAGGTCAATCTGCTTCACGTTATAACGCTTCATCGCGTCGAGCACGGCCTGCCCGCTGCCGGGTGTGCCCGCGTCAACGAGCACGGATTTTCCGCCCGGCGCAATGATTAAAATTGAATCTCCCTGCCCGATGTTCAGGATGTGAACCTGAAGCTCGTCGCCTGAAGGCTGCGGCAGCGCAACGGTCTGCTCTTTCTTCCAGTATCTAACGAGGAGAATTCCGGCGATGATTAAAACGATGCTGACGATGGCCAGGATGACGAGAACACGCCGACCATCTCGCGCTTGCCTGTTTTGCCCGGACGGTGGTGGAGGCACAAGCGGCTCAGGATTCATGGAAGTGCCGCCTCGCTCTCTTCTTTCAGGGGTATGTCGGACGGCACGGGCTCATGCTCGCGCGCCCATTGGGTTTCTGCTTCTTTCGTGATACGCGTCGGGTAGCGGCACGTCCAGCAGGCGACGCAGGACGAGTCCGCCTGGATGCCTGTCGCTTCGAGCATTCCTTCGAGCGAGAGATAGCCAAGCGAGTCTGCTTCGATGAACTGGCGAATATCTTCGACGGACATCTGCGCGGCGATGAGGTCTGTCTTGTCGGGCGTGTCCACGCCGTAGAAGCAAGGGCTAATGGTCGGCGGGCAACTGATACGCATGTGGACTTCCGCCGCTCCGGCTTCTCTAACCATCCGCACGATCTTCTTCGAGGTCGTGCCGCGCACAATCGAATCGTCAATCAGGACGATGCGGCGGCCTTCGATCAGGTGTCGTACGGGATTGAGCTTGATGCGAACGCCGAAGGAACGGATTGATTGCTTCGGCTCGATGAAGGTGCGCCCGACGTAGTGGTTACGCACCAGCCCTTGACGATAATTGATCTTGCTTTGCGCCGCGTAGCCGATGGCCGCCGCCACGCCCGAATCAGGCACGGGCACGACGATGTCTGCGTCGGCGGGATGCTCAATGGCGAGGCGCTTACCCATCTTGTGACGCGACTCGTTGACCGAATGGCCGTAGATGACGGAATCGGGGCGCGCGAAATAAACGTGCTCGAAAATGCACATCGAGTGCGGGCGTGGGGGAAGCGGGTGCGAAGAGTGCAGGCCATCCTCGTCAATGATAATCATCTCGCCCGGCTCGACATCACGGACGTAGAGTGCATCGATCAAATCAAACGCGCAGGTTTCGGAAGCGACGACCCAGGTGTCACCCAGTTGCGCCAGCGCCAGCGGGCGAAAACCGCGCGGGTCGCGGATGGCGACTAAGGCTTTCGGCGTCAGAAAGAGCATGGAAAATGCGCCTTCGGTTTCGCACAAAACTTCCGGGATGGCTTCGAGGATCGAAGCGGCGCGCGAGCGAGCCACGCCGTGCAGGATAACTTCCGTGTCCGAGGTTGAAGAGAAGATTGCCCCTTCGCGTTCCAGGCGCTTTCTCTCTTCGGTGGCGAAGGGGAGATTGCCGTTGTGACAAACCGCGACCTGCCCGTGCTGGCAGGCGACGAGGAAAGGCTGCGCTTCGCGGATGGAGACTTCCCCGGCGGTCGAGTAGCGCACATGCCCGATGGCGCTCGCGCCCGGCAAGCGGTCGAGCCGCTCCTGATTGAACACGTCGGAGACCAGACCCATCGCGCGCTCACTGCGAAGCTCCGCGCCGTCACTGGAGACGATGCCGCAGGATTCCTGCCCGCGATGCTGCAAGGCGTAGAGACCCAGATAGGCGAGCCGCGCCGCTTCCGCGTGGCCGTAAATGCCGAACACGCCGCACTCGTCGCGGAACTTATCTGTCTGGGAATCACTCAAGAATGTTTCCTCATCCCCGCGCTTTTTTGTTGAGCACGGCTGACAACAGTTTTCGATGAATTGCAGCTTAGTAAATCATCGGGCTCGCCGCAAGCTGAGGGGGCGCAGCACCAAAGTCTATCTTATTTACGACTCAAGATTTTCTGAGGATAATCGCCAGCCTGCAAGTGTTATCTTTCCTCAAAGGCGTGTTATAACTCTCGCTTGAGCGGGTCTAATATATAGTTAGGCGCCATGAGGCATGCAACCTATATAAAGCTTGCGAGGTAAACAGATGAGCACAGAATTTGATGATTTACTCTCTTCCTACCATCCTCATATCCAAGCCATTGCACGTAGCGTGCGCGCTCTGATCTTTGACGTTGTGCCTGACGTGTCAGAGCATGTCTACCCTGTGCTGAAAGTCATCCGGTATGGTTTGGAGAGAAACAAAATGGCTGGATTGGTGTTCTTCCTCATGCCGCACAAAGAACGTGTGAACTTAGGTTTCAATCACGGAACATCGTTGCCAGACCCGAAAGGATTACTTGAGGGCACGGGTAAGAATCTGAGGCATGTGAAGCTGGGGGATGAGGCGGCGGTGAGTAATCCGGCGTTGCGTGGACTGCTCAAGGCGGAGCTATTGGAGGCGAGGCGTCTGCGGCATGGGCGCGCCTGACAACTCATTCAACGCGGACGCCTCAAGAGAAGGTCTTTCATCATGAAAGTATTAACCGGGAAAGTCGTGTCAGGCGCAGGCAATTTTTCCTAGCGGATTAGAGAGAGGGTGGATGTAGCACGGCGCATCCTCAAAAGGAGATGTCAAATGCTGAGACCGATAGGCGGAGACCGGCCTTTTTTCCAGAAGAGCAAAAATTTTCCAGAGGTGATCGCGCACCGGGGCGGTGGCGGTCAGTGGCCGGAGGAAACCATCTTTGCCTTCGAGCAGTCCCTCAAGATCGGCGTTGACGTATTGGAGATGGACGTTCATAAAACTGCCGACGACGTGCTCGTCCTGATGCACAACAAGACCATTGACCAAACGACAGACGGGACGGGTTTGATTGCGGAATTAAAATACGATGAGATCAAGGAACTGGATGCTGCCGCCCGCTGGCCTGCGTTAAGAGGGACTGGCATCAGAGTACCCTCCTTGCGAGAAGTGTTCGAGACTTTTCAGAGCCGGGACGTTCGCATGAATATCGAGATCAAGCAGAAAGAGCCTTCACTGGTCGCGCACTTTGGCAAACTGATCCGGGATTATGAAATGACCGAGAGAGTGCTGGTCGCTTCGGGCTGGAACAGCGTGTTACACGAATTTCGCCGCGAATGCCCGGAAGTCGCAACCTCCGCTTCGGTGCTTGAAATAGCGGAATTTCAAGCTTTGAGTAGAATCTTCGATTGGGATTACAGGCCCAACACAGATGCGATTCAGTGGCATTCAAAGCTCATCCTCCCTGTCATCACGCAAAGATTCGTTGATAAGGCTCACAGCTTAAATCTGAAAGTTCATGCCTGGACGGTGAATGAGCCTCAGGAAATGGAGCGCATGAGAGCGCTCGGTGTAGACGGCATCATCACAGACTATCCCCAGACACTTTTACAACTCCTGGGTCGTCTGTAAGAATGACCTTCCTTCGCTCCACCACGTTCTCTCGCGCCAGGCCGTCAAAGGTTCCGGCGCTGGGCGTCATCAGAGGTGGAATCGCTAGCCAGAGTAAATCTCTGTGATTCAACAAACACGCTTTCGAGGTCAGCTTCTCAATGCGTGCATCGGCGCGGTGGTTTTCACCGTGCTGGGAAGCGCGTGGGCGATTTTCGGCGTGTGGTCGCTGGGGTCTCAGGCCGAGCCATGGGTTGCAATCATCCTGGCGCTTTGTGTTTTGTCGCTGTTGATTGTCAGTATCAATACTCTTCGTCAAGTCTTGCGCCTGCCGCCGGATGCTTTGAGTTCGGAGATGCTTGAGCGCATCGCGCGGGTTAAGCGAGGATTCGGGATCGTCAATATGGTTCAGGGGATTGCCATCGGCGCGACCTTTACGCTGGGCTTCAGGCTTCAGCGCCCTGAGTACATTCCGCCTGTTGTTGCTTTGATTGTCGGCTTACATTTCTTTGCCCTTGCGCCGATCCTGCGGATGCGTTTTGATTACATCATTGGCTTACTTCTTTGTTTGCTGGCGCTCGTCACGATGTTTCTGTTGCCGGTCTATGCCAATACCGGTGACGCCTCGCCAGGACGCATTTTTTTATGGGGCGCGGTGATCGGCATTGGCAGCGCCATTGCGCTGTGGCTGGGAGCCGCCTCCAGGCTCAGAGGAGTTCATGGGGCGCTACGCCTGTAGCGCCTCCCGGCTGCTCCGCAAGGCGATGATTCACTTGAGACGGCGATTTGTTTTTCATCCCGTTCTCTTCAGTTTCCCCGTGTGCTTCGCCCATCGCTCGACACGCCCGAAGACCCAGAGGCCGAGCGGAATCAGCACGACTCCCATCAAGGCCAGGATCATTAGCTCTCTCGTGATCGCCGAAATCCCTGCGCCCGCCAGATGCTCCGGCGTGGAGGCGGGATTGCCTATGCCCACCAGCTTGCGGCAGGCCGCCAGAGAATAGGTCGCGGGCGACAACCACGAGAGCGGCTGAAGCCAGTGTGGAAGAACCTCTACGGGATAGTAGACGCCTGAAACCAGCAACAGCAGTCCCTGAAAAATGTGCGTCGCTTCAGCCCCGCGCTCAGGACTCATCACGGGCAGGGCGGCGGCCATCAACCCCAAACCGACGAAAGCCAGCGTGCTGACAAGCAGCACGACCGCGACGCCGAAGAGATTCGCGCCCGCGAAATTTATATTCGTAAAGAGCATCAGGCCGAACAGCACGATGATTGTCTGCACGATGCTGTTGCAGAGCGAGTAAAGGCTCAAGCCCGCCAGGTGCACCACGCGGGAGACCGGAGCCATGAAAGTGTATTCGAGCGTTCCCTCCCAGCGCTCGTAGCCGATTGACATGGCGATCTCACTGTAGAGTACCGAGAGAAAGTTCCACTGCAACGCGCCGACGACGAGCGTCAACGTCAGTTGATAGTCACCCGCCGCCACGCCGATCAAGGCCACTGTGGCCGATGTCGTCAGCGCGTAGAAATTGAAGACGATCACCCAAGAGATGTAGCGTCTGGTCAGGTGATAGCCCCGGAACATGAAGGCCCACGTCTGGCGCAGAGTTCGTTCCATACTTCTTTCCATTACACTTCCTCCAGCACTTCCAACGCTTCCGCTTCCGCTTCCTCTTTCTGCAACTCTTCGCCCGCGAGCTTGATGAAAGCGTCATCCAGATTCTCAACTCCCGCCTGTCGTTTAAGCGCGTCGGCTGTTCCTTCGGCGACCAGCTTTCCATGAGCAAGAAAACCAATCCGGGCGCAAAGACGCTCGGCCTCCGCCATGTCGTGCGTGGTGAGCAGAATGGTCGTGCCCTCGCGCCGCCGCAAATTTTCGAGAAAGGTCTGCACATCGCGGCGGCTCTTCGGGTCAAGGCCGGTCGTCGGCTCGTCCAGCAGAAGCAGCGGCGGGTTGAGCATCAAGGCGCGCACGATGCTGATCTTCTGCTGCATCCCGCGACTCATCTCTTCGAGCGGAGCGGAAAACTTTCGCTCTTCGATTCCCAGTTGTTCGAGCGCCTCCATCGCCTGTTTTTCGGCGGTAGATGGCTTGAGCCCGTAGAGCAGCGCCGTGTAGAGCAGGTTCTCGCGCGCCGAGAGTTTTTTGTAGAAGGCAGCATCCACGCTGACACGACCAATGAGGCGTCGGACAGCGTTTTGCTCTTCGGGAAGACGATGTCCCAGCAGGCGCACCGTACCTCCGTCGGCGATGAGCAGCGTGGAGAGAATGCGAATCAGCGTTGACTTGCCTGAGCCGTTCGGCCCCAGCAGCCCGTAGGTCTCGCCCTGCGCCACCTCGAACGAAACATTATCGAGCGCCCATTCCGCGGGGACTTTTGTCTTGAACAGACCTTTACGCTTGCGGAACATCTTGCGCAGGTCGCGCACCTCTATGGCCGGATGTGTCATACCAAAAACCTCGTCGGATGCAATCGCACAGGGACGCGACGCAACCGAAAACAAAACGATTTGAGTTGGATTTAGATTGTGGACGGTGAGACCGAGATAAGTTGATAAGAGAGCGCGAGCGCACGCTTTGGGGAGCGCGCACCGACAGCTTATCTCCACCGGAGTCTCCTGTTGGCGGAGACCGTTGGCGGAACGCCTACGCTTCTCGCTTACTCGGTTGTCCTAACGAAATTTTTTCATGCGTATCACCTACTTGGCTAGGAAGCCTACATGCAGTTCAGGCATTTTGCAAGAGAGATATGAGAAGACGAAGCTGTGCTTTGAGTGACGCTATTTATCCTTGCTAATTTTGAAGGAGTCAAAATACGTAGCATCATATTTTGAGGTGAGCGTCGGATCAGCCGATTTGAGATGGATGAACTGAATCGCATAGATGATGTTTCCAGCATCAATAAGCCAGGCGTGCGTGATGGTCTCTACTGACGAAGTATTCGACGAAACAAGCAGGTCGCGTCCCTCATGGCCGTCCAAAGCGATTTTCTTCTCGCTCAGCAAAGTCCCGTTGTTGGCTTTCACAAATGCGTCCTGCCCTACGTCAAGCGAGTAGGTCATCCCCGCCGGTTTATCGAAATACCCGATCATATAGAGGCCATACGGCTCTTCGGAATAGACTGCATGCTGCGTGATCTGGGCATCATCAGGGGCCTTTGCGGATTGCGTCAAAAGCTTCGGCTGACTCGGCAGCAGAACGCTAAAGCGTCCCTCGGTGGAAGTGTACTTGATCCAATTCGCCGTATTTTGTGAGCCGTAAGTAAAGTTGATAACTATTAAAACAAAAAATGTGGCGAGCATCTTTTTTCGCATGGCAGATTCTCCGGTCTCCGTCGAAGATATGCGGACGATAACGACATGGGTTTTTATACCTCAAGATGTTGGCTGTCAATGCTAAATGTTGCGCCGAAAGTTGCAAAGCATCCGCTTGAGAACCATGCGACAAAGGGATAATAGATGTCTCTTACTCAAAGCCGCGCGGTGGCATTTCGGGCGCGCGGCGCAGCCAGTTGTTAGGGCGGTAATGTGAAGTGCCTTCGATGACGTGCAGCGTGTAGGCGTGGCGCGATCTCTCAGACCTGTTGACGAAACTCATGTGTGGCAGCAGCCCGTCAAGGATGATGAGCGTTCCCTTTGTCACTTCGAGCGGGATGAGTTGATTCAACGGCCAGGGGGTCTCGTCGTAAACTCTAAAGAGGGTGGTGTCATTCCTTGTACGGACGAAGTGCGATTTGAGTCCACGCTTGTGCCCGCCGCGAATCGCCCACAGGCAACCGTTCTCGCGGGTCGCATCTTCGAGCGCGAACCAGAGGCCGGTGACGCTCATCGGTTCTGTGTGGAGAAAAGTGGCGTCCTGATGGCAGGTGACTTCTCCGCCAATATTGGGCTGCTTGAAGATATACATTGACTGGATGAGCAGCGGTTGTTTGTATTTCAGATCGGAGACAAGCGCAGCCAGCTCCTCTCTGCGGGAGAAACGATTGAAGATCGGGTCGAGGTCATGCAGAGCGTGGCCGATTTTGTTAATCGAACGCTCCTTACTCTGGCGCAAATGTCCCCGCTCGTCGAAAGCTTCTTCTTCAAAGAAGAAGCGAATTTTGTCGCCGGAGTTTAAAAAGTATTCGTCGCTGGTGCGGGTCTGTTCACGTGTGGAGAAGATGGAAATGAACTCGGACGGGTCAAACTGTGCGACGAGTTCGAGGGCTCGCTCACGCAAGCAGTCGCACTCGTCCAAAGACGTAAAATCCTTGATGACCAGAAATCCGTCTCGTTCGTATTGAGCTAGTTGTTGGTCTGTCAGTCTCATTATCCTCTCAATGCCTTTTATACAAATGCGCCCGACTTCGCTATTATATGGACAAACAATCAAAAAGGTGGAAACGAAATGGAGAGGGTCAAGGTTTACGGCGCGGATTGGTGCGAGGATACGCGGCGCACGCTCAAACACCTGGACAGTCTGGGCGTGGCCTACGATTACGTGAACATCGAAGAGGACGAGCAAGCTGCCCGGTGGGTGAAAGAACAAAATGACGGAAGGGAGCGTAAGCCGACCGTGAAACTGGGCGCGCAGACACTCTCCACGCCGGACGATGCGGAGCTTGAGCGAGCGCTTCGCGAGAACGGTTTAATTTAATTAAATCCAATTACGGAAAAGAATTGATTCAATCCCTTCGATTTAGAACATCCAGGTGAACGCACAAAGCCCCACTTACAATCTTGTCACAGGCGTTTTGCGCGTGGCGCTTTTGACTGCGCTCATCGGGGCGGGCTGGAACATCTATCAGCGGATGCCGGGCGGCGGGCTTGAGACAACGCAAGAGGCTGCGAGCAAGACGACGCTCTTGATCGTCCTGCGGCCTTCAGTGAGAGACCCGGAAGCGACCGTGAATATTCCCGTCCAGCTTTATCCGGTTGACCTCTCGGCTGTGCAGCGCGAATACGGCTTTGAGCCGCGCCCCGGCGTGCGGTTTGAAGATTTCCTGAACGAGCGCATGCAGGGGCGCGCCCCCGTTAAAGCGCGCCTCGACGAACGCGGACAGGCAACCGTCACGCTCACCCCTGGCCGTTGGTGGATACACGCCCTGCTCTCCGGCTCGCAGAACGTCGAATGGCGCTTGCCCGTCAACGTCGCCGGACGCCAGCAAACCATCGAACTCAACCCCGGCAACGTCTACGCGAGGACGAAGAGTTTTTGAAAAGCAGGAGACAGCGAAAAGCAGAATACAGGAGACAGAAGTCAGGAGTCAGAATAATAAGGCGGAAACCGCTGCAACAGATTTTCTTTTATTCTGACTCCTGACTTCTGTATTCTGACTCCTGACTTTATGCTTTCCTTACGCTATGAAACCGGCAAGTTGACCGTTGCGGAAATTGCGAAGCCGCAGAGCGCGGGCGAGGCTGTGGTGCGCGTTCTTTTGAGCGGGATTTGCAACACGGATGTGGAGATCGTGCGCGGCTACGCGGGATTTGAGGGCACGATTGGGCACGAGTTCGTCGGCGTGGTTGAAAGCGCGCCGGACGAATCTTTGACGGGGCGTCGTGTGGTCGGAGAGATTAACGCGGGCTGCGGGCATTGCGCTTTGTGCGCCGGTGGCGATGCGCGTCATTGCCCGAATCGCACGGTGGTCGGCATCGTTGGCCGAGACGGCGCTCATGCAGAGTTTCTACGATTGCCTGTCGTCAACCTTTTATCCGTTCCAGACGATGTGCCGGACGAGCGCGCGGTCTTCTGCGAACCGCTCGCCGCCGCTTACGGGATTACGGAGCGCGTGCGTGTGGAGAAGGAAACGCGCGTCGCCGTGATCGGCGATGGAAAATTGGGTCTGTTGTGCGCGCAGGCGCTCGCGCTCTCAAGCCGTCAGGTGCTGCTCGTCGGCAAGCATCCTGAGAAGCTGCGGATAGCTGGCGCACGCGGAATCGAGACGGCGACTCTCGATCAGGCGAGGGCGCGTGCGCGTGAGTTCGATGTAGCGGTTGAGGCCTCCGGCGCTGAGTCAGGCTTTGCGCTCGCACTCTTGCTTTTGCGCCCGCGCGGCGTGCTCGTCCTCAAGTCAACTTTTCATGGAACGACCCCTGTGGATGCGGCGCGCATCGTCGTTGACGAGATCAGCGTGGTGGGGTCGCGCTGCGGACGCTTCGCGCCTGCGCTCGATTTGCTGCGAACGGGCGCGGTGGATGTTGAGAGCTTAATCAGCGAAGAGTACAGGCTCACTGACGGCGTCCGCGCTATGAAACGTGCGACCGAGCGAGGCGTGCTTAAAGTCTTGCTTCGACCTTAAAGAAAAGAAGGCCACTAGCGGAAGAAAAGCGAGAGAGCTTAACCCGCAGAACTTGCGCTGGAGCCATGAGTGTGCGACCATTCGCCTTCACCAAAAGGTGGAACCGACAGGTATCCCCTTAACGAAATTTAACGTCCCGCCCTAGTTTTAAGTAAGTTAATTCAGAGCAGTCAGAATTTATGAAAATACTCTTATACAACCCGGACAACGGAGTGACGCGGAACTTCATGCCGCATCTCTGGATGTTTTTGCTCCAGACATTAACCCCCTCGGGCCATGAAGTATTGTTGATCGACGGCAACGC
>JAVHVE010000002.1:0-133117 GCA_032160705.1 Acidobacteriota bacterium | reverse complement strand
GGGGGCGGCGAAATTGGTAATTTGCGCCGCCCCCGGCTATCTTATTTCTCCCCTTCGGGGAGAGGAATAATTATCGAATCGAGTTGTCAAAGACCATCAGGCACGTCCTGCTTTGTCGTCGTTTGCTTTATGAAATAAAGTACTTGATAAGATAAAAATTCGGCGTATTATTTGGCGCATGGCCTCCCTTCATCAGTTTCCGGCGCGCGTCGAGCCAGAAGAACCACCGGCCTTGCATGATCGGGCGATTGCTAATCTGCGATTCATCCGCGAGACGATGGAGCGCGCCTCTTCGTTCACCGCCGTGCCGGGCTGGGGCGGAGTTATCATGGGAGTGACGGCTCTCCTCGCGGCGCTTATCGCATCGCAGCAACCTGCAAGGAATCTGTGGCTGGCGACGTGGGTGGTCGAAGCGTTGCTGGCGCTCATCATCGGCGGCTGGGCGATGGATCGTAAAGCGCGACGGGCGGAAACGCCGCTGCTGTCAGGGCCTGGGCGCAAATTCGCGCTGAGCTATTCACCGCCGATTTTGGTCGGCGTGCTGCTGACAATCGTGCTCTATCGCGCGGGGCTTTTGAATACTTTGCCGGGAATGTGGCTCTTGCTTTACGGCACAGGAGTGGTCACGGGCGGAGCCTTTTCCGTCAAAATCGTTCCCGTGATGGGGATTTGTTTTATGCTGCTGGGCGCAGTCGCTTTGTTTGCTCCGGCAGCGTGGGGAAATTATTTGATGGCCGCAGGCTTCGGCGGCCTGCATATCATCTTCGGCATCGTTATCGCCAGGAGGCACGGTGGCTAGACAGAACGCTTTAAAAAAAGAGCCCACGCGAAAGGGTCGCGCGGCTGACGGCAAGCTTGAGAATGTGGGCGGGAGCGCAACCGATAGTGCGCCGCACCAGAGGTTTGAGAGATTGATTCACGAGCGCTCGCGCTTAGGCATCATCAGCGCGCTGGCCGTCAACGAATCTTTGACCTTCAACGATCTCAAGAGTTTGGTGAAGACGACCGACGGCAACCTGAGCGTCCACGCGCGCAAACTGGAAGATGCGGGCTACATCGCCTGCACCAAATCTTTCGACGGGCGCACGCCGAAGACTGAATACCGGCTGACCAAGTCAGGGCGCAAAGCTCTCGAACAATATCTCAACCACATGGAAGCACTGATTCAAACAATGCGCCCGCCCTCTTGAAAGGCGGCGCTTTTTTTTGCCCTGCGACTTTACCGAGCAAAGCTCTTTACTTAATTCGACGGACGGGTTTGATGTGGCAGCTTTTCCGGCGAGAGGAGAGAAAAGGATGAACACGAACGTCAATCTGGAAGCGGCGGTTGGAGTTTTAGCGTTCCTGGGAACTGCTTTTGTTCTAGGGCTGGCGGCGCTGGTCATTCTGCATGCGCTCAAAACACGCAAGCACGCTCGCGCCAGAAAAATTGGCCTGGCGGCTATGACCGGGCTGGGGCTTTATCTGGCGCTCCTGCTCACGTTTTCTTTCGTCAGCCGCGAGCGGGTGCTCGCCTTCGGCGAAGAGAAGCACTTTTGCGAGATTGACTGTCACCTCGCCTACTCTTTGACGAATATCAGGAAAACGAAGACGTTAGGCGCTGCGCCGGACGAAAAGGGCGCGGGAGGAATCTTTTACGTCGTCACCATCAGGACGCGATTCGACGAGACGACGATTAGCACCACGCGCGGCAACGGGTTGCTCACGCCGAACAGCCGTGTCGTCACTGTGCTTGACGGACAGGGAAACAGTTACGACGTATCAATTGACGGACAGCGTGCGCTGGATGCTTCCGCAGGCAGCGGCACACCTCTCACGACTGCCTTGCGTCCGGGCGAATCGTACACAACCGAGCTGGTTTTTGATCTGCCGCCGGATATTAAAAATCCAGAGTTGTTAATGCGCGAGGGTGAATTCGTGACGCATTTCATCATCGGTCACGAGAACAGCTTCTGGCACAAGAAGACAAAGTTTCGGTTGGAAGCGTAAACAGAGCGATTGAGATTTGAAGGGTGATGAGAGAGATGAACGAGAGGACGAAGCAGGGACTGAAGATACTGTAAACCTAAAAGTATCGCGTTGAGCCGCAAAGACGTGGTACGGTTATCTCGCCCTGCGCCTCAACGCAAGCGTCACCAACGCCGGTTCTAGGTAAGAAGCGCGCGAAACATTAATCCACGAAGCCACACGAAACGACACGAAAGGCGCTGCCCTTGCTTTGTGTCGTTTCGTGTGGCTTCGTGGATTATCTTCCTCCCCTTTCAGCCCGTCGCTTATTTCGCCCAAGTTAGCCCTTGCGTCTGAATCGAACAAGAGTAGAAAATGAGCGCCAACTGGAACGAGCGGGGGTGGTGATGCTTTGGCTAAACTAAAAGACAAGATACAGAATGCGCTGGATGAAGGCCGGATGCTGGTGCTTGGCTCTCAAGTGCTGCTGGGCTTTCAATATCGTTCCGTCTTTGAACCCGGCTTCGAGAAGCTCCCGTTTTCATCGCAATATCTCAAGGTGAGCGCGCTTGGCCTGATGCTCATTGCGCTTGGGTTGCTGCTCGCGCCCGGCGCTTATCACCGCATCGTCGAAGAAGGCGAAGATTCAAATGAGCTGCACCGCTTCACCACGAAGGTGATGAATTTTGCGCTCTTGCCTTTTGCCGTTGCGCTCGGCCTTGACATTTATGTCTCTGCCGAAAAAACGCTGGGTCGCACTGGTGCTCTCAGCCTTGGCATGGGCGCAAGTCTGATCGCGCTCTTTTTCTGGTACGGGCTGGAGTTGAAGCGCAGAGGGGAGCGCGAACCTGAAATCAGGGAGGAGCAAGAGATGTCTAAAGAAAAGGATTCAGAATCCGGCGGCGCGAAAATAACAGACAAGATCAGGCACGTGCTGACGGAATGCCGTGTTGTGCTGCCCGGCGCGCAAGCCCTGCTCGGCTTTCAATTCGTCACGACGTTGATGGAAGCCTTTGAGAAGTTGCCGTCGTCTTCAAAATACGTGCACCTCGCGAGTCTCGCGCTGGTCGCCCTCAGTACTGTCCTGTTGATGACGCCCGCAGCATATCATCGTATTGTCGAGCGCGGCGAAGAGACTAAACATTTTCACCGCTTCGCCAGTCGCATCCTGGTGGCGGCAATGATTCCGCTCGCGCTCGGCGTCTCAGGCGACTTGTTCGTGGTCGTGCGCAAAGTGACGGAGTCCACTACATCCGCCGCCGCCTCTGCAATCGTATCTCTTCTGTTCTTCTACGGCCTTTGGTTCGGATTCACCCTCTACCGGCGAAACCGTTTGCGCTCCGGGCGAGAAGCTAAGGAGCATCAAGGTCGGCAATTTGCTTCCTAGATTCAGAAAGGAGAGGTTATGAAAAAGAGTTTCCATCGTTCCTTGGGTCTGGTTGTTCTCTTGCTTGTGGTTGGAGGCGCAGAGCAGGCGAGCGCGCAAACAACGGCTCACCGGCAGGAGGCCGCGAGTCTTTACAAGCGGCTCGGAGGCTATGACGCGCTGGCGGCGGTGACGGATGATTTCGTCGGGCGGCTGGTGAGCGATAAGCAACTGACGCGCTTCTTCAATGGGGTCAGCACGGATTCGCGCAAACGTATCCGCCAGCTTGTGCTCGATCAATTATGCGCGGCGACGGGCGGGCCCTGCATCTACATCGGGCGCACGATGAGAGCCTCGCACGAAGGATTGGGCATCACCGACGACGACTGGAAAATCGCCGTCAAGCTGCTCACCGAAACGCTCGACAAATTCAAAGTGCCGAAAGCGGAGCAAGACGAACTGGCCAAACTCCTCGGCACTCTCAAGCCGGACATCGTGGACAAGAAGTGAAAAGCAGGAGACAGAAGACAGAATACAGAAGTCAGGAGAAAAGAAAATCTGTGAAAGCGGTTCTCCGCCCTTTCATTCTGTCTCGTGTCTTCTGACTCCTGACTTCTGCTTTTCCCCTGTCTCCTGTATTCTGCCTTTCGTATGATCCGTGATCTGGTGCGTGAGTTTCTGAGCTACATGCAGGTAGAGAAGGGACTGGCGCGAACCTCTCTGGAAAGCTATGGGCGCGATCTGGCGCGACTGGAAGCGTGGGCTCAAGCTCAGGGCAAAACAATCGGGAATCTGGCGCGCGCAGACCTCAGGGGCTGGATCGCCGATCTCTCGCGCGAGGGCTTGTCGCCTGCCTCTGTCTCGCGCGCCGTCAGCGCCGCGCGCGGCTTCTTCCGTTTCCTGATGCTCGACGGGCACATTCAAAAACACCCGGCTGAAGATTTGAACACTCCGCAGGGCAGCGCGCACCTGCCCAGGTTTCTCACCGAAGAGGAAATGGATGGGCTGCTTTCCGCGCCCGACACCTCGACAGATGAAGGCCTCCGTGACCGCGCAATGCTGGAACTGATGTACGCCGCAGGTCTTCGCGTTTCGGAACTGGTCGGGCTCAAACGTTCAGACCTCAATCTGGACGCGGGGTTGGTCGTTTGTCATGGGAAGGGAAGCAAGGAGCGGCGCGTGCCCATCGGCAAGAGCGCCGTTCACTGGTTGCAGCAGCACGCAGCGGCGCGCGCTCGCTCTGGACACGCAAATAAGCCGCAACTGTTTCTCAGCAGTTCGGGAGCGCCGCTGACTCGCCAGTTCGCCTGGGCGATGTTGAAACGCTACAGCGCGAGCCTCGGCCTCAAACACGTTTCACCGCACACGCTACGCCACAGCTTTGCCACGCACCTCTTGCAGCGCGGGGCAGACTCACGCTCAGTCCAAGCGCTCCTGGGGCACAGCGACATCTCGACCACGCAAATCTACACGCACATCACAGACCGTCACATGCGCGCCACCTACGACCGTCACCATCCGCGCGCTCGCGCCCTCCAGTCAGGAGCAACAGTCCCGGAAGAGGAATAGCAGCCATTTAGTTTGAACTCCCGTACTTCATCTGCACAACTTTGGCTTTCCCTTTGTCATAGACAGTAACTAATGAACCGTGAAGTATCGTTTCATGTATTAGACATATGTTGTCTTGTGCTTTAGCTAGAACCAGTGCAGCGCGTTGGGAAATCGTTGACAATCCCGTCCGACAGGAATATTTTAGTCGCGTTTAACTCACATCACTCGCTTACCGCTGATGAGAGCCCGCATCTCTCGTGAGCCTCACTCAAGGCAGATAATTAGAGTAGACTTAATGTGTGAAGTTTCCTCATGCTCCCCGATGAATCCGTCTTGAGCCATCTTCGGGTTAGGACTATGGCCTCGACCACGCACAATGAAAGCGCACCCATTTGCAAATACACTGAATGCGAATGCCCCTCCTACACCCACTCACAGGCATAGCAGCCAAAAGGAGATCAGGTAATGGTTACAAAAAAATCCTCAGACCAGGGAAAATTTACCGAAGCCGAAAAGGCCAAAATCATCAAGACCGTCAAGGAGGAGATTGATAAACATAAAAAGGGCGTTAAGAAAGAGGATAATTTCACTTCCCTTTCAGACGAGGAATTGAGAGACAAACTCGACAGAGTCAACTCGCCCATGATAGTTGCTCAGTCCTGGAGCAACACCACTCCCGGCGGAACCTTCACCTACAATGTCACCATCAACAATCCCGATCCTATCACGCGAAGCAATTTGTATGCTCATGTCTTCGTCGGGACGGGCAACAGCATCAGTAACACCGGAGATTTTCTCTTGAACGTGGATGCGCGTTTCCCGCGGCTTACCCAGCCAGCCTTTTTTGGCCTCAGCCTCGCTCCCGGCGCATCTTCAACGTTGAGCTTCTCCATCAAGGTTCCGTCAACCATCGAGCTGGGCAATTACGTAGGCAACACGGCGCTCGTGATGATTGACTACCATGACATCGGAACCTACTTTGACAGAGGGGCGTTCCCCTTTAAGGTCTCATGAGCAACGACACTCATGACCGGATGTGCGAACAAGTGGAAGATTAACGAAAAGAGGCTGCCATCACGGCAGCCTCTTTTTGAAATTATGGTGCACCCGGCACGACTCGAACGTGCGATCTAATGTTAAGTAGAAGGAATACGCTCTTCTACCTGTTTGATTCTACGTTTGTAGGTTCTCTCTCTATGGCAATTGGAGCAAACAACATCACACTTTTCAATTTCACGCAAAAGCGACCGTGTTGTCATTCGGTCAATACGATTTAGCTCGTATTCTTTAGTCTCTCCTTCTCTATGATCAAAGTCCATTACATAGAAAGGATATTGAATACCACAATCAGCGCAAGGGCGTGATTTTATCTGCCGCACTAATTCTCTACGCTTCAAATAAGAGCGAACATTCCGATCAAGATACTGACGCTTATTGTTGCGGTAGTGGCTGCGCGTTAATATTTTGCCGCAGTCTTTACAGTAGGAGAGATGAACCCCAGCTGCTTTGTACTTAAAATTAAATTCACTAATCGGCTTGCTCACTTCACACTTCGAGCAGGTTTTATAGTTTGCGGCGTGAGAAGGTGTGAGTTCTGTTTGCATGTATGAATCTTATCATGCAAATGGGAAGTTTAAATAAAAAAGGCCGCCATCATAGCAGCCTCTTTGGGAATTATGGTGCACCCGGGAAGACTCGAACTTCCGACCCCTTGATTCGTAGTCAAGTACTCTATCCAACTGAGCTACGGGTGCGCTTGAAGCAGAGCAAAGGATAACGGGTTGGTTTCGCGAGTGTCAAGCGAGCATATGTCTAACGAAAACAGCGATTCTTCGCGCTTGTTTTAGCTAACGTCCGTAATATCCGCTGCGCGTGCGTGCGATCAGTTCGGGGCGTGAGACTTCAACGCGGATCGTGCGCAAACGTCCCGCTGGGGTGTCGGTATTTATCGGGCGATAGACGACCGTGTAGAGCGTGCGCAGTTCTGCGGCGACCTCCGCATAAATCCGACCCAAATCTTCGAGCCGCCGGATTTCATTCAGGCGTCCGCCCGTGCGGTCGGCCAAAGTCTGCATGCGAACACGCGCCGAGTTATAAATCGCTGTTTGCACCGGCTCAAGAAAGGGGAGACGTTTGGGGTCGCCCGATGGCAGCGCCAGCGGGTAGACCGTGACACCCTGACGATCAGCCGCGCGGAGTACGGCATTGAGCGTTGCACTCGCATCAGGTTTGACGGAGGCGAGCGCTTCCTCGTTGGTGTGAGCGTTGGCCGCAGAAGCTCTGTCCAGCTTCTTCATCTGCGTGTCCAGGCCATCAGTCAGCACCACGATGGCTTTCCGTCTCTGACCTTCACGGCCTAGCAGTTCGAGCGCGAAGTCCAAAGCTTCATAAAAGTGCGTTTCACCTTTGCCGTCCGCTGATTCGATGGCGCTGGCCATCTTCCGCACGTCGGTCGTGAAATTCGCGAGCGTCTTGACCCGATCATTGAAAGCGATGACGGCAACGCGATCATCGGGCGCGAGCGCGTCCAGAAAACGATAGGCAGACTGCTTGAGCGTCGGGCGAAAACTTTGCGTCGAGCCGGACATGTCGAGCATCAGCACGAGGCTAAAAGGTGCTGTCGTCGGCTCAAACTGCATGATTGGTTGTTGCACGTTGTCTTCGTAGACGACAAAGTCGCTTCGAGAAAGGTTCGTGATGGGGCGACCCTGACGATCAACCACGCCGACGTTGAGCTGCACCAGAGAGGTGTTGACTTTCAACACGTCGTCCGGGTCTTGCGCTAAGGCAGAAGCAGCAGAGAGAAAGACGCACGTCAGAATGAGCACGAGGCTAATGCAGGAGGATTTCAGGGCAGTTGGCGCGAAAGGAAAACGAAAATAGATCATTGCTCGAAACAACCGTTATAAAAAGCGAGATGGTGCGAGTATGCCTGCCGCCCGCGACATTTGGCAAGCATAGGCGGGCCGAACACAAGACGCGCCTTTGGTCGGACGCTTTCAGCGGACAGGAAGTTGCTTCGAGGAACACCAAGTAGTAGTCAGTGGTCAGTTAAAGACAAAAGCACGAGCGTTGCACGTAGCTTGTTCTTCGCTGCCCACTGCCCACTGCCTACTGCCTGCTGCTTACTGCTTTCCGGCGTCGTGTCGGCAAGGGCGTCACCGCGCTGTCTGAAGATGCAACGGCGTTGAGGGGAACGGGCGGTGTGACGGCGACAGGGCGTGGCCGACGACTGCGCGCGGCGGCACGTTCGGCCTCGGCTGCGACCACACGCTTCGCCTTCTCGATTCGCTTGCGCGGCACAAGCTGGTAGCGCAGCTCCATCTCCTGCGCGACCTTGTAAATGTTCTTGGCCTTTGCGCCGCGCTCGGCGCGACGAATGATCTCTTCCAGATCAAGCAACTCGGCCTGATCGTCTTTTCCAATCCAGATATATGCAGCTTCCGGCATCTCTCTTTTCACCTCTAAACGAATAAGCTCGCGCATCCCCGTCGTGGCATTGGCTGCGAGGACGCTCCTTTGCCCCGGGCGACGTGTGGCAGCATTGTGCGCGGCGAAATAATCTTCGACGAGCGTGTCTACGCCTTCACGATTCGCGTCATAAAAAAGCGCGAAATCCTGGCAGCGCGTGCGGTAGGGACAACTGACCGAGCACACAATCGCGTCTTTGAAATGCGCGTAACGATTGCAATAGAGTTTCAAGCGCATTAGCTCAACACGCGGCTCGGCACGGCCTCCCTGTAGCATTCGACTCTTAAAAGTCCAGGCACACGCCCGGACAACAAAAACCGTCAATGGCTCGGGAGTGACTGCCAATATATCATGCTTGTCCTACGCGTGCAACTCGTGCCCGTACGCGCAACGCAAAATTGCGGCTACCCGTTTCTCTTCCTTTGGAATATAATCGCGGCCTAAGTTAGAACATCTTCACGAGCGGCCTCACACAAATCCTCGCGCGCCGTGCCGTGCATCACTCACGGAGGAGATTCTCACCATGTACAAGCCTAACTTTTGCTCAGACTGCGGCTCACGAATCGAACGCTCACGCTGGCATCTCTGGACGAGCAGGCAATTCTGTTCAGACTGCGCGCCACGCTTTCGCCGGACACAATTTCTCCTGCCGGTTATCGCAGGCGTAGCTCTCTTCGGCCTCGGCCTTGCCGCCGGACGTGTTGCGCAACCCGCGCCGCCTCCACTGATCGTTGAGCGTGGCCAACTCGCGGCAGTCACCGCTCCTTCGACAAAAAGCGAAGAACGAGCTGCTGACGCAGAAAGTGAGAAAGGCGCGGCATCCGCGATCAAGGTTGAGCCTACTTATGGACCTGATGGAACTGCGACGGAGCGTCCGACCGACCCGGGCGAAACGGTCTCAATTTGCGGCGCAAGAACACAAAAGGGCACTCCCTGCCAGCGCCGCGTACGCGGCACAGGCCGCTGCTGGCAGCATAAAGGCATGGCTGCCATTATCCCGCTAGAAAAACGCATAGTGACGGGAAACTGAGAAAAAAGTGGGTGTAACTATGTGACAACGCCCAGCCCCGGTTTTTAGGTATAGTGGCCGCTGGCTGTTTTGAAAGCGAAGAAAGAGGAAGAAGGGAGCATAGACGAATAGTCCGGTTCATGCGGCGGGCGCATCCCTGGGACACTTTTAGACCGGGCGGCTGTGGTAACATGACCGCCCGGCTTTATAATGATGTGGCCTTAAGCTGCTGGAGCGCTTCAATGAAAAGCTGCCCGACATGCAATCGCACTTTTGAGGATACGTTCACCTTTTGTTTGGCTGATGGGTCTTTACTTGATGCGCCATTTGACGCTCAAGCTACCCTGGCTATTCCCGAACCGAGACAAACCGAGCCGCCGCCGACAGCAGTATTACGTTCTCAAGAAATAAGACAAGAGATTCCGCCGACAGTCGCTAGCCCAGAACCGACGCAGCCACATCGAGAGGTAGTAACCGTTGCCTCAACCGCAACGGAGTTTGAAACTGTAGACGCGCCGCCGCGGATTAAAGATCACCTGGCTCAACCTGTGCGCAAGTCGCATCGGCTGTCGTTGACGATTGGCGCTTTAGCAACGTTACTCATCATCGGCGTTGCCTTTTTCATTCTCAGAAACCGAACTGACAGCGCACGTCAGAGCCCTCTTAACGAAAATGCTGCGCCCGTTAATACAGCCGCGCCTGATTCCGCGAATGCAACGAACTCCGCCAGCTCAGGGGCAGCATCCGACAAAGAGAATACTTCATCCAAGCAGTCAACTATTACGACTGAAAGTGTAGGTGGCGAGCCTCTCCCAAGCCCATCCCGTTCATCCACAAAAAAAGCGCAAAGTGTCCCATCTCCTTCGGTGAACTCCGGTAGAAAAGATACCGCGATTGTAGCTAAACCGGCGAGACCTGATATTAATGCTTCCGCTACGCCTTGTGCTAATAAGTCCAGACCCGTCTGTGAGCCAAACGAAAGGCTAGGGTGTAATGCGGCAACGGGCTTGTGGGAGTGCCGCCGCTCCCGCAAATAAATCCAGCTCCAAATTCCTTAATGATGAAAAGAATGCTATCGAGGCGTCCGCGTCAAATGGGTTGCCAGGTTGCGGTGATGAGCTATACCGCTTCATTATTAACCCTGAGTTTCGTCAGGCCATGTGTCTCCAGGCCAGTCTGTTTTCGTCTTAGCATATTCAAGCCAATCACCTGATGTGATTACTGTCCGAAGGGAATAAAATTCAGGATGAGGTTCATAAATCCAACACGTCCTTCGGTGGCCACCAAGAGAGATTTCAACCTGCTTGCGCCAATAATTGCTTGATGCTTCAAAGTCATCCAACCTTTTCAGAAGCTCGTCATCAACTTCGTACACTTCGCCAATCACCAATGAGTTCGATTCGTTAAGGAGCAAGCCAGGATATGCACCCAGATCATAGAGGCTGCCCGTTACTGTCGCCTCAGCAATAAATTTTGAATTGGGAAATCTGATAGACATCGCGCCCGCACCGCCGCGTCTTAACGTCCCATAAACAAAGACGAGATGCTTATTCATTGAGCCTGACCTTCTTCAATCATCTCCTGTTTTTGAACTGGTCATAGAGTTCCGTGTGGCGGCTCGTTAGTGGAAGCTGGCGACCCGCGATGAAGAGATAACGAACATGCGTGCGCGCGTCCAAGATGTCGCCGTCCGTGATGACGAGATTCGCTATCTTGCCGGGTTCGATTGAACCCATCCGGTCGGCGACATTCATAATCTGCGCCGGATAGAGTGTGACGGCTTTCAAAGCTTCCATGTGCGGCAGGCCGAAGGCTGCGGCCATCCCCGCATGAAAGGGAAGATCACGGACGTGCGCGCCCGTGTCGCCCGTCGAGATGCAGAAGCGCACGCCAGCCTGTTGCAGTTTGGCTGCATTGGCGTAGAGCGTGTCGTAGAAATCATCTTCGCGGTTGGGCAGATCGAGCACGCCCGTCAAGATCACCGGAACATTCTTCTCTTTCAAAAGCGCAGCCACCTTCCACGCGTCGTTGCCGCCGAGAATGATTGGGCGCTGGAGGCGCATCTCTTCGGCAAAGCGGACGGCGGCGCGAATCTCCGTCTCGCGGTCTGCGCGGATAATGACAGGACGCTCATTGCGCACAAACGGCACGAGCGAGGCCAGAACGACATTACGATCCGGGCGCGGCAACGTCTGGTCATGCGCGTAAGCATCCTGCGCCCTGCCATAGGCTTCGGCGTCGCGCAGCAGCTTTCGCAATTGTTCAAGCTGGCGGTCGCGCGCGGTAATCGCCTCAGTGAGGTTACCCTGCGCTGGATTAAAAAGGGCGTCGAAGGTAGTCGTGGTGACGCGCGGAAAGTTGATGACCAGGGCGGCAGAAGGCACGACCGCCATCTCAAGCGGTGTTGTGCCATCGAGATTGATGACGGCAGCTTGCCCTGAAATGATTCCGCCCGTTGGCATCGTGACGACGCTCGTGACACCGTTGACGCGCGTGACACCAACATGCGCGGTGTGCGGATTAACGGCGACGATAGCCTGCGCGTTCGGGTTCATGTCGCCGACCTCCGCCAGGTCAACCGTGCCGGGCGCGCCGCTGCCGATTTCAACCAGACCCATCGAAGTTCCAGCGTCAATCATGCCGGGATAGACGGTCAGGCCACGCGCATCTATCTCTTGCGCGCCTGCGGGAGCGGTGGCGCTCGCGCCGACCGATTCGATCAGCCCATTGCGGATGACGACAGTGCCATTCTCAATCTCCGCGCCGCTGACGGTGACAATGCGCGCGTTGCGAATCACAAAGACGCCGGTCGCAGTCGTGGTTGTCTGCTGCACCGTGACGTTGGCAGGCTGCTGCGCGCGAACGCCCTCGACGACAAACGATGAACCAACGAGTATCACGAGACACACGATAGCGAGCGAGAGTTTCATGCTTAATTTCGCCGCCTCGCTGCCTTCTTGCTCTTTTACGTCCAATCTTCCCCTGTTTCTCATCTCTCGTTATTTCCTCCGTCCCAGATGTCATCATCGTCGCTATAGGCGGGGCGTCTGCCGCGTGGGATGGGCGGCGATGCGCCATCTTTGGCCGGAGCGCGGTTGGGTTCAGCCTGCTCAAGCTGCGCTCGCTCTCTCTGAAGCTCGGCGCGACGCGCCTGATCCTGCTCCCGGTTGAAGAAAATTTCGCCGTCAATGAAGGTGGTCTCGACGCGCGAATAGACGCTCAACGGATGCCCGTTCCAGATGACCACGTCCGCATCCTTGCCGACATCGAGCGAGCCGACGCGATCCTGTATGCCGAGCTGCCACGCCGGGTTCATCGTAATCATCTTGAGGGCTTCTTCTTCCGTCATCTCGCCGTACTTCATGGTCTTGGCGGCTTCAATGTTGAGACGCCGCGCGCGTTCGTCAGAATCCGAATTGAGCGAGACGTTGACACCCGCTCGCGTCAGAATTACGGCGTTATAGGGAATCGCGTCGTAAGCTTCGAGCTTGTAGCCCCAGAAATCCACGAAGATGCTTGCGCCTGCGCCGTGACGCGCAATCTCTTTGGCCACCTTGTAGCCTTCGAGCGCGTGCTGAAACGTGCGGACTTTGAAACCGAACTCTTCGGCCACACGAATGAGCATCAAAATCTCGTCGGCGCGATAGCAGTGCGAGTGAACGAAGCGTTTGCCTTCGAGAACTTCGACGAGCGGCTCAAGCTGTAAATCTCTGCGCGGCGGAATCAAATTCTTTTCACCGCGTTTCTGTGCGGCGCGATAATCGTCCCAACCGGCCTTGTAATCGCGCGCTCGCGTGAAAGCTTCGCGGATAATTTCTTCAACGCCCATGCGCGTCGCCGGATACCTGCGCGACTGGGTCGGAATCTGAAGATTGCTGCGCTTCGGGTTTTCGCCGAGCGCGAACTTGATTCCAGGCGGTGCACCGGGAAAGATAAACTCTTCAATGGGTCGCCCGTACTTGATCTTGACGACAGTGTTCAGTCCGCCGATGGCATTGCCTGAGCCGTGCAGCAGGTTCAGGGTGGTCGTCCCGCCCGCCAGTTCGCGGTAGAGGTCAGCATCATTCGGGTTGAGCACGTCGCGCGTTCGCACCATCGAGGTGACGGAGAGCGTCAGTTCGTTGACGGCGTCGAGCATCGAATGCGAGTGGCAATCAATGATGCCGGGCATGACAAATTTGCCGGTTGCATCAATCACGCGCGCATCGGCAGCAGCTTTCAGGTTCTGCCCGATGGCGGCGATCTTGCCTCTGCGAAGCAGGATGTCCGAATCTGGAAGCGTGCCGTGCGAGACGGTCAGGATGGTCGCATTGCGAATCAAGGTTTCCTGCTCGCCCGCCTCGCGTCGCTGTGGCGCAGTCTGCGCGCGCGCTGTGCTCATCCGCATTGAGCCGAACAGCATCAGAAGGAGAACAAGTGCAATTAATTTTCTCATCATTATCTCCAAAAGCCGTGACGGGTTACAAGTGACAAGAACAGTTAACAGTTTTCAGTTTTCGGTTTTCAGTTTTCAGAAAAAGCAACCGAGTCTTTGCTGAAAACTGAAAACTCAAAACTGGAAACTCGTCTTCTCCTGTCACCCGTCACGGCTTTCTCCCCGTGAACGTGGTCGAGCCGATTTCGGAAGTTATCGTGCCGTTAATCTGATTGCCGGTGGTTGTTCCCTTGATGGTCATCTCGACGGTGCGGCCTTCAACAATCGCGGAGGTGGTGAAACTAAAACCGTCCGCGCCGGTTGAGCCGTTGCTGAGTTCGGTTGTGCCGAAAGCACTTTGCATCGTACCTGAAAGATTCGAGCCTTGCTGGTTGAGCGTCAGCGTTCCGGGCGCGCTGCGCGAGCCGATCATCAGCGAGAGCGTCCAGGTGCCTGAAAGATTCGTGTTGTTATTCGCAGGCGGCGTCAAGGGTTGTGGGTTGGACGGGGTGCGCGAAGGTGTTGCAGCAGGTGCAGCGCCGGGGCGCGTGCCCGTGAACGTGCCGGGCGCGCCTCCGACCGTTTGCGCCGTGCCTCGCATCTGGTTGCCCGTGATCGTGCCCGTGAAAGTCG
Source organism: Acidobacteriota bacterium (assembly GCA_032160705.1). Taxonomy (GTDB): domain Bacteria; phylum Acidobacteriota; class Blastocatellia; order Pyrinomonadales; family Pyrinomonadaceae; genus QHXM01. The sequence continues at coordinate 118,726 of JAVHVE010000002.1, read as the reverse complement.
CTTCGGTGGTTTGGCCGCCTACAGTGACAGGGACGGTGAAGCGCAACTCACCATTGGGGCTCAGAGATGCGTTGGCGATTTGGGCTGAGCCGAGCGCGCCTTGGAGAGAGCCGCGCAGCGTCTCGCCCTCCTGTTGCAGAACGAGCGTCACGGATTGATCGCCCTCGCCCAGATTGACGTTGAGCGTCCATGTTCCCGACGCTAGTCCATCAGCGCCTGAAGCGGCGGGCGCGGCGGGCTTCAAGTCAACGGGCTGCCCGTCAATGAAGACGTGAGTGACGCGCGCATTGCGATCAAAAATGTCGCCGCGCATGACGGTCAGATTCGCAATCTTGCCGACTTCGATTGTGCCGAGACGGTCAGCGACGCCGAGAATCTCCGCTGCGTTGATGGTCAGAGCGCGCAACGCTTCTTCTCGCGCGAGCCCCTGTTCGACTGCTTTGGCCGCGTTGGCGAGATAGTCCGAATGGTTCGTCATCGCGCCGGATTGAAATGCGAAGCGAATGCGCGCGGCTGCGAGACGCCCGGCAGTCTTGGGTGCTTCAACGCGCTCACGAAGCACGCGCAACGGGTCAGGATCAGCTTCCGGCACTTGCGCGGTCGTGCGCTTCGGGAAGTTGAGCGACAGCAGCACGGGCACGCCCGCGAGGCGATTCGTTAGTTTCCAACTCTCCGCGCCTCCACTGATGATGACGCGCAGGTTGAATTCCTGCGCCAGGTCGAGCGCACGCACGATTTCGCGCTCTGTATTGACGTGCATGATGATGGGCAGCTCACGCGCCAGCACGGGCTGAAGCGCGAGCAGAGACTTGTCCTGTTCCGGGCGACGCAATCCCTTAGGCGAACGCGCGTAAATCAGATTGGCTTCGCGCAGACGCCCGGCGTCGAGCAGCATCTGCCTGAGCGTCGAGAAGACGCCCATCAGCGATGCGGGATACTGGCCGCCGCGAAACGGCGTGAAGCCGACGTGCAAGGCGACTGGCGAGCGCACGATCATCTGCTGCGAGGTTTCACCCGCCAGGTTGATGAAAGATGACTGACCTATAAAAACACCTTCGCGCGGTGCGACGAGCGCAGACGTAATGCCTGCGTTTCTCGCCGCTTCGATCTGCGCGCCGCCGGGTTGGATTAAATCAACCGCGAGTGTTTCGGGTTGAAGTCCGGGGGGCTGCGGTGTGTTCGCTGGAAAGGCAGCCGCAGCCAGCAACGGCGCAGCAGGTGTGGGAGCAGCGCCGCCGCCGCGTCTCTCTCCTGTGGTTGGAGACGCGGACGGTTGCGGGATGCCGAGCGTGGTATTGGCGTCAATCAATCCCGGATAAACGGTCAGCCCCGTGCCGTCAATCACTCGCGCATCTGCGGGCGCGATGAGTTGCGAGCCGACAGCCGCGATCAGACCGTTGCGGATGACGATTGTTCCCCGCTCGATGACAGCGCCGGAGACGGGAACGATACGCGCGTTGGTGATGGCGTAGGTCTCTATGGCATTGCGCTGCGCCAGAGCCGCAGGCGCAAAGTCCGTGACGAGAGTGAAGAGAGCGACGAGCGCGCAGATGATTCGCAGGTGACGATTTCGCATAGACGTTTCGGGTTGTTTCATCGCTTCAAACATTAAAGGGGCGAAGGTTTGAAAACCTCTCGCCCCTTCGTTGGGAAAACTCCGGCTTGTGCATGATTCGACGTGCGGCTACTTTTTCGCCTTGTTGGCGTTTGCATTGCCGCCAGCCGAAACTTTGATCTGGTTCTGAACGCCTTTACTGCCACTCATGCCTTTCACCGCTGCGTCTGCTTTCTTCACCTGATCCTGGCTGGGAACTGTCCCGCGCAGGGTGATGAGGCCGTTGTTGACATCAACGTTGATGCCGGATTCTTCCAAGTCGTCGGCAGCCAGCAGCGCGCCGCGTACCTTCACCCAGAGCCAGCCGTCTGTCAGACCCGATCCAATCTTGTCGCCAAGGTCTTTCGCCTTCTGCCCGAAAGTATCTTTCTGTTTATCGTAATCTTCCTGGCTGATGTTGGCGTTATATGCGCCCCTGTTGGCGTTGGCATTGGTGTTGGCGTTAGCATTCGCGTTGGCATTGTGGTTGACGACGATGACGTTGGAGTTTGTGCCGCCCGCGTTGTTGGTCGTGTTGCTGCCGCACCCGAACGTCAGCAAAGCGAGCGTCACGCCCGCAAAGAGCACTGTAAGTCTCTTCATAGTTATCATCCCTCCCGTAGGAATAAGGTCAGTCCGCCTGACAGAACTTTGATTGCTTCGCAGCGAATCTAAAAGCAGGCAGCTTGTTACCAGAGAGCTTGCCCGGCGTTAAAGCATGAAGAAAGAGATAAGGTGACTAAAGCGGTCGTATAGTAAATCAGTTATTTGACCAGACGCAAGAAAAACGGGCGACCTTCATGCGCACGAAGGTCGCCCGTCCGTTTTAATCTAAGAATTGTCGAGTGCTGAAGAGAAGCGCTTCAGGATTTCTTGCCAGCCGGAGCGGCAGCAGGTTTCTCTCCGGGGGCACAGGCGTTCTTGTCGTCCATCGCCATCTTGCCCGAAGCCGAGCAGCACGATTCGCCGTCGCCGCCTTTACCCGCGCAGCAAGAGGCCTTGCCATCAACCATCGAAGAGCAAGCGCCGTCCTTGCCGCCGCAGCAGCCTTTCTCGCCCGGCTTGGTCGCGCACTTCATTCCGGCTGCTGAACATTTGCAGCCTTCTTTCGTGCCGCCCACTTCGTCGGTTGCATTGGCCTGCGCCTTGACCATGTTCTCGTCGGCCTTTGGCGCAGTGGTCGAGGAGGTCGTGTTGCCTGCCTTGTTGGCGGCATTCGATGAGTTGGACGAATTGCTGTTGTTGCTGGCCCCGCCGCAGCCTGCCAACCCGAGCGTGATTACGGCAAGCAGTGCCGCCAATTTCATCTTCATTGATTTTCTCCTGTTATTGAGCCAATAAACATTTGCGAAAAGCGTTGAATCCAGACGAGGCATTCTTTAGGATGGCGGATGATAACTTAGTTTCAAGGGTACGCGCAAGCATTATCAGAACTCTTTTCACAGGATTTCAAAACAAAAGATGAGACGCAGGGAATTCTTAACCGAAAGCGCCCTGGCTCTTGCCGCGCTTTCTGCCTCGCGGCTTAAAACGCGGGCGGCGGGCGAGAACTTGGAAGGAGCGCTTTCTCGCCGGAAGAGAATTGTCATTCTCGGAGCAGGACTGGCAGGGCTGTCTGCTGCTTATCAACTGACGCGCGCCGGGCATGACGTGACGATTCTCGAAGCCCGAACGCGCGCAGGGGGGCGCGTTCATACCCTGCGTGCGCCTTTCGCCGACGGCCTGCACGCCGAAGCGGGCGCGATGTTCATCCCAGAGTCTCACGACCTGGTGATGCAATACATCAGGCTCTTTCGCCTTCCGCTCATTGCTGTTCCAACAAGGCAGCGCCTGCCTGTTTACTATCTTCGCGGAAAACGAATCAGCCCCAATCAGGCACGCGAGACAACTTGGCCGCTCGATTTGTCGCCGGAAGAAAAGAGACTGGGACTCGGCGGGATGACGGATAAATACGTCATCCCTGTCGTGCAAGAGATGGGCGATGCGGCAGCAATGAATTGGCCGCCGGAGAAGTTGAAAAAGTATGACCGGATGACTTACGCGGAATTTCTTCGCCAGCAGGGTGCTTCCGCTGAGGCCGTGCGGTTGCTCAGGTTGAATGACGCGGATTTGACTGGAGACGGCGTTGACAGGGTATCCGCGTTGATGGTGCTCAGAGAGGCTGCGCTCAATCTGAACTCCGGGCAGTTGTACACAGTCAGAGGCGGAACGGATTTGTTGCCCGCGGCTCTGGCCGCAAGGCTCGCGTCGAAGATTCGCTACGGCTCGCCCGTTGTCAGGATCGAACATGAGGCGCGCGGTGTGCGCGCGACTTACTTGCAAGCGGGCGCTCACGAAACAATCGCTGCCGAGTATCTGATCTGCACACTCCCATTCTCCATTCTCAAGGAGATGGAAGTCTCCCCGCCGTTTTCAGTTGCGAAGCAGCGAGCAATCAGGGAATTGCCGTACACTTCCGCCGCGCGGGTCTATTTGCAGTCGAGAAGAGAATTCTGGACAGGCGAAGGACTTGGCGTCTCCGCTTACACAGACCTGCCCATCATGGCGATTGTTAATTCAACGCTCAGCCAGCGAGGCACGCGCGGCATCCTCGACGCCTACATGGCGGGCGAGCAGGCGCGGCGCGTGACGGAGATGACAGAGACGGAGCGTCTCAGTTTCACGCTCAATGAGGTGGAGAAGGTTTACCCTGCGATTCGCAAAAACTTTGAAGGCGGCACGTCCGTCTGCTGGGATGAAGACAGGTGGGCGCGTGGCGCTTATGCCTGGTTTAAGCCGGGACAGATGTCAGACCTTCTGCCGCACATCGCGCGGCCTGAAGGTCGCATCCACTTTGCGGGCGAGCACACGTCCAGTTGGCCCGGCTGGATGCAGGGAGCGATTCAATCAGGACACCGCGCGGCGCTAGAGATTAACGAGGCGCTTTTGTAGCTGTTGACTTGCTGGCCGGGTTCGGCATAGGCTTCTAATGCTGGACTGGCAAAGGCCGAAAGGCTGGCGCATCTCTGATGCGCGTCTAAACGCTTTGCCGGTCATTATCTTTCAGCAATTAAAGTTTGCTGTGAGTTCACAAAAAAAATACGTTTCCCCTTAACAATAACGAAGGAGCTTTTCGATGAAATCTACATTCTTGAAGGCGGTTAAAGTCGTCGCCTTATCCCTCGCCCTCTCTTTGGGCGCGTCCGGCCTGGTCTTCGCTAACGGCGCTGGCAACGGCGCGGGCGGGTCAACCACGAGTTCGAGTAAGAGGAAGAATAAAAGGCGCGTCGCCAAGAGAGTTGTCAGGCGCGCGAAGGTGAAGACCGCTCAGCATAGCACCCACTAAAACTCTGGCTTTTGCGAGCTATCTTATTTCAGATGCGCAGGGAATTGTCACCGAGAGAGCGGCCTAAGTTTTAGCTCTCTCGGTGATAATTCCCTGCGCTCTCTTTTTCTCTAGCATAAAATTCGCAGTTCTTCTAAGCTTGGCCTCATCATGCTTAATTTTGTGCTGGAGAGTGCCAACAATCTCATCCAGGCCCCGCACGAAGGATTTGTTGAAGGCTCGATCATCAATGCTGTGCAATGGCTGCGGCTGATCGTCGAAACCACCGGCGCGGTGATTATCGGCTTAGGAGTCGTTGCGGCAGGGTATCAGTTTTTTCGTGCGCTGGTTCCGCCGCAACTGGAAAACTTCAACCGCGTGCGTCTCACGCTGGCGCGCTTTCTGGCTCTCGCACTCGAATTTCAACTTGGCGCAGACATTCTCTCAACCGCCATCGCCCCAAGCTGGGATCAGATCGGCAAGCTCGGCGCAATCGCCGTGATCCGCACCGCGCTCAACTATTTTCTGATGCGAGAAATGAGAGAGGAAAGAGGGGAAGGAGTCGTCAAACGTAAATCGTGATTGATAAATTGTGCCCCGGCTGTTGCGCTCGAGCGCGCCCGTGTGTCCTTCAGTGTTTTCCGGCTTGCATAATAAACCCGGACGTTTTAATCTTCACTCGATCCAGATGCGCCTCTCCCTGTAGTCAAAAAGATAATCCCCCTGTGACAAAATACGATGCGTAGTACGGCTCTTATTCTCGCCGTGCTGCGCCGGATTGTAGAAGCTGGGGCAGATCGATTGTCTCTCGGAGGGAAGAGTCAATGAAGAGATTGAGAAGCATTCTCGCGGCAATGCTTGTAGTCGCGCTTGCCAGCATGAGCCTGACTGTACAGGGACAGCAGCCGCAGAGGCGTCGCCAGCCGCCGCCCGCAGCCAGTCGCCAGACGAACAACGCTGGCGAGTCTCGTCTCACGGGCGTCTACCGTCTCGATGTCGCCAACAGCGATAACCCGCAAACCGCCGCCGAACGCGCGTTCAGCGCGTATGCGTTCGACGTGGATCAAGATAAGTTTGATGAGCTGGTCGGTCGTCTCACCTCGCCGGACAAGATTACCCTGGAGCGACACGGGGCTGTTGTCAGCATTGCCTCGACGCGCGCCCCGCGCATTACTTTCGAGGCCGATGGGCGCGAGCGCACAGAACCCGCCAGGGACGGCCACACGGTACGAACCCGTGCGGTGCTTCAGGGCGATGATCTGATGGTCAGCTCCGGCGGCAGCCGCGATGACGAATTTAGCGTCACCTTTTCTCCGATTGATCAGGGTCGCCGCCTGCGCGTGACGCGCCGCATCTTCTCTCAAGAGATCGGCCAGCCGGTCATCGTCCAGAGCATCTATGACAAGATTTCCAACGTCGCGCGGTGGAGCGTCTATGGTGAGCCGGAGGCAGAGCGAACCACCGCTGCCAGGAATATCCCGCGATCTTCACCGAATGGCAGCAGCAGAAATAGCGAGCGGCCTGCACCGCCTGTGATCGTCAGACGCGACCCGCCGCCGCAACCTCAACCCGCGCCTCCCGCCCCGGAGAGGCGCAATGAGACTTACGCTTTGACCGTTCCTGAAGGGACGCAATTCGTGGCTGTCCTCAACAATAATCTCAGCACGGCTGAATCGCAGGAAGGCGATCCCTTCACGATGACAGTTCGCGCACCGGCGCAGTATGAGGGAGCGACCATTGAAGGAAATGTTTCGCGAGTTGATCGCTCCGGGCCTTTTTCGGGGCGCGCTCAAATGACGCTCGACTTCCGGCAGATACGCCTGCGCGACGGACGCACGGCAGGGATGGCCGGATTCATCGAAAGCGTGCAGCCGGTGGACGGTGAAGATGTGCGTGTGGACACGGAAGGCGCTACGACTGTCGAGGAGAGAGATAACCGGACGAATCGCACTGCACAGCGGGCGGCGATTGGCGCGGCGGTCGGCGCAATCATCGGCGCGATTGCCGGTGGCGGGAAGGGAGCGGCCATCGGCGCTGGCGTTGGCGCTGGTGTCGGCGCTGGCTCTGTTTACATTCAGGGACGCGATGACCTCGAACTGAGGAACGGAACGGAATTGACTATCCGCGCGGGCAGCAGGCGACCCTGAGAAATGTTTATCTTCCGCGCATCCTCTAGAGCAATTTCAATGGAGTGCATGGATTGTTTATGTAGGGGCAGGGACAAGTCCTCTGCCCGCGTGTTATCGAGTGAAGACGGGCAGGGGCAAGCCCTGCCCCTACAGTTCCCCTCACATTCTCACCCCTGATTACTCCCATAACTTGCCCGATATATTAAAAACTAGCCACTAGACTTTCTACAAAATGTTGTATATAAGTCTGTAACCCGGCACGATATGTAGCCTAAAGCTATTGCGGCCTAGTGTTGTAGGGAAAGGGAAGTCATGCTTGGGCAAGGCGTCGCGCCATGAGGATGTTGTCCTCGTGCAAGAGTTAAATTTGCCCTCTTTCAAATGGTCTGAACCAAACTGTATGCAGCGCGGATTGCGTGCTGTGAGCCTTCGGGGATCCGTTTGATGTTCCGAAAAATCAACGCGCTTGGGGCGCTCGCTATCCTTCTGTTAGCTTCTATCGGATTTGCCGTCGGTTTTAGTATCTCTTCAGGGTGGATTCAACAAAATTCTGGAGCCGCTCAACCAGCCGCACTAACACCCCTTGGCAGTGATAAAGAAAATGACGGCCTCAGCGGGCCAGCCAACAGGGTACGCACCGAAACTGCGAAACTTTCACTTAAATCCGGCAAGCTGGTCGAAGGGCCGCGCGAATTGTTGGAGTCAACGACCTACGATCAGCAAGGGAAAAGAACCGACAATTCATATTTTTTGGTTTCGAGCAATTCGCAGATCGGGAAAGAGGAGTATGTGCATGATGCGCAAGGCAACCTGACCGAGAAGACTGTGCGCGATAATAACAATAATATTGTGAGCCGGGAGGTTTACACATACGAATATGATGCCATCGGCAACTGGGTGAAAATGATTACCTCGACGGTCGTCTATGAAGGGGGCAAAGTAACTCCACAACCGACGGAAGTAACTTACCGGAATATTACATATTATTTCGACCAGGCCATCTCTGAGATAGTTAAAAACCCGTCAGCGGCGGACAATTCTTCGGACACGCAACGCGCCCAAGGGGCTTTGGCATCGCTGCGCGGCGCGCTGGGCGAGTGGGTTGCTGCCACCAACGCGCGCGATCTGGAGAGGTTGATGGGATTTTACAATTCCGAGGTTGATACTTACTACCGTGCGCGTAATGTTTCTCAAGATTTTGTGCGCGCGGACAGAGTTCGTTTGTTTCAACGTGCGGATACAATCGAGGTGAGCGTGGGCGCTCCTGAAATCACCATCAGTTCGGATGATCGCACGGCCACCATAAAATTCCGCAAGGGATACGTCATGAAAGTGCAGGGACGCGAGCGGCGCGGCGATGTCATTCAGCAGATGCAATGGCGGCGCACGGATGAGGGATGGAAAATCGTCGGCGAGCGTGACATCAGGGTATTGAGTAGAGATTAAGGAAAGGCGCGCGCGGATTGAAGAGGAACTGAATGCAAGGCACGAGTTTTATCGCACTGACAGGACACCTGAACGATTATCCGCTGGCGGATTTGATCGGCATTCTGCGTCATCAGGGCAAGACCGGGCGATTGTTAATCGAATATTCCATCAGTCCCTGTTCGCTCTATTTCGTGGATGGGAATCTGGTTGACGCACAGCTTAATAGCATGGGCGGTTTACAGGCCGTGCTGGTGGCTCTGTCACAACCGAACGCTTCGTTTAACTTCAACCCGCTTATTCAGCCGCCGCGCCGTTCCATCAACGAGTCGTCACAAAAAGTCATCCTGGAGTTATTGGGCTGCTGGGACGAAAAAACGATAGACGTTGAAGCCACTCAGGGAAACGGCAAAGCATTCTCGACATCTTCCGAAGCGAAGACCGTGACATCCGTTGCGCGTGACGAAGAAGCGTTACCGAGAGCCAGGGAAGTTTTAGCCTTGCCCCCCTCATCGCTGGAAGCTGCCAATCGTCGTCGCAATCGGCGGGTACTCATCGCCAGCGCAATTATCTCGCTCCTTGTTAGCCTGATAACAGTGGTTGCGATCACGCGCTGGCTCGTCAAAAGAGACATCGCCGCCGCACTTTCAGAGACGGCTAAAGCGAGCAGCGCGGGTGTAGACAGGAGTGGGCTAACCAATACGAGCGCAGAGACTATCAAAGTCGTCGTCCGTGTTGAAAAGGGGCGCGTGTCAAGTGCTTTCGTCGAGGAGCATCGCCCCGGCATGGAAGCTTATGAAGCCCTCGCGCTCAGGATTGCGCGCGGGCGTCGTTACTCCAGAATGGCCTCGGGTGAAGAGACTGTGCCGGTGAGAATCAATTCACCGGATTGACGAACCGTGACATTAAGGGAAGCGGTCTGGACGGCGCTTGAATCGAGTTTGATTGCAGGATAAGAGGGAATCACAAATATGTTACTCCTCGCCAGTAGGATTCTGGAGCATGAGCTAAACGACGAAGGTCGCCTCGGCCTGTTGGAAAAACTTCAGGAAAGAGAATTCATCCCGCTCATCCGCTCGACACGCTTAAACTGCTACGAACAGGTGCTGATAGACACAAAACAGGTCGCAGCGATGGAGTACCTCGTCGCTGCCTCAGCCAACTCGGACGAACACGCTTCATACGTTAACGGCGATATTTTTTGCTTTGAAGATCACATCTTTTTCCTGCTGTTCGGGGACGGAGAATCCGGGTCTGCGGCGAGAATGCGCGCCGGAGTTGTCTACGAGCCGCGAACTGCCGAGCCGCTGCGGAAACTCAATTCTTTTTGTCAAACGATAAATCTCTGCCTGGCGGATACGGGCGATCAATCGCCGGAGAGTGTCGAAGATGAAGCTGTGGTGAAGTTGCTGCCCTGGCGGCAGGACTCGGCGGCGATTCACCAGGGTTTCATGCGCTTTGTCGCCAAACAAGATGCCGACTCTTTGTCAACGATTGCTTGCCGAGAGAATGCTCGCGAACGCGTGCGCGCCTCGAAGTTGTTGGAAGATAATGACGCGAGAGCTTTTTTACGTCGGGCAAAGGAAGCATACGCGGAAGGCTACCCCGTCAATCCATCGTCGGACGACGCTGCAACCGCAACATTTGACTTTTCGGTGGATAAACTTTTAGAAGCCGGATTGCTCCGCCGCGAGGTGCTGGTCAGTTGCCGCAAATCCGGTCACACCTTGTTCAGCCTGCCTTCGGCGGACGCCCTGGCCGTCGTGACGATTAGCCAGGCGAGGTGCAGCGTGTGCGGTACAGGCATAGCAGATGAGAAGGTCGAAGAAGTCCTTGCCCCGACCCAATTTTCATCCGTGCTGTTGGAAGACGGCGCATGGCTGGTTAATCGTCTCCACGCTATCCTTCGCAACCTCGGCATCTCGGAGAGCGAGATCGCCGTCGAGCGGCCCGCAGGCGATGGCGAGGCGCGCATGGTCGCGCGCGTGTGCGGCGAATTGTTTCTCATCGTGATGAGAGATGGAGATTTGACTCCGGCCTTTGCGCGTCGTGCGATAAACACAAAGCTTGAAACCGAGAGTCGGCATCTGTTGATTGTCTCAACGGGGACGATTTATAACGAAGGGCGCATGAGCTTGCAGAGTTTTGCGAAGCGACTGGCGAGCGGTGGAAATGATTTTGAATTGATTATCGCGGATGGAGCGAGCGCCGCCGAGGTGGAGCTGCGGCGCGCCTTCGAGCGAATTTCACAAAAGGCACTCGCCGAGCAATTATGCGAACTGGACGCCAGCCTCGGCTTGAGCGTCCCTCATCTCATCACAACCAGATTTCAAATGCTGAGCGATACCAGGCGCTCTGACCAAATCATCCGGCTGCCTGCTCCTGCGGAGCAAGAACCACGTTTACAGGATGCCGTGCAGGCCGTCTCCGTCAGCGATTTTTAATCTTCTTTGAATTTGAGGGCAGACAAAAAAAGCCGCGATTTATCGTCGCGGCTTTTCAAATGTGGTTAGACGTTATTGCTGTTTGTCGCCAACTTAAGGTCTGCCAAAGATTCCGCCAAGAATGCCACCGAGGCCTGAGTTGCCCCTTCTGTAGCCTCCGTTGTTTCCAGCGTAGCGGCGATAACCTTCGTCATAGCCCTGCACAAAGCCGTCACGGAAAGCCTGCGATGAGGCATTTCTGTAATAGCGTGACCTCTGCGGGCTATAGCTCTGCCCATTTTGGCCATCGCTTGCGCCGGTGCTCAAGCCTTGCTGATAGCCTTGATTCAGAGCAACCCGGTAGGCGTTGTTGTTCCCATAACCGCCGTTATTGCCATAGCCGCTGTTGTTGCCATAGCGACCATTGTTGCCATAGCCGTAACCGTTAGTCCGCTCATAACGATCATCAACGCCATCCCTGTCTCGGTCTCGCCGCCCGTCCCAGTTCCGGTTCCGCCGCCGATCCCGACTCTCATTCCGGCTAGAGTCGCGGTCGCGGTCGCGACGCTGGTATTGACCATCATTGCGCCACTGCGCCTGCGCCGTGGTGCTGGTCGCAGAATACAGACCAAAGACAAAGGCGAACGTCAGGATAGCCCCGCCGATCCCTCTTCCCAAGTTCTTCATTGCTTCTTAACCCTCCCTTTCAAGAGAGACATCGGCAATCTTTATGCCATTGCATCAGTAATAGAACACTCGTTGATTTGGGTGAAGTTACGTGGATGCCGGATAAAGCCTTGTCCTCATTTCGTGCAGAGATGAACGCAGATCAGGCGCGCACATCTTGTAGTCTGCTTCTCCGGTCTGTCAGGGGCGGGAACAGCAAGACAACTCTTCAAGCTCTGCCATCTACCCTTCACGACTTTTCCCATTACCATTTGACGCTGCCTTCCTTCGACGTGTCTATCTGCGCCAGGTCGCTTGAGCCGTAGAAGAAAGCTTTCATATTGTCGAAGAGGAAGCCATGAGTGTCCGGGTTGGAAAGGTCTAGCCCGTAGTGGTTGATAATCTGCGACTGTTTCTGAAGCCACTCAGCCCAGCACGGCTGGCAGATTTCCACGCCTACTTTTTGTCCGAGTTCTGTTGGAACAGGAGCGTATCCGAGCGCCGGACGCTTCTGCCCGCAACGCGCGCACTTAATCTTGTCTGACATAATTAAAAAATTTCCTCCAGTGAAACTACAACGCCGCGCTGTTGGCGCGTGCCGCTCCGTCGGACTGTGCCATCCTGATAGCTTCGATGACCTGATTATCTTTTGGACGAAAGAGCGAGAGCGGCTGGACTTGACGATGGCGCACGACGCCGTGGGCGTCTATGACGATGACCGCGCGGGCGGAGCGTCCGGGTATCCATGAGCGCACGCCGTAAAGATTCGTCACGTGGCCGTCCGTGTCCGCCAGCAGGCGTAAAGGAAGTTCGTAATTTTCGCTAAACTGCTGGTGTGATTCCACCGTGTCGGTCGAGATGCCGACGATCTCCGCTCCCGTCGCACGGTAATCAGCCCAGCGGTCGCGCACAGAGCACAACTGTTTTGTGCAGACAGGAGTGGCGTCGCCCGGATAAAAGAGCATGACAACTACCTGACCGCGTTTCTCAGACAGCCGCCAGTCTTCGCCCCGCTGATCTTTCAAGGTGAAGTCCGGGGCTCGTTCGTCAACGCGTATTCCGACAGGCCAACTCATATTAGTTCTCGCTCACGGCGCGCGGGTGGCAGTCTGCCGCGCCCTCTCTCTTGATTAATTTGCGTTGCCAGCAGAAACTTTGCTTTCTTGCGTAAGTTCTATATAACATCGCCGCAGCTCTTTTACCAATCGAGCACCAGGCTTCTCGCAGCAGGGAACAGAGGATGAAACAGTATTTAGATTATCTCAGCCACATCCTGGAACACGGTGTCAGGAAAAATGACCGCACAGGAACAGGTACTCTCAGCGTCTTCGGCTACCAGATGCGCTTCAGTCTAAAGGAGGGCTTCCCCGTCGTCACGACCAAGAAGCTTCACCTGCGCTCAATCATTCACGAACTGCTGTGGTTCATCGGTGGCGAGACGAATATCAAGTATCTGAAAGACAACGGCGTCAGTATCTGGGACGAATGGGCTAGTGACGAGGGCGAGCTTGGGCCGGTGTACGGCAAGCAATGGAGGCGCTGGGAAACAACTGATGGCCGGATGATAGATCAGCTCAGTCAGGTCGTTGAGCAAATCAAAATCAACCCGGATTCACGCCGCTTGATTGTCTCGGCGTGGAACGTCGGCGAGTTAGAGCGGATGGCTCTGGCTCCCTGCCACCTGCTGTTTCAATTCTACGTGGCCGAGGGCAAGCTTTCCTGCCAGATGTACCAGAGATCGGCAGACAGCTTTCTGGGCGTGCCATATAACATCACCAGCTATTCGCTGTTGACCTCGATGATCGCCCAGCAGTGCTCATTGGAAGCGGGCGAATTTATCTGGACGGGCGGTGATTGCCACATCTATTCAAACCACCTGGAGCAGGTTCGGCTGCAACTGAGCCGCGAGCCATATCCTTTGCCCCAACTCGTCATCAAGCGAAAGCCGGATTCGATTTTCGATTATAAATTCGAGGATTTTGAGTTGGTCAATTACCAGTCGCATCCGCACATCTCAGCGCCTGTGGCTGTTTGAAGGTGAATGAAGCGTGAAAGGCGATTCACCACAGAGACACAGAGAGAGCACAGAGGGGCACAGAGATTCAAGCCTCTGGGCATCCTCAGTGTCCTCTCCAGTCTCTATAGTGAACAACCCTTTGCGTGAACACTCAATTCACACTGAACCACTACCCTGCAAAAAGTCAGCTTTCATTCTTCCCCCATTTAACTCTATACTTAACCCAAATTCACAATCATCTCTCCCATGAATACTGTACATTGAAAGGGGAGTGTAAGAAATGAAGCGAATCTTAACAGTTCTCATTACGGTCGCGATGCTTGCCTTTGTTGTGCCAACGGGAGCGCAGGCGCAATGCGGCAACCTCCGGCATAGGCACGGCAACGTCTGGCATACGCACCGCGCTTGCGTCGGCGATGGACACAAACACGGTCGCAGCTTCTGGCAGAAGCATCGGGATAAAATAACGACTGCCGGGGGAGCATTGGGTGGCGCGATAATAGGCGGGGTTGCCGGTGGCAAGAAAGGCGCGGCGATTGGGGCTGTTGTGGGCGGCGGCGGCGCGGCTGTTTACACGTATGGCATTCGTAAGCGTCGTCGTTCTGCCAGACGCTACTAACGACAGACTTGATAAGCCGGTACGTCAAAAACAAGATGCCCCGTCAACAGGATATCGTTGACGGGGCATTTTCTTCGAGCGCTAATGTGAGTTGGTGGCTGATTTTTCAGCGCGCATCCCACTAAGGCTTATTTCACTTTTTGGCCTCCCGCAGTGCCATGTCTCTGGTAGAACGAATAGACATATCTCTTCTGCGCCGCGGGGCCGCCGAAGAAGCCTTGATCGAAATCGTATTTCTTCATTTCTTCGTAAGCCTGGTCAGCCGTCCAGCCGTCATGTGTGATCCGGTAGATGGCCGTCAACGCGCCCGTGCGATGCCGCCCGCCTTTGCAATGCACGTAGACCGGCCAGTTGTTGGGATCGTTGACCAGTTTCAGAAAGTAATCGGTCTGCTCTTCCGTGGCCGGTTGGCTGGCCTTCAAGGGGATGTTGAAATACTGCATCCCCGCTGCACGCACCCACTCCGGTTCTTCGCTTTCGTTGTCTTTCCGCAGGTCTATCACCGTCTTCACGCCTAATCTCTTCAGCCGGGCAAACCCTTCAGCACGGGGCTGCGAGCCCCGGTAATAATGTTCGTTCACCTTGCCGAAGTTATCGATGCTGTCTGCCGAGGTCTTCGTCTGCGTAACCGAAGCCGCCATGCCTGTCAAAGCAAGCATGGCGGCCAGGGCTATGAGCCACAGGCGAAGGCTAACGCGAACCGGATTGTTCTTCTTCGTCATAAGTTAAACCTTTATCTCCCTGGGTTCTGCCCGGTAGCGACGGGCACTGATGACGGCAACTGCGTGAGCTGGTTGATGCGTCCGCGCAGCACCGTGACGAAGCCTTCCATCGTGGCGTTGTCGTAGTGGGCTGCCCGGAAAGCATCGCGCAGTTGCTCATCGCTCAGGAGGGCGAGCCGCCCGCCGATCCAGCGAGCGTCCTCCAGGGGGATGCTGCGCATGGCCTTTTCCTTGTTGGCCTGACGCTTGCCGTAACCACCGCCGAAAACGGAAGCGAAAGCGCCGCCCGCGCCGGACGGCTTCGTGTGGTAATCGAAGTTGACCATGCCGTTCTCGATGCTCTCGATGAACTTGGTCGCGCGGAAATCTTCCAGAACGTTCTTGGAGCGCTTACCGCCCATGCCCCCCACTTTGCCAAACGTCGCGCCGATGTCTGTGACGACGTAGCGTGCTTCCATCTCGCCGGTCTCGGGATGCTTCCCATAGTAAATCTGATTGTTGTCGAGACGGGTGTCGTAGTTGGCTACCAGCACCATCAGGACTTTCAGGCCGTTGAACTCACGCTTCCCGACGAACGGGTTTTGCAGCCAATCCCAGATCGCGCCGCGTTTAACGTCAGCACGTCTCGGTTCCATGCGCACGTCGCGCACGATTTTGCCCGTCTGGAATTCCTGGCCGCGCGTGAGTCGGGGCAAGTTCTGAATTTCGACGCGGTCGAAGTGGTAAGCTTCGTCGGCGAAGTAGCCCATCGCCCAGACCAGACGGGTGGCAACGGTTTCGGCCTGCGCCTCAGGCCCCATCTTCACTGACCATGTGACGCCGCGCGCGTCCTTCACCTTGAACTTGGGCGACGCGCCCAGCTTACTTTCCGAGACGAAGGTGAACGGAGCCTGGGGAGCCATCTCCTCTGAGCCCGGGCCGTGGAGCAAATTGAGCGTGGCGATGTCTCCGGCGTCACGCCAAGCGACGGGTTTGCCCGTCGGTAAAGGCTGTTTCTGATTCTTCTGGGCGAGCGCCACGGAAGAGGAGCAAGCCGCTAGAACGAATGTGAGAATGAGCGCCCTGCGCAAACTCTTCGATGCAAACATGGTGGGGAACCTCCTTCAAAATCTGTCGAAATTGATTTGCCGAGCGAGGAAAGTCATTGATGATGCCTTCATTAACTAACGCGCAAATTGCGAGGAAAAAAGATCAACCCGTGGGAAAATTTGGGAAGAGCCAGCGGTTTCTACCAAATTGAATGCCGGAGGGGGGACTCGAACCCCCATATCCTTGCGGACGCCAGATTTTGAGTCTGGTGCGTATACCAATTTCGCCACTCCGGCGCGCTGTGAGAGAGCATGATAGTGGGCAGCCGCGTTTCGCGTCAACTACCGCCCGCGCACGGCTGGCAAAATCTTGATTGCCAACGAAAGCAGCTTAATTGTAGAATGTTTGTGCCTACTGGTGGGCGCTCGAACCACAAAGCGCCCAGCCCCATTCTCCCTTAATGTTAATCCTTACCGTTTGAGAGGAAGCCGTTTCACTGGCTTGGCCTCTCGTATCTCTCCAAAATAGGTGGATTAGAAGATATGCTTGAAGCAAGCTGCGGGCGCGCACGTGTGCTGGTCGTTGACGATGAGCCGGACATCAGGGACATCCTGTGTGACCTGCTCAGTTTTGATTACGACTGCGCAGCAGTCTCTTCGGCTGAAGATGCGCTTGATCGGCTGGTGGTCGAAAAAATTGATCTGATTATCAGCGACATCACGATGGGCGGGATGAGCGGGCTTGAGATGATCCCGCATGTGCTCTCCCTTTCCCCGCAAACGGTCGTCGTGATGATTAGCGGAATGCAGACCATCGAGAGCGCCATCGAAGCCCTGCGCGTCGGCGCATTCGATTACATCATGAAGCCGTTTGACCTGCGCCAGGTTGAATCAGCCGTCAAGCGCGCTCTGGAGCATTACGAATTGCGCGAGGCCAAGCGCCGCTACGAGAATCATCTGGAAGAGTTGGTCGAACAACGCACCATCGAGTTGGATCGAGCGCTCCGTTCGCTCGAAGATGCTTATCGCTCGACGCTCAAGGCGTTGACTGCCGCACTGGAAACCAGAGACGCGGAAACGCACGGGCATTCGGAGCGCGTGCTCACTTTCAGCCTGCGTCTGGGGCGTGAGCTGGGATTGGATAAAGCGCAGATGACCGCGCTGGAGTTCGGCGCGCTCCTGCACGACATCGGGAAGATTGGCGTGCCGGACGCAATCTTGAGAAAGCCCGCGAAGCTCGACGAAGCAGAATGGGCGAAGATGCGCGAGCATCCGCTGCACGGGCAAGCTATCCTGCGCGAGATAGAATTTCTGGAAGGCGCGGCGCGAGTCGTCGCGCAGCATCATGAGCGTTGGGACGGGTCGGGCTACCCGCTCGGATTGCGCGGTCGTGAGATTGACCTGAACGCGCGCATCTTCGCTGTCGCCGATGCTTTCGATGCGATGATCTCAGATCGCGTGTATCGCCGGGGCAGGTCTTACGAAGTGGCGGCAGCAGAACTGGACGCCTGGGCGGGACGCCAGTTTGATCCGCATGTCGTGGAAGCTTTCCACCGCGTTCCACGTGAAGACTGGGAAGAGTTGCGCCGTCTCTCGGTGATGAAGAAACAGGAGAGAGTTTCAATGCGGCAGCCCGTCATCAATGCGCCGGAATCCGACCTGGTGGCTCTCGCAACATAAGAAGGAGTTTACAGTTTTCAGTTTTAGCCCCGTCAGGGGCGCGTGAATTTAGCCCAGCACTGAGAGTGCTGGGAATAGGTCGGGAAATAAAACCTGAGTCCCGTAGGGACGACTGAGAGAAACGTTCAGCTCATATTCAGTCGTCCCTACGGGACTCAATTATTTTATCAATCTGTTTCCCAGCCATAAATGGCTGGGCTAAAATCATCCGCCCCTGACGGTGCTAAAACTGAAAACTGTAAACTATTTACCTCTTGCCTTCTTCCGTCTTGACGATGTAGCCGCGACGTGTGCGAAGGCGTACTCCGGTTCTGCGTGGGGCGACTTCTATCTTGCGATACTCGCCCGCTGTGGCCGAGGCGAGCGGGCGCTTGGGCGTGTAGGTGACGACGTACTGCGCGCCGATGTCGTGCGCCACCTCGTCGGCTTTCTTCAGCAGATCGTCCGCAGTTTCGGGCAGTAACAACTGCCCGCCAGTCTCTTCCGCCAGTTGCACCAATCGCTGCTCGTTGGCCTTTGTTCCTTCCGCGTATTTTTTGTACCACCGCCGCATCGCTCGATCCGTGTCAATCGTCATCAGCTTGAAAGAAGGTGTGCGATTGATGCTGCCATCAGACATGGTCGGGTCCATCGCTCCCGGTGTCTGGTTGCCTTGCCTGCCGTCGCCGCCTGAGACGCTTCCTTTCTTGTATCGGTTGTCAATGGCCTCGCGGACAAGCCCCGTGTAGCTGATGACGTGAACGGTGGCCTGCGCGGCAATCAACTGTTTGACCGCATCCGCATAAGCCACACGGCCTCCGGGCGTCTCTATCCCGTCAGTAATCAAGACGACGTGACGGCTGCCCGCAGGCTTGTCTTTCAACATCGCAGCCGAAGCTACGATAGCTTCGGAAAGTCGTCCGCGCCTGCCGGATTGAAGCTTGGTTTTGAGAATCTGCGGAATACCTTCAGTCTCCGTTGTCCAGTTCTGCAAGACCTGGACGCCAGTGCCGAACTGAAGCACGGCCACTTCATCATTTTTGCGCAGGCGCGAGAGCAAGCGCAGGGCAATGCTGCGAGTGGTCTCCGGTCTCTTGCCGACAGTAATCTGGCTATCAACATCCAGCACGAGCAGCACGCTCGCCGGAAGATGACGAATGCTTCTGACCTGTTGCTGAACGCCATCCTCGATGACGAGGATGTCATTCAACTCAAGCGTCGGGTCGAAGTAGCCGTAATCATCAAACGCCACGATTGGGAGACGAACTTCTTCGGTGAAGACTTTGAGCGGCTCTTGATCGTCGCGCGGCGAAGGTGTGGGCGTCGGCGTCGGACGTGTCTGCTGAGCTTGCAGCCCCGGCGCTGCCGTCAGGATAAATGCAAAGGCGATTAACAGTAGAAATAAACGGCGCGAAGCCATAAATTGAGTGCCCTCCACTAAAAAAACTAAAGAGAGATGAGATTGCGTTTGGCTGAGGTTTGATGCCTGAGGTGTGTTCGGGGAGTTGCCCGTCAGGGAATTTTATTGTGTGCTATTGCGGCGCGCCTGTGCCTGCACGGCTGTAATCGCCACGGCATCAACGATGTCTTCGGCTTTGCAGCCCCGCGACAAATCGTTGGCGGGCTTGTCCAGTCCTTGCAGGATAGGGCCGATGGCGGTTGCCCCCGCCAGCCGTTCGGTCAGCTTGTAGGCGATGTTGCCAGCTTGCAGGTCAGGGAAGATGAGCACGTTGGCGCGGCCTGCTACGCCAGAGCCGGGAGCTTTCGACTGTGCGACTGATTGAAGCAGCGCGGCATCGGCCTGCAACTCGCCGTCTATCTCCAGCTCCGGCTCGCGCGCGCGAACGGTTTTGGTTGCCTCGACCACCTTGTCAACGAGCTTATGCTTCGCGCTGCCTTTGGTCGAGAACGAGAGCATGGCAACGCGCGGAACTGTGTCGAGCAGAGCGCGGCAGGATTCGGCGGAAGTCACGGCGATCTCCGCCAGCTCAGCCGCCGAAGGCTCTATCACGACGCCGCAGTCTGCGTAAATCAACGCGCCTTCGTGCCCGAACCGTTCATCACGGAGCGCCATCACAAAGAAGCTTGAGACGAGCTTGAACCCGGCGCGCACGCCGATGCAGTGCAGCGCGGCGCGAACCGTATGCGCGGTCGTATTGGTCGCACCCGCGACCGAGCCGTCCGCGCGTCCCATCCTGACCATCAAGTTGCCGTAATAAAGCGGGTCGGCGAGCGCGGCGCGAGCTTCATCCGCCATCATGCCCTTGGCGCGTCGCAGATCGTGGTAAACGGAAGCCATCTTCTCGAAATCTGCGGCCTTGCGATGATCTATCACTTCGACGCCGCCGAGATTTACCCCTGCGCCCTGCGCCGCACTCCGAATCTTCTCTTCGTTACCAAGCAGTGTGATGCGGGCGATTTTTTGCTCGGCGCAGAGGCTCGCGGCCACAACGGTGCGCGGGTCGTCGCCTTCAGGCAGGACGATATGTTGCAGGGAAGCGGCGGCGCGCTGGCGTAAGCGTTCGAGAATCATAAAACAGGAGGCAGAAGTCAGAAGTCAAAAGTCAAATGATGAAAAACCGAACTGCTGAATTGACGGCTGAGCATCTTCACGCAGTTCGGTGTCGGCGCAAGAATATTACTACCGCCCTTCCGATTGAATGGGCGTATTCTGGAATGCGGCGATGCTCCATTTACCGCCCTCTTTCGTCATGACCATCGTGTTCATCGCGTGGCCTTTTCTCGTCTCGCCGCCCATGCTAAATTCCAAATTCCATTCGACGTGCACAATCGCCACATCTGGGCGTAGGAAGCGGATGCTCTTGACCGTCCCCACATTATGACTGTCCTTGTAAATGGTTGTGAGTATCTGTGTGTGACCCGTTTCAATAGCCTCTTTCCCCTTGAGCTTCATGCCGTTGACTATCACGTAGTCTGCATCCACGGCGAATGGGGCGGCAAAAGCCTTCCCGTCGTGTGCGTTCCAGCCATCCTCAACTTGCTTAACGACCCGTCGGATAGCGGCTTCGTCCGCGCTTGAATTCTGCGCCGCCTGTGCCTTACTTGCCGGAACGCTCAAACAGGCGAAAGCCATGATGATGAAGATGGCAAGTAATTTGCTGCGTTGTGACATTCGGATAATTCTCCTTTTTCTCCAGCGGTTGAGGTGGAACTACAAGCAAATTCAAGTTTAGCAATCCTACTTCGACATGTACTTGCTTAATATCCCTCTGACTTTTTCGTTGGGGACTACCTTGCCTTCGGACAGCCATACGTTTTTGGTGGGATCATATTCCATGTGTTGTGGCTCGCGCTGTTCGAGAATGAATTTACCTCCGAACGGTCTGGTCAGCACTCCTAAATCTACTTGAGTTCCTTCGCAAGCCAGCCTTGCCTGGAGAACTGTATCTTCATCGCTCTCATCATCGTGGGCAGTTATCATAACATCATTCCCGCAGGGAACTGAATCGAACACCACCACACCGTCTTTATCGGTCTTTTTGTCGAAACTGGTTTCCCCTGACTTGATTATAATTTTTGAGTTGGAGAGAGGTGAATCTATTAAATCTGCGTTGGTTTCAACTTCGGTTAAGTGTACCTGAACTGTTCTTGAAGAAGTACCAGGAGTCGGCGCGCTTGTTGGTGAAGAAAGAGGATTTGCTCCTGAAATTTCTGCACTACGAACAGAAGTGGTGTTAGCGGCTACAGTGTTATTGGCATTCTTGCTGCCGCATCCGGGAGCGATCAAGAGAGCACAGCAAATGGCGAGAAGGGGAATATTTTTTCCAAGCATATTCGATAGAGTGTAAGAAGGATTCAAAGTTTGAATGGCTGACCTGTGTGATGCCTGAGCATCTTAGCCTACTTTGATTCAGAGTGCGAGAGTTTCCTGATGTTGAAACGGCGGGACAAGCGGCACACCAAAATCTCAAAGTTAATCCACTGGCCTTGAGATTGCGGGTGATGCGAAAAGAGCCTGCCACGGCTTGGCCAGACTCTTAATTTCACTTTAGATTGAAGGATGATGCAACGTAATATTTTGGTCACTGATTAGCAACAAGGAAGCGGTCAAACGCTTTCCTCACCACTTGGTAGCACTCGCATGTGACAGTTTCCAGCTCCGTCCGGTCAATAATGCGAATCAAACCCCGCTGGTAATCAATCAGACCATCCGCTCTTAGTTTATTAGCGGCTACGCTGACGCCTGCCCGTCTCACTCCGAGCATGATACTCAGCACCTCATGCGTCAATGGCAACACGTCTGACTGTGTGCGGTCCTGGCACATGAGCAGCCAACGCGCCAGCCGTCCGTCCAACGGATGCAGACGATTACATGCCGCCGTCTGCGCCGCCTGTATGAAGAATGCCTGCGCGTAATGCATTAGCGACTGGCGAAGATACGGGCAATGCTCAATTTCTCTCTTGAACGCTTCACTGCTCATTCTCACCGCGCCATCCGGTATCTGTACCATTGCCTGCAACGGCGCGGTCTTAGTATCGAAGATGACTGGCAGACCGCACATGCCTTCGTTACCAATCACACCGACTTCGACCTGTGAGCCGTCGCGCATGACAGCGCAGATTGAGATTATCCCGCGCTTGGGGAAGTGGACGTATTCAATCTTCTCGTCCGGCTGAGAGATAATGTCGCCCAGTTTCATACGGACTTCTTCCAGATGAGGAGCAATTCGCTCGTATTCTTCTGCCGGAAGTGACTCAAGTATGCGGTTCTGGATTGTGTGCTGCGGATTTTGTGAGTGATTCATGGATTCTCCTGTGATTGCGCGTGCAATGATTGGGAATCAATCGGCACAAGGAGAAGTCGGCTAGACCTGATGGCGAATGGTAAGTCGTTCTAACGAACAAGCCCGCTCTTTAGCTTACGTGCGGATTGTACGCTTATGTTGCCGACCGTACCAGCCGTTAGCGTACAGAACCGTATCCGAGCGCACACTAAAGATGGAAAGGTACGGCAGCCGCCAGTGTGCGTGCTGCCTTAATCGCCCGCTTTATCACTGGTAAAGCATCGAACATGCTATCTTCACCGTCCGATCTTCAATCAACAATCTGCCGGAAATAAATTGGTATTGACCCAAACCGTACCGACAAATAAAATTTTGTGGGTCATTATTATGGGTTTGATACGGAGGGCAAAAAGGATGAATACCGAACAGGGAAATCAACCCACCATCTTCCTCATCGAAGAGGACGACGAAACACGCAGACCGTTGGTGCACAATCTGCGCAGGGAAGGCTATCGCGTCCTCGTCTCGACAGATGAAGAAGACGCACTCGAACGAGTCAGCGGCGGACATGTCCACGCTGATTTAGTGCTGGTCAATCTGGTCGGAAAGTCTGTGGATGAGGCGTTGAGCGTTGGGCGGAGAGTTCGCAACCACGCAAAATATGATGGGCACACTCCGCTCGTCGTGATGCCTGAAAAGTACAACAAGGATGTCGAAGGCACTGACGTTAATGTTGAAGGAAATGACTGGATACATTATCTCGGAGAAGAACCCGATCAGTTGCAAAACTTGCTGAGCCGTCTTCTACAACGGGCTGGCGAAAATGAGCAATAAAAAAAAAGCTTGATAGGTGGATATGGCCACAACATCTGAACAACGCAGCAAGAATCGCCTGCTCGCGGCTCTTCCCCGTGAAGAATACGACAAGCTGGAACCTAATCTTGAGCGCGTCTCGCTCTCGTTAGGTGAGATTCTCTTTGAGCCGCCTGACCCGATCCGCAAGGCCTATTTTCCGACCTCTTCCATCATCTCATTTATGGCGGAGCTACCTAATGGGGATAGCGTCGAAGTAGGTCTAGCTGGAAAGGAAGGGTTAGTGGGTGTTGACGTAATCTTAGGAATTGATAAAGCCTCAAAGGTCGCAATGGTTCAAGGCGCAGGTGACGCATTGAAAATTGCTGTGCCAGCATTGAAAGAAGCATTTAATCACGGCGGCAAATTGCAGCAGTATCTCTTGCAGTTCACACACGCGCTCATGTCGCAAATCTCCACCTCAGTGCTGTGTAATGTTCGCCACCATATAGATGTGCGGCTTGCCCGCTGGCTGCTCATGTATTGTGACGGTTTCGGCGCTGAGGAGTTTTATCTCACGCATGAATTTACGGCGAACCTGCTCGGTGTGCGCCGCGCCAGCATCAGCGTCGTTGCCAAGCAGCTCCAGGATGAAGGGTTGATTACCTACAATCGCGGTCATTTCCGTGTTCTCAACCGCGAAGGGTTAGAAGCAAAAACGTGCGAATGCTATCCGGTAGTCAAAGAGGAATTTGATAGTTTGTACAGGGATACAACGCCAGGCTAATTCAGGAAAAAGTTTGGTGAAAACAATATCTTATTTAGCGTAAGACATAAGGTGCGGTTTTACTGAACTTTTCTTACCCCCTCAATCCCTCACGCTCAATTTTTAGAGGCGCAACGAAGTGAGAGGCACACTTAGAGAATTGCTTTGAAGCGCAAGCCACACCCACAGAGCTTATTCAAAAGCTTGAGATTGCTGTGATGCGAAAAGAGCTTGCTCTATCTTATTAGGGCAGGCTCTTATTTGGTTCTATGTACTACACACCTTTGTTGACTCTATACAGAACAAAACTATGTCTGGAATTATCACTCAATATAAATTCGCCGCTCATTTTGTCTCCCTGAATTGTCCCTTCTATTTTGTAAGTACCAGTAGTACTGCGGGGGTTTGTAACACTCATTAACACTTTGTCACCTTGTATTATCCATGTGCCATCGGAAGTATAATTAGAATCTATCTCTTGCATTTTTCCGTTTGGCATAAACTTAAAAATTTCATCGAATTCGTAAGTAGTATAGAATCTTTTCCCTTTCCACTCTGTACCTTCGAGATTTAGCACAGGCGAAGTCGAAGGCGTGGGATTAGAGGATTGAGTGTTGGCTATCGCAGCATTTCCGGTCGTTTTAATTCTGCGTACTACAAATCTGTCCGGCGTTCCAGCAGCCATACTGTCGAACCTGTAGTCCCCTTTCATTTCATCTCCTTCAATTGTGCCATCTAAGCTGTGACCGGGTATGGATATAAATACTTTGTTGCTTTGAGTTGTCCATGTTCCATAATAATCATCGCCATCAAAATACTCTATTATCTTCCCGTTTTGCTCAAAAATCAAAATTACTTCGTGCTCTTTATCATATCCGTCCATCTTCCCTTGCCAGCGTGTGCCTTCCAGATTTAGTACAGACGCAGAGTTTCCCGTCGTGCTGCCAGACCGCTTAGCGATGGCAAAAACGATAAGACCAATGATGAGTGCTGCGCTTATTCCAGCTATCATCAAAGGCAAGCGGCGAGACTTTCGCACAGGTTGAGGAAACGAATCTCTATATTGCTGCGGTGGTATCACTGGCGGCGGCGCAACCAGTGTCGAAACTATCTCTTCTGTTTTGTCACCATTGATAATCGGTGGGACAACGTCGAGTGGTGAGGGCAGAACTTCGCGCACTGTCTCTTGCGGCTTTACCCTCTGAGTCTCACCTGGCGAGATCGATTGACTGGTATTCTGCAAAGCTTGCCGCATCTCAACAACCGAAGCAAAGCGTTTGTTAGCACTCTGCGCCATTGCCTTCTGCAAAACGCTTGCTACTTCGCTTGGAACATTTGGATTTACTGCATTGGCTGGATACAAAGGCTCAGGCTGCTCATTCGTCAATGCCATTGCACGGCTTAAAGCATCAGGGGGAACTTTGCCCGTCAATAAGTGATAGAGCGTAGCAGCCAGAGAGTAAATATCGCTGCGGGCGTCTGTGCCTGTGCCATGAATCTGCTCTAAGGGTGCATAGTTGGGCGTATATCCGAAGATACTCCCTGAGGTCGTGACTCTTGAAATCTGCCCTGCGAATCCTTTAGCCAACCCGAAGTCGAGCAGGATGATTTGCCCTGTGTCTGTCAGCTTCAAATTCTGCGGCTTAATATCGCGGTGAATAATCGGCGGGTTCTGCCTGTGGAGATAACTAAGGGCGTCGAGCAATTGGTCACCCCAGGTTAATACTGCTTCGACAGGGAACACACCGCCTTTGTGTTCCAACTTCTCCCCTAAATCTTCGCCTTCAATATAGTCCATCACAAGGAATTGACCTTCACCTTCTGTGAAATGGTCAATCACTCGCGCTATCGCTGGATGGCGTAGTTTGTAGAGTAGGTGAGCTTCTCGCTCGAACTGTTTACGCAGGGCTTCTTCGGTGAAGTGAGTTTCTTTAAGAGCGACTTGGCTGTTGAAGCGTAAATCAATCGCTTCGTAGACCGTCCCCATGCCGCCAACACTCAGCTTGCCGACGATGCGATAGCGAGATTGTAGAACTGTACCTGGCGCGAGTGGCATAAATTAGATTGTGGATTGCTGAAATCCAAAAGCATGAAGTATCGGGCGCGCATCTTATCTTAAAATCTCTCCTATAGCGAGAGGCACACCCGCACACTAAAAGTATAAGAGTAGGTTTGTTAAAGTTCTGCAAAACCGCTATCTTATTTAGCTAAAGCATTCATCAGGGGAAACTAAAGAAAATGGCGCGGCTTGAAGCAAAACGTCGGATGAAGAATTTGTTGATGTTCCTGCCGAACATGATCTCTTTGTGTGGGCGTCTACTGACCGACCGGCGCGTGCCCGTCACCGAGAAGGCGCTTTTTGCCGGAGCAGTCATCTACGCGCTGATGCCGTTGGATTTGATCCCAGACCTGCTGCCATTCGTCGGGCAGATTGACGATGCGTACCTGATTTCACTGACACTTCTCAGATTGATTGGCCGCACCGATGAGAGTGTCGTTCGTCAGCACTGGCGCGGTGGAGGAGATGTGGTGCAATTGGCGGAAGCGATTGCCGGATTAGCGCCGCGCTTGCTGCCGAAGGGCATCCGCCGCGTGCTTTCTGCGAAAGTTGAAACCGTGCCCGGCGGCTTTGAGGGCGCGCTCGCTGCGGCCAGAAAGTCGGAAGCCGTGATGGTTGAATTGCCGGACGAAGAAGAGAAACAAGCGAGGGCTGCGAAATAGAAATCCTGCTTCAAGCCGCCGGAGAAGAATCAATCAAATCCTCGGCTATCGCCGCCAGTTGCGTTACCGTTGCGGGGTCGCTCGATTTGAAGGCGTGAAAGTTTCGTTCTTCGAGCACAGGCACGCGCGCTCCGTCTTCATCTACACCGATCAGAGCCACGCGCAACGTTGAAGAGTCTGCAATGACAAAGCACTCGCGGGCGAGGCTGAAATCTGCGTGTATCGCGATCACTTTCATGTTCGGATGGCGCGGCGGCTTCCAGTCAGGTTCGCCGAAAACGTAAACCCGCTCTGAGAGGTCGGCTATCCGCAGGTAACGCCCCGCGACTGCCTCCATCCGCGAGAGTTTCCCGAAGCCCGCGTAAACTCTCCCCATCCGGTTCGCCCTCAACAGCAGGGCGCTTTCGATCATCAAGCTGACGTACTCAAGACAGGGCGCTTTCACGCGGAAGAGAAAGCTCGGACGCTCGTCGAAGTCGCGGCGCGAGATATTGGAAACTAGCCCCAGGTCTTCCACCTGAGCCGTCCCCGCGATTTTAAGAGCCTCCTTGAACAGCGAAACTTCCTTCAACGCGCCTCAGCCTCCGGTCGCCTTTCTCATCAGCAACCTTTACTCTTCGCAGGCTTCGCCAGAGTTACGAATGTCTTGCTTAAGTGTGATAAAGGCAGAATTCAGAAGTCAGAAGGGAAAAGCAGGAGTCAGGAGACAGAATAAAAGGCTGAGAACCGCTTTTGTTTTTATTCTGACTCCTGTCTTCTGTCTCCTGTCTCCTGCTCTTCGCGTATCGCTTGAAGCAGTTTGTCGTGGATGCCGCCGAAGCCGCCGTTGGACATGATGGCGACGACATCGCCCGCGCTTAAAACCGGCGCGAGATGACGCACGATGCCGTCCGCGCCTTCGATTTGAAAAGCGGGTTTGCCCTGCGAGGCGATGTCTTCGATCAATTTGTGAGTGTCGAGCACGCGTCCCTTTTCGGTGGCTTTGTGAGTGTCGAAGACGCTGGCGATGACGATGTAGTCAGCCGTTTGAAAAGCCTGCGCGTAGTCTTCCTGAAAGACGGCGAGGCGCGAAGACCAGGAGCGCGGCTCGAAGATTGCGACGAGGCGGCGGTCTTTATACTTGGTGCGGAGCGCGGAGAGAGTTTCGCGCACGGCGGTCGGGTGATGCGCGAAGTCGTCTATGACCGTGACACCACTTTCCTCCCCACGCACCTGCATGCGGCGGCGCACGCTCTTGAATGTGCGAAGCGCATCCCCGATGGAGTTTCGCTCAATCCCCCAGGCGTCCGCCGCGATGATGACGGCCAGGCAGTTGCGGATGTTGAAGTCACCGATGAGCGGCGTCTCAAACGTCGCCCACTCGCGCCCCTCGCGGAAGACGCGAAAACTGGCCAGCTCTGTTGAGTAATCAATGTCGCGTGCCTGCCAGATTGCATCAGGGGATGTGCCGAAGGTTTCAAGGCGGGTGTAGAGTTTTTGTCCCATCTCACTGACAACTTCGCGAACAACCGGGCTATCCCATCCGGCAATCAGGCGGCCACTGCCGGGCACTAGATTCATCAAGCGGCGAAAAGCGGTCTTCACCGCGTCGAGGTCAAGGTAAATGTCCGCGTGATCGAATTCAATGTTGCCGACAATCGCCAGCTCCGGCAGGTAGTGCATGAACTTCGGGCCTTTGTCGAAATAGGCCGTGTCGTATTCGTCGCCCTCTATCAGAAAATAGTCGCTCTCCGTCACGCGAAAGCTGGCATCGAAATTCTGCACCACACCGCCGACCAGAAACGTCGGGTCGAGCCCGCCCTGAGCCAGCACCCACGCGGCGATGCTCGTCGTCGTCGTCTTGCCATGCGTTCCGGCGACAACGAGCGAGCGACGACCGCGTATGAACTCTTCCTTGACCGTCTCAGCCTGCGAGCGATAGAGCAGCTTGCGGTTCAGAGTCTCTTCGACTTCAACGTTTCCGCGCGGGATGGCATTGCCGACGATAACGCAGTCAGGGGCAGGATTGAGATGCGATGCGTCGTAGCCCTGCATCACAGGAATGCCCAGGCTGGCAAGCATCGTGGACATCGGCGGGTAAACGTTCTCGTCAGACCCCGTAACCTTGTGTCCACGCGCCTGAAGCATTCCGGCCAGCGACGCCATCGCCGTTCCGCAGATTCCGATTAGGTGATAGTGCATAAGAGCCGTGACAGGTGACAAGTGACAGGTGACAGGAAAGAACAAGGATTTAACTTGTCACCTGTCACCTGTTACCTGTCACTGTTTTATCGGTAGTGTGAAAGAGAAAATTGACCCCTTGCCGACTTCAGAGGCCACCTCGATACTGCCGCCGTGAAGCTCAACGAGTTGCTTGGTGATGTAGAGGCCGAGACCTGTGCCTTTCTCGCCGCGCGTGGCGCGACTGCGCGTCTGCTCGTATTTGTCGAAGAGGCGGTCAACGTCTTCGGGCGCGATGCCGACGCCGGTGTCGGAGACAGAAACGCGGATGCGCTCACCCTGAAGCTCCGTGCGGACTTCGACGCGCCCACCCTTCTGTGTGAACTTCAAGGCATTAGCGAGCAGGTTGAGCAGAATGCGACGGAGCTTGGCGCGGTCTGCCTGGACGAATGGTAAATCATCCGGGAATGTTTCCACCAACTCGATCTCTTTCTCTTTTGCCAGCGGCAGCAACATAGTTTCGTGCAGCTCCTTAATCACATCGCGCAGGTCGAAAGAAGCAATGTCGAGGCGCATTGTGCCGGATTCGAGCTTGGAGGCATCCAGCAGATCGTTGACCAGCTCGATCAGGTTCTGCGTGTTGCGCTCCATCATCGAGACCATGTTCTTCTGTTCTGGCGAAAGCTCGCCCAAGCGGCCAGAGGTGAAGAAGCTGATGACGCCGCTAATGACCGTCAAAGGGGAACGCAGGTCGTGTGTGGTGAGCGCCAGAAACTCCTCTTTCATCTCGGCCAACTCGCGCAGCTTCGCGTTGGCTTCGTTCAACTCTTGGTTGGCTTCGTTGAGCTGCCGGTTGAGCGTTTCCAGTTGCTCGCGCTTATCTTCCAACTCGCTGAGAATCTTAACGAAGTCGCGATTCTGCTGCTGCAATTCTTCGACCATGGAGTCTTCGACATCCTCGCCGAGATGCGACCGCAATTCCTCAATCCGGCTCTTGACATCTTCGGCCATGCCGCGCGGCATCCACTTGACGAGCGTGACGCGCGTGCCTTCACCCGTCCTGGTTTGAATGTCGAACTCATCCATCAATTTGCGAGTGCCTGAGAGTCCGACGCCCAGCCCCGAAGAGGATTGATAATTGCCGCGCATGATGGAGCGCAGCGTCGCTTCATCAATTCCCGGCCCATCGTCTCGCGCCGTCACCAGCAAGCCGAAATCCAACTCGCGCTCGGCCAAGCTGAGCGAGATTGCGCCCGACTTCGCGTACTCGTAAATGTTGCGCGTCACTTCGGAGACAGCCGTCGTAATCTTAATCTGTGTCGTTGAATCAAAGCCGATCTCGCGTGCCAATCGCCGCACACGCTCGCGCACCTTCACAATGTCGCCCTCGCGGCGAACATACACATCTCCGAGACGAATCGAGGTAATGTCTTTCATAAAGCAGTTTTCAGTTTTGAGTTTTCAGTTTTCAGAAGAAGCAACTTGTCTTTGCTTAAAACTGAAAACTGGAAACTTAAAACTGAACGTCATCTTGCCACAAGCACGGTCGCGTCGTCAGCGTTGCGGCCATAATCGCGCATCAGGACACCGGCAAGAAGCTGTGGGGCGCGCTGGAGGAGTCCGGGATAAGACTCTATGTCCCAGGATGCGCTCACGCCGTCGCTCGCCATAATGAGAGTCGCGCCCTCTGCCCAGGGGAATGTCCAGACGCGCAACTGGCCGAGCCGTGCGCCGAGCGTGCCATTGGCCGAAATGGGTGTGGTGTGCTCTGGAGCATTGAAGACGCGCACCAGAACGTTACCGACACCTGAATAGTGAAAGCGTTCGGCGGCGTTGTCAATAATCGCCGCGCCGATGACTGCGCCGCGCGTGGCGCGCAGGGCATTGTGCAGCGCGGGCAAAACTTCGTCGAGCGATTCACCCATCCATTCGTCCAACTGGTCGAGCGCTACGTCCGCCGCCTCCTTCGCACCTGGCCCGTGCCCTAGTCCGTCTATCACGGCCAGCAACGTGCGATTCCCACGCGTCCGCATGAAATAGGCGTCGCCGTTCTTATCCTCGCCCGGATGCGGGCGACTCCAAACGCCAAAGCGCCGCGCTTCATCGCTCCCTGGAATTTCATCGCGTTCACCGCGCAGCCATTTGCGTGCGAGCAGCGCCGTTCCGTGAAATGTGCGTCGCTGCGATGATGAGAGACGCGCAGTCGAACGCTTTGTCGAGTAAACGTCGAACTCGTCCATCAAGCGGCGGATCGCGCCCAATCCTGCGCCGAGACTACCGCTGGTCGAAACGCCGTCGCGAATGGCGCGGTCAAGATCGTAAATGCCGGGCCCCGCATCCCAGTAGAAAAGCTCAATGCCTGTGGACGAGCCGAGCGGCGTGGTGTAATGAAGCCAGCCGCCTGCGGTCGCATAGCGAGCAGCGTTCGTCCCAATCTCCTGCACCACGATGTCTATCTCGGAGAGCGCCGTCTCATCAAAATCGAGGTTGCTCGCAAACCTGTGGACAGCGCGGCGAGCCGTGCCCACATGCGCTTCGTCTTTGATCTCGACGGAATGAATTTCGCGCATAAACGTAAAGCAGAATTCAGGAGTCAGAATCCAGAAGCCAGAATAAGAGGCGGAGAACGGCTTTTGTTTTTATTCTGACTCCTGACTCCTGAATTCTGGATTCTGCTTTTAGCGCCACCGTAAAACAGTAACGCGAGTGCCTTGTCCTGGCTCGGATTCAATCTTGAATTCGTCAACGAGGCGCTTTGAGCCGGGCAAGCCTTTGCCCAGTCCGCGCCCGGTTGAAAAGCCGTCGCGCATGGCTTCTTCGATGTTAGAGATGCCGGGGCCCCGATCTTCGAAGATCAGGCGTAAGGCCTGTCGCCCGTTCGGGTCTTCGGTCGGCTGCGCGATTAAGCGCCCGCCTCCGCCATACTTGACGATATTACGCGCCAGTTCGGAGGCGACCGTTGCGAGCCGTGTTTGATCTATCAGGCGGAATCCGAGCGCGGCGGCAAGGGAGCGCACTTCATTGCGCGCGACAGCAATGTCGTGATCGTATTCAAGAGCGATTGTCTTGCTTTCCAACCGCGCTCAACCCCCGGTAAGCTTGCTCTTCCGCATCGTACCCATTGTCAAACTCGCTGCGGAGAAGCTGAAAGCCTTCGTCCACGTTGAGCACCGTATCCACACCTTTGAGTTCGAGACCGAGTTCGACAAGCGTGATGGCGACCGCAGGCTGCATGCCGACCACAACCGTGCGCGCATCCATAATCCTGGCCATCGCCGCAATGTCCGAAAGCATCCGGCCAATGAATGAGTCAACCATCTCAAGGAGCGAAATGTCTATCAGCACGCCGCGCGCGCCCGTGCGCTCAAGCTCCGACAGAATCCGCTCCTGCAAATGAATCACCGTCTGATCGTCCATATCCACCTGAATCGGAACAATCAGCACCCGGCCAACTTTTAAGATAGGAATACGCGCTGCACTCATAAAATTTTTGCTCCACAAAAATTTGGGGATAGGGGATGGGGGTTAGGGGTTAGAAATTCGCTTTTATCCACCCCCTAACCCCCTGACCCCATCCCCCGCTTTTAACCTTCTTCACGTCGCTGGTTATCGTTCGCGATGCTTGCCCCGTGCGCGGCCAGGTTGGCTGTGGTCTGCGCAGCGGCTTCCGTGCCGTTGGACATCTGCGCGAGAGCCTTGGCGGGGATGACCGTGCGCCCGATCATTTCGAGCGCGAGCTTGATGCCGTCGGACATCTGCGCGCGCGTGGTGATTTGCGTCAGGTCTATGCCGAGCTGCACCATCGTCTGCGCGATGGCCGGAGAAACGCCCGTCAGGATGCAGCGCGCTCCCATCAAACGTGCCGCCGTCACGGTCTTAATTAAATGGTTGGCGACGAGCGTGTCCATCGTCTTGACGCCCGTGATGTCTAGGATGGCGATGGTCGAACTCGTCTCGACGATCTTTTGCAGCAAGGATTCCATCATCAACTGCGCCCGGCGCGAATCCAGTGTGCCGATGATGGGGAGCGTCAGAATCTTGTCCCAGACTTTGATGACGGGCGTGGACAATTCCATCATGTCTTCGCGCTGTTGGCGGATAATCTCTTCGCGCGAGCGGATATAGTTTTCGACCATCACCAACCCCATCTTGTCGAGCAGGCTGGTGAAGAATCGCATCTCGTGGATGAGCGCGTCGGCGTCGCCTTCCAACTCTTCAGCCAGGAGCGGCAGGAGCGTGTTACGCAGAGAGAGAATGTAGGTGGCGTTTTCCAGCGGCGTGTAGCCTTTGACGGCGCGCGCGCGGGAAATCTCGTTGAGGAAGACGCGCATCTCGTCAAAAGCGGCACTCTCAAAATCGTCCCCGTCGGAATCCTTGATCGAGCGCGCCAGCATGTCCACGATCTGCTGCGACTGCCGCCGCAACTCTTTCTTCGGGATCAGCTCATCACGAAATTCGCCCGAATCCAGACGATCCTTAATCCAGAGATTGATAATCTCGTCGTGTCGCTTGACGAGCAGGTTGACAACATGCGACGTGTCATGATTTTGCGCTATATTTTCAGCAGCCATCTTTCAATCCTCAAGAGATGCGTGCGCCCGCTGGCGCTCACCAACGGCAAGCGGGACACGCACTTTTTTCCGAACACGGGGGATAAAGTATCGCCAACCATCCACGGGGGGGGGCAGCCAGTTTGTGAGTGGGACAAGACAAGTATCTTAACATCGCATGGTGGAAAATCAACTACGGGCGCGAGACGGTAGTGCATAAAAATCCGCCGCGTAGCGGCAAAGTGAATTTAGCCCGGCGTTGAAACGCCGGGAGGAGGCGCACGACAGTTCCAACACCGCGTCGCGTCAGCGACGGCTGACCTCTCTCCGTGCGTTAAAACGCACGGCTAAATTCACTTTGCCGCTCGCGCGGCGGATTTAACAGACACACGTCTCGGATAAATTTATCAGGCGGCGGCGCTCCGCATCTGAAGTCTGTTGCGCACCAGGGTATTGAACTTTTCCGGCTGCTCTTCCTGCGGCATCATCCGGCAGCGGTCGAAGATTTCCAGTCCGGCTCGCGGATTGAGACTCAGGAGTTCGGCGGCGTGTTCGATGGGGTTGGTCTCGTCCTGCTTGCCCCAGACGAGCGTGACGGGCTGTTTCAGTCGCGCAAAGTCAGCGCGCGTGTCTGCGTTGAGATAGCCGGAGAGAAAAGCTGCGATGGCGTGCTGCGCGCCCGGCTGATGGCTGGTCGCGTAGTATTGCGCGATGAGGTTATTGGTCGCAAGGCGGCGGTCGTAGAAGAGTTCACGGCGTGCGTAGTCGCGTATGCTGCGCTCGCTGGAGATGACGTTGTAAAAGGATGTGCCGAGAACAGGCGATTGCAGGAGACCGTAAAAGGCCGCGCCCGTCATGCCGGGGCGCACGCGCAAGGCTTGCCCTGCGCCGGTCGGCGCGATGAGCACAAGCGAGCGGACGAGTTCAGGTTGCTCGTCGGCGACCCGCACGCTGTAAGCCGCGCCGAGAGAACTGGCGACCAGATGCACTGGTGCAAGCGTGACTTCGCGTATGAAATCAGCGATGAGTTCGACGTAGAGGTCTGCGGAGTAGGAAACACCTGCGGGCTTATCGGAAAAGCCGAAGCCGAGCAGATCAATGGCGTACACGCGAAAGTCGCGCGCCAGGGCGTCGAAATTGCGTCGCCACATGAAGCTCGATGCGCCAGCGCCGACGCCGTGCACGAAGACCAGCGGCACACCTTCGTTTTCCTCGCCTGCCATTTTGTAAAAGATGTCACCATGCTTCCACTCGAAAACGCGCGCCTCGCCCCCGAACGCTGCATCGTCAGGCTCATGCGCGCTGCGACGGATGCGCGCATTAAGAGCCGCGAGCGCGGCCACACCCGCACCTGCCGCGCTCATCACTTTCCAAAGTTTTCCAGATTTAGACATAAAAAGCAGATGCTGGATGTCAGATGCCGGATGCTGGTAACTGATATCTAGCATCCGGCATCTGGCATCTGTCCTTAAATGAACGCGAAATCGAACTGCTCTTGATGAATCTGCGGGTCGCTCGTGATGTCAACCGCGCCGAGGTAGTCTTCGATCTCGGTGAGAACGTCGCGCTCTGTGCTGCGAAGAGCGCGGGCCACTTCGGGGTTGATCCTGAGCGTCGTTTGCTTAACGCCTTCTTCGTCCAAGGCTTTCCCCAAACGGCGCGCTTCCTCCAGAATCTCGTAGCAGACGGTTTGCGCCGATTTGACCAGCCCTGCGCCCTGGCAATACGCGCAGGGGCTGCACAGGGTTCGTTCCAGCGATTGCTTGACGCGCTTGCGGGTCATAATCACGAGGCCGAAATCGTTAAAGGAGAGAACCTTCGTCGGCGATTTGTCGCCTTGCAAGGCTTCCTGCAAAGCTTGCATCACGCGATTGCGGTTGCGACGGTCTTCCATGTCAATCAAATCGAGGACGATGATGCCGCCGAGGTCGCGCAGGCGAATCTGGCGGACGATTTCGTCAACGGCTTCGAGGTTGGTGCGCGTGATGGTGTCTTCGAGGCGTGTGCCGCCCCGTCCCACAAACTTGCCCGTGTTGACGTCAATGGCGACGAGCGCTTCCGTTTGGTTGATGACGAGATAGCCGCCGGATTTCAGCCAGACGCGCGGCTTGATGGCTTTATCAATCTCGGCCTGCACATTGTAGGCTTCGAGGATTGGCGCTTCGCGTGTGTAGAGTTTGACGCGCTTGACCATGCGCGGCTGAATGCGATTGATGAACTCGACGATGCGCAGATACTCTTCTTCGGAATCAACGCGAATGGCCGTGAAATCGTCCGAGAGTTGATCGCGAAGGAGTCGCTGCACGAGGTCGAGATCGCGGTGAGCCATCGCGGGAGCTTTCATCTTCTCGGCAGAGCGACGAATGTCCAGCCACGTTCTGACGAGATAGCGCGCATCGTCGCGCAAATCCGCTTCGCTGATGCCGACGCCCGCCGTGCGGACGATGAAGCCGCCCGATGGCACGTCTTCTTCGGCGCGAATCGCCTGAATCAATTTACGAAGGCGAACTCGCTCAGAGTCAGATTCGATCTTACGCGAAACGCCGACGTGCTCGACCGTCGGCATGTAGACGAGAAAGCGTCCCGGCAAGGCGATGTGCGATGTGATCCGCGCTCCCTTCTTGGCGATAGGTTCTTTGGCGATTTGCACCAGCACTTCCTGGCCTTCGCGCAGGAGGTCTGTGATGGTCGGTTGGTGGCCACGCGCCCGCCCACCGCCGCCGCCACCGCTACTGCGCTCACGTCCCCCACGCCCGCCGCCGTTGCCACCCGCACGATCTTCGCGCGGACTGCGCTCTGGACGCTCATCACGAGTGTTGCGCTCAGGCCGATCCTGACGTTCTGGACGATCCTGGCCGCGCTCAGGACGGTCGCCTCGGCGTGGCGCGGCGCGCGGAGGCGCTGCTGGCGGCGACGCGACAGGTTTACTGACTGCCGGTTCTTCAACGACTTCCGCGACGGCTTCCACTTCTTCATCTTTGCCATTGGCGCGGTCTTCGCCGTTGGTCTCCTGCGACTTGGTGGGGCGACGGCGGCGGCGGCCTCCGCGTCGTGTGGCGAGTTCGGCGCGTGTGCGTCCTGATGAAAGACTCGCTTCCGCGTCCTCGTAATCTCCATTGTCGCCCGTGCCAGCCTCGAAGTGTTCGCCGTCGGCTGCTTCCGCTGCGACGACATCAGCGCTTTCGGCGCGCGCTGCTTCCGATTCCAGCACGGCGATGTCCGTTTCACCTTCGTCGCTGCCTCCGGTGGCAGCTTTGCGGCGCGTGCTGCTCTTCTTGCTCGCAGTCTTCTTACTGGCTGTTGATTTCTTCGCGGAGCTTTTAGTCGCAGCGGTTTTGCTGGCGCGCTTCCGTGCAGGAGTTTCCTCGCTCGCTCGTTTCCCGGATGGTTTCGTCTCTTTTTTCGAGCCGCGCTTCGTGGTGGCCGTGCGATTGCCCCTTGTTCCGGTCTCTTCGTCTGTGCCTCTTTCATCGTCGCTGACGCGCTCGAAAGTTTGCTGGGCGGTCGTTTCTTCGTTGATCTCGTCAATGAAAGCGCCGACGTGAGCGGCGACCGTTTCCTGAACGAAAGCAGGCTCGCGCGTTTCGTTCGCCGAAGCAACGTCGCTATCGTCAATGCGCTGGAACGATCCCCGCGGAGGAGCTTCAGAGCCGAGCAGAGAGCCGACTTCCGTGGACGGCACATCTTCAATATCAAACTCGACCGCGTGAATTTGATCGAAGATGCGCTCCTGAAGCCGTGCGTCCTTGAACATCTCGCCGTTTTCGGCAGCCGTTTCATCTTCGTCAACGACGCGCTGGAATGAGGCGCTATCGGCGATGAAAGGTGTGGTGATGTCTTCCAGGCTCGCGGAAGCGCCGCTCCCGCCAATTCGTTCGGTTGACGTTTCCGTCGTGTGCTCTTCCGCGCCCTTACCGCGTCGTCTTCCACGCCGACCGCGCTTTCGCCCGCCGCCCTCATCCTCTCTCGCTTGCTCCTCATCAGGCGCGCCGGTTTCGACAGGCATGACCTCCGGCGTTTCAGCCGAAGCAGTCTCATCAACCACGAGGGTCGGGTCATCAAGTAATGGCTCGGCGCGCTCCTGTGTCGCCTCCATCCTGTGCTCGCGCTCGATGCGCGACTGCTCGATGCGCTCCTGGGCGGCGCGCGCGGCTTCGCCTGCGTCCACCTTCTTCGATTTGTCCATCACGATGCGCTCGAACTCTTCTTCTTCATCGAAGAAGTCCGAAACGTAAAGGAAGGCATCGCGCTCTAATCCGATGTCAACGAAGGCCGACTGCATGCCGGGCAGAACGCGCATCACGCGCCCTTTGTAAATGTTGCCGACGATGCCTTGATTCTCTTCGCCGCGTTCGATGTAGAACTCCGTGACGCGGTCGTTTTCGATGATGGCAATCTTCTTTTCGCGTCCATTGACGCTGACGATTAGCTCTTTTGACATTGTGACTAAAATCTCTCCTGAGAAGACGGCCATGAATGAGCTGAGCAGGAAACAGGGAAGCGGGCGCGCAATGGCTCAAGCGCGCTGGCTCTCGCTCTCGATTCGCTCAGACTTAATTTATTGGCCGTGAATTGGATGGTGTGAAGTGGCAGGCGCTCGCTGGCATGCCCCTGAATGAAGCGCAAGTCACGCGTGCGTGCGCGAAAGCTGGCTCGAAGTCCCTCTTCCGCCGCAGCGCGAGAGAAGTCTGGCTTGAACAAAATTGAAATCCCCGACAGTCGCCTAGGTCGCGCTCTCTTTACTGCCCTGAGCTGCCATCTCCTGCGATCAGGGAGCACGCCGGTTTGAAAAACCTGCGGTGCTCAAAAACCTGCTGGTGGCGGAAACGCTCCTGCGGCGTAGTTAGCGCTATTTCACTGGGACAAAAATTCGCCTGTCGCTCGAAACCCTCGCGGCGCGCGGCGCTTTGTCCCCGGTCGGCTGTCAATCAAAAGTTAATCTACGCGAATCGAATACACACGACTCGCAAAATCTGTGTCTCGCCTGTCAGGGCGCACCGGGAAACCATTGTTCACCTGTGCTTCGCTTCATCAAACGCTTTCGTCGCAATGCACCGAGCCGCGACCGTTATGAATGGAACAAGGCAGGACGAGCAATTCGCAGTATAACCGAGACGGCGGGCAAACGCGAAGCCGGGATGCCGTTTCACCTCTGCGCCTCTGTGAAGATGTGACACAATAAGCTAAAATCGTCAGAGAGCCCGAAATCACTTTATGCCGGAAACTCAAAACAAAAGAACGCGAATTCTCATCGCCGATGACGACGCGCAGATCAGGGAAGTGCTGCACGAGTTGTTGGGCGAGGATTACGACTGCGCGGAAGTCAGCTCGGCTGAGGAAGCTCTCGCAGTGCTTCGTACCGAAGAGTTCGATCTGGTCTTGAGCGACATTATGATGGGCGGCATCACCGGCCTCCAGATGGTTCCGCAGGTTTTGCAGCTCTCGCCCGATACGGTCGTCATCATGATTAGCGGCGAACAGAATATCGAGAGCGCTATTGAAGCTCTGCGCGTCGGCGCATTCGACTACATTACGAAACCTTTCGACCTGCGCCACGTCGAAGCCGCCGTCAAACGCGCGCTCGAACATCACGAGCTGCGTCAATCCAAGCGCTACTATGAAAACTTTCTCGAAGAGATGGTCAAGCAGCGCACGGGGGAATTGAACAAGGCCAACCAGACCTTGTCCGTGCTGATTCAGGCTTCGCCGCTCGCTATCTTCGTGCTCGACCGGGAAGGCAACGTCAGTCTCTGGAATCCGGCGGCCAGTGAGATGTTCGGATGGAGCGAAAGTGAGGTGCTCAATCATCCTTTCCCGCTCATGCCTGAAGGGAAGGAAGAAGCTTTTCGCGCGGGTCTCGAAGATGCTCTTTCCGGCAAACTCGTCACCGATTACGAAACGCGCAGGCGAAAAAAAGACGGCTCCGCGATAGATGTCAACGTGTGGACGGCTGCGCTTTATGATGTAAGCGGCGAGATTAGCGGCATCATGGCCATCGTCGCGGACATCACCGAGCGCAAACAATCGGAAGCCAGAATCAATTACCTGGCCTATCATGACACGCTGACGGGGCTGCTCAATCGCGTCTCTTTCGAGGAACATCTGGTCGAGTCGGTCGCGCGTGCCGCAACTGATGGCGGGCCTCTGGCCGTGATGTTTCTCTCGCTCGACCGCTTCAGAAAATTCAACGACACGCTCGGCCACATCATCGGCGACCAACTGCTGCGGAGCGTCGCCGAACGATTAACTCTCTCCCTTCATGAAGGCCAGACTGTGGCGCGTTTCGGCAGCGAGGAATTCGCTTTTCTGCTGACGCGGATTAAAGAAGCGGAAGAGGCTGCCCAAACAGCGCGCGATCTGCACAGCATCCTCGACGCCCCTTTCAACGTCGAAGGGCACGAGCTGTATGTCTCCGCCAGCATCGGCATCAGTCTCTACCCGGACGATGGCCGGGACGCGCAAGGTTTATTAAAGAGCGCGGGGGCGGCGCTCTATCGCGCCAAGCAATCAGGCGGCAGCAATTATCAATTCTACACGGCTGACATGAACGAGCGGGCGCTGCACCGTCTCGCGCTTGAAAACCAGTTGCGCTGGGCGCTGGAACGCGAAGAGTTCAGGGTTTACTACCAGCCGCAGGTCAACATAGACACTGGACAGATCACGGGCATGGAGGCGCTCGTGCGCTGGCAGCACCCGGAGATGGGCTTGATTGCTCCGGCGGAATTTATTCCGCTGGCCGAAGACACAGGGTTGATTGCTCCCATCGGCGAATGGGTCTTGAAGGCCGCCTGCGCGCAAACAAAATCCTGGCGGGATTGCGGCTTTAACAATCTGCGCGTCGCCGTCAACCTCAGCCCGCGCCAGTTTCAGCAGCCCGACCTGGTGCTGATTATTAAAAGAATGCTCGAGGAGACGGGGCTCGACGCGTCCTCTCTCGAACTGGAAGTGACGGAAAGCTCCGTGATGAAAAACGCTGAGAGCGCGATCAGTACGCTTGGCGAATTGAAGGCGATGGGAATCAAGATTTCGATAGACGATTTCGGCTCCGGTTATTCATCCTTGAGCTACCTCAAACATCTCCCGATTGATGTCCTGAAAATTGACCAGTCGTTTGTCCGCGACATGACCAGTGATCCGAAGGACGCGGCCATCGTGATGGCGATTATCCAGCTCGCGCACAGCCTTCAATTGCAGGTCATTGCCGAGGGCGTGGAGACGGAAGAGCAATTACGTTTCCTGCGCCTCTTGAGGTGCGACGCGATGCAGGGCTTTCTTTTTTGCAGGCCGCTGGCGGTCGCCGACTTTGAACAATTTCTCTTTGAAGGACGCAGCCTGGGAACGATTGATACCGCCACCCTGTCCCGCTCCTGACATCCGGCAAAAACCCGGCGGCGGCAGCCGTCTAACATTCGATGAGCCAGAAATTCCAAACGCCGAACCGCAGTCCCTTTGTCTTCTTTGCGCCGCTGGCGCTCTCCGTGCTCGTCCTTATTCCCACCCTCTACTTCAGCATCCGTCAAACAACAGGCAAGCAGCCCTCTCATCACGCGGAGCTTCCACCGAGCCAAACAGAACCTCCACTGGTTAAAGAATCAGAATCTCAGCCCGTCAGGGAATCCGGGCGAAGCTCTGACTTCACGACTGCGGAATTCGCACGCCACATCGCCGCGCTCAGGCGGAAGATACCGGGGCGCGAGTTCACGATCATCGTGCAAGCTCCTTTCGTCGTCATCGGCGACGGCACATTCGCTGCCGTCAAGTCGCAATCTGAAACTGTCCGCTGGGCTGTCTCGAAACTCAAGCAGGACTATTTCGAGAAAGACCCGTTGGAGATTCTGGACATCTGGCTCTTCAAAAACGAAGCGTCTTACAGGAAACATACGCGCTCGCTTTTTGGTGATGAACCCGACACTCCTTACGGCTACTATTCGAGCGCGCACAAGGCGCTCATCATGAATATCGAAACCGGCGGCGGCACGCTCGTGCATGAAATCGTCCATCCTTTCGTCGAGGCCAACTTCCCCGATTGTCCCGCGTGGTTCAACGAAGGACTGGGATCGCTCTATGAGCAGAGTGGCGAGCAGGACGGCCACATCTACGGCTACACCAACTGGCGTCTGCCGGGATTGCAGCGAGCCATCAGAGACGGGGCTGTTCCCTCCTTCAAGACGCTGACAGCGACGACGACCAGCGCCTTTTATAATGAGGACAAGGGCACGAACTACGGACAGGCGCGTTACCTTTGTTACTATCTTCAGGAGCGAGGCTTGCTCGTCAAGTTCTACAAAGAGTTTTACGCGCATCGCGGTGAAGACCCGACCGGCTATCAAACTCTTCAATCAGTTCTGGGCGAATCTGACATGACGGCTTTCCAGAAGAAGTGGGAAAAGTTTGTGCTGGGTTTAAGCCAAGAGATTACGCTCAAAGTAATTCCTTAAAAAGCCACCTTCAGCCAAATTCGCCAATCAGCGCGTGTTCTCTGACCCTGAAAGGGTCACATACAGTAGCCGGGGGCAAGCAAACCGTAGGTTTGCGCCGCCCCCGGTTGGACGTGATAAATAATTCCGACCCTGAAAGGGTCGCACATTCAATGTTGAGGTGCGACCCTTTCAGGGTCGGATTCTTTATCATCGTCATTCCAGGGGTGGCGCGCTGACGCGCTTACCCCTGGCTACTGTATGTGACCCTTTCAGGGTCATAGTGCTAAAATTCCTGCTCAAGGCGGGAGATTAAATGAGTAAGCAGCAGAGAACGGAAGAGGAACGCGCGACGGAAGAGATCGCCAGCGCAGCGCAGCCCACGCACTACAACGTCACGCCGCACGAGGGCGAAGCCGAGCGAAAAATCGAGGCTGAAGCTGCGCCTTCGTCCAACAACAATCCGGTTGAAGAATTCAATCAGAGACTTCAGGAAACAACCGCTCACGGGTTGAGCATCAACGCGCAGCCGCCCGTTGAAATTTCGGGAATCGAGATTAAAGAGGCGGGCGGTGTGGCCGGAGGCATTCCGGCAATCATCCAGACCGTCAAGCACGCGTGGCGCGAGATGGGCGCACGACGCAGTCTCAAAACATTGCTCAGCGTCAATCAAAAAGATGGCTTTGATTGTCCGGGATGCGCGTGGCCTGAGCCCGATGGTGAACGCTCGCACGCGGAGTTCTGTGAAAACGGCGCGAAGGCCGTCGCCGAAGAAGCAACCCTGCGGCGCGTCACGCCCGAATTCTTCCGCGAGTGGAGCATTGAGGAACTATCAAAGCAATCTGATTTCTGGCTCGGCAAGCAGGGACGGCTCACGCATCCGATGCTGCTCAAGAACCAAGCCACGCACTACGAGCCTGTCAGTTGGGACGAAGCATTCGCGCTCATCGCCAGAGAATTGAACGCGCTCGCCTCGCCTGATGAAGCCATCTTCTACACTTCCGGGCGCACCAGCAACGAAGCTGCATTTCTCTACCAGCTTTTCGTCCGACAGTTTGGCACGAACAATCTCCCGGACTGCTCGAACATGTGCCACGAATCGAGCGGGTCGGCATTGACGGAAACCATCGGCATCGGCAAGGGAACTGTCACCCTCGAAGATTTCGACCACACGGATGCCATCTTCGTCATCGGCCAAAACCCGGGCACGAATCACCCGCGCATGTTGACCGCCCTGCAAAAAGCGAAGCGGCGAGGCTGCAAGATTGTTCACATCAACCCGCTGCCCGAAGTTGGCACGACGCGCTTCAAGCACCCGCAGGAAATTTTCGGGATGTTGGGCAAGGGAACTGAACTGGCAGACCTCTTTCTACAGGTTCGCATCAATGGCGATGTCGCGCTTCTTAAAGGCATCATGAAAGAGATGCTCGAAGAAGAAGAGCGCAAGCCAGGCACTGTGCTCGACCACGAGTTCATCAAGGAACAGACCGACGGTTTTGAGAGTTTCGCCGAAGCGCTCCGGCGTGTGAACTGGGATGAAATCGTCGAGCAAAGCGGAATCGGTCGTGAGCAGATACGCCAGGCTGCCGAAATCATGATGCGTTCGGAGAGGACAATCTGCTGCTGGGCGATGGGACTCACACAGCACAAAAACGCTGTCGCCAACATTCAGGAGATCGTCAACCTGCTCCTGCTGCGCGGGCAGATAGGACTTCCCGGCGCGGGCGTGTGCCCTGTGCGCGGGCACTCAAACGTGCAGGGCGACCGCACGATGGGCATCTGGGAACGCCCGACCGAAGCGTTTCTCAATAGCCTCTCGAAAGAATTTGATTTTGAGCCGCCGCGCGAATACGGTTATGACACGGTCGAAGCAATCAAGGCGATGTATGCGGGCAAAGGGAAAGTCTTCTTCGCACTCGGCGGCAATTTCCTTTCCGCGACGCCCGATACGGAGTACACGGCTCAAAGTCTGCGTCATTGTCGCCTGACAGTTCACGTCTCGACCAAGCTCAACCGCGCGCATCTCATCACGGGCGAGCAGGCATTGATATTGCCGTGTCTCGGACGCACGGAAGTTGACGTGCAGGCGACCGTGCCGCAGTTCGTCAGTTCCGAAAACTCTATGGGGGTGGTGCAATCTTCGCGCGGGTCTTTAGCGCCTGCCTCCCCGCATCTCTTGAGC
The DNA here is from genome assembly GCA_032160705.1 of Acidobacteriota bacterium. Classification (GTDB taxonomy): domain Bacteria; phylum Acidobacteriota; class Blastocatellia; order Pyrinomonadales; family Pyrinomonadaceae; genus QHXM01. The sequence continues at coordinate 74,807 of JAVHVE010000002.1, read as the reverse complement.
GAACCCGCAATCGTGGCGCGCCTCGCGGCAGAAACTTTAGGTGAGCGAACCCGTGTAAACTGGCTCGCTTGGGGCGCAAACTATGATCTGATCCGCTCGTCAATCGAGCGAGTCATTCCGGGCTTTGAAGATTACAACCGGAGAGTGCGTGAGCCGGGAGGGTTTTATCTTCCTAACTTTGCGCGCGAGCGGCAATTCAAGACCGCGAGCGGTAAGGCGAACTTCACCGTTCACGATCTGCCACGACACAATCTTCGTCCCGGTCAATTCCTGATGATGACGATGCGCAGCCACGATCAATTCAACACGACCATCTACGGTCTTGATGATCGCTATCGCGGAATCTATCAGGGTCGCCGCGTCGTCTTCCTCAATCCGCAGGACATAGCAGAAGCGGGGCTCACTGAAGGACAGCTCGTTGACCTCACCAGCCACTTCGAGGACGAGCAGCGCACAGCCCCGCGCTTCGTCGTCGTCCCCTACAGCATTCCCGTCGGCTGCGCCGCGACCTACTTCCCGGAAGCGAACGTTCTGGTTCCCATTGGCAGCGTGGCCGAAAAAAGCAACACACCCGCTTCAAAGTCTGTCGTCATTAGCCTGCGCCCAACCATTAGCACAACTGCTCTTGATGGCGAGCGCGCCGAAGCATAATCGAGCAAACCCCACGTTCCCAAATTTCCTTCGCCAGAGCCGGTTGCGGGTGTATACTGCGCCCGACTTTCCACCCATTCCAAAACCTCAGAGGTGACAAATGAAACGTCTAGGATTAGCCCTCTTGTTTTCCCTGTTGCTCGTGGCCTTCTCGGGTGCGACTTCCCTGACACAGGGCCCCACCCCCGAACAGATAAAAGCCTGTCAAAAAGACTGCAAAGCGACATACAAGGATTGCGTGAAAAATGGAGGCGACCAACCTCTGTGCGAAGCAGCGTACGCATTCTGTAATGAGTGCTGCACTGGCGGTTGTAGAACCCCCGCGAAGTAACGTCTTAATCCAATTCAAGCATGAGGAGTCTCCGCAGACCTTGACTCCAGGGAGTGGTATGCCTATCGGCAGCAACTTCCATGAAGACACCACCCGGCGACTCAAGTCGGAGTGTGTGTCATGCCGCCATCGAATCAAAGCAATCTGCTGGAGAACTTCTTCAAGGCGTAATTTCCTTGAGCGCCCGGCGCGTTGCCGCGAGGAGAGCTTCCGGGCCGACGGGTGCGCCCGTTGCTTTCTTCATCCAGAGATCGGGGACAACGTTGCCGACCACAGCCATCCGCTCAAACTCTGAGCCGATGTTCCCGGCCTTCTCCATCTGCTCCTCAATTTGAAATGCGATCATGTGGCCGATTGGGTAATCCGGCAGGTAGAGGAATGAATCAATCATGTGCGAATAGATGCCGAGCAGGACGACATCGCGCTTCTTGAAGACAGGCGCGTAATATTTGTTCCAGGTATCTTTGGCAATCTTGATTGTTGCCTCTTTCAATTCGGCTGGCGTGGCTGTGGGATGGTCGTACATCCAGTGCCAGACGGCCATGTCCACGAGCGCCACTCCGGCAATCTCGTAAGCTCCCCAAAAATCGTCGAGCGTCTTCAAGGCGCGGGTCTTCGCGTCCGGCTTGGTCAGTCCTAACAGTTCGAGATCATGTCCCTGAAAGACGAAGGCGAGCGCTTCCGTGAACGCAGTGTTGGGCACGCCCTGAAGCGTGTAGTAGTCAATGTTATTGAGCGAAAAAGTCTGCTCGACGTTATGCCCCATTTCATGGACAGCGATGTTGAAGCCTTTGTAGTCCATGCCAGTTTTGCCAACCCGCGTCCGCAGGTGCGCTTTGGCCTGCCGCATACTCGCGCCCAGGGCGTGGCCTGAGCCGCGCGCCGGGTCAACGACGATGTTGTTGGCTAAATATTCGGCGCGCTCTTTGGTGAAGCCGAGCTGCGTCAGAAGATTCGGAATCTCTTTCTTGTAAGCTTCGGCGGTCGGATATTTCTTCTGGACGATTTCGTCCAGTTGGGTTTCCGTGTAGGTGCCGCGCGGGCGAAAGCCGTTGTACCAGATGTCGAAAGGTTCGAGCGGGCGTTGCAACCGCTGCTCGATAAGTTTGGCGACCTCTGGAACGAGCGGAGATGAAAGCACCTGCTCGAACATCTGCTGGACGCGCGCTTCGGGTATCTCACGGTTTTCGTCGAAGCGACGCGCAATCAGCGTCGGCGCGGTCGGCGAATAAGGATCTACTTTTCTCGAAGCCTGAAACGCCAGCAGAAGTTTCGCGTAGCGCGTGTTTGGCTCAGGAGCGTTAGTCGGCACTTTACCTATGGCATTGGTGTTCGACGGTTCGTCTGAGTCCTTCACGGTAGCCGTCTTGACTTCGTTCGTAAACGGATTCCAGTCCACTGCCGGATTGTTGACGACCACTTCAGGGATGGTCTGCGTGACGATGCGCTCCATCACCTGTTGAATCGCGCGCTGTTTCGCCAGGCCGTCAGGGCCAGCGCTGTAATCGGCTTTGATCTGGTCGCGCAGATTCCAATGCGAGAGCAGGCGCATCTTCGGCGGAAAGAGCCGTTCGCCTTTGTCGCTGATAATGTGATGCATCCAGATGTTGTACTCGGCGATGTAGCGATCCACTTCAGACGAAGCCTGCGCGATAGCGAGATTAACTTCAGCCGGGATACGCTTCGAGAAACGCTGCGCGAGCCTTGTTTCCGCCCACTGCCGCCGCGACCATTTCTCGCCCTGCGTCAATCGCTCGTCAAGCGTGGTCAAAGGAAAATTGAGGAGGACGACGAAGGCGATTTTGTTCTGGAAGAAATCGTCTGTCGTGTGCGCCGACGGATCATAGCCCGCGAACAATTCATCGAAGGGGAGAATCGCGCCGAGGTCTAGATCGGATTGCTGGCGAAACTCGCGGCCAATCTCCTGCATGTGGCCGTCCACCTGCTCAAGGTTGTGTTGGAATCGCTCGAACACGGTGTCGAGCGTCGGTTGGTCGCCCGCAAAATGCGTCCGCACAAAATCCTCGAAGACGCCTGCCTCGCCGTCTTCGGAGCGCCAGAAATTCGCCACCTGCTTCAAGCCGCGCTGCAAGCGAGCACGCTGTCCCTCACCGTATTTGGCGGACAACTCGGCTTCGAGTTTGGTTATTGATTCTTTCATCCAGGGCAAAAGCGTTCCTCCCTGCTGCGCCCTGACGCTCGATGTGGCGGGGTGCACCGTCGCGCGCGTTATTGCCGTACTATTGGTGACCAATGCGAATGAAAGACAGAGAATAACGGACGTGCGGAGAAGGGTAGGGCACATGACTTACCTCTGATTGGAATTGATGAACTTGCTTGAAAGCTTCCGCTAGGGTTCGTTGCCTAAATCGGGAACGGGTCGGTTCATGGATTGATAAATCTCGACGATCTGTTGCTGCTTGGCGCGCGCTTCCTCGTTGTTCGGATCAAAGCGCAGCGTGCGGCGGAAATCGCGGAGCGCGAATTTGTAGAGGCTCGGATTGCCCGCGTTGTAGAAGATGTTGCCGCGTTCGAGGTAAGCGGCAGCGGCAGCTTGCTTGTCGGCCTGTGTTGCGTTCAGTGCTTTTGCCTTGGTCTCCACCTGCTCTATTTTTTTATCGAGTGCAGCAGTGTCCGTGCCGGGCTGCCCGCTCTGCGGCGGTGCGCTGCTGTTAGACGTTGGCGCTCCGTGCGCGACCGCGACAGGCGGCGCATCATTCGTCTGTGCAGATTGAGCGGGCGTCTTAACGGTTGCTGTCGGCATCGCTTCTGCGCCCCCGGCTACAGATTTTTGCTGCTCGGACGAGCCGCACGCGCCGCAGACGAGCATTGCCCCAACGAGCATGGATGAAAGCAGAAAATTTCTCATGTGCGGATTATCTCTTCGTTTCAGAGTTTAATCAACCAGCAGATTTGCTTGCTTAAGAGAGCGCCTCGCGCCGTTTCACCGGTGACCCACGTGAGTTTTCAAATCATCCTGCTCATCGTGTATCATGCACACGCTTTTTCCATTTCCCCATTCAGTTTGCCCGGCCCTGCCGGTCTGAATTCTTAAGGAGAATTCCCAATGCTTAAAAGAAGTTTCGTTTCCCTGGCACTATCTCTTTCCTGCGCGCTGCTGTTTGCCGCTTGCGGCAGCTCGGAGACAACGACTAACTCCACCAATGCGACCGGGAGCAATCAGACAGCGACGACTACGACAACTACAACGACGAGCACTCCGGCGACGACAACCAGTACCCCTGCGACAACCACCACTCCGGCCACGACCACAACGACCGTCGGCAGCGGAGATAAAATAGGCGTTCCTGAATGCGACGATTTTATAGCGAAATACGAAGCCTGTATTTCCGGCAAAGTTCCGCAAGCCGCGCGGGCGCAGTTTAATGCTTCCCTCAAGCAGTGGCGCGATTCATGGCGTCAGGCCGCTGCTACTCCACAGGGCAAGGCTGGTCTCGCGCAAGGGTGCAAGATGTCAGCCGAGCAAGCCCGACAGTCTATGAAATCTTTCGGCTGTGACTTCTAATCTTCTGACTGTAACAAGAAGATAAATTTCTTATCATTAGCTAAGGTCTCAAGCTCCTCATAAAAATCGCGTCGGCATAAATTCATAGTTTTATGCCGGCGCGATTTTTATGCTCTTGAAATCATTCTTGCCCTATTACAATCAAACTATAGGTCGCTTGAGCTTCATCCTTTCTTGACGTGGCAGTCGTCGCAGGTTACCGGCGCTTTGATTTTCGCATCGCGCTTCTTGGCGGCGTCGTGACAGGTGTTGCAGTTAAGATGGTAAGCAATCTCATTGGTCAGCTTGCCCGAAGGCGGCCTGTTCATCTCCTTCGGATAGGCCACGCTCTTCGGCGGATAATCGTCTGTCTCTTCCGCCGATGCCTGAAAATGGCAGGCCCGACAAGACTTCACAGGCTCTTTCGAGGCTTCCAATTGCTTGGCCGTCAACACCTCTTTGCGCTCAAACTTCGCTAAGTATCCCATCCCCTTCGGAGCGGCAGGCTGATCCGTGTGGTGGCAATCAATGCAGGCTGCGACAGTTTTACCATCAGGCCCGTAGAGAGGAAGCGTGCTGTGCTTGACGTGGTCAAATGCTGATTCGGGTTTCAATTCGCCGGATTTCGGATCGTCGCTGTCTTTCGCCAGGATGACGGGTTTGTCCGGTTGCGTCGCACCCTCGTTCGGAATGGCCTTGCCGCCCGTGTCAACTGCGTGCGGCGGGTCAACGCCGTCGGGAGCCGGAGGCGAGGCGGTGGCTGTGTTATTGACCAGCGCAGTCGTCGGCGGCGCAGAATTACATGCTATCACCCCCAGATAGCTGACAACCGCGAACAGTAAGACAAATAGTTTTAGCTTCATGATGGCTCGTCCTCGAAAACGGATGACCAGCAAGCGGTCTCCGCTATTTTTTAAGGGGGAGATGACTGGCGAGCGAGGGGTGATGCGAGTCGCGAGCTTTTTAGCGCTTGACCGCATCCGGCCAGAATATAGTTGCCGCCGAGCACGATTGTCAAACTTTTCTCTTCACCTGCTGCGCTTGTGTTTTTCCATCAACAGGTTAAAGCTCAAAACTTTTTCGCTGATTGTTTTGGCCAGTTGATTCTTTTGCGCTTCGTCTGAGCAGGAAGCGTGTTGCTCTTGCAAAGCCTCAATGTCTTTGAGCATCTGGATTTCCTCTGGAACAAACTGGCCGTTCTTCAAAATGGAATAACAGATTCGTAGATGCTCAGGCGTTTGAAAATAGCCTTCCAGGTCAATGGGCTTGCCTTTGCCGGAGAGATTGTCGAACGCTCCTTCAGCTATCGCCTTCTTGATCTGGTCTTCGACGAACTTTTCGATTGACATCCCCTTACCCTCCGGTGCGACTTCAATACTGAAAGATACGTCACGGCTCGCGGAATTGTTCGAGTGGCGGAAAGCAGCTAACGCCCGCGTTGGAGCACGGCACAAGATGATTAAGCTCGTCAAAGCTGGGGAATGAAACGCGCGCTGTTTCCAGGTCGGCTCGAACCGACGAGTTTGCTTTAATTATGCTCACAGGTTATTTACCTCCGAGTGTGATTTCTCGCAAGAGAATCGGCCTGATGCTCGAATCAATCCGTGCAGAGCGAGCAGAGCATATAACGTGGGTACAAGGAAAGAATATGAAGGCCATGCTATCGAAAAGAATTTAACTTGACCGCCCACCCGGCGCTACGTATTATTCGTCGTGAACACGTCAATTTGGCTTCCGCACCACTCGCACCGACACGACTCCCTAAGATCTGTTTTAGCCCACATTCAAGCTGGTTGACGGTTTACCGCAAGCTACGCCTCGCTGACAACCGACATGGTCGAATTCACTTCGCACGACGTGCGAAAAGGAGGATCGTTTATGGCTTGGCAAAACGCGCCTGTTTTAAACAAACTTACAGCCTCGCAGCAGGGCGGCAACCGCGGTGCGTACATCTGGGGGATAGATAGTGAGTACAGGATGATCGCCAACTTCCAGACCGCGCCCGGCACAGATAAGTGGAGCGGCTGGTCGTCTGGCGATTGGATGAACGCGCCATTCTCCTACGAGCTGACCGCTGCGGGGCAGAACAACGGCTGCATCCAGGTCTGGGCCGTTGGCTTAGACCAAGTCCTGTCCAGCATCGCCCAAACTCCCCCAGCCTGCGGCTGGGACCTGTCTTGGCAACCTCCACGGAGACGTCCCTGATAGACGCCAGCGCCCGAATCAAACCGTCGCCCCAGTTCAACCTTCATCAAAGGTCTGCTTCTGGGGCGTCGGATTAAATGGGTTGTTCGTTGCAGCAGCAGCGGTCATCGGTTATCACACGAGAGAGCCGAATTCATGACTTTGATTATAGCTGCTTAGCCGGTGCTTTCTTGTTGATGAAGTCCGAAAGTTGTTGGGCCAGGTCGGGAGCCTTAAGTTGCCGGAGGCGAGTGAGGTGGGCGAGGGCGGGGTCGCGTTGGCCTAGAGAGGCGCGGGCGAGACCGGCGAGGTAGTGCGCGTCGGGGGAGTCCGGGGAGAATTTGAGGGCACGTTCAGCCGAGGCGACCGCCTCTTCGTACTTCTGTTCGCCGTAAAGTGCTTCCGCGAGGATCTCGTGCGCCGCGGCGTTGCCGGGTTCGCGCTCTGCCACGCGGCGGGCGTTCCGAGCGGCCTCTTCGTAGCGGCCTGCGGCATTGTAGACGAGCCCCAGGCGCATTAGCGCAGGTGCGTATTCAGGGTCGATCTGGAGCATGCCGCGGAAAGCCTCCTCCGCCTCCTTAAGACGGCCAGCCTTCAGATGCGCCTCGCCCTCCGAGTTGTAGGCGCGCAACGCTGCGTTCAGCGTCTCGTTGGCCTCTTTCTCGTGCCCGAGCTTGATCTGCGCGAGCGCGAGGTTGAAGAACGCCTGGCCATAGTCGGTGTCCAGCTCGCAGGCGCTGCGGAACGCCGCAGCCGCTTCCTCGAAGCGCCCGGCGGCGAAGTATGTGCTACCCAGGTTGTTATGCGCTGCAGCGAGCTTCGGGTCGGAGCGGATGGCCGACTGAAACTCCTTAATCGCGTCGTCTTGCTTTCCCTTCGAGAAGAGTTGGAGCCCGCGCTCATTATGCTTGAGCGCCTGCTGCTCCTCGGGTGTGAGGACGCGCACAACGCCGCCCTTCCTGGCGTTCGCAGCGTCTGAGGGGAAGGCGCTGTCCGACTTTCCCTCCTCGAAGCGCCGCCGGCTCGGCTCGTCCACGGCGCGGCGCGACATCTCCTGTCGGTGCAGCATGAGCTGGTTGAGCTGATCCGATGAGGGATTAGGTTGTGCGCACACTTCGGGCGCTGAAAGCGCCGCAGCGAACGCGACAGCAGCCATAAAGGTGAAGATGCCGATTGCGCGGCGAATTTTAGTTCTCGTCAATTTCATGGTGCCTCCAAGACTCTGCGGCAGTGAGTTGAAGCTTCTGATTCCCCGTGGTTAATGGGGACTTCAAACGGCTGGGCGGCGCAATTATACTCCGCGCGGAGCTGATTTTGAAACCCTGCCGCTAGCACGCTTTGAGGGACTAATGACAGGCGGGACTGCGTTGAAAGAAATGCTATCGGGCAGTCCGCTCGAATGACTTGCTCGGCGGCGCTGACATTTATTTATGGGCGCTTTAATTGGTCAACGTCTTGCCCCTCGTGAGCAATTCCCCCTTTGATGTTGGACTTTCTCGCTTTTCGATACCATTTGGAAATTAGAAACACACAGACAATAAATAACGGTATTCCTACAAAATAAGCCACGCGCAAAGCCGTAGCTTCAGCAGAAAGAATACTATTAAGGTAATCCTGCGCACGCAGAGAGGAATCAGGATCAGTAAAATAACTTTCCGGGCGTTTCAGGGATTTAGCTGTAATTAAAAAAGTTGCCAGCCCAACCAATAATGATGCGCCCACTGATAAAAGCAGGAACAGCAAAGTCAAAGCGATTCTCCGCCAAGCAGATTTGCGGCGAACGGCTTGAGCCTCAGGGCGAGATGGTTGGCTTACTTTTAATAAGGTCTCAACCTCACTTCGCGGAGTGACGGGTGATGCAATCGTGGAAATCGGCTTGCCAGCTTCTTGTAGGCTGGCGACGGTTGAAGGTGGGGGCGCGGACTCTTGCTGCGGTGCGCGTTGTGTCAATGGTAACTCAACAATCGTCGGCGGCACTGTTTCCGTTCTTGCTTCGCTGCTCCTCTGTGTTGGCGGGCGGTGCGCTTTCCGTAAAGCCTCGCGCATCTCTTCTGCGCTGGCGAAACGTTCGTCGAGCGTGAGCGTCATCGCGCGCGTTAGAACTTCGCCGACTTCGCGCGAAACTCCGTGGCTCAATGCCGCGTAGAGAGAATCGGGGCGTCCTGTCCACACCGACAGGGCGCGCGTCGGGGCGTTCGGCGGCGGTTTGCCCGTCATTAAATGCAGCATCGTCGCCGCGAGCGAGTACAAGTCACTGCGCGGGTCTGTGCCTTTCGTCAAAATCTTTTCCACTTCTTCAGCGTTCGAGACGGAGAGGAGTTCGATCCAATGTCCCTCGACTTTCAGGATTTGTTCGAGCGGCGCGTAGGCAAGCGAATAGCCAAGCACGCTCCTGGTCGTCGCAACCGTCGTCATGCCGCCAACCGAACCTTTCGCTAATCCAAAATCGAGCAGGATAATACGATTACGTTCCGTGAGTTTTAAGTTTTGCGGCTTGATGTCGCGGTGAATAATCGGCGGGTTTTGTGAATGTATGTAGTCGAGCGCGTCAAGCAATTGATCGCCCCAACTAAAGACATCGTCCATCGGTAACGGGCGACCCCCATTACTTTCAAGCATCGCGCCTAAATCTTCGCCCGGCACGTAGTCCATGACGAGAAATTGATTGTCTGCTTCGCTGAAGTAATCAATTACGCGCGTCATCGCCGGATGGCGCAACTTGTTGAGCAAGCGCGCCTCACGCTCGAACTGTCGGCGCAATCCTTCTTCGGTGAAATGCGTCTGCTTCAAAGCGACCTGGCTCTCGAAACGCTCGTCCGTCGCTTCATACACTGTTCCCATGCCGCCATGTCCGAGTTGGCGGATGATGCGATAACGATTTTGTAGAACATCATTGTGCGCGAGCATATCTTCAGTTATGCAGGAATTACGGCTGCCGGTGCTTCAAGCCTTATCAATTGACGGCGAAATATACCTTTATAGCTGTGACTGAATCAATGCCTTGACGGAGTTAGCGGTAGCCGGCGAAAGCTCGAATTAACCGGCGAGCAATCAACTGGAAAGATAAAAGACTTGCTGATTGTGAGCCCGGTTCAATGAGTTGTCATGCTGCGCGATGTAACCACGCAGTAAGCTACTTTGAATCTTGAGATTCGTTGAGCAATTTAGTTGTGTGCTCCGTAACACTTGGCGGATTAACTATCTCTCTGGTATCCACTCGATGTGCATTAAAAGCCGCAACTGGTACGCTCTGCGCTGGAGGCAACGCCGTGCCACGTGTAGCTGTACCTAATTGTTCAGTTGTGATTGGGACAGAGGGCAGCGGTCCATCTTGTTTCTTCTTCTTTCGGGGTGCGCCTTCCTGAAAGACAACTGCGTAAAGTATCCGCATCAGCGCCGCCATAAAGAACATCATTGGCAGGAAATCGGCTCGACCATTACCCATGCGAGTAGTCAAGGCCGCCAGCACCAAACAAATAAAGAACAGTTTGACTCCCTGACGCACGCCTTTACGGCGCGGAGATTCGCCAGGCTCTTGACTTTCTTTTTCAATAGCCGGTGGAATACTGTCACTAGCGAGCAATTCCTTTATGCGATCGAGGGGAAAGCCACAACTCTTACAGAAGTGCACTTCGCCAGAGATTTGGTGTTGACCGCATTGCGGGCAGTGCATCAAGTAATCCTCCTTCAGAGCTTACGAATAGCACGTTCTTAAAGTTCACTTTCGCCATCCAGCACCTAGCGGCATAACACCGCATTAACCGGCGAGCAATTAACATTGATGATGAAAGATCGCCTGAATTGCGATTCCGGTTGAATGGGTTGTTAGACTTTAGCTCTATTCTGGGATATGAACACTAGCCTTTATATGCTTTAAGCTGGCCACGATGGTAAACGTCATGATAACTAGCAGTGACCATGAACTCCACTTCCCAATATGGACGGTCGCCCAAGCTCCAATTTGGTTAGGATAACGCCACACACCAAAGAATGTGCTGATATTCTCAGCCAACCACAGAAAGAATCCGATGAGAAGAAACGAAAGCAACAAGGGCATCCGTCGATCATGATCCAGCGGTCTATACACAACCGTAGAGCGCGCATAGAGCCCGAGCGCGCACGCCGTGATGTACCAACGAAAGTCCCCGATATAATGATGAGTAAAAAAGTTGGCATAAATCAATATTGCTACAGCCGTCGCCATCCAATATGGAGGATGATGCCGGATTCTCAAGTCAAATAATCGCCAGGCCTGAATGATGTAGCTCCCCACGGCAGCATACATAAACCCGGAGAACAAAGGCACACCCAACAATTTGGTATAAGCAAAATCCGGGTAACCCCACGAACCAATCCCGCTGGAAGTCTTAAAGACCTCCAGGGCGAACCCGACCACATGAAATAGACTGATGGCCTTTACTTCATCCCACGTTTCAAGTTTGGCTAACACCATCCAGACCTGAATCAAAAGCGCAATGAAAAGGATGACATCATATCTGGGAAGACCCAGAATCCCACTTCGCGGCACAAGAAAAACAGCGGAGAAGAACAAGCCTGCAAATAAGCAAGCCCGCACCTGTTTTACTCCAAAGTAAAAAAACTCAACTACAAATCTTGAGAAACCAGAGAGGTCCGACCTAATCCTCGGATTTAATAAGGCTTTATCAACAGCGCCAAGCATTACAACTCCTATTTAATCCATCTCAAATTGAAATGATGTTCCTCTGAAGTCTAACGCCCGCATTAACCGGCGAGCAATCACATCGCGCTCATAACTCTCATGATGACCCCCTCATCGCGTCTGTCTCACAATTTGAGCTTTCGCTTTGGAAGGTGAAGCAGGGAGACCCAGGTTCCTACACGGTCTCCTGGTCTGTTGAACCGCACACTATCTTGCATAACCTCGCCAAAAACATTCCTATCGACGAGGAAAGCGTTCCTGAGGGCGACTACCGGATACTTATCTCGCGCGACCTTCCTTCCCTGTTTCAGATTGATCGTTGCTGCCCGGAGCACATCGGATAAGAAGCGGTCATTTGTCGGCACCCCTTCCCTGATGGTGCCCAGACAACTGTTACATTCAACCTTTGATTCGATTAGTCAGTTGAGAAACATCCCGGCCTCGCGCTCCGGTTCACGCGTTGTTCGGAGTTTCGCCAAATCTAGCTGGGAGCCTGCGTGTCAGTTTCATCAATCCCAAATTATTTATTCCTTCGGAAGAACATGCCGAGCGCGTAATAGACCTACTAACAGCCGCCAGTAAAGATGCCCATTTGGTTGTCTAATAAACGATAGCGCCTCGCGCACGCCAGCAGATTATAAAGGGTTGGATGATGAGGCGGATGCAAAGGGAAATTGTGTCAGGCAGTCATTGGCGACGCGATGAATAAACAGCGCCTCCGGGGACGCGGGCGAGAGTGCCGAGTGCCCCGGAGCGTTAGCTTTTTTTATGTTCCACTCTTTAATGAACAGTCTCGGTCGGCTCTGTCTCAAGCCACCTGTCCTCGAAGATGCTTTGCACCCCCATTAATAGTTCGTAGACCTCTGTCTCCATAAACTCTCTGCGCCAGCTCAGCCCTTTGTTAGCCAGCGAGCTGATCGTCAAAGGCACATCCGAGCCGAGCGTGAACAGAGCGGCAGCCAGGTGCCTGTCTAATTCAGCTTGCTTGTCGAGCGACTGGAAGACAGTCCGCAAGGCCGAGATGAGTTGGCGCATGCGCTCCTGTCCAGGGTCACGACCTTCGCGGACACTTGCCAGCAAGCTATTCCCATCGGCGCGTGCTTCAGAAATAATCAACGCTACCGCGTCTTCCGCGTTCATCCTTTATCTCGCAGGCGCGGGTTTGCGCGGGAGTTTTTCGTCCAGCATCGCTGTGTTGTAAATAAACGTCGCCATAATCACAGCCGCCTGCTTCATGTCGTCGGCTTGTATCCGGTCGAAGACATCCTGGTTCGAGTGGTGCGTGCGCGTCTCATACTCGATTTCGTCCTGAATGAATTGGAAACCCGGCAGCCCGATGGTGTCAAAAGACAGGTGATCCGTTCCGCCCGTGTTCGAGATCGAGAGCGTCGAAGCTCCCATCTCACGAAACGGCATCAGCCAGCGGCGAAAGAGCGGGCGCACCTCTTCGTTGCCTTGCAGGTAAACGCCCCGGACTTTGCCCGTCCCGTTGTCCAGGTTGAAATAGGCGCTGAACTTTTCATAATCGGGCTTTGGGTTAAGTTTTGGCGGCGCACCCTGACCGCTATTTCCGAGACGGAAAGCTTCAATCGTGCCGTCGCCGAGCGTGCCGAAGTGCTGCATGACGTAATTGCGCGAGCCAAGGAGTCCCTGCTCCTCGCCGCTCCACAGGGCAATGCGAATCGTCCGGCGCGGCTGTAGTTTCAGAGCCTGCAAGATACGCACGGCCTCCATCCCGACGGCTACACCTGCCCCGTTGTCGGTCGCGCCCGTCCCTGCATGCCACGAATCCATGTGCCCGCCGAGCATGACAATCTCGTCCTTGAGGTCAGAGCCTGGAATCTCCGCGACGGTGTTGTAGCCCATCAAATCTTTGTCTTGAAATTCCACATCGAGATTGACAGACATCTTCAAGCGCTCTCCCTGTTGGAGCATCCGCACCATCCGGTTGTAGTGTTCTGCGGCGACGGTGATCTGCGGAATGATGCGCGGCGCTTGCGCGTCCCAGGGCGAGATGCGGCGCGGTGCGCCCGGGGCGTTCGGATTTTCGATGAAAGGCTGCGGCACGACTGCCGATTGCACGAAGATTGTTCCACCGTCTCCGCGACGGCTCGCATCAACCAGCAGCGCCGCACCTTCGTCTGTGAAGAACTGGTACTTTTTCGCCAGCAACATGTTGTCGGCGCGCTGTTGCGGGTTGGGCTGAAACTGGCGTGGCGGAATAGATTTCGGATCGAGCGCATCGGCGAGTTTGAGCAAATCCTTTTCGTCGCGCCGATTCCCCAGCGCCTCGAAATGAGCTTTGACCTCCGGCGGCGCGCTTATCAAAACAATCGCCCCTTTGAGCTTTCCTTTGTAATTCTCAAGTTCGGCTTCTGTTTTAGCGTTGACGTAAACGACATTGGCTGTCAGCGTGCCTTTCGTCCCCGTCGACCAGGCTTTCGGATAAGCGATGAGCGGAATAGCCTGCGGCTCTGTGACCTCAGCGGAAAAACTCTTGAGCGTCCACCCGCGTCCGAAAGGCCCCCATGCTTCGAGGTGAGCGTTTTGCAATCCCCAATCCGCCAGCCGCTGTCGCGTCCATTCATTCGCCCGCTTCATGCTGGGCGAATTGGTCAGGCGCGGCCCGATGACATCCGACAGGTAGCTCAAAGTCTGCATCACCTGCGAACGATTCATACCCTCATCCTTGATCCGCTCGATGGGGGCGTTCGGGTCTTTGCCGGGCTGAGTTTGCGCAGCCGCCTGCTGCGCGCTGACCATTAGACTTTGAAGCAGGAAAGCATAAACGAGTAGCGCGACTACCAGGGAGCGACGAAGCATAACGAAGAGTCTCCTTTGACGAATCATGGATTATGGAAAACGATCTAATTTCATTGTGGGGGTTGGAACTATTATTACTTTATCATAAACGAAACGTCTGCCCGGAATGGCATCGCTTGCAGTCGTTAAAGTTGGTCTCGCCGAAGGTGCGCTGGCCGTTGTGGCAGGTCACGCAGCTTTGCGCGCGCGTCGTTGGAAAATGCTGCGCCGGAAAGGTTGAGCTGACCTGGCGTCCCTGCGGCAATCCACGCGGCGCGACGTTGTGGCAACTGTCGCAGTTGAGACTCTCTCTCGCGCCGTGATCCGCGTGACTAAATCCGATGCGAAAAGAGCGCGCGGCGGCAGAAGTTGGAGCGTAGCGCCCGGGCGCGTGACACGCGCCGCACGAGGAAATATCAACTCCGCGCGATTGCTTGCCGGGAGTGTGACATTGATAGCAGGTCTGGTGCGCGCCGAGTCCGGCAGGGATAGTCTTTGCCACACCGCGACGAGCCGGCGCATGACAGGTGGCGCAGCCTTGCTGCGACCTGGCTTCCGATAATCCGGTCGTGTGCTGCGCGTGGTCAAACTCGGCATTGAAACTCCGCAGCCTGGAGAATTTTTTGAGCGGCGGGTTTTGCTGGCTGAGACCTTCCGTCGTGTGGCAGATCGAGCACAACGGACTGTTGGGCGTCGTGAACTGTGTCTGATGGCAACTGATGCAGTCTTTGTGCTGCGGGAATCCGGGCTCTATCGCGTTGTTGCTGCGTGTGTGGCAGATAGAGCAACTCCAGCGCCCACTGAGTGCTGCGTGCGCGCTCGGATACGAGTGCGAGAATCGGGAATAATCCTGCGGCGCGGGCGTGAAAAACGTCTCTGCCAGAGATTCGGGTGATGGTTGTACGCTCGCGTCTTTTGTCACGGCGACCGCCGGGCGACCTGCAAACAACATCAGCAGCGCACAGACGCAGAAGAGAAGCAGGACGACGAGCGACAGCACGCGGCGGCTCGTCGCGCTCGCCTCACTCGCACGAGCGGTCGTTTCAGGTTTCGCTTTTGAGTCTGTTTGAACCGTCATTGCTGACACTGTTGCCCCAGCACCAGATAGTGGCTGCATGGTGGCCGCTCACGACCGATCACAGTCGTGTGGCATCCCACACAGGTATTCGTCTTATTCTCTGTGTCTTTCGCTTCTTCCGTCATCTCCGAAAAGATTGTCAGGTTGCCGCTCTCTTTGCGCAGCACGGGCGAGGTGCTGATGTGGCAGGGCGCGCAGGTCGCAATCGGCACATCGGCTTTCGGAATGTTGAGCGTCTCCATCTGCGTGAGGTTGATGTGACACGTTGTGCAGCCGATGTCGTGATTCGCCGTCTCGTGGCGAAACTTGATCGAAAGACGCTTCGGCCAATCGCGCGGCCATGTTTTGAACCACTGCACCGCATTGGGTGAGAGCACTCCCGGAAGCTCGGCCTCAACGGAAGCGGCTCTCTTTTTCTTCGTGTACTCCGATTGCGAAAGGTGACACCCGGCGCAGTCGTCCTTGACAGGCTTCTGTGATTGCCAGTGGCAGTTAAAGCAGGAGGCGTGGCCTGCCGGGACAGTCTTGAAAGTTCCTTTCGCCTCCGGCTTGAATGTCGCTTCCACTCCGCCGACGGCAATCGCCGCAGGCGCACGCTCATCCGTCAGATGGCAGGTCGCGCAGTTATCCGATACGCGCGCGGGCGTGTCGTCAAACGTCTTGACGGACGCGCGGACAAAACTCCAACCTTCATTCGCATCGCGCGACGGAGGCTTTTCATTTCGCGCAATCACGCCCTGGTGCAGGCTATGTGGAAAGTAGCCGGGAAACTCGCGGGCTATTTTGTCCTCGCCCTGCTTCGGAAAGTGTTGCATGTCGCGCGCGGTCAGGCGCGGAGTGGCGCGCGTGTGGCAGACCGTGCAAATCGGAGGGCTTGCTCCCTTAAAAAATTGCTGGCGATGACAGCGAACGCAACTGTCGTGATACGGATAACCGTCAACGCTGGGCTTCGTCGCGGCGGCAATCGTGTCGGGCGCGGCGGGCGAGGGAATCGTGTGGCAGTCGGAGCAAGCAAGCTTGGCGACGGGTTGGCGATGGTCTTCGTGCTTGAAGCGCGAGTAGTTGCGCGCAGTAGTAGCGCCTCGCGCCGCCGTTTGAGATGGGGACGCGGAGCGACGACGGGGATTCTGCTGTTGCTGTCGTCGTCTCTGCTGAGGCTCGACTGCGGTTGATGAGACTCGCGGGAAGAGGAAGAGCAGCGAAAGAAAAGCAAAGCAGATTGTTAAGGCAATCAAGCGATGTCTCGCCTGGGGGCTTAAAGATTCGCTCTGCTTCGTGTTCTCCACCAATCCTAAAACCCTTTCCGCGAGCGCCGCGCGCCTCTGATTATTGGCCAGCCGATTTTCTCTCAACAGTGGAGGCGGAAGAGGTGGAAGCGCCCGCGACTTTCCTGCCGACAAAGAAATTCGCGCGCTTCTTTTTCGATGGCACGTTGGCGAGAAAAACCGGCGTCACCGTTAGTTGATCCTGCTCGCCCGCCTTCGGAGCTTTGATCGTGATGGCGGTCGTCTCCCAAATCAGGCTCTCGCCTTCGACTTCGAGGGGCGCAAGGTTTGAGATGTAATAAGTGCCCGGACAAAGATCGTAGAAATAGGCGACGCCGCGCCTGTCCGTCATCGTCATCCTGATAGTGCCTGCGGCCAGCCCATTTGAGGCTTCCGTCGCTTTGACCGCTCTGTCGAGCCAGCTCATCTTTTCGTTGTAATACCCGACTCCGAGTTCAGGCGAGGAGAGCGGCTCATAATTCGTCACCCACTTGCGCGCCAGTTCCGCATCGCCTTTCAGCTTTTTCAAAGCTTCGTTGTAGGCGCGGGCGAATTCAGGAACGCAAACGGCGTCCGTAGTCTTGCAGGCGACTTCTTCCGGCCTGAGTTCGCGGCAGTAAATGGTGTCGCAGTTATTATCTTCGAGCCACTTGATGAGTTGCGGGCTGGCTTTGAGCTTGGTGAAATAAGCAGCGCGCGTCGGCGCGTGCCCCATTGTCTGAAGCTTATCAAGGTTGAAGGGACAGGAAGAGAGATAGAAACGTTTGCGAGCAAGCTGCGTGACCTTGTCGTTCTGTTCTAAAGGCTGATCGCCCTTTTTGTAGATGACGGATAATTGAATCACGCGCGGCGCGAGCTTCGGGCAGGGAGCGATTTGCGCGCAGGGCGCAGGTGATGGAGAAGGCGTCGGCGTCGGCGTTTGTGCGGAAGCGTTGAGAGCAAAGGCGACGACCAGGCACAGCGCGCCAGGTGTCATCAAGACAATCCTGCGTTTTCGTATGTGCAGCGACATGGTAGATGAAATAGCGAGGGTCTTACCTACTTGATTCCCAGCGATAATGATCTTTGACAATTCAATTCGATAATTAGCAAGCTTTGACCCTGAAGGGGTCACATGCAATAGCCGGGGGCAGCGCCCCCGGTCTCAGGCGCGAAAAAGATTCCCGACCCTGAAGGGGTCGCACACGTAGCGTTGAATGTGCGACCCCTTCAGGGTCGGAATATTTCCCCTGCGTAATCCGGGGGCGGCGCAAGCTCCGCTTACTTGCCCCCGGCTATTTTATTTCTCCCCTTCGGGGAGAGGAATAACTATCGAATCGAGTTGTCAAAGACCATTATCGCTGGGCTATTTTCAAATGTCTCTCCGGGACTAAACTCACGCGCAGTCGACGATTACTTTCCCTTGCTCGCGGGTTGTTTGGAAGATGCGCGCGCCGCTTCCAGGTCTGTGCCGAGTTTCGCCAGGCTCGGATTATCAGGATTGACTTCCCGAAGTTTACCGAGGGTGGCTTCCGCTTCCATGAGACTACCCTTTTTAATTAGCGCGACGACCATGTTCTGGAGCGTCTGCTCGTGGCGCGGGTCTAGTTCGAGCGAGCGACGAAATTCCTGGATGGCTCGATCTACATTCTGCTGCTGACGAAAAAGAAAGGTCAGCCCCAGGTCTGTGCGGACGTTGATGTCCTTCGGATTCTTGACGAGCGCGGCGGTGTACCACTTTTCGGCGATCTCAAAACTGTTCGCGTCAAAGTTCGCGTTGCCGAGAGCGACAATCGCGTCATAGCTGTCGGGTCGCAACTGGTTGGCGCGCATCAAAAGCTGGATGGCTTCATTGTAGCGACGGTTTTTGTAATGAATCGCGGCGGCGCTCATCTGCGCGTCGAAGTTGTCCGGCTCAGCCTCGGCCTGCTCAATCAACGCTCGGTCTGCGCTCGATTCCACGCCTTGCTCGGCCACAGCGTTTGACGGCAGCGTCGCGTTGCCTTGCGGCGACTCCGCATCCTGTGCAGTTTGCCCGGCAGCAACTCTCCCCGCAGGCGGCGTCCGCTCCATGTAGCCGCGTTGGTTGACCGTGCTGGCGAAAACATAGCCAGCGAGCACCCCCACCAGCACGCCGATGATTGAGAACAGGATGTTGTCTTTTGTCATAAACGGGTGATGAGTGATGAGTAATGAGTAATGAGTGAAAGAAAGAGTTTTTAACTCATCACTCATTACTTATCACTTTTTTCAAGCATAAGAATGCAAGCCCGGCAGCAGGTAGCTGACGCCTAAGTAAGTAAAGATGACGAGCAGGAAGGCGACCACTGCAAAGTAAGCGGAGCGACGCCCGTGCCAGCCGCGCGCGATGCGCGAATGCAGGAATGCTCCGTAGGTCAGCCACGCCACAAACGCGCCCGTTTCTTTCGAGTCCCAGCCCCAGTAACGCCCCCACGATTCGTTTGCCCAGATCGCGCCCGTCATCAACAGAAGCGCGAGTCCGGCGAAAGCCACGCCCGCAGTCTTGTACATCAGGCTGTCTAACTTTTCGGCGGGGGGCAGGGCGGCTCGCAACTTCTCTGTGCGGAAACTGAAGATGATGACGAAGAGCGTGGCAGCCAGAGCTGTAATCAAGGCCGCGAACTCCACAGGATTAGCCCTGAGGCTCATTTTCAGGATCGAGCCGTTCTGCTGAATCCACTTCTCGGCCATCGTGTACAACTCAGGCGAGCTAAACTGCGCGATCTGGTCTGGTGGCATCTTTTCCTGCTGCAACATCCAGATACTGAACCGCTCATATTGGCGCGGATCAATGTGCGCGACGACGTTCGTCATCGCCTTGACGCCAGAGACGAGCGCAGCGATGGCCGCTCCCTGCGCGACGAGCGCGAGCTTCAACAACCTGTGTCCCCACGTGCGCGCTATCTCATCTTTTTGCCAGAGATATTTGCAAAAAGCGATGATAGTTCCGAGCAGTAACAATCCGGCGGTGACAAGCAACCAGCCGACGTATGGCACGCCAGCGCGTAAACCGAGTGGCGAGCGCGCGTCCCCGATGATGGTTGACGATGTGTAAGTGCCAAACGTCGAGGGCGAGAAGACGGAGAACTTGCTGATCGTCGCAATCACCGCAATGGCAAAGATGCTTGACCAAATGGCCATTGCTTCAGTCTTCACTCCGTCTTTCAAAAGATAGACGACCGCCACCGCGAAGCAAACTAAAGCGATGCCGTAAGAGAGTGACGCGATGCCGACGTGGATGGGTCGCCAGTAGGAATCCAGAACAGGCGGCAGGTCTATGAACTCGTTGCCAATGAATCTTGCCAGCAGCAGGATCAGCGCGGCCAGCGGTAAGCTGACTGCGCCGAGAAAGCGAAAATTCTTGCGGTGCGCGATGAGTAGCGTCGTGATGCCAGCGCCAAAGGCGAAGGCGAGACTCAAATCATAGAGATTGGCGAAAGGAATATAGCGGAAAGCCCAGGGCATGTCTGCGGCGGTTCGTCCCTGACTCAAAAAGGTCTGCAACTCGCGGTCGTGCGAGGCAACCCAGCGCACGCCCCAGCTTGAGAGGTTGAAGAAGACGCCTGCGGTCGTACACCAAAGCCCAAGCTTCTGCGCCCAGTTCGTCGGCGCGTAAAGATTCGTCAGATGAAAGACGGCGGCGGTCAAATAGCTGGCTAGAGCCAACATCATCAACGCGCCGTCGGAGATAAAATGCGAGCCGCCCGTCTGGATTCTCAAGAGCACCAGCAACACTGAGCCGACGATTGCGAGAATCGCGGGCAAGTATGAAACGAGCGCTGAATGATTTTGTTTTGCACCGGAAGCCGTAGTGATGACTGCGGGTTGTTTTAAGACTTCACTCATGATTCCTCTACCTCTTGGGGATGTCCGCTCAGATTGTTAATGAGACGTTTGAACCTTGTTTCAAAAGCCAGTCGATTGCGATTGGTATTGCCGCCCATGACTACTTCGTAATTCTCCGGCGCTTTTTCCTCAATGAGCGCCCAGACTCTCTGGTGCGAAAAGAAGAAGACCGCGATGAGCGTCAAGCCGAGCAGTCCGAAGCCTATGTAAACGACTGTCGAGCCGGGGTCGTGCTGGATGGAAAGAATGTGCGCGTTGGCCGCCTTTTCAAAATCAATCAAGCGATAGGTGTAACCGCCTATGGCTCGCTTCGCAATCGGCGCGTTCTCGGCCATTTCAGGCGGAAAAGCGAAAGCTCTTTCCGGTTGGCCTCCGGGCGGCGTCACGTTCAAAACTGCCGCCGGGTTGCTGTAATCAGACGTGTCAACATTCTCTTCCGGGCCGACGCTGACATCCGCCCAGAAATCCGCAAGGGCGATGCGCGTTCCATCGGGAAGCGTGGCAGAGCCGTCGCGCGGGATGGTCACGTCTAAAGGCTCTCCGCCAGCCTCCGGGTTAAGTCGCACGGTGACTGTTCGTGCCTTTCCTGACGGGGCGAAGCTGGCCTGAAAGAAACGATAGCCGCGATAATCAAAGGGCGCGTTCATGTGCACTAGCGCGTCATGCTCGCCGGACTCATCTTTGACACGGATGCGCGTCATCCAGTCAATCGTGTTGTTCGCGGTAATGGGACCGTCGTCTTTAATCAGCTTCTGCTGGATGTCCGTGCAGGTCACTTCAAAGGGAAGCTGGAGCGTGACGGGCTTCTGCTGATCCAGATTGAACTCTGTCTCCAGCATCTGGTTGGAGGTCATGCCCGGCTTCAAGAACATCTGCCCGGTGCGCCCGAACTGCGAGGTGAGAAAACCGCCCGTGAAGATAGTCAGAAGCGCGACGTGGACGGCGTATGCGCCCAAACGATTCCATCTATCCTTTTCGGCGAAGACGAAGGTGCGGTTGCCCTTCTCCGTTACTTTCGTTTTGAACCCGACGCTCTTGCACGCCGCGCTGATGCGCTCCGACACGCTCTGGCGATTCTCGCCTTCCATTTGCAACGTCGCATTCTGCTCCTGCCCTTTGAGCCACGTTGCGCCCGCGTCGAGCTTCGGGCGCGAGATGAACGTCCATGCTTTCGGGAAGCGATCTATCGAGGCGAGTACGATGTTGAGCGAGAGGACGAGCAGCAGTGCGTTGAAATACCAGACGTGATAGATGTCGAACCAACCGAGCTTGCCCCAGAGCAGTTGCTGTGCAGGCGTCAGCTCGACATAGTATTTGTCAAACCCTTCGACGTTTTGCTGCATGATGAGCATGCCGATCATCGAAGCGATGACGAGCAGCACGAGCAAGGTCACGCCGAACCGGACGGAGCTTAACAGGTTCAGGAGCTTCGTTATTCCGCTTGACACTGCCGCAGCAAACGAGGTTTGCCAGGTTGGTTTGACACCTATCTTGCCTTTGGTCTCTACAGCTTCCGACATTATTTATGATTCCTGAAGAACAATCTTAAGTAAGAACTTTCGCCATTGATACATCTGTGGCGCTGGACGTTGATAAAACCTGGAGAGTCGTCTTCTAAGTCCGCCGAGTGTGCGCCATGATAGCCCATCGGCGCGCCCGGCTTCAACCTCAAGCAGAAAAAGAATAGACCTAGAGTAGTTGAAATTGATTCATCTGGTCATTGAATCAATAAAACAATGACCAGATGAATCAATGAATCAATTGTGGTGGGACAGTTCAGAGTCCAAGCTTTAGCTTGAGCCTTCCCACACGCGCAACCTAAAGGTTGAACTCTATACTGCGCCTTCAATTTGACCCACTACCAATCAATTAGTCCCTTCGGCCTCTCTCCCCTTGTCATGCTATCATCAACTCAAAGCGGCGCGCCGTACATTCTTTGCTGTTCGACCAAAAACTTCGGCCAGAGCTTTTATTCTGATGAGCAAAAATATCCTTTATTCCATCGCCGGGGTTGTCCTCGGCTTCTTCGTCGGCTTTTTTATTGCGAACGTCGGCGGGAGACCTCGTCCGGGCGCAGGCGCTCTCAACGCATCTCAGGTGCGACCAGTTGACCCGGCGCAAGCAGGCGGGCAGCTTCCGCCGGGCCATCCAAATGTCAATGACGGTGATGGCGCGAACAGCTCGGCTGCTTTTTCGGCGCAGGCACAACAGGCGATGGATGCGGCTGACCGCAATCCGCAGGATTTCACGGCGCAGATCAGGGCGGCAGCCATCTTCTATCAACTCTCATCTTTCGATAAAGCCGAACTCTACCTGAAACGCGCTCTCGACTTAAAGCCTGACGACCCCGACGCGCTGACCGGCATGGGGCACACCAAATATGACACGGGCGATTTTCTTAGCGCGGCGACGTACTACGAGAAAGTTCTGGCCAAACAACCCAACGACGCAGACCTGCGGACAGACCTCGGCAACGCATATGCCCGGCGGCAGCCACCTGATTACGACCGCGCGATGAAAGAGTTTCGGAAAGCGTTAGAGGTCAACCCCGCGCACGAGCAGGCACTGGTGAGACTCGCCGAAGTGGCGCTGCGCACCGGAGACAAAACAACGGCGCGCAATGCGATTGACAAACTCGCCGCCGTCAACCCTTCGAGCCCATCGCTTTCATCTTTACGCTCGACGCTGAACCAGTAGGGAAGCAATCTCTTGAGCCACGCCGGGCTTTTCAACTCAGAGATTACAGGTTCGGGCTGCGCGGGAATTTGACGAAGGGCAGGCGCACCGTTCGCACCGTTATTTGATCGGCGCGAATTTCGACCGGCGGCGAGTAGCCCTGCGCTCCGGCGGCGGCGATGATGTCATCCTGGTCAATGCCGTCGCCGCTGATGCCGATTGCGCCCACCAGCACCCCGTTCTTGTAGAGCGGAACGCTGCCCGCGAAAATCTGCGCCCCGTTCGCCATCTCTGGTATCCCTGTGCATGGAACGCTCATTCCACCGAGCGTCGCCAGCAAGTTCGTTTTAATCAAATCAAGCTGAAGCCCGACGTTGAAGATGCTCCATGCGGGGAGTCCTGTGCTGAAGGGGCCGGGCGCTGTGTTGTTAATCCCTTCGGGGAAGAACGGGCGATGAAGGAAGCCGATTGAGCGCGTCGTGTGTGCAGTCGCGCCGCCCAGCGCGAGGCCGTCCGCCGCAGCTCTATCAACGTAGGAGCCAAAGCCCGCCGCGCGAAGTGTCGCCGCCGCACTCGATTTCGAGAAAAACATCGCACTCCGCGCTTTCTGCACCGCGACATCAAAGCCGAAGACGGGCGCATCCGTCGTGCGAAATAGTCCGAGCACGCGCCCGTCCGTATCCACGACGGCGATTGAGACACGGGCATTGCTGCCGAGTGGCTGGCGAATCGCCGCGCGCGTGATATTTGCCTGCTGCGCCGCGTGAGAGATGATGGTATTGACATCCGAGAGGGAAAGCGCGCTGACCGGACTATTGATGAACGGAAAGAACCTGGCATCAACCTCGCCCGCGATACCTCCGACGACCGCAGGCGTGAAGGCAGACGTTTGCGCGCCCTGAAGAGGAAACATTGGATCAACTGCGCCGGGGAGACTCCCAAAAGCAAGCGTTGCAGGAGCGAGCGCGTCTGCGACATTGACGAAGGGAAGACGCACGCCGTCAACCAGAATGTTGTCGCCGCGAATAAGTGCGGGAGTCTCAAAGCCCCGCACCGCCGAAACCGCGATCACTTCTTCAAACGGCTGATCGAAATCCGCAGGGTCTTTGTCCAGCGTGTAGAGCCCGTCGCCTTCGATTCCGATGCCGCCAACCGCCACGCCGTTTCTGTAAATCGGCATGCTGCCCGCGTCGGCTGAGAGTCCGAGCGGCAGTCCCGGCTTTTTAATGTCGGAGCAGGGAAGCGAACTGAACTGCACGCCGTAGAGCGGGCCGCCGGGACGATTGTCAACGCCGGGCGGGATATGCTCCTGAACGATGAAGCTCGCCGTGCGCGTCGTGAAAGCATTGCCGCTGGTGCTAAACAGCGCCGCCGTGCCTGCCTTGGAAATCGCCGCTTGCGTTGAAGGAACGCTCAAGCCTTCAAGACCCTGCCCCTGCGTTCCGCCTCCGCGAATAAGAGTGCTTGCGGGCGCGCCCGTCATCTTGAAAACTCCGAGCACGTTGGCCTCACGATCAACGACCGCTACCGTCACGGGGCGATTCAGTTGCGCGGCGGCTGAGACGGCCTGCGCAAGAAGCGTTTGAACTTCGACGGAAGAGAGATCGCCTGCCAGCGCCTGGTTCGGCGGGTGCGGCGAACTGATTGCGCCGGGCGTGGGCGCTGCTCCCAAATCGTCTTCCAGGCCACCGCCCGTGTGCCCGACACCTACGCGCACGCGGTTACTCGCCTGCCCGCGATAGCTGATTCTGATGAGCACATCGCCAGCGTCTCCCATCTCATCATTGAGCCTGACGATGATGGAGCTGACCCAGGATTGATCCGGCACAGGCCCAACGTGCTCGACCGTCAGAGGGTAAACTCGATGAGAACCGTCTTCCGCTTCAGCCGCCACCGCAGACGCCGTCTCGCCCGGCTGCAACGTCAGGTTCATGGCAAAGAGCATGATGCGCGTTCGATTGTCTGCGCTGAATTGCACCGATGACGTGAACTGGAACGGCTCGCGCTTCTGCGTCACGGATTCAAAAGCGACGGCGCGCGTCGAAGTCGCTTCGCTGATGAGAATGGGGCGAGTGCTTTGCGCCACTGCACGCTCAATGCGGTTTGTGCTCCCGGCCAGCAGCAAGGCACACAGGCAACCCATAATCAGCAATCGCGTAGAGATGCTCTGAAGTTTACAAGTCATAACCGCAAGCGTTCGGTCAAACTTCTTGCAGGGCGGATCAAGCTGGAGGAAGAAACTTTCCGAGGCCGCGCCCAATGTATCACTAATCGCTGTTCAGTCAAGCAGGATTTTGCCCACTCCTTGCAGGCTCATCAGAAGGGCGGAAAAATTCGGTTGCCCGGCGTCTCTCTACTGTGCTACAACCCGTTTGCCTCGTTTACAATTGAAGAAAAGCATTGCCCCGCGTCTCTCTTAAAATCTCTCGGAAGATTTCTTGCTGGCCCAGAGGTGAACGGTTCGATCAAGACATAAGGCCGCTATGCCTGCATCTTCCCGAAATAAGCTTTATCAATCTCTCGCACAGGTGGGCGGCCTCGTTTGCTTGCTCCTTGCCTTAGCCACTCCTGCTTCCGCCCAGCAGAAAGGCCAGCTTTCGGGCGTCGTCATCAACCAGATGAAAGCGCCTCTCGCTGGTGTCACAGTCATCGCTACTAACCAGGTCAGCCGTCGCGCGCATCGCGCGAAGAGCGGCGCGCAGGGCGAATACTCGCTCAAGCTTGCCGTTGGCGCTTACCGCATCACGACGGATGCTCCTTACGTTGCGCGTTTTTTAAGAGTCAGCAATCTTCCCGAAAGACAGTATGTCAGGGCTGACGAGCCTTACGCGCCCGCGTTTCCGTCGGAGAAAGATTACAAGGCGCGGAATTTCAACGACGCGCAGGAGAATGTCATTATCGAGGAAGCCAAAGAGACAAAGCTCAACATCCCCGCCGAGATTCCGAAAGAAGAGAAGCCGGTCGCCAATCCGAACGACAAACAGGATCAGCCCGCAGGTTACGCCGGAGATGAAACCGTTCAATCTACTCCGCAGACAAAACCCGACCGCCGCGAAGTGCGCGACCGCTGGCGGATAGGCTTTCCCGAATACGACCGCTACGGCGATAGAGGCGCGCGTGGGCGCGACGTTCCTTTCAAGCGGGGACGCTGGTACGACCCCTACAACCAGAGCATCATCAAAGGCGATTACCCCATCATCGGCAATAAGACTTTCCTGATTCTCTCAGCCGTCTCAAACACCATCGCCGAACAGAATCGCACGCCGAAGCCTTCCGACGTAGGTTCAGTTCGCCCCGGCAGCGCGGATTTTTTTGGTAAGCCGGAATTGCTTGCCATCAATCAAACGTTTCAGTTCACCTTCGAGATGTTTCATGGCGATTCGACTTTCAAGCCGCGCGACTGGGCGATCAAGATTTCTCCGACTTTGAGTCTCCCGAATTATGTTCGCGCGCGAGAAAACGGCGTCGTCAACATTGATGTGCGACGCGGCACGACTCGCACCGATACACATTTCTCGCTCGAAGAGGCTTTCGGTGAAGTCAAGCTCGCTGACCTTGACGCCAACTATGATTTCGTAAGTTTCCGCGCCGGAATCCAGCCCTTCGTCTCAGACTTTCGCGGCTTCATCTATTCGGACAATAATCTCGGCGCGCGCCTTTTTGGCGCGTTCAGTAATAATAAGTTTCAATTCAACGCTGCCTACTTTCATCAACTCGAAAAAGACACCAACAGCGGATTAAATCGCTTTGACCAGCGCCCGCAACACGTTTACATCGCCAATCTTTTTCGTCAGGATTTCATCGCCAAAGGCTACACTGTTTCTGCGAGCCTCCACTACAACGACGACCGGCGCAACGTCAAATACGACCGCAACGGTTTTCTGGTGCGCCCCGCGCTCGTCGGCGACGCGCGCCCGCATTCAATCAAGGTTGGCTACCTCGGCATCGCAGGCGACGGCCACATCCGACGATTGAATCTCTCGCACGCATATTATTACGCCTTCGGGCGCGACGACCGCAATCCGATTGCGGGGCGCAGCACACGCATCAAATCGCACATGGCCGCAGTCGAGGCGTCCCTTGATAAAGACTACCTGCGCTTTCGCGGCTCGTTCTTCTGGGCGCAGGGCGACCGGAATCCGACTGATGCTAAGGCGACGGGCTTTGATGCCATCTTCGATGATCCGAACTTCGTCGGCGGGCAGTTCTCGTTCTGGAATCGTCAGGGCATCCGCTTGACGCAAACGGGCGTCGGGCTGGTTCAGCCCAACAGCATCCTCCCAACACTGCGCAGCAGCAAGACGCAGGGGCAGGCGAATTTCGTCAATCCCGGCATCTTCATCTACAACGCCGGAGTGGATTTGGAAGTCACGCAGCGCATCAAGGCGATTTTCAACGTTAATTATCTACGCTTTCATCGCACGGAATCGCTCGAATACATTTTGTTCCAGAATCGCATTCGCAAAGACATCGGGTTCGATTACAGTGTCGGCATCGCTTACAGGCCGCTCTTGATTAACAACATCACGTTCACCTTCGGTGCTGCCGCTTTGCAAACAGGACGGGGTTTTCGCGACATCTTCACGGACGCTGCGCGCAACTGCCCGGCGAATGTCTCTGACTTTTGCTCGCCGGACAATGTTGTCATCAATCCGAGCAAGCCGCTCTATGCGCTGTTCGGGCAGGTCAAGTTCGTCTTCTGAATTGAGATTGAAAGTTTCGGTCACCATTTGACTCAAAGGAGCAGATTCCAATGAAAGAGGCTTCGCCAGGTCAGCTCGGTAATGTGAGGATGCTCAGCGCATTCTTTGCACTCACGATGCTGTTGATTCTCGTAGTTTCCACGCGGGGAACTTCAGCACAAGCGAGACAAGGCTTCGCTCTTGCCGGAAATTTAGTTTCGGCGCGGTGCTCTGACAATCAACTATCGGTGCGCCACGTCACTGAAGATGCAGCTATGGGAGGGGTGCGCACCATAGATTATGCTTTCACCAATACTTCGTCATCGCCTTGCACTCTCTCAGGGTATCCGCGTTTCGAGGTGTTGAGTCGGTCCGGGCGGCTGGCCCGCCATGGCCGGGCCTCTCGTGGCCTGAACATGCTGGATGAAGAAGCTAAAAAGGGCCCGCACCCTGTGACGATTGAGCCGGGCAAGACGGCGATGTTTCAGGTTTATTACAATGCCGGTGGAGCAGGGTATATGGGGAAGCCCTGCCCGATCTATCGTAAGGTCAGGATTACAGCACCCGGCGCGCGGCGCGGGTTCGTGCTGCGGGAAGAGATTCAGTTGTGCGGACGCCTGGAGGTTTCACCCGTGGGCTGGCCACGCGCCGAGTAGCCTTTCAATGGTTGCGACTTTTTCCTGGCTTAAAGTCATCAACGGGAACTGATTATCATGCAACGCCATCGCCGCGACAGCAGCGTTGATCGCATCAAGCTAATTCTCGTGCTAACCTTCACGGGCTTGCTCGCCGTGATCGGTACGGGCAGTGTGCGCTCCGTAGCTACGAATGATGTGAAGCCTGCTCGCGCTTCTTCCCTGACAGTTGCCGAAGCTCGTCCCGTCCCTCAGCAAACACCCGCGCCCGCAGCTTTTCAGGAGGGCTGCATCACCTGTCACTCCCAGATCGAGCCGATGCACGAGACGAAAACGGCCAAGCTCGAAGAAGGCCGCGACGGGCAGAAACTCTCCTGCGCTTTCTGTCATGGCGGCAATCCGGCAGAGAAAGTGAACAAGGAACAGGCGCACGTGCAGCCGCGCTTTCCAGATGAATGGAAGAGAAACAACCAGAGAACAACGTCGAACCCGGAGCGCACCAACACGCTGCTGGCGAAAGAGAGCCGCGAGTTCGTGCGCTTCATCAATCCGGGCGATCTGCGCGTCGCGGATCAAACCTGCGGCAGTTGTCACCAGACTGAAAACCAGAGCGTCTCCAACAGCATGATGCGCCACGGCGCGATGCTCTGGGGCGCGGCTCTCTACAATAACGGCGGTTTTCCGCTGAAAGACACGCGCTTCGGCGAAAGCTATTCGGACGAGACGGGCGCTCCCGAACGCCTCATCCAGCAAGGCGAGATCAAACCCGAAGAGATGGTCTTGCGCGGCATTCTGCCATACTTAGACCCGCTGCCGCGCTGGGAGATTTCGCAGCCCGGCAACATCCTGCGCGTCTTCGAGCGTGGAGGAAAACGGAGATTAGAAGTCGGACTGCCGGACAAAGACGAAGACGCTGGTCGCCCGGACAAAGGCTTAAGCCCGCGCGGATTCGGGACTGCACAGCGCACAGACCCCGTCTATCTCGGCTTGCAGAAGACGCGTCTGCTCGACCCGACGCTCAATTTTCTCGGCACGAACG
The DNA here is from genome assembly GCA_032160705.1 of Acidobacteriota bacterium. GTDB lineage: Bacteria > Acidobacteriota > Blastocatellia > Pyrinomonadales > Pyrinomonadaceae > QHXM01. The sequence goes on along the minus strand of JAVHVE010000002.1, from coordinate 45,432 downwards.
ATCACCCGGGAGATTATCGCTCTTCGGGCTGCACGGCCTGCCACGTCATCTACGCCAACGATTCAAGCAGCATTCATTCAGGTCTTCAATACGCAAAGTTCGGCAATCAGGGCACAGCCTCCACAGCCGATAAGAGTTTTGACAATCTAAGAAACGAGCCGGGGCATCCCATCCGCCACCAGTTGACCCGCAGCATCCCGACCTCGCAGTGCATGGTCTGCCACATGCACCCTGGAACGAACATGGTCTCAACCTATCTGGGAATGACGTGGTGGGACAACGAGACGGATGGGCGCGTAATGTACCCGGCCAAACAGGAGAAGCCTTCGCAGGATGAGGAACAGGAAAAATTAAACCGTAACCCGGAAGCATCAAGTTTGCGCGGCCTGTGGTCTGACCCGAATTTTTTGAATCAAACGGGAAAGCCGGAATTCAACAAGCAGCTCACGCGCACGCAGTTCGCAGACTTTCACGGGCACGGATGGATTTTCCGCGCCGTCTTCAAACGCAATCGCCGGGGCGAGTTGATTGACAGGGACGACAATCCACTGCTGGACGCGAGCGGCAAGCCCGTCACTTCCGTTGAAGCTGAAAAGCTGTGGGAAGCCGTCAACTTTAAAGACACGGACAATGCGGAGTTGACGAACAAAGCGATGAAGCCAAATGTCCCTGTTCATCTCAAGGACATCCATCTGGAGAAGGGCATGCACTGCGTTGATTGCCACTTCAGCCAGGATGCGCACGGCAACGGCGTGCTCTACAACGAGCCGCGCGCAGCCGTTGAGATTGCCTGCACGGATTGTCACGGCTCGATCTCTGAGAAAGGCTGGCCTGATACGCCCCCCGGAGGCAAGGCAGTGCCGCCGCTCACCTCCGGCCCGGCTGCCGGAAAGGGAATCACACGTGACGGCAAGTATGAAGAGAAACAGGGTCGCAATCTTTCAACCATCATCGTGCCCTGGCTCTCTGCTGACGGAAGCAAGGTGCGACTGTTCGAGAAAATTAGAAAAGAGAAAGAGGTGCGCAAAGATGCGAGCGGCAAGGACGTGACGCTCCTGCGCGGCGACGTTATCCAGAACTCGATGGTCGAGCCGAATGTGTGGTGGCGCGTCAAGCAGACCGTAGATACCATTACGGAAGGCAGCCGCGATTACAACTGGAAGTCGCACTACGCCAAGACCGTTCGCCTGGACGACAAAGATCAACTCACCTGGGGCGAGAAAGGCGGGAACGTCGCGCACCCCGACAGCAAGATGAGTTGTATGGCCTGCCACTCTTCATGGATGACAAGCTGCTTCGGCTGTCACCTTTCGATGACGGCCAATCGCAAGATGCCGAACCGCCACAATGAAGGCGGCAACACGCGCAACTTTACGACTTACAACTTTCAGGTCTTGCGCGACGATGTCTTCATGCTCGGCGTTGACGGCACAGCCACCGGCCACAGGGTTGCGCCCGTGCGCTCCAGTTCCGCCGTGCTCGTCAGCTCGCAGAATCAGAACCGCGAATGGATTTACAGCCAGCAGCAGACCACCTCGGCGGAAGGCTTTTCTGGGCAAACGTTCAATACGCACGTCCCGCACACCGTCCGCGCCAGAGAAACCAGGGATTGCTCGGACTGCCACATCTCAAAGGATAATGACAATAATGCGTGGCTTGCTCAGACGTATTTGCAGGGCACGAATTTCGTCAACTTCATGGGACGCTACGTCTACGTTGCCGCCGAAGACGCATTGGAAGTCGTCCCCGTCACGGAGCGCACAGAGCCGCAGGCAGTTTACGGCAGCACGCTTCATAAACTGGCTTACCCGCAGAACTACGACAACTTTGTTAATAAAGAGAAACGCAAGCTCTCCTTTTATTTCGAGCACGTCGGCAATCCGAAAGTTTTGCAGGTGCAGTTGCGCGGCGAGTATGCTTACGTCGCGGCTGGCGAGGGTGGCTTGCGCGTTTACGATGTCGCACAGATAGACCACAAAGGATTTTCCGAGCGCATCACGACCGCACCCGTCTCGCCCTTCGGCCAGAAGTTTTATGTCAAGACGAAGTACGCTGCTGCGGTCGCTGCGCCTTCGACGCTGGCGGTTGACCCGGCGCGCTGGCGGCTTGATAGAGAAGTTGGATGGTTCGACCCGCTCGGCTCGGACGAGAAGAGTCAAAGAGCGTGGGCAAGATGGCGAGACTGGTCGAAGCTGCCAATAGAGACAAGGAATAAAACAGTCAGCCCCTGGGTTAACGAAGAACAGCCGATTCATCCGCTCTATGCTTACCTTTACGTCGCCGACCGCGAAGAGGGCTTGATTCTCGTCGGCGCGGCAACACTGCTCGATGGCGATCCTCTGAACAACTATCTCAAGCGCGCGCTTGACCCGAAAGTTTATTCGAACGGCGCTTACAATCCAGACGGCGCGCTCTCCGGCGCAAACAACATCACGATTGCCGGAACATACGCCTACATCACGACCGAGAGCGCGCTGGTCATTATCAACATCAACGACCCGCTCAAGCCGGAACGAGTCGGAAGTATTCCATTGAATCACCCGCGCGCAGTCGCCGTTCAGTTCCGTTATGGCTTCGTCGTAGACGCGGACGGCTTGAAAGTAATTGATGTGACCAACCCGGAGCGCGCGCGTCTCGTTGACGGAAGCTTGTTGCGCTTAAACGATGCTCACGATGTTTATGTGGCGCGCACCTACGCTTACGTCGCTAACGGGCATGAAGGCATCGCCATCGTGGATGTTGAAAACCCGGAGAAGCCCGCGCTCTACATGATGTACGATGCTAAGGGAGAGACTGGCGGAGCATTGCGAGACACGCATCAGGTGAAGGTGGCGATGACGAACGCGAGCCTCTACGCCTACGTCGCGGACGGCGCAGCGGGATTGCGCGTGCTGCAATTGACAGACCCCGAAACGATGCTCACCTCTGCGGGCTTCAGCCCACGCCCCCAACCTCGATTGATTGCGACTTTCCAGACTAAGGGAGCGGCGCTGGCCATCTCCAAAGGATTAGACCGCGACCGCGCGGTGGACGAAAGCGGGAATCAAACGGCAGTCTTCGGGCGGCGCGGCGCGCGCCCCTTCACGCTCGAAGAAATGCAAAAGATGTATTTAACGAAGGACGGGCATGTCTTCACCGTGACGGACATCCGTGCTCTTGACGAAAAGACTCCTCTGCCGCGCGCCCAAAATAGTCTTGTGCCGAATGATGCTTTGCCTTCGATCATGAAACCGAAACTGACCGGAACGATTGAGACAGGCTTTGCTGTCTCAGGAACGACGAAAACCGGCGTGATCGTCGGAGGACTGGGACTCTTCCTGATAATTATTAGCTGGCGCAAACTCCGCAGAAAAACCTGGTTCTCCTGACCCTGAAAGGGTCAAATAAAATAGCCGGGGGTAAGCGCGTCAGCGCGCCACCCCTGGACGAAGGTGACAAAAGTTATTCTGACCCTGAAAGGGGTCGCACATTCAATCTTGAGGTGCGACCCTTTCAGGGTCGGAGCTATTTATCACGTTCAACCGGGGGCGGCGCTCTCGCTTGCCCCCGGCTATTATGTTCATCCCCTTCGGGGATGGCGCACGATTCAATTTCCATCAACCATCATGGCCTGGCTGTTTCTGTCTCTCTCTTCGGGATACGATTAACTTGCGCCTACAAGTTAGTGGCAAAACTCTCCAGACAGTAGTATGCTCATCGCCGCTCTGAAGCTAATTCTTATCTCAGGAGACAAACCCGTGCGTAGAACTCCAGCCTTTTTCGTCCTTGTCATCGTCGCCACCATCTCGTTTGGTTGCTCGAAGTCTGACCAGGGCAGCACCGCGAACACCAACGCTCCCGGAACGACGACCTACAATACCAGCGCGCCTTCGGGCACAGGCGGCGGCGCGACGACCACTGCGCCGCGACAAACTCAGAGTAATAGCAATTCGCCGGGAGAGCCGAAAATCAAGCCGCCGACGGACAAATAGCTTCCGCTTTCGGTCAAGCTCATTCGCCCTGACCCTACAGGAACGGCTCTTCTTTTCAGCGAGCGAAAGGTAAAGCACATGATGAAAACGAAACGGAGTCTGCTGCTCATCGCATTTCTCCTCGCGGCGGCAGTAAATGTCAGCGTTGTCTTTGCCCAGACGACCGGTTCCGCGTCGGCGATGTCCGACCCGCTGGGCGCGCTCCCCGCCTCGGATGTCGTCATGTTTGCGAACGTCCGGCGAATCCTGAACGACGCCATCCCGCGCCTGCTCGCCAAAGACCCGGCGACGCTCGGCCACATGATGGGGATGGTCAACGAAGCGAAGACGAAGACGGGCATCAACCTCCTGGCGATTGACAGCATCGTCATGGGTGCACGCATCATCGGCCCCGTTGGCCGCGACTTCAAGAAGGAGAGCGTCGGCGTTGCCATCATCGCGCACGGGGATTTCAACGCGAACGCCCTGATCGACTTCGCCAGGAGCGAGTCGCACGGCAAGATCGCCGAGCAGACTTACGGCGGCAAAGTCATCTACAGCGAGCCGATGCCGGAGCCGCCGAGAAAAAGGTCTGAGCGCGAGACTCCGGCCTTTGCTGTGCTCGACGCGAACACTTTCGTGATCGGCGACCTCCCGCAGGTGCGGGCGACCATTGACGCTGCCACAGGGACAGGGCGCGTTGATCCCCAACTTGTTCAGCATGCCACGCAGGACTCGGACGCTTTGCTCGGGATGGCCATCAAGTTTTCGCCCGCTCTCGCAGGAAATGCCAGCGACAGCACGGGGCCGGATGTGATGGTGCGGGCTGCCATCAAGTTTTTTATGGCAACCTATAAGGAGATATTCGCTTCAATCGGCTCGACCCCGACCAGCTTCAACATGGTTTTAGGAGTGCGTTTGTGCGACGCGGAACAGGCGCAGAGTTTGGGCGAGTTGGTGACAGCCGCGCGCAACCAGTTTGGCGGAAGCAGCGGCGACCCGCACCTTCGCGCGCTGCTCGACAGTCTGCAAGTCTCGACTGAGGGCAGCAGGTTGCAGATCCGTGCCGACTTCAAAGATGAAGTCGTGCAGAATGTGATCGCTTCGATGATGAGACCGAGACCCGCCGCTGGCCCTCCACCGCCAAAGGTGGAAGCCGTGCCCGCTAAAAAACCGACGCCGAAGAAAAAGCGCAGCAGCGGCAGGCGGAGAGGTTGAGCCGAAGTGTCCATCTGACCTCTAACTTCGTCTCGTAGGAGCAGAAGTCTTTTTGAGAAGTATGGCTAAGAAGAGCGGCACGAAGAGTTCCGACAAAAAAAGTCGTGGCGAAAAACGCTCGTCGGCGAGAGGGACGTTCGAGGCACAGTTGCGTGACGCCATCCGCGCGGTTGACGTGTCGAATTTGCTGACTTCGCCTCTGAAGCGCTCCATCGAAAATCTGCTGCACGTGGCCGGAGATGCGCTTGGGTCGGATGAAGCTTCCGTGCTCGTGCGTGATGGAAACAAGGGCGGGTTGAAGTTTCTGGCAGCTATCGGAGAGGTCGCGGACAAGTTGATGAAGGTGCGGATTCCGCCGGGCAAGGGCATCGCCGGATTCGTCTTTGCGAGCGGCCAGCCCGTAGCAGTTGCCGACGTGGCGCAGGAAGAGACGTTCTACGCTGAAGTGGATCGCGCGACAGGTTATTCAACGCAGACCATCCTGGCGACACCGTTGCGCGTCGAAGGTGAAACGGTCGGTGTGCTTGAGTTCGTCAATCGTTTAGGCGATCCGCCCTACCAGCCGTTCACGCCCGAAGAGATGGACAAGGCGGCGCATTTCGCCGACGCCATCGCCACGCTCGTTGACGCGCATGAAACAGCCGGATTGGTCGAGACGCTGTTTGAGCGATCTATGAAAGCGAGCGATAAGGGCGAGACAAAGAACGGCGACCGTGTGAACAAGGAGCTGCTCAAATGGCTCAAGCAGGTGCGCTCCGCGCCGGAGCACCGCGACCTGCTCCTGCTCGCCGTGCGCTTACGCGACATCGCCAGTCGCGGCGACGCCGAGCGCGCCCTCTGCCGCGACGTGCTGGAGGCGCTGGATCGTTTTACAGGAAAGAAGACCGCTTCAGGCACAGGGTATTTCAGTTTCTAAAGAGCTTGTGACTCATGCCGCGGCAAAAGAGATGTTCACGAACTCATGAGTACTCTCCCCATGCTCAAGCCTATCTGCAAGAACACGCAATGCCAGAGCTTGAGCTTTAGCAATCACTTCTTCAGAGGTTTCCCCGTAAGCCAGCGCGCCCGGCAACTCTAAAACCTCCGCAAGCCAACGGCCATCATCTTCCTGCTCAAACTCAACAGTAAAAGTCATGCCACTCACCTCGGCAGCATCCTATCACAGGAAGCGAAAGCGAAGCAGCCCAACTAGAAATGGTCTCAACAATGTTCAGAGTTCAAACTTCAGTTTGATGTTTTTCAATAAAACGCACGCTGAAGCGTGAACTCTCAACGCTTGAATGCTATTTATGAGATGACTTCTAGCTATTAAACGGGATGTTTACGCTTAATCACGCTTTCAGCGCATCGCGCACAGCGTTCAATCTTGCCCTGCGTGCTCCCCAGATGGTGTGTGAGACGACCGCAGCGATGATGATTGAGCCGCCGATGAGCGCCCAGCCTGAGGGGCGTTCGCCCAGAAAGATGAAGACCCAGACGGGATTCAAGACGGGCTCGATGTAGCCGACGATGCTGGCGTCCAGAGACCTCACGCCGCGCGCCATGCCCAGGGTGAAGAAAGTGTACGCCACGCCGATCTGAAACACTCCGAGATAGAGGACGATGCCTGCATCGCGCATGGACATCTGCGCGAAAGCCGCCAGCCCGAACGGCGCGGTGATGATGACGAGCAGCAGGTTGCCGTAGATGACCGATGAAGCTCTATTAACCTGTTGTGAGCGCGGATGGCGCAGGAGCAGGATGTAGAAAGCGAAGCAGAGACCTGAGGCGAGCGCGGCCAGATTCCCGCTCACGTCCTGTGGGCGCAGCTTGCCGACGAAAAAGAGCGACATGCCCATCACGCAGGCCACCACCGTCACGAGGTCTGCGCGGCGAAACTTCTCTTTGTAGAAAAGGGGTTCGAGAATGAGCACGTAGATGGGCGCGGTGTATTGCAGGAAGATAGCATTGGCGGCGGTCGTCAGCTTGGTTGCGACGACAAAGAGAATGAGCAGACCCGCGTAAAGCAGCGAGGTCAGGATGGTCATCGCGTTTAAGCGGAATCCTTCGCGGCGCGTGAAGAAGGCGACAACTAAAGCCGCCAGCAGAGAACGCCCGAACGTCAATTCATATGCCGAAAGCTCGGTCCACTTGATGAACAGCCCGCCCGTACTCCACAGCAACGCCGCCGCCAGCACAAGAAAAAGCGGCGAAGCATTGGTCGCTCCACCGCTCCAGTTTGATCTCTCTGCCAAAGGCTTTGCCTCGCTATCTTCTTTGCGCCTTACTCGCCGGAAACTTCTTGCACTTCAGCTTCACCGCTTTTCTGCGCGCTAAGATATTTACCAAAGACTCCGTTCCAGGGTGGAATCACGATAGAGACTGCGCCGGAGATTTGTGCCTGACAGGCCAGGCGAATCAAAGGCTTCGGCTCGTCCGTCGTGATGTAGCCAAACTCTTTAATTTTCTTTCCTTCAAGGCGCGCCACATCGGACAGCTTTTCCGCTCCGCCAAGCACGCCGACCCAGCATGTGCCGCACGAAGCCGAGCGGCACTCGACAGGAATCGGCCCTTCGATGCAGCGCGGATCAATTGCCCTCCAATCGCGCGATTGATCGAGAGCCGCGCCATAGGCCAGATCAGTCATGTGCTTCATCTTATAGTGCCCGCGCCCGTCGCGTTCGTCGTAAGTGACTGTCCACTCTTTGTCAATCGTCTTGAGAAAACCGAGCAAGCCCTGACTGTCATCACGCGCTCGCTCTTTCAAAACCTGTTCGGGAGATTTACGTGCGGCACGCCCCTCAATTTTGACCGCGCCGGGCGATGCTTCGTAGGCTTCAATGCCGACTTGCTGCAATGTCATCAGGGCGACAGCCACAATGCCGACGAGCAAAGATTCCTGAGCCTTGACCTCAGAGGCTAGGCGCTTCGCAAGTTCGCGTATCTCGGTCAAGAGATCAGCGTTCGTCTGTGATTCAGTAAACGATGCGGCGCGATCAATCACCGCCTTTTTGACTTCCATCCAGTAGCGATGGCCGTAGAGAAAAGTGTGGGAAGAATCAATCTGGTCTTTCAGGTAATAATTGCCTTGCAACAATAGTTGTGCGGCCAGCTTTTCAGGCTCGTCCGCTTGTTGAAGGGCGCGCAAGAGCGCCACCGGGTAGAAGCGAAACCAGATTTGCGTGGCCGTTTTGTCCACCTCGTGGATTGACGGCAACAACGTCTTGACGACTTGCTCCCAGTCCTCGTCCGTGTGTTGATTCAAAAAGTTCTCAAAAGAAGTTGCGGTCTGAACGCTCATGATTACCTCAAGGATGAAAATGTCTGCCATCTGAAAACCGGATACTTTAGCAGCCCATCCCGCCCCGACACAAATACGGACAAAAAGGTAGCCGAATGGCAACGAATGAGATTTTGGATGGAATTTGGCACGTCAGCCGTTTATAATGGCGGCCTCGTCGAATTTGCCTTTGGCATTCTCAGTCGCGACACTTTAGTAAATATCGGTTGGAGGCTTCCCCCATGCAGCCAGCAAAATGCCGTATCCTCTGCGTTGACGACCACGAGGATACTTCCTATATGCTCACGCATCTTCTCGGAAAATCGAACTACGAAGTTGTGATCGCCAGCAGCATCGACGATGCGCTGCGACTCATCAAAAGCGAAGAGTTCGATCTATACGTTCTGGACAAAAGACTGCCCGACGGGTCTGGACTCGATCTCTGCCGGAAGCTGAACGACGCCACGCCGCAGATTCCCGTCATCTTTTATTCCGGCGATGCCTATGACCTGCACCGTCAGGAGGGTTTGTGCGCAGGGGCGGAAGCCTACGTGCCAAAGCCGCACATTGATGAGTTGATCCAAACGGTGCAGAACATCCTGGCTGATAAAGAGTGTGCCGCCGCGATTAGCTGAATTCAAAACTCAAGCTGCCCCGGACGGATTACCTGGTCTTGTCGCACGCCGCGCGCCTGTGGTAACTTGCGCTGCATAAAAGGCGAGAGCGTTCGTCCCGACAAAAGACAATCCCCATCCCCTTCATCAAGATCGCAAACTTTTGTTCTTTCCGAAGGAGACTACGTTTATGGAAGCGAAGAGAACTGAAGCCGCCAAACGTGACCGCACTTTCGATGGGGCTTACGGATTCTCGTTCAGCATTGCCCTAGGGCTGGTGCTGTTCATCGGCGGCCTTGTCGTCAGCCTGACACTTGGCGGAGAGAGCAGCCTCGGCCTGGTCTTCGGCATTCCTCTTTTAATCGCCGGACTGGCCGTTCCCCTTTTCATGATGCGCGGCGTGTTCGCGCGCAACAACATTGACGAACCCTGCCCCGCCTGCGGCTCAGACATCCACACCACAGACGCCACCATGCGACTTGACTGCCCGGAGTGCGGCAGAACGATTCAGGTCAGAGACATGCATCTCTACGCTGAAAAGCAGAACTGAAAAGCAGAATACAGAAGACAGGAGACAGAAGTCAGAAGGGATAAGGCGGAGAACCGCTTTTAGTTTTTCTTTTCTTCTGTCTCCTGTCTCCTGTCTTCTGACTCCTGCTTTACGGTGTCAGCCCGTTCGGTCTGGTCATGTAGTCGCTGATTGTAAAGACGAACATTATTGCCAGCCAGAAGAGACCCGCGACGACGATCACCCAGGTCAGACGCGAGCTATAGCGGACGTGCATGAAGTAGAGGACGACGAGCGTGGCCTTGAAGACGGCAATCGTTAGAGCCACGACCGTGTTCGCGCCGTGAAAGACGTGATCCAGGTCTACGAAGGCCGCGAAGACCGTCAGCGCAGTCCCGACCATCAGCGCGCCGAAGATGGCGAAGTAAATTTTCCTTGAGACGATGTGTTCCGACATAATGCCTACCCTAAGAACTGTGACAGGTAACAGGTGACAGGTGACGAGTGAAAACCTCTTTCTTGTTACTTGTCACTTGTCACCCGTCACGGCTTTTCAGTGTCCCCCTCCCGCTTCCAAATGTCTCCCCAGCAAGTAGAGCAGCGGGAAGAGGAATATCCAGATGATGTCAACGAAGTGCCAGTAGAGGCCGGTCAGTTCAACGGGTGCGTGATACTCCGGCGTGTAGCGACCTTTCCAGGCGGAAAGTATCAGCCAAACAAGAAGGCCGAGGCCGATAATCATGTGCAGCGCGTGCAGCCCGGTCATCGCAAAATAAATCCAGTAGAAAATCTGCACCTGATTCGGGTCGCCGTGCCCTGTCCACTGAAACGATGCGCCGGGGAACAAATGGTCTCTAAACTTCTCTGCGTATTCAAACGCCTTGATGACGAGAAACGTCATGCCGAGCAGCATCGTCACAAACAGGAAACCGACCTGCGGGCGACGCTTTCCCGTCTGGGCGTAGTAAACCGCCAGAGCCATCGTCACACTGCTGACAATCAGGACGACCGTGTTGATGCCGCCAAGATGCCAGTCGAGGTGATTGCTCGCGGCGGCGAAGGCTTCGGGAAACTTCGCGCGGAAGATGGCATACGCGAGAAACAGTCCGCCGAAGAACATGATCTCCTGCACCAGGAAGACCCACATTCCAATCGAGCCAGCCTCGCGCTGTTGCTCCAGATTATCGAAATGGTGCGCCAGTGCCTTGTGCCCATGCGCCCCATGATTTTCCACGTGAGTTGCAGCCAAAACTCTCTCCCCTCGTGACAGGTGACAAGTGACAGGTGACAGGACAAGAACAAGCTTTTACTTGTCACCTGTCACTCGTCACGGCTTTTACGGTTGCAACGCCGGATGATCCGGCTCGTCGCGCGGCGAAAGCTTGCCGACGACTTCCAGTTCTTCGGGTGGCGCGAATTCGTATGCCTCCCAGGTGACGATTGGCGTGGTCTCGAAGTTTTCAGTTGGCGGCGGGCTTGATGTGCGCCATTCGAGTCCGGGCAAGCGCCACGGGTTAGCCGCTGCAATCCGTCCGTAGCGCATAGACCAGATGAAATAAACCAGCGGCATCAGGAGGCCGACGCCGAGGATTGAAGCTCCTGCCGTGCTCATCACGTGCAGCACCTGAAACTCCTCCGAATAAACATGGTAGCGGCGCGGCATGCCCATGTAGCCAAGTAGAAACTGCGGGAAGAACGTCAGGTTGAATCCGACGAAGATGACGAGCGCGGCGAACCTGCCCCAGCCTTCCGGGTACATCCGCCCAGTAATCTTCGGCCACCAGTAATGCAGCCCGCCCAAGTAAGCCAGCAGCGTTCCTCCGACCATCACGTAATGAAAGTGTGCGACGATGAAATAAGTGTCCGTCAGGTGTACGTCTAAACCGAGCGCGGCGAGAAATAGTCCCGTCATTCCGCCGATGGTAAACAACCCGATGAAGCCGAGCGCGTAGAGCATCGGCGTAGCGTAAGAGATCGAGCCCTTGAAGAGCGTCGCCGTCCAGTTAAAGACCTTGATTGCCGAAGGAATCGCTACGGCGAAGCTCAAAAACGAAAAGATCATTCCGGCATAGACCGACTGCCCGCTGACGAACATGTGATGTCCCCAGACGAGAAAACCGAAGACCGCAATCGCGATTGAAGAAAACGCGACGAACGTGTAGCCGAAAATATTCTTCCGGGAAAAATTGGCGATCAACTCGCTGATGATACCCATGCCGGGCAGCACCATGATGTAGACCGCCGGGTGCGAGTAGAACCAGAACAGGTGTTGGAAAAGAATGGGGTCGCCGCCATACGCCGGGTCGAAAATCCCGACGTGCGCCAGTCGCTCAAACGCTAAGAGCAGAATCGTAATCGCGAGGACGGGAGTGCCGAGGATGAAAATGATGCTGGTTGCATAGTGTGCCCAGACAAAGAGCGGCAGGCGAAACCAGGTCATCCCCGGAGCACGCATCGTGTGAATCGTGACGATGAAATTCAAGCCCGTCAGGATTGAGGAAAAGCCGTTGATGAAGATACCCAGTCCCGCCAGGATGACATACGAGTTTGAGAATGTTGTGCTGAACGGTGTGTAGAAAGTCCACCCTGTATCAACGCCACCCGCCACCAGCGCCCAGAGCGTCAGCAGACCGCCAGCGGTATAGATGTACCAACTCAGAAGATTAATGCGCGGAAAGGCCAAATCTTTCGCGCCGATCATCAACGGAATCAGAAAATTTCCCAGCACGGCTGGAATTGACGGGATCAGGAAAAAGAAGACCATGATGATCCCGTGCTGTGTGAAGAGCTTGTTGTAGGTGTGCGATTGAACCAGATCGCCCTGCGGCGTTAACAGCTCAATGCGGATCAGCATGGCGTAGATGCCGCCGAGTAAGAAGAAGAGCGAGACCGAGCCGAGATAAAGCAAGCCGATGCGCTTGTGATCCTTCGTCAAGAGCCACGACTTGAGGCCATACTCTTGATTGAGATAGTTCACCCGCGAGGTCTCAAGCGGTTCGATTGGTAATGCTGCTGCTGTGGTTTCCATACGCTTTATTTATGACTGCAATAATTATTGACCCGGCGTTCTCACACTCGGCGGCGTTGAACCGACGGGGTTCGACCGCTGCGAATCAATCGTTTTCGCGCCCGTCGCATCGGGTGTTGCTGGCCCTGTCCGTTCATTATTCTCGCGCGCCGGTGCGGTCGTCGTGATTCCCTGCGTCCTCGTCGGGCTGAGCGATTTGATGTAGGTCATGATTTGCAGCAGGTGTTCTTCTGACAGTTGCTCCTTGTAATAGGTCGGCATCAAAGGCTGACGGAAGCCTTCGACGATCTGCGACTGCGGGCTGCGAACCGAGTTGCGAATGTAACTCTCGTCTGCCTGAACGCTCTGCCCGTTTTCGAGTTTGACGGTGCTTCCGAAGAGGCTCACAAGCGGCGGGCCTTTGCCGCCCTCGCCCTGCGCGCCGTGACACGAAGTGCAGCCCTGCGACTGAAAGAGTTTCTGCCCGGCAACGATGGGCGATTCCTGATTCGCGCCACCCGAAAGCCACTGGTCAAAATCCGTCGGCTCCATCACCGTGACCCATCCGGTCATGCCCGAATGATTCGTCCCGCAATACTCCGCGCAGAAGAGATGATAGCGACCGGGTTTTGTCGCCTCGAACCAGAGTGTGGTGTAGCGACCCGGCACAACGTCCGCTTTGGTGCGAAACGCGGGCACGAAGAAATCGTGGATGACATCTTCGGTCGTCATAATCAGCTTGATCTTGCGCCCGACGGGGACGTGCAGCTCGTTAATCTCACGCTGTCCCGTCGTGTGCTGAACTTTCCACATCCACTGTTTGCCGACGACATAAACTTCGAGCGCATCTTTGGGCATCCGGTATTGCGCGAAATAGAGGTCTGCGCCCCAGACGAACATGCTCATCGCAATCAGGAAGGGAATCACAGACCAGAGCGTTTCCAATTTAAGCGACCCCGCCACAGGGCGCGGCACTTCAGACTCAGACCGACGGCGATACTTGATAACGAAGAAGATCAGAGTCGCGCTGATGAGCAGCGTGAAGAAGATCGTCACTCCGACCAGATAGAAATAGAGACCGTCCACGCGGCCAGCGAGCGTCGAAGCCCTCTCAGGAATGAATGGAATCCAACCCTGCATAGCTTAAACCGTCCCTCCTTGACTGAGACGCGATTGACGAAGTTTCGCTTCGCTGCTCTTTCCATTTCGCCGCCGCAGAATTAGAAGCAGCGCGCCGATTCCAAGCACGGTCACAACTCCCCCCAGCCGCATGATGTTCATCACGACGGGACCGTAGCGGCCTGTCGCCGGGTCGTAGTGATAGCAATAGAGCAAGAGTTGGTCTGCCATTGAGCCTATTCGGTTGTTTGACGCTTCGATCAAGCCGAACCGCAAATCTCTGGCGTTATATTCAATGCCGTAAAAGTAGCGCGACAATTTACCTTCGGGCGTCAGCAGCATGATGCCGGAGGCGTGCGCGAACTGATTGGTCTTCTCGTCATAGTTATAGTGAAAGCCGACTGCCTCGGTCAGCCGCGTGATGTTTTCCTGATCGCCCGTCAGGAAGTGCCAACCCTTCTCTGCGCCGGGGCGATTGTAACGCTCGATGTAAGATTGTTTTTTCTCGGCGGCCAGCTCCGGCGTTTCACGCGGGTCGAAACTCACCGTCAGCACTTCAAACTCACGTCCGACATCGAATGACTGTGAGCGCAAGCCCGCCATCAATCCGCTCAATATCTGGTTACAGAGCATCGGGCACTTGTAAAAGACCAGCGAGAGAATGACTGGCCTGGATTTATTGAAATACTCGCGTAACTCGACAGTGCGCCCCGTCTCATCCTTGAACTGAAGATCGAGCGGAAGCTGCTCGTTCAATCGCTGCTCAATCCTGACCTCGCGCAAAGCCTGCGGCAATCCGTTCTCCGTCGTCCCCAATCCCGGACGCGGACTGTAGAGCGGAGCAGAGCCGTCATACATTCTCCCTTGCGCGAACAGCGGCAGGCAGTTGGCGAAAAGCAGTAGGCAGCAGGCAGTGGGCAGTTGGCAGAAAAGAAACTTCCGCCAGCCGCCAGCCGCTCTCCGCCTTCCGGCTTTCATGTTTTTACTGCCAACTGCCAACTGCCAACTGCCAACTGCTTTCATCATTGATCTCTCTTTTCCGTCATTCGCCCTGAGCTTTGATACGAGGGAATGTCCATTCCACCGCTTCCTATTTGTTGTTGCCCGTCTGCCGGAGGACGGCTATGGAGGCTGCCGCCTTCGATAACCTTCTTCATCGCCTCTTCAATGGGCATGCTGCTTTTGCCTGTGCGCGGGTCAGGCTTGCCGGCGAGCGCCTCGTCCCAAATCTTACGCATCTCTTGATACTCGGCTTGCGGCTCTCTCAGTTGAAGGTTAATCATTTCCTTCCCCTCGCCGAGATTGACCCCGAAACCGGGAGCGGCTTGCAGGCGAGGCTCAGGCGGCAGGCGCTCCTTTTCCGACATCGCCATCGGGCGCGGCGGCGGGTCAGCTTTTGCCGCGCGATTTTCCAGCACGTTGTAGAGAAGCTTCATCAAGACAAACGTGATGACGGCCAGAATAAACAGCCCCGCGACAAATTTGATAATCGAGCCAACATCAACGTCGCTCGCCTCGTGGCTCACGTCCGGGTTCTGGATGTGCGTCACATCCGGCGTCTCGTGAATATCGTCCTTCTTGCGTCTTCTCCCAGCCATCTCGACTTACCTCTCAATCATCCCGCTCGCTGCTATCTCTTAACTGGCCACCGACCACTGACCTTCTGACCACTGCCTTAATGTCCCTTGCGCCGCCCGTGCTCGATAGCCTCTTCAAAATTCGGGTCGTTAAATGGCAAGAGCGGGCGTAAACTGAGTTGCCAGCCAAAGAACGACAGCCACAGCCCGCCGAAAGCGACGGGGGCGACCAAATCCATCCAGCTAAACCGGAAATGCGCGCGGTTGAACTCCGGCTCGATGAGCCAGAACGTATCAATGAGGCGCATCAGGAAGATCAGCCCGGCAATCGTGGCTAATCTCCGCGCGTTGCGCTTCAAATCCCTGGAGAGCAGGAGCACGAAGGGAAGCGCGAAATGAAGGAGCACCAGCCCGATGCCGACCCAGCCCCAGCCTCCGCGCAGCCTGTGCAAATACCACTTCGTCTCCTCGGGTATGTTGCCCGACCAGATAATCAAAAACTGCGAGAAGGAAAAATATGCCCAGAGCATCACGAACGCGAGCAGGAGTTTTCCGAGATCGTGAAAGTGTGGCGCTTGAACCACGCCTTCAAGAGGTTTGCGTGTCGCTAAGTACACCATCACCGCGATGACAAGCGAGAAAGCGGAGAGCACCCACCCGGCGACGTAGAGCAATCCGTAAATGGTCGAAAACCATTCCGGGTTGAGCGACATCACCCAGTCTGTGGATGCGAACGTCACCGTCAGCACGAAGAGAATGATTCCAGGCCCACTGATAAACTGCATCTTCCGCGAGTATTGCCGCTCGGCTGTCCTGTCCTGCTCCGCAGACCATTTGTTCAAAAGGAACATCAGTCCCATCCAGATGGCGAAGTACAGGGCGGCGCGAATCAGGAAAAACGTCGGATTCAAATAAGGTCTCTTCGCGTTGAGAATCCTTCGGACACCCTCTTCGCGGACTTCCGAGATGTTCATCCACTCGTAGAGATGCGACAGCCCGAAGATGGCGATGGGGAGAAAGAGCAGGAGCATCAAAGGCAGCACACGTGTTCCGGCTTCGAGCACGCGCCGGATGCTGAGTCCCCAAGCGCCGCCTGTCAGGTGTTGCAGCATCAAGAGTCCCAAACAGCCAAGCGTCACGCCGATCCAGAAGATGTAGCCCACCAGATAGGAGCGGAAAAACTGGTCAATGCCTCCGCCTAAAGTCGGAAGGAAAGCGCCCGCGACGAGCAGGAGCATCAAGACCGCGCCCGCAATCAACGCACGCTGCCGGTGGCGATCAATCTCTCGCGGAGCCGAGTAGGTCAGATTTTGCGTTTTCATCTCCGCCACTATCTATGTCCTCCGGCTGCGGGCTGCGCTTCCGCAGGGTGAGCGGGCGCGAGTTGTTGGTTCATCTGGCTCAACTGCAACGCGCGGATGTAGGCGGCAATCGCCCAGCGATCCTGCACAGGGATTTGTGCCCTGTAAGGCGGCATCGCGCCAAACCCTTCGGTCATCACACGGAAGAAGTAGCCCACAGGCGCTTGCCGCAAACGATTGTCATGATATGAGGTCGGACGGCGAAACCCGCGCCTGACGATCATTCCATCGCCCTCGCCCGTGTAGCCGTGACACATCGCGCAGAAAATCTCAAAACGCTCGCGCCCGCGCGCCACCACTTCAGCCGTCACGGGAAACGGGAAATCTGCGGCGTCGTCGGCCTCGCCCGCTTTGCCCTCCTGAGCATTTGCGCCTGCTGGCGTCGTTGAGCCATTGCTGTTGGCTTGCCCGAAGGCATTCCCGCCCGCCTGCGTGTTCTCGTTGCCATTGCTGCTCGCGCTCGGGGCTGAAGTGGTTTCCTCTCCCCCTTGACTGTTTCCCTGCCTCGCGCTGTTTGCGTTGCCATTAGCGCCCGCCCCGGCCTTTTCCATCTTGCCCGTGTAAAGCTGCTTGTCCGCTCTCAAATACCCGCGCGGCACAGTCCCCTCAACCAGAGGCCGCGACGACAGACCATCTTTGAAAAATCCGCTCGACTCGTAAACCTCATAGCGCGGCTGATCCTGCATGTCTTGTCTACAGCCGGAAAGCAAAAGGCAGAAAGCGAAAAGCAGCAGGCAGTGAAGAACGCAACGCCGCAGCACGCCTTCTGACTCCTGACTTCTGGATTCTGCCTTCTGCTGTTTACTGCTCGACATCAACCACCTCTTTGGGATTGAGAGTTTTAAGGAAGCTCATGGCTTTGTCGTGATCGAACTTAGGGTCATTGGCCTCGATGACGAGAAAGAAGCGGTCACGCGAAGCCAGGGCGAAACGTTCCGCGTTAAAAACCGGATGATACGGCTGCGGCAGTTTATTCAAAGCGAGCATCCCGAAGACTGCCGATAGAGCGGCAAAGAGAATCGTCATCTCGAAAGTGATCGGAATAAACGACGGCCAGGAGTGAAAGGGGCGGCCTCCGACATTGAGCGGGTAATCAATCACCGCCACGTAATACTGCAACCCATAGCCGACCAGTCCGCCGATGATGCCCCCGATGAGCACAATCAAAGGCAGCCGCGTACTGTGAAAGCCGACCGCCTCCGCCAACTCCTCAATCGGGTACGGCGAGTACGCGTTAATCCTGCGATACCCCGCATCATAAGTCGCCCGCGCCGCCTCGACCACATCCGTCGGACTATCGAATTCGGCCATCAAGCCGTAGAGCTTTGGTTTCGTTTCCATGATAGTCAGTTTTCAGTTTTCGGTTTTCAGTTTTCAGAAGAAGCAACCGGGTCTTTGCTTAAAACTGAAAACTGGAAACTGAAAACTGTCACGCATGCTCCTCCTCGATTTCCGCCTGCGGCAAGATGGTACGCATCTCGAAGATCGAGATGATGGGCAGGAAGCGGATAAAGAGGAACAGCAGAGCAAAAAAGAGCCCAAGAGTTCCAATGAACATTGTCCAATCCCACATCGTCGGGCTGTACATGCCCCACGACGATGGCAGGAAATCGCGGGTTAGGCTCGTCACGATGATGACGAAGCGCTCCAGCCACATGCCGATGCCGACGACAATCGAGATTAACCAGAGAACCAGCAAATTGCTTCTAATCTTCTTCGACCAGAGAAACTGCGGGATGATGCCGTTGCATAAAATTAGTGCCCAGTAAAAATAGGCGTAAGGGCCGGTCATCCGATTCCAGATCATGTAGCTCTCATATTCGTTGGCGCTGTACCAGCCGAAGAAAGCTTCCATCATGTAGCCGTAAACGACGATCAAGCCCGTCGCCAGCATCACCTTCGCCATGTTGTGGATGTGGCGCATGGTGATGAAGTCTTCCAGGCCGTAAAACTTTCTCAAGGGGATGGTCAGCGTCAAGACCATCGCAAAGCCCGCGTAGATTGCGCCCGCGACGAAGTAGGGCGGAAAGATGGTCGCGTGCCAGCCAGGAATCTGCGAGACGGCGAAGTCGAAACTGACGATGGTGTGAACCGACAGCACGAGCGGCGTGGCAAGTCCGGCGAGCAGCAGATACGCCGCTTCATATCGCAGCCAGTGGCGCGCACTCCCACGCCAGCCCATCGCCAGCAGTCCATAAACTTTCGCCCATGCTTTACTCTTGGCGCGGTCGCGCAGAGTCGCAAAGTCCGGGATCAGTCCGATGAACCAGAAGAGCGCCGAGACGGTCGCGTAGGTCGAGACCGCGAACACGTCCCACATCAAAGGGCTTCTGAACTGCGGCTGTATCCCCATCGTGTTCGGGTAAGGGAAGAGCCAGTAGGCGAGCCAGGGGCGGCCTGTGTGCAGCAATGGGAAAAGTCCGGCGCAAGCGACGGCGAAAAGCGTCATCGCTTCGGCGAAGCGGTTGATGGAGGTGCGCCATTCCTGGCGGAGCAGAAGCAGGATTGCTGAAATAAGAGTTCCGGCGT
Organism: Acidobacteriota bacterium; assembly: GCA_032160705.1. Lineage (GTDB taxonomy): Bacteria > Acidobacteriota > Blastocatellia > Pyrinomonadales > Pyrinomonadaceae > QHXM01. The sequence continues at coordinate 26,290 of JAVHVE010000002.1, read as the reverse complement.
GGCCGATGCCGATCCACCAGACGAAGTTGATGATGTCGAAAGCCCAGCCGACGGGGACGTTGTTACCCCAGATGCCGATGCCTGTGAAGACGAGGTTAGTGATGGTAAGGAGCAGCATCATCGTGATCGAGAAAGCGATGGCAAACCCGATGAACCACCAGATGGGAGTCTTGCGCTTCAGGACTAAGGAACTGATCTTGTCCGTCACGGACGCGAAATCGTGCCCCGGGCCGACCAGCGGCGCGGTCTCGGTCTTGTGAATGCGAACGTCGTCGTGTGGTTGATCCACTTCTGATGCCATAAGGTTTCTAAGCCTTCTCCGCGATCTCTTTATTCGGATTTTTGAGCGCCGATAAATAGGTCGTGCGCGGCTGCGTGTTGAGGTCTGCGAGCAGGGAATAGTTGCGCTCCTCGGCCTTCAACTTCGAGACACGGCTTTCAGGATCGTTGATATTGCCAAAGACAATCGCTTCTGTCGGGCAGACCGCCTGGCAAGCGGTGACAACTTCGCCGTCCGCTACTTTGCGCCCTTCCTTCTCCGCTTCGATCTTGCCCCACTGGATGCGCTGCACGCAGTAGGTACATTTCTCCATCACGCCGCGACTGCGGATAGACACTTCCGGGTTACGCATCAATTGATAAGTCGGCGTCGTCCAATCCTGGTAGAGCAGGAAATTGAAGTGGCGTACCTTGTAGGGACAGTTGTTGGAGCAGTAGCGCGTGCCGACGCAGCGATTGTAGACCATGTCGTTCAAGCCTTCGGCGCTGTGGACGGTCGCGTGAACAGGACAGACAGGCTCGCACGGCGCGTTCTCGCAGTGCATGCAGGGCACTGGCTGAAAGTACGGCCCTTCCGGGTTGTTCTCATCTGTGCCTCCGAAATAGCTGTCAATCCTGAGCCAGTGCATCTCGCGGCTGCGCTGCACCTGTTCTTTGCCGACGACGGGGATGTTGTTTTCCGATTGACAGGCGACCACGCAGGCGTTGCAGCCCACACAGGAACTCACGTCAATCGCCATGCCCCATGCGTAGTCTCTTTGGGAATAGTCATAGCGCGGGTACATCGAATCGTCGTAAGAAGCTTCGCCCTGCTCTTCGCCGTGACCTTCAGATTTTTCTTTCGGATGGCTCTCATTTTCCAGATGCTTTTCGAGTGTCGAGACTCGCACCGGATCACGGTTCGCCATCAGGTGATGAAGCTGCGTGACGGCGAGCGAGAACTGTTCATTGGTCTTCGTGACTTTGACGCCGCCGCCGAACCAGGGCGAATCGCTGGTGCGAAGAGCGTAGGCGTTGAAGCCTCTGCCATTGCCGACGTGACCGGCGCGCGTGCGCCCGTAGCCGAGATGGACGGTGACCACGTTGTCAGGCTGCCCCGGCGTAATCCACGTCGGCGCTGTCACGGAACGTCCAGCGTATTCAATGGTCACGGTGTCAACGTGTACGTCGCCGCCGTGCGTCCCGATTTTGTTCACGATGCCTAATTGTCTGGCCGTCGCAGGACTGATGAGCGCGGCGTTGTCCCACGTCAGCTTGTTCTGCGGCTTGGGCAATTCCTGAAGCCAGCCGTTATTGGCAAAGCGCCCGTCGTAAACGGAAGGGTCTGTGCGAAAGACTATCTCGAAGCCGGAAGAAGGGGTTGGGGGTTGGGCGTTGGGGGTTGGTGAACCACCCTGACCCGGAACTTTGACTGTGATGCCTTCTCTAGGCTTCGCCGCAGTGTTTGGGATGAAACCGTCATGCACGGCCTTGCGCCAAGCCATCTCGAAATCGGTCGTAGCGTTCGTCAGGGGCGCTGTCAGAAGTGGCTTGTTGGCGAAGTTGAGCGCCTGACCGCCGGTCGTCTGATTTCCACCTGCCGCTTGACCCTGATTTCCAACCCCTGACCCCCGACCCCCAACCCCCGCCATCTCTCCCTGCCAGAACTCGCGCACAATGTCATAGCCTCTGCGGTCGAATTGGTTAGAGAAGACGGCGAGCAGCTCGTGCGCGCTTCGCCCACCGTAGAGAGGCTGAATGAGAGGTTGAATGATTGAGACAGTGCCGTCGTATGAGCGCGTGTCGCTCCATGCTTCGAGATAGTGCGCTTCCGGCACGTGCCAGTGGCACAGCTCCGAAGTCTCGTCTTTGTAGAGGCTCAGGTGAACGCGCAAGGCAACTTTGTTCATGCGCGCCTGGTCGAGCTTCAAATCGGCGGGCGTCGTATAGACAGGATTGCCGCCGAGGATGACGAGCACCTGAACGCGCCCGCCGTCAATGTCGCCTAAGAGGTCGCGCAAAGATTGCGTGTGGTCTTCAGGGCGCGCTTCGATTGGCTCTGTGTAAAGAACGGTCTTGCCGACGTTGCCGAGCGCCTCGTTCATCGCGTGCGCGAGAGCGTGAACCGAAGCTGGTTGCTCATCGCCGACGATGACGATGCTCTTGCCCTGATTAGCTTGCAGGTCGCGCGCGAGAGCGTTGATCCACTGGGCGTGACTTCCTCCAGCCCCCGACCCCTGACCCCCATCCCCCATCTTGACAGTGACACCCGCGCCGTTGAGTGCGCTTGCGATGGCGCGCGTGAAGCCTTCAATCTCGCTTGGACGCACGCTCAATCTGTGGTCGGCCATCGCGCCCGTGTTCGTCGGCGTGGACTCGACCGCATAGAGGCGGTTCATTTCCTTGCGCTCTTCTGTCAAGCGGCGTTTTCGCGCAAAGTCGCGCGCGTAGCCCAGGTTTCCAGGGCCGCAAGCTAGAAAGTCCGAATCAATCGCCAGAATTCTCTCGGCCTGATCGAAGCGGTAGATGGTGTTGACCGCTTCGCCGAAAGCGGCCATTGCTCCGGCGCGCGCGCCGCCCCGTCCGGCAGGTTCGTACTGATGCCACTTCGCAGCCGGAAATTCCGTCAAGATAGCTTTCAGTTGATTGCTGAGCGTCGGCGACGTAACCGTCTCGGTCAAAAAGCGCAGACCCGCGCCCTGGACTTTGCGCTGTTCTTCGAGCGCGCTGTTGATCTCCGCGACGAAAGCCGTCCAGGGACGAATCTCTTCACGGTAGGTGAGAGTCTGCGAGCGGTCAGGGTCGTAGAGCGTCAGAAGCGATGCCTGCGCGAAGAGGTCTGTCGCGCTCGTCCCCTTGTCATTCAAATCGGCGTTGCGGTTGTTCGGATGGTCGGGATTGCCCTCAATCTTGGTCGGGCGGCCTTCGTTGCTTTTGACCAGCAGCGGAGTCGAGACTCCGCCCAAAGGCATCGCCGTCGCAAAGTAGAGCGGCTTGCCGGGAACCATATCTTCGGATTGATTGACGTAAGGAACGATTTTTTCGGCTGGCTGGTAGACGCATGAGCTAAGACCGGCGAGCGCCAGCGACGCTCCCATCAACTTGATGAACGAGCGGCGGCTAAAGGGGTCGTTCCACTCTTCGGCGTGCTGCGGGTACTCGCGCTCGACGAACTCACGAAACTCCGGCGTGTCGGCCAACTCTTCAAGACTGCGCCAGTATTGCTTGCCATCTTGATTGGCCAGCACGCGGTCGCGCATCAGAGCAAAATTGATATGGCGGTCTTTGCTAGGCATCTAAAAATGTTCCTCAAATTTACCTGTGGCAGGTCGAGCAACTCGTCAAAATGAAAGAGTCAGGAATTTTGTTCTTCTTGACAATCTCCGCCCCGGCTTCCATTTGATTCGCGGGCGGCTGCCAGTCCATCTTGAAAATATCTTTCTTATCGCGGACAAACTTTTCCGGCTGGCGGTGGCACGAGAGACACCATTCCATTTGCAGCGACGAGGCCTGATACATCAAAGGCATCTGGCTGACGTTGCCGTGACAGGTCGAACACCCGACGCCTTTGTTCACGTGAATGCTGTGATTGAAATAGACAAAATCCGGCAGGTCGTGAACTCTCGTCCACTGGATGGGCTTGCCCGTGCGATAACTTTCGCGCACAGGCTCTAAGTAAGGGCTGTCAGCCCAAATCTGCGAGTGGCAATTCATGCAGGTTTGCGTGGAAGGCATCCCGGCAGAGGCGGAAGTCTCGACGGACGTGTGGCAATAGCGGCAATCAATCCCGTCGTCGCCCGAATGGTGCTTGTGGCTGAACTGCACGGGCTGTTCGCGCTCGACGAATGCTCCCGTAGTCCACGAAGAGCGATTAATCGCCGCGACCACCCAGAGAGCGCCGAGCACTATAAAGATGGCCCCGAAGATGGTGAGCCTGGCTAAAAAATTTGTGCTGTGATGAAAAATCTGAGGCATCGCCCCGGCCTTTCGCTCAAACCTTCACGTAAAGCGAACCTTAAGTGCGAGCAGAAAATCTGCGCAGGGCGACAAACAGCTTGAAGATATACTACTAGCACGACAATCCGGCAGCAGACTCGATTAGAAGGCGAATCGAGTACACCCGTGCCTTGATCCCTACTCGTTTTCTCTGCCTATAGAAGTAATGCCAAGTGCGGCTACTTTACCAGATGAGCAAAGTTTTTCAAATCGTCAATTGCCGGAACGCGTGAGTTTTTCCTCGAGCGGGGAAAATGTTTGAGAAATGAAACGAAAAGATGAAGAAGCGGGAAGCGGAAGCGGGCGTGTGCTGAAGTTTTAGAGCCTCTGGCGGGAAACTTCAGATGCGTGGAGTCGTCACTCAAGACAAGCTGTTGAGAATATTGTGGAGGTGGTTGAAGTCGAGCGGCTTGACGAGATAGTCTGTGCAACCTGCGGCAAAGGCCGCCAGGCGATAATCGTCGGTCACATGGCCGGAGAGAGCTACGACCGGCACGTCGCTGAGGTGCTGGCGGATACGCCCTGTGGCCGCGAGGCCGTCGAGCAGTGGCAGGTTCAAATCCATCATAATCAGGGCGGGGCGCTCGTTGATAGCCATTTCGACTGCTTGCATCCCGTCGGCGGCTTCGATAACGCGATAGCCCTCCATCTCCAGCAGAATTCTCATCATCAGGCGAACGTCTTCCGAATCTTCCACGACCATAACGGTCAAAGGCGCGACGCCCAAGGGCCTGCGCAGCGCAGGGCTGTCAGCTTTGGAAGTTGCGGTGTGGAGTGTTTGATCGTTCATCATGTGATTTGAAGATGCTTAATGCCGCAGTCAAACCCACAGCTTGCATGCAGCGGTGCATCTCCCTCTAGAAAGAGTTTCGAGCAACTGAATCCATTGACGACGACCCTGAATCGAAATTATTGGCGTTTGGTTAGAGGCAACATCCGGGCGAAAACTGCGCAGAATATAACGCCCGGACGAAGAGGCTGTCTGTACGCTTCAACACATAAAAGAAAACTTTATTGGATGGATTTGTCCGGCTCTCAGGAGTGGAATTCTAAGCTTTCAGATAACGGTCGTATTCCTCTTTAACTATCCGGTAGCATTCGCAACTGGCTTCTTCCAGTCCTTCTCGATTGAGGATATTGATTCGCCCGCGCCGGTAGTTGATGAGTCCTGCGTTTTGAAGAATCCCTGCGGCGACCGTCACCCCGGAGCGGCGCGTGCCGAGCATCCGGGCGATGAATTCCTGCGTCAGCAGAAACTCGTCGCTCTCAATGCGGTCGCGCGTTGACAGCAGCCAGCGGGCGAGCCGTTCTTCGACCGTGTGCAGGCGATTGCAGGCGGCGGTCTGCGAAACCATTGTAAAGAGCGTGTGCGTGTGGCGCAGTATCAGAGACTGCAATTTACCGCCGCGCCTAAACTCCGCCATCAGCGTCTCTGCCGGGATACTCAAAGCGTCGCCTGACACCTGCACGAGAGCCTGAACCGTACTGACCTCAGCGCCCAGAATGGCAGAGATGCCGACCACGCCTTCATTGCCGACGACGCCTGCTTCGACGGTCGTGCCGCTCTCCATCATCGAGAGCATTGAGACAACCGAGTTGATGGGAAAATAGATTTGGGTGACGCGGTCGCCCGGCTCGTAGAGAACTCGCCCCAGATCGAGCGAGACCAGAGTCAGGGATGAAGCGATGCGCTGATACTCCTCTGCGGGCAATGCCGCGAGGATGGAGTTTTCAAGTGTAGATATGGCGGATAAGGTTTCGAACATCGAAATCTCCTTTTGGCTTCAGGTCGTAAAGACAACTGACGGCACAAGAAGGGAGTTTCCACAGAAGCCCGGTTCCGATGTCGAGAGATTAAACTGTAAAGAGCTTAGGTCACAAATAACGCCGCTACGTATTTTGCTTCCGGGCGGTTGCCGACCATTATACTCCTGATGGCAACCAAGTGCCCAGAAGACTGTGCAACTGGTGAAAGTTGACAGGCTTGGTCAGATACTCGTTGCATCCGGCGGCGATGGCGTCCGCCTGTGACTGTTCTCTGCGATTGGCAGAGATGGCTACAATCGGCACGTTACACATCTCTTCAATCTCGCGTAAGCGACGTGTGGCTACCAGGCCATCCATTACCGGCATACTCAAATCCATCAAAATCAGGTCGGGACATCTGTGGCGCGCGAGTGCGACGGCCTCACGACCGTTTTCCGCTTCCACCACGCGAAACCCGAGCCGCTCCACCATGTATCTCAACATTTCGCGGAGGTCTTCGTTATCGTCCACAACCATGACGGTCAAAGGCGCGCCCGTGTTCGTCTCCACTGTTTCCACCTATCAGTGCTTTCCAACCAGAGATGATCTTTCTATCTCAAATTTGCTGACCGATTGAGGGGAAACAATCTTCTTTTCCGAAGCGCAAACATTAGTTCTTGCTCGATTGAGCAAACATGGGAGAAACGGGGGGACGTTTCTCGAATGGGATGTTGGCATTTCTCTTGATGGGAAGACTGTAGCACAAAACTGTTGTGTGCGCTATCGAACACAAGGTGGGGTGGCGGCTCAGTTTGAAGATTGAGTGGATGAAGTTTACATCTTTAAGATGGCGTGGGCTTTTATTCCACCCACGCCAAGACCTGTGATTTTTGACAGTGTTTGCAAAGAGGAACGTCTTTCGGCTTCTCTGGCAGAAGATTGTGTAGCTCACCTCTTTGGTAGCGCAGGATGTCTAACTTGTAAGCCTTTTTGCCGCACGGGTCAGGAGCTTCGCCAGTTCTCATATCTTCAATCCTGTGGCAAAGCGTGCGCTGTGAATTTAGAAAGTACATGCTTCACCTCCACTTCAGGTTCTAATGAATTATTTAGATACGTGGGAGAAGAACTGACAGAGGAAAAAGCAAGGCTAGTGCCAATAATGATGACAGCTTTGCTCAAAAATTGTTGAGAGAATGTTTAGAAAGCTCTGTATGCGGATTAACAATATCTTCAATCTCACAAGCGAAACATGGCCCTAACTTTCCGGCGACTTCAAAAAATAAAAAAGGTACGTTAGCGGACTGACACTTCCGTCATCCGTGCATAAAATTCGGCTTCGTCAGCCCCCGGTCTTAAACTTTACAGAGAGTCGTCGAGCCTCATCGCTCGAACTACATGGCGGTGGCTCGCGTCTCTATTCTCTAAAATTCAACAAGGGAGATTCACTCATGGCGAACGAACGAGGAAAAGGTGGCCAAGGCGGAGGCGGAGGCCAGGGCGGTGGCGGCGGTAAACAAGGCGGCGGTGGAGGCGGAGGCCAGCAGGGCGGTAGTGGTGGCGGTGGCCGTCAAGGTGGCGGCTCCGGCGGTGGAGGCGGTCAGGGAGGCGGCGGTGGTCGCAGTGGCGGCGGTTCGGGCGGAGGAGGCGGTAAATCCGGCGGACGCTAACCATAAACTAATTAAGAAACCTCACCCAAACGAATCAGTAAAATTGAAAGAGGTTTAATGAGAAGGTGCACCCTTCTCATTGAAGCTAAGCGGCGCATTGGTGCACAGGGAAAAGGCAATGCGGCGCAGGACGAGCAAGGGGGGGAAACGAAGGGTGAGTTTGGTGGCAAACTCACCCTTCGTTATTCAGAGCCAGAGGGGAACAAGGGGATGAACGAAGAAACAGCAAAGGAAGAACTAAGATTCAAAGTTGAGTGCACCTGGTGCGGAGCTATTATCAGGCGAAACAGTTCTAAAGATTCTCATGGCATGTGCTTGAAATGTTATGCGCGCATGCTGGGTGAGCGCGGTCACGAGCATGAGCGTGAAAGCCCGCTGCGATGGGCGAGAGGACATGGGAGTGAGCAATAACGAAAACACAATAATTCCTTTCGGCATGTTTGAGCTGAATGCGGCAGGCGTGATCGTTCACTATAGCCCTGCGTCGGAAGCGGAGAGAGACGCTGTTGCGAATAAGATCGTCGGACAAAACTTCTTCGACGATATTATTTCCATTTCACAGGTCGAAGAAGTGAAAAGCCGTTTTCTGAATTTCATGGTTGACGGCACTTCGGTTGAGCGCTTCACTGTCAGCTTTCCTTACCGTCAAAGCAGCGTCAAAGTGCAAATCGTGATGGCGCATGTCAGCGAGAAATCAGAGAACGGACGGGAGCGATTCGCGCTGCTGCGCGTCATGCCCGAAACGTACTCGTCTGCTTCCTCATTCGCCGGGGCTTAACAGCTTTTTGCAGGATCAAAAAATTTGAGTACGTCCGCGTACAGACAATTACGCGCCTGCTTGTTAATCTGTCTGTTCCTCTGACGGACGATTATTTCAACCTGGCAAGGCCGTAGTTTGATGTCTTGCCGGATGCGTTTCTTAGTCAACACATTCCCCCGGACGGCGCATCACTAACATCCCCCGCTCGTGCCATCAAGGCCTCCCGGTCTCTGTTCCGGGAAATTTAATTCGTTTATGGGAAGGTACATATGATCTCGCATAAGAATATCTCTGCCAGTTATTTTGAAACTGCGGCAGCTAACGCTGATGCCGATTTAGTTTGTTTATCTCACCTGCGCTGGGATTTCGTTTACCAGAGACCGCAGCATCTCTTGAGCCGCTTTGCGAGAGAGCGCCGCGTCTTCTTTGTCGAAGAGCCGGTGTTTGAAGACGGACCGATGCACTTGGATGTCAGCCAGCGTGATTGTGGAGTTTATGTGGTCGTGCCGCGCCTGCCAAAAGAACTCGAAGGTCAGGAGGCTCTTGAATCGGTGCAGCGCGCGATGATTGATCGCCTCTTTGCGAATTACAACATCAGCGCACACTTTCTCTGGTACTACACGCCGATGGCTCTTGGTTGGACGAAACATCTGCGGCCTCTGGCTATTGTCTACGATTGCATGGACGAACTGTCCGCCTTCAAGGGAGCGCCGCGTGCGCTGAAAGACCGCGAAGCCGAATTGTTCAAGCGAGCCGATCTGGTCTTCACTGGCGGGCAGAGTCTTTACGAAGCCAAGCGTCACCAGCATAAAAACATCTACGCTTTCCCGTCGAGCATTGATGCGGCGCATTTCGCGCAAGCCCGTTGCGTCGTGGATGAGCCAATAGATCAAGCGAAGATTCCGCATCCGCGTCTGGGTTTTTTCGGCGTGATAGATGAACGGATGGATATTGAATTGCTGGCGGCAATCGCCGATCAGCGACCCGACTGGCATCTGGTCATAGTCGGCCCGGTAGTTAAAATTGATCCGGCAGACTTGCCCACGCGCACAAACATTCATTATCTCGGCGGAAAGTCTTACGACGAATTGCCTTCGTACCTGGCCGGTTGGGATGTGGCGCTCCTGCCATTTGCGCTGAACGAATCAACGCGCTTCATCAGTCCGACTAAAACTCCTGAATACCTGGCCGCCGGATGCCCTGTGGTTTCGACTTCGATCCGCGACGTGGTTCGTCCTTACGGAGAACAGGGGCTCGTTCACATCGCGGACACGCCTTCGGAGTTTGTCGCAGCGATTGAGGCCGCGATGAATGAAGATGCGGCGGCGCGCATGCGCGAGGTTGATACCTTTCTGGCGCAGACTTCGTGGGATCAAACCTGGGGGCGGATGAATGAATTGATCGAAGACGCCATCGCGGCTCGTCGCGCTGCAAAGAAACGCGCGCAGCCTGCGCTCGCTACCTCGGCTGCCCGCGCCGGAGTTTCCGCCGCGAGCTATGTGACGGGTGATTGATTTTTATTTCAGAAAAGAAACGAACATTGGGGAGGAAGAGTTTAGATGTTTGATTATTTGATTGTCGGAGCAGGTTTCGCTGGAAGTGTGTTGGCCGAGCGTTTGGCCAAAGGGTCGAATAAGAGAGTCTTAATCTGCGACAAGCGCCCGCACATCGGGGGCAATGCTTACGATCATTACAACGATGATGGCATTCTCGTTCATAAATACGGCCCGCACATTTTTCATACCAACTCGCGCGAGGTCTTTGAATATCTCTCGCGCTTCACGGAGTGGCGCTCTTATCAGCATCGCGTGCTCGCGCACGTTGACGGGCAGCACGTCCCGATCCCGATTAACCTGGACACGATCAACAAGCTCTACGGATTAAACCTGACTTCATTTCAGGTCGAGGAGTTCTTTAAGTCCGTGGCTGAGCCTGTCGAGCAGGTTCGCACCTCCGAGGATGTGGTCGTCAAAGCGGTCGGACGTGAACTCTACGAAAAGTTCTTCCGCAACTACACGCGCAAGCAGTGGGGACTAGACCCGTCGGAGCTGGACGCTTCTGTCACGGCACGCGTTCCAACTCGCACGAACCGCGATGACCGCTACTTCACGGACACGTATCAGGCGATGCCGCTTCACGGCTACACGCGCATGTTCGAGCGGATGCTTGCTCATCCGAACATCAAGGTTATGCTGAATGTAGACTACCGGGAAATCGAAGAAGAGATTCCGTACAGCGAGATGATCTATACCGGCCCGGTGGATTCCTTCTTCGATTACCGTTATGGGAAACTCCCTTATCGCTCGCTTGAGTTCAAGCATGAGACGCACGACCGCGACCGTTTCCAGCCCGCGCCCGTCGTCAATTATCCGAACGAGCACCTGTACACGCGCATTACAGAGTTCAAGTACCTGACTGGCCAGGAGCACTCGAAGACGAGCGTCGTTTACGAGTTTCCGCAATCTGAGGGCGATCCCTATTACCCTGTGCCGCGCAAAGAGAACGCTGATCTCTATCTGAAGTACAAGTCGTTGGCCGATCAGACGCCGGGCGTTCATTTCGTCGGGCGACTGGCGACCTACAAGTATTACAACATGGATCAGATCGTCGCTCAGGCATTGACCGTGTACAGCAAGATCAGCGGGGCGAAGCGCGCCGAAAGCACTTTGCGCGTCGCCGACAAGCCGGTTGCCGTCGCTCGGCCAGCGCGCACCAAGAAGGTGAAGGTTGCGACCGCAGCAGCAGGCTAAAGGGAGAATTGGCCGGAGGATGTCTATGGCTGTAGAGACACCGCAGACACCCACGCAAAAGCCGCTTGAGTTATGGGCTGGAATCGAGTGCACCGTCAATCGCGTCAACGATTCGTTCTTTGACCAGTTGGAGCGAAACGGCCACGCGCGGCGCGTCCAAGATTTGGAACTATTCGCGGAGCTGGGTGTGCGAACCGTTCGCTATCCCGTACTCTGGGAGCGAACTGCGCCCGACGGACTTAAAAGTGCCGATTGGTCCTGGGCTGATGAGCGGCTGGCGCGCTTGCGCGAGCTTCAAATCAGTCCAATCGTCGGCCTCGTTCATCATGGGAGTGGGACGCGAGAGACGAGCCTCGTTGACAGAAGCTTTCCTGAAAAGCTCGCGCAGTTTGCCCGCGCGGTCGCAACGCGTTTCCCCTGGGTTGAGAATTACACGCCGGTCAACGAACCCTTAACGACCGCTCGCTTCAGCGGGCTTTACGGGCATTGGTATCCTCACGGGCGCGACGATCTGACCTTCGCTCGCGCAGAGTTAATCCAATGCCGCGCCATCGTGCTCGCGATGCGTGCCATCCGCGAAATCAACCCACGTGCGCGCCTCATTCAGACAGAAGATTTAGGCAAAACTTTCAGCACCCGTGCGCTCTCCTATCAGGCGGAGTTCGAGAACGAGCGTCGCTGGTTGACCTATGATCTTTTGACGGGGCGCGTCACGCCGGAGCATGCACTGTGGAAGTACCTGCGCCGTGCCGGCATAGACGAAGCAGAGCTTGATTGGTTTATTGAAAACACCTGCCCGCCGGACATCATCGGCATCAATCATTACCTGACGAGCGAACGCTTTCTTGATGAGCGAATCAATCGCTACCCTGCTCACACGCATGGCGGAAACGGACGCCACACTTATGCGGATGTCGAAGCGGTGCGCGTCTGCGCCGAAGGTCTGGCCGGGCCGCGCGCCTTGCTGAAAGAGGCATGGGCGCGCTACTGCTTGCCGCTGGCCGTGACGGAAGTTCATCTGGGCTGCACGCGCGAGGAGCAGTTGCGCTGGTTGAAAGAAGTCTGGGATGGGGCGCAAAGCTTAAGACAGGAAGGTGCGGACGTGCGCGCCGTGACCGCATGGTCGCTGCTCGGCGCGTTTGATTGGCACAACCTGCTGACGCGCGACGAAGGCCATTACGAGCCAGGCGTTTTCGATCTACGAGCGCCGCGACCCAGACCAACTGCGCTCTTTCGCATGCTGCGCAATCTGGCTGCTGGTGAAGAGCATGAACATCCTGTGCTTGATTCTCCAGGCTGGTGGCGCAGGCTCGACCGGCTCTGCTATCCGCCTGCGGTCGCACATCGCACGCACGCGGTCGCGGCAAAAGCTCAGGGAGTAAACATGAAGCGCGAGCGGAGTCGCCCGTTACTGATTACAGGAGCGACCGGAACTCTAGGCTTTGCCTTCGCGCGAATTTGCGAGCGCAGAGGTCTTTCGTATCGTCTCCTGACTCGAAGGGAAATGGACATCGCCGACCCGTTGGCCGTGAGCGCAGTGCTGGAGCAAGACAATCCCTGGGCGGTGATTAATACAGCCGGTTACGTCCGTGTGGATGATGCTGAGCGAGAGCCTGATGTGTGCTACCGCGAGAACACACGCGGGGCAGAAATTCTGGCTGCCGCATGTGCAAGCCGTCGGGCAGCATTCCTATCATTCTCTTCCGACCTGGTGTTCGACGGCACAAAGCGCAGCCCCTATGTCGAGAGCGACCAGCCAGCGCCTTTGAATGTTTATGGCATAAGCAAAGCAGAGGCGGAAAGGCGCGTTCTTGAAACCATGCCGGAAGCGCTCATGATTCGCACGAGCGCGTTCTTTGGCCCCTGGGATGAATACAATTTCGTGACCGCTGCGCTCAACTCTCTGTCCGAAGATCGTGTCTTCATTGCGGCAAACGACGTGATAATCTCGCCGACTTACATCCCTGACCTGGTTCATGCGAGCCTTGATCTTTTGATTGACGGCGAGCGTGGGCTGTGGCATCTCGCCAACCCGGGCGGCTTAACATGGGCAGAGCTGGCCGAGCGGGTTGCCGATGTAGCGGGTCTTGATACCTCATTGATTGATGCGCGTCCCTCAGAGACGCTTGCGCTCGCCGCCTCGCGCCCCGTTTACGGCGTTCTCGGCAGCGAACGCGGCACGCTGCTTCCGCCTCTTGAAAATGCGCTCTCCCGTTATCTGCAAGAATGTGGAATACTGTTTCAAAAGACGAGACGTTATCTCCGGCAGCGCCGCTAGAATTACTAAAGATGACCGGTGGGAGCGCCTGGAAATTAAGCGGTGGCATCTTCGATTTAATGAAAGTATCAATTAAATGCGTGTTCTAGTCACGGGCGGAGCCGGTTACATCGGCAGCGTGGTCGCGGAGGAATTGCTGAAAGACGGCCACGATGTAGTCGTTTACGATAGTCTTTACAAAGGGCATCGCGCGAGCGTCGCGGCGGAAGCAAAGTTCGTTGAAGCGGATTTGCTGGACGGCGAAAAATTGCGCCGGACGCTGCTTGAAGGACAAATCGAAGCGGTCATTCACATGGCGGCGGATTCACTCGTCGGGGAATCCGTCGTCGAACCGGCGAAGTATTACCGCAACAACGTCGTCGCCGGGTTGGTTCTGCTCGACGCCATGCGCGACGCTGCTGTGCGCCGAATTGTTTTCTCGTCAACCGCCGCCGTCTATGGAGAGCCGTTGAAGCAGCCCGTCGAAGAAACCGACCCGACAAATCCGACCAACACTTATGGCGAAACCAAGCTGACGTTCGAACGCGCTCTCCGCTGGTACGAAAATGCTTACGGCATACACTACGCGAGCTTGCGTTACTTCAACGCGGCGGGAGCGACAGAGCGTTGCGGCGAAGCGCACGATCCTGAAACCCATCTGATACCCGCAGTCCTGCAAGCGGCTGCCGGAAAAAGATCACACGTAGAAATCTACGGCGAAGACTACCCGACGCGCGACCACACCTGTGTGCGCGATTACATCCACGTCGTTGACCTGGCACGCGCACACATTCTGGCGCTCGACATTCTCGACGAGCGCAGTGCCATCTACAATCTGGGGTGCGGCGGCGAAGGCTACACGGTGCGCGAAGTGATTGAGACGGCACGCGAAGTCACAGGTCTTGATATTCCTGTGCACGTCAGTCCGCGTCGAGCGGGCGACCCCGCGATGCTCATCGCAAGCTCGGCTCGAATCAAACAAGAGCTTGGTTGGACGCCTGAGCGGCAAGACCTGCATACAATCATCGAATCTGCGTGGAAGTGGATGCAGCAGCACCCGGACGGATACGAACACGGTTGATGTAAAATTCTCCGATAGACCATGATGAGTTAGAGATCAGCCATCAAGGAATGCGAGCCAACGGATGAGCCACTAAATCACACGAAACGACACGAAAGAAAGCGAAAGAAAAAATCCTGTTCGTGTCGTTTCGTGTGATTTAGTGGATCGTCAAGCCCTTAACTATGAAAAAGTCTCAGCCGGACATCCCGCGTCCCGAATACCCGCGCCCGCAGTTTGTTCGCGCCGACTGGTTGAATCTTAACGGCGAATGGGAGTTTGCTTTTGACGATGCGAACAAGGGACGCGAATTGGGCTGGCACTTCGGCTTGCCGCTGGACAAGCGAATCATAGTTCCTTATCCCTACCAGGCGGTAGCGTCCGGCATTAACGACAAGAGCATTCACGAATACGTCTGGTATGCGCGTAGTTTTGAAGTCCCGCCTGAATGGCGCGGGCAAAACGTACTTCTTCATTTCGGTGCGGTGGACTATCGCACGACCGTCTGGATTAACGGCAAAGAGGTCGGCCACAATCAGGGCGGGCACGTGCCGTTTCAATTCAACATCGCGCCCTATTTAAACCATGAAACAAATCGCCTGACGCTGCGCGTGGAAGATCGCCAGAACCCGCGCCAGCCGCGCGGCAAACAATCAACGACCGCCCGCCCGCACGACATTGATTACTATTGCACCACGGGCATCTGGCAAACGGTCTGGTTAGAACGCGTTCCCCCCATTCGCATTCAGGACATCACCATCAACTCGTCGGCACGCGAGAGCGCGATTGAAATAGACGTGCTCCTGCACGCACCCGCCGCAGAGTGGAGACTGGAAGCAGAGGCTCTGGACAATGGCGCAGTCGTCGCCCGAACAAGTCAAGAGATATGTGCTGCGACCGCGCAGTTGAAGCTGAAAATCGAGGACGCCAAACTCTGGTCGCCTGCTTCTCCGCATCTCTACGATCTGCGGGTGTGTTTGTTTGAAGGTGAACAACTACTCGACGAAGTTACGTCCTATACAGGCCTGCGCGATGTGGAACTGCGTGACGGAAAGGTCTGGCTCAACGGTCAACCAATCTATCTGGCGATGGTCTTGGATCAGGGATACTGGCCTGAGAGTTATCTGGCCGCGCCTTCGGATGCTGCGTTGCGTCTGGACGTGGAATGGATCAAGCGGTTCGGCTTTAACGGTGCGCGCAAGCACCAGAAGATTGAAGACCCGCGCTGGCTCTACTGGTGTGACCGCTTAGGGCTGCTCGTCTGGGAAGAGATGCCGAACGCGCGCGAGTGGTCGTCACAGGCCGAAGAGCGTCTGGCTGCGGAATGGAAACGCGCGGTGCGGCGCGACTACAACCATCCGTGCATTATCGCTTGGGTCCCCATCAACGAGAGCATGGGTTTCCCAAAACTCAGGCAGCACCACGCGGGGCAATACGCTTTCATCGAACGGATGGTCGCAATGACGAGAGAGCTTGACGAGAAGCGTCCCGTCATTGACAACGACGGCTGGGAGCACACGGACATCACGGACATCTGCGCCATCCACGACTACACGCCGACGGCTGCGCTCCTGCGCGAGCGCTACGAGGGCGCTTCAGGCGGAGGCGCGCTTCCCCGCCATGTCTGGATTGGCAACAAGCCGTTGTTTGTGCTCGGCTCACGTTATCGCGGACAGCCCATCGTGCTCTCGGAAGTGGGCGGCTTTCTGATGATTCCCCCGGACGTGCCGCCCGAACAACGCGATCTCCTCTATAGATTCTACGGCTCTGTCCAGACTTCGGAAGAGCTGCTGGCGAAGTATCGTGATTTGATGGAGGGAATCAGCAGCCTGCGCTTTGTCGCGGGTTTCTGCTACACGCAGTTGACCGACATCGAGCAGGAGATTAACGGGTTGCTCACCTACGACCGCCGACCGAAAGTGCCGCCTGAGCAACTGGCGGAAATACACCGCAGCTTATTTGGATTGGCTGAAATGGAAATGATGAGCGAACCGGAAGACGCCGAGACAAGCATCCGATAAGCTAAAGAAGAAATAGACAGGATGAACAGGATTATCAAGATTAAGAAAACCAGATAGACCGAAGAAGGCTGAAGGCTTTCTCTTTCATCCTGTCTATCTTGTTAATCCTGTCTAATTGCTTTAGCGAGCTGAAGAGTTGGCTGCGTCGCGCGCGAGCATAGCCGCGCCGATGGAGACGGCGTCTGTGCCGAGCGCTGCGGCGACAATCTGTGTGGCTTCAAAGCAGGGCTGGAAGGCGCGGCGTTCGGCTTCGCTGATGACAGCATCGAGAATCAGATTACCGGCTTCCATGACAGCACCACCCAGAACGATGCGCTCGATATTCATCAGATTGATAACGGAAGCGACCGCCGCACCGATGTACTTGCCCGTGCGCTCGATCATCATCAGCGAGAAGTCGTCCCCGTCTTTCGCTTCATTGACGATGTCCGTCGCCGTGAATTCTTTGTTGATGGCGAGGCGCGAGAGCGACGAGGTGTTGTCGCGATAGAGTCGCTCGTTGGCGCGGCGAACGATATTCGGTGCTGAGGCGAGCGTCTCCAGACAGCCTGTATTGCCGCACATGCACTCGATTCCTTCGGCGTCAATCGTGATGTGCCCGAACTCGCCCGCAAAGCCGCTCGCGCCGAGCCAGAGCTTGCCATTCAGGATAATCGCGCCGCCGATGCCTGCGCCGATGGTGGCAAAGAACATGTCGCGGCTGCCACGCCCTGCGCCCACCTGATACTCGCCGTAGGCCGCAGCGTTCGCATCATTTTCAAGCTCGACGCGCAAACCCGTTGCCTTCATCAACTCGGCGTGAATGTCGCCGCGCACCACCGAAGGCAAATCCGTCGAGACCAGCACGCGATCTGTCTGACGGTTGACGAGGCCGGGGATGCCGACGCCAATCGCGGCGATATTGGGCGACGTATCGCGCAGCTCCGCGACGGTGCGCGCCACCTGAGCAACCACTGCGTCACGCTCCAGCGGGGCTTCGCTGCGTTCGAGCACCTGGCCATCATTGGTCACGAGCGCAGCGTGCATCATCGCGCCGGAAACATCAACGCCGATATAATTTGCTGCTGATTGAGCGGACTGTGTCATCTTTTAGAGGTCTTCCAAACGAAGTCTCAGAGTAAGTTCAACATGGTAGGAAGCGCGGGCATTGTAATAAACGGTTTACAGGACTGTCAAACAGGCCACTCTCCGTGTAGAATGCGGAAGCAGGAGACAGCGAAAAGCAGAATACAGAAGACAGGAGTCAGAAGTCAGAATAATAAGGCGGCAACCGCGTTTACAGATTTTCTTTTCTTCTGTCTCCTGTCTTCTGTCTCCTGACTCCTTTTTACACTTATGCTTCTTCGTTCCATCCTATTGCCGACGGATTTTAGCGAGTGCGCGAGCCATGCGCTCTCCTTTGCCACGTCTCTGGCGCGGGACGCAAACGCCTCTATTATCTGCGTCCATGTGGTCGAGACCGTCATGCCGACGGTCGGCTATCCGGGGATGACAGAGCCTTTGCCGGTCGCCGACATCAGCGGGCAATTGGAAGATACGGCGACGCGCGAGCTGCCGAAGATCGCCGACTGTGAAGAATGTGCCGGGCTGGATATCGAGGAAGTGATCGCTCATGGGGATGCGGCATCGGAGATTGTCCGCGTGGCAAAAGAACGTGGCGTTGACCTGATCGTGATTTCGTCGCACGGTCGCACCGGACTGGGGCGCATCCTGTTTGGCTCAACCGCCGAAGCGGTCGTGCGCCATGCGTCGTGTCCCGTGCTCGTCGTCAAGCCGCCCCAGCAGAAGGAAGAGGATTCTTAAAGAGCAGGCAGTTGATAGAGTTTCAATCTGAGCCGGGCAAACCTGCTCAGTGCTTTCCGCTCATCTATGGTGGTATGTCCCTTAGCTACTTTTACGGACTAACAGGGCAGTTAATTCTTTACGCAATCTTCTCCCTTGTAATGTGGGCGGGGAACAATACGTTTCTGTTCACTGATGCGGTGGAAAGCAATTTCTTTTATAACCTGATGGGGAAGTACGGCCTCTATGCTGTCTTCCTGGGCACAATGTGGGAGGGCGACATTACGCTCCTGCTCGCAGGTGTGCTGGCGCATCACGGACTATTCGGGGAATACGGTTTCGCGCAGGTTCTGGGCGCGGGCACGCTCGGCGGAGTAATCGGCGATGGCATAGCTTACGGTGGCGGGCGCGGCTTTGAGCGAAGCGTTCGGAATTTTCGTTTCTATAAAATGGCTGCCCCGCGCATCGTCAAGCTGGTTGACAAGTTCGGCACGCTCTCCATCTTCATCGTCAAATACATCTACGGCCTGCGTATCGCCTCGTGTGTCTTCTACGGGGTGGGGCGGATGCCGCTGGTGAGATTTATCCTGCTGACGATTGCGAGTGTGGGCGCGTGGGTGCTGGTCTTGAGCGGCGTCGGCTATTCTTTCAGCGGCACGATCACGCGCGTCATCGGCGACGTGCAGAACATCACCATCTACCTGCTGATTGTGCTCGTCGTCGGTGTGGTTGGCTTCTATCTGGTCGAGCGTTTCTGGCTCAGCCGCAAGGTTGAAGAGGCCGACCCTGAGCGGTTGAAAGAGCTGGAGCATGCTGCGCAGGAAAAAATTCAGGGAATCAAAGACGAAGTTCAGGAATTCAAGGAAGAGATACAGGAGCGCATGCACCTGCCACATCTCCCGCGCCGCAAAGATTCATCCGCGAAGCACGAGCAACCGGTTTCCAAGAGCGGCGAGGGCGGAGGAGACTAAAAGCAGGAGACAGAATCCAGAACTCAGAATTCAGAATAAAAGAAAAGCTGTTGAAGCAGTCTCCGCCTTAATCTTCTGACTTCTGACTCCTGAATTCTGTCTCCTGTTTTTCTGTCTTTCCTTCTGGATTCTGACTCCTGGATTCTGTATTCTGCTTTTCATATGCTTATCGAATCATCTGCCCCGACGCGCGTTGATCTGGCCGGGGGCACAATAGACATCTGGCCGCTCTACCTGTTTCATCCGGGGGCCTCGACCGTCAACTTCGCCATTAACCTGCGCGCCTCCTGCCGCATCGAGACACGAGACGATGGGCGCATCATCCTGGAATCGCGCGACCGCAAGGTCAGCTTTGAAACGGAGCTTGCGGCCATCGAAGATTTGGTTCGTGAGGAACGCCTTGAATTGATTTCCAAGCTCGTTCACTTCTTCAAGCCAACCGTCGGGTTTCATCTCGTGGCGAACAGCGAAGCTCCGGCGGGCGCTGGCCTCGCGGGTTCGAGCGCACTCAACATCGCTCTCATCGGCGCGCTCAATCGCCTGGTGGGAAACCGTTACGACGAGCGTAAGTATGTCACCATCGCCGCCAACATCGAGACGACCGTGATCCGTGTTCCGGCAGGTTTTCAGGATTACTACTCCGCGCTCTACGGCGGGACAAGCTGTATCCAGTTTCGACCCGACGGCATCGAGCGCGAGGAACTGAAGATTGACGAAAAGATGCTCGAACGACGCATCGTCATCTGCTACACGGGCGAGCCGCGCCTGTCAGGAACAAACAACTGGGAGATTACCAAGAACCACATCGATGGCGATCCCCAGCTCTTCAAGCTCTTCGATGGGATTCGTGATTCTTCCATCAGAATGCGCGCGGCGCTGCTTGCAAACGACTGGCAGGAAGTCTCCGCGACGATGCGCGATGCGTATCCGAACCGGAAGCGGCTCGCGCCCGATGTGACCACTCCGCACATGGAGATGCTGGTCGAGACGGCTTTGAGAAACGGCGCAGAGGCGGCCAAAGTTTGCGGCGCAGGCGGCGGCGGCTGCATCGCTTTCTTCTGCACGGAAGGGAGACGCCAGGAAGTTGAGCGCGCGCTCCTTGAAGAAAACGTTGAAGTCCTCGATTGGAAACTCGCGCGCGAGGGACTCGTCGTCCGCGAGAGTTGATTGCCCTCGCTCTTGTTGCCGTTCATTGCTCGCCGCAAAATAGTTGGCGAAAACCGGAAACTTGCAATATAGTCGCACGGCCACACGGAACTATCCGCTTTAACCACTTTTGAAGGAGGTTCGGATTATGGGTTTGTTGTTCACGCTATTGCTGATTGTCGCGGGGCTACTCGGTGCTGCCGCGCTAATCATTCAGAAACAGCCGAATGCCAGAGATTTGATCGGCAAGCTGGTGCCTTTCCAGGGCATTATCGGCATCATTCTTCTCGTCTGGTCGTTAATCATGCTCATCAGGATTCTCCCTTACATAGGGTTCATCCTGCAGTTCTCCGCACTCTCCGGCTTCCTTGCGCTTTTAACCCTCCTGGTAGGAATCGCCCTGGGTTTTCTGCTGGGGTACGGCTTAATCAAGCAATACGCCCTGAAAAACGCAGGGGCGGCGCGCGGCGGCGATACAGTCCAGACGAGCCTCGCCAAATTCCAAGGCCCTCTTGGGATACTCGCTATACTTTTGGGGATTTGGATGCTTATCAGTGTGATTAGCTCACCTTACCCCGGGTTCTAAACAGGCAAGTGACCATCACCCGATTCGGTTGCTACTCTGATTTTAATTTCAGGTGGCCAGGTTGATGCTGTTCTGAAATAGCGACCCAAAATTGTTCCCTGGGGAGAGATGAAAATAGCCCGGCACTTCACATAGTGCCGGGCTATCATCTTTTCAGACAGTTTCTAAGAACTTAAGACGACATTATCTCTTAATGCGACGGAAGAAACTCGTCCGTGCCATGTCCGGCAAGGTTCGCAATCGTCGTGATTAACTCGTTCGGCTCGACGGGTTTTGGCACAAACATATTGAATCCTGCTGACAGCGCCCGCGCGCGATCCTCGATTCTGACATAAGCGGTCAATGCCACAGCCGGAGTCTGCCGACCGTTCTCCGCTTCCAGCGCTCTGACCTTAGAGATCAGCGAATAGCCATCTTCACCCGGCATCGCCAGATCAGAGACCAGTACGTCGGGCTTGTACCACTCCAGCACTTCGAGCGCTTCAGCGGCAGAAGCTACACCTTGCACTACGGCTCGGCACTCTGTCAGCATCACGGTGAGCATGTTCAGGGTGTCCTGATCGTCATCAACCAGAAGCACCTGCACACCATCGAGCGAGGGAAGAGGCAGGAAGTGCGCGCTCATTTCTTCATTTGGCTGCAAGCTCTCAATCTCTCTTCGCTGGTGAGGGGCGCGCTCAGGAGTGGCCGCCAGCGGCAACTCGATGGTGAATGTTGCGCCGCATCCTTTCCCGTCGCTGGAAGCCTCGACCGTGCCCCCGTGAAGCTCTACCAGGTGGCGCACAATCGCCAGTCCTAACCCAAGCCCACCGTGCTTGCGTGTGCTTGTGCCATCGGCCTGGCGAAAGCGGTCAAAGATGAAGGGAAGGAAATCGGAATTGATGCCTTCGCCCGTGTCGCTCACTTTAATTTTTGCGTTTCCGCCCATGCGCTCCAGTCGCACCTCGACGCGCCCGCCAAAAGAAGTGAACTTAATTGCATTGGCGAGCAAGTTCCAGACGACTTGCTGCAAGCGGCCAGCATCACCGGAAACGCGGCGAGCCGCAGGATCGAATGTCACTTCTAGCTGGATGCCCTTTGATTCAGCGGCCAACTGGATGGAATCAATGGCGGCAT
Source organism: Acidobacteriota bacterium (assembly GCA_032160705.1). Taxonomy (GTDB): domain Bacteria; phylum Acidobacteriota; class Blastocatellia; order Pyrinomonadales; family Pyrinomonadaceae; genus QHXM01. The sequence continues at coordinate 4,174 of JAVHVE010000002.1, read as the reverse complement.
TGATGACGGATGCGACATCCACCGGCGCGATGTTGAGCCGGAGCTTACCCGTAATCATCCTTGAGACATCGAGGATGTCTTCGACAAGTTGCGCCTGCGATTTTGCATTGCGCTCTATCGTCTCAACTGCGCGCGCGGTGGTCGCTTCATCCAGCCCGCCGCCACGCAGCATGTGAGTCCAGCCAATGACAGCGTGAAGCGGAGTGCGTAATTCGTGCGAGACCGTCGCTAAAAATTCGTCCTTCAGGCGATTGGCGTGCTCGGCTTCGGTTCGCGCCAATTGTTCCTGGATAAGCGAAACACGAAGACGCTCCTCGGCTTCTTTGCGCTCAATGATCTCGGCCTCAAGCGATCTCGCCTTCTGTTGCAGCTTAATGATCGCGCGCAGACGGTCATCCGGGTTGGTCAAACCGGCGTAGCTCTCCGCAGGGATAACGCTGGAATGCCCGGCGCAAACATTGCCGAACGGCTCGACGAATTTCTCACCGCCAAAGCCATTCATCGGATAGGCACAGAAAAGCGAGAAGGTATAAGACTTCTGCAAATTGTTCCAGAGTTCTTCGAGCTGAATCGCGGCAGCCTGATTATCCTCTGCCCAGAGGAGCGCAACCATCTCCCCGAAAACTCGCACGCGAGGCCAAGCCTCTGTTACTCCGGCGATGAGGCTGCCAATAACTTCTGTGAAGCGCCCCGGCTCAGGCTGTCCATTAAGCATAAACTTCGACAGCGTCTCGGCGGCGTCCAATGCAACGTACTGCCCTGTAGCGCAGGCGGCAGCCATATCCAGCCCACGCGCATTCAATTGCTCCTCAAGAGCCTCACGGTGCGCTTTCGTTGCCACCACGATGCAGCCCTCACCGGCTGCCAGTCCCGCGCCAATGAAACCGCTCAAAGAGTTCAGCAGAAACAGGTCAGTCTCATAAAACTGAACGAAGTGCTCAGCCTCACCCATCTCGCTCCAGCAAGAGCGCGGCGCGAACTCCTGAACAGTGAGGTCGCCGGTATTGTGCTGGATTATCCCACCAACGGACATGTCATCATTTATTACTGTAGCCAATTAAGCCTCCAAAGCAAGTCGCAAGTGTTGGAGCATGTCTTCCTGCGTTGCCCTTCACACATTATGGAAATTGCCGAAGCGCCGTCGTTTGACGAAACTGCGGCAGACCTATAGTTAGCGGGGGATGGGGGGCATCCTGGGTTCGTTAAGATTACCGGCGCGCGGTGTTTCAGAGCGGCCATGTAATTCAAGTTTTAGAGGGGGGCAAATTCCCATCGGCATTTTATCCCTAATTCGGGTTGAAAGCTAGAGCCTGATGATGGTTCACCCGCACTTTTGATGATTCCTGATTAGAAGGGTAGATTTAATTACCGGAAGATTTCTTATCAGCTTTGGACACGAAGTCAATTTAATGACCAATGTCGTGCTATATTGATGGCGTTTTATAGACTTTGGGCTCTAAATACCTTTTAAGTTTGTTGCTGACTGTACTCTATCCAGGAGGTCCATTGTGAAAATCGTTCTGGCCGGTCTCTTTTCTGCCTTGCTGCTCATTCAAGGTGCAGCCATCTACAAGGTTGTGGGTCGTTATCCGATTCCCGGCGTCGGCGGTTTTGATTACGTGACCTTGGACGACTCGACGCGGCGGCTCTATGTTTCGCACGCCACACAGGTGGACGTTCTGGACGAAGATAGCGGAAAAGTTGTTGGGACAATTGCGGATACGCCTGGCGTCCACGGAGTCGCTATTGCCTCGGCTTTCAGGCACGGCTTCACCAGCAATGGCCGCGAGAATAAGGTTTCAATGTTTGACCCAACGACGCTGCAACTCATCAAGAAGATTGATGTTGGCAAAGGGCCGGACGGCATTTACTACGACGAGCGGACAAAGCGCGTCTTTACCAATAATCACGGCTCGCACGATATTACTGCGATTGATGCCGCAAGTGGCGAAGTCGTCGGCACGGTGAAAGTTGATGGCGACGGCGAGCAGGCCGTCATCGGCAAAGACGGCCTTATTTATGTCAACAGCGAAGAAGCCGCGGAGGTAGTAGTGTTCGACCCGAAGTCGCTGGAGGTGAAAAAACGCTTTCCCATCGGTGTCGCGAAGACCCCGACCGGTCTCGCTTACGATGCTCAGACGAACCGCTTGTTTATCGGCTGCCGCAATGAGCCGAAGATGGTTGTCATGGACGCTGCTACAGGGAAGGTGATTAACACCTACCCAATAGGTGCAGGTGTAGATTCTGCCGCTTTTGATCCTGGGTCGCGTTTAATCTTCTTCTCGTGCGGCGATGGTACTTTGAGCATCTACCATGAGAAGTCAGCGAATGACTACGAGGACGCGGGAGCAGTCAAGACGCAACGAAGTGCGAGGACGATGGCGTTTGATCCGAAGACAAAGAAAATATTTCTTCCGGCGGCTGAGTATCAGGAGACTCCGGCGTCTGAACCGGGCAAGCGACCGACACGCAGCGTGAAGCCAGGAACCTTTGTGGTTCTGGTCGTCGGGAAATCATAAAGAGGCGTGCGGGCTGTAGAAATGTTTCGCTGCCAGCCGGTTTTGCCAGGGTCACTTCTTCGTCGCGCCGGAAGCATCGGGCAAAGTCTGTATGACCTTGCCGCTCATATCCAGAAACTCCAACTTCGGAACGCCAGCCGCACTCACTTCCATTCTGAGGCGCACCTTGCCCTCGGCATCATATAGCTGCACTGCCGAAGCGCCGTCATCTCTGCTTCTCCCGACGTAGACCCTGGCCGGTCCGCGCAATGCTTTCAGGGCTGCTTCTTTCTCCGGCCCGTCCTTCATCTTCCTTGCCGCATTCAGTCTCTCAATTTGTTCCGGCAACGAGATGGTCGGTCTATCCCAGACTAACAGCCCGGCGCGGCGCTGACCGTTCTGGTCGGCATATTGTAGTGCGACGACCTGGTCTTGCTGGTACTGGTCAATGGTCAGCCCACCGTAAGCTGCATACTCGCCATCCGCCTTTTTCTCGCTGTGGAAAACCAGGCCGCCCGCTTCATCGCCATCGTCATTGTAGAAGAAAATACCGTGCGTCTTGCCGCGACCCGGCACATCTTTCCCTGCGGCGCGAGCCTCGGGCATGCGCGCTTCGTTGGTAAAGACAAACCGCAATTGGCCGTCTTTCTCGACGATGTTGAGGCGCTCGACATCTATCTCCTCAAATTTTTGTTTCCGGTTTTGCAGCGTAAAAGCCGACAGGAGAAACACCGCACAAACGAGCGTGGCAACAAAGGCATAAGCCTTCAGGAAACGCACCTCTTTTTCCAGCTTGGATTCCATAATAAAAATAACCTCCTGTTAAATTTTGCCACCGAACGACCGGATTGAACTGCCGTCCGCGAATAGCATCCTGAATAAGATTGCGCCTTCAACGCATACTCCATAACTTGTTCCTGTTTGCTGGCTGCTCAGCTTCATGCGGCCATTTTCATCGAATGCTCGGCAGTTGGCCGTCAGACCAAAAGATAATATTGAGTCAGTTCTTCTGACGCTTTTTGAAATAGTTCTTAACGATTCGATAAAGGAGCGCGAAGGCCAGAGTTGCCGCCCCGATCATCATCCAAAAGTAGAAGAAGTAACCCGCTCCACGCTCGGTACGAAGGATGTGAACAGCCATACCCACACTGCCTATGACGACTATCAGCGCCGGTATCCCGATGAACAGTAAGACTCTTAGGTTTGGGTTTGCAACCGCTTTGTTCAGAGCATAAGTGTCAGCGCGAATACTCTGGAGCGGGTCAATAGTTGCCACTGCACCAAGGGGATAGCCACACTTGAGGCAGAATGCGTCAAATTGGTTATTGAGCGCCAAACAGGATGGGCAAGTGCTGGTTTCAGCAGCGTGTTTTTTTCGCTTCAATGACACTCCTTGAGATTCTGCAAATCACTTAATACGAAGGGCTGATGAGCAGAACAGCCAGAACCAACTTGAGCCTAAAATGGCAGAACATTAAAGACTCCTCTGTTACATAAAAGATAGCAATCTAACGCTTGAATTAACCGGGCGGGAATAATTGCCGAGCAACATCCAAGTTCTCGATGAAAAGCAAGCTCATTCCGCTCCGGTTGAATGAGTTGTTCTATGAAAGGGCTGTCAAGAGAAAACATCTCTCCTCAGACTGGCCGCTTCTGTTTCCTTCGGCAGCCAACCC
>JAVHVE010000001.1:0-116352 GCA_032160705.1 Acidobacteriota bacterium | reverse complement strand
CACGCGCTTGAAGCGGTGGCACAGACGAACCATTTGCTTTTCAAAGAGCGATGAAATGGATGAGGCGGTGATAAAGCTATTCTTTCATCATAGAAATCATCTGCATCATAAATTCTGAATCACGACCCTTTTTCTTGACTCTGCGCTTCGCTTGCGACTAAAGTGACACGCGTCAACAGGGTCTTTGCAAGGTCTGGAACTCGCTTCACAACCAACCTACTCACAAAGGAGACTCGACCTATGCCTTACCAGAACATCAACGTCACAATTTCATCTGCGGACGTGCAAGCCGTCAAAGATTCTTTCGCGGCTGTCCTTGCAAAACTTCCCTTTCTCGTCAATCTGACGGCGAACGAACGTAAAGCTCTCTTAAAGACAGGGCCGAACAGCATGTCCTTTGTCCAAAACGCCTCTTCCGCCGCACAGAATAACGCCACGATCTTTCCCGCGAGCTTCAACACCACCGATTTTCAGAAAGATGTTGACCTCTTAGCAACACTCACGGAACTCGGCACGCTCGCATCCTCGGTCGCTTCCCGAATTGACGACACGCGGCTGGCCGTCGGCAGCGAGGCCATGCAACAGGCCACACAGGTCTACAACTACGTCAAGACCGCAGCCAGGAACACTCCCGGCCTGAAACCTCTCGCCGAGCAGTTAGGCGAGCGTTCTGGTTTCTTCATCTTGGATGCTTCATGCGCGGGGCGGGTTATTCGGACGTTAGGCTGCTTCAAGTAATAGTTATACTAAGATGCAATGAAGACAGAGGAAGAAGACGAACCATGAATTCACACTAAAGGCTGAATTTTTGCGATTTATCTTCAAATTGTGAGGGAAGAAAGGATGAGCAATCAATGAAAGACGGAGAGGCTGAGGACAAATTTGGCGAAATGAGTGTAAATCTGGCGAGACATAACCTTGAGGTGACACTCAAACGTACCAAAGAAGAGTGTTTTCGGGCAGCAAAGGAAATCGCCTTAGAGAACGTAGAAGGATTTAAGAAAATGGACGCCTTCGTGCACAAGCAATACGCGGACGAGCCGAAGAAGATGGCCGAATGGGACAAAATCATGCAGAAGTACGAATTCCTGGACGAAGAGGATGAAGAGGAAGAATAGCAGAGACTATGGAAAGCATATCCTTTCTTGCCTTCATCGGATGAAGACGATATTGTTCTTTCATGATTGATTGGTCTTCATGTTCTGCGGTAGAGCGAGACCCGGAAAAAGTTAGCGGGTCGTGGGTCTTTCGCAACACCCGCGTGCCTGTGATCGCTCTATTTGAGAACCTTGAAAGCGGAGCCTCTATTGACGACTTTTTATCGTGGTTTCCTGGGGTCACTAAAGAACAAGTAGAGGCCGTCCTTGAATATACAATTCAAAGTCTCAAAGCCGGTCTTCAGCCAGCATAGGGTGGTTATGAAGAGATAGGTTTCCCTGAATCATAGAAATGTCCCCTGCGAATGCTTCTCTTAAGATTCGCAGGGGACATCAGTTTGCAGTCGGCGTTAGATATTAAAGTTAAGCTACCGGCGAGGCCTCTGTCTCTTTCTTACGACTCAAGCCTTTGATCTGCACGGGAGCGTCTACCTTGATGTCGGCCTTCTTCAAGACCATCTCCTGGTAGAGTTTCTTCATCATCTGAGCCTCTTCATGAGCCGTCTTCGGCCCTTCCATCTCAGGCTTGTTCGGGCGTTGCAGGTCAATCTCGTTGAGCTTCAAACCGTGCCCGACTTCGTCGAGCGAGACTTCCTTGCCCTTGGCAAAAATCTCGTGGCGGCCATGCTCCTGATACCACTTCGCGACGGTCGCGTTCTGGTGCATGTTCTCGATGATGTTGCGCCAGCCGATGCCTGTGTTGTAAGCGCAGAAGGAGATTTCGCCTTCCTGCGTGCCGTAAGGGATGATGCACATTTCTGTGCGGCGGAAGTCGTAGTTGAACAAATCCTGAAACCACATGCCCGCGATGAAGAGGAAGTTCCAGCGATCTGCGCGACGCATCTCGATGTCATCCTTCGTGCGATCACCTTCAACCTTGCCGTAGTTCTTGCCGGTCAGGCCGAACGATTTATCGAACTTCTTGAACAACTCGTACAGCGTGAAGTTTGTCGGCGACTTGTAAGGATTGTAGTGCTTGAGCAGCGTCAGTCCCATCATAATGTTTGAAGTCCACTTGCCGCGCGCAGCGTCCGTGATCTTCTGCATGTCTTTGACGAGCCCCGGAATATTCAAAAACTCCGGCACAGGGTTCATTTCTTTGGTTTCTTTATCAATCATCACGGCAGTGCCGACGCCGCAGTTCGGGTGGCAGCCGCAGGAGACCTGTCCCCATTCGGCCTCAGGCCCATGCACGAGGTCTGCGAAGTCCGCGAATGCGCCCATCAGAGAGAGCGGGAACCAATCGCGCGTGGGCTCGGTGATGCCGACCTGATCCTTCACGTCGTGCGCGAGGTGTGACAGGGTGTAGCGCTGCTGCAAGCGGCGCTGCTCCGTAATCTCCTCGTCGCGCCCGGTGAATGAAACCGGCTGGAACGAAAGAAAAGCAATCTTCTTCGGATTGTCGAGCGCGAAACGAATGATCGAGCCAACCTGATCGTTGTTGATGCCGTTGACGAGTGTGGTCACAAGCACGATCTCAACGCCCGCTTCGTGCAGGTTGTTAATCGCGCGCAGCTTCACGTCGAAGAGATTGCCGACCTGACGATGCGAGTTCGCGTCGTTGCCAATGCCGTCAAACTGTAGATAGGCGTAGCGAAGTCCCGCTTCGGCGGCTTCTTTAGCAAACTCTTTGCTCTTGGCGAACTCAATGCCGTTGGTCGCGCACTGAACCGAGTTGTAGCCGACTTTACGCGAATACTTGATGGATTCGATGAAGTGCGGAGAGATCGTCGGCTCGCCGCCTGAAAACTGCACGGACATCTGGCGGCGCGGCTTGATGGTGATCGCGTTGTCGAGAATCTCTTTGATGTCGTCAAAGCTCAATTCATGCACGAAGCCGACCTGATTGGCGTCCATGAAGCAAGGGTCGCACATCATGTTGCAGCGATTGGTCAGGTCAACAGTCAAAACTGCGCCGCGACCATACTTGACCGTGCTTGATCCGTGGTTGTGAAGCTTCTCGTCGTTGTGCGCCTGAATGTCGCGCCCCGGAAACATCTTTTCGATGTGATTGAGAAACTTCGCATCAATCGCCATCATGTCCTCGAAGTGGCCATGCACGGGGCAATCCTTAATCATCCAGATTTCGTTATCGCGCTCGATGATCTGTGCTTTAATCTCGCCGACCTTTTCGTTAATCAGAACCGAGACATCCTTTTTGCCGCTTAAAATCTCTTCGCGCGCTTCGATGACGCAGTTGGGACAGAGACTGTCGGTCGTACGCGGCCAGCCCAGGGTCGGCTTAGACTTCTGCCAGGATTTCAGCAGCGGCTTGTCAGACCACTTGGGGGTAAAAGACGGATTGGGCTTGAACCTATTGACTGACTGAATGGTGCTGAATAAACCCCGCGCAAAGAGGGTTAAGCCTTTCTCGGCATGTTTGATGGGTCGCATGAATTTTCCTTCTCCGGGTTATAAATTGCTTTAGACAGACGCAGTTCGCAGAACGGCAGTCTCACAAGAGCAATGACTATGCCGCGTTCAGAGCTATTAGTCAAGTGAAGGAATGATAGAACTTAATTTGAAAGGGAGAATTTTTCGTGATACCGACAGGCGAGGTTGGCGAGTCACATGAGCCCACACCTTCACATTCATTAGAGGTCGTGGCATTATGACACCAACGAAGGTCTATTTCCCGGCAAGCGCGGGCTTTGTGACCCCTGCCCTTCAAGAATCAGGTGATTTATTGAGGAAATCTGCGAATGAGGGTGACGACTCTTAAAGGGATCATCTGCCGGGAGCGAAATAGCCGATGCGCGCAGAGACTTTCTGTGAAGGAGTCGTTGTTTCGACCCGCACACGGCGAAACCGCCCATCCCGCGTTTTATTTAGAGGCGTGTAGTAGAGCGCGTACTGGTGGCGCAACTCCTCCGCGACTTCCCTGTAGGTCGCATCCAGCTCGTCAAAGCTCGAAGGCTTATAAAGCCTGCCCCCGGTCGCCGCCGTCAGTTGCGCCAGATTCCGCTCGCTCAAATCCAGCACGCGCAGGCCCTCGCGCAGGTCATTGATGCGCAGCTCGTTGAAGCGAGCGACTGAAGAAGAAGAAGTTGAAGCCAGTAAAGAATCAAGCTCCGCGCTCTTCTTTTGACGCTCTATCTCTGTGTTGCTGACAACATAGATGGTGGCCTGCGCTTCGAGTAAAGCACGCAACGCCGATTCGAGCGTACTGTAGCCGCGCCCGCTATCAATGCCGTCGGTCAGGACGATCACGGCGTGTCGCCCGCGCGCATGAGCCAGTTGCTCGCGCGCGGCCAGGAGCAAGGCATCATTGAAGCGCGTAAACATACCCGGCACGATGCGGCGTAAGCTCCGGCGCAACTGCACGCGGCTCTGCGTCCAGTCCTGCAAGAGTTCTACGCGGTCGTCAAATTTAATCAGGCTAATGCGGTCTTCCGCTCCGAGGTTTGTAGCGAAGCCCTCGACGGCGCGTTGAAAGTCTTCCAGGTTGGCGGCGGCGCTCGAAGAAGCATCCACCATCAGGACAACATCCACGGGGACGCGCCTGAGCGCCAGATCGCTCAAAGGCTGAAGGCGTCCATCCTCGAAGACGCGAAAGTGCTCGCGCGTCAGCGTGGTCACAAGCTGGCCGCTCGCGTCACGAACGGTCACAGGCAACATCACTTCCGAAGTGCTGACGGAAATGACATCGCCTTCATCAATCTCATCTCCGTCAGGCGTAGGTTTTGGAGAAGCGTTAGCTTGCCTGTTGGCCTGCGCCTGAGCGGGCGACGAACAGAGAAAGAGAAGAGAGAGTAATAACAGGCTCGCGCAATAGAGAAACTTTCGCTTCCGGTCTTTTGTCTCGCTCATTCCCGCGCGCTTCCCTTTCGTCTTCCTCTGTCGGCTGTGCATCAACTTAATTTTCCGGCGTGTTGCCCGCGGGCTTTGCGCCTTGCGTCGAATCGTCGCTCATCGCGGTGGTCATGGCGGCGATGATGCGCTCTGAGACGCGGTGTCGGCGCAACTCGGCGAGCTTGGGCGGGGCGAGATCAAACTCGACTGGCGCGTTTTCGATGCGGCGAATGATCGTGCCTTCAGAGAATCCGGCTTCGACCAATTCCACGATTGAGTCGTTGGTCAGCGTCGGAGTTTTTTCAAGCGTAGGTTTGCCGCCAGCCTCAAGCGGCGGGCGCACGATGCGTACCGTAGCGCTGCCGGTCGTCTGCGTGTCGCCTCCGCTCGACCCATCAGGCCCGCGCCGCTGAGTGCGACTGTTTGAGCCGCCGCTCATCCCGAAAATGTCCACACCGCCGTCGGGTGCTTTGTTCCCTTTTTTTGTGCCCGCCGAATCGTTGAAGAAAGGATCGCTGCCCCAATCATCATCGTTTGTCGCAAACTCCGTGTCGCCCAGGGCGAGCATGGCGAGGATGATGTTCTCGCTGACATTGCTTCGCTTGAGTTCGATTAAGCGGTCGGGCGAAAGGTCAAACTGCGCGGGACGGCTTCGGATGATGGCGATGACAGTCTTTTCCTTAAATCCTGCCCTCACAAGTTTGATGACAGCGGAATTTGTCAACGGCGCTTCCCTGCTCTGCTGCGCGAACGCCGGATAACTCAGGCAGGAACAGAGCGCGAGAATGAGTGAGAGTTTGATAGATATACTTTTCATAGGGCATTCACTTTCAAGTTTACAGTTACGCGTCCCAATTCAAAGACACTTTTAACTCAGTGACTATTTCAAAAACTCAAGCTAACCTTTGACTTAAACCCTTTGCTCCTTACCTCATTCCTGCCGCCGCAGTCGTCTCCGCCGCGGGCACGGGCGTAGCAGACCTGCTTTGCCCGTAGCGTTTGCTGATGCGCTGGACGTAGTTGCGCGTCTCCCTGTAGGGCGGCACGTTTCCGCCGTACTTCATCACCGCGCCTTCACCCGCATTGTACCCGGCGAGCACGAGATCAACTCGGCCATTGAAATTTTCGAGCAACTGCTTCAGGTATTTTGTGCCGCCCATGATATTTTCCGCCGGGTCAAAGGGACGACGCACGCCGAAATGCGCTGCCGTCCCCGGCATCAACTGCATCAGCCCGCGCGCTCCCTTCGGGCTGACGATGCTGGGTTTGAATTGCGACTCCTGCTCCATCACGCAGAAAATCAGGTAGGGATCAACATTGTAGCGCGCACCGTTTTCCCTGATGAGCGCGTCAAACTGCTGATTGCCGGTTGTCCAACCTCGCTCCGTCCACGAAGGCGCATCGGTCGCAACGGCGCTCACGCGCTCACGTTCAATCCGCTCGATACGCGAGCGTTCAATGAAGATGGTCAGCAGCCCTCGCGTGTACCAGACGCCTTCCGTCGTCTCGTTCACCGAATCCGCTTCGACGCGCGCCCCTCCGACAAGAAAAATCCAGACCGGCTGCGCTCTGGTGCTGCGCTCGGCTTCGCTCACTTCCACCACCCCGCTTGACGGTGTCTCGCTTGACGCTTTCCTTTCACTTCCTTTTCTGAACCACACGCCCTGCACATTCTCCCAGGCGGCTTCCGTCTCGGCAGAAGCAACGCTGTTCATGCCAAGTGAAATGCCACCGTTGTGTTGAGCCAGTTTTTCATCCGGGGTTCTGGCTAAGATTTCAGGCGAGGGCAGCGGAATTAAAAGCTCGCTTCCCGGTGGAAGCTGCGCGAAAGGAGCGAGGCCGTTCACATCCGCAATCTCCTGAGCCGAAGCGCCGAAGCGATCACCGAGCAAGCTGAGGGTATCGCCCGCTCTCGTTCTGATTTTAACCAGACGGCGACGGCTCAGACGTTTCTTCGCCGGTTTCACCAGAGCATGGCGCGCGCCCGGCGTTTGCGCCGCATGAGCCGCACTCGCAGGCGACTGGCGAAGCGTCAGGGGCAACACTTCCTGCGCGGACACGTCCATCAAACCCGCGCACAGAAAAACCGCTGCACCGGATAAAACCAACGCTCGGCGGGGGGAATTTTTTCGGGTCATCTGCTCTCTTTCCTTTCGGACAAACAAGGGGAGGCGCTCTGGCGCTCGTTAAATCAGGCGTGGCTACTTCAAATCTGCAACGGCTCGTCCAGCACAAGCTCGCCCGTCTGGCGCGCCGACGGTGCTTGCGTCGAGAAGCCGTGCGATGCGCCAAAGTAGTTACGCCAGGCCACGTCAATCAGTTTCGGATTAAGCTCAAGCGTGTGCCCCTCGAAGAGACAGATGTCGGTCACGCGGTCGAGCAGATCGCGCGGCTCGCAGGCTTTCATCTGGCGATGCTCAATCATGTAGTTGTTCAAAATGTGATCGAGGCAGGTCTGATCGCACTTGATGCCGCGTGTGTAAGCCACGCGCTTGAAGATTTCAACGTAAGCCGCAGGCGTCGGAGGCTCGACGCGTGCGCGATAACCCATGCGCCGCAAAAATGCTTCGTCGGCCAAATCCTTCTCTTCAAGATTGGTGGAAAAGAGCACGAGCTGCTCGAAAGGAACTTCGATTTTCTTGCCCGTGTGCAGCGCCAGATAGTCCATGCGCCGCTCTAAGGGAACAATCCAGCGATTGAGCAAATCCTGCGGCGCGACGCGCTGTCGTCCGAAGTCGTCAATGACCAGCGTTCCGCCGTTCGACTTCATCTGAAACGGCGCTTCATAAAACTTTGCGACATCCGACCAGACGAGGTCTGTGTTCTCCAGTGTCAATTCGCCGCCGACGACAATCAGCGGGCGCTCAATGTGCACCCAGCGACGGTCGTGCTCCATCGGCGTCTGGTCTTCGGGCACGACGCGATGCGAGTGCGAATCGAAGACACGGATAATCTGACCGTCAATCTCGATGGCATAGGGAATCCAGATCGCGCCGGGGAGCGCCGAGTTGATGCGTTCCGCCACGGCAGTCTTACCCGTTCCCGGCAACCCCGTCAGAAAGAGCGAGCGGCGTGAATTGATGACGCAGCCGAGCGTTTGCAGCAAGGAATCGGGCAGCACCAGATCGCGAAAGGCCGCGCGCACGGTCTCCATCGAGGCCGGATGCGAAGGGATCGCCTGAAGGCGCATCATGTGCGCGTAATCTTTCAGAGAGACCGGCGCAGCGCCTGTGTAACCGCACATCGCTTGCAGGCGCGCCATGCGCTCCCAGCCGTGATCCAGCATCGCGTAGCGCGTCGAGCCCGGCGTGGTCTGCATGCGAACTTCAATCAGCTTTTCGCGGTAGAGTATCTGCAACAACTCTTCTGTGAGAGTGCGCGGAAGATGAAGCCTTTCTGCGACCGCTCCGGTCGTCGGTTCGGCCAGCATCGCCACGTGCTTGAGCGCCAGATCACACAAGAAACCTTCAGACACACCCGTGTCGGCAATCTCTTCCGGCACGGGCGGCCCCATGCTCTCGATTTCAGTCCGCGTCAGAATCCCTGTATGCGTCATGGAAAATTTTCCTTCTGTCGTACGTTCGGCTTTTAATTTCCGGCAAGCGCCATCTGCGCCGCCTGAGCTTCGTTGCCGCGTCCTGTCCGGCGGTAGAGGTCTGCCAGGCGACTGAGCGCGGTAATCGAGTTCGGCTGAGCGCGGCGCGCGGCTTCGTAGTGCTTGATGGCTTCGTCCTCGCGCCCGAGGCGTTCGAGCATGGAAGCGGTGTTGAGATGGCCTGTCACTTCGCCGCCTGCGCGCGCAAAGTTCTTGTAAGCGTCGTCCGTTTTGCCTAGACGAATCTGCGCGAGGGCTAGATTGTTCAGAATGCGCCCGTCTGTCGGCGCGAGGCGGGCGGCGCGCTTCAACTTGTCAACGGCGGCGCGGTAGTTGCCGTTCTGGTAGAGCGAGAAGCCCAGATTGTTGAGCGTCTGCGCATCTTCAGGGTCGTTTTTGATCGCGCGGTCGTAAGCATCTTTCGCGCGGTCGTGCATGCCTTTGCGGTCGTAGGCGAGGCCAAGCAGGCTGTGAGCTTCCGCAAGGCGCGGGTCGAGCGAAGCGGCGAGCGAGAGTTCTGAAATTGCCTCGTTGATGCGCCCCGCTGAGAGGAACATGCGTCCCAGCGAGAGATGATCGCGGGCAGTTCCTGTCGCGCTCGGCTTCGCTTCCGCAGGGTTACGGCTGTCGTTGATGCGCGCCATCCCTGTGCTCTCAAATTTCTCGACATCCTTTTCGCTGAGGTGTTGAAGCTTGCCCTCATCTTTTCCTCCACCGAAGAGACGACGAAAGGCGCGAAACGGCGCGGTCAAAACTTTCACGACGCGATTGCCGTCCTTTTTCTTCTCCATGTTTGAACCCGTCTTCGCGCCCGCATCGCTGACGATGTTGGCGTCCGTCTCACCGTCGCGCAAAGTAGTCTGCGCGCTCCAGAAGGCCGTGACACCGAAGCACAGGGTGGCGGCGATAGCGATGGCGATGATTGTGCGTCTACGCATTATTTCAAGCTCCTTTCAGTCGGACGATGAAAAGCAGTAGTCAGGAGGCAGAAGAAAATAAAATCTGTAACAGTGGTTCTCCGCATCTTCATTCTGACTTCTGGATTCTGAATTCTGAATTCTGCCTTTCGTAATTACATGGTGGCGAAAGTGTCAATCAGTGTCAGCATCGCGGGGCCTAGGATGGCGATGAAAAGCACCGGGAAAAGAAAGCAGGCGAGCGGGAAGAGCAGCTTGACGGCGGCCTTCTGCGCGGCCTGCTCGGCGCGTTGCCGTCGCTTGGTGCGTAGTGAATCAGAGAAGACACGCACGGCGCGAGCGATTGATGTGCCGAAGCGGTCGGCCTGAATCAACATCGCCACGAGGCTGCGCAGATCGTCAACGCCCGTGCGCTCTGCCAGGTTACGCAGGGCTTCGTCGCGGTCGCGTCCGACTTTGATTTCCAGATTCGCCAGCTCAAATTCTTCGCTGATGTCCCTGTGCACATCTTTCAACTCGTCGCTCACGCGCATCATCGCGGCGTTTAATCCGAGCCCGGCTTCAATCGAAACAACCATCAGGTCGAGCGCGTCTGCCAGTCCCCAGCGCACACGCTGCTTGCGCCCCTTAATCTTCTGATCCAGCACGAAGCGCGGCACGAAGAATCCGAGAATGAAGGCGACCAGAAACCAGACGAGCGCGCTGTTGAGCGGCCATGCCAGAAAAGCAAACAGGAGCGCGACTGCCCCCGGAAATAGCACCAGCGAAGTCAACTGAATCGCGCGATAAATAATCGGCGCATTTTGTCCGCGAAAGCCCGCGTGCATCAGAATCTTCTGGAGCTTCTGCGCTTCGGCTGCCGATGGCGGCGCAAGACGATGGAGCGGTGCGGCGATGCGTTCAGCCAACTCCGTCACCGGGCGATCATCGCTCACCACAACGGCAGCGGTCGCCGCCGAGTTCGTTTGCCCCAGCCGCTTGAGCCGCTCGGTCGCCGCGCTCTGCGGGCGATAGACGAGCCAGTAAAGAGCCATCACGCCAAACGTGATGCAGACGAATGTGGAGATGGTGATTATTAAAAGCATAGTCAGTTTTCAGTTTTCAGTTTTCAGTTTTCAGTTTTCAGAAGAAGCAACCGAGTCTTTGCTCAAAACTGAAAACTGAAAACTCATATCTTGATTCTCAAAATCTTCCTCACGATGAGCATGCCGGAGATTTGCAGGGCGACGGCGAGGTAGATCAGTTTGTGGCCGCGCGGGTCTTTCCAGAGGATGCTCATGTATTCGGGGTTCATCGCGGTCACGGCGATGGCGACGCCAACGGGCAGGCCGCAGAGCAGCCACGCCGAGAGCCGCGAGCTGGTTGTCAGTGTTTTCAGATCGCCGAGGATGCGGAAGCGTTCGCGGATCGTATAGGCGACCTTTTCCAGAATCTCCGCGAGGTTGCCGCCCGTTTCGCGTTGAATCATAACGGCGGTCACGCACAGGCGCAGATCAAGCAGCGGCATGCGCTGCGTCAAATTCTCAAGCGCCAGCTTGAGCGAGAGTCCCAGATTCTGTTCCTCGTAGGTCTTGCGAAACTCCTTGGAGATCGGCTCAGGCATCTCGATTGAGACCATGTGCAGGGCTTCGGAGAATGCGTGCCCGGCGGACAGAGCGCGGCTCATCAACTCCAGCGCGTCTGGCAGGTGTTCGAGAAACTTATCGAAGCGTTTCTTTCGTTTCCAGAAGACGTGCATGAAAGGAACAACCGCGCCCATCAACCCGCAGCTCAAGATAATCATGAACGAAACGGTGAGCATTGACGCGGCCAGACCCGCGAGCATTCCCGCCATCAACGCAAACATCGCCAGCCGCGTGACGGTAATCTCCAGGTCGGCTTGATCGAGGACGCGCTTGAATCGCGTCACCACCTGTAGCTGAACCAGCGTGCGATTGAGCCAGGGAATCTCGCTCATCAACTCCTGCCGCGCCAGCAACACTTCGACATCGTCCGTGTGCGCCGAATTAAGCAGGGCTTCGCTGAGACGTTGTTGCAAGCGTGTGCGCTTGGCGTCGGAGCTTCGCGTCGCCAAGAGATAGGCGGCCAGCACCAGAAACAGGCAGAAGACGAAAACTAAAAAGGAGATCAGCATTGTCTTTTACATCTCCTCCAGAATTGTTCTCGGAAGGTGAAGTCCGTAGGCTTTGAGTTTTTCCGCGAAGCGCGGGCGAATCCCGGTCGGGCGAAAACGGCCTATGACCTTGCCCGTCGGATCAATGCCCGTTCTCTCGAACTGGAAGATTTCCTGCATCGTGATGGTGTCGCCTTCCATCCCCGTAATCTCCGAGATGGAAGTGACGCGGCGCGTGCCGTCTGACAGACGAGCGACTTGCAGGACAATATCGAGCGCGCTGGCCACTTGCTGCCGCATCGCGCGCTCCGATAGACGCATGCCTGTCATCTGAATCATCGTTTCCAGCCGGGAGAGTGCGTCGCGTGGGGTGTTGGCGTGAATCGTCGTCAAGCTCCCGTCGTGGCCGGTGTTCATCGCTTGCAACATATCTATCGCTTCGCCGCCGCGCACCTCGCCGATGACGATGCGGTCGGGACGCATACGCAGGGCGTTCTTGACCAGATCGCGCTGCGTGACTTCGCCGCGACCTTCGATGTTGGGAGGTCGTGTCTCCAGACGAACGACGTGCGGCTGCTGCAACTGCAACTCGGCGGAATCTTCGATGGTGACGATGCGCTCCGTTTCCGGGATGTAGGCCGAGAGCGCGTTCAAGAGCGTGGTCTTGCCCGCGCCCGTGCCGCCGGAGATGAGTAAGTTGAGACGCGCACTGACGCACATTTCCATCATCTCGGCGATTTCACGAGTCAACGCGCGATTCTCAATCAGCGCACCCATCCTGAGCGGTTCAGCCCCGAAGCGGCGAATCGAAAGCACAGGGCCGTCAATCGAAAGCGGCGGGATGATGGCGTTGACGCGCGAGCCGTCCGCGAGGCGGGCGTCTACCATCGGCGAAGATTCATCTATCCGGCGACCAACCGAAGAGACGATGCGCTCGATGACGCGCATCAAATGCTCGTCGTCTTTGAAAGCAATGTCGGTCGCTTCCAGTTTGCCGCGCCGCTCGATATAAATTGTGCGGTGCGAGTTGACGAGAATGTCGGAGATGGTCGGGTCTGCGAGAAGCGGCTCAAGCGGCCCCAGGCCGAAAAGCTCGTGGCGTACTTCATTGACCAGCCGCTCGCGCTCGACTGTTGACAGAGGCATCCCCTCGGTCGCCAGCACACCTTCGGCCAGACGCGAGACTTCGGAATAAACCTGTTCGGGAGCCATCGCGCCGAGCTTCGTCAAATCCATGCGATTGATGAGCGCGCGATGAAGCCGCGACTTCATTTCCTGAAACGAGCGTTGCGAGTTGGCCGCGTCTTCGGCAGCCACGACGCCCGCGCCCGGCTGGGTGATGTCTCTGATTAATCTTTCGCGTAGTGCCATAATGTGTGGTCTTCCGTTTTGATTCGTTTCTGCGCTCTCACCTGGTTGAGAGCGTTTTAAGGAGTTGGGCGGAGATCAAGATTTTGCGCTGCGCCGCTGTTGCGCTTGAAGAGCGCCCCCCAGATTTTCTTGCGCTGCGGTTGCTCCTCTATGCTTTCAGCGGATGCGCCCATCAGTGTCGCCACAATGCGCTTAATCTCGACGGCGATTTTCGACGAAGGCTCTGACTGAACAAGCGGTTGTCCGAGATTGATGGACGTGACCGCCATTTGATAGTCGCTCGACACAAAGCCCGTCACTTTCTCCTTCAGGAATCGCTCGACCTGCCGCAAATCAAGATCAATCTGCTTGCTCCAGCGATTGACGATGATACGGACTTTCTTGCGCGGGTAGCCGAGCCGGTCGAAGATTTCCAGTGCGCGTTGCGCGCTGCGAATGGCCGGGATGTCGAGGGTG
The DNA here is from genome assembly GCA_032160705.1 of Acidobacteriota bacterium. Taxonomy (GTDB): domain Bacteria; phylum Acidobacteriota; class Blastocatellia; order Pyrinomonadales; family Pyrinomonadaceae; genus QHXM01. The sequence continues at coordinate 102,951 of JAVHVE010000001.1, read as the reverse complement.
AGAACCAGCACGATGTCGTCCGCTTGATCGAGCGCGGCGAGCGTGATGGCGTCGAACGTGTGCTGCGGGTCGAGCACGACGTAATCGTAAGATTCGCGCACGCGCTCTAATGCCTCGAAGACATGCTCAGGCTCGATGTCATCCGCCGAATCGGCCTCGCGCGGCGCGGCCAGCAGCGACAATTTCGACGAGTGCGGCGTGACGTAGCTCGCCAGCAAGGAGTCGTCCATGCGGGCGCGATTCTCAACCATGTCGGCGATGGAATATTTCGGCTCGACTCCGAGAAAGAGCGGCAGGTCGCCCGCCTGCAAATTGAGATCAACCAGCATCGTCGGAGCATTCAACGCGGCGGCGAGATTGGTAGCGATAAAGGATGTGCCGCAGCCTCCCTTGCTGGAAAAGACCGCGATCATGCGTCCTTTCTTCTTCGGCGCTTCCTTCTGTACGGCGCAAAATTCTACTGTGCGGTCGAGCACGGTCTTGAATTCTTCAGCGATGATGGGGAGTCGCAAAAACTCGCGCGCTCCGGCGCGCATACTACGAAGAATCAGATCGGGCGAGGCGTTGCGGACGGCTGAGATGATCGCAATCTGCGGGCTTTCGGCAGAAAGCTTTACAATCATCTTCAACGCCTGCTCGGAATTCGCCTCTGACATCGTGATGACAACCGCCGAGGGGCGCAGGTTCTTAATCTCCGCATAAACCTGCTCGGCGTCGTCGCCGCCCGCCAGCAAACGCGCTCGCGCGTCGCTCGCCAGGGCGCTGCGAATCTCCTTAAAGGTATCAAGGCCGGTGCTCAGGATGACGAATGTAATCATGGTCAGTTTTCAGTTTTCGGTTTTCAGTTTTCAGTTCCGAGTCGCCAGTCTTCAATTCTTACTGAAAACTGAAAACTCAAAACTGAAAACTGATTAAAGATTCGGCGGGACAAGTCCCGCGTTTTCGCCCGTCAGCGTCGTGTTGTAGTTGGGCATCGAGATGGTTGTGCCGACGATGGGGATGATGAATTGGAATTTATAGTTCGTGATGCTCACCGAGACCGTCCCCGCGCCGAGTCCGAAGTTTGAGTATTGCACCTGAACGTTGGCGGTCGTCAGATTGTCAACCACTGGTTTCGAGCCACCCAAAGGGTCGCCATAGACGACGACGTTCTTCACGGCGGCAACGTCGCCCGCCGGATTGGCAACGTCCGGCCCTTTATGATTGACAGCGTAGCGTGCGCCGCGCCGCGCCGCGTCCGACAGAGCGTTGTGCGTCCAGAGGGCGCGGCCAAACTCTATGACGGCGAACATGGCCGTCAGGAAAACGGTCGCGCCGATGGCAAACTCCACAAGAGTCGCGCCGCGTTCAGTTCTTCTTTCTCTTCTGGAGCGAACCATTCTCTACGACTCCCCGTCCATCCTCGTCTTCAGTCCTGCATTCCATCTGAAAACTGACTATTCAAATCGGCGGCTGCGTCAGCAGGTAGCGCATCGTGACGCTCGGCTTGACATCAATGTTCAGAGAGAGCGATGGGACTTTGATGAGCTTGCCGAGATCGAACACGGGCTGGTACTTGTAACCCGTAATCTGCACCGTCACCGTCTGCGGCAGAACCGGAACGCCGCCCGCGCGCGTGATAACGACATTCGCCGTCGTCAATCCCTTGATGACGGGCGTGCCCGTGCCCGTCGGATTGCCATAGACGATGATGTTCCTGGCCTTTGTGTCCTCTGCCGCGTTGACTGCGGCGGTGGCGAGATAGCGCGAGCCTGCGCGCACGGCCTTGTCGAGCGTGGTGTATTCGTAGAAGTAACGTCCGAACTCTGCGGCTGCGCCGAACATCACGAGGAAGATCGGCAGCACGATTGCCAGCTCGACGAGCTGCGCGCCGCGTTCTTCGCGTGCGAAGCTGAAAAACCCCCTCGTTATCTTTCCATGTCTCCTCATCGTTTTGCTTCCCCTCATTCGTGAAGCGCAAAGTTTGATTTCTGAAAAAATCTGAAAGAAGCGCCCTATTTATAAAGCACAGGAACGGCCATCAGGTTATTGGTCGGGCCGCCGTTCGGGTTGTAGCCGCCTTTACCGGCGACGACGATGTCGTCTATATACTCGGCCTCGATGTCGCCGCCGTTGCCGTTGCCGACTTTGGAGCGCAGGAAGAACTGGCCGAAGCGGTTGAACTTCACAGTGTCTCTGCCTTGGTCGTACTCAGCTAATTTGACAATCGGGATAATCACTATGCGGCGACCGGGCACGCCCGTATGCGTCGGCGCTTGCGTGGCCGTGCCGTCACGATATTGGTCGTAGGTGATGTTGTTCTTGACGTTCGTGTCGGGCGGATGATCCGTCGGATTGACCTGCCCGCCCTGGTAATCATCGAAGCGCGTGTTGATGCCCTGCCTGACCGGGCCAGCGCTGACGCCCGGCTTGGTATCAATCGTATAGGTCGCGCCCGGCTCGGCGCATTCGTCAACGCCGCTCGCCAGACCTTCGCGCACGTCTTTGCCGCCGCGACCCGAAACGGCGAGAATCTGATAGTTTCCCGGAGAGACTTTGTTGCCGGGCGCAGAGCGAATCGTGTAGACCTGGCCCGGAACCATCGGGATGTCGTAGTCAATGACAGAGAGCGGAATCCAGTTGCAGAAGACGTTAATTGGAACTGAGAGACCGGCGGTCGCTGTCGCCGCCAGGTTTCGTTTATCGCCGAGGATTGGCGCGGCAAAGGTGACGCTGGACGGCAGATCGGGAGTGGAGACGCGGACGAAGCGAATGTTTGTCGCCGCAGCCGCAGCCGCACTCTCGCTCATGTATGGCCCGTCGAGGTTGACGGCGAACGTAACATTCGTGCGCGGGATGACAACATTCGTCTTGTTGAAGGCGTAGTTGTTCATCGCTTGCACGGCGCGATCCGTCGCTGTTTTGATTCCGTTTCCTGAACCGTTCAAGCCCGATGCTCCGGCCAGCGCCGCCGCGTCCGCCGCGTTCTGCAATTCGGTCTTCGTCAGGTACATGCGGCTGATGTCAACGCCCAGTCCGACGGCGAGAAGGAGGGTCAGCATGCCGAGTGTGGCGGTCGCCAGAACCGATCCGCGCTCACTTTTTCTGTCTGTCTTTCTTTCCCTGACACTCATCGCTTCCCTCCTCTCTCATGCTTAATGACATTGACGAATGCCTTGCTTGTTAAGGCGCAACCGGAGTGTCAACTTTCACCTGCGCCGCTGGAGGCATCGGCGGGGGAGCCGGGAAAGCCTCCAGCGTGTTCGGCGAGAGCTGGCTGACCGCTTTCGTCTCTGCCGGACTCGCGGGCACAGGCTTGGCGGGCTTGGGCGTGGCGGGCTGCGGCGCGACGGCAGGATTATTTTCCGATGTGCCAGTCGAGAAGCCGCTTTGTCCTGTGATGCCTTCGCCTTTTGGCTCAACGCCGAGCGGCGAGCCATTCTTCAGTCCATCAATCCCGCGCGTTCGCGGCAGGTCGTCCGGGTTGACGGGCTTGACGAGATTCGCCGTCACAAAGAACATCAATTCCGTTTCCTGCTTCTGGAACGCCTTCGATTTGAAAAGCGCGCCGAGGATGGGGATGTCGCCGAGAATGGGAATCTTAGAGATCGAGCGGGTCTCGCTGTTGTCGAGCAATCCGGCGAGCGCGAAGCTCTGGCCGTCTCTTAATTCAATGCCGGTCTTGGCGCGACGTGTCCGCAAGCCCGGAATCAGAAACCCGTCAAACTTCACTCCCGTAGCAAAGTCTATCGTCGAGACTTCGGGTTCGAGCACCAGCCGGATGTGATTTTCATCAATGATCGTCGGCTTGAAATTCAATTTCACGCCGTAGGCTTTGAAAACGATGCTTACGCTATTTCTATCGCCGCCGCTCTGGATGACCGGAACCGGATACTCACCGCCAGCCAGAAAGCTCGCCTCTTCGCCATCCATCGCAATCAGATTCGGCTCGGCCAGAGCGCGCAACGCGCCTTCCGTTTTGAGCGCGTGAATTAACGCCTGTGTATTAATCGAGCTATTGAATAAGAAAAGATTCGCTCCGGCGAACAAGTATTTCATTATGCCGCCGTCAATCTCATTCAATGTCGCCGGGCCGGCAGCACTGGCAAATGCGGAAGTGCCGCCGTTGGCTGTGGCGTAGGATGAGCCGAGTTCTTTTAGCTTCGTGCGGCTGACTTCGGCCACGCGCACCTGCAACTGCACCTGCATGGCATTCTTCACAGGCGAGTCCAGCATATTGACGGTCTTGAAGCCCGCAGCCTCAACCACACTTTGCACCTGCGTCACAGTCCTCGGGTCTTTCACGCTTCCCGAAATAACCACAGAGCCGTTGGCCTGGCTCAAGCGGATGTCGTCTTTGGGAAAGAGCGCGCGAATCTGCGAATCAATCAGGGACAGGTTGGCACGGACGAAGACATCGAAGACGATGAACTTGCCGCCGGACTGTTCCCAGGCGATGAAGTTGACCTGCCCGAATGCCTTGCCGTTGACGAGCACCTGATCGGGCGCGACGAGCACGGCTTCGGCAATCTCAGAATTGGAGACTGAAAAGCGTCCGATGGGTTTGTCAAAATTGACGACGCGCGATTGTCCGACGAGCACGTTGACGGGAACGCTCTCCTTGCTGCGCTCGAAAGACGCGCTATAGGAGGTTTCCTGCGCGTGGACGTTCAGCGCAACGGCGCTGGCGATCATCGCCGCGCAAAGCAGGGTCACGAGGCGAGCGATTGGGTTACGGGTCTGCATGATGCGATTGCTCCTATAGTGGCGAAGTGAAGTTTTCAGTTTTGAGTTTTCAGTTTTCAGTTTCCAGAAGAAGCAACATGGTCTTTGCTTAAAACTGAAAACCGAAAACTGAAAACTGGTTTTTCACGGAAAATCTACGTTGGTTTTCTTGCCGCCCTGAATCATCTCGATAGAGTTGCGCGGGGGTGGCGGCTGAGTTGGCGCGCTGATTGCCGGTGCGGGCGCTTGCATTGGCTCAGCCATGACGCGCATGCGGCGCGGCGCGGGCGCAGTCGCGGGCTTGGCTTCAGGTTGCTCGCTCTTGAGCGAGCCGGGATCGGGGATGGGGTTGGCGCGCTCGCCTGACAGCAAACTGCGCTTGTTGATACCGGTCGTCTGCGAGTCGCCCTGATCGGTCGAGTTGCGCATGATGAGTTGCAGTTTGCCTTCGTTGGCGGCCAGGGCGAGTTTCTCTGCCTGCTCCGGCGTCACTTGCAGCGTGACTGCCTTTACGGTCGTCGCCTCGCGCTCGTTCTTCGGCTTATCAATGTTCTGGCCGTTGGCCAGCACCTTGATGTTCTGCAACACCACTTTTGAGATCGGGTCTTGATTGACTCCGTTTTCTCTGGGGTCAATGACGACGACGACATCAACCACCGCGCCCGGCTGGATGAAGCCCGAAACGCCGACAGCATCGTCAACCTTGACCGTCATCGCGCGATAGCCTTCGGGGATGACTGCCGTCAGCCCGCCGTCTGTGCCTTCCGGCGCGAGCTTGGCATCCGTGATAGCCTCGCGCGGGGCGATATTGACGACCGCGACGCGACCGACCAGTTTTGCAGCCGACTCGAAAGTCCCATCAGGAGTCGTGCCCGCTGGAACTTCAACTTCTCCAACCTGCTCCGCAATGATCTTCGTACCGAGCGGGATGTCCACTTTGGCGACGGCGATTTTGGTTAAGTTGCCGCTCCCGGCCTGCGCGCTCGACAAATAGCGGCTGACGGAAAAAGCTGCGAGCAGGCCGAAAACCAGCGCGCCCACCATGACGATCAGAAAGCGTTTGTTACGCATCTCGTTTGTCTCCGTTTCAAAAACGAATCACTCGCGCCTGAGTCAAGCGCGGAAGATTGCCAGCGAGATGAGGCTGCCAAACGTGATGGCAACCCCGTAAGGGATCGTGTGCCTGCGATCAGCGGGGACTGCAAAGCGCGGCATCTCCCAACCCGGCAGCAGTCCGACCAGAATCATCAGGACGCGCTGCATCGTCGCTCGCACAGCGCCCGTATGCAGCATTAACAGGAGAGCCAGCGCTCCGCCTGTCAGGATGACCACCAGAAACGTCGGCAACACGAGATGCGCGCCGACGAGAGAGCCGACAGCCGCAAACAATTTCACGTCGCCCGCGCCCATCGCGCCGAAGACGTGCAGGATAAACATCAGGATGAATGCAATGGCGCAACCGCCCAGGCTCGCCAGCACCCCATTCAATCCGCCGTAAATGGTGTTGACGATTAAACCGCTGGCGAGCGTGGCCAGGACAAAGGCGTTTGGGATACGGCGATAACGCACGTCGTAATACGTGATGATAATTGCCAGCGGGATGAGCAGCGCGGCGATGACGATGAAGAGTGAGCTGGACATTTATGATTCGCTGCCTTGCGGTTAATTGATTAATAACTCGCTTATGATCCAGAACCTTTTATCTTCGAGTGCAAGAGTTGTTTGAAGGAGGAGGCGCGCTTTTTCGCTCGTCTTGCGGCGGCTTGCAAAGCGCGCCCACCTCTTCGGTTAGTGAGAACGATTAGGGGACGATCTTGCCCGCCAGTTCGTTAATCTTGGTGCCGATATTTCCACCAAGAAGCTGGAAGGCCGCGACGGCTGCCAACGCGACGAGCGCGGCGGCGACGGCATACTCGGACAATTCAAGGCCCGTCTCATCGTTCAGGAATTTCTTAATCACTTTCATGCTCCTTTACGGCTCGCGCCCTTATTTGATTGTGTTAGCCAGCGAGTCGATCTTGACGCCGATGTTCTTGCCAAGCAGTTGGAAAGCGGCGACGGCTGCGAGCGCGACGAGCGCGGCGGCGACGGCGTACTCCGACAATTCAAGACCAGTTTCATCGCGAAGAAATTTCTTAATCATTTTGTTTGCTCCTTTAGGGTGTGGTTGATGGTTGAGGGTCAGGCCCGATTCCGGCGTTGGCGCTTGTGCCCCAAGCGCGCCGGACGGACAGAATTCAATAGCCGAGATGAATCATGGAAGCTCCACGTGTTCGTGTGCTGTCTGTCACTCCGCCGTGCTGGCTGGCTGCGTGCTTCTCTCTTGCTGCGCGCTGGCCCATGCCGTTCGCGATGCTGGCTACCGCGCCGCCTAAAGCGAGCGCGACCAGCAGCAAATCATCTTGAGCGCCCTGAGAGAGAGCAACGGCGCGTGCGCCGATAATGACTGCAACGATGAAGAACGGCGCGGCCAGCAGAATACCGATGAGCGAGACGATCATCTTCGTGGTGACAGCTTTCATGACTACCTTTCCTCGTATCCTCGACTGAAGGCTTGGCGATGCACATCGTTGCTTCGCTGACGCGCCTCCTCATAACAAGGCGCGTGCCGCAGCTCGCGAATTAGTTTTCAATCCGATTTTTATTGGATTTTAGTAAAGCGTTGGGGAAGCGGTCTGTCGCCCCGCGTTGACAAAAGAGAGATGTCCAAGAGAGTTGAAAAACGGCACACAGCAGGCCAAAGTGAATAGTCTTGAAGAACTTAACCTCTTGTCGCCGCGAGTTGACAGGCACTTGTACCTTTTCAACGACCGGCGACTCTCCCCCTTGCTTCTTTGAGGCTGGAAAGAAATGTTGGATTAGAAATCGCAATCATCCACGCCGCGCGCAAGATAAAAAAGGCGGCTGGTCTTGAAATGACCAGCCGCCTCAGCTTTCATAAATCACTGGCTCTTTAAAGATGGCGCAAGGCTAAGAAAGCGATGAGCGCGAGGCTAACACTGCTTCCCGCAATGGTGAACGTCCATTCAACAACAGCACTCTTGCGTCGCACGAGCGCGCGCAACATCACCATTCCGCATTTCCAACCATCCTGCTGGTAGAGCGGAAGAAGGTTCGTGGCTGCCAGCAGCAGATTCACTGTACCGAAGGGAGTGCCTGCGGAGAGCGTGGCGGCGACCAAATTGACTATAATGCCAGCCAGCAAGATCAAAACCTGCCGGCTGAGCGAGCGTCGCTGCAACTCCGCCATGTCCAGCCGAACGTATGCTCCGACGGGAAGCGCATGCAGCTTGTACGCAACGCCGCCGAAGTGAAAGCCGAAGAGCTTTCGCCCCCATCCCAGACCGAACTCCGTCGCAGTCACGTGGCAGACGCGTGCCGCTACAAGATGGCCTAGCTCATGGATCAGAAGCGCGACTATGAAAGACAGAAGGTAAGAAATGGGCACGAGGTATGAGTTTGCTTTCAGGATGTCCAAGTAGAATTGTCAGCGACGTTCGGGGCGCAATTGTAGACCGGGCTCTGTGTCCTCTTGAAGGAAATCTCCAATATCAATCGCCAGACGCTTGAGCTTTTTGTAGAGCGTCTGACGCGAGCCGAGGCCGAGCGCATCGGCTGCTCGCGCCACGTTGCAATCATGCTGCCTGAGCGTTTCTGTGATGATGCGCCTCTCGAAATCTTCCATCATGTGATCCAGGTCCGCAGGTGAAGCGCTCGCTTGCATCGCAGTCAATGCCTGTTCAGGAAGGATGCGTGAGTTGAGGTCTTCAACGCCGATATAGCTTCCTTCGTCTGCATAAAGCACCAGACGTTCAATCTCCGCCGCCAACTCACGCACATTACCCGGCCATGAATAATTTTGAAGAGCACGGATGGCATCATAAGTAATGCCGGTAATCGCGCGGTCGTTGCGCCGCGCATAGTGTGTCAAGAAGTGTGAGATCAACGCAGACGTGTCTTCAGGACGCTCCCTGAGCGGCGGAATATGTATTGAGAGTGAGGCTATCCGATAATATAAATCCTCACGGAAACGTCCTTCACGAACTTCACGCTCTAAATCCTTGTGCGTGGCGGCGACAACACGGACATTAACTTTGCGTGGCGCACGCTCACCGAGCGTATGAATTTCACCCTCCTGAAGAAAACGTAAGAGCTTGGGCTGTAAAGTGGCAGGCAGATCACCAATCTCATCCAGAAAAAGCGTTCCACCTTCCGCAGCTCGGATCATTCCTTCGTGGTCTGCATGCGCCCCCGTAAATGCGCCTTTGCGATGGCCGAAGAGCAGGCTCTCAATCAAGTCCGCAGGTACGGCGGTGCAATTGAAAGGAATAAACTCACCTTGGCACCGACGGCTCAAGCGATGAATTGCTCGCGCGACTAATTCTTTTCCAGTGCCCGATTCACCCGAAATTAAGACAGTGGAGTCCGAGTCCTTGATTCTTTCAATCGCGCGCGCCACCGTCGCCATTGCACGGCTGACGAAGACCATGCCGGGGAGTGTTGCATCGTCCATAGCCGGAAGTGATTGTGTCTTAAAATGTCGCTGCTGATCACCAAGCAGCGCGACATGCGCATGAGCTAGCTGCGCGACATCTGAGAGTAGCCTCAGTTCTTTAGCCTGCATTTCCGTGAGCGGGCGGACACAGCGACCATAGATAGCCGTCCCTTCGCGATTGAGGCTTGTGGTTACAAGTACCATGCAGATATGCTGATCGCCTGCTTTAATCTCAACCGCCTCTTTTAATACTGAGAGAGCATCTGTGACGACAACTTCCGCATCCATAATCTCATTTTGCTCTAACCCCTCGACCCATTTCAGCCGAGGCCGCTCGCCAACTTTTTGCGTCCAGGTCGCAAGGCCGTAGGTATGGGCTGTTGCGTCAACCATTAACGTTAGCTTGATCATTACCTCGTAGAGTTGATCAGAGCCGCCCGTAGCCGCCTGACACAAGGCCCTGACCATTGACGCTAAGGGCAATGATACGGGCATGGCTGAATTGTTGGATGGATTATCTGATAAATGCGAATAAGACATTGACCTTACCGACCGAAAACCGTGCTGGCTATGATCTAGGTAGCTGTAAAAATCTAACAACCCGGGGCAAGGTCTAACAACGAGAGTTCCGTGGAAGAGTCACTGCAACTGGCCGAATCACATGAGGAGATTCAACCAGATTTCGACAGTCTATGCACATATCAGAATGTTGTCAACATAATTCAACAAGTTTGTCGCTCTTGATAATATTATTGAGAGCAAGGTTTTTCGCCAGTCATTTATTTTGCCGCCAGCGGGCTACGTCATGCTTTTCCACACCTGTGGTAATCAGTAAAATTCTCTATCCCCCATATTTTCTTACCTATCTAACCAAGCTGCCCTTCTCGCGGATTTCCGTTCGCCTGCTGTTCGCCACCACAAGGACTTAACCCCGCTTACCTCAAGTAAATGTTGAACTTAGCCCTCGAAGTCGTTGCAAAGAAATGTCTTTACAGCTTTTCTACCCCATGTTACAGTCCCGCCACTTTGCCGCTAAGTGCTTGATTGGCAAAGAATTGGAATGTAGACGTAGCACAGCAACTTGTGGTCATCCACCTTCCCGTATACAGCATATTGGGTTTTGACACAAAAGTGGCGGATTGACAGATATGCGGGGCATCCGCTTTGCGAAATGCTAGTGGGTTTCAAGGCTGTCGGAGAATTGATCAATGAAGACAAAATCATCCTTGGTGACGAAGAGTCTCGGGGGATGTCGGTCAAGGATCACTATCCGTAGAAAGATGGCATCCCTGCGCGTCTGCTCGCAACGGCGGCAGTCTCGTCTCACAGGGTGTGTTGTTCGCTCAAAATCGCTGATCTGTATAAACACGCGGGTCGCCTTGAGTACGGCAGGATCAGTGCCCGTTAAACACCAGGAAGCACCACAATCTTCCTGAGAAATTAACAAGAGCCAACGCAGACCGTTGGCTGCAATATTAAGCGCACAAATCACATGAACAAGGTGAACATCATTTTCCAATGATGGGTCGTGGCTTCTCATACTTCAATTGAGGACTAAGCTGCTGGTGCCTAGTTTACGCAAGGGTTGAACCAAATAAAGACTTGGAGGTGTTCCTTGAATAAGGCCGCAAATACATATTGGGTTGATGATCGTCTTCGGGCGCAACGTGTCGCAACGCGTGCCCTTCCCTCGCTTGGTTCTCCGGCGCGTGAGCTTTCGCGCGAGATTATCGGTACGCGCACGGAGATTCGTCGTCGCGGCGGCCTTGTTCCCTCGTGGGTCGTCTTTGTCACGATTATTCTGGCGACATTCGCCCTCTGCGTAACTGTCACGAGGCGCGCACTTGCGGAGAGGAGCGCGGCCTCGCAACAGCATCAAAAGCTCAACGCTGTGGTTGAGACATTGCGTAACAGCAATGCGGCGCTTGCATCAGAGGTGAAGCGTTTACGAAATGATCCGCACTCTATTGAATCGGCTGCGCGCGAACAGCTCAAGATGGCGCGCGTCAACGAGATCATTGTGCCGATTGAGTAAGCACGGAGACACGCTCTTTTAAATTTAAATGTCGTTGGATGTGGATTCCCGCCTTGTACCATTCCGCTTGATTCCGCTCCGCTGCCACGCATCAAGGTCGCCTGCCGATTCCTGCGCGGCTCAGCAACAAAAACTGAGCCGCGCCCCTCTTTGTTCCAAACAATATTCTTAACAGGGCAAGTATGCATAGTTGACACGTCTGTACCCGTCAACTAATATCGAATTCTTATTGATTCTCAATTAATATTCGCTCATTAGGCGCGACGATTCCCGAGACGCTGCGCAAGGAAATGATTAGAGTCATGTCTGAAACTAAAGAAATCGCATCATTAGAACAAGCAGCAGTGGAACGATGGGAACAAGAAACGCTCGCTCCGGTTTTGAGCAAGCGTCCTGAAAGAAAGAAACGCTTTGAGACCGTCTCACTCGACGAAGTAAATCGTCTCTACACACCAGCCGACACTGCCGATATTGATTTCGAGCACGACATCTCTTTTCCCGGTGAGTTTCCTTACACGCGTGGCATTCATCCGACGAGTTATCGCGGCAAGCTCTGGACGATGCGACAGTTTGCAGGGTTCGGAACGCCGGAAGAGACAAACGCCCGCTTCAAATATCTGACGACTCAGGGGCAGACTGGACTTTCAGTCGCGTACGATTTACCGACGCTGATGGGCTACGACGCTGATTCGTCTTTGTCCGAAGGTGAAGTTGGCAAATGTGGGGTCGCTGTTTCCTCTCTGGCCGATATGGAAGTTCTGTTTGACGGCATCCCGCTTGAAGCGGTCACGGTCTCGCAAACGATTAATGCCCCGGCTTCTGTTCTGCTGGCGATGTATCTGGTTGTCGCCGAAAAGCAGGGCGCTGGTTGGAAGAAGATTTCCGGCACGCTTCAGAATGATATTTTGAAAGAGTACATCGCGCAGAAGGAATGGATTTATCCTATTCGCCCGGCGATGAAACTGGTCACGGATACTTTCGAGTTCTGCACTCGCTATGTGCCTCGCTACAATCCGATTTCCGTCAGCGGTTATCATATCCGCGAAGCTGGCGCGACTGCCTTGCAGGAACTGGCTTTCACCTTGCGAGACGGCATCGAGTACGTCGAGTGGGGCGTTCGTGCAGGTCTCGATGTTGACGAGTTCGTGCCGCGCATCTCTTTTTTCTTTAACGCGCACAACGATTTCTTTGAAGAGATTGCCAAGTATCGCGCCGCACGCCGCATCTGGGCGCGCGTGATGAGGGAGCAATTTCATGCGAAGAATGAGAGGACGCTGCAACTCAGGTTTCACACGCAGACGGCTGGAGTTTCGCTCACCGTCCAGCAACCGCTGAACAATATCGTTCGCGTCGCCATCCAGGCGCTCGCCGGCGTGATGGGCGGGACGAACAGCTTGCACACTGACGCTTACGACGAAGCGCTGGCGTTGCCGACCGACCGTGCTGCTTTAATCGCGCTGCGCACTCAACAAATCATCGCGGAAGAGACAGGTGTAGTGAATACGGTTGACCCGCTGGGTGGCTCATATTTCGTCGAAGCCTTGACGAAGAAGATGGAAGACGGTGCGCTCGACTATTTCAGGAAGATTGACGCGATGGGCGGGATGGTCGAAGCGGTTGAGAAGGGCTTTCCGCAACGCGAGCTTCAGGAGTCAGCCTACCAGTATCAGAAAGCTGTCGAGCGCGGCGAGCAAACAATCGTTGGCGTCAATAAGTACCAGATGGCTGATGGGGCTGCCGAAGTTCCCACCCTCGTCATTGACGAAGGCGTGCGCGACCATCAGGTCGAAAGGCTGCAACAAACGCGCGACCGTCGCGATAAAGGAGCGGTCGCCAACGCGCTTGAAAAGGTCAGGCAGGCAGCGCACTCAAACGAGAACACAATGCCCTCGACCATCGAAGCCGTGCGTGCCTATGCCACGCTCGGTGAAATCTGCGACGCCCTGCGCGACGTATATGGTCTATACGAAGAACCTGCTTTCTAAATCATTCATTCAACCGGAGGAAACAATCCTGATGCGTAGTGGTCTGCAAATTATGATGCGTTATCTGATTTTGTCCCTGCTGCTCTTATCATCCGTCGGCTACGCGGTATCGCCCACCGTGGCCTCCACTTCAGACGCCGTGCCCAGCGTCGTCATTCAAAAGCGTAGAATCGTTCTGGTGCGGAGCGGTAAGTTCGTCAGAGATTTTCCAGATCGAAAGAGAGCGATTATTAATTATCCGGTCATTGTTGGGCCAAAGACCTCGGTGGTCTTACGCAAAGTCCGCGCGCTTTTCGATTTCAAGAACATTTTTGATACCTCGCTGGCAGAGTATCGAGCAGATACATGGCTGTCGGAATTTGGCTACAAGGTCAACTACAATCGCAATTTCATTCTCGACATTACTTTCATGCAAGAGGGGATAGGAGCTTACCCGGACACGCACACCAAGCATTTCGCCATCAATCTCAGAAACGGCGAACTGATTAAGGCGGCTGACGCCTTCAATTCATCTTCGCTCGATGAATTGGCTGCGCTGGTGGACAAGAAACTACAGACCGAGAATCAGGAAACCATCAGAAACAGTGGTGACGATAGAGAAACTGCTAAGGACTTGCTGAAAGATTTAAAATTTGTAGCGAGCAACCTTGATGAATTCTCAATCAGCGATAAAGGTATTACCTTCCTCTACGACGCCGGGTTTCCACATGTGGTTCAGGCGCTTCAACCGGTGGGGGAATATTTCTTCAGCTTCGCCGAACTTAAATCTCACATCAAGCGCGACGGGCCGCTGGGAATGTTTATTCGATAACGCCAGATGATGAGCGAGAGAAAAATTCGTGTCCTTGTAGCCAAGCCAGGTCTCGACGGCCATGATCGCGGGGCCAAAGTTATTGCGCGGGCTTTGCGCGACGCCGGGATGGAAGTTATCTATACGGGCTTGCGCCAGACGCCGGAGATGATCGCTGCCGCCGCGTTGCAAGAGGACGTTGATGCGGTCGGCGTCTCAATCCTGAGCGGCGCGCATAACACGCTCTGCCCGCGCATCGTCTCGCTGCTGCGCGAAAAGGGCATGGACGACTGTCTTGTTCTCGTCGGCGGGATCGTTCCGCAGGAAGACATCCAGCGCCTCAAGGAGCAAGGCATCGCTGAAATCTTTCTTCCCGGCACTTCCACCGAAAACATCGTCAAGTTCCTGCGCGAGAACGTCCGTCCACGCGAATGACAGCGGGAGAAAACGAGTTGACACAGCGTGCCGTCATCGTCGAGGTGCGCTCCTCCTTCGCTATCATTCGCATCAATCGCCCTGCCGAACGTAATTCACTCTCCATCTCAACGCTCGAAGAACTGGATGCGGCTGTCTCAGCTTTGACCGAGCGCAGAGAGATTTCCGCCATCATCTTGACAGGCACGGATGACGTTTTCGCATCAGGCGCGGACATACGCGAACTAACCACGCTTACGCCTGCAACGGCCAGAGAGTTTGCCGCGCGTGGGCAACGCCTCTTTCAGAAAATTGCGGACGCCCGGCAACTCACCATCGCCGCGATTAACGGCTATTGCATGGGCGGCGGTCTCGATCTTGCGCTCTGCTGCGACATTCGCTGCGCTTCGCCGAATGCGGTCTTCGCGCATCCGGGTGCGCGTCTGGGCATCATCACCGGCTGGAGCGGCACGCAGCGTCTGCCACGTTTAATTGGAACGGCGCGAGCATTTGAAATGTTTGCGACGGCGAGACGGGTCGAGTGTGGTGAGGCGTATCAGATTGGTTTAGTCAGCAGAACGGGAGAGCCCGTGCTTGATTGTGCTATCGAGATTGCGTTGGCTCAACGGGATGTAAAGCCGTCAATCACTTCTTGAGAAATCGCGCGATTCCCTGCTGGCAGTCTTCGGTCATGCGCGCGATAGCGTTGACATCAACACCCGCCTGCAATGCTGCATCGAACGTCATTCCGTCCATGTGATAAAGCAGGCGTTTGGAGAGCATCACGGCAGAGCGGCTCACCTGCTCAAACCCGGCGAGGTAATTCTCTACTTCCAATTCAAACTGCTCATCGTCAAAGACGTGATTGACGAGGCCCACACGTTCGGCTTCGTCTGCGCTGATTTCCGCGCCGCGCGTAATCAATTCAAACGCGCGTTTCTCCGAGACGTTGCGCCGCAGGATGGCCATGACCATCGCCGGGACAAATCCGATCTTGACCTCCGGGTAGCCGAAACGCGCTGACCTTGCGGCGAGCACGAGATCGCAGGCCGTCGCTAGGCCGCAGCCTCCAGCCAGCGCGCGGCCACGCACCGCAGCCACTACCGGCACACGCACGCGGCGAATCAGCGCAAGCAATTCCATCAACGATTGCGCGTCTTCCAGATTTTCCGTGACAGAGCTTTCCGAGATTTTTTGTAGCGCGGCGAGGTCTGCGCCAGAGCAGAAGTCTGCGCCTGCGCCCGTGATGACCACAACACGCACGGCCTCGTTTTGGTCTGCCTCGCGCAAAGACTCTTTGAGACCGTTGATGAGAGCATCGTCCAGCGCGTTGCGCTTTTCGGGACGATTGAGCGTGAGGAGCGCCACAGTTCCCTCAACCGCGTAGATGACCACCTGGCTTTTCTTTTTCATTCGATGATTAGAGTAAAAATTGTAGGGGCAGGGTCAAGCCCTGCCCCTGCAATTCCGGTGTGCTGCTAGGGTGAAGCGAGAAAACTTTGCAGCGCGGCGTTCACTTCTTCGACGGCTTCGTTCTGCACCCAGTGCGCGCTCTGTTTGATTCTTACCTCGCGGTAGGGCGCGTCTATGTAAGACTTCACGTCGCGCACCGTCTCCGGCACAATGGCGTGATCTTGCTCGCCATAGATGAAAAGAGTCGGGACACGAATGCGCCCGTCGCTGATCCCTTCCTGACCGCGACTTCTTTTCAGGAACAGGGAGAAAGCGTTCGCTCGATAATAGTTGATCGCTGCTGTCAGCGCGCCCGGCTCATGCAGAGCTTTTTTGTAAATAGCGATGTCCGTGTCCGTAAATGTGCCGGGACGCGCCACAGTCTTTTTGAAGATGCGCTCGACGAAGGCGTAATCCTTTGCGCTCATCAACCATTCCGGCAGTCGCGGGAGTTGGAAGAAGAGCATGTACCAACTCCTGAGCGCCTGCCGCAAAGTCATGTTGGCACGCCACGCGGCCATCGGAGGAACTTGCATGGCGACAAGTTTCCAGACGTATTCGGGATGCATCTGCGCGACAGCCCACGAGACGCCCGCGCCCCAGTCGTGCCCGACGATTGCCGCCTGCTCCCGTCCAAAGTGGCGCACCAGTCCCAGCACGTCATCAACCAGTAAATTTATCTTGTAGTCTTCGACCCGCGCGGGCTTGTCGCTCAAGTTATACCCGCGCATGTCGGGCGCGACGACCGTGTAGCTCTCGCCGAGCGCCATCAACTGATGCCGCCAAGAGTACCAGCATTCGGGAAAGCCATGCAGCAGGATGACAAGGCGTCCGCCGCTGCCCCGCTCGGCGTAATGCAGGCGCACGCCGCCGATCTGCGCGTAGCCGTGACGGATGGAAGAGTCGAGATTTATTAGAGCGTCACTCATTGTTTGAGTCCCAACGTTTGCGCCTCCCGGTCGTCAACTTCAATTTCCATCCGTAAGAGCGCGGTCGAGAAGGTTTTGCCCTGCGCATCCGTCATCAGAGAGAGCGTGCCGCCGCCACCCAGACTTTCGTGCAGGAGAAAGTTGAGCGCCGCAAGATTCGGCAACTCGAAGCGTTCGACTCCGCCTTTGCAGATGCCTTTGAAATGCTCTTTGACCCGCTCAGCCGTCACCTCGCGCACGAGCAGAGAATAATACTCATCACGGAGCGCAATGAGGCCGACGTTAGCTGTGTCGCCTTTGTCGCCTGAGCGCGCGTGCGCTAGTTTGGTTAGTTGAATCCGCATAGACTATATAAATCCGTCTGGGTTACGCTTTCTGAATTATCAGTGAAGAGAATAAAGAGAGGCGCTCTGTTATTTGATTAAAGGCTGTCCATAAATTCATCAGGGGTAACTTTAGCCTGCCGCAGGAGACCGCGCAGTGTGCCAATCGCCAGCTCACGGTGGAGAGGCACGACGCAGCCAACTTCACCTTCCGTTGTTTGCTTTTTAAGTATCACGTGGCTGCCCTGCTGTCTCACTCGGATGAATCCCAACCGTTCTAGCGCCTTGATGGCCTCGTTTCCTGAAACGCGCCGCAATTTAGGCATATCTTGCCTCAAAAGTAGTCAGTAAAGGCGGAGAAGATTCGGGCAAAGGAAATTCTTCCAAGTAGAGTTGCGTGGCTTCCTTTAGATTAGCGACAGCCTCTTCGATTGTGTGTCCTTGACTGACAGTACCTACTTCAGGACATTCTGCTACATATAGATCATCCTCTTTGTAGAGGATGGCTGTAAAAGTCCGCAACTTCATTTCACCACCTCCTATCATCTTTGTACCCAATGTTGTTGCCCTTTATCAAGCTGTCTGGAGATGACGAGACTTCATCCTTAACTGCTCGATTTATGCCTCTGACACCAAGACGCGCGGCGTAATCTCAGTCTTCGGAATCAGCGCAGGCCAGTAAGCGACGATTTCTTCAACTTTGGGGCGGCCTCCGGCAAAGCCTGTCACGCCGGGCGGCCCGGTCAGAATCAACGGCGCGATCTCTTTGGTGAAACGCTCGACGGCCTTTTTGTCATCACCGCGCACGCCGACGCGCAGTTGCACTTCTGCAAGTTCGGGCGAAGGGTCTCCCGCCAGCGGCCCGTGCGTCGCGTTTGCGCCGACGAACTCGGTCAGGATTTGATCGAAGCGAAGCCCTAAGCGGTCGAGTCGTGCGCGCAGGATTTTATCTGCGGCTTGCGCCTTCTCGTAAGCGTCAGGCCACGAATAGACGAGTGTGCCGACGGCTTTGAAGCCTGCCGAATAACTGATTGAAACTTTCAGAAACTCTGTCGCCGGATGTCCCTTGATGCCGAAGACGCGCACGCGGTCTGTCCCGGCATCTTCAAGGTGAATCGTCGTGAAATCCGCCACGCAATCCGGCGTGATGTACTCGTGCGGATTACCCATCTCGTAAAGCAGTTGTTCCTTGATGCCCGGCACATTGACGCGACCGCCCGTGCCGTCGTGCTTCGTGATGAAAAAGCTGCCGTCAGGGTACGCTTCGGCAATGGGGAAGCCGACGTTCGCCAGGTCAGGGATGTTGCGCCAGTCGTACTGGCAATTCCCGCCCGAAGATTGCGCGCCGCACTCGATGATGTGCCCGGCGATTGTTCCGGCGGACAATCTATCCCAATCCGTCTCAGCCCAGCCGAACTCGTGAATGATGGGAGCGAGGGTGAGCCCCGTATCGGTCGCGCGTCCTGTGATGACGATCTGCGCGCCCTGATTGAGTGCTTCAACCATTGGCCACGCGCCCAGGTAAACGTTCGCGCTCTGAATACGGTCTCTGACGGTCGAGAGCGGCTCGCCTGTGTCCATGTTGCGAAGCTCTATCCCGCGCGCGAGGAAATCATCTATGCGCGACATGATGTCGTCGCCCGTGACCAGCCCGATGCGAAACTTTCCGCCGAGTCCAAGCTCATGCGCCACCCCGCGCACGGCTTCAGCGCAGCCTTCGACGTTGACGCCTCCGGCATTCGCTGTCACGCGGATGTTACGTTCAACGCAGGCGGGCAGAATCTGCTTCATCAAAGGAATGAAATCGCGCGCGTATCCTGCGGAGGGGTCGCGGGCACGCTGCTTCTGCATGATGGACATAGTGACTTCGGCCAGGTAGTCGAGCATCAGATAATCAATCTGCCCACCTTCAATCTGACGCACAGGCGCATCCAGCATATCTCCCCAGAAACCCTGCCCGCTCGCAATACGAATCTTTTCTCTCATAGATAAAAAGTCTGGAGTCTGGAGTCAGGGAGTCTGGAGTCAATTGGTCAAAAACAATTTCTGTCTTTTGACTCTGAGACTCCAGGCTTCCGACTCCAGACTATTCTAAAACAAGAGGCGCGGGCGGCGCACCCGTGATAGCGGAATGCGTCGCCCGCGTCAAACGGCCAGGCTACTTTGGCTTTCAAAACCTTGAAGCGCGCCCGCGCCGGTACTTATCACCCATGCCTGACTTTATTGAGCGTGACTCATAGCCGTCGGCGGCTTGATGCCCACGGAGGGAGACGCCCCCATGCGCCTGACACGACGAGCGCGCGGTCTTCTCCTGCCACCGCTTGCTCCGGCTGAACTAAATGAAAACTGGCGTGCCTCGCCGCCCACGCTCTCCAATGTCAGACCGCCTCCCATCCTTCTGGCGCGCAAAGAGACGGCTGGAAGTGGCGGAGGTTGATTTCCGCTTGCTGCCGACGTTTGCGCTTTCCCGAACATCATTGTGACTGCTGTGTAATTGCAGGTTGTCACGGCGACGATGCGGCCTTCCTGTGTATTGGAGCCGCTCGTCATGGTGAAATCGTTGCCGCTGACTGTCAGCGTAGTATCGCCTGACAGCCCGCCCTCGGTGTAGTTGACTGTTCCGGTGTAAGTGCCGGAAAGGTCTGTTTGCTCCTGCACGTTCGGGTCGCAGCGGCCTGTGCTCACCGGAGTCATGGCGGCCATGCCTGTGCTGGCAGTATCAGCCGCATTCATATTTCCGCCTCGACGACCGCGACGACGGCGACCTCTTCCCATGCTCGTGTTGCTGGCTGCCGCTCCTGTATTGGCGTTCTCCTGCATCCCGGCGTCCATATTCGTGTTTTCCTGCATCGGGCCGCACGCCGCGTTCGCGTTCGCCATGCCCATATTGCTGTTGCTGTTGCTACGGCGACGACCACGACGGCGACGACGGCCACGCCGATTCATGTTCCTGTTCGACGTATTAGTGTTTTGCATTGAAGTGTCTTCTTGCATCGTCGTGCTGGAGTTCGTGTTTTGCGCTGACACGACCAGATCAACGCCGACAAAAGCCATCGAAACGACGAATACACACAAACGCGTAATAAAACTTGTGGCGCTCCTGCTCACGGTTCTTCCTCCTTCTGATGTTGCATGGCGCAGATTCTAAACGAAAGCGCGCCTGCTCCGAAGTTTGACAACTTTCGGTAACCGCCTGACTGATTGCCCGGCAGTGACCGTTTGCGAAAGTTCCAGACGGTAAGCTCGATGGGGGAGTTTCTAGTCAACGAGGTGCAAAGTTTTAGCTCCGATAGGAGCGACTGACAATTTGGCTTTACCTCACTTGGCCTTCAAACCAGAGACGGCGGCAACACAAACTGCCCGATGTGCGGCCCGCCGTAATTCAAGCTCACGCGCAGCGCCAGTTCCAGCGCATCGCGCGTATCTTCGGGTGTCACGACAGCATCAACGAAACCGCGCGCCGCGGCATAGCGCGCATCCAACTGCTGCTCGTAACTCTCGCGCACGCGCTCCATCTCGGTCTTCAACTCTTCGTCCACTTCTTTCCCCTCCTGCTTCAACCTGTCCAGTTGCGTGCCGAATGCGGCCTGCACAGCCGCGTCGCCTTCCATCACTCCCATTCTGCCCGTCGGCCAACTGAAGATGAAGTCGGGATCGAAGCCCTGCCCCGCCATTGCGTAGTAGCCTGCACCCGATGCGTGGTTGACGGTCAAAACTATCTTCGGCACAACGGCGGTCGCCATCGCTTCGACGAAACGCGCGCCCGCTCTGATGATGCCCGAATGCTCTGCCTCCGCCCCGACCATGAAACCTGAGACATCCTGTATGAAGACGAGCGGCGTTTGATGACGATTGCAGGTCTCTATGAAGTAGGCTGCCTTTTCGGCGGAATCGCTGTAGATGATGCCGCCGAATTTCGGAGAGCCGCCCGCAGGACTGCGAATCATCCCGCGATTGTTACCGATGACGCCCACCTGTATGCCGCGAATGCGAGCATGCCCGCAAATCATCTCCCTGGCGTAATCAGCCTGAAACTCGTCGAGGTGTCCACCGTCCAGCAGGCAATCGAACATGGCGCGCACGTCGTAAGGCTGGCGATGATCTTCCGGCAGGATGTCGTAAAGCTCCCTCGCGGGGCGTGCCGCTTCCACGCTTTCCGTGATCGAGACAACGGGAGCAGGCTTGACCGGAAGTTCAGAAACAAACTCCCTGATCTTAGCCAGACACGCTACGTCGTCCTGAACGCGGTAATGCGCGACGCCTGAAATGGCGTTGTGCGTGCGCGCCCCGCCGAGAGATTCGTTGTCAATCGTTTGACCCGTCGCGCCCTTGACCAGATTCGCGCCCCCTAAGCCCATGAACGAAGTTCCTTCGACCATGATGATGATGTCGGAGAGCGCGGGCAGATATGCGCCGCCCGCGATGCACGGCCCCATCACAGCCGCGATTTGCGGAATCCGCAGGTAGCGGCGCATGATCGAGTTGTAATAAAAGATTCGCGCCGCGCCGTATTGACCGGGAAAGACGCCGCCCTGATAAGGAAGGTTCACTCCCGCCGAATCAACCAGGTAGATAATCGGCACGTGAGAGCGCATGGCAATCTCCTGCGCCCGCAAGATTTTCTTAATCGTCTCAGGCCACCATGAGCCTGCCTTGACTGTGGCATCGTTGGCGACCACCACGACTTCTCGACCATTGATGCGCCCCAAGCTGGTCACAACGCCAGCCGCCGGAGCCGTTCCCTCATACTCGTCGTAAGCGACAAGGAGACCAATCTCCTGCCGGAAAGATTCTTTGTCAAAGAGCAGTTCAATGCGCTCGCGCGCCGTCAGCTTGCCCTGCTGGTGTTGACGTTCGATTTTGTCCGCACCGCCGCCCGTGCGAATTTTGGCTTCCAACCGCTGGAGGTCTGCCGCCAGTTCGCGCAGACGCATCCGCAGTTCTCTGGAAGCCGGTAATGCTTCAGATTTCATCATCAATCGAGGCAAGACAGAACGCTCACCCTCCTTTTCCAAAGGCTTCAGCGCTCGCTCACCCACGCACCCGTTCTGTTCTAAACACTTTTGAAGTGCCGACAAAATATCACAGTCTTGCGATGCAAGACAACGTGCGTATCTTCATCAATCAGTCGTCATCCATCCCCGAAGGGGATGAACCTGATAGCCGGGGGCAAGCAAACCGCAGTTTGCGCCGACCCCGGATTCGGCAAAGAAAAGAATCCGACCCTGAAAGGGTCGCACCTCTTCATTGAATGTGCGACCCCTTCAGGGTCGGAGATGATGTTTGTCTTTGACCAGGGGCGTCGCTGTCGCTCTGCCCCTGGCTATTTTATATGACCCTTTCAGGGTCAGTGGGAACTCTCCATAAAGCTCGCACGCGATGACGGCAAAGCTATTTTTGAGTAGCAGACATTCCGAACAGCCCATCAAGTTTTTTGAGGCTCATCCCTTCCGGCAATCCCTCCATAACGACAACGCGGTCGGAGTTTCGGACGACAAAGACCAAACCTTCCTGAGTGCGCCATGCCTGACCGTCGTGCCACTTTGTCGAAAAGTCTGTGTAGGGACTGCGGATCGGCGTTGCTCCAGGGTAGCGCAGCTCTGTGCGCTTTTTGTAAGCGTCGAAGAATTCCATCGCGTCGTGCGGTGTATCCCACGCGGAGACTTGAACGATGACGACCTCGCCTGGCTTCGCTCCTTCGTAAACGGCATAACGGTCTCCGCCCCATCCGGCGGCAGCGCGCTTTGAATCCTGCGCGGACTTCAGATACTCGTCCAGAATCAGGTAATAACTCCACTCGCCGTTGACATCCGTATCAATTCGCTTCCACCCCTTGCCGAGCGCAGAGGAGATGTCCGGCAGCGTGACTTTGATTGGAGCTTCGCGCGCAAAATATTTCTCCGCATGCAGGATTTGCTCGGTAGACTGCGGCAAATCCGTAAAAGCCTTTGAGACCAGCGGCCAGCCTTCGCGCCTGTAGAGGACTTGCGCCCACTGCATTCCCTGCTCGTAGGGAAACAGGAGCGACTCGCGGATGGCGCGCGGCGCGCGGTCTATCTCTTCTGTTGCAGACTTCGTCGCTCCCATAGATTTCATGAGCGAGATAATGCGTAAGGGGCTGCGCGCGACGTAGACGGCCATGGTCAGCGAAGCATCACCTTCAACCAGCGCGTGCGCGGCCAGTTCCGCATCGGAGTCGCCCTTCGGCCATTTCTCAAAGCGGCGCAAGTTGAAATGCTGGTCCTGAAGGGCGTGCGTCAGCTCGTGTGACATCACGGGCTGCTGCCCGTCGAGGTCAATCCAGTCGGCCAGGAAAAACTCCTGCTGTTTAGGATCGTAGTAGCCCGCGACCTGCTCTGTCAGAAGACCGATGATAAAGGGCCTGAACTGGAAATCTGCCGGGACAAGGCCGAGCTTTTTGAGGGCAACTTCGGAGGCGTGCATCTCTGCGGGCGTTATATCCTCGTCCATGTTCTTGATGAGAAAGCGTTGAATTTCGTCGCGCGACTGCGTTCCGCTCTTGACGGGGCGCAGGATGGGCAGTTGCCTGACTTCGCTCGTCTCTTTCAAAACGTCGGCGGTCGCTTCCACCACAGCCGCGTTTCTGGCGTCGCGCGTGGAGGCCACAGCCACGCTCTGAGCCTGAGTCACGACGACCCCTACGCTCGGCAAAACTGCTGCCAGAATCAAGACGACAACTAAGGCGGCAATGGCTTGGAGTCTGATTTGCTTTGACATCTCTTACCTTTCGCTTTTATAGTCCGCAGGAAACGCCCAGGCAAATTATATTACAGAGAACCTTTGGTCAGACCAACATTCGCTCTCAGGAGGCGTTTCTTTCAGATGACGAACCTGCACGAAGAAGATACATTGTTTGAAGAGTGGCACGAGACGCTGGTGCGTGTTCGCTACTCCGAGACGGATAAAATGGGCGTGGTTTACCACGCGAATTACCTCGTCTGGTTCGAGATCGGGCGCACGGAATTCTGTCGCGCTCGCGGGTTCGCCTACCGCGATATGGAAGAGAACGAAAATGCCTTCCTCGTTGTTGCCGAAAGTTATTGCCGCTACAAAGCGCCTGCCTACTACGACGACGAATTGCTCGTTCGCACGCACATCACCGAACTGAGGCGACGTTCGCTTCGCTTCGGCTACGAAATCGTGCGCCTTTCGGACGGGAAGATCATCGCCGAAGGAGAGACCGGCCACGTCGTCACAGACGGCGCGGGTCGTGTCCGTTCATTCCCCTTAATCTACAGCCAACTTCTCGCCGCCGCCCCCGAAGACGCCATTCATCTTTCACAACCCCCCACTGCCGAGCGTGTGCCGGAAGAAACAGCGCCGGAATAAAACAGAATACAGAAGACAGGAGTCAGGAGTCAGAAGGGATAAGGCGGAGAACCGCTTTCACAGATTTTCTTTTCTTCTGTCTCCTGACTTCTGTCTTCTGACTCCTGCTTTTCATTGTTCGTGCGGGAGTGAGAGGCGGGAGATTTCGCGTGCGCGGCCTGTCGTTTCGTCTATGTCTATGACGGCGGCGCAGATTCTGACCATGCCGGTCGAATGATCGGCGCGTTTGTAGACGGCTGAGGTGAAACGTGTGATGACATCGTGGCGATCCATGCCGATGACGCCCGCGTAGCTTCCGGTCATGCCCAAATCGGTCAGATAGGCTGTGCCCTCTGTTAGAATCCGCTCGTCAGCCGTCTGCACGTGCGTGTGCGTGCCCACCACAGCCGAAACGCGCCCGTCCAGATACCAACCCATCGCAGCCTTTTCCGAAGTTGCTTCGGCGTGCATGTCCACGAGCCTGACTTTAACATCAGGCGTCAACGCGGCGAGCAATTCGTCAACCGCACGGAAGGGATCGTCCGCAGGCCCCATGAAGACCCGGCCAATCAAGTTTAGAACAGCGACGCGCACACCCCTCACTTCGCCCACCCACATCCCGCTTCCAGGCGAGTTCGGCGGGTAATTCGCCGGGCGCAGCAAGCGCGGGTTGCGCTCGATGTAAGGGATGATTTCACGCTTGTCGAAGATGTGATTGCCGGAGGTCATCACGTCAATTCCGGCGCTGAAAAGCTGGTCGGCCAGAGACGGTGTGATAGAAAATCCGCCCGCCACATTCTCCGCGTTCATCACGGCCAGATCAATCCCATGCTGTTCGCGCAAATCCTGTATGCGCTCCAACACAGCCATCCGCCCGGGACGCGCGACCACATCTCCGATCATTAAAATTTTCATAAGCTTAAAAGCCGTAACAGGTGACAGGTGACGGGTGACAAGAAAAAGCTTGCTCTTTCCTGTCACCTGTCACTTGTCACCTGTCACCGAATCTTTAAGTGGCAGAGGGAAATCCGCGCGAGCCGCTCCGCAGCCGAAATTGAACCTGCGTGAACAGGTGGGTGACCTTTTTGAAGCCGCTGCCTTTAGCAATCCTTAACGATGAAGGAAAGCACGGGCTTGATAAGCGGCATCGGTCTCCCTTATTTATCGGCGTAGGCTCAATTGTAGTAACTCGGTGACGAACCCCGCAGAAATTGTTCCCTCAGCCAGGGAAGATATTAACATATCCGAAAGCAGAATTCAGAATACAGAAGACAGGAGACAGAATAAAAACGAAAGCGCTTCTCCGCCTCTTCCTTCTGTCTCCTGACTTCTGACTTCTGACTCCTGCTTTTAGGTGAACGCGATGTTGCCCGTGGTGGCTTGCTGCTCGACGGTGCTGCGGACTTTCAGGAGGCGATCCAGCATTTCGGCGCATTCGGCGCTGCGCGAAGCGAGTTGCGAGTCGGCCTGTTCGTGCAGGCGTTTGAGGCGGTGCAGCTCATCTGCGATATGGAGCGCGGCCAAGATGGCGACCTTGAGGGAATCAACTGTCAGCGTGCCCGACGAAATCTCGCGCATCCGGCTGTCAACAAACTCGGCGAGCTGCGAGATGTATTCGCTGTCGCCATCGGAGCGAATGTTATAGGTCTGGTTGTAAATCTCCACTCTGATGGTCGGTGTGCTTGCTGTGTCCATATTGCCTTTACCTAGACTGATGCGGTTATTTCCATCCCTCATCTGCGTACCACCTCGGCCATTTCAGGGTCGAGCGCGGCAATCGCATCGAGCATCGCTTCGACTTTCATGCGAATCGTGTCACGTTCCGAGAGGATACGCTCAAGCTGATTTTCCAATCGCTCTTTTTCGTTGAGCAGAGTTCCCAACTCGCGCCGGATCGAGGCGACCTCGCGCTCCAGCCCTTCCTTCTCCTGGCGAAGCGTCTTCGTCAGCTCGATGGTGCGGTAAATTTTGTCTTCCAGATGTGAGAACTTTTCTAATCCTGATAATCCGACCATCGCGAGTCTCCTCAAATTTGGCGGGGGGCTAAAACTAGCCGTCCGATTATGCGACTTCTGGCTTAATAAGTCTAGAGTCTGGAGTCTGAAGTCTGGAGTCAAAAGACAAAAACTTTTTTTGGCCTCTGACTTCAGACTCCAGACTCCAGACTCCAGACTCTTTATCTTTGTTGCGCCCCGAACTTTTCTTCCAGAGCATGCACCAGGCGCGCGTGCATCTCGTCCACTTCTTCATCGCGCAGCGTGCGGTCGTCTGCGCGATACTCCATCCTGAGCGTCACCGAACGCTTCCCTTCCGGCAAGGAAGCGCCTTCGTAAACGTCAACCAACCGCGCGTCTCGGCAATTTTCAAGGCGCTCATCCCGCACGCGCTCCAGCATCTCTGCCAATGTGACGCGCCGCCCGACGAGTAGAGAAACGTCACGCACGATTGACGGGTAACGCATGAGCGGAGTGTAGAGCACCGGCATCTCTTCCATTTCAAGCAGTGCGCTCAAATCAACTTCGCCGACGTAAACCGGCTGGCGAAACTTATACAGCGTGGCAATCGCTTCGTCGAGCCTGCCGATGCTGCCGAGAGAGCGCCCATTATGGCTAGTAATCCGCGCCGCTTGGCCCTGGCGCAGATGCTTCACTTGCGCTGCCTCGAAGCGCAAGGGCTGTAGATTCATCGCATCAACGGCGGCTTCGAGCGCGCCCTTGAGATCATAAAAATCAAGCTCGCGCGCGCCTCCCACACGACCCTCTTCCATCGCTGCGCCTGTCGCTACAAGCGCAAACGCCTCGCGTTCCAGTGGAAGCTGGCCGCGCTCCGGGTTGGCCACGAAAATGCGTCCCGTCTCAAAGAGACGCACATCGCGCGTGCCGTGATTGAAATTGTGGCGCACAGCGTCGAGCATGCCCGAAAGGAGCGTCGGGCGCATGCGCATCGCGCCGTCGATAATCGGGTTCGTCAGAGTGACGAAGCGGTCTTCGCCTTCCGCCTCGCTCACCAGGTTCGGCAGATACTCAAAACGATCATCGTGCGCTGCGTCAATGAAGCTGAAGCTGATGGCTTCGTCAAACCCGCTCGCCACCAGAGCGCGGCGCAGGGCACGCCTCTTCCTTTCGCTTGGCTGGTATTCGCCCGCGATATTCGAGGCCGGAAGCTCTGTCGTAATCTTTTCGTATCCGGTGTGCCGCGCGACTTCTTCGACCAAATCCTCCTCGCGCTCAACGTCCACGCGCCACGTCGGGGCTATAAAGGTCAGGCTGCGGCCTCCAGCGACGCCCGCCGATTTTTCCGTCGCTCCCAACGAAGCCATCGCGTCACGCTGCAAGAACCCAAGCGCCAACAGAATTCGCACCATCTCGCCCGCGCCGACTTCGAGGCCGGTCAGGGCTTTGACACGCTCCTGACGCAGGCTGACCATCGGCGGCTCGATGCGTTTCGGGTAAACGTCTATCGCATCCGTCGCAGTGCCGCCTGCAAGCTCACAGATCAAGGCGACGCATCGCTCCTGTGCCCTGATAATGCCTTCATAATCCACACCGCGCTCGAAGTGGTGCGAAGCTTCCGTATGCAATCCGAGAATCCTTGACGTGCGCCGCACGGATGCCGGATTGAAGTACGCGCTTTCAACGAGCACGTCGCGCGTCGCGTCAGAAATCTCCGAATCTTCGCCGCCCATCACACCCGCGACGGCGACGGGACGCACCGCGTCGGCAATCACCAGCATCTCCGCATCAAGCTCTCGCTCGACGCCGTCCAGTGTCTTTATCTTCTCGCCCGCTGCCGCGCGCCGGACGACGATTCGATTTTCCGTCAACTTCGCCAGATCGAAAGCATGCAACGGTTGCCCCTGCTCGTGCAGCACATAGTTTGTGATGTCCGCGACGTTATTAATCGGTCTTTGTCCGATGGTCTCCAGACGCTTGGCCAACCAATCAGGCGAAGGCTTGATGCTCACACCGCGCACAACCCGCGCCGCGTAGCGCGGGCACAAATCCGCATCGAGTATCTCGACCGCCGTAAACGACCCGGCGCGCCCTTCCATCCGCGACGGCTGAGCTTCCGCAAGCAGCACGCGCCCACCAGCAGCGGCCACGACCTCGCGCGCCACGCCCAGGTGTGACAAACAATCCGGGCGATTCGACGTGAGATCAATCTCCAACACGAAATCGTCCCCGGCCTCATGCACAACTTCGACCGCCAGGCCAACGCGCGTCAACGTTTCAGCCAACTCGCGCGCCCCAAGCGTCACGCCCGTCAATTCACGAAGCCAGTTGTAGCTTATATTCATAAAAACCGTGACAAGTGACAGGTGACAGGTGACAGGTAAAGACAAGAACTTATCTTGTCACCTGTCACTTGTCACCTGTCACGCTTAGTTGAACTGTTCCAGGAAACGCACGTCGTTCTCGAAGAGCAGGCGGATGTCGTCGAGTTTGTACATCAAGGCCGACATGCGGTCTATGCCGAAGCCGAAGGCGAAGCCTGAGAACTCTTCCGGGTCAATCTGGACGGCGCGCAGCACGTTTGGATGAACCATGCCGGAGCCGCCAAGCTCGATCCAGCCCGATTGTTTGCAGATGCGGCAGCCAGTCCCGTTACACTTGAAGCAACTGTAGTCCACTTCGGCAGACGGCTCGGTGAACGGAAAGTAAGAGGGACGAAAGCGCGTGCGCGTTTCCGGGCCGACCAGCCGATGGACGAACTCGGTCAGCGTCCCCTTCAAGTGCGCCATCGTGATGCCGCGATCAACGCACAACCCCTCGACCTGATAGAACATCGGATTGTGTGTCGCATCCGGCGTGTCGCGGCGGAAGACGCGCCCCGGCGCAATCATCCGCAAGGGGGCGCTGCGCCGCTCCATCGCGTGAATCTGCACGGTCGAAGTCTGCGACCGCAAGGCGAATCCTTCCGTCGTGTAGAACGTGTCGAGCGGGTCGCGCGCCGGATGATTTTCGGGGATATTGAGCGCGGTGAAGTTGTAGAAATCTGTCTCGATCTCGCGGTCGTCTTCAATCGCATACCCCAGCGAAACGAAAATGTCTTCAATCTTCTGGCGCAGGATTGTAATCGGATGAAGATGGCCGTGGCGTGGACGGCGACCAGGCAAGGTAACGTCAACGCGTTCACGTTCAACGCGTAACTCACTTATGAGATTCCTAAGTGTGATTTCCGCGTCACCAAAATGAGCAGACATTACGACTTCACGCAGTGAAATAATCTGATTCGCCTCGGCTCGTTCGTTGCCGTCTTCGACGCGCCCGATCATCTTCTTTAGCGCAGCCCACTCTCCTTTTTTACCAATGAACTGCGTGCGTAGCTCAAGAAGTTCCCGAAGAGTGTTTTCAGCTTCTTCGAGTGTTATCCCTCTATCACGCAGATCAGCCATAAGCTGAGAGGTGCTGTTGATGTCATGACGGTCATCAACAAAGGGCAAGAAGCGCTCGAACAGTTGCTCGAACGCTCCATACACTTTATCCCTTCGCTGTTTTAAGTCCTCGTAACTAACGCCTTCTGGCATTATATTCTAGTCCTTAACTTAAGCTTTCACGCGGCGCGTTGCTGTTGCTCGTTCTCCAAAGCGGTCTTCACCTGCCCGGCCAGCTCCGCGAACCCTTCCGGCTGATTAGCCGCGAGGTCTGCGAGAATCTTTCGATCAAGCTCGATGCCTGCCAGCTTCAAGCCGTGCATGAACTGCGAATAGTTCAAACCGTTCACTCGTGCGGCGGCTCCGATGCGGACGATCCACAGACTACGAAAATCGCGCTTCTTCAGCTTGCGTCCTGTATAAGCGAAGTTCAGGGCACGCTCGACACTCTCTTTCGCCGAACGATAGAGCTTGGATTTTGTGCCCCTGTACCCTTTGGCTAATTTCAGAATCTTCTTGCGCCTTTCAAGACGCTTATTTCCACGTTTTGCTCTAGGCATTATTCATTCCCCCATCTCACAGAGGGATGAGGGCGGAGGGATGAGGGATGAAAAGCAGGAGTCAGAAGACAGGAGACAGAAGTCAGAAGAAAAACAAAAGCGGGCTGCCGCCTCTTCATTCTGACTCCTGACTCCTGACTTCTGTATTCTGCCTTTCTTCATCCCTCATCCCTCATCCCTCATCCCTATCTTTTAGCCTCTTCCATACGGCAGCATCGCTTCGACGCGCTTCTGATCTCCTTCGGAGACAAGGCCGTCAATGTCGAGCTGGCGCTTACGCTTGTTGGTCTTCTTGGTCAGAATGTGGCGCGCATGGCTGTGGCCGCGCTTGATCTTGCCGGTCGCAGTCAAGCGAAACCGCTTGGCCGCGCCTTTATGTGTTTTCAGTTTAGGCATAATTGCTCTCCGAAAAAGATTTGCGATTTTAGATTTTTGATTGTTGACCGGAAGAAGATAAAAGCTCTTTTATTCCTCTTCCAATCAACAGTCAAAAATCGCAAATCAAAAATTAGCCTTGCGGCTGTTCTCCCTGAGTCGTGCTCGGCGCAGCAGGAGCATGTTCGGGTTTCGCTGCGCCCTTGTGGCGCTTCGGCCCGAGGATGATGAACATCTGGTTGCCCTCCATGCGCGGGCGGGCTTCAACTTCGCCAACGTCGGCGAGGTCTTTCTCCAGCCTTTCGAGAATGCGTGAGCCAAGCTCGCGGTGCGTCATCTCACGACCGCGAAACCAGATCGTCGCTTTCACCTTGTCGCCATCCTGCAACCACTCGCGCGCATGTTTCATCCGGTAGTCGTAATCGTGGTCGTCCGTGCCCGGACGAAACTTGACCTCTTTGACGGTGATGACGACCTGTTTTTTCTTCGCCTCGTTCGCCTTCTTCTTCGCCTCGTATTGAAACTTGCCGTAATCAATGATGCGACAGACGGGCGGCTCTGCGTTGGGCGCGACTTCCACCAAATCCAGCCCCTGCTCGCGCGCCTTCCGCACAGCTTCACGCGTCTCCATGACGCCGAGCTGCTCGCCGTCATCACCAATCACGCGCACTTCAGGCACGCGAATCCGTTCGTTAATGCGCACGGCGGGAGCGCGACGATTGTCAGGACGCTGCCCGCGACCTCGAAAGCCTGTAGCTATTGCTGCACCTCCAATGTTAGGAGTCTGGAGTCTTAGAGTCTGGAGTCTGGAGTCAAAAGACAAAGAACTGCTTTTCTTCTTGACTCCAGACTCCAGACTTCAGACTTCAGACTCGACGATGTTGACGAGCGCGCGCGAGTCAACGAGTCGCTGCGCCATCTCTTTGAATTCATCGAGCGTCATTACGCCGATGTCGCCCCTGGTTCGTTCACGCACGGCGACCTGGCCTTGTTCCATCTCGCGGTCGCCCAAGACCAGCATGAAAGGAATTTTCTGTAACTGCGCGTCGCGTATCTTCGCGCCGATCTTCTCGCTGCGAAGATTCGTTTCGGCGCGCAAGCCAGCGGCGCGCAACTTTGCCGTGACACTTTGCGCGTATTCGTTGATCCGATCCGTAATCGGCAGCACAATTGCCTGCACAGGCGCGAGCCAGAGGGGGAAAGCGCCCGCGTAGTGCTCTATCAGCACGCCGAAGAAACGCTCGATTGAGCCGAACAGCGCGCGGTGAACCATCACGGGGCGATGCGGCTTGTTGTCTTCGCCGGTATACTCAAGCTCGAAACGTTCGGGAAGATTGAAGTCATATTGCACTGTGCCGAGTTGCCACAGGCGGCCAATAGCGTCCTCAATTTTGATGTCAATCTTGGGTCCGTAAAAGGCCCCTTCGCCTTCCATGCGCTCGTAAGCCACATTGCGATCATTGAGAGCTTCGGCGAGCACGTTCTCCGCCTTCATCCAATCCTCTTCCTCGCCCAGATAGAGCTTGCCCGTGTCATTCCCCTTAACGGAAAGCTCGAATTTCACCTTGTCGAAGCCGAAGGTACTAAGAACCTGCACAACAAAATCAACGCAATCGCCAATCTCTTTCTGTACCTGATCGGGCGTGCAGAACAGGTGCGCGTCGTCAACGGTAAAGCCGCGAACGCGCATCAGGCCGTGCAGCGTGCCGGAAAGCTCCGCGCGATAGACCGTGCCCATTTCGCCGTAACGTTGCGGCAAATCGCGGTAAGAGCGCGGCTGCGATTTGTAGATGCCGATGTGGAACGGGCAGTTCATAGGCTTCAAGCGAAACTCCGTCTCTTCGAGCTTCGTCGGCGCAAACATCGAGTCGCCGTAGTTTTGCTCGTGCCCGCTCATTTGCCAAAGCTCGCGGCGCGCGATGTGCGGCGTGTAGACGAGACTGTAGTTGCGCTTAAACAGCTCTTCGTACAAATAATCTTCCATCATCTTGCGGACAATCGCACCCTTCGGATGCCAGAAGATTAAGCCCTGCCCGTACTGCTCCTGAATCGAGAAGAGATCAAGCTCGCGTCCCAGCCGACGATGATCGCGCTTTTCGGCTTCCTCGCGCTGCTTGAGCCAGGCGTCCAATTCTTCCTGCGTGAAGAAAGCCGTCCCGTAGATGCGCTGCATCTGCGTGCGCTCGGCATCGCCTTTCCAGTATGCACCGGCCAGGCTGAGCAGCTTGAAGGCTCGCAGCTTATTCGTGTTCGGCACATGCGGCCCCAGACAAAAATCTACGAACGGCGAGCTGTCAATATAATAGACGCTCACCACGTCTCCGGCTTTCTCGTCTATCAACTCGCATTTCAGCGGCTCGTCGCGTTCCTTGAAGAGGCGCAAAGCATCCTGTTTCGGAATTTCGTCGCGGCGGTAAGCCAGGTTGCGCTTTGAGATGTCGCGCATCTTCTTTTCAATCACAGGCAAATCCGCGTCCGTCAATGGTCGCGGCGTGATGACATCATAGAAGAATCCGTAGCGCGGGTCGTCCAGCAGCGCCGGGCCGATGCCAAGCTGTGTTCCGGGAAACAGATCGAGCACGGCTGAGGCGAGCAGGTGCGCCGTCGAATGTCTGAGCACGTCCAGGCCTTCGAGCGTCTGCGGCAGGATGGGCTCAATTCGTACAGGCTCGCCGTTCTCCTGCCCTCTCAAAGTGAAAGCCAGGTCAACTTCACGCCCGTTGACGCGCGCCGCCAGAGCCTGCTTCGCCGCGTCGCGGTCAAGCCGCTTCAAGGCTTCCGCGACCGTCACGGGAGCTGGCAGCGCGACGCTCGCGCCTTCCTTCAATTGGACGTTAATTTCGCTCATGGCTTTCTCGTCAATCGTAAAATGGTAAATCGCGAAAGAGACGCGCCCAACCGCCGAAACGATCACGCCTCATTGACGACTTACACGCTTGCGTGAATCTTGCATGAAGAGGCGAAAGATGTGCGCCCCAGCACGATTCACGATTTACGATTCACGATTTACTACTTTCAGATCGGATTCGATAGGAGCGCCTTCGCCTCAGAACCCGCCATCTTGGAGCAGGTTCGGCAATTAAATTTCAGAATCGTGTAAATGTTCGATTCATGCGAAGGTCTTCTGGAGCTTCCTATCAAAAATGTGAAATAGCAGGTAAAGCACGGAATTGAGCCGCGAAGCCCCTGCCGTCTGCACACAGTCAAGAAACTGCAAACCGCCTTGAAAGAGCGCGTAGCCGTTCTTGAAGTTATAGAATTTAACCAAAGAGGCCGGAGAAGTCAATTTCATAGAGGCGGAAAATCATCGAACAGGTCATGTTTTAGATTTGCTGCCAATGTTGCATAATCACGCCCATGAATCTTGTCCCTGAGAACAGTTTGCCGTCCTTGTTATCAAAGATTCACGAGTTTCTCCGCGAAGAGGTATTTCCGCTTGAGCGAGAGTTTTTAAGTCGCCCCTTCCGCGACCTGTTGCCCGCGCTGAAAGAGAAGCGCGAGCGTGTCAAAGCTCTGGGGCTGTGGGCACCTCAACTTCCTCGCGAATACGGCGGTCTCGGCCTCCGACTCACGGAATTCGCACGCGTCAGCGAGGAACTGGGCAGCACGCCCCTCGGCCATTACCTGTTCAACTGCCAGGCTCCCGACGCAGGCAACCTCGAAGTCCTGATTGAGCACGCGACGCCGGAGCAGAAGGAATTGTACCTGTGGCCGCTCGTTCGCGGCGAAGTGCGAAGCTGCTTTTCGATGACTGAGCCAGAGCATCCCGGTTCTAACCCGACGTGGATGAGCACACGGGCGTTGAAGGACGGCGAGGATTACGTCATTAACGGGCACAAGTGGTTCACTTCCTCGGCTGACGGCGCAGCGTTCGCCATCGTCATGGCGGTGACCAACCCCGACGAGGCGAGTCCGCACAAGAGAGCCAGCCAGATTATCGTTCCTCTGGACACCAAAGGTTTCCGCGTTGTCCGCAACATCAGCGTGATGGGCGAAGAGGGGAGCGATTACGCGAGCCACGCCGAGGTCAGGTACGTTGATTGTCGTGTGCCGCAGCGTAATCTGCTGGGGCGCGAGGGCGCTGGCTTCATCATCGCGCAGGAGCGATTGGGGCCGGGTCGCATCCATCATTGTATGCGCTGGATAGGCATCTGCGAACGCGCGTTCGACATGATGTGCGAGCACGCCGCGCACAGAGAGCTTTCTCCGGGAGTGCCTTTGGGCAGCCGCCAGAGCGTTCAGGCGTGGATTGCTGAGAGTCGCGCTGAGATTAGCGCCGCGCGCCTGCTCGTGATGCAAACGGCAGAACGCATTGACAACGAAGGGCAGGCGGCGGCGCGCGAAGATATTTCGCTCATCAAGTTTTTTGTCGCGGGTATTCTACAGCAAGTGCTCGACCGCGCGATTCAGGTGCATGGCGCGCTTGGCCTGACGGACGACACGGTGCTGGCATACTGGTACAGGCACGAGCGCGCGGCGCGTATCTACGATGGGCCGGATGAGGTACACAAAGCTGTCGTGGCGAGAAGCGCGTTGCGGAAATACGGCGTTGATGTCTCTATCTAACTTCCCTCTTCGGAGATGAGCT
Organism: Acidobacteriota bacterium; assembly: GCA_032160705.1. Classification (GTDB taxonomy): domain Bacteria; phylum Acidobacteriota; class Blastocatellia; order Pyrinomonadales; family Pyrinomonadaceae; genus QHXM01. The sequence goes on along the minus strand of JAVHVE010000001.1, from coordinate 67,598 downwards.
TGCAGGAACATCTTCAAGACAATCCCCGTCCCGTGCGTGAAGGTGAGCAGTTAGACACTTCAAAACTTCTCGCCTATCTTCGCGGCAAGCTGCCCGGCCTCGACGGATTGGCGGAGATCGAGCAGTTCCCCGCAGGCTTCTCCAATCTCACCTACCTTTTGCGCGTGGGTGAGCAAGAGTTCGTGCTGCGCCGCCCGCCGTTCGGGGCGAAGATCAAGACGGCGCACGACATGGGACGCGAATTCCTGATTCTGTCGCGGCTCTATCCGGTCTACGGAAAAGTTCCCCGCCCCATCCTTTACTGTGAAGATGAATCGGTGATCGGTGCGCCCTTCTACCTGATGGAGCGGGTTGGCGGAATCATCCTGCGTGCGCGTTTGCCCGAAGGTCTGGCGCTGTCTTCGGATGTCATGCGTCGCCTGTCAGAATCTTTCATTGAGAACCTCGTGAAGATTCACGCGATTGATTATCTAGCGGCTGGCCTCGGCGAGATGGGTCGCGCGGAAGGCTACGTCTCGCGTCAAATAGATGGCTGGACAAAGAGATACTACAACGCACGGACAGACGATGTTCCAGAGATTGAGAAGCTGGCCGAGTGGCTGGCCGTACATGCGCCGGAGGATTCCGGGCGAGCGTTGATTCATAACGATTACAAGTACGATAACGTGGTATTTGCGCCAGATGATTTGTCGCGCGTCGTCGCAGTCCTCGACTGGGAAATGGCCACCGTCGGCGATCCATTGATGGATTTTGGAACGACGCTCGGCTACTGGGTTGACGTGGACGACCCCGCAGAGTGGAAGCAACTCGGTTTCGGCTTGACGGCGCTGCCCGGAAACTTGAGCCGCCGCGAGATGGTCGAACATTACGCGCGGCTGAGCGGTCGAGATGTCCGCGACGTTGTCTTTTATTTTGCTTATGCGCTCCTGAAGATCGCCGTCATTGTGCAGCAGATTTATCACAGATACCGGCAGGGATTCACGACCGACCCGCGATTTTCCAATCTCGGTTTGTTGGTTAGAGGCTGCGGCAATCTGGCGCAACGGGCTATTGAGAAAAAAAGGATAGATGGACTGGGATAAATCGCCCACGCTCTGGTTGGCTTGAGAGCAATTCGTCAGTCAGCATCTTCGCACGCGCGCCGCACCGCTCTGAGCATCACCAGGCGAATGAGGCCGCTAAAGGGTCTCACAAAAAGCCAGTAGGCACGAAACTTTATCCTGCTTGCTTTGTCCCCGCAGGTGATGCGTGTCTCCGTCGTGAGAATAGTTTGACCTGCGACGCTCTCCTCGACAGTGAAGTTCCAGACAGCCCTGGCCAGCCCCGCCGGGACAGGGCGAAAGAAATCCGCTTGATTGAATGGCACAGTGTTGCCCACGGGTCGCCAGAATCGCCCTGATATTCCCAGAACGATTTCCCTGCCCGGTTCTTCGGCCAGCCGACCGAATCCCGCCTCAATCAAAGTTTGCAGAGTAATCTTCCGGCGCGAGCGCCAGCGGCACTTCGGATTCAAGATAAACGACGGGAGGGAGCGCAGCGCCAGCAGACCCTTAACTACGGGAGAGCTTCCTATGTCCGTAGTCCAGAGAGCCCGGTAGACCGTCTCGCACGCTGCCGCGATCTCGATCCTATGGATTTCACCGGCGTCTGGATGTGGTGCGAATGAATTTATCAACATCGCGTTGAGTGTAACTTAACGTCAGTTCGAAGAAGAAGACGATCCACGAAGTCACACGAAACAACACGAAAGATTCTTCTCTTTTCTTCGCGTCGTTTCGTGTGACTTCGTGGATTAAGGTTTTTCCGAGTTCCTGATATAGAGATTGCAACCAGTCGGTACGACCAAGTTTGTTGAGATTGACTCTCGCCCTGAATTATAGTCTTGTGAGCAAAGTTCAATGCGGACAATCTTGAAAATGGTGATCCGATGACACCTTCCCTCAGAGAGATTATCGAGAGCTACAACGCAGATGCCCCGCTGAATGAGGCTTGGACAATTCTGGCTGCGTGGTACAGGGATTCGTGTGTCTCGGATTTGGAACGACAAACAGTTTTTTCGCGCTCATGGCAGATGGTCGGGCGCGCAGAGCAAGTCGCAGAGCCGGGACAGTACATCACCTGGGAACTGGCCGGAGAACCAATCCTGATTGTCAGGGGAAGCGATTGCGTCTTGCGCGGTTTCTTCAACGTCTGCCGCCATCATGCCGCCGCCGTCATGACAGAAGCGGAAGGAACAGCGCCCCATCTGCGCTGCCCTTATCACGGCTGGACGTACACGCTTGAAGGCGAGCTTAAGGGCACGCCGGATTTCGCAGGCGTCTGCAACTTTGATCGAACGGTCAACGGGCTCGTGCCTCTGGAAACAGCTATCTGGGAAAAGTGGGTCTTCGTGAAGCTCGCTGCGGGCGGCTCTTCGTTGGAAGACTTTCTCGGCTCAGATTTAATCGCGCAGGCGAAGCTGCTGAGCCTCGGCAGCTTACATTGGATGGAGCGGCGAGTCTTTACTTTCGACTGCAACTGGAAAGTTTTTGTAGATAACTATCTAGATGGCGGCTATCACGTCCCCTATCTTCACAAGGGACTGGACAGCGTGCTCGACTATAGCCGGTACACGATTGAGAACGGCGCGCGCTTCTGTCTTCAGACAAGCCCGATTGTGGCGGAGGGAGCAGAGGCGCAGACCGGCGCGGTTCGCCAGGGTTCTCGCGCGCTTTACTACTGGCTCTATCCTAACTTTATGCTCAACTGGTACGAGGGGATGATGGACACGAACACGGTGCGCCCGCTCGGAGTTGATCGCACCGAAGTCATCTTCGACTTCTACTTCGCGGACATCTCGGAGCAATCGCGTGAGCGTAATCTCGCCAGCATCAATGTCGGCCAGCGGATTCAGGATGAAGACGTGGCCATTTGCAAATCGGTTCAACGCGGGCTGACTTCCAGAGCATACGTGGCCGGGCGGCTCTCAGTTCGCCGCGAGGCCGGAGAGCACCTCTTCCACAGGCTTCTTTACGCTGACCTGCTCGCGGGCATCTAGCGCTGAACCTGAACGATTTTATCTCTCGACAATTGTTCCCATCTTCACGACTTCAAAGTCAGAGCCTTTAATCGCCTTCAATGTGTTTAGCTCTTCATCGTTCCAACGCGGGTCGGGCGCGCCGCTGACGTACCAATTGCTGCCGTTGTCTGCCAGAATCATCCCGTATTTTTTCAGAGCAAGGAGGATGACCTGCATCGCGGGCGAAAAGCGCGAGACATCGAACGAAGCTTTCAGACGCACGCGCATTCCCATCGGGGGCAGATTGGGATTCGTGTTGCTGCTGGCGAAGTGGCGCGCAGGATAGACGTAAGCGCGGCGTGTTGATTGAGCCGTGAAGCGCAGGGCGTGCGTGATTTCCTTCAACTCGAAGACTTCATCGTAACGCACCAGACCGGGGAAGATAGGCAAGCCCGCTGCGTCAGCCGAAGTCCAACCCGCCGGGCGTAGCTGATTGGAGTTTAAATCGAAGACCGCACCGCCCGCTGCGTTCCAACTCGCGCCGCCCTGCACAGGAGAGGCCGAGTACAATTCGTAAAGTTTCCAGTTGTCACGATCAATGACGATAACGTGACGGTCGCCGTTTGCGTTTGCTCCACCTTCGATGGGTGCGCCGGGCGGAACAGGATACGGCCCCGCATCGCTTTCGTCTCCATAGGCTGTGAAGTTGATAGGCACTTTCGCTTGCGTGCCGGAGACGACCACGTAGGGAATGCCGTTGGGAGCGCCCGCCCAGACAGTCCCGAAATCCGGGTGCAGGCCGGTATTAAGTCCGATGCCGGCAATCAGGTTACTGGAATTCGGATCAACGGGAAGCCCTGAGATGTCTTCGTTCCATGGATTATCAGAGGGAAAGACACGCTTACCGTGCAGGCTCGTGCCCGCTCCCAGGTCGGGCACGGGTGAAACTGCGCCGCCGTCGTCAGGCGGGCCGCCCCCGATGTGCCCGATGCCGACGCGCACGCGGTTGCTCACCATCCCGCGCAGGCTAATGCCGATGAGCACATCACCGATGTCTTCCCAACTGTCATGCAATCTGACAATCACCACACTCAGCCAATCGAATCCGGGCACACGCCCGACATACTCGACCGTTAATGGATAGCGTGTGCGCGTGGCGTCCTCGGCCTCGGCGCTGACGACGGAAGCGTCCTCGCCCGGAAGCAAGTCCACATTTTTGGCGAAGAGCATGATGCGTGTGCGCCCGTCGGCACTAAACGGAACTGGCTGGATGAGCGGGAACGGCTCACGCGTCCACGACACAGATTCGAGCGCGACGGCGCGCGTCGAGTCGGTCTGCTTGATTAATTCGGGCGCACTCTGTGCCGGATAGGACGCGGCGCAAATGATGAAGGCGGCGAAAATGATTCCCTTGATCGCCATGAAAAAGAAACCGGGACGGTAGCGGCGCACAGAGGCGCAAGCGTAGGCAGTATTCATCAGCCTTGACTCGTTTTTAAGTTTCAAATTGTGAGTGAGGGTCAGGGCAAGTGAAAACTAACTTTATCTACTTTAACGCTCCTGATAAATATGTCAAGTAATTCGTCCGTCATGCGATACAATCCAAGGAGAAGCTCTTCAGTTAAACGTCTCGAACAAAGTAGCCCAGCCTTTCTTCGGTTGCTCTTTAGATTGATGAACCGCCCAGAGGTCATGATGCAGAACACCGGCACAAAAACCATTCGCACAACTGCTTTCCCCGACCAGCGCCCCGGCACTTCCGGGCTGCGGAAGAAGACGCGCGTTTTCATGCAGCCCAATTATCTGGAGAATTTTGTGCAGGCGGTCTTCAATACCGTGCGTGCAGAGACAGGGCCGGCGGGGTTCAATGAAGAAACGCTCGTGGTGGGGGGAGACGGTCGCTATTATAACCGTGAGGCCATTCAGAAGATTCTTCGCATGGCGGCGGCAAACGGGGTGGGGCGCGTGCTGGTGGGGCGCGGTGGAATCTTATCAACCCCGGCGGTGTCGGCAGTCATTCGTCGTCGCGGCGCTCTCGGCGGGCTCGTGCTTTCCGCCAGCCATAATCCCGGCGGTCTTGATGCCGATTTCGGCATCAAGTACAACATACGCAACGGCGGCCCAGCGCCAGAAAGCATCACCGCACGCATCTATGAAGAGACACTCCAGCTCACCGAATACCTGACGCTCGACACCCCTGACATAGACCTCGAACATGAAGGCAGCGCACGGTTGGGCGCGACAGAGATTGTCGTCATTGATCCTCTCACAGACTACACGGCAGTCATGGAGGAGTTGTTTGATTTCGAGGCTTTGCGCGCGCTCTTCACGAGCGGTTTTCGGATGCAGTTCGATGCGATGCACGCCGTCACAGGCCCGTATGCTCATTACATTCTGGAAGAGCGACTCGGCGCGCACGCCAGCACGGTCATCAACGGCACGCCGCTCGAAGACTTTGGCGGTCATCATCCCGATCCCAATCTCGCGCACGCCGCAGAGCTGGTCGCACATCTGGCGGAGAAGGATGCGCCGGACTTTGGCGCAGCCTGTGACGGCGACGGTGATCGCAACCTCATTCTCGGACGAAACTTCTTTGTCACTCCGGGCGATTCGCTGGCCATCATCGCCGAACACGCCGCGCGCTCGATTCCCGGTTATCGTCAGGGTCTCGCAGGGTTAGCGCGCTCAATGCCAACGAGCGCGGCGGTTGACCGCGTAGCCGCAGAGCTAAACGTTCCCTGCTATGAAACGCCGACGGGCTGGAAGTTCTTTGGCAATCTGATGGATGCGGGGCTCTGTACGATCTGTGGTGAAGAGAGTTTCGGCACAGGCTCAAGTCATGTACGCGAAAAAGATGGGCTGTGGGCTGTGCTCTCCTGGCTCTCGATCCTTGCCACGACGCGCAAATCTGTCGCGGAGGTAGTGCATGAGCACTGGCAACGTTTTGGTCGCAGCTACTACCAGCGTCACGACTATGAAGGCTTGGACGCCGGGGCAGCGACCCGAATGGTTGAAGAGCTGCGAAATAACCTCCCGAAATTACAGGGGCTACCTGTTGCCGAGAGCCTCGTCGCGCGCGCCGACGACTTCAGCTACACAGACCCTGTGGACGGCAGCCGGAGCGATCATCAAGGCATACGCATTCTGCTGGACGATGGCTCACGCATCGTCTGCCGTCTCTCCGGCACAGGCACTGAAGGCGCGACCTTGCGCCTGTATGTGGAGCGCTATCTGAGAGACGAAGGCATCAAGCCTATTGATGAAGTGCTTCGGCCTTTGATTCAATTCGCCAGGCAACTGCTCAAGCTCAGGGAATGGTGTGGCAGAGACGAGCCGACAATTATTACTTGAATCCCAATCATTGATGGCCCTCAAGGAGGTCAAAGTATGGTCGTAGTCCTGATGGGTGTCACCGGCTCCGGTAAAACAACCATTGGCCGACTGCTCTCCAAAGAACTCGGTTGGACATTCTACGACGCGGACGACTTTCACACGCGCGCCAACGTCGAAAAGATGCAGAGCGGCACGCCTTTGACTGACGATGACCGGCGACCCTGGCTGGAAGCTCTCAGCAACCTGATACGCAACTGTCTTGAGCGAGGCGAACCGGCTGTTCTCGCCTGCTCCGCGCTGAAAGAGAGCTACCGAAAATTTCTTCTGATAGATAACAGGGTCAAATTGATTTATCTCAAGGGCGATTATGCAATTATACAAAAGCGATTAAGCGAGCGGCGCGGACATTACATGAACCCGGTGCTGCTCGACAGCCAGATGGAAACGCTGGAAGAGCCAAAGACAGGGCTGCAAGTTGATATTTCTCTCAGCCCTGACGAAATTGTCAAAAAGATCAAGACCTATCTAGGTATGTAAAGGACAGTCAAATTCCAGGCTATTCCTTGACAGGCACTCATTCCGGCGTTACGAATAAGAGCGTCTTCCCCAGTTTCCCGTTTAATCTATCGGCCACCTACATCAAATGAACGCAAGAAAACCTTTCATCATCGCCTTGCCGTCAAGCGTAACGACGGCGCTCCTGCTCATCCTCGTCTTTGCATTCCCCGGCGCGGCCTCCGGGCAGCAACGCGCGCAGGTGACCATCCTGCAAACGACAGACCTGCACGGCCACATTTATCCGATTGATTACTACACCAACAAGCCCGACATGAACGGCCTCGCCAAAGCGGCGACCATCATCAAGCAGGCGCGCAAAGAGAATCCGACTCTGCTGCTTCTGGATTCGGGCGACACGATTCAGGGCACGCCGCTCGTCTATTATCACAACAAGAAAAACAACACCCCGCCCGACCCGATGATGCTCGTGATGGGTTATTTGAAGTACGACGCGATGGCCGTCGGCAATCACGAGTACAACTTCGGCCTGAAGGTCTTGGAGAAGGCGCGGCGCGAGGCACAGTTTCCCTGGCTCTCGGCGAACACTTACCGGAAAGGGACGGACGAGACTGCTTACGACCCCTATCTCGTCAAAGAGGTCAACGGCGTGCGTGTCGGCATTCTCGGCTTAACAACGCCCGGCATTCCCAACTGGGAGAATCCTGAGAACTACGCCGGGCTGGAGTTTCGTGAAACCGTCGCTGAAGCGAAGAAGTGGGTCAGCGTCCTGCGCGTGCGTGAGCGCGTTGATCTGGTCGTCATCTCGATGCACATGGGAATCGAAAAAGATTTGCGCACGGGCGAGATAAACCCCGGCCAGGTCGCCAATGAAAACGCGGCTGTGGCAATCGCCGAGCAGGTCGCGGGTGTTGACTGCATCCTGATGGGTCACACGCACCGCGAAGTGCCAGCCGTCTTCATCAATGGCGTTCTGCTGACGCAGGCAGACAAGTACGCCGACCGCGTGGCGCGCGCCGACTTCTATCTGGAAAAGGTGGACGGCGGGCGCTGGCGCGTGACGGCCAAGGGGGCGCGCACCTATCTGATTGACGAAAAGGTTGCGCCGGACGAGGAGGTCTTAAAGTTGGGCGAGCCTTACGACCGCGAGACGCAAGGCTGGCTCGGTCGCGTCATCGGGGAGTCGTCTGCCGAGTTGACGGCTGAGGATGCGCGCTTTCGCGACACGGCGATCCTGGATTTGATTCAACGCGTGCAGATGGAGGCGGGCAAGGCAGACGTTTCAATGGCAGCGAGTTTCAACCCGCAGGCGAGATTGCCAAAAGGCCCCGTGACAGTGCGCGACATCGCCGGACTCTACGTCTATGAAAACACGCTGGTCGTCATCGAAGTTACGGGACAGCAGTTGAAGGACGCGCTCGAACACTCTGCGAAATACTTTCGCCCCTTTGAGCCCGGAAAGGCTGTCGCTGATCTCGTGGACGAAAAGATTCCCGGCTACAACTTCGACATCGCTGAAGGCGTCTCTTACGACCTGAACATCTCAAAACCTTTTGGAGAACGCATCCAGAATTTGAGTTTCAAAGGTCGCCCGCTGAGTCCGACACAGAAGCTGCGGCTGGCCGTCAACAATTACCGTGTCAACGGCGGGGGCGGCTACACAATGTACAAGAACGCTCCGGTCGTCTATCGCTCCAGCACGGAGATACGCGAATTGATTATTGACTGGGTCGAGCGGAACAAGCAGATTCCAGCCGAACCAACCAACAACTGGCGCATCGTGACACGCTGATTGATGAAGGATAAACCATGGTCATGCTCCAAAATTCAACCTGACGCCCGTCCCGGCGCTCACAGCCCGTTCGTAAACAATCGCCGCCGCGACAACATCCTGAAGCGCCGTCCCCGTGCTGTCGAAGATAATAATCTCCTCATCGGACGTGCGGCCTGCCTTCTTGCCCGCGATCACGTCGCCAAGCTCCGCGTACACGTCCTCTCTGTTAACCAATCCCATCTCGATTGCGTGATGAAGCTCTCCGATGGTCGCGCATTGCTCCAAAATATCGGCCACGATTTTATTCCCTTTTAGCAGTGTCGGCTCTAACTCCTGCTTCTCCGGGCTATCAGCGCCCACCGCAGCAATAAATGTCCCCGGCTTAACATCCTCCCGCTTGATGAAGAACCGCTTTGACGGGGTGCAGGTGACGCAGATGTCGCTCTGGCCGACAGCGCGCGCCAGATCACGAACCGCCTGAACTTCAATGCCCAATGCATCTGAAAACTCACTGGCAAATCGCTTCGCCTGCGCTTCATCCCTGTCGTAAGCGAAGACCTTTTGCAGACGACGCACTTTTGTGATTGCCCGCAGTGAAACTCCTCCCTGATTGCCGCAGCCGCAGATGGTCGCGACAGTTGCATCGGAACGTGCCAGGTATTTGGCGGCAACTGCTGTCGCCGCCCCGGTGCGGATGATAGTGATCTCGGTCGAGTCCATCAACGCCAGCGGATAACCCTTCTCCCCGTCGCAGAGCACGATGACGCCCTGGATCAGTGGCAGACCGAAACGCTCCATGTTCTGCGGGAAATTCGCATTGGTCTTCGCGGCAAAGTAAGTCTTTTGATTGAGGTCGAGCAGCGCGGCCTTGATGTGAAATCCGCCGTCGCGCGCGTGGAGACCTAAGATTCCCGGTGGCATAGTCTGACCTTCCGCGTAGAGCTTAAAAACTTCTTCGACGGCAGCGATACACTCTTCGATACCGAGCAGAGCCGCAATCTCTGTTCGCTTGAGCAGCAATGTTCCTTCTGATTCCATAAAGCATCTCCCGCGAGAGGCACACGTCCTGACCAATCCTCTCACCCGAAAATGAGCTTTCGCCCAAGACCCACCGCGCCGCCCGTCAATATCACCCACAGCACGTCCGCCTTCAACCGGTAGAGCACAACGAACGCGATAACGCTCATCGCGGCGGCGAACCAATCCGTGCCTCCGCCAAGGCCGTGCGGCCAGATGACAGCCGCGCCGAAGACGAGCGCGAGGTTGAGAATGACGCCGACCACAGCAGCCGTGACGCCAGTGAGCGCACCCGTCAGATTTTTATTCCCTCGCAGCTTCTCGATATACGGCGCGCCAAGAAAGATGAAAAGAAAGCACGGCAAGAACGTGACGTAGGTAGTGATGAGCGCGCCCGTGATGGCACTCGCAGTCTGCGTCATCCCCTGCGGGTTGTTCCACGCGGCCATGAAGCCGATGAACTGCAAGACCATGATGAGTGGCCCCGGTGTCGTCTCGGCCAATGCCAATCCATCCACCGCTTGCACGCGCGTCATCCATCCGTAGCTCCCGGCTGCCGCCTGCGTGACATAAGCGAGTACGGCATACGCCCCGCCGAAAGTGACGAGCGCCGCCTGCGTGAAGAAGCGATATTCCTGCACATGCAAGCTTCCCCACCCGCGCCATGCGACCAGCCCGATGAGCGGCAGCGTCCAGAGCGTCAAGCCCAACGCGAGTATCTTTGCGGTGCGTGCGCCTGAAGGAAGCGTATGTGCCGGAGGCGGCGCGTCGTCGTCAATCACAAGCGGAATCGCATCATTGATAACGCCGTCGCCCTCCGTCTTCTTATCCGCCTCTTTGGTCTTGGACTTTGCGGCAGCAAATATCTTCGGCCACAAACGTGCGCCGCCCCAACCCGTCAAGCCTGCCGCCAGCATGATGAGCGGAAACGGGGTGTGCAGAAAATAGATCGCGACAAAGGACGTAGCGGCGATAACGAAATGCGCGCGCCGCTTCAGCGCCCTCCCGCCGATTTTGATGACGGCTTCGACGACGATGGCAACGACGACGGGCTTGAAGCCGTTGAGGACACCGGCCACGGACGGCACATTCCCGTAAGCGGCATAGACGTAAGAAAGACCGAGCAGGACGAAGATGGAGGGGAGAACGAAGAACGCCCCGGCGACAATGCCGCCCCATATCTTATGCAGCAGCCAGCCGATGTAGATGGCTAGTTGCTGCGCTTCCGGGCCGGGCAGCAGCATGCAGTAATTGAGCGCGTGGAGGAAACGTTCTTCGCTGAGCCATCGCTTCTTCTCCACGCACTCGCGGTGCATGATCGCAATCTGCCCGGCGGGGCCGCCAAACGAGATGAAGCCGAGCTTCACCCAAAAGCGGAATGCCTCCATAAACGAAACGCCGCGCCGCGCCGGTTGCACATCACCTGCGCGAAACTCGCTTGCTTGTCCGGTGGCGGGCTTGCCGCTGACTACCATTTTATTTCCCTTGACGCTTTTCTGTGTTTAGATTCAGGAGCGCGTACAAAACGCCGAAGACGGGCGTGCCCCTTGCCATTATCTCTGAGCTTCTCGGCCACTCGAAACCAGTAAACGGGCTCGGACGCGAATCAAGTATAACTCTCGCCCACGCCCGCGCCACCTGGGACATGATGAGATGGACTACAAGGGAGCTTTTAGAGGGTCTGCGCCTGTTCGCAAACGCTTTTCAAACGCGATCAGGCAAAAGGGGAGGGCTGCTTTCGGAAAGAGCTTGATGATTGAAAACAACGAGTCTTCCATTGCCGGTTGAGAGTTTGACGCGCTCAACCGGCAATGGAAGACTTGTTATTCAGCACTGACTGCCTGCCCGACAAGGCGCTCAGCCGGACGGAGGCTGATTACCTTTTCATGATTTTCGAGATGTCGTAGCTAATCGAGATTGCCGGTTTCCAGACGTAGCGTTTCTGCGTGGTGATGCCCTGGCCACTATCCAGTTTCGCTCCTTCAAAGAAATCGCCGCCGAGGATTTGTTGCTTGCCGGCGAAAGCCCCAACCGTTAAGAATACCTTGCGCTGGTATAAATTGACCGACCCGCCCAGAAGATATTCGATGTCGAAACTGTTGTCGGTTTTTTTGCCGGTCAAGCCGGTTGAAAAGTAGAAGTCGTGCCCGCCAAAATTCGTCAGACGGCTGTGCAACAGCGCCAGCGGTGTCATCCGGTAGTTGGAACTGGAAGTCAGCCCGACGATGCGTGTCAGCGTCTGCCCGTTCGTCAGATTGCCCTGCCGGTCGCGCGCAAAGCCGACGACCGCGTTGTACGTACGCTCTTCCAGCGAAGTGTAAGCCAGCCCAAGGGCCAGATTAAAAGGAATGCTGCCGATCCGAATCTCGTTTCTGGATGCGTCGGCGGTGACGCTGCTTCCTCCGCCTGTGCCCGTTTTATCCTTTTTCTGCGCGCCTGAAAAACTGTAGCTGAAGGAAAAGCCAGGCTTCCATGTATAGCTTTTACGATAGAGCTTGGCGTTGCCGATGTCGTCCGGCAGTTCATCACCGATATTCAGGTCTGGGACGAGGTTTTGCGTTTTACCGCCGTAGACTCCGAAGGTGAAGAGAGCGCGGTCGTTGAGCAACCCGACCGAAGGGCCAAACAGATATTCGACATCCACATCGTTATCATGTTTGGCCGTGACGCCAAGGGAGAAATAGAGGCTGGCCGGTTTGGAACTGAAGAGGCGCGTGTTCAAGAACACCATCGGCAGGAGCCTGCGTGAAGAGTTCTCGTCGAACCCAACAATATCGGCGTTGCCGTTGCCCGTCGGGTTGCCCTGCGCGTCATGCGTAAAGCCCTTGATGCTCGTAAACGTCCGGCGCGGCAGCGGCGAATAGACCAGTCCACCGGAGAGCATGAAGCGCGGTCGTCCGATTTGCACCACCTCCTTGATCTGCCCGGCGGCCACGGGGCCGCTACCGTTTCCTTCCTCTTTCTTTCCCTCCTCTTTTTTCGCTGACCCTTTATCACCGTCCTCTGTTGGTAATTCGTCCGTCGTCTCTGGCTCTGGGTCGGCGCTGTCGCCGCCGCCGCGCTCTGCGAAATTATTGCCGCCGACCGTGCCGTCGCTGGGGCCGCCACCTGTCCTGATGGGCCTCGGCGACGTGCGGTTGTTCCGCGTGTTTGGTGTGCCGCTTTCTGTTCTGCCCGCGCCGCTCGCGTCTGCACCGAGCTTCTTCTTGTCCTTTATTCGATTGATGGAGATGGTGGCCTGGCTCAACTCGAACCTCTTGATGATCGTAAAGGTGCGCGCAAAAAGCCCCTCCCGTTTCTTCATCTGGTTGGTCAACTCAAGCGCGTTCTGCATTGCCTTCGCCTTCTCGCTGAGCGCATCCAGTTCTGTTGTATAAGCGCCCAGAATATCAAGTACCGTCTGTGCGTAGGCCTTGAATTGCTCGGCGCAGTTTAATCCCCTGCACCTGATGTCCTTACCGGCATTCTTCAGTTCTGTATCGGCGTTATAGGCCTTGACTAAATCTTCCAGGTCTCCAGCCAGGACATCAATTTCTTTGATCTCTCTTCGAGCTTCAACAAGCTGCTCGAAGAAGGTGTCCAGACTGCCCTTCAGGCCGGATAGAAAGGTGTTCATGTCGGTCGCGTCATTGCAAACCTTGTAGGCGTCTGCTTCTTCATCGCGTAATAAAGTGAGGTAGGCGGTGTACTCTTTAAACTTGTCGTTGACAGACAGGTAGCCGCTATTCCTGTATTTAGGTGCGCTGGTGAAAAGCAGTTGTTCCAAGGCTTTACCCTCAACACCCCCGGCTTGAATCAACTCCTTCGCTTCAAGCTTCTCGAAGATTTTATTCATTTCGTTGACCGCTTCACACGCTGACGAAGCTAAGCCGCGCTCCGCTTGAGGCTTGGCCTGTGCCATACGATTGCAGGCTTCGTGGTCGAACGGTTCGAGGCGCGAGGCGATCTGACTCAATCTAGTAACTGGTGCTATCTGTGACGCAACGCGATTCGGCGTGCCCGACTGGAGACCCACATCTGAACGCAGGCCCGGAGGAAGCAACAGCTTCACGAAATCAGTCAGAGCAGTGCTGACGAGTTCTTCCTGCGCCACCGAAATCTGGTAATCATAGATGAAAGGGTTCGTGTGCAGGACGGTGACCCGCCCTGTGCTCCCGTTAAAAGAGAGCTTGCCGGTTGACTGGTTAATAGCGAAGGGACGAGCGTCAATGACCAGCCCGCGCGACCTCTCATCTTCAGACAAGCTTTCGAGCTTTTCCTTAGTGCCGCATTGGCCAATCTTGATGTTGTTCAATGGCGGCGTTGGCGTCGGCGTCGGCAGGGGAATGGCCGCGTGCGCAGAAATTCCCGCATAGCCGATGAGGGCAAAGAGAGCGATTGCCAGAGGGGCGAGTTTGATTTTATTTCTCATGGGTGGGCTCCAATCTTTTGAAAGCTAATCGGTCAATTCAAAGTGTCTCTTCTATCCATTCATTGAGTTGGTCAATCACCTGCTGGTTGATGCGGACGCCGCTGTTGAGCGGATTGTCGCCGAAGCTATGAATGGCGCAGGCGATCTGTCCGCCGTCGGGGAAGAAAACGGGGCTGCCGCTCTGCCCGGAAAACGTAAAGATGTCGTAAAAGACGCGAGTCGGTGTCACTTGCTTAATCAAATTCTCTTCGCGCCACTGTGTGCCCTCAAGCACGTTGTCCGGGTAACCGGAGAGCGTCGGCGTGGACTCATCCAGCACCGAATCAAGAAAATTGCCGAAATCAAGGAATCCTATTTGCTCCCCGAGCGGTGCTTCCTCTGGCAGAAGGATTGCCCCGTAGTCGAAGTCAAGATTGCCGTGGTGTTCCCAGTTCGGATGAACGCGCAAATCCGCGCGCTCAACCTCAACCCAGCCGAAGGGAGAATCCGTCTCATCCATTTCCCCGTTGCGCGCTGGCATGACCAGAATCTTTCTGACCTTTCCGTGCGCCGGAGAGCCAGGATTAAAGACAGAGATGCAGTGGCCTGCGGTGACTAAGGTGCGTGCCGAGATGAGCCACGCTGTTCCTGTGTGTAATGAACCGTCGCGGGCGGTTATCAACAGGTCGCAAATCTTTCGCCAGGGTGAATCCGTAATCTCAGCGCCACTAATTCTGACGCGCTCGGCACTGTTAGCGGCTGAAGTTCCTCCGGGTTGATGCGTCGGAGCGGTTCGGTCACGCTTGCCAAACGTTAGTTCTCCGATGTCGCGCAACTCTTCCTGCGGCACGCGTGGAAAGCGGAGGCCGGTTTGTTTGTCACCGCTGGCGGCAGCAGCATCGGCCTTGTTTGTTTTTTGTGGCTCAGTTTCCTTCTTTGTAATCATCTTGCATCCACTTTCAAAAAATTCATCTTCAGCGTGAAGATTTCGTGATTGCGCAGAAGCCCGGCATTGATGAATCAAAGGCGGGCGTCATGGCTTCAGGAGTTCAAAACGCTCAGGGCGGCGATGAGAGAATGCCGCAGAGCGTCTCCGCTCACCGGCGTGCCAGCCTTGTCAACGCCTTCTGCATAATCCTTAACCGTCATCCCCGGAGCTGTAGATGTTAAGGTCGCCCTGACGTTCTTCACCTTTTCTTCCAGCGCTTCCCTGGCCTGCTGCGCCTGTTCCTTGCTGTGCTGTGCGGCGTCTGCCTTCTGCGTCTGCCGGTTAATCTCACCTTTAAGCGTATTCTCATTCTGCTGCGAGGGGAGTCTGCCGAAGTAGTATCCAATGACGACGAAGATAATCGGCTCGAGACGCACGATCATTTTTTCGTCGGCCAGCGGCTTGAGCCAGCCGATGAGTGCCGAGGCATAAAGAATGATGAAAATAAAAGTCAGCGCAACCATTACCCAGCTTCTGAGAGCATTCGAGAGATCGTTTTTCGTCTCAGCCGGATCAATGCGTATGGTCATTGGCTATCTCCATGGAAGGTGAGGTTTTCCTCTAAAATGTAATCTCTCCGGCTCAGCGCCTGCGGGCTGCCGCCGAGGTGAACAGGTCGAAGGATGAGCTAATCCTCAAGAGCGAAACTGCTCGTCCTCATAAGTGGCGAAAGACCGATTGCAAAATTAACGGCAACTGGATATAAATTGCTTTCGTCTCCTGCGAAGGAGGTTTCGTCTTTAACGAAGTAACCCACGGTCTCCTGCTTGATTGGCGACCGTTTTGTGTTCATCTCATAACGCACCAAATCAGTCTGAAAAGTATCATCGTCGAGCGAACTTCTTGTTATTCGGCTTCGTAAAGATTAGGCTCATCTCGCTGAGAAAGTATTCCTAATCTGGCCGAAAATTCCGCATCGAAGGGTGGAAAATCATGTCCTCGCCCTTGGAGATCACAGAACTCCTGACAAACTGGTGTGACGGCGACCAGACTGCGCTGGAAAACCTGGTTCCTCTTGTCGAAAGAGAACTGCACAGACTCGCGCATTCCTTCATGAACAGAGAGCGCCCGGGTCATATCCTGGAAACCACGGCGCTGGTTAACGAAGCTTTCATCCGGCTGGTGAATCAAGACCGTGTGCGCTGGCAGAACCGGGCGCATTTCTTCGGCATCGCCGGACAGATCATGCGCCGCGTTCTGCGTAACTACGCGCGGGATCAGCGCCGCATCAGGCGCGGCGGCGGTGCTCTTCAAGTTTCACTCTCTGATGTGGCCATGATCTCGCCCGTGAAGCTGGAGGAAGTGCTCGCGATAGACGAAGCGCTGGAGGGGTTGGCCGCGATTGACGAGCAGATGAGCCGGATGATGGAGATGCGATACTACGGCGGCCTGAGCGTCAAGGAGACAGCCGAAGTTCTGAATATTTCCACTTCGAAGGTGAATCGCGACTGCAAATTCGCGCGCGCCTGGCTGGCCGACGCGATGGGCATTGATGAAGCGGATGATGAATAAGGACTGGCAACATCTTCAAAGCCTGTTCCACGAAGCCCTGTCGCTCAAGGTCGAGGACAGAGCGGCGTATCTTGCACACAAGTGCGTGGAAGATGTGGCGCTGCGCGAAAAGGTGGAAGCTCTCATCGAGGCCTCGGAAAAGCAGGAGGACTTTCTGGAGCAGCCAGCTCTAAGTTTAGGGATGCGGGTCTTGTCGTCCGATTCGACGGAGGAGTTGACCGGCCAGGTGCTCGGCTCTTTTAAGATTCTCAGCCTTCTCGGCAACGGGGGGATGGGCGATGTTTATCTGGCGCAGGACGCACAGCTCGGGCGTAAAGTGGCGCTCAAATTCCTCTCGGCCAAGCTCGTCGGAGACCAGTGGGCGAAAAGGCAATTCACCAAAGAAGCCCAGGCCGTCGCCATGCTCGACCACCCGAATATCTGCACCGTTTACGGATTTGAAGAGACGGACGGCCACAGCTTCATCATCATGCAGTATGTCGAGGGTGAAAGGCTCGACCAGGTAATCCAGAAGAAAGAACTTGAGCCGAGCGAAATGCTCTTTTTAGCCATCCAGATTGCGAGCGCGCTCTCTGAGGCTCATGCTCATGGCATCATCCATCGTGATATTAAGCCATCCAATATCATGGTGACGGCCAACCGCCAGTTGAAGGTACTGGATTTCGGACTCGCCAAGCTGGTCAAGCAACCGAGTTGGCCAAGCGCCGATGAACCGTCGAGCAATAGCTTACAACTAGGATTTATCCCTGGCACGATTTCCTACATGTCGCCGGAACAACTGCGCGGCCAGCGGCTCGATTACGGCACAGACATTTTCAGCTTCGGCGTCGTGTTCTATGAGATGATTAGCGGAAAGAATCCGTTTGCGCACGACAACAAGGCTGAAACCATCTCTAGCATTCTCGTCAGCCAGCCGCCTCCCGTCAGATCGAGCGCGCCCAATATCCCGCGCGAGTTCGAGCGACTGTTGCAGAAGTGCCTGGAGAAAGAAGCAAGCGAGCGCTATCAATCCGTCAACGAACTTCTCGTTGAGCTGGAAGCGATTCAGAAACTGATCGACGGCGAGAGGCGCAGGCCCTGGTATACGAGCGTCCGCGCGGCTGCCGCCCTGACGCTTCTCCTATTGCTCATCATCGTCTCCACCTTCATCTACAGCTACCTGACCAGGCCACATGCCATCGCCATCCTTCCCTTCGCCAACGAAACGGGTGATGTCTCGCTCGATTACCTCAGCGACGGCTTGACGGAAAACATCATCGGGAGACTTTCCGGCCTGTCCAAAGTGCGGGTTAAAGCCTTCAGCATGGTTTCCGGTTACAAAGGGCGACAGCTCGACCCGCAGAAGATCGGGCGTGATTTGAACGTAGACATCGTCGTCTTCGGGAAACTCAGCGGGACTAAAGACTCACTCAGCCTGCAAACCGTCATGATTAATACGGCGGACGGCTCACAGCTCTGGACAGACAGTTACAAGGCGGGGGGCGAAGAACTTTTCCATACCGAGGAAGATGTCTCGCGCCAGATCATCTCGAAGCTGGAACTGTGGCCGGGCAGAGATGAGGACAGGCTTTCTGTGAAGCCGCGCGCGAGAAACCCGGAAGCCTACGACCAGTTTATGCTCGGACGTTATTACTGGAGGTTCCGGGACAAAACGAATATCCCTAAAGCCATTGACCATTTTCAAGAGGCGATTAAGCTCGACCCTCTGTACGCGCAGGCGTACGCCGGGCTGGCCGACAGCTATGTCCTGCTCAACACAGCACACTACGGGAATATTTTGACGACCAGGGAGGCGATGGAAAAAGCGGAATACGCCGCCAATACGGCTCTGGAACTAGACCCCAACTTACCCGAAGCCCACACCTCTGTGGGAGTCATCAATTTTAAGCGGCACTGGAACTGGCCGGAGGCTGAAAAGGCGTTCAAACGCGCCATTGAGATCAACTCCAACTTCGCTCCGGCACACTACTGGTACTCGCACGTTCTCGCCATCACCGGGCGGCAGCGTGAAGCGATAACGGAGAGCGAGCTTGCCAACAGCCTCGACCCGTTCTCTCCATTGACGAATCTGAACTACTGCCGCTCATTCTATTACGCACGCGACAACGAGCGCGCCGCCGCTTGCTTCGAGCGACTGGTCAAAGACCACCCGGATTATAAGAATGGTCAGTACGTGCAAGGTCTCGTCTATCTGAGCAGGGGTATGTATCAGGATGCGACCAGAATCTTTGAAAAGCTCTACGCAGCAGACAAATCTTCAGCGGGTGCTGTCCTCGGTTATACCTACGGCGTGACGGGTAGGAGAGACGACGCGCTCAAGGTCCTGGCTGAGATGGAGGCGCTCAAGTCCGACCAGTCTGACATCCCCCCGCAGGAGTTCGCCATCATTTACATGGGTCTCGGAGATAAGGACAGGGCCTTCGCCTGGCTAAAGAAGGCCGCAGACGAACATTTCGCCCCGCTCGCGTTTATTGGGGTAGACCCGCTGTTTGATAGCATTCGCTCGGATGCAAGATTCGCAGACCTCTACCGAAGCCTTAAACTCCCATGACAGCCGATGCAGTAACCGCAGGCTCCAACCTCCTGTGCGCGCGATTCCTGGCGGACGCGTTGTGGCTTTTCGCCATCGCGTCTTGTCGCTTCCGACGCTGAGGAGTTCCTTTGTCTTCCAGGAAGGACAAGACCTTTTTCAACGCGCGCGCAACTGTCGCGGCAGATGGGCGCTGCTCAAGGTGACGGCTCAACAGCTTCATGGCGAGTTCGCACACTGTTGAAGGGACACGCGGTCGGAGCTTTTCGATAGGAATCGGTGCGGTTTGATCTGGCACTCTCCCCGTCAACAACAGGTAGAGCATAGAGCCGAGGGCGTAGAGGTCATCATGCCTGCCCGTTTGAAGATTCAGGTCGCGCCACTCGGGTGGCGTAAAGCCCGGCGTTCCCCAGAGCATCGGGTCGGGCTCATCCACCGGGCAAGCTCCTTCAAAATCGAGAGGGCGCAATTCCCCTCGCGGCGTAACTATCAGGTTCAGTGGCTTGCAGTCTCGCCAGACCCAGCCAGCCAGATGTATCTGAGAGAAGATGCCCGCAAGCTGTATCCCGTAGCGCAGGACACAAGAGACGGGCATTCGCTTCTTGAGCTTGCGGAGCAGATGATGCAGACACTCGCCCTCTATAAATTCCGTCACCAGGTAATAGTTGCCGTCCACTTCGAACGAGGTGTAGATGCCCGGAACATCCACGCCGCTCCCCGCAAGCCGTGCAAGTACATGCTCTTCATTCCTGACCCGCCAGGAGCCGTCGCGTCCGTCACAATTGAGTTCCCCGTTCTTGCGCCCCTCTTTTAAAAGGCAGAGTCGCGGCGGGCTCACACTCAAATCAACCGCCTGGTAAACGCCGCCTTTCCCACGCTGAACGAGCGCGCGAAAGACACGAAAGTTTTTGGTCTGCGGACTGCATGTGTGCCGATGTTGCCTGCGCTCTGGCCTTTCCTCCTCGAAGGGATTTGAGACCCAATCCGGTCTGGCATTCGCAGACTCGCGCAAGTCCGGCGTCAGTTCGCCCAAGGGGTTGCGGATGGCTGGCTGGCTTCGCCCGTTTGCATCTTCCATCTCCAGTGGATTGAAAGCACCGAAGCGATAATAGACATTGCTGGCGGCGCTGAACCTCAGGTCGAAAGGGACTACGGGAGCGGCCACGCGCCGCGTCATTTTGTGCAGCATCTTGGCCAGCGATACAGCTTCCCCGGGCGTTCGCGGATAGACCGTGATGATCTTTCCCACCTGGCTGTAGCCGTAAACCAACCCGGAGTTGATTCTGATTAACTCCCGCAGCGAGCGAGGGGCTTTGAATTGGACACGGCGGGCGGCCAGAAACGGGCCGACCCTTTCAAGGATTTTCCCTGCATTGAGAACGGTTGCGGAGAGGTGAAGTTTCCAGCCCTGCTCAGGCTCGCTTGAATCGCGGACGCGATGATAACGCCAGATGGAATCCTCTGCCGAGAGCGGCAGGTAACGGGCACATAGTTCCTGCCAGCGTTTCTCAAGTCTCCGGGCTCTATTTTTGTAAGCGTCGAATGATTGAATCCGGGCTTTGACCATAATGATGGCTCTTCGCGTTCAAGAGGCCGCGAAACTTTTTCGCTTCAAGTCCAGGTTTGTGTCCCGCGCGGGCGTCCACGCCACCGGGCGGCTCAGGCAAAGTGCCAGCTTGAGTTTTGCGCACACCGTTGCAATCAAGCCAGCACACTGCCTGAGAAGACTCGCTGGCCGGTAAAGACCGCGCCTTGAGCCATCCACTTCTAGAAGTTTCTGGCTCGATTGCTGGCGGGCAAATCCTCTCTCCTGAAAGAATGGTCACAAGGATCGTCGTCCAGCCCCTCGTCAATGCTTTCGACGAAGAGATCGAACCCACGCCCGTCCGGGCTGTTCGCGCCACACGGCCCGTTACTCACCAGGTATACCCTATGCACATCCTGTTCAAAATTATCCACTGTGTCGTCGGTCGCCAGGAGCCGTCGGAGTTGTCGCGGGTCAATTTCAGTTCCCGCCGCGTCCTTATCGACAAACTGAAGCATGTATGTGCGCCATGCCTCTGACTTGATGCCGCCGAGGACTGCGGCGATAGCCAAAATTGCATTATCATTGGCCTCTTTCCTACCCTCGTCGGTGGGTTTCTGCATCCGTTCCATCTTTTCGCGAACTAAGGTGATGATCTTTTTTGCCATTGTCATTCTCCTCTCAACTTGAGAAATCCAAACTTGCCGACATAAATCCCAGCGAGCATCGACAGCCAAGCCAAGCCGCGCGCTCGTCGCCTCCACCTTTGCTCCCTCAAAATGAAAACCTTGCTCCCGCCTGATACAGCAGTCGGAGCGGAGGCTATGTATCTGCTGATGGCTGTCATCAATTAACGCACCAAACTAAACCGGAAACTATCAAGCGGAAAAAATTTTCACTTGGTCAGGACAAGAGGGCGCAGTCCATCTCCGCCTCCAAACGGAGACGATTTTTGTGTGGCCTCGTAGAGATAGTGCGTTGCTCTGAGCGCCTGCGGTGGCGACGTGCCCGGAAGAAAAATTTTCAACCCCGGTGATATTTTCCGGCGCGATTCGGTGCGTTATCTATTGAAGGCGCAAAACAAGTCTTGGCGTGAATTCTTTCCTCGCCCCACTCGTGGCGAAATCTTTCACCCCAGCAACCACCCGCCAAGAGCGTGACTGTGTATATAGCGCCCGCCGTCGGTTTTCAACGAATTTGTTAAGTCGCCGCCGCTCCTCGCAAGCAAAGGCGATGGGCTAAATCAGGAAGCGCCTCTCCGCGCCTCACTCCTGATTCAACTCAGGAGGTAATGGAAGTGGTACGCAAGACAGGCACGACAACTAAAGAAGCGAAAACGACCGCGAGCGGGGGCTATCGCAAGGCCGCGCGCGCGATGAGTGCGATACCGGCCAGCCTGCCAGCAACGGAGCGTATCGCCAGAGGCGGCGTCAGCCCCATCCCGGCCAAGGCGGCGGCCTACGGTCTGACCGCGCTCGTCGAGCAGCAGGGTCCTATCACGGCGGCAGCAGCCCACCCGAACTTTTCCTTTCACGGAGGGCCTGTCATCAAACGCCCGCAGGTCTTCTCCAGCTTCTGGGGACAGTCCTGGTCTCAGGCCGCCAACAAGGAACGCGCCAATAGGCTCAACCAGTATCTACGGGATTTGCTCAAGAGCAAGTACATGAACATCCTGAGCCAGTACGGGGTCGGGGCTGGTGCAGGCGCTGCCGGGGCGTTCATCAAAAGCAGCTTCATCGCCAACGTCTCCGGTAGTCTCAGAGACGGCGACATCCGGCAGATTATTCAATCGGGCATCAACAACGGGGTCTTCCCTGAGCCAGCCAATCCGACCAACAACGTGCTCGTCATTTTTCTAGGCGAAGGCATCAGCGTCAACGAACCGGCACAAGGGCTGATCCTCTGCGAGCCAGCGCACGACACCGCTTTCGGTTATCACAGCTTCTTCACCACCGTTGCGGGCAATCCCTTTTACTATTCGATCATCCCCGCTCTGGATAACCAATGCCTGACGCAAACCTGCCCGAGCGATGCCGGATGTTCGCTGCATCTGGCCGAGACACAGGAGCAGCGCCAGACGCAGGTGGCCAGCCACGAATTTGCAGAGATGACCACAGACCCGGAGTTGAACGCCTGGTTCGACGGGTCATCCGGCGCGGAAAACGGCGACATCTGCAACGGCGAGTCAGGCACGATCCAAGTTGAAGGGCGTACCTGGACTGTGCAGCGTATGTACAGCAAGTTCGACGACGTGCAAAGCAACGGAGCCGCCAAGTGCCGGACAGAGCCGCCGAACCCGCTGCCGCGCCTGAGTCCGGGCCCGCCCTTCGCTCAACCCTTCGCTCTGGCCGATGCACAGCAGATGCAAACTGTAGATCAACTGCTGCCGCTGCCGACCGCTTACTTCGATCCGCAAACCGGTCAGGCCGCAATGGATGAGGCCGAGCTTCTTGAGTATGTTAAGCGGGTCTTCTCTCCGTTTAGCGATGAACATATCATCACCGACCTGCCCGCCTTCCTGCGTGAAGCAGCCGACATTCTCTCGAAGGGGTGAAAGGGCGCGCAGTTTTCGGGCTAGCGATTTTTCCATATCCAAAATGAAGGAGTAGAAAATGGCTATCAACCTTGACGGTCCTACCCCAATTGATCCGGCGAGTGCGCCGATTCAAAAGATGCTGGCGAATCTTCAAGGCAACGTTCTGAAGGGGCACGGGCGAGACCACAGCGTTCACATCTTCATTAAGCTGGATGATGGCAACGTCGAGACCAAGCGCGAGCGATTGGCTGCGGTCGCAGACCAGGTAGTGACGTCCGCTTTGCAGCAGCATATTGAGACGGAACAGTTCCGAAACTTTGGCATTCCCGGCGCTATTTTCGGGAACCTGTTTCTGACCGCCAGAGGTTATCGCGCGCTCGGCTTTACCGAGGCACAGCTCGAAGCCGCGTTCCCGGAACGACCGGGTGATGCCGAAGTCCAGTCGAACTTCCGCGAGGGGATGCAGGCGCACGTGGATGAGTTGAACGATCCACCGCCCGCGAGCTGGGAGGAGGGTTATCGTGAGGGAGAGATAGACGCCATGATTCTCCTGGCGGACGATGACGAGGCATTTCTGCTGCGCCATGCGCGCGGACTGATTAACGAGTTGGAAGAGTTCGCGACCGTCCTGGTCGTCGAGCGCGGCAATGCGTTGCGCACGGACAGCGGCGAAGGCATAGAGCATTTCGGGTACGTTGATGGCCGCAGCCAGCCCATCTACTTCACGACCGACCTCGCCAAGGAAGGTAACACTACCATCTGGAACCCCGTCGAGAAACTAAGCATCGTCCTGGTGCCGGACAATAATGTGTCCGAGGAGGATTCTTTCGGTAGCTACTTCGTTTTCCGTAAGCTTGAGCAGGACGTCCGCCGTTTCAAGATGCGCGAGCAGGATTTAGCCGACGCGCTGGATTTGAAAGGCCCGGACAGAGAGCGGGCTGGGGCGATGGCGGTCGGACGCTTCGAGGACGGGACGCCGCTCGTGCTCTCACAAACGGATGGCTTCATCCCCCTCAAAGAGAACAATTTTACCTACGAAACCGATCCGTCTGGGGCCAAGTGTCCCTTCCACGCGCATATCCGCAAGAGCAATCCGCGTGGAGACATTAAGCGACAGTTCCACATCCCGGAAGAAGAAGCGGAGCGGCCCAGGCGCATTACGCGACGCGGGATCACCTACGGTGCAAGGAACCGCCACCCGGACGCCTTTCAGGCGCTGGAGGATTTGCCGACCGAGGGCGTGGGCCTTCTCTTCATGTGCTTTCAATCGAGCATCGCCAACCAGTTCGCGTTCATTCAGAATAGCTGGGTCAATAATGAGGGCTTCCTCCTAGACGGGACCGGCATTGATCCGGTCATTGGGCAAGCGCCGCAGCCCGGCCCCGGAGTGCCGACGCCTATCGAACAAACGTGGCCTGTTCAATGGGGGCCTCAACCAGACCCGAACAATCCCGGCAACACCAGGCCGCCTGACACGGAGACCTCTTTTTTCGGCGGCTTTGTCACCCTCAAAGGCGGGGAATTTTTCTTCGCGCCAAGCATTCCGTTTCTGAAAGTTTTAGCGCCGCAGCCGTGAGTTGGAGGACATCGATCAGAGGTGAGCCGACAGAAGCATTCTACCCGCGTCGGCCACCCTGATTGATCTCCCTTGCCTGGAAGTGACCGGCGCTTATGGCAAGGCCCTCACACTCTTCCTGCATGAGGCCGGTCACAGCGTAAGTATTATCAACCCGGCTGTCATCAAATAAATTTAAAGATATAGGTATTCTCGCTCCCGCCCCTGTCCTGCCTCTTAAATTTTCACTTTCGGAAAGTTTTAAAACCATTGACGCAATCCAGCGAAAGTAATACAAGAGGCTTTGTTTATTGAAGCAACAAACCTTCGGTGACGAACCTCTTTGTAAGACTTTCCATCCAGGCGCAGAGTGTCTGACAGGAGACTCGGTTCATTGGCGACGTATAGATTTGAAGGAGAAATAGCTTGAAGACTCGTTGGCTCTTCTTTGGATTCGCCTTCTGCTTTCTCTTTTTCTCACCGATTCTCTTTTCGCCCCTGGCGCAAGCTCAAGTGAAATCTAGCTGGACACCAAAATTCTCTCTACGCAAGAGCGGCCTGGAGCTTGAGCGGCGGACGCAGGCTGGCAGCTTCTTCGATGTTATTGGTCACAAGTCGGCCATCTTCGGTTACGAGCACCGACCACTCGAAGCCTGGGTCTATCCCATGAAACTGCTCGACGATTTCGAGCTTTCATTTCGCATCGAAGGCTACCCGCTGGAGTTTCGCTCCTCGGACATCGCCGTCAACATCAACGCGCGCCCCGAAGCGACCATCTTCACTTATTCGCACGCCGCCTTTACTGTGCGGCAGATTATCTATGCCCCGGTTGACGAGCCGGGTTTAATCATGCTGCTCGACATCAAAAGTGTCTTGCCGATGACTGTCGCGGTCTCATTCCGACCGAAACTGAAGCTGACCTGGCCTGCCGGTTTGATGACAGGCAACATCGGATGGGATGAGAAAGAGCATGCTTACTACATCACGGAAGAGTCTAAACGCTTCGTCGGCATGATTGGCTCCCCTGCGGGGCGTGATGTCTCCGTCATGCCTTACCAGGAAGAGCCGCGCGATGTCCCAACGCGCTTCCTCATCGAGACTTCACCTGAAGAATTAAAGACGAGCTATATTCCCATCATCATCGCCGGAAGCGTCGAAGGGAGCGAGAAAGCAAAGGCGACTTACGATCATCTGCTCTCGTCCGTGCAGTCTCTCTATGAAAACAATGTCACCTATTACGAGCATCTTCAGAACGAGACGACGAGCATCACGACCCCGGACGAGCGATTTAACACGGCTTTCAGTTGGGCGAAAGTCGGCGTTGACAAAGGAATCGCGACCAATCCGTTTCTCGGCACAGGCTTGCTCGCAGGCTTTCGCACTTCAGGCGAATCGGAGCGACCCGGCTTCGCCTGGTACTTTGGCCGCGATGCGATGTGGACGGCGCTGGCGATTAACTCCTACGGCGATTTTCGCTCCGCCCGCATGGCGCTGGAATTCCTGAAAAAGTTCCAGCGCGCCGACGGCAAAATCCCGCACGAGATTTCGCAGAGCGCTTCACTCATCCCCTGGTTCACAGATTACGAGTTCCCCTGGGCGAGCGCCGATGCCACCCCGCTCTACGTCATCGCTCATGCAGACTACTGGCGCGCTACCGGAGATACAGGGTTTCTCAAAGCCAACTGGGATTCGATACAGAAGGCCTATCGTTTCTCGGAAGCTACGGACACGGACGGTAATCAACTGATCGAGAACACGAAGTTCGGGCACGGGTGGGTCGAGGGCGGCCCCTTGCGTCCCGTCCACGAAGAGATTTACATGCAGGGGCTGTGGATTGAAGCTTCGCGCAGCATGGGTGAGATGGCAGAAGCGATGAAGGATACGGCAACCGGCGCGCGCGCACGCGACCACGCCGAGGAAACGCGCGCCGCGATGGAGCAGACGTACTGGCTTGCAGATCGTGGCTTTTATGCTTTCGGCACACGACCGTCCGCGACCGAAACTCCCGAAGCCGAGCCGGGGCCGAACCGCGCCGTGCGCCAGGCGCGCATGGAAGAATTGAGCAAAGCGCGATTGATTGACGAAGACACGGTGCTTCCGGCTGTGCCGCTCTGGTGGCGCACGATGATGGACGAGCGTGCGCAACTCCAGATTGACCATCTGGGCAGTGGCCGGATGGCGACCGACTGGGGCGCACGCATCATCTCGGGCGAGAGCAAACTTTATGACCCGCTCTCTTATCACTACGGTTCTGTGTGGCCGCTTTTCACAGGTTGGGCGAGCATGGGCGCTTACCGTTATGGCCGCCCGCACGTTGGTTACCAGGCACTGATGGCAAATGCCCTGCTCTCTTATACGAATGCTCTAGGGTACGTGACGGAATTGCTGTCGGGTGATTTCAATGCACCGTTTGGCCGCTCGTCGCATCATCAGGTTTGGTCGGAGGCGATGGTCATTACGCCGACGCTGCGCGGGCTGCTCGGCATCGAAATCAGCGGCGGCGGCAAAGAGCTGCGCTTCGCGCCGCAGCTTCCGGCAAACTGGAATCGAATCGAAGCAAGCAATGTCGCCGCCGGAGACGCACGCTACGATTTGAAGCTGGTTCGGGGCGCAGGCCGCATGACAATTACAATCACGCAAAAAAGCTCTGCGACGACTGCTCCTTCCGCACTTTCTCACGGGGTTGAGCGTTTCGTCGTGGCTCCCGCCTTTCCGCTCGACGCGCGAGTACGCAAAGTGAAGGTTCAGGGACATACAACACAGTTTGAAATGAAAAGTATGGGTGATGTGCAGCGCGCCGAAGTTAGTGTTGGGGCTACTGATCCGACCGTTGAGATGGTCTTTATTTATGATGAAGGCACGGAGATTTATCTCGTGCCGGAAAGCCTCACGCCCGGCGCACAGAGCACGGGGCTGCGCATCTTACGCGCGCGCGCCGACTGTGAAGCGTTACATCTCCTGCTCGAAGGACTCGGCGGACGCACCTATGCGGTGCGCGTGCGCACCCCATACCAGCTAGGTCAAACAGATGGGGTGGTGGTGCAGGCGGGGACTGGTTCCGATCCGCTATTGACCGTTGCTTTTGAAGGCTCAACTGATTCTTACGTGCGGCGCGAGCTAACCATTCCGATTCAGCGCACGGACATGAAGCGACGTCAGACGAAGTGAATCCCCCGGCAGGAGGTTTAGAGCGTGCTCAAAATCAGAAGCATCAAAATCAATCGCCGCTTGATTGTTTATTTGATGCTGGTCGCCTCGCTGTTGCCCGGTAGCGTAGCTGGAAGAACCGCCCGCCCCATAATGTCACAAGCACGGAAGACAAAAATACGGATGAAGCTGGGGAAGTTTTCAGCGAAAGAGCCCTGGTGGAAGCACGCCGTCTTTTACGAAATCTACCCTCGCAGCTTTATGGACACCAACGGTGATGGCATAGGCGATCTCAACGGCATCACCTCGAAGCTTGATTATCTTGCAGACCTCGGCGTTGACGCGCTCTGGATTACTCCCTTTTACCCGTCGCCACAGGTGGATTTCGGCTATGACGTGAGCGATTACGAAAATGTTGACGCGCAGTTCGGCACGCTTGCCGACTTAGACCGACTGGTCGAAGAAGCACATAAGCGCAACATTCGTGTCGTGATGGACATGGTGTTCAATCACACTTCCGATCAGCATCGCTTCTTCCAGGCCTCGCGCTCTTCGCGCAACAATCCCTTTCGCAACTGGTACATCTGGCGTGACCCGAAGCCCGGCGGCGGCCCACCCAACAACTGGTACTCCGGCTTTGGCCCCGTAGCCTGGACTTTTGACGAGAAGACGAAACAATACTATTACCACTTCTTCTACCCGCAGCAGCCCGATTTGAACTGGCGCAACCCGAAAGTCGAACAGGCGATGTTCAAATCCATTCGCTTCTGGCTTGATCGAGGCGTAGATGGCTTTCGGCTCGACGTTATCAACTGGCTCTTTGAAGACCCGCAGTTCAGGGACAATCCCGTCTTGCCGCAGTTGCGCGCAGGCAGCACGACCGAGCACGAACAGGAATTGAAATACAATCGTGATCTGCCCGAAGGTCATAACGTGCTGCGCAGGTTTAGACGGATGACAAACCGCTATGCGGGTGATCGCGTGTTGATCGGTGAAATCTGGATTCCGACCATAGAGCAACTGATGCCGTACTACGGCACGCAGAACAATGAGATTCACCTGCCCTTCAATTTCTTCTTCTCGACGGAAGTTAAAACGCTTGACGCGGCGGGCTTTCGCGCCGTCGTGGAAA
Organism: Acidobacteriota bacterium; assembly: GCA_032160705.1. Lineage (GTDB taxonomy): Bacteria > Acidobacteriota > Blastocatellia > Pyrinomonadales > Pyrinomonadaceae > QHXM01. The sequence continues at coordinate 38,645 of JAVHVE010000001.1, read as the reverse complement.
AGTCGGAACGCGCGCTCCGGGGTCGCCCGACGACTTACGTGCTCAGCAATCATGATGATCTGCGGCGGGCATATACACGCTTTGGCGATGGGCGGCACAATGAAGAGATTGCCAAGCTGACGGCGACAATGCTTCTGACGTTGCGCGGGTCGCCCTTCTTTTATTATGGCGAAGAGATTGGGATGGAATCCATTGAGCCGGAAACCCTCGCAGAGGTGCGCGACCCCGTCGGCAAAAGATACTGGCCCGGCTACAAAGGGCGCGACGCTCAAAGAAGGCCGATGCAATGGAATGACGAACCCAATGCCGGGTTCACGACAGGCACGCCCTGGCTACGGCTTGCTCCGCGCGCCAGCGAGCGAACCGTCGAGAAAGCTTCCGCTGATCCAGATTCCATTCTCAATTTTTTCAAAAGCGCTATTCGCCTGCGCCGTCAGAGTCCGGCGCTGCTTGATGGAGACTACACCTCTCTCGGCAACGACCCGCACATCTTCGCTTACCGCCGCCGCAGCTCGCAGCAGACGATTGTTGTTGCGCTGAATATGTCAGGCGAGGGGCGCAAACTGAAATTGGATGGGGTCGGACACCTCCGCGAAGTTCTGAGCAACCTGCGCAAGAAGGGTGAGCAAACAATCGAGGGCAGCGAAGTGAATCTAGCCCCTTATGAAGCAGTCATTCTGGAAGTTATGAGATAGACAATGGCTCTTGAGATGAAGAGCAGAATTCACAACTGTAGGGGCAGGGACGAGTCCTCTGCCCGCATGCCATCGTAACAAAACGGGCAGGGACAAGCCCTGCCCCTACTATCCTTCTCTTAGGGAGATACAAATATGAAAGAGACGCCGCGCGTCATGCAGCCCTTTCTCTTTTTGATAGCCGTTCTATCTCTGACGCTCTCTCATGCTGCTTCAACCGAGCCGCTGGCTGACAGAGCAACCGCCCGGCAGCTTCAGGCCATTCAGAAATATATTAAGCAGAGCTGGCATACCCTGACGCGTTCCAACGCGCAACTCGCCAAGGCTGCCGCTGATCCCAAGTTCCATCCAGAGCCGGGCTACCGTTGGCCCGTCTATGTCCCAGCAAACGAGAACCTCAAACGCATTGAGCAGACCTTGCGCGCTGAGATGAAGCCAGAGGATTACGCGCGCATAGAGTTGCAACGGCTACCCCGTGATCCGCGAGAGATACGTGAACAGGGGCTGCTCTACCTGCCCCATCCTTACGTCGTGCCTGGCGGGCGCTTTAACGAGATGTACGGCTGGGACAGCTACTTTATTCAAGTCGGGCTGGTCAGGGACGGCGAGATCGAGCTGGCGCAGAATACGGTTGATAACTTTCTCTACGAGATTGAGAACTATGGCAGGATTTTGAATGCCAACCGGACTTATTATCTCTCACGCTCGCAGCCTCCGTTTTTGACGCAGATGATTCTGAACGTTTACCGCCACAAGCGAGACCTTACCTGGCTGCGCTTGACCGTTCCGGCCATCGAGAAATATTACCGCTTCTGGACAAGCGAGCCGCACCTGACAAAAGAGACGGGTCTTTCGCGTTACTACGATCTGGGCGAAGGGCCAGCGCCGGAAGTTTTATCTGACGAAAAGGACGCGCAGGGACGCACTCACTATGACCGCGTCAAAGAGTATTACCGCACGCACGAGGTCACGGACTACGATGTCGGCCAGTATTACGACAAAGAGAAAGACCAACTGACTCCGCTCTTTTACAAGGGCGACCGTTCGATGCGCGAATCCGGGTTTGACCCGTCAAATCGTTTCGGGCCATTCAACATAGACATCATCCATTACGATCCCGTCTGCCTGAATTCCTTGCTCTATTTGATGGAGACGGACGCAGCCGAGATTATGAGAACGCTTGGCCGCCCGCGCGAAGCGCGCCGTTGGCTGGAGCGCGCCGAAGCGCGTCGCAAGAGCGTCAATCGTCTGATGTGGGACGAGAAAGAGGGTCTTTACTACGACTACAACTTTGCCAAAGGGTCTGTGCGGCGCTACCCGTTCGCCACGACCTTTTATCCTTTGTGGGTTGGCATCGCCGACCGCAGGCAGGCTGCACGCGTAGTCTCTAACCTTCATCTCTTTGAACGCGCGGGCGGGTTGCAGACCAGCACCAACGCGAGCGGTAATCAATGGGATGCTCCGTTCGGCTGGGCACCGTTGCAAATGATCGCGGTCGAGGGGCTGCGCCGCTACGGCTATCAGGATGAGGCCGACCGCATCACGGCCAACTTTCTCTCAACGATTCTCAAGGAGTTCATCCAGCACAATACGATTGTCGAGAAATACGATGTCGTGCGCCGCGAATCGGAGATCAGTAGCGGAATTAAATTCGGCTATGATTACAACGTGATCGGCTTCGGTTGGACTAACGCGGCGTTCACGGATATGTATGCCAAGCTGCCTGAAAGGAAAAGGGCGAATGTGCTCAAGCTGGACGGGCTGAGAGTGCCATAATTATCGATGGAGCGCATCAAGAGCATTAAGAAGCTGTTTGAAAAGCTCCGAAGGAGCGACATGTAACAGCCCAGGACGCAGCCCTGGGTTAAGACAGAGATTGAATGGTGCAGCCCTGAAAGGGCGGAATAAATATATCGCCCTTTCAGGGCTCAATGAAGAAACTCGACTCTACCCCGGTGGCGTTGCCACAGGCTCTTACATCGTCGCCCCTTCGGGGCTTTCATAGACTTTCCAAACAGCTTCTAAAGAAATAGGGAGCGGCTCATTGAAGCCGCTCCCTATTTCTTTAGTGTATAACCAGCTTTGTAACGGTTCCGAAGCCGTTAGAACTTGTACTTCAGACCGAACTGGAAGTTGCGCATCAGGTCGCTGCCGCCGTAGGCGACGCCTGTAATGCGACCCGCGTTGGCATTCGGGCTGGCTGGATTCCCGATGTTACTGTCGGGATTGTCAAGGTTCACATGGTTGAACAGGTTCACGGCTTCGATGCGGAACTCCAGCTCCTGTGTTTCGCTGAACTGGAATTTCTTGAATAGCGAAGCATCCGTCCTCCAGTAGCCTGGCCCGCGCAAGGCATTTCTCGGCAGATTGCCCAGAGTTCCTACCGCCGGTTTGGAGAAGACTGTCGGATCAAACCACTGATCGCGTGACCCGGTGATCCGAACATCACCGTTAACATTGGGGCGATTGGACCCCACGTCGCTGATGCCTGCGTTGTCATAGCCGACGTTAAAGGGCAGGCCACTCTGAATGATGGTGTTGGAATTAAATTGCCATCCACCAACCAGGTAGTTAAGCGCCCTCGATGCATTCGTGAAGTATCGCTTGCCGCGTCCGAAAGGTAACTCGGCCACTTGCGACAAGACGAAATTGTGTGTCCGAATGAAATCTTCCGGCCCATACGCGTATTTGGCATCAATCCCCGGAATGAAGCGGTCGTCGTTGTAGTCACGCGCTCGCTGCAAAGTGTAGTGAGTCAGGAATGAATAACCACTACTGAAACGCTTGGTCAGCTTGATTTGCAGCGCGTCGTAATGATTGTCCGAACAGTTGCAGTAGAGCAGCACGTCCTGCGTCCAGCCGAATCGCTGAAAGTAGGGCTTACGCTGGTCGCGCGACAGCACGCCGAAGCCGGCGAGACTGGGTTGATTGACATTCTCGTCCGGGTTATTACCGGCGAACATGTGCGTCCCCTTGTTGCCGACATAGGCCACTTCAAGAGAGATGGAATTGGTCAACTGGTGCTGAACGGTGACGTTCCAGGCATCAACCGACGGCAGCGTTTGTTTGAAGTCCACAGCGCGCGGGCGAACTCCGTCCGGCAGGAAGAAGCGCCCGCTGGCTGGCAGCGCTGTAAGTGGGACGCCGCCCTGATTCGGAGGTGCGCTCAGGCCGAAGAACTGGTTGAATCCCGGAGGCCCCTGTGCGAGCGTGAAGACGCGCGCAAACTGGCTGGGAGCATTGAGCTGCTGCGTGGCCAGCACCGGCAGATTCTGCGTCACCGTATGGCCGAAGACAGAACCGAAGACTCCGATGTCGTAGCTACGACCGTAGCCTAAGCGAACAACAGTCTTTGGAGTTAGTTGATAGGTGATACCCAGACGCGGTGCCCAGTTCAGAGTATTCTCCACACCGCCATTGAGCGGAACGTCGCCGACTCCGGCCACAAGGATTTCACCCGTTTCCAGGTCGGGGAAGCCAGCTTTGCCCGGCCCGCTCGCCGCCTGCGGGTTGATAATATCCAATCGCACGCCGTAGGCAATCGTCAGTTTCGGCGTCACGCGCCAGGTATCCTGTCCATAGTAGAAGTGACGCCACTGCCGCTCGCCCGCATCCGTCGCCGTGCTGATGTAACGGGAGAAGCCCGTCACGTCGCCGATCAGAAAGGTCGCCGATCCGATACCGCCAGCGCCGCCGACCGGGTTGGCTGTACGGTTCGGGCTGAAGGTGAAGTGCCCTGAACGGTGCTCGTCGCTCGGGACACGAAGATTGGTTGCGCGGCGAAAATCAACACCAAATTTCAGGCTGTGATTACCGTAGAGCTTGGAAAGATTGGCGACCAACTGATACTGGCTCTCAATCTCGTCGAGCGGGCAGTTGCACCGATTGGTGTTCAATCCCGAACCGGCATTGAACCCTAAGTCGCCCGGCCCCTGAATCTCAAACTCCGAAAGGCCGGAACTGAATTCATCCAAATTCACGCCGGGGATGCCCAAGTCTGCCGAAGTGGTTGCGCCGAAATCTACCGGCAGCACATTCACCTTGTACTTGAAGTACCCTAAGCGCATGTCCAACACGGTCGTCTGATTCAACGTGTAATCGAAGCCGAGCGCGAGGCTCTGGTTACGCACTTTGGACGAACCGCCGAGAGTCACCAATTCACGCCCGCCGCCTTGACCGAAAACGCTTGGGCCGTTTCTGGTGTAATTGGCAAAGCTGTAGCGCCCGAAGATGTTCAGGTTTCCTGTGGCGCGGTCGTCAATGCGTATATCAAACGTGTCGTTGTCGAAAAGCTCGCTGCCGGATGCGGTTAAGTTATTGACCGTACCGGGCAGGCTCGGCGTCGGGATCAACTTCAAGACATTGAGGGCTTGCGTCGATAAGCAACTGCGCGTTACTCCGCAGCCGACACCACCGGCAGGCGGAATAATGTTGCCCGGAAACGGAAGGCCGGTGATCGGGTCGAAGATTTGACGGGGAAGATATTCGCTGAAATTGCCGTTGCGTGCCAGGAGCGTTGGCACAGTCACGCGACGCGAGCCGCCGACCTTGCTGCGCGTTCCCTGATAGTCTCCGAAGAAGAAAGCTTTGCCGCGCACGATTGGCCCGCCGATGGAGCCACCGAACTGGTTCTTCAGCGTATCGGGAAGGAGCTTTCCGGTAACGGCATCGGGTTGAGATTGCGCGAACGGGTTGCGCGCTTGCAGCACGTCGTTCTGCCGGAACTCGAAGAGGCTGCCATGAAAGTCGTCCGTGCCGGACTTGGTCTGCACAGAGGCCACACCGGCAATCGCCTGGCCAAACTCCGCGTCGTAGTTCTGTGAAGTAATCTTCGTCTCGCCGATGGCCTCAAAGTTCGGGTTGATGACGATGATGCCGAGGATCGGGTCGCGGTTATCCGTCCCGTCGAGCTGATAGCCCGTCCCGGCGAAACTCTGACCGTTGACGAGAGTTTGCGTTGAGCCTTGCGGGTTCTCGCTGGCGGCGTGGCTCCACTGCTGTTGCGACGCACCGGGAGTGAGCAGGATGAGCTTGGTAAAGTTGCGGTCGAGGATTGGCAAGTCCGTCACTTGCCTGCTCTCGAAAGTCGTCGCCACATCGGCACGGTCGGTTTTGAGTTCGACACCTTCCGCGGCTGAGATCGTGACGGTCTCTGTGACCTCTCCGGTTGTGAGAGAAAGGTTAGCTTCAGTTTGGCGGTCGAGGTTAACGACCACTTCCGTAATTTCGCCTTTCTTGAAGCCAGCCTTTTCGATTGTCACCCTGTATTTTCCGGGTAGCAGCCTGTCCTTCACATACAAGCCGGACTCATTCGCTCGAACGGTATCGGAAGTATTGCGTTCGATGCTCGTGATGGTCACAGTAGCATCGGGAACGACCGCTCCCTGAGCATCGGTGACAGTTCCCGCAATGCTGCCGTAGACAGCCTGCGCTCGCGCTTCGATAGAGAGCGCAGAAATAAAGAGTAAAGTGAGGAGGAGCAGGAAAAGTTTGCTTCTCAGCATTGGGAATCTCCTTGGTGAATCAAAACAGACAGTACCTATTCACAGTTCAGGCTGACCGGAAACGGCAAGCCTGCTGAAACATTGTCGAGAGCTTGAAGCTTAAATATCCAACCTGCTTGTTAGGGTAAGGTGATTGCGCTTTCAATTAAGACGTATCGCTCGATTAAACTTATGAGACTGCCAGTCCAGGGTTAGGGTTTGGATTCCTGGCATCTATGAATAGCCCAAATGATTCAAAGAGAACGGGAAGCTCAGGGCTGCATGGTCAGTGCGAGACAAGACTGCAAATCCTTAGTAGATGATGCCGCTCTATATATCATATTGTTGTCTTAAACAACAAACTAATTTTGACCACTCGAAACAATATTCCAAACCCCACTGTCAGCACGGCAATAGCTGGCTGACCGCTGCGTTGATAGAGCATCATTCAATGATGTGGCTCTTTTTCTGATAATTGTTATATGATGAGGCCTCGCAGCTTTCCCTTTCGGGGCAAATATTCTTTCCGCAAGACGAGCCTGTTCTTCTCAAAACTCTAGTTAGCTTCTCATGATAAGAATATTTTTCTGCCGTTTACTAGCCATCTCGCTTGCAGGCGCGCTCTGTGCTCTGACTGCGCAGGGGCAGGGCGCAGCACGCGCGACGCCTCAAGCCCCGGCAGACTCTGCGATCATTACGCAGGCTCAGAGTCTCCTTGATGCAGGGAAGATTGACGCTGCGATAGAGATGCTCAGCGCAGCGTCCAGAGTCAAGCCGAATGACTCTCAGGTCAAACACTTGCTGGGCGTAGCTTACTACCGGAAAAGCGATTACACGCATGCCGTCGAACATCTTTCTCTGATTGTCCGGCAAACGCCGCAGAGCAGTCGCCAGTATCGAGAGCAAATACAAATCCTCGGACTATCACATTATCTGCTGGGGCACATCAGGGAGGCCCTGCCCTATCTCGAACAACTCAGCCAGTGGTCGCCGGGGAGCATGGAGATCGCATACGCGCTTGGCATCAGCTACATTCAGATACGCAATCCTGACAAATCGCGCGAGACATTTGCGCGTATCTTCAATCTACCGATAGCCTCTGCCTCCGCTTATCTCGTCAACGCGCAGATGATGGCGCGCCAGCAATTTGAAGAGTTGGCCGAAACAGAGTTACAGAAAGCTCTCGAACTTGATCCGAAACTGCCCCAGGCCAATTTTCTGCTCGGCGAAATGGCGATTTACCATGCCAACATTGATCGGGGCATCGAGCTTCTGCAAAAAGAGATTGCCATCAACCCTGCCTTCGGCATGGCCTACTACAGGCTCGGAGAAGCTTACACGCGGCAGCTTAAATGGAATGAGGCGATTGCGCCGCTTCAGAAATCCATCTGGCTCAATCCTTTTTTCAGCGGCCCGTATATCGTGCTCGGCAAGGTCTTCTTGAAAAAGGGTGATCTGCCGAATGCGGAAAACATGCTCAGGCGCGCGGTGCAGATGGACCCCAACAACTTTTCCGGCCATCATCTTCTCGCGCAGGCGCTACAGCAAGCGAACCGGACTGACGAGGCAAGGAGAGAATTTGAGCTTGCCGAGAAGTTGCGAACCAGCACTGATAAAGAGCCGTAGAAAAGCAGAAGACAGAAGTCAGAAGTCAGAAGTCAGAATGATAAGGCAGAAACCACTTCAACAGATTTTCTCTTCTTCTGTCTCCTGTCTTCTGTCTTCTGTCTCCTGCTGTTCATCCCTCATCCTTGCTTTTCTAATTCTCCTCATCGCTTACTCAACGTCCGCGCAGCAACCTGTCCAAGCCGCTGCAACGTCCAGTGAGAAGAATCCAACGAATGAGTTCCCTGTCAGCTTCGTTGATATTGCCTCGCGCGCAGGATTGACTGAGGCGATAGTTTACGGTGGCATCGAGCAGAAGCGATACATCATCGAGACCAACGGCTGCGGCGTCGCTTTCTTCGATTACGACTCGGACGGCTGGATAGACGTTTTGCTCCTGAACGGAACGCGGCTCGGAGGTTTTTCTGCGGGGAAAGAGCCGACCAACAGGCTCTACCATAACAACCGTAACAGCACATTTACGGATGTCACGGAGAGAGCAGGGCTGCGGCGCGGCGGCTGGGCATCATCGGTCTGTATCGGCGATTATGACTCGGACGGTAACGAAGACTTATTCATCACCTACTGGGGACAAAACGTTCTCTATCACAACAACGGCAACGCCACTTTTACCGACGCGACACGACGAGCCGGACTCGCAGGACGAGCGACACGCTGGGGAGCGGGCTGCACTTTCGTGGATTACGACCGCGATGGAAAACTCGACCTCTTCGTCGCCAACTATCTGAAGTTTGATCTCGCCACCGCCCCCGAACCCGGCAAGGGCGCAAACTGTACATGGAAAGGCGTGCCCGTCAATTGCGGGCCAAAGGGATTGCCGACGGATACGAACCTGCTCTATCACAACCAAGGTGACGGCACATTCACGGATGTCTCGGAATCTTCGGGCGTAAGTAAAGTGCAGGGTCATTATTCAATGACTGCGACCACGACGGATTACAACAACGACGGTTGGCCAGACATTTACGTCGCCTGCGATTCGACGGCCAGCACGCTCTACCGCAACAATCGCGACGGAACGTTCACGGACGTTGCATTGGAAGCGGGCTCGGCTTACAACGAGGACGGCAATGCACAGGCAGGCATGGGAGTGGCTGTCGGCGATTACAATGGCGATGGCCTGTTAGATATTTTCAAAACGCATTTCTCCGACGACCTGCCCGCGCTTTATCGTAACAGCGGGCGTGATTTCTTTACGGATGCCTCAAGAGCCGCAGGCTTTGAGCACACGCGCTATGTTGAATGGGGCACAGGGTTCGCCGATTTTGACAACGACGGCTGGCCGGACATTATGATCGCTACGGGGAGCGTTTACCCTGAAGTTGAAAAAGTGTTCAAAGAATATCCGCATCGAAGCACACGGCTCGTCTATCAAAATCTAGGCAACGGGCGATTCAGAGATGTGACCGCGCTATCAGGGCCTGGCGTCCTCTCTCCAAAATCGAGTCGCGGCTCGGCCTTTGGAGATTTTGATAACGACGGCGACGTTGACGTGCTCGTCATGAACATGAATGAACCGCCCCTTCTGCTGCGCAATGATTATAATCAGATGCGCCGTCGTGGAACGAACAACTGGCTTGAGCTGAAACTAACGGGAACGAAATCTAACCGCAGCGCCATCGGCGCACGGGTCACGTTAAGGAACGGCTCAAAAGTTCAAGCTCAGGAAGTGACGAGCCAATCCAGCTACTATTCGCACAATGATCTCAGATTGCACTTCGGCATGGGCGCAAGCCGCAAGGCCGATCAACTGGAGATTCGCTGGCCGAGCGGTCAGGTTGAGGTGATTAAGAATGTCGCGGCCAATCAGCTTGTGAGGATTAAGGAAGGGGCCGGTGTTGTGAAGTAACATGAATTCGATGTAAGAGGTCGCTTCGTTCTCAGCCCCGGAGGGGCGGAATATCAGTAGCCCAGGGCCTCAGCCCTGGGTTAAGGTGCAAGAATAAATGTTTAAGCCCCGGAGGGGCGACATAATTTATGCTGCCCCTCCGGGGCTTCACTCTTTTTTGCGATGCTGTTCCCACGGCTGACGCCGTGGGCTACTGATATGTCGCCCCTCCGGGGCTATTGCAATGGTCTTAAACGAGGATCGAGTTCCCTGGCTTTTTGATAAGCGGCGCGGGCGGCATCCTGTTGACCTTTGCGTTGAAGCGCTTGAGCCAGATTGTAATACGCCTGTGCGCTGGTCGGATCAAGCTGAATAGCTGCCTGGAATCTTTCGAGGGCAGCATCCAGATTGCCTTCTTTCAATCGCGCGAGGCCGGTGTTGGTGGCGAACATGGCGGCCTGCATGTTTGATTTGATCTGATTAAGTCGCGCCGCTTCCTGAAACTCCGCGCGAGCGCCATTGATGTCGCCCTTCTGGCGAAGCGTTGTCCCGAGCGTATTATGAATTTCCGGCGCTTTGGGCGCGTAGCGCAGCGCCTCGCGAAAGGCAGCAATCGCTTCGTCGAGTTTACCCTGCTGCTGCGACACTGTGCCGAGGGCGTAGTAAGCTTCCGGGTAAGCTTGTTTGACGGCAATCGCTGCCTTGAAACTTGTCGCGGCCAGATCAAGCTTCGACTGCTGCAAGAAGATCACGCCGAGAGTGTAATGCGCCTCCGGCAAAGTGGGTTGCAGGGCGATGGCTCGTTTGAGTTCGACAACAGCTTCATCCAGCGCATCTTTCTGCTTCAGCGCCAGCGCCAGATTATAGTGAGCTTCAGCATCGTCGGGCGAGAGCGCGAGCAGCTTTCGATATTGAGTGACCGCCGCCACGTAATCGCCTTTTTGAATCAGCGCCATGCCGAGATTGTGGTGTGATACCAAATTGCCGGGTTCGAGCTTGAGCGCCAGATTGAACTCACTGATAGCTCCGTCAGGGTCGCGCATCTCAACGAGCGCCAGTCCGAGATCGTTATGCGCCTGCACGAAGTCCGGCCTGAGACGGACGACCTCGCGGAAAGCTTCTATCGCTCCATCCAGATTTCCATCCTGTGCGAGAGCCTGCCCCAGGGCATGACGAGCCTCGATCATTTCCGGCGAAAGTTTGACAGCCGTTCCCAGTTCGTTGATGGCTGCCGCCAGGTCGCCGTTCTTTTGCAAGGCCAGTCCGAGATAGTAATGAGCATTCGTATGATCGGGCATCAATCTGGCGGCAGCGTTGAGCGCGGTAATCGCGCCGCTTACGTCATTAGCAAACCAGCGGGCAGCGCCCAGATAATATTGCGCCTCCGCGAAATCCGGTTTGAGCTTGACCGCCGCTTCAAATTCCGCGATTGATTCCTGCAAAGCGCCTTTCACGCCGAGCGCGAAGCCTAGATAAGAATGGGCTGCGGGCGTATTCGGACTGCGCCGCACGGCCTCACGAAACTCAAAGAGCGCTGCATCTAAATCCCCGCTCTGTTGCAGCGCTGCGCCGAGCAACAGGCGCGCTTCCACTTCATCAGGTTTGAGAATTGCGGCACGTTTGAAAGCAGCTATCGCTCCATTGACATCATTGGATTGTTGCAAGGCCGCGCCGAGTCCAAGCTGAGATTCATAGAGCGTGGGATCAAGCTGCACGGCTTTGCCGAAAGCTTTCGCCGCCTCTTTGATGTCGCCCTTTCGCGCCAGCGCAATGCCGAGCGCATTATGAGCATCGGCAGAGGTTGGACGAAGCCTCGTCGCCAGCACTAACTCGGTAATCGCATCATCTATCTGTTGCTTTTCTAAAAGGGCGACTCCCTTTTCGTAATGCTGCTCGGCATTGGGCGCTGCCTCTCGCTTTTGCCCGTAGGCCGTCACACATAGCAGCGATGCGGCTAAGACGAGGAGGACTAGACGAAGATGATGTGAGCTTGAAAGTTTCATCTATTTCCTGTTGAAGGGTGTCGCCCGAATAATTCCGGCTCCCTCTTTGACTAAGATAAGCTGATTAACAGTTATATTATTGAGCGTGTCAACCTGCCCGCTCGGCCAGCGTATTTCAATTGATTTCACTTTTTGATTCTTGCCCAGACCAAAATGAACGCGCAGGTCGTTCTGTGAATAATAACTGCCGCCGCTTCTGACTTCATCAATCTGTGTGCCGTCCACCGTCACGCATTTAATCCGCGCGCCGATTCCGCCACGATTTGATTTTGTACCAACGGTCTTGATCTTAATCCAGTTGTTTTGATTGCTTGATTCGGCGTGAAGCAGTTCGGGCGCGGCGTTGACCGGATTGATAAGAATGTCCATCCGCCCATCGTTGTCATAATCGCCGAAGGCGCAGCCGCGTGAGGGCGTCGGCTCGATGACAGCTCCGCCGACTTCATCCGAAACATCCGCGAAGTGCCCATTCTGCAAGTTTTGATAGAGCACTTTGCGTTGTGCATAGCCCGCCTCAGTCCTGAGCCGCTCGACTTCTGGATAGACATGACCGTTGACGAGAAACACATCCAGCCATCCGTTGTTATCGACATCAATGAAGCCACAGCCCCAGCCGAGCCAGCGCGTGTTGACGCCCATGCCTGCGGCAAATGTCACGTCATCGAAAACACCTTTACCGACATTGTGGTAGAGCGAGGAGGTGTCGCCCGCGAAGTTGGTCTTGAAAATGTCGAGCCAGCCATCTCGGTCGTAGTCGCCCGCCGTGACGCCCATCCCGGCCTGCGGCTTGCCGTCAATGCTGAAAGCGCAGCCCGCTTCAACGCTGATGTCTGTCAACGTGCCGTTCCTGTTATTGTGATAAAGAGCAGCGGGTGATGAATCATTCGCCACATAGATGTCAGGCCAACCGTCGTTATCGAAATCGGCCACCAGCACACCCAGGCTGTACGTGCCGTTTGTCTTCGTGATCCCGCTCTTTTCCGAAACGTCCGTGAATGTCCCGTTGCCGTTGTTGCGATAAAGCGCATTGACTCCGCCCGCTAAACCCGGTGGCCCACACGCGACCATCACACCTTTATAAAGACATGGCCCGGTTTCAGGGAGCGGCGCTGTCTTCAAATCGAGATTAATATAGCTGGCGACGAACAGGTCTAGATGTCCGTCACGATCATAATCTACAAACGCGCTGCCGGAGCCCCAGCGCGTGCGGTTGTTCACGACTCCGGCTTTTTCCGCAACCTCACTGAATGTCCCGTTGCCGTTGTTGTGATAGAGAGCGTTTTTGCCGAAGCCACTGATGAACAGATCATCCCAGCCGTCCGAGTCATAATCTCCGACGCACACGCTCTGTCCCCAACCTGAACGGATGAGTCCGGCTTTGGTTGTCACATCGGTGAATGTGCCGCCGTTATTTTGATAGAGGCGATTTGTCGGCGGGTTCGCGCCCGCTATACCTTCCAGGCGAGTGCCATTGACCAGAAAAATATCTTCCCAGCCATCATTGTTATAATCAATGAAGGCCGCGCCGCTGCCCGTAGTTTCCAGCAGGTATCTATTCTTGTGCTCGTCTCCGTAGATCGTCTTAGTCGTGATGCCTGCCTTCGCCGCCACGTTCACAAACGTCACTCCGAGAGCGTTCTTTCCCGACCCAAGCGCTGCTGTCTGGGGAATTAATAGAGCACAGCAAAGGAGCAGAGGAGATAAGAATCTGGGAGATGCTCGCAAGAAGAGCTTCTTCATTACAAAATATTATTTACTGAATGTCCGGTGATGTTTGACCACTCATAGGCCAGCAATGGTGTCACAAAGAAGCGGGTGAAGGTAGGCTGAATGTTGCAGGGCTTAGAGATAAAAATGGTAGGCGCGCGCGGATTTGAACCGCGGACCCCTACCGTGTCAAGGTAGTGCTCTACCCCTGAGCTACGCGCCTAAAGTGACAAAAACTCGCTTCAAGATACCTGAAAAAGCGAAGCCGTAAGGTAGCAAACGGGCAGAGGGAGTGTCAAGCAGTCTTCACTTGCGCTAAGAGATAAGAAAATGAAATGCGCTAGTGGCTTGCCAGATATTTATGAAAAAGCTTCGTGCAAAGTCTTATCTCATACCCTCTGCCATGTAACCTTTGAGACTGGAAGCTTCAGTTTGTTTTATTGTCACTGAGTTGCGTTTTGTCGCTCCCTTCGTAGATCGTCACCAACGCTCGATTCTTCACCTTACTAATTCCCAGAGGCTTGACCTTCTTAATCTCGAATGCGCCTTGTTCCGGCTGCAACAGCGTCAGCCGGCCATGCCCCTTCCAGAATCCCATTTCGATTGATACTCGCGCATAATATACTTGCCCGGCCTTCATATCTATCTCGAAGCCCGTCTGCTTATCTCCCATCCGAAACGTGTGTTTGCCCGGCTCCAGTGTGACACCGAAAAACCGACCGTTGTCCATGCTGGCAACTTCTTTATCGTCAACATAGACGCCGGGCTCCAAAGCAGCACCGGCAAACTGCTTGATGCGATAGAAGTAGATCGTCGCTTTAGAGTCCGAGCTATCAGGGGCAGCGGTCTTATTGCTTTCAACGCTCGCCGCTGAAGATGGTTCCGGCGTTGGGGTTGGCTGGGTCTGCGCTTGAGCCTGTGCGTGGCTGAACACTAAGCCAGCCAATAGCACACACCCAACAATTTTTGCGAGGTACATCATTTTGATTGTTCTCCTTATTTTGGATTTAATGAGATTCTAACTGCTCAATGAAATTCAGGAATATGCCTGAACCGACTAAGCATAAGCGGATAATTAATACTCTAAGCAGCCCGCGACTTTTATTTTAAAAGGAGTCTGAGCAATCCAAATTTGAAGTGCTGACTTGAGGCTAGCGCGGAGAGTATCCACCATCGTGCCTTTGTGAGCGCTGCGCAATATAAATGAGGAGACGGCCAGCGTCAAGCCGCCACGATTGATGTTCCATCCAGCTCTTTCAGGCGCTGGCCGTCTCGGCAGATACCTGCTCCCATTCTTCGTAGAGCTGGCGCAGCCGCGCGTCTGCGCTCTTGTACTCTTCGTTGAGAACTTTGAGACGTTCGGGGTCGCGCGCGACTTCAGGTTGTCCGAGTTGTTCGGAAACCTCTGCCAGTCGCTTTTCTGCTTCACCGATTTCTGCCTCGACCACTTGCGCATCACGTGCGGTCTGTTTCTTCGCGCGCTTGGCCGGGGCAGTTTTCGTCTTCGGACGTGGAGAGGTCGTCTCTTTGGGCTTCGCGGGCGCTGAAGTCTCCACTTGAACGGGCGGACGCTTCCGTGCCGCTTTCCAGTCGTGATATTCCGTGTAATCGCCGTCGTAATGCTCCGCTCCACCTCTGCCGTCGAGCGCGAGAATTTGCGTGGCGACGCGGTCGAGAAAGTAGCGGTCGTGGCTGATGGTGATGATCGTTCCTTGATAAGCGTCCAGGGCTTCTTCCAGAGATTCACGCGAAGGAATGTCCAGATGATTGGTCGGCTCATCGAGGACGAGCACGTTGACACGCGAGTAGATTAATTTAGCGAGAGCAAGACGACCTTTCTCGCCGCCTGAAAGATCCCGGACATGCTTGTAAACATCGTCGCCCGTGAAAAGAAACTTGGCCAGGAACGAGCGCAATTCACCGGCGGTCACGGTTGCAGGCGCGACACGCCTGAGTTCCATGATGATCTCGTTGCGGTCGTCCAGGTCGTCCAGTTGCTGCGCGTAGTAACCGACCTGAACTTTCGTGCCCCAGCGTATTTCACCAGCGAGGGACGGCAATTTGCCGAGCACGGTTTTGATGAAAGTGGTCTTGCCTGAACCATTCGGGCCGATGATCCCCAGACATTCGCCGCGTCTGAGCGTGAACGTAATCTCGCTCGCCAGGATGAGTCCAGGATAACCAACGGTCGCATCCTCGACGATGAGGACTTGCGTGCCCGCGCGCTCAATCGCCTGAAGACGAAAATCGCCGGATGATTGATCGGGTCGCACGGATTCGACGCGCTCAAGTTTTTCCAGCATCTTGCGGCGCGACTTGGCCTGCTTGGTCTTCTGCCCGGCAAGGTTGCGGCGAATAAATTCTTCTGTCTTGGCAATCAGATGCTGCTGATTCTCGTAGGCACGAAGCTGCGCTTCTCGCCGGACTTCGCGTTCGACCAAATACGCGGAATAGTTTCCAGTGTAGGTCGCCGCTCGTCCGTTCTCAAGCTCGACGATGCGACGGCAGGAGCGATCAAGAAAGTAACGGTCGTGGCTGATGATGACGTAGGCGGAGTTGTACGTGCTCAAAAACTCTTCGAGCCACTCGACTGAAGTTACGTCCAGGTGATTGGTCGGCTCGTCGAGCAGCAGAACGTCAGGCTCTGCGAGCAGAAGCTTAGCCAGACCCAACCGGTTCTGCTGTCCGCCGGAAAGTTTCTCTGTCTCTAAACCCCAACTCTCGCGGTCAAACCCAAGTCCCTGCAAAATGGCTTCAGCTTTGGCCGTGTACTCGAAACCGCCCTCGCGCTCAAACTCGTGCTGCAAGTGGCTGTAACGCTCAAGCACGGCGTCCAGCTCGGCGCTCGCCTCGGCCATGCGATGCTCAAGCTCGTGCATCTCATGCTCGATCTGTTGAAGATGCCCGAAGGCAGCGAGCGCGGATTCATGCACAGTCGAACCCGGCTCGAAATGAATATGCTGCGCGAGCAATCCCAGACGCACGCCGCGCGCGCGCACGACATCTCCGCGATCCGGCGTTTCTTCACCGCTCACCAGGCGAAAAACGGTCGTCTTCCCCGCCCCGTTGCGCCCGACAAGGCCAACATGCTCGCCCGGATTAATCTGCAAGGATGCGCCCCGCAGAACATCCTGCGAGCCGTAAGATTTATGAACATCTGAGAGCCGGAATAGCATGACGTAAAGCGCGAGCCGGGAGCGACAAACAACAAGCAGTGAGGAGAAATGCTATTGCCAGTCTCTCCTCACTGCTCCTGGTTATTACTCACAGCTTACTTGTTAGCGTTAGCCGATGGCGAAGCACTCTTCGCTGCCGGACTGGGGGTCGCCTGGGGTGTTGCCGTGGATGCCGGACTGGCGGCAGGAGACGCCGCAGGAGATGCAGCAGTTCCCGGTGTTGCCTGTCGCATGCCGCTCATCATCTCCGGCTTGGCCAGCATGTCTGCTGCCAGATTGTTGACGATTTTCGCCTCGGCCATCGCCACTTCGAGCAGCGCTGCGTTGAGAATCTTCTTGCGCTGATCGGTCAGAGCCTGCGTGATCTGCTGGCGCACGCCAGGACTTTCGAACGTCAGATTTTCATTCTGAAGCTGCTTACTCTGCAACTTGAAAATGTACCAACGCTTGCTCGGAAACTGCACGGGCGCAGTGTAACTGCCGACCTGCATCGGCCCGAAAAACTGCTCAATGATTTGCTGCGGAAAGCCGTTCTGCTTCAGCTCATCTTCGGTGGCAAAGCCCAGATCGCCGCCCCGGACGTTGCTCGGGTCTTCGCTGCGTGCGCGGGCGACTGTGGCAAAATCCGCCCCGCTCTTCAACTGCGCGTAGATACCATCAATTTTGACTTTCGCTTCGGTCTCATTTTTTGCATCATCCTGCGCGCCATTGTCTACCGGATCAACGACGATGCTGGCGAGACCGATGCCGCGTGGATTGACGAATTGCTGCTTGTTGTTATTGTAATAATCCTGAACCTCTTCATCCCTGACAGTGATTTTGGCGTTGACCTGATCCTGTAATTTCTGGATGGCTTTCTGCTTGCGCGCTTCATCGCGCAGTATCTCAACGGTCTGCCCCTGCTCTTTGAGCCTCTTCTGAAATTCTTCTTCGGTCATCCCGCTCTGCTGTTTGAGTTCTGTCAGAAATTGGTTGATCTCATCATCTTTTGGCAGCAGCCCTTCTTTCTCGGCGCGCTGGAAGAGAACCTCTTTTTGAATCAGAGTATCGAGCACCTGCAAGCGAGCCTGCGCCAATTCGAGCGGCGAGAGTTTCGACTGCTGCCCCTGAAACTGCTGGTTGATGAGCCGGTCAACTTCGCTCAACATGACATTTTTGCCGTTGACAGTGGCGGCCACATCCGTCGCGCCGCCGGAAGTGCCTGAACCACCGCCGCTACTGCCGCTGCCGGGTGAGCCGCAAGCGGCGAAAACCAGACCGAGGCTGGCGATGATGACTGTAAGAATTGCTTGTTTGATTGCTCTGGACACTTTCTGCTCCTTCAAAATTGACAGTAACGATTGATGGCTAAATCACGAGGCGCACACTCTACCTGCTTGACGTTTAGGAAAACCGTTTGCTATAAGTTTTCGTTTTGAATCTCTTGCTCAGATTTGCCTGTGCTCGACTAAAGAGATTGCTCTTTCGGCTTTCTACTATTTCGGAGGTACTAAATCATGGCTAAACGATGCGAAGTTTGCGGTAAAGGCCCGCAGTTCGGCAATAATGTTTCACACGCGAATAACCGCACACGGCGTCGCTTTAATCCCAACCTGCAATCCATCCGCGTGCAGCGTCCGCAGGGCGGAGTTCAACGCAAGAAGGTTTGCACCAGTTGCATCAAGGCGGGCAAAATCGCCAAGGCGGCTTAAACCCACACTTTTATCATTTCAAATTCATAGCTACCGCTTCGAGGCCGCTGGTAAGTTAGAGCGTCCTGCCCGACCCGGTAGCTATTCTTTTCCCGCCAGGGCGATGACTTCAATCTCCACGCGCGCATCACGCGGAAGCCGTGCGGCCTGAACGGTCGCACGCGCTGGCGGATTCTTCTCGAAATATCGCCCGTAAACTTCATTCATCGCCGAGAAATCATTCATATCAGCGAGAAAGACCGTCGTTTTAACAACCCGGTCAAGACCCGTTCCGGCTGCTTCGAGCACTGCATTGAGATTACGCATCACTTGTTCGGTTTGTTCACCGATGCCGCCCGGAACAATCGAGCCCGTTTGCGGATCGAGCGGAATCTGCCCGGAAGCAAAGACGAATCCTCCGGCGCGGACAGCCTGTGAATACGGCCCGATGGCCGCAGGCGCGCGCTCTGTCTTGATGATCTCCCTCACTATACGGATAACCTCTTTTTCCGACTCACGAAACAAACTGCGCATTCTAACAGAAGGTAGGAGAGGAAGGCAAAGCAGACGTATGCAATTTCGGTCCCGGCACTTCAGACGCGCGAATGTGGCGCTTCGGAAAGTGCCATAACGCAGTTTTTGCTCTGCGCGAAATAGTCTACAAGGTCGTCTTACCAAGCTCTATAGAAAACTACTCAAAAGGAGACCCAAATGAAAAGCAGAGTCCTGGCACTGCTACTTGTTTCGGCCCTACTGCCGGCGGCACCATCTATCGCCCCGGCGCAGATGAACAACCCCGCGCAGTCCGCGGCCACAATCAACGCGCAGGATTGGCAAGACTTGCAGGACCTCAAGCCCGGCAAGAAAATATTAGTTGAGTTCAAGACCAACATCGGCGACCCGGTTGAAGGCAAGTTCGTTAGCGCGATTGGCACCAAGCTAACTTTGTCCAGCGACGGCTACACACGCAGCCTTGAGCAACGCGACATTCAAAGTGTCTATCATCTGAAAGGTAGATGGTCGCGCGGTACGATGGGGCGCATCGGCATGGTGGTTGGGGCGGTGGTGGGGGGATTGTTAGATAATACGGTAATAAACCCTATGGATAGACCGGTAACCCCTACAGACGATGGGACCCCTAGCGTGGGAGGGGTTATTCTAGGAGGACTTGCTGGTGCCGGTGTGGGCAGGCTGTTCGGCGGCAAACGCAAAGGCAAGCTGCTCTTTGAAGCTAAATAGGCACGGCGTTAAGCAGCGCCCTGCAAGCGCTCGACATCAAGCACACCGGGCACGCTCTTGATTGAATTGATGACCTTGTCCAGATGCTTAACATCGAAAACTTCCACGGTGACCTCTATTCGCCCACGCTCGTCGGGCGCGACCGAAGCGCGAGCATCGCGAATGCCGGTTTTCATGTCGGAGATGGCTCCGGTGATTCCGGCGATCATGCCTGTGCGGTTTTCTGTTATCGCCAGTAGCTTGACAGCATACGCAGCATTATCGGATTTCCCTGCCCACTCGACTTCGACGATCCGCTCAGGGTTGACCATCAACTGTTTCACGTTTTTGCAGCGGAGGGTATGCACCGCCACGCCTTTGCCGCGTGTGATATAACCGATGATCTCTTCGCCGCGCAGCGGGTTGCAGCAACGCGCACGCATCACCATCAGATCGTCTACGCCGCGCACGATGATCGCATCGTCGCCCAGCCGGATGAGACGCCGCACTGCGCGCATCCCGCTGCGCAGCTTTGATTCCTTCTGCGTGTCGAGTTCTTCAAACTTTTCAGGCCCAAGATATTTGGCGATGACGTTGCGCGGCACGATCTTGCCGTAGCCGATAGCCGCGAGCAGATCGTCAACTCGCCCGTAGCCGTACTCGCCCGCGATGCGCTTGAAAGCGTCGTCGCTTCCGTTCAAGAGTTTTTTTGTGGGAAGCTGGAAGCGCGCCGCCTCTTTCTCGAAAAGCTTGCGCCCGATTTCGATTGATTCGGCGCGCTGCTGCTCTGCAACCCAGTGGCGGACGCGATTCTTGGCGCGCGAGGTGACGACAAAGTTGAGCCAGTCGCGGCTCGGGTGCGAGTTCGAGGTCGTCAGAATCTCGACGACATCGCCGTTTTGAATCTGCGTGCGCAGCGGCACCATGCGCCCGTTGATTCGCGCCCCCGTGCAGGTGTTGCCCACTTCCGAGTGAATCGCGAAGGCGAAATCCACAGGCGTTGCGCCGCGCGGCAACTGGATCACCTTGCCCATCGGCGTGGAGGCATAAACGTCCTTCGGGTAGAGGTCGAGCTTGAGAGAGTCCAGGAAATCGCGAGAGTCCTTGACCTCCTGCGTCCATTCAACCAGGGAGCGCAACGCCTGCAAAGCCTTGTCATCATCGCGCGAGCCTCGCTTGTCATCCTTGTATTTCCAGTGCGCCGCGACGCCCTCTTCGGCGATGTGGTGCATCTCTTCGGTGCGAATCTGCACTTCAAAGGGTTGTCCCTTCGGGCCGATGACGGACGTGTGCAGCGATTGATAGAGATTGTCGCGCGGGCTGGCAATCCAATCTTTGATGCGTCCGGGCACGGGTCGCCAGTTGTTATGAATGACGCCGAGCGCGGCGTAGCAGTGGCGGACTTCGTTTGGCGTGATGACGCGCGCGGCTACGAGGTCATAAACCTGGTCGAGATCAATTTTCTGCCGCCGCAGTTTCTTCCAGATCGAATAGAGACGCTTGATGCGGCCTTCGATGCGAACGTAGGGCGCTTCCGATTCGTGCATCTTCTCTTCGATGCTGGCGGTAATTTCTTTGAGGAAAGCTTCGTTGACGGGGCGGCGCTTTTCCAGTTGCGCCGTCAGCTCGCGGTAGTCTTCCGGGTGGAGATGCTGGAACGCGAGGTCTTCCAATTCGCCGCGCAGTTTTCCCATGCCGAGGCGGTGAGCGATGGGCGCATAGATGTCCATCGTCTCCTGCGCGATGCGCTTGCGCTTTTCGGGCTTCAGGTATTGCAGGGTGCGCATGTTGTGCAGGCGGTCGGCGAGTTTGACGAGGACAACGCGCACATCGTTGACCATCGCCAAAAGCATCTTGCGGACGTTTTCGGCCTGCTGCTCTTCGTGGGAGACGTTGCTGATTTGCGAGATTTTCGTCAACCCGTCAACCAGCAGCGTCACGTCATCACCGAAATACTTGCGAATCGTTTCCAGATCAACCAGCGTGTCTTCGACCACATCGTGAAGCAGACCCGTCGAGACAGACACTTCGTCAAGGCGCATGTCGGCCAGAATGTTTGCGACTTCGAGCGGATGCACAAGGTAAGGCTCGCCCGAAGCGCGCGTCTGCCCCTTGTGCTCGCGCGCGGAGAAGAAGTAAGCGCGGCGCAGCATATCAAGGTCTGCCTGCGGGTGATTCCGGCTGACTTTCCCGACAATGTCCTCAATGCGAATCATAAAAAGCAGAATACAGAATACAGGAGTCAGGAGTCAGAAGGAAAAGCAGAATCCAGGAGTCAGAATCCAGAAGCCAGAATAAGAGGCTGAGAACCGCTTCTTCTGATTTTCTTTCCTTCTGTCTCCTGTCTTCTGACTCCTGGATTCTGTAGTATAAAAGAGGTGATGCCCGACTCGAAAGCCGGGCATCACCTGCGCGTGTGGGGCGAAGCTTGAATTGTGTGCTGATGTTTTGTCCGCTTCGCCCTGGCCAGTTTTAGCTTGAATCAACCTGCGGCTGCCGGGGGAGGAGGCGCGGCCTTCTTTTTCTCGTACAACTCCTGCGTGCGCTTCAAGGCCTCTTCAGCCTGCTTGGCTAACTCCTGTGCCTTATCGTTCTTCTCATCCATCTGGGCGAGCTTTTTCGCTTCGAGTAACAGATTATACTTCTGACTCCAGGCCTTCTCGTTATCGTTGTCGAGCTTGATGGCGTTCTCAGCCTTTTCCAGACCCACCGTCATACATCTGACCGCCTTATCGTATTCAGCCGCATCCTTCGGCTTGACGTAGACGATCACGACCGTCGTTCCTTTTTCAACTTTCTGCTGATTGGCCGGGGCATCCGTCACCTGGTTGGAACACTCCCAGTCCTTGCTGGCGAGGAAGGCCAGAGCGTCGGCGCGCTTTTTAGGATCAACATTTCCGTTGTTGGCGCGCTCCTCGACCCACTGGCGCTGCTCATCGGGCTTGTTCAGACTGCCCAGAAGGACGGTCACTGCCGTAAACGCCTCATCGTTGTTCGGGTCTTTCTTGGCAATATCTCGATAAGCGTTGATGGCTTCATTCGCCTTGGCGATATTTTCCGGCGAGTCTACGCCCTTGCGATACTGCGCGTGAATCGTGCGCGCGATGAAGACAGGGGCGTTTTCATTGTCCGGGTCAAGTTCGAGCGCTCTCTTGGCGTGCATCTCCGCTTCGGCAAATTTCTTCTCTTTATAACTCTGCGCGACTTTGTTCAGCTCATTCTTCGCGCGGAGACCGTTGATGTATCCGCAGCCGGAAGCGGAAACAAGCGCGACGAGAACCAAGAGTCCGATTCTTGCTTGAGAGAGTTTCATCGGTTAATTACTCCAAGATTAAAGTGATGAGTGATGAATGATGAGTGATGAGTAAAGACAATCTGCTTTTACTCATCACTCATCATTCATCACTCATCACTGCTTTTACGGTTCGAGAGCGTCCACCTGTAGCCCGACGGGCGTTGCGCCAGCGCCTTTGACCGCGTCAATGACCTTGACCACCTCGCCGTACTTGAACGATTCCGGCGCTTTGATGAAGACCGTCTTCTCGATAATATCCGTGCCGAATTTTGTGACGCGCTGCTCTTCGCGTTGCCGTAAAACGTCCGCGAGCTTCGCGCTCAATCGGCTGGTATTATCAATCGTTCCGTATTCCTCACCGTTTAACTGGAGCTTGGAATCTTTCAAGATGTCCACGCGGAGCGTCAACTTGCTTGGAGTCGCATCTGCCGGGGTGTTCTGCTGCTGCTCAGGGATCAACGTTTTGAAGCGTTTCGGCTTCAAGGGCGTAACCACCATGAAGATAATCAGCAAGACGAGCAACACGTCAATTAGCGGTGTGACGTTGATATAAGGGACGGCTTTCGAGCCGCCTCCTCCACTCATTCCCATAAGTCAGTTCCTCTTCCTTGGGCAAAATACGCCCGCCACTCGTGCAGGCGTTGGCACTTTCCAGACCGTCTCTTTAAGAAGGCGCTCCGGCGGGTTTGACGCCTTTCTTTCTATCGGCGACCAGGCCGATCTGCGTCACGCCGCCAGCCTCCGGGTCACGAATGACATCAATAATCCCGACGAGCTGTCCGTAGCTGACATTGATGCCGCTTTTAACGTAGACGATCCGCTCCTCGTCCGACTTCTTTTTATCAATCTCTTTCTTGAGATCGTCCATCAGACGTTTTCTCTCCCCATCATTCTTGTTTTTCAGGTCAATATTGTACTGAACCTTGCCAAGATAAAACTGCCCGTCAGCCGGAATCGAAATGACGAGCGAGTCCTGCGAAGAGATGGCCTTGTCGTCGTCCGCGTTGGACGTTTCCTTCGGGATGTCTACAGTGATTCCCTGTTGCAGTTGGGGCGTGACCAGCATAAAGATGATCAGGAGCACCAGCATAATGTCCACCATTGGTGTGACGTTGATCTCTGAGTTAAGGCCGCCACCGCCTCCAGACGACATTCCCATAACAAAATCTCCTTACCCTTTTCATTCCACACAGGCAAGAGCGCCCCCGGTCGCTCGTGAAGCCTCCCGGTGCTGAACAAAAACCGCGCCCGTCCGTCCCTTAATTCCTTACGGGTTCAGTTGCCGCGTGCGATTCTTCAGGAAGTAGTCAATCAGTTCCGAAGCCGAGTTATCCATCTCGACGACGAAGCTATCAACCTTGCCCGTAAAATAGTTGAAGAGCCACACGGCAGGCACGGCCACGACGAGACCGAGCGCGGTCGTAATCAGCGCCTCGGAAATACCGCCCGCCACCGCCGCGATACCAGCCGACTCGGCATTCTTCATACTCTGGAAGGCGTGAAGAATACCGTACACCGTACCGAACAAACCGACGAACGGCGCGGTCGAGCCGATGGTCGCAAGGCCAGATAAGCCGCGACGAAACTCTGCCGTCTTGATGGCAATGGCGCGTTGCAAGGCGCGCTTTGATGCCTCAATCTCATCGCCGGAGATTTCACTCGATTGCTCGTGGGCGCGAAATTCCTGAAGGCCGGAGTTGACGACCATCGCCAGGTGCGACCTGCGGTGCTTGTCGCTGATGTTGATCGCCTCTTCGATCCGGTCGTTCTTGAGCGCCTGGGCGACGCGCGGGGCAAACTCGCGCGATTGCTTCTTGGCCTGCGAATAAGTCAGATAGCGCTCGACCATGATCGCTATCGAGTAGACGGACATCAACAGCAGGATGCCGACCACAGTGTAGGCGACGGCGTCCAGATTCTTGAAAATCTCGTACATCGAGAATTTCGTCTGGTCGCCCGCCGGAGCAGGTGCCGGGCTGGCTCCCGGTTGAGCTGCCGTATCCAGCAGGAACATGAAGAAGCCATAGACTGTGCCGAGAAGGCTGGTTAGAATAGTCACGGTAAACCCTCCAATAAGGTTTCAATTAGAATTTATGCCGATCAGGCTGCGACGCGGAAGCGATCAACACCTTCAAGGCTGACCGCTTCCGCAAGCAATCCCGTGCTACTGAGCAACGAAGTTATAGGTGATAACGCCTGTCACTTTCACGGGCTGACCGGAAAGCTGCGTCGGCGAAAAGCGCGCCCCGTATGCGGCCTGCACTGCTGCCTGCTGCAACAAGGGGTGCCCCCCGACGGCGCGAGCGGAAATCACTTTGCCGCTCTCATCAATCGTGACCTGCACGGTCACAGTGCCCGCAGCGCGCGCCGCCCTGGCTATCGGCGGATAAGGCGGCTTGGGCAGGCTGATGGCCTTGCCGTTCAACACGCCGCCTGAAATAGGCGCGCGTCTGGGCGTCGGCGTTGGCTTAGGCGGCGGCGGCGGCGGCTCATCCGAGACGACCGGCTGCGGCGCAGCAGCCGGAGGCCCAGAGGCGTTCGGGTCTCCGAATGGACTGCCACCACTCGGTGGGATGTAGTCAACTTTACCCTTGACCGCACCAGGCACTGGCGGAGACTGCCCTTCTCTGGTTACCGAAGTTCCCTTTTGCACGACCTCCGGGCGGTCAGTGACAAACTCTCTGACGGTGGCGACCTGCTGCTCCACTTTGACCTGCGTCTGTTTTTGCGGTTCAGCTTTCTGTTGCTGAACCGGAGCCGCTTCCTCGACGACGACCGGCGTGATTAGCTTGAGGTCAGCGAGGTTCTGCGTGTCCATGTAGGTGTCTGCGCCTTTAATAGCTGCGACTATGAGAATCGCAAACAGCACGACGTAGATGCCCAGGGTGGCAGCAAAAAACCAGCCTTTCCTCGCACTATCTTCGTGGTGCGCGGTCGACTCTACCAGGTGATCGAACATTTGTTTTCCTCCCTCTCGTCCGGTGCCAAAGGGTCAGGGGTGCGAAAAATCAAAAACTATAACTGCATCTCGAAAAGCCGCTCTTTACAGGAGCATCCAATAAGCCCGCGTGAGAGTTAAATAAAAATATTTGAAAGGGGAAGGCAGCAGTCGTCCGACGCTTCTGATACGCCGTATAAGTGTGACCCGACTACCGCGCGGGAATGACACATAACTTACCAGCCATCTCAGCATAGACAACCGCGCCTCCGGTCCGTTCACATACATGAAACGCGGGCGCGATTTCGAGAATATTTAATTGGCCAGCAACGCGGGCAGTCTATGCCGCAACCGACAGGAAAGTCAAGCCAAAAAAAGGAGTCAGAAGACAGAAGACAGGAGTCAGAAGAAAAGAAAATCTGTTGGTGCGGCTCTCCGCCTCTTCCCTTCTGACTCCTGTCTTCTGTCTTCTGTATTCTACCCTTTACGTCCTCCCCGCTCCCTGTGGCTGGTTGACGACGCCTCCACCGCCTGCGGCCTTTGCTTTACGGGCGCGGGAGGGCTGCTGTCCGGTAACTCGCCCTCCGCCTGGCGGCGTTGTACGCGCCTTTGAGGCCTCAATGCGCTGCTGCCACCAGACCATGATGGGGCTGGCGATAGCAACCGAAGAGTAAGTTCCGAAGACGATGCCGATGAGCAGGGCGAGCGAGAAGCCACGCAAAACTTCCCCGCCGAAAAGCACCATCGCCAGCACGGACAGGAAGACCAGCCCCGAAGTGATAACGGTTCGCGAGAGCGTCTGGTTGATCGAGAGATTGGTCACATTATAAAGAGAGTCGCGGCGATGCAGGCGCAGATTCTCCCTGATGCGGTCGAAGATGACGATGGTATCGTTGACGGAGAAACCGACGAGGGTGAGCAGCGCGGCGATGACCGTCAGACTGATCTCCCACTGCATGATTGAGAAGATGCCGACCGTGACCAGCACGTCGTGAAAGACGGCGATGACAGCCGCCGCACCATACGACCATTCAAACCGAAAGGCGATGTACATGAGGATGCCGACGAGCGCGGCGAGCGTGACTGAGATGGCCTGGGTGCGCAACTGCTTTCCGGCCACTTCGCCGACGGCATCCACACTCTCTATCTTGTAAGCCTCATCCTTCGCGCCGAAGCTGTCGAGGGCCTTCCTCACTTTCAGGACGCCGGGGTCAACCTGGGCTTGAGCAGCTATCTCCTCGCCCGATTGATCGGATTGTGCGGGCTGCCCATCTTGAGTTGGCTGGGACTGCGGCGTCGGCGGCGGCTGAGTTTCGGCGGCGGCCTGTCGAGGCACTTTAACCAGCACCACGTCGGGCTTATCGGTTGATTGAATGATGGCATCGCCGACTCCCTGCTGCACAAACCGGCTGCGAATAGTTTCGTCGCTCGGTCGGTCTTTGAGAAATCTGGCGGTGATGACAGTGCCGCCCTTGAAATCCACGCCGAGGTTAAAGGCGTCAGTCCCGCCCGGCACAGCCTGCCGGACGACGGCTGAACCCAGCCCGGCCAGCATCAGCAAAATCGAGACACCAATAAAAATCCGGCGATTCGCCAGCCAATCAATGCGTACGTCTTTGAAGAATTGAATCATAACTATTAGGTGACAGGAAACAGGTGACAGGTGACAGGAAAGAACAAGTATTTAACTTGTCACTTGTCACCTGTCACCCGTCACGCTTCTAAATGCTGAGCGAATCCACGCGCCTTCCCTTGTTGTTTAAGTGCCAGATGAAGATTGTACGCGAGACGTAGACGGCTGAGAACAGGTTGACGAGCAGGCCGAGCACCAGTGTCACGGCGAAGCCTTTGATCGGACCTGTGCCGAAGACGAAGAGGAAGAGCGACGAAACAACGGTCGTGACGTGCGTATCAATAATCGTCACAAACGCGCGCGCGAATCCCTGCTCGACCGCCGACGGGATGGTCTTGCCTGTTCGCATCTCCTCGCGAATACGCTCGAAGATCAGCACGTTGGAATCAACCGCCATGCCGATGGTTAAAATAATTCCGGCGATGCCCGGCAGCGTCAGAGTCGCCTTGATAGCCACGAGCGCCGCCATCATCAAAATCATGTTGAGGAGCAACGCGACGACGGCGTTGATTCCTGACCCGCGATAGTAAAAGAGCATGAAGGCGACGACCAGGCCGAGGCCGACGAGCGATGCCGTCACGCCCGAACGAATGGAATCCGCGCCGAGGCTGGGGCCGACCGTGCGTTCCTCCTGATACTCAATCGGCGCGAGCAGGGAGCCGGAGCGCAAGGTTCTCGCCAAATCCTCTGCGGAGTCTTTCGTGAAGCGACCTGAAATCTGGCCTGAGTCAAAAATCTGCGACTTGATGAAAGCGACTGATTTGACCTTGCCGTCTAAGACAGCGCCCATATACTGGTTGACGTTCCCGCCCGTCCACTCTCCGAACTTTGCCGCGCCCGCAGGCTTGAGACTGAAGTTAATCATGAAGTCGTTAGCGCCCTGGCTCTGTGTGGCGTCGGCGCGGTTCAACTCTTTGCCCTCGATAATAGCTGGCCTCTCGATGACGACAAACTTCTCCGGCTTAGGCGTTTTCTGCTCGGCGCTTTGATCGCCCCCGGCGGTCGTCGGCTCGTCTCTTTCCGTGTAGGGTAAGATTTGCCGGTTGGCCGGAACTGTTCCGCCCAGCGAAGCAAGCGCCTCTTCCTTTGTGTTGTAAGTCTGAACCGGCGACGGGCTGGGCGGGCTGACGACGTGCACCAGTTCAAGCTTGGACGCGACTGTCAGTTGTCTTTTGACGCGCTCCGGGTCTTGTTCGCCCGGCATCTGAAGCAGAATCTGGTTTGAGCCCTGCGCACCATGATATTGAAGGGTCGGCTCGGCAACGCCGAACTCGTTAATACGACGATCAATCGTATTGTAAGCCTGCTCGGTGGCCTGCTGGCTCAAGGTGCGCGCTGCCGTCCCCGTCAACGTCCACGTGATCGTGTTGCCTGAGATGGCAGGCGACCACTCCTGCTCGCTTATTTTCTTGGCAACTGCTTCCTTTAGCTCGTTGAGCTTTGCTCCGTCTTCCGTCTTCGCGAAGAAATGGTATGTGCTGCCCGACACGTCAAAGCCCACATCCGAGTCCTTAACATTAGCGCCGACTTCTTTCGCCGCCGTCAGCACGGTCGTGGCATTGTTCTCGGCGAGCGTCTTCAGGTACTCCTCGACCTTGACGCGCATCACGAGGTGCGCGCCGCCCTTGAGGTCTAAACCCAGACGGATATTTTCTGAGAGCGAACGCTTGATTCCGCCGAGCGAGAAATCGCTCAAGTGTGGACGACGATGCGGGCCGATAACGACGTACAGCCCCACAATCGTGACGATGGCAATGATGATGAATCGCTGAAGGAGATTTCTTTTCTTCATACTGTCTTCCAGTTTTCAGTTTCGAGTTTTCAGTTTTCAGTTAAAAGCGAATACTTAAAACTGAGAACTGAAAACTGAAAACTGAGCTATTTCTTTTCCTCGTCTTCCGCCGCTAATCCTGAGATGGCGGCGCGCGAGATTTCGAGGATGGATTTCTCGCCGCTCCTGATTAAGAAAGTGGTGTCGCGGACAGCCGTAATCGTGCCGACGATGCCGCCGTTGGTAATGACCTTGTCGCCCGTTTTCAAGTTCTCAATGGTCTCTTGCAGAGCGCGCTGCCGTTTGCGCTGCGGGACGATGAGCAGAAAGTAGAAGACGCCGAAGATCAGAATCCAGGGCAGAATGGCAACGAGAAAGTTGCCGCCGCCTTGCTGGAAGATGAATAAAATTGGCATTTTTTGAATTATTGGTTGAACCGAAATAGTTAAAGCGCAAGGCTTCGCACGCACGCGCTAAATCAGAGGGCAGCCTGGATTCCGGTCTTCAATCAAAGCCACCATTCCCGCATCAAGCGCGCCTGGCTCGATACGGCAAGCTTACGCCACACCGGAGTTGACTCCCTCTAGGAACTCTCGCCGAAATCGCGTGAAATCGCCAGACCGGATAGCTTGCCTCACGCGCCGCATGGTGTCAAGGAAGAACGCAAGGTTGTGATGCGTCAAAAGGATGCTCGCCAGCATCTCTCCCGTCATGTAGAGATGCCTGAGGTAGGCGCGCGAATGACGACGGCAGACGCTGCACGCGCATTGTTCGTCGAGTGGCGCAGGATCGCGTGTCCACTGAGCGTTTTTAATGTTTAGCCGCCCGCGCGAGGTGAAAGCCTGTCCCGTTCTTCCGTTCCTCGTCGGCAGCACGCAATCGAACATATCAACGCCGCGCGCCACACACTCCACCAAATCTTCAGGCGTGCCTACCCCCATCAAGTAACGCGGGCTCTCAGGCGGCATGAGCGGTGCAATCTCTTCAACGACGCTGTACATCACGCTCTTTTCTTCGCCGACACTTAAGCCGCCGATGGCATAACCGTCAAAACCAATCTCAACGGTGCGCTGCAAACTCTCGCGGCGCAAATCCAGATGCGACGCACCTTGAATGATGCCAAAGAGCGCCTGCGCCCCGCTCAAATCCGCATCGCTGCGTTGCGATTCCCCAATTCGGAAGCGCCCCGTATCCATGCCTTCCTTCTGCAAAGCACAAAAGCGCGAGCGCGAACGCTCAGCCCAGCGCGCCGTCAGCAACATGCTCTCTCTGGCCACTTCGTGCGAGGCATTGCCCGGCGCGCATTCATCAAACGCCATCGAGATGTCTGAGCCGAGCGCCGCCTGCACCTGCATTGAGACTTCCGGCGAGAGAAAACGTGGACTGCCATCCACATGCGAGCGAAACTCCGTCCCTTCCTCCGTAATCTTCCGCAGCGCGCCCAGACTCCAGACCTGAAACCCGCCTGAATCCGTCAGCAGAGCGCGCTCCCAGCCAATGAAGCGATGAAGCCCGCCGCACTCGCTGATAGTTTCCGCGCCCGGACGCAGCCACAGGTGATAGGTATTGCCCAGGATGATTCGCGCATCAAGGTCTGCCGCTTCCAGCGCCTCAAAGCGCGTCCCCTTGACCGTGCCGAGCGTGCCGACGGGCATGAAGACGGGCGTCTCGATGATTCCCCGCCGCGTTCTCAAAGTGCCGCTACGCGCCTCGCCGTCTCGGGCGATGAGTTCGTATCCGATTGCTTTTTTATTCATCTGGTTGGGGAAATGATAACGGCTGAGATGCTGAATTGAAAATTGAGACTAAAAATTTAATTGAAGAGCGCATCAATCCGCCGCGTGAGCGGCGGCATGAATTTAGCCCGGCCTTTCAAGGCCGGGGCAGATCAGCGTGATATTAACCACCGTCGCGTCAGCGACGATTGAATCAACCTCTCCCAGCAATTCAATCGTCGCTGACGCGACGCCATCTCTTCGCGCTCATTCATTCCCGGCCTTGAAAGGCCGGGCTAAATTCAATTGGCCGCTCACGCGGCGAAGAACGAGAACGCCCGGATTGTCATGAGGCGAGTAGCTTACCCGACTTCCGCGCTCGTCAGGGGCAGGCGCACCGTGAAGGTTGCGCCGCCGCCCTCGCTGATGGCTGAGACCTGCCCGCCGTGTGCTTCGACCAATTCTTTGACGAGCGCGAGGCCAATGCCGAGTCCGCCATATCTTCTCGTGGAAGAGCCGTCCGCCTGGCGGAAACGATCCCAGACGTAGGGCAGAAACTCCGGCGAGATTCCTTCCCCGGTGTCTTCCACTTCGATGACAATCCAGCGGACAGGCTCCGTCTCGTCATCATTGAGCAGAATGCCTTCGCTATCTATCAGCCGCGAGCGGATGAAGACTCTGCCGCCTTCGGGCGTAAACTTGACGGCATTGTTGAGTAAGTTCCAGACGACCTGCTGGAGGCGGTGCGGGTCAACGTGAGCGACGGGCAATGAATCGTCCAACTCAAGTCGCAAATCCAGGCGACGCACAATCGCAGAGGGGCGCACCACCTGCACTGCATCGAGAATGACCAGATTGATGTCCGAGGGTTTGCGCTCCAATCGCAGGACGCGGCGCTGGATGCGCGAGAGATCGAGCAGGTCAGAGATTAATTGCGTCAGCGACGATGCGGAATTTCTGATGACCTCGATGCCGTCGGCCAGTTCTTCGTCAAACTGAAGCGCCTCGTTTTCGCTCAGGAGATCAACCCACCCCTTGATGGCCGTCAGCGGCGTTCTCAATTCGTGAGAGAGCGTGGCGAGAAACTCATCTTTCAATCGGCTGGCCTCACGCAGCTCGGAAATCAATCGCGCGTTCTCCAGCGTCGAGCCAATCTGTGTGGCGACCGCCGTCAGCAAGTCAATGTCGTCTTCAGCCCATCGCCGCTGCCGCGTAGTCTGATGCCCGCTCAATGAACCGATGACGCGCCCCTGGTGCATGATGGGAACGACCACCAGACTTTCAAGATTGGTCTTCTCAATCAAGTCTTCGACTCCGGCGGCCAACTTGTGTTCATGCACATTGGCGACGACCAAAGGCTGCCGGTGATCTTTCAACCACTGCTGAACAGGCGAGCGCTCCAGGACTTCCGGGTCGTCGCCAACGCGCGAGACGCCTTCGGCGCACCACTCGCCGTAAATATCCGACTGCTCGTTCTCCGAAAATAAACTGGCGATGCAACGATCAAGCCCCAGCACTTGCCCGACGCGTTCAACTACCATCTCGACGCCGCGCCTTGGCTCGCTGGCCTGTTGCAAAGCCAGGACGAGACGATTGACCACCGCCTCGCGCTCGGCCTGTGCCTGAATGGTTGTAAAGAGGCGCGCGTAGGCGATGGTTTCCGCCGCCTGCGCAGCGAAGATTTCGAGCAACTGCACGTCGCGCTGGCGAAAGCCGCCCGGACGATTCGCCACGTAGATAAATCCGATCAACTCGCGCTTGATGAGCAAAGGCACAATCAAAGCCGAGCGCACCTCGTGACGGGCGATGAATTCCTGATTGAAACGCTCGTCCCTGCCCGGATCATTCGAGAAGAAAGGTTCACCCGTTCGGTAAACGTATTCGGTTTCGCCCGTGCGATAAACGTATTCGCTCGCGCCCTCCGGGTTGAGTGTGAAGTGAAAATCCCGAATCATTTCGGGCGGAGTTTTATAGCCCGGCGCTTCTGCGCGCACCATCGCCTGTCGCCGGTCATACGTTGCCAGTAAACATTTTTCGCCGCCGACCAACTCCGCAATCGCGCTCGTCAATCGCCCATAAATCTCGGATGTATCGGTCAAAGTCGAGAAGGCGCGCGAGATTTTGTAAAGCCCTTCGAGTTCCTGGCTGCGCCGTCGGCTGGCTTCATAGAGTCGCGCGTTCGTCAGCGCCACAGAGACCTGCGCGGCGACCGCTCCCAAAAGTTTCGCATCATCTTCCGTCCATTCGCGCGGGTCGCAATTCATGTGCAGCTCAAGCAGACCTCTGTGCATTCCATGCACGACGACGGGCGCGGCCAGCACGGCGCACACGTTCAGCCGAACGTAAAGCTTGACTAGCTCGTCCTGTTCAATCTCGCGAATGTCGTTATGAGCCGTCGGCCTGTCAGACGCGATCACCCGTTGCGCGTAGGCGCTTGAGCGGAGTGGGATGCGATGCCCGCGCAGAGAACCGACATCGCGCCGCGCCAGGTATTCATAACCGACGAGCGCGTAATCTTCCTCGCCGTCGAGCAGCGTGACGTGGCAGCGATCAGCTTTGAGCGCCGCGCCGAGTGCGTCCACGGTTTCCTGCAAGACCGCCGACGGGTCGAGCGAGCCGGAGAGCTTGCGTCCGATGCGCCCGGCTAACTCTTCACGACTGGCGGTTGTCTCTAATTCCTGCGAACGCTTCTCGGCTTGTTCGAGTAGCAACACTTTTTCAATCGCGATGGCGAGCGGGGGCGCGAGACGTTCAAGCGCAAGCAGGTGCTTGCGCCCGTAAGTGGCAGGCGTTTTGGATGTCAAATTGAGGCTGCCGATGGCGCGACGGTTGGAGAAGAGCGGGCAGCAAACTGCGGAACGAAAACCTTCACGCTCCAGATCATCATAAACATTGAAACGCTGCTCGGCGTTCAACTCAGGGATGACGACCATCTCATGCTGATCGAGCGCGCGTTCGGTCACCGAGCCGCGCATCGCGGCGGTCGCGCCCAAGGAAAGCGAGCCAGCATATTCTCCCGAGAGCGCAAAGACGCGCAAAGTTTCGCCATCTTCTTCGCAAAGCGCGATGGAGGCACGGTCGAAAGGAATCAGCGCACGCATCTGCTGGCTGGCCAGGTTGAAAACCTCTTCAATCGTGCGGCTGGAATTGACGGCGGCGACGACGCGGTTGACGACTTCGAGTTGCTCTGTGGCTTCGCGCAGGTAATCAAAGAGCGCGCTCATCTCGTCGCTCGTCACCATCGCGTCTGAATCGTCCGCCGCGTGATTCCTGATGTCCAGATGTTTGAAGAGACAGAGGGTCGCAGGCTGCTCCTGCCAGTGGCAATCAATGCGCTCGACGCGCACGCGCAAAGGATATTCGCCATTGACGAGCACGGTCGCCTGCTCCGTTCCATCAGCGTTGCTCGTACCATCCTCGAAATGCAGCAGTGAGGAAACATCCATCCCGGTCAGAGAAGCACACGACTGCACGGCGAGCGTCGCGAAGGCATCGTTGCAGGCATGGACGCGCCGCCCCGCCTCATCTATCACAATGGCCGGGTCGCTGATGTGTCCGAACAACTCCGCGAACTCTGTCATAACGTCAGTTTTCAGTTTTTAGTTTTCAGTTTTCAGAGACAAGCCACTTGCTTTTACTGAAAACTGAAAACTAAAAACTGAAAACTATTTCCTGCTCTTCCGACTATGCCTTTCAATAATCTTGAGCGGGGTGGCGAAGAAATCGAATTCTTCGCGCAGGCGATTCTGCAAGTAACGCTCGTAGGAAAAATGGAGTCCGGGTTTGCCTCCCTTTGTAAAGACGATGAAAGTAGGCGGGCGCACTCCGACCTGCGTCATGTACTGAACGTGGAGGCGCGAGACTCCGCCTTTGACGGGCGCGGGGGCGCTCCCGCCGCGAGGCTGCGAAACCGCGCGCTCGAAAAATGCGTTCAACTGCGAAGTCTGAATGCGCCGATTGCGCGCCTCATTAGCGCGCAATGCGAGCGGCAGGATTCTCTCCACGCGCTGCCCCGTCAAAGCCGAGATGGTTACAACCGGAGCCCAATCGAGAAACTTCATCTTGTCGCGCAAACCGCGCTCAAACGCGGCAGGAGTTCCCGTCTCCTTGTCCGGCACAGCATCCCACTTGTTGACGACGATGATGATCGAGCAGCCCGCGTCGTGCGCGTAGCCCGCGATATTGGCGTCGAGCGCCGCCACACCTTCCGCAGCATCAATGACCACGATTGCCACATCCGCGCGCTCAAGGCTACGCCGCGCCATCATCACGGAGAGTTTTTCCGCCACCTCTTCGGTCTTTCCCTTGCGACGAATGCCCGCAGTGTCAATGAGGCGAACTGGCTGGCCTTCGACTTCGAGCAAAGTGTCAACGGCATCGCGCGTCGTGCCTGCCACTGGCGAGACGATGACGCGCTCTTCGCCAAGCAAGCGATTCAAGAGCGAAGATTTTCCGACGTTCGGTCTGCCGATAATTGCGAGGCGCAATTCACGCCACCGAGCAACCTTGGCTTCTTCGCTAAAGCCTGTCTCAAGCGGCTCGAAATTTTCAACAACCGCGTCCAGCAAATCTCCGACGCCGTTGCCCTGCTCTGCCGAGACCGGAAAGACTTCGTCAAAGCCGAAGCTATAAAACTCACCCGCATCCGTTTCCCAGCGCGCCGCATCAGCTTTGTTGGCTGCCACCAGTACACGTTTCCCGGTCGTGCGCAGCAGCCGTGCCAGTTCTTCATCGAGAGGCGTAACGCCCTTGCGCGCATCCACTACCCAGACGAGCACCTGCGCGTCTTCAATCGCGGCTCCCGCTTGTTTCAGGATGTTGGCCGGAATCACAGCATCGTCGTCCGGCACGATCCCGCCCGTATCGACAATCGAGAATCGCCGACCGTTCCACTCCGCTTCGCCGTAGATGCGGTCGCGCGTGATGCCCGGCTCGTCTCCCGTAATCGAGCGGCGCTCGCTGATGATGCGGTTAAAGAGCGTGGACTTGCCGACGTTCGGGCGTCCGACGATTACCGCGAGCGGTAATGGAACGCTCAACGCTCTGGGAAGTTCCTGCGCTGTCGCTTCGCTGGCGTCCGTGACGGACGCATCCTCGGCTTGCTCGACACTTTCAGGCTGCATAGATATTTTCACTGTCTTTCAGACAACTCAACGCGGGGAAGAAGGATTGATAGAGCTTTCGGGGCGCATGACGGAAGTGTAACGCGCGATGAGAATCACTCGCAAGCGCTTCTTGAATTAGACGGCTTGCATCAGGGGTGCGGCGCAAGATAGGCTTTCAAGTTGAAAGAGATCACCTGAAGGCTCAATACTCACGGATTTCTTGTAGAAGAAGAAAAGCTTGCGGAAAGGACAACCCTCATGCGCTGGTCGAGCCTCAACCCTCGAAGCCTGAAGACACTACTAATAAGACTGACAAGATGGACGCCTGGCGACGAGGCCAACATCGCTCGCGAGGAAACTCCTGGCGAACTCGCTCCGCATCTCCTGCTCGGACAGCGCGGTGAGCGGCTTGCGGCAGAGCATCTCGAACGACTCGGCTACGCGCTTGTCGCTTCAAACTTCCAGCTTCCCGTCGGGCGCAATCTACGCGGCGCTCTCGTCAAGGCGGAAATTGACCTCATCGCCTACGATGCGACAACGCTCTGCTTCATAGAGGTCAAGACACGCGCCTCCGACTGGTTTGCCGCGCCCGAAGCTAACGTTGATCTACGCAAGCAGCGGCAGATCGCACGCGCCGCGCGAGTCTACCGGCGAATGTTCGGTTTGGTGGATGCGCCTTATCGTTATGATGTGGTCAGCGTCATCTTGCCGCCTGCGGATAAGCGTGGCGGTGGTGAGGCAGCGCCCCGCCCGCGTCTGGAAGTTTTACGCAACTTCTGGACGGATGAGAAGTTTCGCAAGCGGCGTTGGGCAGACGCGCCGGATGATTATTGAAGAGCTTGTGCCCCGGGCAAAGCTCGCTTGACAAGGAATTGTGAATCTGTAGAATCTATTTTCCGCAAGCGGGAGTAACTCAGTGGTAGAGTGCGACCTTGCCAAGGTCGAAGTCGCGAGTTCAAATCTCGTCTCCCGCTCCAAAGATCAAGTGGAAAGGCGAAGGGCGAAAGGAGAAAGTCCCGGCTTAACTTTCGCCCTTCGCCTTTCCACTTTCCCCTTCTTGCGCGGCGGCGTAGCCAAGTGGTAAGGCAGAGGTCTGCAAAACCTTTATTCATCGGTTCGATTCCGATCGCCGCCTCCATAAAATCAATAGTTTACGGGCAACTTTTGGCCGCCCGTACTCGTTTGGTTTGCCAATAGTCTGCCAAATTCTAGGCCATACTCTTTTCTTGCTCCCTCATTTACTGTAAAGCATCCTTCGCAAAGTTCCCCATTGCTTCATTATCTACCCATACCTGGTGATACAATGTAGCGTGCAGATTTCACTTATCAATCGGGCTTCTAACGCCCTTCCCGCCCCGATTTAAGACATGCGTATAAATCATTGTCGTCGAGATGTCGGCATGGCCTAACAACTCCTGAATCGTGCGGATGTCGTAGCCATCTTCTAACAGGTGCGTGGCAAAGCTATGTCTGAGCGTATGACAGCTCACTCTCTTCTCGATTCCGGCTTTCCTAATTGCCCTCTTCACTTCCCGTTGCAGCGCGTCCTCCGAGGTATGGTGCCTCCTGACCTCACCCGAACGCGGGTCTAGAGATAACTTCCCGGCTGGAAACGCCCACTGCCATGCCCACTCCTTTGCCGCGTTCGGATACTTACGCTCCAGGGCGTTTGGCAGATACACGCTCCCGTGGCCGCTTTGTAAATCCTCCTCGTGCAGCAGGCGTGCTCGCTCCAGTTGCCTCCTGAGCGGCACGGACAGGGACTCAGGTAGCAGCGTCCTCCTGTCCTTTCCTCCTTTACCGTCCCTGATCGTTATCTGCCGGTATCCGAAGTCTATGTCCTTGACCCTCAGGCGCACGCACTCCATCAGCCGCATTCCGGTGCCGTAGAGCAGGCTCGTCATCAGGCGATACGTGCCTGAAAGCTCGGTCAGTATCTTTGCGACTTCCTCGCGCGTGAGAACCGTCGGCACTCTTTTGGGTTGTTTAGCCCGCTCAATGCCATCAACAAAGGGTAAGTCTCGTCCCAGCACTTCGCGGTAAAGGAATAGCAGCGCTGCTAATTCTACGTTCTGCGTTGAGGCCGCCACATTCCCAGCAATGGCTAAGTGTGAGAGATACTGCCGGATTTCATCCACGCCCATCTCCTGCGGGTGTCGCTTGCGGTGATAAAGGATGAAGCGTTTGATGCACTGCACATAAGCTTGTTCAGTGCGGATGCTATAATGCTTAAGCCGTAGTTGTTGGCGAACCTGTTCGAGCAACGGGGATTTCTGCCGCGTAGACGTAGATTGAGGCATGAGGCATTCTCCTGATGAGGTTGGAGTTTTTGCGAGGATAACAGATTATGCAATGAGTGTGCGGTAAAAGCCAGGTTTTAGCGGTCTTAGACCGAAGGTTGCGGTAATTTACCTCTTTTTGACTACTTAGACCGCAATCGGACTAAATGACTTAGGCCGAATGCTTCGGTCTAATTAGCGTTAGCACCGCTTCGCATAAACAAAACAGCTAAGGCTTGAGTGATGAGGCTCAGGAAAACAAGCGGAACGTTGAGTGATACAATTCAAGGGCGGTCTAACAACTCATTCAACCGGAGCGGAAATAGCGCGGCTTTCATTCGCAAGACTCGGATGCTTGTTAAGATTTTTCCCGCCCGGTTAGATACCGTGTTAGGTGTCAAGCATTTTGTGCATACAGCGGATCATACGGCTTGCCACTCTTCAAGACTCCGTAAGCAAGGTGAATCAGTTTACGCATCACCGCACCGATGATCTGCATCTCG